>JANSYQ010000001.1 GCA_024742305.1 bacterium | reverse complement strand
GTTCATGCTCGTAAGTCCTACTCCGGGTGGAAGCGGTGTTGCTGAATTTGCCTTTGGAGAGTTGCTTTCCACCTTTACGACTTCCACGTTACTTCTTGGAATTTTGGCGCTGATATGGCGCTTGATCTCCTACTTTCCCTACTTGGTGCTCGGGTCCATCATTCTTCCCTCTTGGATTCGAAGAACACGCCGTTGATTTTGTGAAGGTTATATCTATTTCTGTCCAAAATACCCACTTTTTTGGTGTTTTGAAACTTTCTGATTATCAGTATTATTAATGTTTGTGAGGTTTTTAGCTGTTTGTTAATTATTTAACCTTTTTAAATTGCTAAAAGGTTTAGTTCCATCTACTTTTGCCATCAAACTACAATGACTAACTAATGAACAAACTACTACTATTCATAGCCTTGTTGGTGTTACCCGCATCAGCAACGTTCGCACAAAGCCTTGGCGGCACTGAGCTAACGGACCAGCGCGATATGTATTCGAAAACGTATTTGTTGCCGGATGGACAAAAGCAAGCATTGATTCACGGAGGTCCAGCACATTATTTCAATGGTACTTCTTGGGAAGAAATTGACCCAACGCTTTCTGCATCTGCAACATCAATTTCCAATACAACAAACGTTATTGCCTCAAAGTTTCCAAAGCAGCCAAGCGCAAATTCAATCATTCAGTACACAATTAATGGACAACTGATTGAACTTTCCCTTAAAAAAGAGCTGGTACGATTCGAGAGTGGCGTAACTATTTTGGAAACGTTTGATACTTGGATGGATGCAGATTACAGCACGACTCAAATCACATACACGGATGTAAACTCGGGTGTTGAGGATGTGTACAAGATAAACAACGGTGAAGTGAAAAATGACTTGCTGTTGCATTATGCTCCCGGCGCTCAACCGAGCGAAGGTGTTTACTATGGTTTCCGTGAAAAATTGACCTTACCATCAGGCTGGAAACTGCAGGCAGCAACACTGGAAAACGATCCTAAAACCAATCACGGAATCTTCGTATTGGATGCTTCAAATACTCCACAACTTTTGATTCCTGCACCCATCGTTCATGACGCAAACGGTTTGGAAAACAATGGCTCTATTGCGAATGATGCAGCCTTCGTTGTGGAAGAAGAAAATGGTTCATGGTACATTTCAACATTGGTATCTTCTGATTGGATCAATGCTCCTGAGCGCGCCTTCCCAATAACTTTCGATCCTACTATAACCATTGCAGGAAACACAGGAGGATGGCAGTCACAGAACAATTATGTAGACAATCCAGGGTTCGTTTTTATCGGGGTTTGTTGTGGTAACCTAGAGCACAGAGCATGGTTGAAGTGGAGTGTTGCTTCTATTCCTACAAATGCTTGTGTAAGTTCCGTAGAAATGGAGCTCTATGTAAATGGTGTTGGATCTTCTGTTGCTGAGTTGGTGCATGCTTTTGACATGATGACAACTACGAGCACAAATCTTTGGGGACCTTACGGCGCAATTATGACGAACGTTTACAACGACCAGGCTACGGGTTGGTATTGCTCATTTACAATGACCGGGACCGGAACGTATGGCTGGTATGATTTGGGTGCGAATGCTGCCGCAGATGTTATGACGATGGTCAATTCTTATGGCTGGTACCAAGTTGGTATTATCTTCGATAACGAGCCATCAACCAACTGGAAACGAATGAGTGCAACCCTCTGTGATTTGCGCGTCACTTATGAAGATCCGCCATGTACTGTACTTCCTATTGAATTGGCAGACTTTGATGTTAGTTGTCACGATGGTCAAGCGGCCATCAACTGGACTACCTCTTCCGAATTTAATAACGATTACTTTACCATCTCCAAATCGGTGAATGGCGAACAGTTCATAGAGGTAACGCGTATTTCCGGAGCTGGAAACTCGAACCAAACCCTACAGTATACTTATTACGATGACACGCGCCATGATGCTCCTGTATATTACAGGCTAAGTCAAACAGATTTTGACGGCGCCTCTGAAACGTACTTACCGAAGTTGTTTTCAGGCTGTGATCAGAATGAAGTTTACGTTAGTACTGAACAAGGAAGTAAAATTCGTGTTCGTGGAGAATCTATTCAGTCCGTAGCAGTTTTGGATGCCATGGGTCGATCCATTTCAACTTACGAGAATAGGTCCAAAGCAACGAGCATCTTACTTCCAACAAATGTGAACGGAGGTTTATATTTAGTTCGAGTGATGGATTTTCACGGAAATATCACAACGGAACACATCTATTTGGATTAGCAAAGCAATCGTGTCTAGCGTCTGATTTCTAGATATTTATTGTCTAAAACTGATAGCTGTACCCAAGATTTACACTGAGCGCTCGATTCTTTGAGGTGTTCCACGCTTCGGCATCCCTTAAACCAAAGTAGTAGCCCGATTGGGAGAATACCGAATGCTTGCCCATCTGCCAGCCTAGCTTTAGGGTTCCGTGGAATCCATGATCCCAACGAGACAAGTTCGTCCCTTCTCCAATGCTCATTTCCCGTGTGATTTCTACTTCACCAGTTTCTAGGTTTACGACTTCTTCTCTTCCTTTGACCATCACGGACCACCCATAGCCAAGGGCGGGCTGAATGAAAAAACGGTCTTGAAATAGCTTGAAATTACCTTGAATCATAAGCGGTGCCTCAATGTAATCCAATAAGAAGCGCGAATCGCCAGGAAATATAGGGTTTGGGTTTATTCCTCCATTCCAACCGGGTACGCACGCTGCACCAAGACGAGAAAGTCCTGGCTCAATTCCTAAGGAAATAAATGGGTGAACCTGATAGTAAACTTGCACGTCGGCGTTGAAAGCATGGATGTGAGTCACTGCGTCATCCGGTAACACAACATCGCCGTAGTTTTGCCAGGCGCGGGTGTATCCTGCGCTACCTCCTACACTAATTTGAGCGGAAGCTGAAGTGGAGATAACTAATAACAGTGCAACGAATAATTGTTTCATCTTTTATTTAGACAATGAATGCCACAGCGAATTGGTTGCAATGAGAGCAGAAACGATTGAAATTAGGTACAATTACCTGATGATTTAGGTATAAGTGCCTGTTCTTTCAATAGGTGTAATCCTTAGTTTTAAACTCAAACCTATAAATCTATTTGCTATGTGTACGAGAGTATTTAACAATCGAAGTGAGCACTTTTTATCAACCTCTAGAAACATGGACTGGGCAGAAACCTTGCCTACAAGTCTGTACTACTTTCAATCAAATCTGTCGCGCGAAGGGCTCACAGAGAGTGAGTTCAAAGCATGGAATCCTGATGGCACAAAGTACAACCCACTAACTTGGACCTCTGAATACGCGAGTGTTGTAGCTATGGTCGGGGACGACGCAGCTGGTTGGGCCAGTTCTGATGGAATCAACTCTGCCGGTTTGGTTGCTAACGTCTTATACGACACCGGATTTGAACCGGGCTTTCACGCCAATCGAGAGCAACTTTCTGTTTTACGTTGGGCGCAATTTATCTTGGACAATTTCAGCTCTGCGCTACAGGTGAAAGAGTATTTCGAAGATACTCCACCTCAACTTGTAGGTACGAAAGTGCCATCTTCAGAGAAAGCTGCTACTCTTCATTTGTCCGTTTCAGATGCTCAGGGAGAGTCGCTCATTGTGGAAGTTCAAGGAGGGGAATACATGTTCTACTACAATCATGGGTATACAATTATGACTAATGAGCCTAGTTACAAGGATCAGTTGATCTTACTAAATAACTTGATTTCGAGAACTAAGAACGATCCTGATAAAACAATTGCCGAAACAATCCCCGGCGGACCTTTCTCCCCGGAGCGATTTGAACGTGCCGCGTTTTACTATCACTACTTGCACACTCCGGAAACGGCTCATGAATCTTTAGCTCAAACAAAAGGAGTTACCGCCAGTGCATCTGTTCCTGTTGGGTTTAGCCTACAAGGCAGTGGACCTAACAATGCGTCTACACTTTGGACAACTGTTGCCAATCAAACTGAGGGACAGTATCAATACTACTTCAACAATTCGCGTGTGGTGAATACTGTTTGGTTTGATATGCAGACAGACCTGCCGAACAGCCCTGCATCTTCTCTCGGCTTAGTTGTATGGAACAATGATGATAAAAGGTTCGAGAACATCACTTACGATGGTTGTATCAACGACAAAATGAGGGCTACGAGCGATCCGTTCAAGGCATCGTAAATACCAAGAGGGTCGTGTAAAAGCGGCCCTTTATATTTTCTCTAATGTCAGCGTGTATGCTCCCGCGAACAACACAATCGAGCAAACTGTTACCGCTTCCGGAATATTCACAAAGCTTCCTATGGCGGCAGCTAAGATAGCACCTGCAAGAATGAGTAACAAAGCAATAATGTGTTGTTTCCAAAGTGAGTCCATTAAAACAGTTCTCGCTTTTCCGGGCATTAAAAAAGACATTCGGTATTGTGCGTATGCCGCATAAACAATTAAGGGTAAGAGAATATATCCCTGCTGAATTCCCAGCTCTTCGTATTGCCAAAATGCAACGAGTTCCTTCAAGAAATTAATATCGGGCTGCATCCACCAAACGGCAGCATGAATTGCTACCACAACTACGATAAATAAGCCGCCACTAAGCAAGCCCTTTCTTTGCCATTTTTGCGTGTTTCTCAAGCCTTGAATGCGATAAATCTCTCGTGTTTTGAAATGCGTGAGCACCTCTCTAGCAGCAAGATCCAATAGGTAGAAAAGAAGAATGAAGTACAAACTCCAGTTCCAAATAAAAAGACCTAACAATGGTATGATCGCATCGGATGCGAGAAGGATGTATTTCGGTTGAATACGCATGTAAACCGACTTTTTTACTCCGTTTGGTTAGGTGTCCTTCTGTCGTTAGGAGGTAATAGCTCGATACTGTCTGCAAACTCCCTAGACAAGGTGAAGTCAGGGTTGTACTTCAACGCTTTTGCAAATGACTGTAACGCCTTGGTTTTTTGTCCTGCGTAATCGTAACATGTACCCAAGTTATGCCAAGCTTCTACGTAACGAGGTTCCTCCTGTAGCGCCTTGTTGTAATAGAAAATAGCACTGTCGGCGTCTTCGTGTATAAATTGTTGAATAAAGCCTAGGTGAAAGTACCCTCGACTTGCGTAGAAATCCATGGTGTCTTTTGCGAGCTTACGGTAGTACTGTTTAGCCACCTCCAACTCTTCATCGCTTTCCTTTGAGTCCGCATAGCGTTGTTGTGCTACGGCCAACCTGTAAAGGATTTCAGATGTTACATCCGCCGCTTCCGGTTTGAGTTCAAGCGCATTTTTGAAGTACTGAATACTTTGTAAGTCGTTACCTTCTGCCTCGTAAATATTGGCTAGGAAGAAATATCCCTCGTAGAAGTTTGGATCCAATGCAACCGCCGTTTCATACGATGATTTTGCTTTTTCTAGTCTTCCAACAGCGAGGTGGTTCGTTCCTTTCAGTACGTAAGCATCTCTGTATTTGTCATCAATTTTCAACACCTTATTGATGTATTCCATTGACTTATTGAAGTCTTGTTGGTAGGTATATGTTTTCGCAACGCCCAACAGGGATCGCAAGTTTTTCTTATCACTTTTGAGTAGGTCTTGATACATGTCCTGTGCTCTCGCTACATCTTGCGGTGATCTTCCTGCTCTATTGATCAACACATCTGCGAACAACATTTTTGCTTTCGGATTCTTTTTGTCCAAACGATATGCCTTGGCTGCATCTTGCATGGCAAGTTCATAGTTGTGTTCTTTGTAACGATATTCTCCTCGCCAAAGTAGTAGCTCAACGCTGTCCGGGTGCGCGATTAAAAGGCTGTCGATATTCGATGCCGTAATTTTCTGTTCGGTAGTTTCTTTCTCTGTTTCGCAGGACGTTGCTCCCGTCAAAATCAGCGAAAAAAGTACAATTGCGTAGACCAGTTTCATAGAAACAAATGTAGCCAAAAAGTGTCTATTCGCTTTCCTGTGGAATTGCTCAAATACACGTGTGAATCCATAATTTATACGTCTGACGTAAATTCCGTATTTTTGTACCATGAAACCTTGGTTAAAAATTGTTTTGGTTCTTGTACTTCTTTTAGCTGTTGATACGGCTTTTGGGCAAGGATGCTCGCAATGTAAGATGCTTTCTGAGCAAGGTTCTGGTCACGGAGGAATGGATGATGCAACCTTCGGCTCTAATATCAACTTGGGGATTCTTTACCTCATGGCTATTCCATACATCCTTTTGATCTTCTTTTTCCGAAAAAAAATCATTTCTGGGTTTCGTAATTTGATCGGTAAATAGTAATGTCCTTAGGTATATACAAGTCTAGTGTCTTTTTTACCAAGGAGTCACTAAGTGCACGGGATTAACTGCGCGGAAAAGTACACAAAGAATCAAACAAGTTCGATGTGTTTCATCCTACGATTGCACGTAAGAGTTTAAAACGAACAGGGCTGGTGTCTTTCGTCTAGAGGAGATTGCAAGGAGTGGTCTAGTATCTATATTAACCGCAAAGGCGCAAGGAACGCAATAAACAACCTTAGTAGTTATTCTTTTTGGTAAACGCAATGAATCCAACAAGTTCGATGTGTTTTACCCTTCGATTGCACGTAAGAGTTTAAAACGAACGAGTCTAGTGTCTTTCGTCTAAAAGCGACTGCAAGGAGTGGTCTAGTGTCTATAATTAAAACCTCCTTCTCTTCACCTTAAACAGCGCATCGTTCAAGTTTCGGTAAGTGAGTGAAAACTCCAAAGATCCAGAGTTTACCGTGCGAAGCTTTGATATCGTTGCGTCATAAGAGACTCCAAACTGGAAACCTCGCCAATCAATCGCCACGGTTGGTATAATCGCATCACGGAAACGGAAATATGAACCAAAAGATAAGTACGCATCATGCGAAAGTCCAGTGATTTTTGTTCCGTTCTCAAAACGCCAACGCGCCAATCCGCCCAAAATGGTTTCGTAATGTCCTCCTTGAATAAATTGCGCTACGGACGCGTCAACGGACCATCGTGATCCTGCAACCTCTGCTATAATTCGAGAGTGTGCCACCCATTTACGCGCTAAACGCTCGGTGCTAACTCCTGAGTTGAACTTCAGCTCCGGTGCATTTAAATGATACCCAGCAAAACCAATTTGGAACTTGAATTCGTTATTTCTTGCAAATGTGTTCTGTCCACCATCATATTGGTACATCAGCCCTCCCGACGCATCAATGTACGCAAATGAGTTTCCAATATTTCCCTCACCACTTGGAAGGGTGTTATCGAATCCGCTTCCGTCCCACTGACTATTGAAAGTAAGGGCGGATGCATTCACGCTGCGCTGTCCGTATCCACCTTGAATTCCTGCAGAAAGCGTACTACCATAGCCCATTGGCAGTACTCCGCTAAGTGTTGCAGAACCCTGCTGGTTTCCAAAGCTTCCGTCTCCGCCAACATCTGTGTAAAACATCAGACCCACGCCGATGTAAGCCTTGTCTCCAAAGTCGGTTTTACCAAAGTTGGCATCTGCCGCAATCGCCGTTGACATGAATTGCGTAGACGATCCTAACCATTGGCTCCTATGGTTCACAGATACGCGTTCCCAACCATCGAAGACTCCTGCCGCAGCGGGATTAATCAATAGGGGTGTTTGTATCGTTTGAGAAAAATGAAGGTCCTGCGCAACAACACCTCCGTGTAACGCACACCCACAAATTGCTGTTAAGAGTAGCTTCTTCATGGTTAACGTAATAAAGTGATGTTACCTTCGCGCAATTCTGCCGAACCGTTGTCAAATTCTACTTCCAGCATGTAAGCGTATACACCTGAATTGCACTGAATATTGTTATGTGTTCCATCCCAAGCAAAATTGTGGTCACTAGACTCAATGATCAAGTTCCCCCAGCGATCGTAAATGCGAATGGTGTAGTTTACGACATCCGTTCCTACTATCACCATCAATTCATCGTTGTGCATATCCCCATTTGGTGAGAAAGCAGATGGAACGTGAATTCCAGTTGCACACTCAATTCCAAGTGGATTTGGATCACACGGATCGAATGGATTAGTTCCGTCTGCTACCTCTGTTGCATCGTCAATTCCATCACCATCACAGTCGGCGCCCGACGTAATTGGTAAGGTAATCGCTGCAACGTTGTAATCACAAGGGTCGTTTGGATCTGTTCCTCCAGAAGCTTCACCTAGATCAGAAACACCATCTCCATCAGTATCAATCTGACATTGTGGGTCCGAATCATCCGGATCACATGGATCGAATGGGTTAGTTCCGTTGGTAATTTCGTCTGAATCGCTAAATCCGTCACCGTCGCAATCTGCACCGGACGTCACAGCAATAGAAACCGAAGCAATTAAGTAGTCACACGGATCGTTAGGGTCCGTACCATCAATCGCTTCTTGGTTGTTCGGAACACCGTCACCATCATCATCATCAATCGCCGGAACAAATACTGCGATAATCGTATCGTTGGCAGTAAGTGATACACCATTGGTATCCTGCGTAATTGGATTGTTCATCGGTCCAACCGTGTACTCCCAGTGATCAAACATAAATCCGGGTTCTGGGTAGGCGATCGTGATGGTATTTATCGATCCATAATATTGAGTTGTCCAAGGATAGTTTGGCGGATATACCGAGTTCACCTTCAACGTTCCGGAGTTTACCGGGTCTACGTCAAACGTTACATCATACGGTCCCGTCAAACTGTAACAATCAATCAACCCTTGCTCCATTGCTGCACATCGTGCATTGATGAAATCTCGCATCTCTTGCACATTGTTTTGCCAACCTGCAACGGTTCCTCCCCATCGTGCAACGTGAGCCGTCATTTCCGGTTCAATTTCGTTGATCATACTATCCAACAGCTGATTCATGTACGTACATGAAAAGTGCGTATTGATCAAGTCGATGTAACGGGTAATGTAATACTGCTCAACCTGCGGGTTTTCATTGATCAGTTTTTCAAGTATATCGGTATGGCCTTGACCTCCTGGGTTCGGAAGATTTTCTACATTACAAGGGTCTGCATTCGCTGTTGGATCCGGAATTCCTGTGTAGTTAATGTAATGTCCAAAACAAGCATCCATATCCCACAAAACATAGCGCCACTTCTTTTTCGACCCGAGTGGATCCATTCCGCGCCACCAAGCTGTGTTCCAGTTCAACCAGTCTTGGTTTACCACATATGAGTTGAACATGAAGTAATCACAAAGCGAGGCCCACTTTAACTGCGATTTCGCATAGTCAAAGTTGGGTCCGGGTCCCATGTTATTGGTCATGATATAGTTCACCAAATCATCCCAATCTTGTTGTGCGTTCGGAGCCCCATACTCTTCCCATGTTGCGCCCCAAGTTTTCAAATACTGAAGGTTGAATTTATCTTGATCGTAGTAATAGTCTGTATAATCGTGATCGTCTGCTTTTTCACGAATTTCGTACACACCCCAGTACTGACCGTTCAGATACACTACACATGGTCTCCATGTACGCTCGTCCAAAAGCATATCTGCACGAATAGATAAGGTATGAATGAAAGCATCTCGAATGTGTGCACCCCCGTTTTCGAATGGGTAGTTGTCACTCGCTCCGGGTTTCAAAATCAAACGCTGGAAATTTGTTCGGTCGTTATCACTCGGGAATATCAAATGATCAATGTCATCGTTATAGCCGAACTGGTCACGCATAATGAAGTCAAAACCACGCTGCGGATAAGCCCATGAGTCGTTTCCGTGTTTGTTGAAATGTCCTTGACCTTCATCAATGAATGTCCCATCTTGTTCAAAAAGCTCAAAGGCACCTACATCATCTGGCCCTTGGTTTCCATTTGCCACTAAATCAAACAGGTCGGCACTACAAACAGATACAACCGGAACGCTGTGTGATTCATCGATCAAATACGTGTTTGTTTCAACGAAGCTTGCAGGATTTGTTCCATAGGCTCTCGCTCGAACAACCATTGTATTCGGAATATTTATAGGACCTGAATATATAGGTGAGGCTGCCGTAGGATCGGAGCCATCCGTAGTGTAATGAATTGTTGCTGTTGGATTAGAACAAGTAATTGTGAGTGTTTGGGCCCCAGAGTAAAATCCAGGAGCAAGGCTCATCACAGGTGTTGGTTCATAGAATTCTAAAGCTCCTGTATTTGGAGTGCCCGGCGTTGGGGTGGTGAATAACTTGAAATCCGCTGCGCCATCTGTAGAACGACCCACAGAATGATCCATTTGTGTTTTATTGATGATTCGCATGGAGTCGAGAACGACACCTCCTGGGTTCGTCAAAATGATCCACTCGTTTTGCGTTTGCTTTAAGTTGAAGTTGGGATGCAGCTCTGTTCCTACCACTGTGTTTCTTCCAGAGCAATAAACAACCAAGTGTCCATTTGCAGGCACAGAACCACTGGGAATTTGCCACTTCAGCAGGTTTCCGGACTTATCTGAAAGGTAATAACCTGTTAAGTCAAAAGCCGTTGCGGAGGTGTTGTACAGTTCCACCCAGTCTTCGTTATCTCCGTAACTGTCGAGTGGTCCGTTCATATTAGAACAAGAATATTCGTTGATGACAACCTGGCTAAAAGAGAAGGTTGTGAGACTTGCAAACAGCAGAAATAAGGCAAGTCTTGCTGGGTTTTTAGTTCGTTTCATGAGTATTAATAGTATGCAACCATCCTTGCGGTACAGTTGTAGTCGACACTAATTATACGAAATTTGTTACCATTTAGCTAACAATTCACACTTGTAAGACGCATGTTTTTTACGTTTGGTTGAAAACTTAACATGTTATTTTTCATTAATTCAGGGATTCCTAAGTTTAAGTTTGTGTAAACTCTTTTTTAAGTAATTGCTAACTATTTGTATCTTGGACACGTTATTACTTAGGAAGACTATGTGGCGATTTTTATCGATTCACGATATGTCAAACTTGAAACTATACCAGAATGAAACGAATTTCTACACTGTTTGTATTGGGCTTACTATTCTCTGTTCTAGCCACTACAGGATGTCAAAAAATTGAAGGCCCCGGAGGAGCAGCAACCATTCAAGGAAAACTTTATGTGCGGGAGTATGATAGCGCTGGAAACCTTATTAAAGAGTACGATGGCGCAGATTTAGACGTTTATATCATCTATGGAGATGACCCAGAGGAAACGTATTTTCACGATGATATTAAAACGTCCTATGACGGAACATTTAAGTTTCGCTTCCTAGAGCCAGGAAACTACCGAATCTTCTTTTATGAGGATGCAACTTACCAAGAGTTGATCAACAACCCGAACGGACCGAATCAAAAAGTGGTTATCAAAGAAGTGACCATCAACGACAAGAAGGAAGTAGTAGACTTGGGTACAACTGTGCTCTACGAGCGCTTCTAATTTTTCGTTATGCGTTGGAAAGCAATCTTCTTTATTTTGTTCCTTGGGAACACATCTCTGGCACAGCAAAATGACACCTACATGCTGTGGACAACTGTTGCTGTGGAGGGCGACGTTGTAAAGAAAAGTGACTGGTTTTTTGAATTAAACTCTCGATTTGGTGGATCCGGCTTGGAAACCTTCTTTCCTCAAGTCGGGATAGATTATAAAGTGACGAAGTGGTTCAAACCCTCTTTAGAGTACCGCTTCGTGATTGATAAAAACCAATACGGAAACTACAAGGTGGCCAACCGTTTAAATTTTAATGCGAAGTTTAAAGAAGAGTTTGATCGCCTAAGCTTGGAGTGTCGCGTTCGGTATCAATACGCTTTTGACAATCGAAGCAGTTTTGATTACGATGCCGACTTTGATCAAGCCTTTCGTTTTAAGCCCGAAATTGAATACGACATCAATGATTTTATTCTCACTCCGAAAGTAAGCACCGAGTTTTTCTACAATCCCTCGTTAGGAGAAGAAGGGCGACGTTTTGATAAAATGCGTTTCGCAATTGGGGCTTCTTTTGACTTGAATAACGATCACGACATCTCCTTTAAATACCAATTGGATAAACGCTTTCACGACTATAGTCGAGGTGTTCGACATGTACTAGCGCTGTCCTATCAGTATAGTTTGTAGTTAACCTGCCCCTTTCGGCACGCTCAAGGTGCTATCAATCTTCTTTTGCGTAGTCTACCCGAAGAATTAAGTCCAATATGTCGGTGACCTCAGAGTCGGTGATGCCCTGCTCTAGGATGAAGGTATACTTTCCTTTCATCGGCATTTTTCTCGACTTGAAAGATAAGGGCGTTTCCACGGTGGAACCCGACTTCGTTCCTACCCAACTTCCATCCGGATTGGTAATATACATTTGAATAGGTTCGCGCCCCGTTGTTCCGTCTGGAGCTATGGATTTCATAAACATCCAAAGGTTATTGTACGGATAATCCGTAGTCGTTCTTACCAAAACCGTAAAGTCATATATTTTCGACGTGTCCTTGATATCTACCACGAACTTCATCTTCTCGTCTTGCTTCCACTCTTGATTTTTAAAGGAATACACCTTTTCGTACATGGGAGCGTCTGAACATGCCACCAGCAGAGGAAACAAGAATAAGCTCAACCAGATTTTATGACTTCTTTTCATTGTTGTTATTGTTCGGTTTTCTTCTGCGGTTATTCGAACGACGTTTGTTTTGACCTCCCTTATTGTTCGGGTTTCCTCCCTGCTTATTTCCTCCGCCCTGTGTTTTGTTCTCAGGGTTTTGAGGCTGAGACCCTTTTTGGTTGTTTTGTTTTTGTTGCGCTCCCTTTTTCGGTTGATTTCCCCTCGGTTTAGTTCCTTGCGGTCGGTTTCCCTGAGATTGTTGTCCAGTAGGTTTTTTACGTCGGTTACCCGAGCGCTTTTTCTTCTTGAAAATATGCTCAAAACGATTCAGGCTGTCCTGCCCAACCACATTGGTATAATCCGGTTCTTCCTCAACGGTTACATCCATATAGTCGTTTAAGTCTGCCGGCTTTTTGCCGTTGCGGTTCATTTTGATGATTTCGCGCACACGGTCAGGATGCAATGGAATCAAGCCGGAACCAACGCCTGCTTCACCATCGTATCCGTACCACATTTGCTTCTTAAAAACATCTGTTTTAATGTGTGATGCCGTTCCTTTTTCTGTTCGCAACTTTAAGTCGCCTTTCGGAAATGCTTTCACAGCATCTAGGTACATGTCCAGCTCGTAATTCAAACAGCACTTCAGCTTTCCACATTGGCCAGCCAGCTTTTGTGGATTTAACGACAATTGCTGATAACGCGCTGCCGCTGTGGATACAGAACGGAAATCTGTTAACCAAGTAGAACAGCACAACTCTCGACCACAAGAGCCTATGCCTCCCAATCGAGAGGCTTCTTGACGCGCTCCAATTTGGCGCATTTCAATTCTAATGCGGAACTCGTCCGCCATGTCTTTGATCAGCTGACGGAAATCTACACGTCCCTCAGCCGTGTAATAAAATGTTGCTTTTGTTAAGTCCGCCTGATACTCCACGTCAGAAATCTTCATTTCTAACCCGAGGTTTACGGCAAGTGTTCGCGACTTGTACATCACTTCACGCTCAAGTGAGCGCGCTTTGATCCACTTATCTATATCTTCCTGTTCAGCAATGCGCACGATTTTTCGCGCTTCCGCATGTTTGAAGTTCGGACTTTTCTTATTTACCTGAATTCTGGCGAGTTCTCCAACAATAGATACGACTCCAACGTCTACGCCCGGACTGCTTTCGACTACCACAACATCTCCAACTTGAAGATTGAGTGACTTGCTGTTCCGGTAAAATCCTTTCCGGCTGTTTTTAAACCGGATTTCCAATATATCGTAAGGTGACTGACCGCCGGGCAACTCCATGTTTGCCAACCAATCGTACACCTCTAATTTGTTGCAACCTCCAGAACTACAGGTACCGTGATTTTTACATCCACCGGGAGTTCCATTACTCCCACAACTGGCACAACCCATAGTAATTCTGTTTGTAGGATAAAAGTACGAAGAATATTGCTGCTGTGATTCGGAGGGTTAGGAAAGAATGCGCAAAAGGGTGTTGAAAAATGATATTAAGCTATAGGAAGAGCAAAAGGTGGAAGGTGGAAGGTAACTTACCGAACGAACGTCCTTCAACCTTCAACCAATAACAAACGTAGCTCCTAGCCTTCCACTTTTTTAGCCAAACCTTTTACCAATTCTGAGTACCCTCCCTCCTACGCCGCATGAATGTATCGCATCACATTGAAGCACAAATTCATGAAGAGAATCTTTGGGTTGGCATTTCTTTCGATGTGATAGTGTGCATCGTTGAAGGCCGTCATGAAATCAAACACATTGTTGCCGGAAATGAAACGGGCGAACTTATCCAAGAAATTGTCTTCCTCCTCGGAAACTCTTGTCAAATGGTCCTCTGTATAATTTCGTAACATACTTTGGCGGAACATGTGCAAGCAATACTTCAGAAAAATCTTCTGTTGTTCCCGGCTCGATCCGGCGATATCCTCCGACCACGCCATCATGTCCAAAACATTTTTTCTGTAGCAAACACGCATAAGTTGGATGAATTGATCCCGATTGGCGTCTTGCTCCACATGGTCTCCCAAGAACTCCAATGCCTCTAAAAAATCTCCCTCTACACGTGCTGCAACACTATCAGCCTGATTTGAATTCATTGAGTTGTGCTCACGCAAATACATGGACATGTCATCCAAAGTCACTCTGGGAACGTTTACAATTTGACAGCGAGAAAGTATCGTTGCCAGCATGCTTTCTTGCGATTCTGCACACAAAATGAAAAGGGTGTTCTTAGGTGGCTCCTCTATAATTTTCAAGAGTTTGTTCGCTGTGGAAGCATTCATTTGGTCGGCCATCCAAATAATCATCACCTTGTAACCTCCCTCGTATGAGCGTAGGCTGAGTTTTTTGATGATTTCCTCACTTTCTTGAACACCAATAATGGGCTTTCGTTCGCGAACATCGGTCTTTTTTATCCAATCGTTGAGATCGAAGTACGGCTGTTCCACTATTTGCTCCCGCCACTCTTTCAGGTTTCCGTTCGATGTTTTCGAAACAGCCTGAATTGTAGGGAAAGAAAAGTGTAGGTCGGGATGTTGCAACTGACTTACCTTTTTACATGAAGGGCAAGATCCACAGCTGTCTTCTTCCGTTCTATTTTCACAAAAGAGATATTGAACAAATGCAAGGGCCAAGGGAAGTACGCCATAGCCCGGTTTCCCAAGAAATAATTGAGCATGACTGATCTTCTCGTTTTGCACCTCATCAATCAGGTGTGACTTGAGTGAATTATGTCCAATTACCGCGGAAAACTGCATGATTCAAAAGTACTGGAAAAAATGGAATTATTTTTGATCTATTGGTGGAGTCCAATAGGATTTCATATATTTAAATTCCTTACGCCATTAGGCGTGAGAGCTACTAAAAAACCAAAACGATGAAAAACATTTACATTGCTGCTACCTTATTGTTGTGTGCCTTTGGGGCGCAGGCATCGGAAGCTGATAAATCTCCTGTTACTACCATTGAAATTCAAGAAGGAGTTTCTGTTACCATCAACGTAAAAAGCGACGGTCAGCCTGTTGCGGGAGCACTAATAAAAATTGTTCACGAACGTATGACCGTTGGTTCGGGCACTACTGATGCTTCAGGAAATGCTAGTGTAAGTGTTAAAAACTACACCGGCCAAACGGTTACTATTGAAGTCTTTCATAAATTGTATGCTTCAGAGAAATTACGTGATCGTACCTTGAAAGAAGGTGCCAACTTCAATGTGATTATGCGCCCGAAAAAGGACTCTGCAGAAGAAATTACTGCGGAGTCTGAGGAGAAAACAGAGAAAATTGAAGGTCAAATAGAGGAAGAGCAAAAAACTGCTGAAGAGGCGGCTGCCGAAAAAGAAGCGTCGTTAAAACGTCAGGAAGAATTGCGTAAAGAGCAAGAAGAAATTGCCGCTGAAACGGAAAAGGTTAATAAGGAGGCAGAAGAAGCTGCTGAAGAGGCAGAAGCAATACGCAAGGAAGCAGAAGAGTTAAATAATGGTAGCGCTGAAATGACAGAGGAACGCCGTGCCGAGCTGGAAAAAAACATTGCAGCACGAGAAGCAGCAGCAAAACAGCGTCAAGAAGAAGCAGAAGCACGTCGTAAACAGCTGGAAGAGAAAGCAGCAGCTACGGCAGCGTTGGAGCGCGATCGTAAAGCAGAAGAAGAAGCCCAAAAAGAAGCAGAGCGCATTCAAAAAGAGCAAGAAAAGGCTCGCAAAGAGGCGGAAGAGGCTGCAAAAGAGAAGGAAAAAGAGTTGAAGAAAGAACGCGAAGCCGCAGAAGAAGAAGCCAAAGAAGCGGAAAAGGAAGCTAAAGAAGAGGCGGAACGCGAAAAAGAAGAAGAGAAAGCTCGAAAAGAAGCGGAAAAGGAGCAGAAAGAAGCAGAAAAAGCTCAAAAGGAAGCGGAAAAAGAAGCAGCCGCTGCTGAGAAGGAACGAGAAGAAGCAGAGAAGCTTGCTGAGAAACGCGCCAAATTTCAAGAAAAGTTGGATAAGCTAGATGAAGATCAAGCGAAAATAGACGCGGACCGCAAAGATTTAGAAGACGAGCAGAAAAAACTAGACAAAAAAGTAGCCAAAGGGAAAAAGCTCGATAAACTCAAAGAAGAGCAAATCAAGCTGGATGAAAAACACTTGAAATTGGATGAGAAGCAGAACGATCTTGATGAAGAGCGCAAGAAAATTTTGCTCAAAATGAAAAAATTGGATTAGACAGACATCCTAATGATTAGATTTGACGGGTACATCGTAAGGTGTGCCCGTTATTTTTTGAGTTATGTTCGAGACGTACAAGAATCACATCTTGCTCCATTTTATTATTCTTCTTTTCGGTTTTACGGGCATACTCGGAAAGCTGATTGAAATGGACGCTGTTTCCATGGTATTTCATAGGGTACTAATAGCAAGTGTTTCACTTTTCGTTTTTATGCTCATTCTCAAAAGACCCTTAAAAGTTCAAGGTACTAGACGGTTCTTGGGGATTTGTCTCGTTGGTTTGGTGGTGGGCGCCCACTGGATCACCTTTTTTCAAGCGGTGCAGCTATCAACAGCTTCCTTCGGTGTTTTGTGTCTTTCTACGACTACCCTGCATGTTTCTTGGTTAGAGCCCCTAGTCATGAAACGTAAGTTTTCTTGGGTAGAGTTTGGCTTGAGCTTAATTGTTGTGATCGGAATTTTTCTCGTTACAGAAGAGTTTTCAGGAGATCAACTCATGGCCCTATTCTATGGTTTGACCTCCGCCCTACTTGCTGCTACTTTTTCTGTATTCAATGCAAAGTTTGCACAAACAGAAAAGCCTTCTACCATTACACTTTATGAGATGATCATGGCGACCATTGCCATAGCCATACTACTTCTAGCAACGGGCAATTTCAACGCAGAACTTTGGAGTATTAGCCTTGAAGACATTGGATGGCTATTCTTCTTGGGTGTTGTATGTACCTCCTTTGCGTTTTTAGCAGTGGTGGAGCTTGTAAAGCATTTGGGGGCATTTACGGTGTCACTTAGCATCAACTTAGAGCCCGTGTATGCGATTGTTCTAGGGATTTTAATTCTACACGAAAATCAAGAACTCGGAATGCAATTCTATTTCGGGTCTGTCATCATCGTCCTTGTGATATTTGCGAATGCATTTTTAAAGGCTTATTTTAAACGAAAGAAAAACAAACGAAATAGGGTCATCAATCAAGGGATAGAAACCTGATTATTTGTACTTTTATACAAACCAAATTAAACTTGTAAACCGAATTTTATGCGAACCAAAAACTTTATTGTTCCGCACGATTTTACCGAGGTTGCGGATATCGCATTAGAACACGCAATCGCCACTGCAAAACCGCTAGGTGCTGAAATTTATTTGCTACATGTCGTTGCAAAACAAAAAGATATTGATGCAGCTGAAAAGAAGCTGAACAAAATTATCGATGCGCTAACCACAGATGTGAAAGTTATACCGTCGGTACGATTAGGAAGTATTTTTGAAGATATTGGAGACTTTGCTTCCGAGCACCACTCTGAGTTAATTTTCATGGGTACACACGGAACGCACGGTTGGCAACACCTCACCGGGATGAATGCCTTGAAAGTAATTACGCATTCAAGCGTTCCTTTTGTCATCGTTCAAGAAAAAACTCCGAAAGAAACAGGGTACGATGACATCGTAGTGCCTTTGGATTTAAATAAAGAAACGAAGCAGAAATTGGCTATTGTTTCCAACCTTGCGAAATTCTTTAACTCTCGTGTGCACGTAGTTACACCTGATGAAACCGATGAGTTTTTGAAAAAGCAAGTAAAGGCAAACATTGTATTCGCTAAGAAGTACTTTGAAGAGCGCGATATTGCTGTTACCGCTACTATGATTGAGGGTTCGTTCAATCGTGCTGTTGTGAAACACGCAAAAGAAATGAAGGCCGACCTCATTGCTATTATGAACACTAATAAAAACAGCATTTTTGGTTCATTAGCAGGCGGAAACGAAGAGGTGGTTATCACCAATGATGCCCAAATTCCGACGTTAATTATGAACCCTATTGAAGGTTCGTTCTCGTTTGCCGCTGACTTTAATTAGAAATAGATCTATTGATTATAGAAAGGGATGCTCGTTGAGTGTCCCTTTTTTGGTCGCATCTCGGCTCCGCTCGATGTGCCCAAAGTTTCACTCAGGTGGGGAGGATATTTAACTGTGTTTCGTGTTTGACATTTAGCGTCTGAGGTCTCTTAATCTAGTGTCTCTTTCAATCCTTATACTCATCTCGAGCCAACCGCTCCTCTACTTCCTTGAGGTGTTGCATTTTCTTTTCTTGGCGGGTATCAATAGCGGTTTTTGTGAAGTACTTATGCATCTTTAGGAATCCCACTTGAATTTCATCCCATTGACGATCGCTTTCAATCTTACCATGCTCTTTTAACTCACGTCGCAGTTTATCGGCAATTTCATGAAAATCGTCACGACCTAGGTAGTCTAAGTCGGCGTCGCATAGAATTTCCTCCAAGTGATTTTTTGGTTTGTGCGGAATGCGTGTTGCATAAATCAATTCTTGAATGACTTTGATGTCATCCTCTGTATAACCGAATCTTGGAAGGATTTCGCCTGCTAAACGTGCACCAACAGGCTCGTTCGCATCGTACTGTTCAATAAAGCCTGCGTCGTGGTAATTTGCCGCTGATTTTAGCAAGAAAAGTGCTTCATCGGTAACGTTTTCCAAAAGGGCAATACGCTCCACCGCGTTTACAACATCTTTCGAGTGTCCAACGCTGTGATAGTGCAACTTCATGATGTAGCGCTCTGCCTTGTAATAATTGATGGAACTGTATAGGTGAAGGTTGACAATCTCCTTAAAGCGTTTGTTTGGATATATTCCTTCGCCGTTTTCGGAAAGCTCTGGTTTGATGCAATTGACTTCATACATGTCAATCAAACCACGGCTCTTCGTCTGTGCCTTTCCTTTGAATGTGCAATCAAAATAAGGTTCGATAAGTTCGAAAGTGGCTCCAGTAATTGTCACCTTTCCCGGTGCACCCAACATCTCCATTCTTTGGGCCTGATTCACTGTTGCTCCCCAAACATCATACGCAAGGCGTTCACTACCAATAACACCCGCAGTAACTTCCCCCGTGTTGATTCCTAATCGGAGCTCCCAGTATTCCTGTTTGTTTGCAATCGCGTCGTGCTTACGCTGTGACATGTAGTGCTGAATCTGAACGGCTGCAAGACAGGTATCGATGGGGTTCGTATTGTTTCGCACCGGAACACCGCCCGCGCACATGTATGCGTCTCCAATCGTTTTGATTTTCTCAAGGTTGTTACGAACGATAATCTCATCAAACTTGGTGAAGTAAACATCCAGTTTCTTAACAAGCTCCGTCGGTTTTAAACGATCCGAAATTTTCGTAAAGCCAACAAAGTCTGTGAACAATACCGACACCGTTTTATAGGCTCGGGCTCGCGCTTTTCCGCGTTTCTTTAACTCCTCAGCCGTGGACGCCGGAATTACGTTCTTCAGAAGTTTCTCTGTTTTGTCTTTCTCCACTTGGAGCAGTTTCTGTTGCTTCACCACTTTATTGCGCTCTTCCTCAATTTTCAATTTCTGAGCTGCAATCTTTTGGTTTTGTTGTTGAATTTCGCGCGTTCTGTTCTTAACTTTAATCTCCAGTCGAATTTGTTCTCTTCTCGCAGCGTCAATTCTACGACGAATGAACAACCGTATTCCAACTATGGCTAGTAAAGCAATAATAGCCCAAAACCACCACGTTCTCCAGAATGGTGAGGCTATGTGTATCACCATTCGGGCAGGAACTTCGCTCCATTCACCATTACCTCTTCGAGCGTAAATCAACAACTCGTAATCTCCTGAAGCCAGCGCGTTAAAATGGATTTCATTATTGGAGCCGATGAAAATTTCTCCCTCATCTGAACCGAGCAAATGATACTTGTAATTCACCGTTTCGCCATCTCCAATATCAGAAGGTTGAAAACGGAGCGTAAAACTGTTTTGACGATAACCAAGGAACAGTTCTTTTGTCTTAAAGACCGGGTTTTTCAGCGGTGTGTCCTCTTTTCCGGGAGTTAGCCATTCGTTCTCAAGCTTGAACTTGGTGAAGGTTATACTCAGATCCTTTTTCTTTTTGGCTAATGTTTCTGGCTGAAAGTAGTTGTAACCATAAATTCCGCCAAAATACAAATAGCCATCCTGTCCTTTCATGTAGGCTCCGAGGTTGAACTCATTGCTCATCAAACCTTCCTGTTCGGTGAATACTTTTACTTTCCCATTTCGTGGGTTGAAAGAGCATAAACCTTTATTAGTGCTAAGCCATAGGTTTCCTTCACTACCTTCAAGAACGCTGTAAATTACGCCATTCGGTAAACCGTCCGACTCATTGTATACCTTTGGTTTTTTCGTTTTTTCATTCCACTTGATCAGTCCTGTGCCTAAAGTTGACAACCAAAAATTATCGTTTTTATCCAAGTAGATACTTGTAATATAATCCGTACTTACCTTTCGAATTTGATTGTTGAATCGGTAGGGTTCAATGGTAATTTCTCCATTCTTTTCTTTGAGTTGATTTAGTCCACCAACGCTGGTCGCAAACCATACATTTCCGTGATGATCCTTGTACGAAACACGACAAATTCCGTCGGTTAAGGTTGTTTGGGGATTCGACGGATCATGCTTGAATACAGTGGTCTCTTTCGTTTGGATATCATACATCAATACTCCTCCTCGTGTCGCGATGAAATATTTTGTTCCTTTCCAGTGAAGTATGCTGTACGACTTGAAAAACTCCGCATTCATCTCAGGACTTTGAATCTGCTTGAATTCATCTCCATCAGGCCGTGTCTTTAATTCGTACGCACCATCTGCACAAGCCACCAAAAGATGATTGTCGGAAATAACATGAAGCCCCAGCACATCCATCTCGCCATTGCCTAAAGTCGAATGATCTTTACTTCTGTAATATTGTTGAAAGACTCCTGTTTTTCTGTCCCAACGCGATACAGCTCTATCAGTACCAATGAAGGTATAGCGCCCCTTTTTCGATTCTGCAAAGCTCCAAACGTTCGGAGTTGGGATCCCTTTTTCATCGTTCCCACTGGGCCCATAACCCAAAATACCATTGTCCTCAATATTGAAAACTGACAGTCCCCTTTGCGATCCTACCCAAATATTTCCGGAGTTGTCACTGAAGATGGCATTGAGCTCATTGATCAGGAGGGCATTTTTTTGGAAGACATCTTCCGTATACTGTTTCGTTTGACCGTCTTTTACAACAAACAGACCCTCACTTTTCGTAGCGATGATCCACTCTTTGTTTTTCGTGAAATAGGCATCTGTTGCGTTGATATTCAGCGATTCCATTTCCTCGCTGACCTTTTGTTTTTGAAATTTTCCGTTAGTAACATCAAAAGCAAAAACACCACTTCCTGTAGATAGTAGCACTTGTGAATCACTCCATTGACCGATGTTGTTAATCATCAATGGTGCGCCATTCACCTTACCACTGAAATGTTGAACGTTTTTTTGGTGGAGGACATACACCCCCTGTCCTTCGGTGGCTACCACTACTCTTCCATTCAACGCGAACAATTGCGTGGTTTTCTTCGAAGGAACCCGTTTAAAGTGTGATTGTAGCTTTTGGGTTCGGGCATCATACGAATACAGCCCTTTATCCACGGTTGCTATCCAAAGAATATCTCGATTGTCCAGCGCCAAATCTTGGATGTCCAGCATCTGAGCACCCTTATCAAAGAAGGTTTTGAACTTTTCTGTTCGTAAGTCGAAATTGGTAAGTCCAGCATTGGTACCAAACCAAAGGGTACCGTTTTTCCCTTTCACGGCTGCACGAACATAGTCGCTCGCCAACCCTTTCGTATTGCTGGAGCTATAGGTTTGAAAGGCATGTCCGTCATAACGGTTCAGCCCATCTTGTGTACCAATCCAAAGGGAATTCACTTGGTCCTGCACCATACAAAGCGCAGAACTTTGAGAAAGCCCATCATTGATCGTAAAATTGTGAAAACGTAACTCGCTCTGTCCCCAAGCGGGGCTAAAGAAAAGTAGGGAGAAAAACGTTCTTACTATCCAGCGTGACATTCGATGGAAAAGTTACCAAAAATTATTGGCAATTAAGCGTTTCCACTCTCTCCACTTACAGTTTCTCCTTGAATTGCGGAATTTTCAAGATCGCGATCCAACATGTAAAGTCCGGCTTTGTCTTCGCCAATCATGTTTACTTTATCCAAAATTGTGCGAGCCAACGCTTCTTCTTCCAATTGCTCGGATACGTACCACTGTACGAAGTTGTGCGTTGTGTAATCTTTTTCCTGTAAACAAACATCGACCAAATTGTTGATGCTATCTGTTACCTGAAGTTCGTGTTCTAGAAGAAGGCTGAATACGTTGGTCAAAGAATCAAACTCTGACTGCGGTGTTTCCAAGCCCGGAATTGACGCGGTCCCTCCTCTCTCATTCACAAACTTCACCAACTTCAACATATGGAAACGCTCCTCGTCGGAGTGCATATACATAAACTGCGCCGTTCCATTCAGGCCTTGAGTTTCTGCCCAAGACGCCATCGCTAAATAGAACTGCGAAGACGATGCTTCCATTTTGATTTGATCGTTAAGTGCTTTTTCTACGCGTGCATTCATAATGATTGTGTTTTACACAAATTTAATGAACTGAGTAATAATTGTTTCGCTTAGCACGCTTAGATTTGTTCTAAATTAAACAGTACTTTCGTGTATGTCGAAACGCAAAAAGTCGCCAAATAAGAAGCTGAAACAAAGCTTAACACAAACCCTTCGAAAAGTTTTCTCGCAAAATCCTGAGTCAAATTTAACGCACAAACAAGTCTGTCATTTGATTGATGTGCGTGACGGTGCCTTGCGCAAACTAGTGTTCAATGTGCTGGAAGAATTAACCAAAGAGGGATTCTTGCAAAAGTCGGGACATAGTATTTATGGGTTGAGTACGGAGACCAACGCTTTATTTGGAACGCTTCAAATAACGCCACGAGGAGCCGGTTTTGTAGTGCTTGACGACCCTTCTTACCTCGATGTTTTTATTCATCCAAAGAATTTGAATCAAGCACTTGGAGGTGATCGTGTGACGGTTCAAATAACGAAAAAGGGGAATTCGAGAAACGAAGGCGTTATTGTAAGTATCGAAGAGCGGGAGCGCACGCAGTTTGTTGGAACCATTCAAATGGAGGATAACTTTGCGTTTCTCATCCCCGATAACTCAAAAGTGGGAACCGATATTTTCATTCCGAAAGGAAAGATGAAGGGAGTGAAAAATGGAGACAAAGCCTTGGTTCGTATTACCGCCTGGCCGCAATCAGCAGATAATCCTTATGGTGAAGTTGTTGAAAACCTCGGGAATAGTGGCGGAAATGATGTTGAGATGATCAGCATACTTGTGAACAATGGCATTGATTATGCCTTTCCGGATGCTGTGATGTCGGAAGCGGAGCAAGTGGGAATGGAGCTCGACCCAAAAGAAGTGGCAAAACGACGAGATTTCCGTGATGTTGACACCTTTACTATTGACCCGCATGACGCCCGTGATTTTGATGATGCACTTTCTTTCAAGCGATTGAAAAATGGAAATATAGAGGTTGGTGTTCACATTGCTGATGTGAGTCATTATGTGCGGCCCGGATCTGCTATGGATGCCGAAGCGCTCAAACGCTCCAACTCTGTGTATTTGGTAGATCGAGTGATTCCTATGTTGCCGGAGCAGCTTTCTAACATGGCATGTTCCCTTCGACCCAACGAAGACAAATTCAGTTTTTCTGCCGTTTTTGAAATGGACGAAAACGGAAAGGTATACAAGGAGTGGTATGGGAAAACCGTAATCCATTCCAACCGTCGTTTTACGTACGAAGAAGCGCAAGAAATTATTGAAGGTGCCGATGGCGATTACCAAGATGAAATCCTTCTTTTAGATAAAATCGCTAAAATTTTGCGAAAAAGGCGATTAAAATCTGGTGCGATGAACATTGAATCGGAAGAGGTTCGTTTCCGTTTGGGAGAAGATGGTCACCCTGAAGAGGTCGTCATTAAAACATCGAAAGATGCCAACAAATTGATTGAAGAATTCATGCTTTTGGCGAACCGAAGCGTGGCTACCTTTATTGCAAAACCAAACGATAAAAACGCTCCTACCATTCCATTTATTTATCGCTGCCACGACAAGCCAAGTCCGGAAAAAATTCAACTTTTCGACATGTTTGTGCAGAAGTTTGGTTACGATATCGACCTGTCGGATGAGCGTTCTATTTCTAAACGAATCAATGCACTTCTGCAAGATATTAAGTTGAAAAACGAATACTCTATTATTCAATCCATGGCGATTCGTTCCATGGCGAAAGCGTCGTACGAAACACAAAATATTGGTCACTACGGATTGGCGTTTCAGCATTACACGCACTTCACCTCACCTATCCGTCGCTACGCCGATTTGATTGTACATCGCGTGCTATTTGAGGTGCTTCACAACAAGAAGTTGACTTACGGAAACGACCTCAACGATGTAGCCAAGCGTATTTCAAGAATGGAGCGTAAGGCCATTGAAGCAGAACGAGAAAGCACCAAGTACTTCCAAACCTTGTTTGTGATGGATAAAATTGGTGAAGTTTTCGAGGGAACCGTTGCTGGTATTGCCGAGTTTGGAATGTTTGTGAAAATGACGGAAAATCACTGCGAGGGAATGATTCCGATAGGACAAATTCCGGGCGACCGTTTTTATTTCGATGCCGATTCTTTTGTGATTATTGGTGCAAAAACGAAGAAAACCTACAATATTGGCGATCCGGTAAAGGTGCAGATTTATGAAGTTTCTGTTCGCAAGCGCCAGATAGACTTGGAGTTGATTGAGGAAGAGTAGTTGGTTCAAGGGTGCGAGCTAAAAGTAGAAGGAGTATTCCCTTCAACATTTGACCTTTTACCCACACAAGACATGTCTGAATATTTATACCGTCCGAATTCGCTTGTTCAATTCGTCGCGATACGAGCCTCCAATCGGAATGATTTTCTTGATGTTTTCCAATGTTAAGTTCGGGTACTCAATCGTCGCAATTTTGTCGATGCGAACAATGTAGGAACGGTGAACTCGAATGAACTCCTCCTCTCCCATTTTTGCTTCAATGTCTTTCATTGTGGAGTGGATGGTGTAGCGTGTTCCAGGTGTGTGAATCACCACATAATCCTTCAAGGCTTCGATGTAATAAATTTCATCGTTGCGTAATTTCACCAACTTGCTGTTCGACTTCACGAAAATGAAATCGTTGGATCCTTGCTCTTTATTTTCCACGATGGAGAAAAGTAAGTCGCGCTCTTTTACCACTTCCAGTTCCTTTCCGTGCTTGTAGATCGCCATTTCAATGGTGGTGTGCAAATCAATTTCCTTGAAAGGCTTCAAAATGTAACCGTAAGGTTGTGTGATTTTCGCCTTAGACAATGTGGACTCATCGGCGTAAGCTGTTAGAAAGATCACAGGAATAGAAAACTGCGTTTTAATGGCATCTGCGGCTTCAATTCCATTCATATCACCCTTCAACATAATATCCATCAAAACGACATCAGGTTGTTCGGATCCTGCTAACTCAATCGCTTTCTCTCCAGTTGCAGAGGCACCCACGACATTATAGCCCAACTTCTTCAAACTGTGCTGAATATCTTTCGAAACGATGGACTCGTCTTCTACAACCAATACATTTATTTTGGACATACGGATTTTGCAGTGTTTCTCAAAAGTAAGGAAAAATTTGCTTCTCTCGTCAACGCTCTTTGGTAAGCGGTCTTGGTTTATGTACCGGGGTGTATCGTTACGCGTTTTACGTTTTCAAAAATGAGCTGAAACTCTGTACCTTGCTCGGTATTTACCTTTAGTTCGGCATCTAACTGTTCCGCAAGCGTGGTTACTAATTGAAGTCCCAAAGTGTCTGATTGCATGTCTTCAAACTCTTGTGGAAGTCCTACTCCATTGTCCGCTATCGTTAGCTTGATCATCTCGCCTTCTTGTTCTAGTTTCAGATGAATTTTGGCCGCTCCTTTTTGTCCTTCCCAAGCATATTTCAGTGCGTTGGTGATGAGTTCATTGGTAAGAAGTCCACATGGGATGGCTTGATCCAAAACTAGGTCCACCTCCTGTAAATCTGCGTCAAATTCTATCGTGCGATCAACACTGTAAGATGCAATAAGGTTCGCCGTTAGATTTCTCAGGTAATTATCAAACTTGATACTCGCAAAGTCTTCGGTACGGTACAAGTTTTCGTGAATAATTGCCATGGAACGTATACGGTTTCTACTTTCTTGGAGGATACCCAACGTGTTTTCGTCACTCACAAATGAACTTTGCAGGTTGAGAATACTCGATATCACCTGTAGGTTATTTTTTACGCGGTGGTGGATTTCCTTGAGTAGCACGTCTTTTTCCTTCAGAGATTCTTCAATGCCAATACTTGAGCGTTTCTTCTCTGTGATGTCGTGTGCCACCATGGAAATCTCTACCACATTGCCTTCCGTATCGAAAATTGGGTTTACGAAAAGTTCCAACCAAAAATCTACGCCATCTCGCGTCAATCGTACTTCATACTGCCGTGAAGCTCCTTTACGAACACTGGCGAATACAATACGCAGCATTCGGCGACGACGTGGTGATACAATTCCCTCTAGGTAATCAAAGAAGTTACGATTTTTAATTATCAAGAGTCCAAATCTTTTTTGGAAGTAATTATGACTGTGCGAGTTGAAGAAAGTAACGTCTCCGTTTGGTTTTGAGGTAATCAACAAAGTATTCGATGAACTCTCGAAAATGGCACGGGTTCTCAAAAACTGTTCTTGCAATTTCGTTTCAGCTTTAATTCGTTCTTCGATTTCAGCGGCAAGCTTTACGTTCGTTTCTTCCGCTAGCTCCGCACGAAGTTGCTCCTTCGCCAATTTATTTTGTTCTGTGGTGTCGTGAATTACACATTGATAGAAAAGCTTGTTCCCAATCATTACCTCTACGAGGGAAACTTCGGATTCAATAACACCTTCAACACCATCGAACAACCAATTAAATCGAATACTTCTTGAAGTAGAAAGACGTGCTTTTTCTTGCTGGTACCTCTTCTCTAAATTCACGTCTGAATCAAAGGATAAATGAAAGAGATTTTTGGTAAGTAACTCGGCTCGGTTCAGTCCGAACATTTCTTCAGTGCGCTTGTTTGCATCAACAATTCTATCTCCATCAAGAAGCAAAATGGCATCGTTGGATTCCTCGTAAATAAGACGGTATTTTTCTTCACTTTCCTTCAGTGCCTGATTGGCTTTTTCTATACTGGTTAAGTCGATCACAGAACCTTCAATATAACCGGTTTGCTCGTCGATATACCAACTAAAAACGAAGGTTTTTTGCACTCCGGAATCCAGCTGGTATTGCGTTTGATAACTTTGTGCCTTCTCAGAAGATTTCAACGATTCCATTATGAAGGACCAGTCGGCATAAATTTCATCCTTGAAAAGGCGATCGCCCTTTTTTAGCGAGTTTTCAAACATCTTAAAAAAGGTATCGTTCGCTTCTATAACTTGCGTTCGACTATTCAGGGTAAAAACCCCCGCTTTATTTCGGAAATAGAGGTTTCTGTATCGTTTTTCTTTCAATTGCAGCTCTTCTCTTTTCAGCACTTCGTCGGTTGTGTTGGATATCGAAGCGAGCAGATACGCATCGTTTTTCAGAATTATATTCGTGATTCTTATTTCAGCATAATTCCTTGCGTTGTGTCTTGAAAGACTGATTTGCTTTTTGAATTTGTGCCCTTGCTTCAACGAAGCCAAGGTTTTTCGCTCGTCATCATTAAAGAAAGAATAAAATGTTTCAGCAAGGTTTTCGATATCAATATCCAAAAGCTTCAGTACTTCATCGTTGTGATCCACGACAATCAAACTGGATTGTTTCAACAAAACGTACCCACTTCCAGGATTGTTTACAATACGCCTCAAGTAGGAAATATAGTCTTTGATGGAGAACAACAATTGTCGGCGCAAATACACGACGGTACAAATGGACAATCCTACAATCAGAAATACACCTACGACTAAAAATGGAACTTTAGAACCGGCTTCTAGTTGTTCGTAATCTGCCAAAAAAGCGAGTAGCACACCGAGTTGATATAAAATCGCTGGGTACAAGCGTTGAATGGAAATGCTAGAAATTAGATAGAACAGGAAGAAAAACACCAAATCGGCCTGTTGAAAACCGGATGAACGAAGTTGCCAATATGCGATGAATGTTAGGACGAAAAACTCCAGTATGAACGCATACATCAACCAGGACCTCAGCGTTCTTACAAAGTAAAATATTGTACAAATTACCAAGTAAGCAATCGTATAGATGATTCCGTTCCAAACATAGATTTCAGGCGCGTTGGTACGATACATAATGTATGCGTACAATGGGGCAACTATTAAAGCAGCAAATGCCTGTCCTGACGCAATCCGAAGGAAGCTATTTTCAGGATTGTGGAACAAACGAAACCGTGGAGAATCGTACTCGAGAAGCGCCAATAATTTCTTAATCATTCGTTGGTTATTAGAAACCATACAGTTACAAAGATGCGTTAATTTTGCCAACAGCCGCACCGCGCCGCCCAGAACAAATTTACTTTATTGATTATTAAATAGTTACGTATACATTCACTAGAAGATAGAAATTTGATTCAAAAAATACAACTGGGTCATTTGTTGTTCACAATACAAGAGAATAGATATATATTTTTTTAAAAAAGAAGATTTATTAATTCTTATTAGTGCTGTGAATATGTTTGGAAATTGTGAACGAAATGTTTGCTATTTAGGTTATCAAGATCATAGGTGCAGTTATTCACATCGTTTTCCATGCTTCTTTACTTGATGCTTGTTGAATTAGGTGGGTTTATCCACAATTTTACACAGCGGTAACATGTGAAAAGAATTATACGTTTGTCCGATTCAATTTGTGTTCATTTGTCAAGGAAAAGTCGGGATAAATTAAGGTGTTTTTTTCTTTGAAATTCCATCTGCGAGCTGCTTATACATTTTTAGCAAACTTCCTAGAAAAAGATTTGTCGACTTATGAACCCTTACCAACACAATTGTGTAAAACAACGTGAATAATTTACCATTCTACTTCCTCTATTTACGGGCGTTGTAGAAAGTGTTGATTTCTTCAATGTTTAAAACTTGATGGAAAAGTGAATATGGTTTAGCTTTGTTTCAAATTCCATTTAATGAGCAAATATTTACCCATCGGAGCAGATCATGCAGGATTTCAGTTGAAAGCTACGCTTATTTCACACTTACAATCCAAAGGATATGAAGTAGAAGACTTTGGATGCTTCTCAGAAGACAGTATTGATTATCCAGATTTTGGTCACCCCGTGGCTTCCAAAGTGGAAGAAAACGAAGGTACGTTGGGAATATTGATCTGCGGTTCAGGAAATGGAATCAACATGACAGCTAACAAGCATCAAGGAGTGCGCAGCGCATTGTGCTGGAAACCGGAAATTGCCCAATTGGCACGTGAACATAACAACGCAAATATTTTGGCGCTACCAGCCCGCTTTATTACCACAGAAGAAGCGATAGAAATGGTGGACGTATTTCTTGCTACTGAATTTGAAGGAGGACGTCATGAACGCCGAGTGAACAAAATTGCTTGCGGATAATTACTGCGCTAAAAGAAATTCAATCAACGCGTTGGTTTCCTCTACATACTGTGTATAGATTTCTCCAGTTCCCGGACCATTGAAACCGGTGTGAACGCGTTTTACGCTTCCGTCTCTTCCAATAAATATGGATGTTGGAAACGAAATAACCTCGTTCAGCATACTGAAGTGTCGAGATGCTAGGGATTTTTTAGCGCTTCCTCCTACCACAAAGGTGAAGTCTAAATCGAGATTGTTTTTCAAGCGTTCGATGCTGGCTTTGTGTTCTTCAAACGTATCTCCTGCTTCGTAACAAACAGAGATAATCTCCAATCCTTGGTCTTTGTAACGCTCGCTTAACTTCTTGTAGTACATGGTTTCATCCAAGCAATTTGGACACCAAGTTCCCATAATTTGAATGATGACTACTTTTCCTTCCGTTGAGGAATTCGGAAAAATGACAGATTTTCCTTCCAAATTCGACAATCGAAATGCCACGGTGCTATCCCCTTCAATAAAAGTCAAATCTTCCGGACTGGTTAGTTCGAATTGAGCGTTGGGTTTTGCCATCCAAGAGCTGGACCAGTGCGATCCACTGAAGAACGTTCCTTCCAGCTCATTTCCATTCTTCTTTGCTTTGAATAAAAATGCATGCGAGCCGTCAAAACAAGAAAGGTACAAACTGTCCTCCGTTACGTTCCCTGCCAAAAAACGGTAGTCGCCAGTCTCGGTAAGAAAGGTTCCGGTAATTACCTCTTCTTCTTGATTAAAAATACCAACCGCCGGATATTCAGAATCAGATCCTTTTCCGAAAGTAACTTCCCATTTTCCATCGACCTGAGCCAACATATCCGCTTTCTTTTTTGTTTCAGAGAAGCGTGCATTTTTCTTAGAGCGTTCTGCGGTAAAAGGAATGGTGTAATTTTTCTTATTAAAATTTTGCCAGTAACCATGAATGGATTTTTTGCCATCGGCCACAAACACTAATTCCGAGTTGAAGTAAGGAAAACGAACGAAAAGACTGTCATTTTTAAATTCAGGCGATTGCATTTTAATCATTTCATCACCATTTACTACATAGAATTGGTAGCTATCTTCGACTTTTTCTACCTCCATTTCAAAAGGAAGGACATCGTTTTCATTCAGCTGCAGTCCGGCAACCCATCGTCCCTTTTTTAGTTTGGGCAGAGTTGTTTCTTGCGCGAATCCAAATGTTGAGATAAAGGTGAGTAATAGGATCGCCTGATATTTCATGTACAGTTTTTGGAGCCACGAAAATACGATAAATGACCCATTTTCCCACATATTTTACGCTGGATGCAACCTTTTTTACGATTTTTAGGTCTACAAGAATAAGCGCTGTTTATGGATGATTCGGCTTTGGTGAAAAAGTGTTTGAAGGGGGATGCCAGAGCTCAGCGTGCGTTGTTTGAAAAGTTTGCCCCGAAAATGCTGGGTGTGTGCATGCGATATGCAAAAAACACCGAGCAAGCGGAGGATGTACTACAAGACGGTTTTGTCAAAGTATTTATGAAGCTGTCCAAGTATTCAGGGAACGGTTCCTTGGAGGGTTGGATTCGTAGAATTATGGTGAATACGGCACTGGATGAAATTCGAAGGAATGTCAAATTTAAGGACAGTGTGAATGTAGATGATGTAGATTACAAATTAGAATTGGATAGCTACATTGTTGAAGGATTAGCAGCTGATGATCTCATGAAGATTGTGAATGATTTACCAGACGGATATAGGATCGTATTTAACATGTTTGCCATCGAAGGTTATTCGCATAAAGAAATAGCCATGCAACTAAATATATCAGAAAATACGTCTAAGAGTCAGTACTCCCGTGCTAGGGCATACTTAAAAACCAAATTAGAAGAATTAGGAATTGAGCGATAATGACCAAATAAAAGACCTGTTCTCCGAGAAATTGGGGAATTATGAAGCAAAGGTGAACCCTGATTTGTGGGCGAATGTTGCTTCTCAAGTAGGTGCCGCTTCCGGAGCAACGGGAGTTGGGGGTATGTCTTTGTTGACTAAAGCGATTATTGGTATTTCCGGAGCGGCAGTGATCGCAACGGGCGTTGTTTTGTACACTTCCTCGGATTCTGATAATACAGTAAAAGAACCGAAAAATACCGCAGTTGTTTCGGAGAAATCGGAAGAAGATTCATCGAAAATCAAAGAGGATGAAAAGGTTTTTGTAGTCGATAATAAATCTAATTCAAATACTACTTCTCAGGTAAATCAGAAATCCATTCCAGCTGTTATTCCAAACGACGATGTTGTACCTACAACAGGACCTAGAGATGGGAAGGCTCTTTCAGATCCTGATGAAGTTATTGTACCAGCTGATCCGATTGAAAAACCTAAACAAGATTCCGCACCTTCTTCGTTTAACAAAGTAGATGATCAAATTGGAAAAGAAGACATCACAGAGGCGAGAAATAATGATATCATCAAGCTAGAGCAAGAGCATTTAGCAAAGGAAGACGACCCGCTACAAAATATCGTTATTGAGGACACTTCAACTGAAGAGAAAGAAGACATTTCTATCATAATACCTGATGTATTTACACCAGATGGAAATGGATTAAACGATGTATATCATTTAATTTTAGGAGAAGATATTGCGTTTAGATCCTTCGATTTCGTAATCTATGATCAAACTGGAAACACGGTGATGATGTCAAAAGATCCTAGGTTCCGTTGGACTGGCTTAGATCCTACTAGAGGACAACTTGTTCCGGCAGGAAAGTATGTTTACATTCTAGTAGCGGAAAGTGAAAAAGGTACTCCAATCAAAGAAACCGGAACAATTACAGTTCGTTATTAAGCCGCATCTTCCGTATCGCGATGATATCCTTTGATCGCGAAATAATACAAGAACAAAGTAATAATGATAAGTAAGTGACCTACGTCGTTGCGATCGAACCAGGGATGAATGTTAATTTTCTTCATCTGAAAAATAGCCGCTGGAATTAAAACGAGTACACTAATTGGAAGGAGGTAAAGTGCTTTTGAAACGCGTTTTCCGTAACGCCATCCAAGGAAGAACAACGTGGCAAAATATCCAATGGTAGAATTCAAACTAGGTACCAACAATAATTTCTCGAGGTTATTTTCGACATCCATCCTAAGCATTAAAATCAGCAAAATGACTATTGCCGTAGCTGCTTTGACTTTGGATATTGTCATGAACAAATTTTGTTTGCCTTTAGGTATTAAAGTTAACATGGCGTGTTCAGCAAACATGATCATCCCGGTGGCAAAAACCATCGGAACGAACTTTCCCCAAACCCCCGTGTAATTGTAAAGAACATGTCCCAAGCCACCAGTAAAAAATGAGATTCCTTGTAATAGAAAAAGCCACTTCCAGTAGTTGTAAAACGCTTTATTTAATGGAAATTTGCGAATAACAAGAGAAAAGAAGATAAGGGCTGTTAGGGTAATCAGTGAGTTGGTTAGAAGTGAATTTGGCTCTAAAAGATCCAAACCAAACCAAGAAAATTCCATTTTATCAAAATCGCTACCAACTCTCATAATGCATGTAGAAAAAGAAACCCCCTGATGAAAATCAGAGGGCTTTTTGGAGGTCCCGAGCGGATTCGAACCGCTGTAACTGGTTTTGCAGACCAGTGCCTAAGCCCCTCGGCCACAGGACCATTTTTTCACGTAGGTCGCCAAAGGTACGCAATCCCTTGGAAACTTAAATGAAAGATAGTAAAAAATTCGTATTTCTGCCCCCGGCTGTCGAGCTTGTAGAGACATGAGGGAGGTCTCGGGAGCGTGACGAAAAAAATACTAATTTATAGTTGTCCTCCCCCTCTTATCCCCCTGAGCCATCGCTGAGTTCTTCGCCAAAGGCTTCGTCCGCCGGTGAAAGCTTTTGGCGAAAGCGTTCCAAAAGGGGAATGGGTTCATCCTTCAATCACAATAGCTACATTATCCACATCACCGTTAATAGGTGGTGTAAGTTTGATCACTTTGACTTTTATGGAATCAATTCCCGAAACTTCTGATTTCAACGCTTGTACAATTCGATAACCAACGTGTTCAATGAGTTTCGAAGGAACAGCCATTTCGCGCGCAACAATACGATTAACATCTACATAGTCAACCGTAGCACTGAGATCATCATGCTGCATTGCTTCGGTAAAATCGGTAGTGATGGCAACATCTACAATGTAATGACCTCCAATAGCTGTTTCCTCGGGAAGACACCCGTGGTGAGCATACAACCTAATTCCATTGACTTCAATGGTGTGCTTACTCATGCTTGCTGAACTTGGGCAATAGCTTCAATACCAGACTTCATTCTGTTTAAAGTCTCTTCTTTTCCTAGGAATTCTGCAATTTCAAACATGCTTGGTCCCATTCCTTTACCGGTTAGCAACAAACGGAACAATGGAAGAACGCGTCCAATTCCAAGCTCTTTTGCTTCCAACATCGACTTAAATTCTGTCTCGATAGTCGCGGCATCAAATGTGGAAATACCTTCTAAAATTGTCATCCATTCCGACATCAATCCTGGAGCTTCTTCTTTCCATTTCTTGCGTACCGTTTTTTCATCGTAGGAAGATGGTGCAGAGAAAAGAAAATCACCTTCGATTTCAATATCCTGAATGAAAGTGGCGCGCTCCTTCATCAAGCTACTTACGGTTGTTAATTGCTCAACGGATAGATCGGTATCAACTAAATTTTTCAATTCTTCAGCCAATACTTTATCATCACGCAAACGTAAATGTTGTTGCTGGAACCACTTTGTTTTATCTGGATCAAATTTAGCTCCCGCTTTCGAAACACGTTCCAAAGTAAACGCTTCACACAAATCTTCAAGTGAGAAAATTTCTTGTGGAGTTCCAGGGTTCCAACCCAAGAAAGCAAGCATGTTCACAAAAGCCTCCGGATAATATCCTTGTTCGCGGTAACCTGGAAAGATTTCTCCTTCGGATGTTTTCCAGTCGGTCGGGAAAACAGGGAAACCACCTTTGTCTCCGTCACGCTTCGATAATTTTCCGTTTCCGTTCGGTTTCAAAATCAATGGAAGGTGCGCAAACTTTGGACACTCCCAACCAAAAGCTTTGTACAACAAAACGTGCAATGGGGCAGAGGGTAACCATTCTTCCCCGCGAATCACATGTGAGATCGCCATGGTGTGATCATCCACAATATTCGCTAAGTGATACGTTGGCATACCATCCGATTTGAACAAGATTTTATCGTCCAAGTTGTTGGTATTTACAACCACCCATCCACGGATTTCATCTTCAAAACGCACATCTTCGTTTCGCGGCATTTTGAATCGAATCGTGTAAGGTTCTCCGGAGTCCAATCGCTTTTGAACTTCGTCGGCTGGCAGAGTTAAAGAGTTCTTTAAATTACTTCTTGTAACACTGTTGTATTGCCAATTAGGCATCCCGAGTTGCTTCGCTTGCTCACGCATAGCATCCAACTCTTCGGAAGTGTCAAATGCATAATACGCTTTCCCTTCCTGTACCAATTGCTCGGCATAAGGTCGATACATCTCCTTACGTTCAGATTGAACATACGGTCCGTAATCACCACCAATTCCTGGTCCTTCCGTTGGCATGATTCCACACCAATTCAAAGCATCCAAAATGTACTCTTGCGCACCTTCAACGAAACGCGTTTGGTCCGTATCTTCAATACGAATTATAAAGGTTCCATTGTGCTTTTTAGCATACAAATAGTTATACAATGCAGTGCGAACTCCTCCCATGTGAAGAGGTCCTGTTGGTGATGGTGCGAATCGTACACGAACGGGTTGTGACATAATTCAATCTTTAATTTGAGGGCAAAGATACGGAATGAATAGTAATGGTGGGCGATTTGATTGAACGAACCGCACACAAGAATGTACTGTTAATTAACGTTTATTGTATTGAATACAAGGATGTATTATTGTATTTTCGATAGTTCGAGTAGTCGCTATGAGTAGTTTTGATCGTTTATTGAACCAAATTGATGCTTTCATTCGAAAGTATTACAAGAACCAAATGGTGAAAGGAGCCATTCTTTTCATCGGTGTTTTGTTGTTTACCTATTTGTCGGTAATCACGTTGGAGTACATTGGAAGGTTTAATTCAGCGGTTCGCGCAAGCCTATTTTTTGGGTTCATTTTCGTGAACACTTTAATTATGATTCGCTTCGTGATTATTCCATTGTTGAAACTAAAATCGTTTGGTAAACGAATCAACCGTTACCAAGCATCAAATATTATCGGAAGGTTCTTTCCAAACATCTCAGATCGACTTTTAAATACCCTACAACTGAATGACCGCTTGGACCCGAACTCACGCGACTACGAGTTAATTCAGGCGAGCGTACAACAGCGCAGCTCTAAACTGAATTCCGTTCCATTTACGGAAGCCATCAATCTAGGAGAAAACAAACGCTACGCAGTATGGGTAATGCCGATTGTAGTGATCATGTTTAGCATCGGAATTTTCAAACCAGATCTGTATACCTCAGGAACCGATCGCGTAGTAAACTTCAATAAAGAGTACAAACCGGAGGCACCTTTTGAATACAAATTAGTGTCCAATTTAGAGGCAGTAGAAGAGGGAGAGGATGTTCCATTTGAAGTTTCCTTATCGGGCTCAGTAATTCCAAAGAAGGTCTATGTGAAGTCCAAACAAGGAACGTTTTTATTGGAAAAAGTGGCGAAGAATCGATTCGCTGGAAAGTTAGTTCAAGTGCGTGAGGATATGAACTTCCAATTTGTTGCTTCTCACGAGAACGAGAAATTCACGAGTAAAGATTACCACGTAGACGTAATTGCGAAAACGGCTATTGGTAAACTGCAGGCGACGTTAACATATCCAAAGTATTTAGGAAAGGAAAACGAAGTAGTGGAGAATGCTGGAGACTTAATCATCCCAGAAGGAACGACAGTGAATTGGAGTATTCTAACCAAGAACAGTGATGAAGTTCAATTTTGGATCAATGAGAATCCGCAAGTGTTTAAAAAACAAGGATTTAGCGTTAATAAGCGATTCTTAAATGATGCGAACGCACGAATTGTCCTAATGAATAAAACTTCCGGAAAACTGGACTCCACGGCCTTGTCGATAGATGTAATTAAAGATGAATATCCACGTATTGAAGTAGAAGAAGTACAGGACTCAATTAAAGACGGTATTCGCTATTTCTCAGGAGTTGTAGGCGATGATTACGGATTGAATGGTTTGCGATTTGTGTACACAATTACCTCTGAGGATGGTTCTAAGCGCGAGGAGAGCATGAATGTTGGAAACGTGCTAGGAACTGAATCCCCGTTCAATTTCGCAGTTGATTTCAGAAGAGAAAAAGTGAAACTGAACGATAGAATTGAGTATCGCTTCGTGGTCTATGACAACGATGGTGTGAATGGGAGTAAGGCTACTAGCAGCCGTTCTTTTGTTTACAAACTACCAAACCTAGAAGAGCTCAACGACAAGCGTGAAGAAGAGCAGGAAAAGGCGAAAGAAGATCTTTCCAGTGTCATGGAGAAGGCTTCTCAATTCAAAAAGGATTTGGAGAAGCTACGAAAAGAGTCGATGAACTCAAATCGATCAAACTGGAACCAAGAGAATCAAGTAAATCAACTTCAAGAAGATCACAAATCGCTAATAGAGGACATTCAGAACCTACAAGAGGAGATGAAGAATAGCGTTGAGGAGAAGAACCAATTATCCGAAATGGATGAGGAGTTGATGGAGAAGCAAGAAGCAATTGAGGATTTGCTTGAAGAACTTATGGATGATGAGCTTCGTGATCTTTTGGACCAACTAGAGGAACTCATGAAGGAGCAGAATAAGGAGATGCTCGAAGAAAACATGGAGCAACTCGAAATGAGCACGGAAGACATGAATAAACAGCTGGACCGCACAATGGAAATGCTGAAAAAGATGCAGGTTGATGAGAAAATTGATGCTATTGAAGAACAACTAAAGGAACTAGCAAAAGAACAAGAAAAGCTTGCGGAAGAAACGAAGGACTCGAAAGAAGTAACGGAAGAACAGAAAGAGGCGCAAAGGGAAATTGACGAAAAGTTTGAGAAAATCAAGGAGGATATCAAAGAAATGGATAGCCTGAATAATGATCTTTCTCGCCCTATGGATATGGGGGACCAACAACAAAATGCCGAAGAAGTTCAAGAAGATTTAAATGATGCTGAACAGAATTTAAACAAAGGGAAATCCGGTAAAGCTGGAGAAAGTCAGCAGAATGCCTCAGATAAAATGGAGCAGATGGCCGAGCAAATGGACATGATGCAGCAAGAGGCGAATCAGCAACAAGAACAAGAGGACATGACTATGCTCCGTAATATATTAGAGAGTTTAGTTAGCCTCAGTTTCGACCAAGAGGAAACAATGTTTAATCTAGAGCGCGTTGCAGACACAGATCCGGCATTTAAAACGCACTCAAGAAGACAAAGACGAATTATAGACGACACGAAAATCGTAGCTGATAGTTTGTATGAATTGGCAAAGCGCCAACCAAAAATTGCCAAGTTTATAGATGACGAATTAAATCAAATTCGAGCGAACCATGAACTTTCCCTAGAGGATATTGATGAGCGCAGAAGACGTGATTTGACCATTCACCAGCAATATGTAATGACGAGTTATAACAATCTTGCATTGATGTTGAATGAGAGCCTTCAGCAGATGCAAAACTCCATACGTAATCAAATGCCGGGTAGTGGAAGTTGTAACAAACCTGGCGGAAAGGGTATGCCTAAACCTGGTGAAGGAATGAGTGGTGAGTCAATGAAAAAAATGCTTCAAAAGCAATTGGACGCTATGAAGAAAGGTCAGCAAGAAGGAGGTAAAGAACCTGGAGATAAACCTGGACAAAAACCCGGTGAAAAACCTGGTCAGGGTGGAATGGGTCAATTAGGAATGGGAAGCAAACAAATGGCGAAAATGGCTGCTGAGCAAGGTGCGATTCGCCGCAGACTTGAACAGCTTCGAAAGGAATTGAATAAAGACGGATCAGGAGAAGGAAACAAATTAAACGACCTAATTAAAGAGTTGGAAGAGCAGGAACGAGACATCATTAATAAGCGACTTGATAACAATTCAATCAAGCGACAAAAGGAGATATTGACTCGTTTGTTAGAAAGTGAGAAAGCAATAATGGAACGAGGGTTCGACGAAAAAAGAGAGTCGAAATCACCAAAAAATGAAAATTATAGTAACCAAATTCGATTTGACGAGTATAACAAGGAAAAACTAAGACAAATTGAATTATTGCGCGCTGTAGATCCGGCTTATAGTAAGTATTATAAGGACAGAGCAAATGAATACTTCAATAGTGTCTTTTAAGAGTAAAAGATAGCATGAAGGATGGTTATGTTGTAGTGGAGAAGATTTCGATTCCGTCAGATTTTGGGTCTATTAATAAAGTAGAATCACTCATCGACTCTATTTGTTCTCGGTTAAGTATCAACGAAGATTATTACGGACATGTATTGGTGGCAGTAACAGAGGCTGTGAATAATGCAATTCAACATGGAAACAATGGGGATAAGAATCTAAGTGTTGATGTTTCAGTAGGGGATAAAGAGACCGATTTTTGTTTTAGTGTTCAGGATCAAGGTAAGGGCTTTGATTTTATGAATTTACCGGATCCAACAGCTCCAGAAAATATTGAGAAAGAACATGGACGTGGTATTTTCCTTATGCGTTCCTTAGCAGAAGAAGTGGAGTTTAAAGACAATGGTAGAAACGTAACAATTTACTTTAGTAAGTAATGGTTTCAATTCAATATGAGGACACTGAAATTCTGGATGTAAATCCGGAATTTTTTGTTTCATGGCTGTCGACGGTTTGCGATAAGGAAGGTTGTGAGTTGGGTGAAGTAGGTATAGTGTTTTGTTCGGATACACATATTTTAGAGGCGAATAAGCAATACCTAAACCACGACTATTATACAGACATAATTACTTTCGATTATAGAGAAGATGATGTTATTAGTGGTGATTTATTGATTAGTGTGGATAGGGTGAAAGAGAATGCTGGTGATTTGCAAGTTGACTGGAAGAACGAACTTTATAGAGTGGTAGTTCATGGAGTTTTGCATATTATTGGGTATAAGGATAAGTCCGATAAAGAAAGAAGTGAGATGCGTGAAAAGGAAGATTTCTATTTAGGTTTCACGTGAAACATTCGTAAAGACTATTTTCTATTGTAATTTTGTGGTGTGAACATTGTCGATTGATAGCGATATGTAATTGGAAAAAGGTTTCACGTGAAACATTGATTTTATGTTGAAGGAGTATGATGTTGTTGTAGTGGGAGCGGGCCACGCTGGTTGCGAGGCTGCGAATGCTGCTGCGAAGTTGGGAAGTTCTGTGTTGTTGATCACGATGAATATGAATACGATTGCGCAAATGAGTTGCAACCCTGCAATGGGAGGTGTGGCGAAGGGGCAAATCGTTCGAGAAATCGATGCGCTTGGAGGGGGCTCCGGTGTTGTTTCCGATTTGAGTGCTATTCAGTTTCGTATGTTGAACCGTTCGAAGGGCCCTGCAATGTGGTCACCAAGAACCCAAAATGACCGAATGCGTTTCGCTGAAGAATGGCGTTTGTTGTTAGAGCGAAATCCAAACGTTGACTTTTGGCAGGACATGTGTACCGGCCTCATTATTGAAGGTGATAAAGTTGTTGGTGTCAAAACATCTATTGGAGTTCAAGTGAAAGCAAGGTCAGTGGTGTTGACCAACGGAACCTTTTTGAATGGACTGATTCACTTGGGTGAAAAACAGTTCGGCGGTGGTCGGGCTGGAGAACGCGCAGCAACCGGTATCACTGAAGAATTAATTCAATTGGGGTTTGAGTCGGGACGTATGAAGACAGGAACCCCTCCAAGGGTAGATGGTCGTTCTTTAGACTATTCTAAAATGGAAGAACAATTAGGGGATGATGATCCGTCTAAGTTTAGTTTTTCGAATACTAGGGCTCTAAAAGAACAGCGATCTTGTCATATCACTTACACCAATTCCGATACACATGAATTGTTACGATCAGGCTTTGACCGTTCACCAATGTTTAATGGAGCCATTAAAAGTACGGGACCAAGATATTGTCCAAGTATAGAAGATAAGATCAATCGTTTCGCGGATAGAGATCGTCATCAGATTTTCGTCGAGCCGGAAGGGTGGAATACCGTTGAGATATATGTGAATGGATTCAGTACATCGCTTCCGGAAGAAATCCAATATGCGGCTATGCAAACAATTCCAGGATTCGAAAACGTGAAAATGTTCCGTCCCGGTTATGCAATCGAGTATGATTACTTTCCACCAACACAGTTGAAACATACACTGGAGACGAAGAAAATCGAAGGCTTGTATTTCGCTGGTCAAATAAACGGGACTACGGGATACGAGGAAGCAGCATGTCAAGGGCTAATGGCTGGAATAAACGCCCACCGTAAAGTGAAAGAACAAGGTGAGTTTATTCTAAGTAGAAGTGATGCATACATCGGAGTATTAATAGATGATCTTATAACCAAAGGTACCAAAGAGCCATATCGTATGTTCACCAGTAGAGCAGAATATCGAATTTTGCTTCGTCAAGATAATGCAGATATACGTTTGACGCCAATTGGACACGCTTTAGGGCTGGCAGACGATGAAGCCATGGAAAAAGTGAACAAGAAAGTACAAGGAACAGAGCAGTTGAAAAAGTCGCTGCGTAAAGAAGGGGTAGCACCTGATGTCGCCAATAGAATACTAGAGAGTAAATCTAGCGCACCAATCAACCAGCAAGTTAAATTGAGTTCATTGATCACACGGCCGAACATTGAAATCAAAGACGTTTTAGAAATGAGCGTGGACTCGAAGAAAGTTGCAGATGAGTTAACATCGGAACATGTTGATATCGTATCACAAACAGAGATCCAGTTAAAGTATGACGGTTATATTTCACGTGAGCAAGACGTGGCTCAAAAAATGAATCGTTTGGAAGAAGTAAAAATTCCGGCTGATATGGACTATTCTAAATTGGGTAGTGTAAGTACGGAGGCACGAGAAAAGCTGGATCAAATTCGCCCAGCAACGATAGGTCAGGCTTCACGTATTAGTGGTGTTTCACCAAGCGACGTTTCTGTTTTGTTGGTATACTTAGGAAGGTAGCGGTTCAAACTTCTATGTAACTTTTTCAAGTAAGTACCTCGAGCATTGCTTTAGCGAAGCTACTTCGTCGTAATAAGAGCTATGAAGGAGAGGCTTCAGCGGAGCAAAGCGGAGCCGAGAGGTACTTTTATAAATTGTCGACGAGGTTAGCTTATTTCAATTTTAAATCACGAGCTCATAATCCATGAAATTCTTAGTCTGAGACTCTCGAAGACTACAATCAGTTCAAAAACCAAAATTTCAATCAGTTCTTACTCGCTCAACGCATAATTACCGCGTTTTTTTGCGTTCTGAGCGCTTTTCTAATGCTCTCTGATAGAATCACCTTGGGATATTGGAGATCGTTAAATAGAGAAGACGTGATTTTTAGTTCCTGTAAATTATTTATTGTCTTGTAAATCAAGTGATTACAATGTTTCACGTGAAAAAAGTGGTTCTTGAGGTCTGAAAGCGAATCTCGGCTCCGCTCGATGTTCTTTTGATCAATGTTAAATTTTCAATTGTATTTTGAGAGCATCGAGCGGAACCGTAAAAACAATCAGCTTACTGGATCAATCCAGTCACCATGTTCACGAATGAGGTCGATCAATGCGTCAACAGCTTCGTCCTCCGGAATGTTCTTTCGAACAACTTCTTTCTCTTTGTACAAATGAATTTTTCCAGGTCCTGTACCCACATAACCATAGTCAGCGTCGGCCATCTCACCGGGACCATTTACAATGCAGCCCATAATTCCAATCTTCACACCTTTCAAATGCGATGTTTTTGCTCGAATTTTCGCTGTTGTTTCCTGTAAGTCAAATAAGGTTCTACCGCAAGATGGACAACTTATATATTCCGTTTTTGATATTCGTGTACGAGTCGCTTGAAGAATTCCAAAACTCGTCGCATTGATGATTTGAGAACTAACGTTTCCCTTCAGCCAAATGCCATCACCAAAACCGTCGATTAGAGAAACACCAAGATCAGACGAGGTCCAAAGTTGGAACGTTTCAACATCACTTGAGTCTTGCTGACTGGTGAGAATAACGGGGTTTTTAATGTTGTTTTCCGCAAATTTTAAATAGATGTTCCGATAAACTTGTGCTTTATTGGAAAAGTTGCTTTCCAAAACCACCACGCAATTTCGATATTTCTGCAAGAAAGCAACATCGCTATCCGTTGCATCATGTCGCAAGAAAAACGATTGATCAGCACCCATTTTATCTAGCAAGGAGCGATCGATGATTGGGTAAAAACCATCACGCGCTTTATAGGTTGACTCCCACAACGCCCAGTCGCAAAGTACTTGTAATGTTCCTGGAACCTCAAAGTTCAACGCCTTATTTCCGATGTAAACGAAGTCTGCAGCAGAGTCCGAAAGGTTCCACTTGTCTAATGGCACTGAATACAAATAGCCGTAACCAAACAAATGAGAGGGTTTTACATCATCAATCGTGCTGACATCCGCAATAACAACAGGAACATTTCCGGCTCCTACTTTCCCAACATTGTTCGTTTCATACCGCTGATAGGCATACGGATTGTATGGTAGCGAATCAACTTTACCGCTGAGTGTATAATTATTATTCGATGAGAACTTATTCACGAGCTTTTGGGCCACGGGTATTTCAGCTTCCGGGGCCTCGGTTAATGAAACACGAACAGTGTCGCCAATACCATCTTCAAGTAAAGCGCCAATACCCACCGCAGATTTGATTCTTCCATCTTCTCCGTCGCCAGCTTCCGTTACTCCCAAATGAATCGGATAATTCATTCCGTGCTTAGACATAGTCGCCATTAACAGACGATATGCCTGAACCATTACCAAGGTGTTACTCGCCTTCATGGAGAGTACGATATCATGAAAGTCATGTTTTCGGCAGATATTCAGGAATTCCATGGCAGATTCTACCATTCCTTCCGGCGTGTCACCATAGCGGCTTAAAATTCGGTCAGAGAGTGATCCATGATTGGTGCCAATGCGCATCGCTGTACCTTGCTCTTTGCAGAGAAGAACCAACGGAGTAAATTTTTTCTCAATGCGATCCAACTCAGCTTGATAACTTTCGTCGGTGTATTCAATCTCCTCAAAACGCTTTTTGTCGGCGTAGTTTCCAGGATTGACGCGTACCTTCTCTACAATTTTCGCTGCAATTTCTGCGGCGTTAGGAGTAAAATGAATGTCGGCAACCAAAGGTGTTTCATATCCTCTTGAAACCAGTTCATCCTTTATATTTTGAAGGTTTTCTGCATCTTTTTTACTCGGTGCAGTCAATCGAACCAGCTCACAACCAGCGTCGATCATTCGAATTGATTGTTCCACGGAAGCCTGTGTATCCATGGTGTCTGTGGTCGTCATGGACTGAATTCGCACCGGATTGGACCCGCCAAACCCCACACTTCCTATCATCACCTCTCTCGTCGTAAATCGTGAACGATTCAAATAATCATTACAATACGGCGGCATCTTCTCTGACATAATCCTGCTTTGGTATCCAAGCAAAGTTAACAGGAAAATGCAAATTCAAGACTTTGAAAAGCTGCATCCTAGGTGAAAATGAGGAGATCAAGGGCTCTATACCCTTAAAAGGGTATTTTACGTAAAATAAACGACGGTGATCACGCTGTAACCAACGGGTAAACAATAGTTTAACTGGTTGTTAAGTATAGGCGGCTGCTTGTTAATTAAGCACAACTTCATAGGAGGCAGTCTATTTTCCCGTATCTTTGTTACTTACTATTAAGTAAATGCATGCAAAATAAAGCTATTAGATTCTCCAAAAGCACGGATGACTTCGCGAAAGAATTGCGAAAAAGAGTCAACCAATATTTCAAAGAAAACAACATTAATCGATACGCGAATACGAACATGGTTCTGAAAACCATTTTCATGTTAGCGCTTTACTTCGTCCCATTCATTTTAATACTAACCGTTTTCGAAAACAGTTGGTTAACACTACTAATGTGGATTTTAATGGGGTTCGGAATGTCGGGAATTGGACTTTCCATTATGCACGATGCGAACCATCATGCCTACTCTAAAAACGCAAAAGTCAATGTACTTTTAGGAAAACTATTGGTTTTCGTAGGGGGAAGTGATGTAAATTGGCGTATCCAACACAATGTATTACACCATACATATACCAATGTTGCTGGAATGGACGAGGATATCGATTCGGGCATTTTAATGCGCTTCTCACCGGACCAAAAGAAATTGAAAGGACACAAATACCAACACATTTACGCATGGTTCCTTTATGGCTTCATGACAATCATGTGGGTGTTTAGTAAAGATTACGCACAGTACACACGTTACAAGAAACGAGGGCTTTTAGAAACACAAGGGATCACTTCTCGTCAGTTTTTAACTTCCCTGATAATAAGTAAAGTTTTGTACCTCGGAGTATTTTTAGCGTTGCCGATAATCTTCTCATCGGCTCCATTGTGGGCGACTTTCGTGGGGTTCTTTATCATGCACTTTGTTGCAGGTTTGACTCTTGCGTGTATTTTCCAACCGGCGCACGTGGTTCCTACATCTGAATTCCAATCACCCGACCTTTCTGGAAACATTCAAAAAGACTGGGCGGCGAATCAATTGTTGAATACTGCAAACTTTGCAAACAAGTCGCGTTTGTTCTCTTGGTACGTAGGAGGTTTGAATTATCAAATCGAGCACCACTTGTTCCCGAACATTTGTCACGTTCACTACAGAAAGATCTCGCATATTGTTAGGGAGACCGCTTTCGAGTACAATTTACCGTATCATTCTTATGCTACTTTCTTGGAAGCGTTGCGCGGACATGCGAAAATGTTGAAGAATCTCGGTAGAAACGACGAAGCTCCGGCAATTCACTAAAAATGAACATCGAGGAATACCGAGAATACTGTCTATCGAAAAAAGCGGTTACGGAATCCTTTCCTTTCGATAAAAGTACTTTGGTGTTTAAAGTGGCCAACAAGATGTTTGCCCTAACGGGTGTCGACTCTTTCGATTACATCAATTTAAAATGCGACCCAGAACGTGCCGTAGAGCTGCGTGAAACCTACAATGGAGTTCGCCCGGGCTATCACATGAATAAACAGCTGTGGAACTCGGTGTACACGCAAGAAGACGTTCCTGATGCACTGATCTACGAGCTAATTGATCATTCATATGACCTAATTGTAGCTTCCCTGACGAAAAAAGTAAGGAATGAGTACGCGCTTGGATAAATACGTGTGGAGTGTTCGCTTGGCGAAAACACGCTCGCAAGCCGCTGATGCCATCTCAAAAGGTAAGGTGAAGTTAAACGGTGAAAACGTGAAGCCCGCCAAGGATGTTAAAATTGGGGATGAAATCAATGTGATCAAACACACGGCCACATTCACGTTTAAAGTTCTCAATATTCTCGATAGAAGGGTGGGAGCAAAGCTGGTTCCCGACTATTTATTAGACATTACGCCCGAAGAAGAGATAGAAAAACTAAAAATTTTTCAAGTTTCTCAAAAGTCCTACAGGCAGCACGGTACGGGCAAACCATCGAAAAAGGACCGCCGCGATTTAGACGATTTTCTAGAAAATTGGTAACCCGCTGTAACTTTTTGTAGCCCGTTCAGTCTTACGGATAAACAAACAAGAAAATATACAGCGTTATGAATAAATGGAATACATTACTAGCAGCATTACTTTTTGCAGTGCCCGTGTTTGCACAGGAAGAAGTAGAGACAGAAACAGAGGGGAATGAGCCTGTAGTTTTTGAAGAAGAAGGAACGGGAAAAGCCGATACCACACGAATGAATGTTGGAAACAGCGAGTTCATCATCATTACAAAAAGCGATTCTAAATCAGGTGACGACATCAACTTAGACTTCGATGAAGGCGAAGAACCGAAGCGAAATAAGAAAAGTGAACCGCACTGGGCAGGTGTTGACTTTGGAGTAACGATGTTGATGAACGAAAACTTTGAGTACAACAACTTCGCCAACAACCCTTACTGGAATAACGATGCAGCACGTTCTCAAGTGTGGAACTTGAACATCATGGAGCACAAATTCAACTTCGGAACTCCGTACGTTGGACTTACAACAGGACTTGGGTTTAGCTTCACATCAGTAGCGTTGCGCGACAATTACCTAGTGCAATCAACTGCAGACTCACTATTCGCAGTGATGGATACAGTGAATACGTACACAAAAAACAAGATGAAAGCATCGTATTTGACCGTTCCACTATTGTTGGAGTTCAACACGAATGCAGACGAAGATCGTAGCTTTTACTTGGCAACAGGTGTAGTAGGAGGTGTTCGATTGACATCTAAGTTGAAACGAAACGGAGAGTTTGAAGGAAAGGAGTTCGAAGAGCGTATCAAAGGAAATTACAACTTGAACTCATTCAAACTAGACGCAACAGCGCGATTGGGTTACGGAAGCTGGGGAGTATTTGCCAACTATAGCTTACTTCCACTCTTCGACCAAGGAAAAACGGTAGAAGTCTACCCACTTACCTTCGGATTGTCATTGAATTTTTAGTAGCAAGTAGCAATACGTAAAAGAAGGCGAGCACGAAAGTGTTCGTCTTTTTTTTGGTTTTACTTTCCGATACAAAACTTAGCGAAGATGTTCCCTAATAAGTCGTCCGTGGAAATATCCCCTGTGATTTGGCCGAGCTCATACATTGCCTGACGGATATCCATGGCTACAAAATCTCCCGTGATACCCGTTTCTAAACCTTCTAAGGCTTTTTCTAGGGCTTCTGAGGTGCGAATAAGTGCATCGTAATGGCGGGCGTTCGAAACGATGGTTTCCTCGGCTAAATCGAAGTCGCCGCTTACAGAGTTTACCATCCACAATTTTAAGTCGTCGATGTTTGTTCCTTCTTTCGCACTAATGGCAAGGGCGCCGTCGCTGTGTTCAGGCGTTTTCAAATCCAACTTATTGAGTACCAACAATACTTTCTTATCGGGATAATCTGAACGAATGCTCGTTACCAAAGAGTTTCCAGCAGTTAATCCTTCTAGATCACTGCTATCTACCAAACAAAGTACCACGGTAGCCTGCTTGATTTTTTCTCGAGAGCGTTCAATTCCCAAAGCTTCAATTTCCTCTGCATTGTCGCGAATTCCAGCCGTATCAATCAAGCGAAAAAGGATGCCGTCAATATTCAACGTTTCTTCAATGACGTCTCGCGTGGTTCCAGCGATGTTCGAAACAATCGCTCGATCGTCCTCCAATAACTGGTTCAGCAAGGTACTTTTTCCGGTGTTCGGTGCACCCACAATAGCCACAGGAACCCCATTTTTAATCGCATTCCCTAATTCGAAAGATTGCGCCAAACGTTTAATATAGGCCAAAACATCTGCTACCAACGCTTTCAATTCGGTGCGGTCGGCAAACTCTACATCTTCTTCTGCGAAATCAAGTTCCAATTCTACTAAAGAGGCAAAATGAATAAGTTTTTCACGCAACTCTTTCAGTCGGTTAGAGAAGTTACCCCGCAGCTGTTTGATAGCAATATTGTGCGCACCACGTGACTGTGCGGCGATGAGATCTGCCACAGCTTCTGCTTGAGATAAATCCATTTGACCGTTAAGAAAAGCTCGTTGGGTAAACTCTCCCGGCTGCGCCATCCGACAACCTGAAGCCAATAGCAGTTGAATGATTTGCTGTTGAATATAGGGGGACCCATGACAGCCAATTTCCACGCTTTCCTCTCCGGTGAAGCTTTTTCCTGTATCAAAAACAGTAACTAAAACCTCGTCAACAATTGCACCCTCCTTGCTTTTAATGGTTCCGAAGTGTGAGGTATGAGAAACCGTTTCCTTCAAATCGCGTGAAAAAACCCTAGAGGTAATCGATTTGGCATCGCTTCCTGAAACACGAATCACACCAATAGCACCAATTCCATTGGGAGTCGCTAATGCACAAATTGTATCATTGGTCATGTTGCAAAATTAGACATTTCCAAGCGCTAATTCCGTGTTTTTGCAGATTCAAAATGGCGTAGTAGAGATGACCCAAAAAACTTTTGTTACTATTTTACATCGGTGCATTTACCTAATAATCACCTGAAAACCTCAATTTCAATTATGAAAACTGTTGTAACCTACATTTTCGTTGCCGCATCCTTTGGAATCTGCGCACAACATGATCACTCTCACGAACAAAAGCCGAGTAACGCCCGCGAAATTTGGGGCAATTTTGAAGCGGGAGAACACATTAAAATCAGAGAAACGGATTGGCAAAAAACACCGATCGCCAAAAAAATAATGAAAAAAGGGATGCTCAAAAGTGAGTATGCTTACGTCGATAGTATTGATGTTTACAGCATGGTTTACGAAAGCGACAGCCTCATGGTGACTGGATTTATGGTGCGACCCAAAGAGCCCGGAAGTTACCCTTGTGTAATCTACAATCGAGGGGGAAATCGAGATTTCGGACAGCTTTTGGTTGGTACCGCCGTAGTACAAATGGGCATGATAGCAGCAGAAGGTTATGTGGTAATTGCAAGTAATTACAGAGGAAACTCAAATAGCGAGGGAAAAGAAGAGTTCGGTGGAAGTGATGTAAATGACGTTCTCAACCTTATTCCAGCACTAGCACAAGTGGAGTCTGCAGATACGTCTCGGATTGGAATGTTTGGCATTAGCAGAGGCGGAATGATGAGTTATATGGCATTGAAGGAAACATGTAGCATCGATGCTCTTGTAGTTTTAGGCGGACTCAATGACCTCTTTATTATGAAGGATCAAAGACCGGATATGGAGTCCCATGTTTATGAAGTGCTGATTCCGAACTACAGTGAAGAGTCTGAACAAGAGCTAAAAAACAGATCAGCAACGCATTGGGCGGGTGACATGTGTGCTTCAACCCCAATACTGATGCTACATGGCTCAAAAGACGACGCCTGTGATATAAGTATGGCGCACAAACTACATGAAGAGCTGGAAAAGAATAAAGCTCCGCACGTTTTTGTTGAGTTCAATAACGATAATCACGGTTGTATCAAACACCAAGCGGAAGTGGCTGAGCTTATGTCTAGCTGGTTCAACATCTACTTGAAAAATGAATCAGCATTTGAAGCGGAAACTTCGTATAAGTTGATTAAATGAAATCCGATCAAGTTTAAACGATAGCAGAAATAAAGCTACAGGTAAAAAAAGACCGCCCAAACGGACGGTCTCTTTGATTGTTGTTCTACAACGATTATTGCTTCATTAACCTTTGATCTTTAATCAGTCCCTCAGCTTGTACACGAACCATGTACATGCCAGAAGGAAGTTCCTGAATAGAGTATGAAGAACCTGCCTCGAACTCTTTAATCACGCGACCGCTCATATCCATCAAGGAAACATGATCAATTGGTGATTGGCTTACGATTTGGAAAGTTCCGTTTGTTGGGTTCGGTAAAATTTCAAACGAAATCAAGTTGTTCTCGTTTAAGCTTGCACAATCGTTCACGGTGATTGTTTCGTTTGCTGTTCCGTCACAACCATTCCCGTCGGTAAATGTGTAGGTAATTGTGTGCGTTCCAACACCCGCTGTTGCAGGATTGAACACACCACCCGTTACACCCGGACCGCTATATGTTCCGTTGGATGGGTTTCCACCTGTTAGCGTAAAGAATGGATCGGTATCACATACATCGCTAAAGGCAGATAAAGTCACTGTTGGTCCTTGGATAACCGTAATGGTTTCCACTGCCGAATTTATACATCCGTTAGCATCGGTGTAGGTATACGTTAAAGGGAAAGATCCTAATCCGGAAACGGAGGGGTCAAACTGAGTACCACTGGCGCCCGTTCCTGAATAGGTTCCTCCTGAAGGAGATCCTCCCACCAAGTTCACGGCTCCACCGGTAGAGCAAACATCAGAGAAAGCAGCTTGGGTTACGTTGGGTAATGCGTTAATCGCAAGGTCAACGGTATTATCGGTTCCTATAACAGCTGGGTTGTCGGAAACCACACGAATACGATACCCAGTTCCTGCTGGAGTCGCTCCTGAAATCACGGCAGTTATTGTACCAGAGTTTGCTGTCGAGTTCAAGGTTCCCACCACGGTTGGTGCGGCAAAAGACCCTGACGCATCTGAAAGTTCTGCTGAGTAAATATTTCCTGCGTTAAAAGTACCGGTAGAAGTGAAGTTTACTTGAATGGTTGTGGTTTGTCCTTGGCACCAAGCATTTGGCGATAAATCTGTAGCGGTTGTGATGGTGTTTGAACCGCCACCGCCTCCGGTAGTTCCTTCGATCAAAATATCGTCAATGGAAAAAGATGGGTCTGTTCCTGATCCTGATGATGTGTTTTGCCATCTGTATCGAAATGATAGTGCTGCAACATTGTCCCAAGCAGGCAGTGTAACCGACTCTTGCGTCCAAGCACCTGTATTTTGGTATACTGTTCCCGTTGGCGTCCACGTTGTTCCTCCATCTATGGAGTACTCTAAAGTACCAAAGGCTGTTCCAGTGAGTCCTTGACACAAGTACCAGAAAGAAAGTGTAATTCCAGTTGCATTGGAAGCGTCGATTGGAGTTGCTAACCGCGTATAGATATCAGATGTGGCACCCGCGTCATAATTTGCATTACACACAGAAAGCCCACCACAAACAGTTGTGTTAGTGATGTGCATGTAAAAAGATTGAGGCGAACCGGTAATACCTCCTGGTTGATTTGGTGTATCAGGAATTAAACCTGAAAAGCCAAGGTATGCGTTGTTCACCACCCAGTTGTTTGCTCCGGAACCAGAGGAATTTAAGACCCACTGTCCACTTCCCGATTCAAAATTATCAGAGAAAAGCGTTGTTTGCGAAAAGCTAAAGAAACCCACAAGGAGTCCAGCTAGGAGTACGGTAATTTTTTTCAAATCGTGTAGTTTAGAAGTTCATAAATAGTTCCTTTCCAACTCGTGAAAGTAATGGCGAGCTACTCGAGAGAAAGAATTTGTTTAGTATTTGGCTGCGATTAGTTAGTAAGTGGCACATGCAGCGAAGTGCGAAGGGAGTAGTAGTTTTGTCATAGTTACTTATTTAGCGTTCTCTAATGTAGAACGTTTTACCCATAAATCCAAAAATTAACGATGTGTGAAATCTTACCTTTTGGATCGGAAGAACTCCTGAAGAATAGCTTGGCACTCATTCTCCATAACTCCACCAACCAATTCTGTTTTAGGGTGATACAAGTTACCCACGGTACTCGCTCCTCTTTTTTCGTCTCGTGCACCAAAGACGATTTTATCCAATTGCGACCAGTACAACGCTCCTCCACACATAACGCATGGCTCCAAGGTCACGTAAAGCGTGCATCCTTTCAGGTATTTTCCTCCTAAAAAACCAGCTGCGGCAGTTATGGCTTGCATTTCCGCATGTGCAGTAACGTCGTTCAGTTGCTCTGTTAGATTATGGGAACGAGCAATAACACGCTGGTTGGCAACGATGACAGCTCCCACGGGTACTTCACCCAGCTCAAAGGCTTTTTCCGCCTCAAGGTAAGCCTGCTTCATGAAGTAATTATCGTCAAACGGATCAATCATGTGGTTGATTTGCTTCGAAATTAGGTAAAAATATGGCGTTCAGATGTCAATTCTACTACATTTGCTTTCATGATGCAACGTCCAAAGCACCTGCAAAAAGGTGACCATATTCGAATTGTAGCGCCTGCCAAACGAATAGAGGTGTCGCATGTTGAATTGGCTAAAAAAAAACTTGAAAGTTCAGGATTTAAGGTGTCGATAAGTGAAAATTGCCTTGGAGGACATCATTATTTTTCCGGAACGGTAGTAGAACGACTTGCTGACCTACAAACAGCGATCGACGACCCTGAAATTGATGCGATTTTGTGTGCAAGAGGTGGTTATGGATGTGTTCAATTGGTGGATCGGTTGAATTGGGGCAAATTTTATCAAAACCCGAAATGGATCATCGGCTTCAGCGATGTTACGGTCTTACATCAACACCTTCAAACAAAGATGTTCGCAAGTATTCACGGAACAATGCCGTTGAACTTTATCGACCATTCACAAGAGGCACTCGGCACGCTAGTTAAAGCGCTTGAAGGAACGAAGTATTCAATAGAAGCATCAAAATCATCTTTCAATAAAGAAGGAACTGCGGAAGGCACGTTACTGGGAGGAAACTTGGCAATCATTGCCAGTCTGATTGGAACAAACGACCAACCCGACTGCACAGACTGTATTCTTTTTGTTGAGGAAGTCGGCGAGCCATTGTACAGTATAGACAGAATGTTTTACAGTTTGAAAAAAGCTGGAATACTGGGTAAAATCAACGGGCTTGTTGTAGGCGGAATGACTTCCATGAAAGACTCTGAAATACCGTATGGTAAAACGTTGGAGGAAATAGTTTTGGAACACTTTGAGGAGCGAAACATTCCTTTTGCATTCAACTTTCCTGCGGGTCACATTGATGACAATCGCGCGTTGATTTTTGGAGCAACCGTAAGCCTTGAAGTAGACTCGAGTGGATCAACCTTGACATTTCAGAAGTAATGAACGAACAAGTCTAGCGTCTCTCCTCATGGAGCGCAGCGGTCTAGAGTCTCTTTTAAACCAAAAACCCTTGATACTCTAACAGCACTTGCGCCGATCGTTTCAAAGCGCTCAATTCGCTGTTTTTTAGTTCTAATGGATCGGGAATTTCAAGTCCTTTCGAAGAAATCACCACAGGAACACTCATGCAGATGGGGTGAGCTAACTCCAATTTTTTCGTCCAAACATCATTTAACAAAACAGAGGCTGGAATGTGGCGCTCAACTTCGTCCTCGAAATATTCCATGATGCGCAAGGCGCAGTGAGAAACAGCCATCGAAGTGCCAGGTTCTGTTTTTCGAATTTCAAAAGCGGCATGATGCGTCTGATACAAGGCTCTATCTGTGACAGTAGGTGTAAACTTTGAACCTTCCATTAATGGTTTTCCCGAATAGGAGCTTTGCGAGAGAATAGGCGCAAATGATTCGCCATGTTCACCCAAAATAAGCGCATTTACATCGCGATAATCGGTTCCAGTTAATTGCGCAAGATGATATGAAAAACGCTGTGAATCCAAATAGGTGCCGGTACCAACCACTTGATTCCAAGGCAAATTGGAGTACTTAAAAATGGCGGCAGTAATTACATCCACTGGATTTGTAATTGCGATTACGCACATATTCGGGTTGAGGTCTTTTCCCAAAAAGAGATCCTTTACCAATTGCGTGTTGTCCTTTACCGTCGTCAGTCGAGAGGAACCATGCTTACTTGGTGTTCCAGCCGTAAAAAAAACGTAATCCGATGATTCAAAAAGCTGCTGGTCGTTAAAGTGCACTCGCTTGTTCGGCTGCATACCCAAAGCATGCTCAAGGTCTAAAAAAGCACCCGTAAGCCAATCCGCTGGGTCAAGAATGTTCAGATGAATGTGATGGCTGGAGCCCAAAAGCAAATTCACGAGCACGCGCCCTACATTTCCGTAGCCGATAACAGTAATGGTTTTGGTCATACCCCGAAGATACAACGACAACGATCAGAAAAAAATGATTTTACTTAAGTCTTAATCCAAAATCACAATTCTCGAAGTGTGTTTGATGCCATTGTAGGTCACCGCAGCGATGAAAATTCCAGAAGGAAGATCTACCAAATCGAGTCCGTTCTCGCCAACTTCCCACGTTCCAACGTAGGTTCCTGAGGAGGAATAAACCATACAAGAAGCCCCTTTGGGAGCGTCAACATGCACCGGTCCTGTAGATGGATTTGGGTAAACTTCAACGCTACAGAGCGACCTTTCTACGCAGTCGGCACGAAGTTGAGCAACTTGAAGTATTTCATTATCAGAAGATTGTGCGTAGCTGGAGAGCGATGCGCCCAAAAGCGCAATAAGCAAGAAATAATGCATAACAGGAGATTTAAAACAGTTCTGCACGCATAACGTTTTCCGCGGAGATTTGTTACATCTTTCTCCTTCTTATTTAAACAGAATCTAAATAAGGCCGAATCTCCCAACAAAGTCAACGAACTGTTAAATTTGTAAGCGTCACATTATTTTAAAGATAAATCGGTAAAATGAGCAAATCAGCGATTCTCAAATCTTCCATAGCGAAAAAGTGGTGGATGGCCCTCACGGGACTGTTCTTGTGCCTCTTTCTCGTTGGACACCTTCTCGGTAACCTCCAGTTGATTTTCATCACAGGTGAAGAGGGAAAACAAGCGTTCAATGAGTACGCCTATTTCATGACCCACAATCCGTTTATCAAGATTCTATCGTACCTAACGTACTTCTCAATCTTGTTCCATGCGATTGATGGCTTCTTGTTGACCATTCAAAACAAAAAGGCACGTCCAGTGAACTACGCCTACAACAAGCCGGAGCGAAACACACAGCTTCCGTCTCGCTACATGGCGATCTTAGGAACGGCAATTTTAGTGTTCATCATCATGCACATGGCCAACTTTTGGGCAAAAATGCACTTCGAAGAGATGCCGCTGCACAAAGTAGAGCGCACAACAGAGCAAGAGCAAGTGATCGATGCACAAGGAACCACCACCATGTATTACGACACTTCGAGCTATTATCTCACAACAAAAGGCGATTACTTGTCTGTGAAAGCTTTCGAGGATCAAGAAGGAAGAAAGGCGAGTGGTGAAATTCGTAACGAAACGGAATTCTACGATACACGCAGTGAACTAAAAGTAGGTGAAGGGTACAAAGATTTGCACTCGCTTACATTGGCGTTCTTTGGACATGATAAAGAAAACGAAGCGGACCTTCCAGCAAACGAGTTTGCTTGGTTAGCGGTGATATTGTACGTGCTAGCCATGGCAGTACTAGGGTTTCACCTTTGGCACGGATTCGCATCCGCATTCCAAACGCTTGGCTTGAACAACGAGAAATATACACCACTACTTAGTGGATTTGGAAAGGCATTCTCCGTATTGATTCCTCTTGGATTTGCGGTGATCCCAGTGATTATTTTCCTAACGAAATAGAACTTAGAAATACTCGAGAATATGTCAGTATTAGATGCAAAAATTCCAGAAGGTCCAATTAAGGACAAATGGACAAATCATAAAAACAAAATCAACCTTGTTAACCCAGCAAACAAACGTTTGATTGACGTTATTGTTGTCGGTACAGGATTGGCTGGAGGCTCTGCTTCCGCTTCTCTTGCCGAAATGGGATACAACGTAAAAGCATTTTGTTTTCAAGACTCCCCACGTCGTGCGCACTCCATTGCAGCACAAGGGGGAATCAACGCGGCGAAGAATTATCAGAACGATGGTGACTCGGTTTACCGCTTGTTCTACGACACTGTGAAAGGTGGAGATTACCGATCACGCGAAGCCAACGTTTACCGTTTGGCGGAAGTTTCGGCTAACATTATCGACCAATGTGTGGCACAAGGAGTTCCTTTCGCACGTGAGTATGGAGGTCTTTTGGACAACCGTTCTTTTGGTGGTGTATTGGTTTCCCGTACGTTCTACGCCAAAGGACAAACCGGACAGCAATTGCTGTTGGGTGCATACTCTGCCATGAACCGCCAAATTGGTAAAGGGAAAATCAAGATGTACAACCGCCACGAAATGCTTGAACTCGTAAAAGTGGACGGTAAGGCACGTGGAATTATCGCACGTAACTTGGTGACTGGTGAAATTGAACGTCACTCTGCTCACGCAGTAGTAATTGCTTCCGGAGGTTACGGAAACGTGTTCTTCCTTTCTACAAACGCGATGGGATCCAACGTTACAGCCGCATGGCGCGTGCACAAAAAAGGAGCCTTCTTCGCAAATCCATGTTACACGCAAATTCACCCAACGTGTATTCCACGCTCCGGTGATTACCAATCGAAATTGACCTTGATGTCAGAGTCTTTGCGTAATGACGGACGAATTTGGGTGCCAAAAAACATGGAAGATGTGGAGGCTATACGTAAAGGAACCAAAAAACCAACCGACCTTTCCGAAGACGAGCGCGATTATTACCTGGAGCGACGTTATCCAGCATTTGGTAACCTCGTCCCACGTGACGTTGCTTCCCGTGCAGCCAAAGAGCGTTGTGATGCAGGGTTTGGAGTAAATGAAACCGGTGAAGCTGTTTATTTGGACTTCGATGCGGCAATTATGCGCTATGGTCGAGAAAAAGCAACAGTTGAGGGAGAACCGAATGCATCTGATGAGCGCGTTCGAGAGCTTGGTGAAGGCGTAATCGAAGCGAAATACGGGAACTTGTTCCAAATGTATCAGAAGATTACAGACGACAATCCATACAAAACACCGATGATGATTTATCCTGCGGTACACTACACCATGGGAGGTGTTTGGGTAGATTACAACCTAATGACCACCATTCCTGGTTGTTACGCGGCCGGAGAGGCGAACTTCTCTGACCACGGAGCGAACCGATTGGGAGCATCCGCGTTGATGCAAGGATTGGCAGACGGATACTTTGTACTTCCATATACTATTGGAGATTACCTAGCAGACGATATCCGTACGGGTGCCATCCCGACCGATTCACCTGAGTTTGTTGAGGCGGAAAATGCAGTAAAAGAACGATTGGAAGGTTTCATCAATAACAAGGGATCGAAATCAGTGGATCATTTCCACCGCCGTCTTGGAAAAGTAATGTGGGACAAAGTTGGAATGTCACGTAACGAACAAGGGTTGAAAGAAGCCATAGCTGAAATTCAACAAATTCGTGAAGAGTTCTACAAAGACGTATTCGTTCCAGGAGGAATGTATGAGCTCAACCCTGAACTGGAGAAAGCTGCGCGTGTAGCAGACTTCCTTGAATTAGGAGAACTTTTCGCCCATGATGCATTGCACCGTACTGAATCTTGTGGAGGTCACTTCCGCGAAGAATCCGCCGAAGAAGACGGGCCTCAGAAAGGAGAAGCAAAACGAGACGACAAAAACTTCGCTTACGTCGCCGCATGGGAATGGACAGGAGACCCAAGCAACGCGAAACTGCACAAAGAAGAATTAACGTTTAACGATATTGAGCTGAAACAGCGCTCGTACAAATAAGAACGAGATGAAGTTAACTTTGAAAATTTGGCGTCAAAAGGACGCAAACGATAAAGGAGGAATCAAAACGTATCAACTTGATAACGTTTCAGAGCACATGTCCTTCTTGGAGATGATGGATGTTTTGAATGAGCAGTTGATTGCTCAGGGAGAAGAGCCAGTGGCGTTCGATCACGATTGTCGTGAGGGTATTTGTGGTAGCTGTTCAATGCACATCAACGGACAGCCACACGGACCAGATAGAGCCGTTACCACATGTCAATTGCACATGCGTAGCTTCAACGATGGCGACACGATTTACATCGAGCCTTGGAGAGCGAAAGGGTTCCCAGTAATCAAGGATTTGGTGGTGGACCGCTCAGCGTTTGATCGTATTCAGCACGCTGGAGGGTTCGTTTCTGTGGGAACATCCGGAAATACGCAAGATGCTAACGCCATTCCAATTCCTAAAGCAGATGCAGACAAGGCATTCGATGCTGCAACGTGTATTGGGTGTGGAGCCTGTGTAGCGGCGTGTAAAAACGCCTCAGCAATGCTTTTCGTATCAGCGAAGGTATCACAGTTTGCATTACTTCCACAAGGTAAAGTTGAGGCAAAACGCCGTGTATTGAACATGGTAGAGCAAATGGACAAAGAAGGCTTCGGAAACTGTACAAATACAGGAGCTTGTTCGGTAGAATGTCCAAAAGAGATTTCTTTGGAGAACATCGCTCGAATGAACAGAGAATATTTAAAGGCATCGGTGACTGGAGAATAATTGAAAGTACCGAAATAGTCAGGATGAGCTCTCGAAAGAGGGCTCTTCTTGTTTCCAACCAAATCGTTTTCTCTCGCGTTGTATCCTTATGAAACAAATCACTACGCTGCTTCTTTGCTTTACATGCCTCTCGCCACTTTTCGCTCAACTGAATAATGATTTAGGATTCACAAAACATGACGTTCTCGTTCCGCCATTGAGTACGGACTTTCACAAAATGTTTGATGGGTTTCCTATTGGTGGAACATTCTACAATTACGGAACAGCAAATCAGGATAGCGTCTACATATCGGTGAGTATAACTAGCTCCAATGGATTTAACTTTCAAGATGCAATTGGTCCATTAACAATTAATGCTGGCGATTCCATTCGAATATTTCAAGGGGAAAGCAATGAGTTCTCTCCATTCAGTTTTGCACCTAATTCCGTGAACTTTGGAGACTATGAGTTAATATATCGGGTTCAAATTGAGAATGACCAAAACACGTCAAACGACTCGTTGGTGTTACCGTTCATTTTATGGAATAGTGAATATCACACCATTGCTCCATCCGGAATTCAGCCCAATGAACAACGCCTCCACCAAATTTATCCCAAACCCAGCAGTGCTGTATCCTATCAAGCATGTGTAGTATGGGAAGATTCCAACGAAGCGTTTTTTGTGAGTAATCCGTACCCTTACCAAATGACGCATGTGGACATTGTTCCTCATGTGGATTCAGGAGAAACTATTGCAGGAGCAGAGATTTTCATAAATGTGTTTGATTGGTCAGATTCATGGCAAAACATCGACGATTCATCCTTTCAATCTGTTAATGGAGCTTTTCAAAACCTTCAGCTTCTTGGTTTTGGAACATATTATCCTTCTAGCGATGATGAAAATGATAGTACCATTTCGGTATCACTGCAATCAATTGTGATCCAAAATGATTTTACACGGTACTTAATATGTGCACAGACTTTTGAAGACCCAGTTAAGTTCGGATTTGATACCACAACTAGCTTTCAGACAAACTTTAACGAAATAAAGCAACCTATTGGCGTAATACAATCTAATAGCGATTGGGAACTCGTTGAACCTACTATGGTTCCTGCCGTTGCTCCAAGGTTCAACCTTGTAACAGGTGTTGGTGAAATGGAAAAAGAAGCTCTTTTTGAATCAGTTGTTTGCTATCCAAGCCCGGCAGGAACAGATTTATACTTAAAAACGGATGCTGCAAATCCCATTAAGGTAATTATTTCCGATGCTCAAGGGCGAGAGGTGAACGCGATTGAATTCAATCCTACCAATAGTGAACAGCAGATAGATATAAGTATGCTCCACCCCGGACACTACTTCATTTCAGCTACGTTTGTTTCAGGAAACCAAAAGCTGGCTCGATTTATCAAACAATAAGTAGGTTAAGACTAATTCTGTGTGAAAGAAATTTACACTAACCCCAACCATATAAGCCTTTCCTTCGTACTTTTACGGTACAGAATATCTAAAATTTAGAACTTATGAAAAAACTTCTACTCTCGCTTGTAGCGGTGGTTACAGGTTTCACGGTTTACGGCCAAGTGGTGGTAGCCGGAGTAAGCCCAGCCGCTATTCAGGGAAATTATGATTTCACGACACAGGCAAACTGTGGTGCGTGGCCCGGTGAAACCGATGACGGAACTTGGGGTGTATTGAACAACCTTGATTTCAACGTAGCTGGAACTTTTATTCAAGATACATTGAGATTGGTTGAGGATGGAACTCCAGGAACTAACCCTCAGGGTAACCCAATTTCGCAAGAAGGATGTGATTCTATCATCAATGACCTTACTAGCTTCATCGCGGTTATCTACCGTAACTCATGTAACTTTACAACAAAATTGTTGAACGCTCAGAACGCTGGTGCTGTTGCAGCAATTATTGTGAACCGTGAAGATGCACTACTTGGAATGTTGGGCGATGCCGTAGAGGGAATCCAAGTGGAAATTCCAGCGGTATTTATCTCTAGCATTGACGGGGCCGCTTTGATCAGCGAAATGGCAAACGGACCAGTAGAAATGTTCATTGGTAACAAAATTGGTGCGTTCCCGAACGATTTCGGTGCAGTTAAAGGAGAGTTCCTTATCGCTCCTTACGGAGGAAACAACGTTCAGTTGTTCGATGGGTTTACGCCTGGTTTGCAAGCTTACAACTACGGGATTAATGATTTGCCAAACGCAACTATCACCGCAACAATCGATGGTCCTGCTGGAAACTACTACACTGAAACGTTGAACTTCAACGCTCTTTCAGGAGATACTGTGTTCCCGTTCCCAGGAAACGCAACAGAATTCCCAGCTTGGACTGAAACTTCATACGATTTAGGAAACTATACGCTAACGTATACGCTTGATGCAGGGGTAGCAGACGACTTCCCGTTCGACAACGTGTACACTGCAGAGTTCTCTATTAATGATGATATCCTTTCTGCTTCTCGTTTGGATGTTGGAGTAACACCAACGTACAGCAACTACCCATCAAACGCAACAACAGAGTACCAGTCTTGTTGGATGGTGCAAGAACCAAGCATGAACGGAATGATCGTAGACGGTATGTGGATCGTAGGACATGCAGATACATCTGTGAACGTTTACGCTGGACAAGAAATCTTCGTGAACGCATACCAGTGGGATGATGGTTGGGTTGATTTGAACGATCCAAACTACGATTTCGCAGCAACCACAACGAATGCATTCAACAACTTGAACTTGCTAACGTTCGGAACGTACTATCCAGCATCTGACAACGACGTTGATCAGCCATCATGGGTGCAGTTCCAAACGGCAATTACACTTCAGAACGACGTTCGTTACTTGTTCTGTGCTCAAACATTCTCTCCAGACGTAGTATCATTTGGATATGACAACGGATTGGATTACGGAGCGAACTACAGCATCTTCGCTCAGCCAGTTTCTCCTGTAAATACAGATGGAACTTGGTACGTAGCAGGATGGAACGGTTCATCTGCTCCTTCAATGGCATTGACTCAAACTTACGCAGGTATGGTAGATCCAGCAATCTTGCAAGGTTCTGCATTCCCTAACCCTGCGAATGATCACGTAACGGTATCAGTAAACGCTTCAGGAGATGCTAACATGGAAATCGTTGACGTAACAGGAAAAGTTGTATTCAGCGCTCCAGTTACTTTGGAGAACGGACAAGCTACAGTGAACATCAACGGATTTGATTCAGGAGTTTACGTAATCAACGTAACTACAAACGAAGGTCAAACAGGAACTTTCAGCGTAGTAAAACAATAAGATAACAACTTGTTATTCAAAGGGAGGGCTTCGGTTCTCCCTTTTTTGTTTCCCCTACATTTCATACTTTAGCCAAAAGCTATAATTACACACTATGAAAAAACTAATACTATCACTGGCCGTTTTGGCTACGGGCCTTGCAGTTAATGCTCAGGTAGTCGTTTCCGGAATTTCGCCGGCAGCCATTCAAGGTAACTACGAGTATACAGTGCAGGCAAACTGCGGTCAATGGCCCGGTGAAGCTGACGACGGAACGTGGGGAACATGGAACGGAGGTTTGAACTTTAACAACGCTGGAGACTTCATTCAAGGGGAGTTGATGTTGGCAGAAGACGGAACTCCGGGTACCAACCCGCAAGGAAATCCTATTTCACAAGAAGCGTGTGATTCCGTAATCAATGATCTAACGGGAAAAATTGCCGTGGTTTACAGAAATACGTGCTGGTTCTCAGAAAAAATTTATAACGCACAGCAAGCCGGGGCTATCGGTGTGATTGTAGTCAACCGCGAACCGGGATTAATAGGAATGTTGGGAAATACAGACCCACTAAACGGAGCCTTGGGAACAGATTGTAATATTCCGGCGGTAATGATTTCTCAGCTAGACGGCTCACTTTTAGTCGCTGAAATGGCGAACGGACCTGTAGAGATGTTCATTGGAAACAAGCTAGGCGCGTTCAACGACGATATTGGAGCAGTGAAAGGAGAATTCACGATTTCACCTTTCGGTACTGCAACGGAATCAATGTACGATGGTTTTACTCCAGGTATTCAGGTGTATAACTACGGAATCAATGACTTGCCAAATGCTTCGGTATCAGCAACCATAGATGGACCCAACGGAAATTATTACGATGAAACGATTCCATTGAACCTGAACTCAGGAGATACAGCATTTATTTTCGCTGGAAATGCAACGGAATTCCCCGCTTGGTCGGAAACGACGTACGATCTTGGAGATTACACATTAACGTACACAATTTCTACTGGCGGAACAGACGATTTCCCATTTGATAACGTGTACACAGCAGAGTTCAAAATCACGGACCAGTGGATTTCTTTGGCGCGTGGAGGAGTGAACAATACGGGAGTAGCCAACAGCTATCCAAGCAATTCAACAACAGAGTATCAATCGTGTATGATGTTGCAGGAAGCAAATGCAGCAGGTTTGATCGACGGAATGTACATCACACCACATACCGATACTTCAGTGAATACGTTGGCAGGAGCGGAAATTTTTGTGAACGCGTACCAATGGGACGATGGTTGGGTAGATTTGAACGATCCGAACTACACCTTCGACCCAACTACGAATGATGCGTATCAAAACCTAAACTTACTTTCATTTGGAACACATTACCCAGCATCTGACAACGACGTGGATCAACCAGCGTGGGTTCCTTTCCAAACACCCGTAACATTGCAATCAAATGTGCGCTACTTATTCTGTATTCAAACGTTTGAATCTGCAACTATTTCCTTCGGGTACGATAATTCATTGGACTACGGTGCAAACTACAGTATTGATGCACAACCAGTTTCGCCAGTTCATGTAGATGGAGAATGGTATACGGCAGGATGGGCAGGAGTTTCGGCTTCATCTATGGTATTGCACCAAACTTTTGTTGGGTTAGATGAGAGCAATGCACTGCAAGGAAATGTATTCCCGAATCCAGCAGAGGATCGTATCACTATCTCTGTAAACACTTCCGGAGATACACGATTGCAGATAACGGATATCGCCGGAAAGGTAGTATTTATGGACAATGTAGTGGTGGCGAACGGTCAAGTTGATGTTAACATTTCATCGTTTGAGTCGGGTGCTTACGTACTCAATTTGACAGACGAAAATGGACAATCGGCACAGTTCAGCATCGTGAAGAAATAATTAACTACGAAAATATTCGAAAAATAAGGAGGCTCTAGGGCTTCCTTTTTTTGTGTTAACAATTTTTTTACGTTAACTTAGCCCTGTCTAAAATTTTAATCTTATGAAAAAACTCTTACTCTCAATTGCAGTAATTGCGAGTGGATTCGCCGTAAAAGCTCAAGTTATTTGTGCAGGTGTCTCTCCGCTTGCAATTCAAGGAAACTACGAATTCTCTTGGGCTGAGCCCGGAACGGATTGGTCGACTCCTGATTTCTTAGTTCCAGGAACATCTGTTATCGACACGCTAATGATGGCTGATGACGGTACACCAGGAACAAACCCACAAGGAAACCCAATGTCGGCAGAAGCATGTAATCCAATTCCAGCAGGTCAGTTGGACGGAAAAATTGCCGTAATCTATCGTAACACATGTGAGTTCGGTACGAAAGCGTTGAACGCTGAGAATGCAGGAGCTGTTGCCGTAATTATCATTAACCGTGAGGATGAAGTAATCCAAATGGGTGGTGGTGCTGACGGTGCAAGTGTTACTATTCCAGTAGTATTTATTTCTAGTGTTTCAGGAGCTCAGTTGGTTGCAGAAATGCAGAATGGACCGGTTGTAATGTTCCTTGGAAACAAATTCGGTGCATTCGCTGACGATATCGGAGCGAACAATGGTGAAATGTTGGTAGCTCCTTACGGAGGTGCAAACTCACGTCAATTCGACGGATTCACACCAGGAATTCAGTTGTACAACTTCGGAACAAACGATCAAGCATCTGTTGACGTAACAGCTACTATCGATGGACCGAACGGAAACTACTACACAGAGACTGTAAACATTCAGAACATGTTGTCTAGTGATACAGCTTCTATCTTCCCTGGAAACCCATTAGAGTTCCCAGCTTGGACTGAAGGTGGTGTTGGAATGTACGATAACGGATTGTACACATTGACATACACAATGGATTTCGGAGGAACTGATGAATCAGATTTCGATAACACATTGTCATCTACATTCTCTATCCAAGACGATGTATTGTCTTTGTCTAACGTAGACGTAAACAGCGAGCCAGTAGCAAACACGTACCCAAGTAACTCAACTACTGAGTACCAGTCTTGTATGATGGTTCAAGAAGATAACGCTTCTACAATGGCTACAAACGGTGTTTGGATTGTACCTCATGTTGACACTGCTGCAGGTGAAGTTTTGGCAGGAGCTGAAATCTTCGTTAACGCATACCAGTGGGATGACGGTTGGGTAGATTTGGACGATCCAAACTACACATTCGATCCAACAACAAACGACGCGTTCCAAAACTTGAACTTGTTGTCTTTCGGAACTCACTATCCAGCTTCAGATAACGAAGTTGAGCAGCCAGTATTTGTTCCTTTCCAGACACAGTTCCAACTACAAGATGGAGTTCGTTACTTGTTCTGTATCCAAACATTCGAGTCAGCTACAGTTGCATTCGGATACGACAATGGAATTAACTACGATGGTAACCAAGGAATCTTCCGTCAGCCACCTTCACCAGTACACGTAGATGGTGAGTGGTATGCTGCAGGATGGGCAGGAGTTTCTGCACCTTCTTTGGCATTGAATATCTTCGATCCAGCTGAGCTTGGATTGGAAGAAAACACACTTGGAGGTACAGCATTCCCTAACCCAGCTGAAGACAAAGTAAAAGTTACTTTGAACGCTGAAGGTGATGCAGTATTGACAGTTGCTGATGTAACAGGAAAAGTAGCATTCACTGCGCCAATTACTTTGGTAAACGGATCTACAACTGTTGATATCTCTTCTTTGGCAACAGGTGTTTACACGTTCAACGTGGCACTTGAGTCAGGAGCAACGTCTACATTCAACGTAGTGAAAAAATAAAATCTAATTTAGATTCTGTGAAAAGGGAGTGCTTCGGTACTCCCTTTTTTGTTTCGCGAAAATCAATGAACAACAAGCGTGTTCACAAAAAATCTCTTGATTTCTTCGTATTTTTAATCCTATGAAAAAAGTAGGATTATTTATAGCAGCGATTGCAATGAGCATGGGCGCAAGTGCTCAGAACTCATTGTACGATTTGTCCTTTACGGACATAGAGGGGAACGAAACATCTTTGGAGCAATTCAAAGGAAAAAAAATCTTGTTTGTGAACACGGCGTCTGAATGTGGGTTTACGCCACAGTACGAAGAGCTGCAGGCGCTTCATTTAAAGTTTGGAGAGAAAATTACCATCATCGGTTTCCCATGCGATCAATTCGGTGGGCAAGAACCGGGCTCAGAGGAAGAAATTCAGTCGTTTTGTAAGAAAAACTATGGCGTTACATTTCTCATGGCATCCAAAATCGAAGTAAAAGGAGAAGGGCAACATCCGGTTTATCAATGGCTGACAGAACAAGCAGGAGATGTTACCGTGCGTTGGAACTTTGAAAAGTTTTTGGTAGATGAAGAAGGAAACTTGATAGAGCATTTTCGTTCTATGACCAAGCCAATGGACCAAAAAATAACTGATTTATTATGAGAATAGCTGGTTTACTCGCTGTTGCTGCACTCGTATTTGTTGCGGTAGGATGTAAAAAAACGAGCCCTGAAGAACAGGCAGAAATAGACGATCAACTAATTCAAGACTACTTGATAGAAAACGGACTTGTTGCGCAAAAAGATCCATCTGGATTGTATTATATCATTGAACAACAAGGAACGGGACCGGAGTGCAACTCTAACTCGGATGTACGTGTGGCTTACACGGGCTATTTTCTCGACGGCGAAATCTTCGATGGAAGCAGTGCGCAGGGGATCACATTTAATCTTGGTGGAGTCATTGACGGTTGGCGCATTGGAATTCCGTACTTCAAGGAAGGAGGATCAGGGAAGCTATTGATTCCGTCTGCCCTCGGCTACGGTCCAAGTGGGGGCGGGTCTATTCCGCCAAACGCGGTTCTCATCTTCGATATCGAGTTAATCGAAGTGCTTTAAATAAGAATATTACAGTCAAAAAAATACCCGGTCCTCGAGCGTAGTCGAGAGGCCGGGTTTTTTTAAAGTGCATCTAGTAAGTACATCGAGCGGACTGGTGCTGAGCTTCAGCCGAAGTAGCCGAGATGTACTTTAAAACTTAAAATAACTCGTTATAAGCGCCTTTTAAGTTCTCAGCGATCATATCTGCTGTGCCGCCTTCAATATGGTGACGCTCTAAGAAATGAGCCAACTTTCCATCTTTGAAAACCGCAATAGACGGTGAAGAAGGAGGGTAAGGCAAAAAGTACTTACGTGCTTGTGCCGTTGCTTCTCCATCAACTCCAGCGAAAACGGTAGCTAAAGTGGTTGGAACTTTCTCATTGTCTAATGAAAGCTTCACGCCCGGACGCATGTTTCCTGCCGCACAACCGCACACTGAGTTTACGACCAACAAAAGGCTTTCCCCGCTGCTCGCTATCATCTCATCAACCTCATCTGCAGTAGTTAACTGGTTAAACCCAACATGCGTTAAGTCTTCTTTCATCGGCTGAACTAATTCTGGTGGATACATATCTGAATGTGTTTTTTGCTGTTATTTATAATAATTCTATACAAAACTACAAATTATCTTCCATGGTAATAATAAGCATACTTCTTTATTACACTGTATTCCAATAACGCAGAAAAATTAAAGGGTCCAAGGTGATGCCGCTCTATTACCAAAGGAGGGTTTTGGTCCTACTTTTTGAACAAACTGCCCCTCACCAAAATGCTTGTTGTAAGCGGCTTCTTGTCGGTCTAAAACTTTGTAGTTTTCCGGATTTGGCATTTGGTTAGAATTGTACATCTGTTCTACTTCTTGCACCAGTTCAGCGCTTAATAATTGCTCCGGCTTACATAGAGGCAGGGCTTTAGATATCAAGAACTCGGTGTATACTTGACTGTATGAGAAGTGGTGATGGCGCACACTCCAAACAAACGTTTCCTCTTGTAAAATTTGGGAGAAAGAAACACCAAAGTTCTCTTGAAGCAATCGAATTCGTTCTTGTATATAGCCTGGCAGCGTCTCCTTGTCTCGCTGCACAGCTGCCTGTGGGTTGCTAGACATCGCCCAAGGGTCAATAGACGGAGCGAAGCTTGTGTGGGCAATAACCCATGTGTCCAAAAGGCTGAAAATTCGGTTCCAAGCGCGATCAATGGTCTCCCATTTGTTTTTTGCAGAAACATGAGACTGCACAATAGCGTCAAATGCCAAGCGCATGGACAAGTGGTTGGGCAGTCCAAACGGTGATTGTGCGGCCAGACGTTCAAAGGCTTTCATTTGCTCTTCGCGAATTTGAATATCGTATGGGTGTATTGAGCTCGCCTTCGCAAAATCGAGATCGTAAGCAATTCCTTCTTGGATTACCGCATCTCCATTCATCGCTTTATCCAGCCCCTTTTCAATTTGAATGCGCAGAAACTCCGGAAAACTAATACCAGATTCTCCCAAGGCAATCAAATCTTCAATGGGACCAATGAGTTGATCCGTTTTCGCTAAGGTTCTTACTTCATTTTCAGCAACTGCTTTTGAATCGGCATCCTTATGGTGAGAGGTAGCTTCTTGAACGGCAGCATTTTCAGCGCGCTTCAATTCTTCAATGGCATTTCGCAAGCTATCAATATTCTGTTTTAATAGCGCTTTATCATCATAATCGTTACCGCTACTTTCGCTAGACCCCGAACTACCTGAAGCTGCTTCGCTTAACACATTACCATAAGCGGTACTGAATTTTAGTTGCAGTCCCTCGGAACTCAGCTTCGCTGAAAACTCCATAAAGTCACTGAGTTCTTCACCAAGCTCTTCCATTCGAGCCAAAGCGTTCATCATTTCGTCGTAGCTTTCGCCCGAGTAACCCTTCGCCTCGCATTCTTTCGCCATGTTTCGGAACGGGTCCAGCATGGGACCCAACATCATTGCATCAATAGCCATTATAAGTACGTTTTAATTTGATTCAGTCGTTTTTCTAACTGCGCATCATCTAGAGCAATTTTTTTACGATGACGGGTTTCCCAAATTACCGATAGGTCCAAGCTCCAATTCGGATCCCAGTGGCGTGCTTGTTCATGTACATCCTGAACTCTGGTCCGAATGGATGCTTCAATCTCTGCAATTGATCGTTGCCTGTCCTGCTCATATTTGGATGGAATAACCGCCTGTTTTGTGACTTCAAGGTCTTCTAACAACGGAATTAAGTCGGTTCTAACGATATCGTAAAAACCATCAATACTAATTAAGTTGCTGACTTCTTGTTCCGCTTCGGATGAAATCATGGCTACGTCATTCGCCGATTGCGCCGAATCAATCTTTTCAAGGATGCGTTTTGGTGCCAAGGCACGCACCGTTTCTTCGTGTTGCTCAAAATACTTTAGCCGTGCAGATTCTTCGTCTTTTACCAAGGCGATGGCGTTTTCCACCATGAGGTTTCCAACTTTATCGCGAAACTCTGATAGCTCATTACACGAGTTCATTGCTTCATAAAGCGCCTTTTCGGATTGATAGGAATTGGGATAGTTGGGATCGCCTTCATAGCGTTCCATGCGCACGCGATAGTACGCTTTGTAATCAGTAAGTAGTGAATCCATGGTGTAAGTTAGGATGAAACATTATCCTCCTAAATTACAAATAATTACTGCTGGTTCGAGGGGAAATGTTTGATTCGAAACCGTTCAATATCAACCTCTTGATTCAAGGGGGCATCGTTGATGAGGTGCTCTACAAACTCACGACTTAAAAGCGGAGCAATGAGGTAGCCTTTCGTGCCAAGACCGTTAAAAATATAGAGCTTTTTATGCTCCGGATGCTGCCCCATCATTCCTCTTCGGTCAGGTGTGGTTGGACGAACGCCCGCCTCTTGATCAATTACTTCGACCGTGTCTTCAGTCAAGTACGCAACCTTTTCAAGGATCGCAGCTCTTCCAGCTTCTGTAATCGACGTATCGGAAGAGTCCCAATCATAAGTAGAACCTACCTTAAATTGCTGATTACCCATCGGTAGAATGAAACATTTTCGATTTACAGACTCGTTTTCCGGAATGCTATCGCTTTTGATCACGAGAGTTTCTCCCTTCGTTTGTTGAAGCGGCAAATAATTGAAAAACGGATTGTCCAAACCGCGATACCCCTCACAAAAGACAATGCGCTCGAACGGTTCTCCTTTGTAGGTGCCTTCTTCTATCTCATTGTAATCAAAAGGTTCATTTCGCACATCTGCCTTTTCTACGATGTATTCTTTTACGGCTTCAAGAAACACAGAAGTAGAGACATACGAAGCGTTTTTCACGCGCCCTGAACCAAAATTATTGATGGCGCCTTTAAAGTTATCGTCTGCCTCGGTGGTTTTTGTCATGTAAGCATCATACTCAGGTAAGGGCTGCTTTTGCATCCAAAGTTCTCTCTCGTGCTCATTGGAAAACATGCGTCGAATAACAACAGGGTGGAAAAACGATTGTTCCGTTTTCTTTTCCATATCGCTATAAAAACTGTGCACCGCCTCAATGCATTCGTCAATACGCCAAGCCCGATTCATCCTGCGAAATACCAAGGGATTTATCATTCCTGCGGCAACGCGTGAACTGTGGTTTACTCCGTTATCGTAAAGTACCACCGGTTGATTTTTTTCTATCAATCGAACAGCTACAGAAAGTCCGGCAAGTCCAGCGCCAACAACTATGGTAGGATGATTATTTTTCATTTGATTTTGAAGTTTTGGATCCAAAAGTTATACGACTAGCTGTTTTGATAGAAGGCAATTCTATCAGTTTGTAGAAAAGGAAGGAAACCCCCAAGGAAAATAAAATAGCACCAAAAACAGCAAGATATTTCATTCCACTGGATAAGTCACTTTTACCAAGAAAATAAAGCAAGGAACCGCCAGCCGCCCCGTGGATGAGGTATAAGGAATAGCCCATTTTTCCGATGCGTGCGAAAATGTTTTTTCGTTCAATAGAGTAAGGAATTAGAACAAGGGAAGCTGCAATAAACAACGATGCAGAAATGTCAAAACTGTTTCCAATTTGGACGAGACACAGCACAATCAAAACCCAAGCTACAGTATGTGATTTCTTTTCTGAGTAGAGATGGTAATAAAGCACAATGCCTACCACAAACATGGGTGCATATTGAAACAACAGTCGATTGTCTGGAATGAGCAACCCCAATGCGGAAAAGGCCGCCAACGCCGCATAACGAAGTCTCCAGTCGTTAGCATTGAATAATGGAAATGCTAGAGCTATAAACAAGTAAAACTGAAATTCTAAAGCCAAGGTCCAGTAAATGTCATTGTACCACGCATAATCGGTGAAGGGAATCGTATAAAAAAGGTGGTGAAAAACTTGCTGGAAATCTATGGATACTCCTGTTCCGTCTTTCACTGACCATGCAGCGGCAATTCCAAGGTAAACGAGAATAGAAGCAATGTAAGGAATTTCAATTCGCACCCACCTTCTAGCAAGAAACCCACCGATGCTTTTTAGTTGAAACTGATTTCTGTGCATGGACATCGCAATAACGAAGCCGGACAAACTGAAAAAAATGAACACAATGGACGGCAGAACCTGTGATGCAGTTCTAACGGAATTATTTGAATCCAATAAATGACCGTGAGCATCCGTGTGATTTAAAAAGTGATACACTACAACCCCAAGGGCCGTGATGCCTCTTAGAAAGTCGATTGAATGCAGGTATGTACTGGATCGTGTGTTCAAATCAAGAACAAAATTACGCATTAAATCGGGCAGCACATGACTTCTGTCTGATTGTCAACCACGTTCAATATTTGCTATTTTCGTTCGAAGAGATTATTCCCCAATGGAACCGAAAACAAAATTTTATGTAAAAGACAAATCAGTCGCCTTATTGGCAACGGTACTTTTCGGCTTTTTTCTATTGGGAATGGCATTTCCTGAAACATGGTGGGGAGTTCACTTTCTAAAGTTTGTGTCACCCGGAATGCTCATTTTCTGCATGGTGATCATGATTGCTATCCTCGTATACACTTGGTTTGGCAAAGACGCCGTTGTTTCAGTTGTTTCAAAGCCCGACAAGGTTAAAAGGGCAAGCCTACTCTCCTTTGGAATTGGATTGATTGCAGCAGTACTTTTCTACAACCTTCCAATGGCGGGAGATATTTACGGAAACTCGCGCGGATTTCAACCTGTTTTAGACACGACAATCAAGGATCTGCCCTCAGATTTTTATAGCAACCTGTTCTCTTTTGAGTTTGTTCCGGGCAATGGTCGGGGAGGCGTCACATTGATTGTTGAGTTTATTTCGTATCTGTTTCAGGTCACCATGCTGGATGCATTCAAAATCATGGATGCCTTCTGCGGAGGAGCTTTTGTATTCGTTTGGCTGTGGTCGGTGAATTTCTTTATCAAAGCAAGAGGCTGGCGTATTATTGTGGCTTTGACTGGGTTGACCTCTCCTTTCCTGCTTATTTTCTTCGGACACGTAGAAACGTATGCCCCGGTATATTTGAACTTATACCTGTGGTTGCTGCTCTTTGTTTTATATATGCGCACCAAACGATCCTGGTACTACTGGGCCATGGTTCCACTGCTACTCATCGGCGTTCGACTGCATACTTTGATGTATTTGGTGGTGCCGGCATTTGCCGTAGCCTCCATGTATAAATTCAACCTAAAAACGATACTAAAGGAGAAGGCAGAGAGTTTCAAAGAAGTTTTGAAGTGGATGTATGCGCCGATGTTCGCCGGAGGGTTGATTCTCTACTTTTTCGTCTTTGAAGATTTTAATGACCCGAGAACACTTACAGACTTCAAGGACATTGACCGCTTGTTTTTGCCGATGGTTTCGCCGGAGCCCCCACTGGACAACTACAACATGTTTAGTATAGCGCATTTGCTGGACTTCTTCAACATGATTTTGTTTTGGTCCCCGTCACTGCTGCTTTTACTCGGTTATCTCATCTTGGAAAAAAGAAAGAACTTGAATTGGAAGCTGCCGGAGGTGAATATTTTGCTTCTGACCTTTCTTCTGTTTGCGACGATTTTGTTCGCCATGAACCCACTTTTTTCTATGCCGATGGACTGGGACCTTTTCTGTTTTCCGGTCCCAATTTTACTCTTGATTTTGGTGTTGTTGGTTGCACAGCTGGAAGAAAAATCGCTTTCATTGAAAATTCCGTTGCTCAGTGCAGGACTTATGCTACTGTGTATTCCTGCATTTTCTGTGTTTCTGACCCTAAGGCAAAACTCGTATCGAGCAGAAAGGGTGGGAGTTCATATTTATAAAACCTACTACGAGCATGCTTCGACCTACTTATTGATGTCTATCAAGATGATCAAAGGAAATGAAGAGTATGAAGAGCGGATGGTCGCACTGATTAAAGAGCTGGAGCCACATGCGCTGAAAGGTAATGATCAGCAATTTGCTGAACTCCTTGTTGATAAAGCCTATTTCGACGTGTACGCAGAGAACAATCCTGAGCAAGCACGACAGTCGCTACTGAAATCAATGGAGTACCAAAGATTACAAGAGCGGTTCGATCAACTGGCATTTAACATTAATAAAGCTTTGGTGCAACAGCGGTATGTTTTCCCTCAAGGGGACAAAGAAAAAGCAGATCAAGTCGTAGAGAAGGGAAAACTACTCCTACGTGAAAAACAAGAGTACGAAAAAGCATTACGAGAATTTCGATATTCTCGTTATTACGATCCGTTAAACGGGCGCGCCATCCTATTTTCCATTGAAGCGTTGTTTCGCATGAAGCGTTACGCCGAATCCTTCGACTATGCCGTTGATTTGGTAGCGCTCAAATATCCCGACCCAAAAACAGCTTTGCGAATTGGTATTCACACCGCGTTAGAAGCGAATAAGTACGATGATGCCTTGCGTTACGCTAACATTTTTCTCGAAAATTTTGATCCTGAGGAAACTATTGTCATCGTTAAAGAACGAATTGGAAAACAAGACAGAGTCAAAGAACTAAAGTTTCTATTCAACCGAGGAGAAGAGTAGTTGAATAGACCAAAGACCGCTTCGCTGTAAGAAAAAAGAAACGTTCATCCTTAACTCTGATCTCTTTTCACTTCTGCCCCAGTAAGTTATTTCCACTTGATGCTTTTTACAAAGTCGCCCACCTTACCACTGCTTAATGTGAGGTCATTACTAGCATAAATATGAATGATGTGATCAAAAGACTTGCTTGTTTTGCCTTTTGCTGAAGTAATTTTATATCCAGGATAACTTTCGCCATCCTCTGAAATGTATGAGCCCTTCATAGCATGCATAGTCACGTCATCGACTGTTAAAACTTCCGGACCGTCTCCCTCGGGAGTAAATTCATAATCCCAAACGAAATTGTGATCTTCTTGAACTTCTTCATCCTTCCCAATGGAATAAACAGCAATCCATAGGCTGTTGTTTTCGTCTTCGTCGTCAATAATGATAATTCCGGGACAGTTGCAAACACTGCTCGTGGAAAATGGGTCGCTGATCCAGTTTTTAGGCAATTTGAAAGAGATGCCGTCAATTTTTGTTGTCTGAGAGAATCCGAAGAAACTAAAGCATACGGCGATAAGAAAAAGGGAGATACTTTTCATGGTTTATGAGTTTTGAATTGGGTTTATGGGCTTGGTTTCGAGCCTTATAAATATAACTGAATTTTGAACGAGATTATTGTGTGGTTTAGAGTTAGAAGTCAAAATCATGATGTTCGTAGATCATCGAGCCAGCGCTTCACTTCTCCCCTTTCACTTCTTACTAGTCATCTTATGCAATCGCTAAAGTCAGCACGCTCACCTCTACCTCAGGGTGCGCTTCCCGTATAACATGAACCAAAGCTTCTACTGTAGAGCCCGTAGTAACCACATCGTCCACTATGGCAACATGCTTATACTTTTTGATGTCTTCGGAGACAGCGAATACCGAGGAAACATTTTCCCAGCGATCAAAACGATCCTTTTTAGTTTGTGTCGAGTTGTTGTGCTTACGCTTCAGAACACCATCATTAATAGGAAGATTTGAAGTAGAGGCAATTCCCTGTGCGAGCGCTAAGCTTTGGTTGTATCCTCGAATAAATTCTTTTTTGGGATGGAGCGGAACGGGAAGCAATACTTCAATTGAATCATATTTCGAAACAGAAGAAATGCGCGTTCCAATACGTTTTCCGAATAGTAGACCGATGGTTTTTGTATGGTGGTATTTAAACTGAAACAGCAAACGCTGCAAAACCGATCCTTTGGTGAACGAAAACAAAGCATAAGTAGCGCTCAAATCAACACGTCCCCAAAACAATTTATCGAAAGAAGAAGCCTCTTCAAAGAGATGGTATGACGTTTCTGTTAAGTCGGCGTCACAAATAGAACAAATATGTGCTTCATTTCCAGTTAATTCATTCTCGCATGAAACACATAGTTCAGGATAAACCAAATGCAGTAAGTCACGCGAAAGTGATCGGCCAATTTGGGTTGATTTTTTGAATGATTCCACGGTTGGTGCAGGGTTTCAGTGATACCGGCTTGCCTAATGAACAATCGGCTGTTTAAAATAACAATATTGTCGTATTGACAAGCGGAAAAATGACCAGTAAATTTAAAGAACCATCTCGATTCAGCGTTCTTTATTGGGCTTAGACGAATTGAGAATATTTATCGACAGAGTTAGCGTTGAACACTGTGAATATCTTTCTGAAAGGTGTTGAAAGAAGTGTTAAGGTCTGTCACAAAAGGGATTCGGAATTTCAATGTTAATAACGTTATCGAATTGTGAATTTCTTTAGTTGGTTGAAGGAAGATTTTTGACAAAATTTGTAAGCCTCTACTAAGCGAATCACCTGCATACTAAGCGTCCGATTTAACATAGAGGAAACATAAAATTTATTGACGAAAACGCTTTCGCAGAAGCTATAGCGGAGGCGCAAAAATCGAAAAACATACGTTTTTTGAACGGGAATATTTACGTTAAAATTTAAGTAAAATGGCACAATTAGAACCGATCTTGGAAGAAAACAAAAACCGATTTGTTTTATTTCCAATTCAACACGACGACATTTGGTCTTTCTACAAGAAAGCGGAAGCAAGCTTTTGGACAGCAGAGGAGATTGACCTACAACCAGATCTTATCGACTGGGAATCAAAATTAAATGACGACGAGCGCCATTTTGTGAAGCATGTGCTAGCATTCTTCGCGGCGTCCGATGGAATTGTCAACGAGAACCTAGCAGAAAACTTCTTAGCAGAAGTACAGTATACAGAAGCAAAATTCTTCTACGGATTCCAAATTGCGATAGAGAACATCCACTCGGAGACTTACTCGCTCTTGATCGATACATATATCAAAGAGAAGAAAGAAAAAGATTACCTATTCAACGCGATCGAAACATTGGATTGTGTTCGCAAGAAAGCAGATTGGGCGTTGCGTTGGATCGAGGAAGGATCGTTTGCTGAGCGTTTGATCGCATTCGCTGCTGTGGAAGGAATCTTCTTCTCAGGATCGTTCTGTTCCATCTTCTGGTTGAAAAAACGCGGATTGATGCCAGGACTTTCTTTCTCAAACGAGCTAATCTCTCGTGACGAGGGACTGCACTGTGATTTCGCTTGCTTGTTGTACAACAACCACGTGGTAAACAAGTTGCCAAAAGGACAAATTGAAGAGATTATTCTAGATGCCGTTGAAATCGAAAAAGAATTCATCTTGGAGGCCCTGCCAGTTCGTTTGATCGGAATGAATAGCGAATTGATGTCTCAGTACATTGAGTTTGTAGCAGACCGACTATTGGTAGAACTTGGATGTGAAAAACAATTCAACGTTTCCAACCCGTTCGATTTTATGGAAATGATCTCCATTCAAGGAAAAACAAATTTCTTTGAGAAGCGTGTTGGCGAATACCAAAAAGCTGGAGTATTGAACAATGATGCTGATCAAACATTTAGCCTCGACGAAGATTTTTAATTAAAAGAATTAGTTCCAGTACATCGAGCGGAGCCGAGATGTGCTGGAACAAACCAAAAATATCAACCCCTTATAACCCCTAGCGCCCATGTATGTAGTAAAAAGAGATGGAAGAAAAGAAGCTGTAAAATTCGACAAAATCACAGCTCGCATTGTAAAAATGTGTTACGGATTGGATCCATTGGTATCCCCGGAAGCAGTTGCAATGAAAGTAATTGAAGGATTATTCGATGGTGTGACAACCACACAGTTGGATAACCTTGCAGCGGAGGTAGCCGCAGCCAAAACTATCGATCACCCGGATTATGCCTTGCTAGCATCACGCATCGCAGTATCCAACTTGCACAAAGAAACGAAGAAGACGTTCTCGGAAGTAATGTCTGATTTATACACGTACATCGATCCAAAGACAGGGGAAAATGCAGCGCTATTGGCAGATGACGTTTACGACATTATCCAAGAAAACAAAGACCGTTTGGACTCAAGCATCATTTATGATCGCGATTTCCGTTACGACTACTTCGGGTTCAAAACATTGACGCGTTCCTACCTATTGAAACTGAACGGACAGATTGCAGAACGTCCACAGCAAATGTTGATGCGTGTGGCAGTTGGTATCCACAAAGAAGATATTGACTCAGCGATCGAAACGTACAACTTGATGTCAGAAGGATGGTTCACGCACGCAACACCAACCTTGTTTAACGCAGGAACGCCAAAACCGCAAATGTCCTCTTGTTTCCTGTTAACAATGAAAGAAGATAGCATTGAAGGAATTTACGACACATTGAAAAACTGTGCGCAAATTTCTCAGTCTGCCGGAGGAATTGGATTGGCTATTCACGATATCCGTGCAACAGGCTCTTACATTAAAGGAACGAACGGAACGTCTAACGGAATTGTACCGATGTTGCGCGTATTCAACGACACAGCACGTTACGTAGATCAGGGAGGTGGAAAGCGTAAAGGATCTTTCGCAATGTACATCGAGCCTTGGCACGCAGACGTATTCGACTTCTTGGATTTGAAGAAAAATCACGGTAAAGAAGAGCAACGAGCACGTGACTTGTTCTACGCTCTATGGGTTCCAGATTTGTTCATGAAGCGTGTGAAAGAAAACGGAGACTGGACGTTAATGTGCCCGCACGAATGCCCAGGACTTTCTGAAACGCACAGTGCAGAGTTCGAAGCATTGTACACTAAGTACGAAGCAGAAGGAAAAGGACGCAAAACAATCAAAGCGCAAGACCTTTGGTTCAAGATTCTAGAGTCTCAAATTGAGACAGGAACACCATACATGTTGTACAAGGATGCCGCAAACGCGAAATCGAACCAACAGAACCTTGGAACCATCAAGTCATCGAACTTGTGTACAGAAATCATCGAATACACAGCACCAGACGAGGTGGCCGTATGTAACTTGGCATCGTTAGCATTGCCGAAATTCATCACGGAAGAAGGAACTTTTGATCACGAAAAGTTGTTCCAAGTAACGTACCAAGCAACATTGAACTTGAACAAAATCATCGATGGAAACTTCTACCCAGTAGAGGAGGCACGTAACTCAAATATGCGTCACCGTCCAATTGGATTGGGAGTACAAGGGTTGGCAGATGCTTTCATTATGCTAGGATATCCATTTGAGTCAGAAGAAGCAAAAGCACTCAACCGCGAAGTATTCGAAACGATTTACTACGCTTCCATGACGGCGTCAAAAGATTTGGCGAAAGAACAAGGGCCATATGAAACATTCGAAGGTTCTCCAACATCAAAAGGTGTGTTCCAGTTCGATATGTGGGGTGTAACACCTACAGATCGTTGGGAGTGGGATGTGTTGAAAGAAGAAGTAAAAGAGCACGGAGTTCGCAACTCATTGTTGCTTGCGCCAATGCCAACAGCGTCTACAGCGCAAATCCTAGGAAACAACGAGTGTTTTGAGCCATATACGTCCAACGTATACACGCGCCGAGTACTTTCAGGGGAGTTCATCATCGTGAACAAGCACTTATTGAAAGACCTCGTTCGTGAAGGACTTTGGAACCAAGAAATGCGTCAGAAAATCATGGCGGCGAATGGATCCATCCAAAACATTCAGGAGATTCCACAACGATTGAAAGATTTGTACAAAACAGCATGGGAAATTTCTCAGAAAGCCATTTTGGATCAAGCAGCTGATCGTGGAGCCTACATCTGTCAATCACAGTCATTGAATATCTTCATGGAGAACGCAAACTTCGGGAAGCTGACTTCAATGCACTTCTACGGATGGGAGAAAGGATTGAAAACAGGAATGTACTACCTCAGAACGAAAGCGGCTACGGACGCAATCAAGTTCACGATTGACAAAAACGTAGTGAAAGCGCCAAAAGCTGAAGAAGCTCCTGATGCTGAGGTAACTATTGTTGACGAAAACAACGAACAATAAACAGACACTCCCCTGTCATCGAGCCTGTGCTGCACTGAGCCAGAGGTCATCGAGCTTGTCGAGATGCCGAAATGAAAAGGGGAGACAAGTCTATCTTGTATTGATTAATAATTGTGCCGAATAATTAAACTTACAAGAAGTGAAACCCTGACATCTGAAAAGATCGTCAGGGTTTTTTTATTAACTTGAAGGCAAAACACAATTTATGAAATACACAATCTACTTAACCTTAGCCGCTGGCTTGGTTCTAGCTTCTTGTAGCTCAGAATCAGCATGGGATGCGGAAAAAGAAGCATTCGTAAGCAGTTGCGAGAAATCCTATGTTTCTTCATTTAAAAGCACTTTAGGCGCGGAAAACATGGGTGCCGTGAACTTAGACGAACTGGACAACCTAGCAGAAAAGCAATGTGACTGCATGTTCGAATCAATCAGAGAAAAATACGATACTCCGGAAGAGGCGAATGCGAAAGGCGTAGACAAATTGATGGAGGAAGTAAAGGAATGTGAACCAACGGATGCAGATTTGGACAAATTATTGAAGTAATTGCGTCTAATCTAAGATTCAAATAAATTTACAGTTTAAAGGCAGTTTCAATCGTAAACTGCCTTTTTTAGTATCAAAGCCTCAAATGAAAAAAGCACTTTTACTTAGTTCGTTATGCATCATTGCTATTGCAACACAGTCATGCTCCGGTGGTAAAGAAACAGAAGCCGCCAAAGAATATTGTGATTGTTTTGCAGGCGTGGCTGAATCGTTGGAAAAAGAAGTGGATAGCAAGAGTTACGAACAGATTTCCCAAGAGATGAAAGAAGCGCAGAAGTGCGAAAAAAAGTGGAAGAAGAAGTACGATGGTAAAATCGATGTTCCGAAATTCAAAAAAGAACTAAAAAACCAAAACAGGAAAGTCTACGACATGGTAGATCGACTAGGAGCCTTCTAAACCCCACTTTAATTAGGAATCAATACAAAACTTGGATGAAATAAAAAGCCCCAGGTCATCGAGCGGAGTCGAGATGCTGGGGCTTTTCTCTAATTTATTTGAGGTTTATTTCTTAATCAATCGGAATTGCGCAGATTGACCATTCGTATTGTTCACTTCAACCACATACACACCAGCGCTTAACGCACCAATATCTAGCGTTGAAATAGTCTCTGTGAGTATATGGGTTTGTACCAAGCGTCCGTTAGCGTCATACAATACTGCCGTCCCTTCAGAAATGTAATCTGGAAGCGACACAGTAATAATAGATGAAGCAGGGTTAGGATATACACTAACGCCTTCCAAAGTAGGCTCTCCAATTGATGCACAATCTTGAACATAGAAAATAGCAGAAGCAGACTCGTAACACGGTCCGTCTGTTACTTCATAAAGAATGATGTTTCCACCAAGGTTTGCCGATGATGGATCAAACATATCACCTGAAACACCTGTTCCTGTGTAAACACCTCCTGCCGGAGTTCCGTTCATACTGAAAGGATCGGCTTGTGCACAAATAGTGTCCACAGGAGCTGTGAACGAGACTGATGGAGGCGAAGTGATATCCAAGAAGGTCACAATAGTACTGTCGCATCCCAAAACTGTCTGAAGACTATCTGTGTAGAAGCCAGCTGTAGTTTGGTAAGCTCCGCCAAGAAGAATACTATCTCCAGCACAGATGTTCTCGTTATTCTGAATAAAGTAAGATTGATCGGTTGACAAAGTTGTAGTAACAACACTATCACAACCAAAAACAGTATTCAAAGTATCAGTGTATACACCTGCCGTCGTTTGGTAACCACCACCAACAAAGATGCTGTCGCCATTACAAATAGTTGCATTAGCACTTGCTGTAGTTGGCTGAGGAACAATTACGTTTACTGGAGTTGAAGACCCTGGTGTTGGGTTAACGTCATAAAAGAACTCAACACGTGAAATACTTCCTCCGCTTTCTTGGAAAATATTTGCCATTTGGTTCGTTGTCAAAGATTGTTGCATTCCTGAACGTGTGAATGTTACTGCATTCCCATCAATATCAGAAACGAAGGGAGAAGTTCCATAAGAGTTCTGTGTCCCACGTTGTCCGTAGATTCCAATTACATCACCAGCAGATACCTGAATACAAGCATCAATTGTGTCGTTGGCAGGATAGTTATTCCAGTATCCTTGCGAAACAAAGTCGTTTGTTGTGTTTGACCAAAGTGGTGGAGGCGTTTGGTTATTGAAAATAACACATTCGACATTTTGGTTGGCAGTACTTCCTTCAGTCGGAATCCAAAATCCAGTAATAATCATGTCAACGGGTGAGGTAAACCAATAACCACGAACATTTCCAGAGTAGTTTGAACCGTGCCCCGGCAAAGGCGTAGAAGCATTTTGTGTTCCTTGAAGACCAATAAGGTAAAGAGTAGTGTCGGCTGTGATAGGCCCAAACACAAGTGTGTCAGTCATTGAAAGAATATTGGTTCCAAGACTATCGCTTGCCCAAACAGATCCGCATGACCCAGTATTGATCAACGTGTCAGTTCCACCTCCACAAGGGAAAATGTCTCCCGCAACGGCAGCCTGTGGCAAAATGGGAGCGGTAGGAGCTTGGGGTACTTTTGAGGTAGATTCATTTTCTACCGTAGGGTCGTCCGACGAAACCTGTGCAAATGTACTCAGGCTTAATCCGAAAACACACAATAGTGTAGCGTAAAGTGTTTTCATATGTATTCGTTAAGGTTAATATGAGTGCAAAGATAGGGCGATCTGTGCTAACCCCGCAAGGAAATATTGGTAAAAATGACCAAACCAGGTGTTTAATCGCTTTTTTTAAGCTCTCCGTCGACAGTTTCTAACTCTTTGTAGAATTCTTTTCCAAAGGCGCGAATCAGAGGTTCTTTCAGAAATCGAAATACAGGCACATTCAATGCATCTCCACAAGCGCAGGCAGGCTCACAAATAGACCACTTATCGTAGTTTAAGGCCTGATACTCGTTAAATTTCTTTACACGAATGGGGTATAAATGACAGGATATCGGCTTTTTGAAGTCTGTTTTTCCGTCCAAATAAGCAGCTTCAACTGCACACTTGGTTATGCCCTTATCATCAAAAAAGACAAAGGCACATTCACCACCATTTACCAATGTAGTGACAGGTTCGTTTTCCTCATCCAAATACGACACGCCATTTTCTTCTACTTCTCGAATACCTTCTTCCCGCATGTAGGGTTTGATTTGCTCAAAGTCCTTTTCCAAAATACGCGCCTCCTTTTTTGAAAGTGGCGCACCCGCGTCCCCCTCAATACAGCAAGCACCCTTGCACGCGTTTAGGTCGCACACAAACTTCTTCTCAAAAATTTGAGTTGATACTATTTTGTCTTCGATTTCTACAAGCATGCTGCAAATTTCTGAAAAAGAACAACACTGTACCCATAGGGACGGAAATTCTTTAAAATGATTGGGAATTAAATAAAATAGCTATATTTGCCTCGTACAAAATATGGACACACAAGAATGAGGGGACGCAAGTCCCCTCTTTTTATCTCCTATGATAGACAAAAAGTTAGTAAGGAAATTGGTTGAAGAACGCATGGCAGAGCTGGATAACGGACTGTTCATTGTGGAGTTGAATGTTTCCAGTAACAATGTCATTCAGGTAGAGCTGGACAAACACGAAGGAGGAGTTAGCGTAGACGATTGTATTCGCGTTTCACGAAATGTAGAACACAACCTGGACCGTGAAGAGCAAGACTTTGAACTGCAGGTTTCCTCCGCAGGGTTGGATAAAGGACTTCGCGTTTTTGCCCAGTACAAGAAAAATATCGGAAGGGAGGTAAAAGTAAAATTTGTCGATAGTGGATCGATCGAGGGTGAGTTGGTAGCAGCAACGGAAGAAGAAATAACCGTGCGAACATCCCGAAAGGAACGCATCGAAGGAAGAAAGAAAAAGGAAACAATCATCGAGGACCATGTGGTACCGATGGAACAGATAAAAGAGACAAAAATTATCATCTCATTTAAGTAAATAGTAATACTATGGATAGCTTGGAATTAATAGATTCGTTTTCGGAGTTTAAAGAGCTGAAAAACATTGATAAGCAAACGATGCAACACGTTTTGGAAGATGTGTTTCGTGCCATGCTTAAAAAGAAATTCAATACTGATGAACACATTGATGTCATTGTAAACATTGATAAAGGTGATGTTCAGATTTTCTTGAACAAAGAAATCGTTGATGATGGCGAGGTAGAAGATCCAAACACAGAAATGGCTCTTTCAGATGCTCGTAAAATCGAAGAGGATTTCGAAATTGGAGAGGAAGTGACCGAAGAATTCAAGTTCATGGATTTCGGAAGAAGAAATATTCTTTCATTGCGTCAGAATTTGATTTCTAGAATTTTGGAGTTGGAGAAAGATCACTTGTACAAACTCTACAAAGAGCGTATCGGAGATATTATCACCGGAGAAGTGTACCAAGTTTGGAAGAAAGAAATCATGGTTATCGACGACGAAGGAAACGAGTTGATCTTACCGAAGTCTGAGCAAATTCCTTCCGATTACTTCAAAAAAGGGGAATCCATTCGTGCCGTAGTAGCAAAAGTGGATATGCGTAACAGCAGCCCAGTAATTATCTTGTCACGAACTGCACCAGAATTCTTGGAGCGCCTGTTCGAGCTAGAGGTTCCGGAAGTATTCGACGGACTTATTACCATCAAGCGAATTGTGCGTGAGCCAGGTGAGCGCGCGAAGGTTGCTGTAGAGTCGTACGATGATCGTGTGGATCCGGTTGGTGCTTGTGTCGGAATGAAGGGATCACGTATTCACGGAATTGTTCGTGAGTTGCGTAACGAGAACATCGACGTAATCAACTTTACCAACAACCCACAGTTGTTCATTCAACGTGCGCTATCTCCAGCAAAGATTACAAGTATCGAAATCGACGAGGAAGAAGGACGTGCGAAAGTATTCCTAAAGCCCGACCAAGTTTCTTTGGCAATTGGTAAAGGAGGTCATAATATCAAATTGGGTGGCCGCCTAACAGGATACGAACTGGATGTCTACCGTGAAGGTGAAGTGGATATCGAAGACGTTGACTTAGAAGAGTTTGCTGATGAAATCGACAGTTGGATTCTAGACGAGTTGAAAGCAATTGGTTGTGATACAGCGAAAGCAGTATTGGCAATTAGTGCAGAAGACCTCGTAAAACGTACTGATTTGGAGCAAGAGACGATAGAGGAAGTGTTCAAAATACTAAGAGCTGAGTTTGAGTAAATCACAGTAAAAACAGTATATTTAACGCATTTATAAAGAAAACAAAGGACGCATAATTTTATGGCGAGACCAATAAGACTAGGAAAAGCAGCAGGGGAATTAAACGTTGGTATGTCTACCATCGTGGATTTCCTTGAGAGCAACGGTGTGAGCATTGATGCCAGCCCCAACACTAAGTTGACGCCTGAGCAATACGATATGCTTCGCACAGAATTTGCTGCGGACCAAGATCTGAAAGAACAAACGAAGAGAGTAACTCCAGCGAGAGAAAAACGTGAAACTATTTCCATCCGAGATAAAAAGGACGACGTAGAAGAAACGCCCGCTGAAGAGGCTGCTCCAGAGCCAGCGATAGAAACGCCAAAACCGGAACCAAAAGCAGAAAAGCCTGCAGAGGAACCAAAAGAGGACGAAGAAAAGCGCGGCGTAAAAATGGTGGGTAAAATCGACCTTGATTCTATCAACCAAAAAACGCGTCCAGACAAAAAGGCGAAAGAGGAAGCTCCTGCTGAAAAGAAGGAAGCACCTAAAAAGGAGGAAGATACTTCGAAAAGCCCAGCAGCAGAAACTGCAAAAGCTAAGGAAGAAGCTCCGAAAGAAGAGCCAAAGTCTGATAAAAAGGAAGAGAAGCCTGAGAAGGCAGCCGACGCTCCAAAAGAGACAGAAACCATTCGCGCCGAATCAAAGAAGCTGAGTGGACCTAACGTTGTTGGTAAAATTGAGCTTCCGGTAGAAAAGCCGCGTTCAAGTGGTGGAGAACGTCGCAAAAGAAAACGTGTTCGTAAGGTTGACGTCAACAAACAAGCACAGCAACAAGCGAAGAATAAAGGTAAAAAGAAGACGGATAAGCCTGAAATTACCGAACAGGACATTCAGCGCGAGATTAAGGAAACATTGGCGCGCCTCTCCAACAAGGGAGGAAAATCCAAAGCTTCGAAAAACCGTCGTGCAAAACGAGACAGCGTAGCACAACGTCGTCAAGAAGAAGAGTTGCAAGCAGAGTTGGAAGAGAAAGTACTCAAGTTAACGGAGTTCGTTTCTGTTTCTGAGTTGGCAACCATGATGAACGTAAGCTCAACGGATGTTATCTCGGCATGTATGTCACTCGGGATTTTTGTTTCCATCAACCAGCGATTGGATGCAGAAACCATCCAAATCGTAGCGGAAGAGTTCGGATTCGAAACCGAGTTCGTTACCGCTGAGGTACAGGAAGCAATTCCAGTTGTTGAAGATAAAGAAGAGGACCTTATTACTCGTCCGCCGATTATTACGGTGATGGGACACGTTGACCACGGTAAAACGTCCCTTTTGGACAGAATTCGTGATGCCGACGTAATCGCAGGTGAGGCCGGAGGAATTACCCAGCACATCGGTGCCTACAGTGTTACCTTGGAAGACGGACGTAAAATGACGTTCCTCGATACACCGGGTCACGAGGCCTTTACAGCGATGCGTGCTCGTGGTGCCCAAGTAACCGACGTTGCCGTGATTATCATTGCAGCTGATGACGACGTGATGCCACAAACCAAAGAGGCGATCGCACACGCGCAGGCAGCAGAAGTACCAATGGTGTTCGCCATCAATAAAATAGATACTCCGGGTGCTAACCCAGACAAAATCCGTGAGCAACTCTCAGGGATGAATATCCTCGTGGAAGACTGGGGAGGTAAGTACCAGTGTCAAGAGATTTCAGCAAAGAAAAACTTAAATATCGACGATCTTCTCGAGAAGATTTTGTTGGAAGCAGAATTGTTGGAGTTACGCGCTAACCCGAACAAAAATGCTGTTGGAACTGTAATCGAATCTTCTTTGGATAAAGGAAAAGGATACGTAACTAATATGTTGGTGGAAGCAGGAACACTCCGCGTTGGAGATGTCGTTCTTGTTGGTCGTCACAATGGTAAAGTGCGTGCGATGCACGACGAGCACGGAAATCAACTTTCAGAAGTTGGACCGGCACAACCAGTTTCCATTTTGGGAATCAACGGGGCACCATCAGCTGGAGACAAGTTCCACGTTATGGACGATGAGCGTGAAGCAAAATCGATCTCAACGAAACGTGAGCAATTGTATCGTGAACAAGGATTGCGTACAACCAAGCATATTACTTTGGACGAAATCGGTCGTCGTTTGGCGATTGGAGATTTCAAGGAGTTGAACTTGATCATCAAAGGGGATGTGGATGGATCCATCGAGGCCCTATCGGATTCCATGTTGAAGCTTTCAACAGAAGAGATTCAGGTGAATATTGTTCACAAAGGTGTGGGAGCGATCTCAGAGGCAGATGTCAACTTGGCGTCCGCGTCAGACGCAATCATCATTGGATTCCAAGTTCGACCTTCAATGCAGGCACGAAAGCTGGCTGAAAACGAACAAATCGATATTCGACTGTACTCGGTTATCTACAAAGCCATCGAAGAAATCAAAGCTGCGATGGAAGGGATGTTGTCTCCGGATGTAGTAGAAGAAATCACCGGATCAGCGGAAATTCGCGAAACGTTCAATATTTCTAAAGTAGGAACGATTGCAGGATGTTTCGTTTTGGATGGAGTAATCAAGCGTTCGTCGAACATCCGTGTAATTCGCGATGGAATTGTTGTTCACACCGGAAAACTCGGTTCTTTGAAACGATTCAAAGACGATGTGAAGGAAGTGAGAAACAACTACGAATGTGGTTTGAACATCGAGAAATACAACGATATAAAAGTAGGCGACATTATTGAAGCATACGAAGAAGTAGAAGTAGCAAGAAAGCTGTAGCCTTTTACTGAACACATAATTGAAAACCCCGCATCTCGGCTCCGCTCGATGATCGGGGTTTTTTGGTTTACTTCACTACAAATCGCTCGGTGAGGGTTCCTTTCTCTCCACGAACAATTACCATGTAAACGCCCGGAGTTAACTTCAAATCAGACGTGAATAAGTTCGTGCCTTTTTGAATGGTAGTTTGAGCTCTTTTCTCGATTACCTTTCCAGAAATATCGGTCAAAAATACGTCTACCTTGCCTGGAATGTCACTTGAAATGGCAATGTTCACCGGACCGGATGTAGGGTTCGGATACACGGCAAGCGCATAATTGTCATCAGAGTTGCAACTAACGTATACGACTCCCAGCGTTTTAATTACACCTTCCATATCTCGCTCTTTAAGACGGTAATAAATACCGCTTGATCGATAGTCATCATGGAAGGAATATGTCTGAACCGTTGAGGAGTTTCCACTACTAGGAATGAGAGCGATATTCTCGAATAGAACGCCATCCTCAGATCGCTCTACGATATAACCGCTCGATTGGTATTCGCTTGCAGAAGCCCAGTTGAGGTATACTTCGTCCTCATTACACACGCCGTTAAAATATAAGAGTTCTACGGCAAGAGATGTCAACGAATTATTAGCATAGGCTAGCACGTAGTTCGAAAAGTCGGTAAAATTGTTGGTTGTTGAGTCGTTTACGCGCAAGCCACCGTTTGTGAAGTCCCACGGGTCCCCTTCTGTATCCTGTTTCAACAAGGCATGAAATCCTGAGGCCCACGGGCGGTCAAAGGACCAATACGTTGCATCTGGACTCACGAGCGCCTGATAAGAGCCACTGGAAATTCCTACGTAAGGATTCATTCGCCAGTATCCCTCTGTTTCCACTTGTTGTAGCGTGTCTTGATTAGGAGATAGTCCGTACACGATGTTCGGTACCACAAGCGTTGGATTCGGCGTTGCGTCAAAGAAGCGTGCAGTCACACTAGAACTTCCTGAAAGTGCACTCGGTGTTAGCGTAATAGGCTCAAAGTAAGTCTCTGTATCTGAATTATCACTACCTACATGGAATATATAATCGCCACCGGAAGAAGTTATGGCTCGGTTATATTCACCAAGAACATGTCCACCTGTATGAAGAACAATGCCTGAGTTGTTATTCAAAACGAACAAAGTGTCTGTTCCAGCATCTACATAATTACCAAGAGATGTTGGTAAAGCAAAGATGAGGCTGTCCGCAACTTCTGTATTTCCAGTGAGACTTTTTATTCCACTTCCTGTAAAAGCCACCTTGAAGTAGCTCGTAACAATTGTAGGTGTCGATTTTACGGATTGAGCGCAAAGTCCATCAAAAGTAATTTTACCAGCAGGTAGCTCGTAGGTTCCCGTAAGCTCAGGAAGTACTGTAGCGCATTTCGCTAGCTGAAGTTCACCGCCATCCATGGTGAGGTTTCCAGTACCGTTAAAGGTGAAGGTGTTTGCATCGAGAATACCACTAATAATGGTGGCAGTATTCGGTGTGTTTACAGTATAATCGAATGGACTCACAAAGGAAGTCTTAATTCCAGTGCTTTTGATCACATTGATATCTCCGAAGACTTGATTGGCGTTTAAACTGACATCAGAAGTATTGGTTTGATCTAGGCATCCGCCGCAAGCGTCTACAAAGTTGATGGTTCCATTCACAGCGGTAAATGTTCCGTTGGTCTTCGTTAAGTCACGATTTACTGACAGTTCAAAAACATCGAGATCAACTGTTCCTGTGGTGGCAATAGTAAATGACCTTGGGGCCATATTTGTCTCTAAAGTAAGGTCACTTGAAGTGGTAGAAACATCTACATCATACAAGGTTCCGCTTCCTTTGTAAATAGAAGCACTGTTGGCGAAAATAACGTCCGCTGCCGGATTTACTGTAGTTGAGACAACAGCCCCTTCGTTCAAAAGATCACTGTCAATGGTTAGTGTATTGTCTGTGTTGATGGTAATCGTTCCGAAATTACAGACATTATTAGCCACGGCGGCAGCGTCAATTTGTGGCATTGCACACGCTCCACATACGTTAGCGGGCACTAACACATCATCCGTGGATGTCGGCACGGCATTATCCGACCAGTTCCCGGCAGTGTTCCAGTCGCTGCTGATGTTGCCTTCCCATGTTTTGGCAGTTCCACCGCCGCCACCTGTTCCAATGATTGTGATGTCGTCAACCGCAAACGAAGGATCTACACCACCACCATCGTTGTTGTACCAGCGGAAACCAATTCTAAGGTTGGGAATATTTTCACAGGATGCAGGAAGTCCAAAAGAATAGGCCGTCCATGTTCCTTGAGGTGCACATCCTGTAATTGGTGTCTTTGCCGGATTATCCAATGTCAACCATGAAGCGCCGCCATTTATACTGTACTCAATGATCGCATCGTCGATAAGTCCTTCGCCGCCCTCGATATAATTGAAAGCAAGCGTCATTCCTGTGATACCAGTGGTATTGATGTCAACCGAATAGGTTCTGCGGTCTGCAATGGGACAAACTCCAGGGAAAAATCCACAAAATCCAGCACCGATTTCGTAGGCTGCCCCTACATCGCCAATGTAGCAGATACACGTAGAGACATGCAGCGAGTTATCGCCATTTCCGGCCGTTCCACAGGCTCCAGCAGCATTTCCATCTTCTTGATCCGAGATGTACCACTGACTTGGAATATCTCCTTGAATTCCAATATCTTCATTCAAAATGTCCCAATTGGATCCTGCACCACCATTGCCATCAAAATCCTCTTCGAATACAAGTACAGGACCGCCACCACCACCGCCACCGCAGTTGCAATCAATGGCTTCAATGTACGCCACTCGTGTTTCTGTGTCGCTTCCTTCGGAAGAAGTAACAGTAAGCTCCACTTGATAAGTTCCGGGCGAGTCAAAGGTTACGTCTATATTTTGTGAAGAAGCATTGGTTCCGTTTACGAAGGTCACTGTAGCAGGCGAAAACGACCATGACCAAGTAGTAACTGGCGTTGTTGGTGTGGTGCTCAAGTCTGTAAAAGTGACGGTATCCAAAGAGCTAACGGGTGCCGAGCAGACAGTGATTTGCGAGGTAATAAAGTTGGCTTCCGGTGGACAATCATCCACAACGATTACACCGGTTTTCACCTCTACACCGTCTCCAGCGCAGTTGGTAGCCGTGAGCGTGATGTTGTACGTTCCATTTGCGGTAAAAGATATTTGCGGATTTTGACTTGCTGCGGTTGTTCCTCCAACAAAAGTAAATCCGCTCGGAACGCCTCCGTTATCAATATCCCACTGCCAAGCAGTAATATCACAGATTCCTGAAAGTACACCGGTACAATTGGTATAAATACCGTCGTTCGTAGTGCTTAAATCGTTCAGGTAGATAACATCGCCCTTGCAAGCTTGTGTTTGACTGATGGAAAAATCGGCAGCCGGTACCTCGCACGATGATAGCATGATGTTATCAACGTTGAAACTTGCCCCGAGAGCATAATCCCCGGTGTTGTCAATATCTCCGTCATCATACCAACGCATAGCAATTCTTAAGTCGCTTTGGTTGTTAGCATTGGCAGGCAGCGCAAATGAACGACGGAACCAATTGTTGCACGTTCCCGCCAAAAAGGGGGAGCACGAACTCAGGTTATCTTCCAAAATTTCCCACGTAACACCGGCGTCAACACTGTACAAAATGGTGCCATGCGACTTAATCCCATCAGAGTCACCACCTAAAAAGAAATCGGCGGTAAGAACCAAGTTGCACCGTCCCGTGGCATCAATATTTTGATTGAGGTAAGCAATTTGTTCGGTGAGTGTTTGTACGTCACCATTATCAGGGTCAGAAATACAGTTCCAGTCGTTGGACTGAGGTGTTCCGGCGTAGAGAAGTGTGGCGCATCCGCTGTATGCCGTAATATGCAAACTTTGATTGGGTCCAGGCTGTGCACCATTCACAAATGGATTGGGTAAGTTACTTGGTGCTGCGCAATCGTAATGATGACCCCGAACAAACTGGCCTTGATTTTGCAGTGGTTGACCAACTATTATGTCGGCGTCAAGTTCCGGTGTATTTTGATCGCTGATGATAAAATTATCGTGAGCTACTGGATCGTTAGAGCCATAAGTGAGACCGACAATCCCAGCAGGAGTGGGGTTGGTGAGTGATCCCGGCGAGTTTTCAAGAGTCCAACGACCGCCACCGCCATCATCAAAATCTTCGTACCAAAAAACCTGAGAAAATGCGTTTAGCGTGCAAAACATGCACAAAACAAGTAAAGTAGTTCGCATAGCTGGTCTCTTTAGAATTGACTACCAGTAATATACGAAATATAAAAACGCCGTAAAATTTAGTTAGTATTTGGTCGATGCTACCGTTTATTCGGCAGTTTAGGGCGTTTTTGTAAAGAAAAGAAGCCCCTGTCATCGAGTCCATCTCGGCTCAATCTCGGCTCCGCTCGATGAGCGACTTGATGACAGGGGCTTCAACTAGCAAGTGATTAGTGGCTAGGAATTCGCTGACTTGCAATAATAAACTCTCTCTTTTCTATGATTTTAAGCCATGCTTGAATACGAATTACTGAATTACTAGACTTTTCATCACCTTGCTGTGCGGCGATTGTACAACCACCTGATACACCCCAGCGGGAGCATCTATGTATAGTTTTGTCTTCTCTAACTGAGAAATCTCCGAGTGAACGAGTCTTCCCGTCATATCTCGCACTTCAATGATTGCGGGGTCAGAAATGTTGATGACTTGAACACTGATGTTGCCCGTTGATGGGTTAGGGAATACGTTGAATTCAATCGGACTCTGCTCAGGCAAGGCTGCCATGAAATTTCCACACGGGAAGTCGGAGCTGTTATCGTACAATACCTGTAGGGCTGTCGCGATGTTTTCAACATTGTCCACATTATCAACACTTGCCATATCGTTATCGTCAAATAGAAAAACGAAGTCAGCGCAAACCATTGTTTCCGCGAGGAAGTCTCCCGGCGCGATAGTCATCAAACCTCTACGATCTCCTGGCGGGTTTGGCGAGCCGCCATCGGCATTATATTCCGCCCAGTCATCGTTGATGATGGCGCCATTTGTGGCTATACCAGTTGGATCAGAACTTCCCGGAAATATAATTTTCGTTGGAGTGGTTGTGACGCCAGCATTGTACGCATTTCCTCCGTAGAACATAGGAGAGCCGTCTGCCCAAAAACCGTTCATGAAGTTCCAACATTCAACAATAGTTGTTGGCGCCGAGGTGGGGAAGCTTCCGCCACCATAAAATGTACTCGCAGCGTAAAGGTCGTGGTTCAATGCTTTTATGGCTTGACAAGGTGGGTTGTCTTCATAGCCTTGCGAAAGGCCGTTTGTTTCATCAAAATTATCACCGTTGTAACCATAGAGCATATTGTTGGAGACACTACTCCCAATGTAATCGTCCGCATAATTTCCAATGTCGAAATCTGCATAAATGGACAGTTTGAAGTCAGAATAACTAGATCCTGAACGATTAAACGCTCGAACGTTTAAGAAGGTAGACTCGCCCATGTACCCAGAAGTATTGTACTGGTAAAACATGAGGTGCAGTTCCACGCCAAGTTTACTGGGTTGAGGTAGGTACGATTCATCGTTTTGAATGACATACACAACTTGATCCCCCGGAAAATCAGGATAGTCTCCCTCAAGCGGCTCATAAACTCCATCATTGTCCATATCAACGAAAGGAGCTAATTGATCTGCCACTCCAAGGCTTACATCTCCATTTCCCGGCCAATCGGAGATAGCTGAAACAGGCGTGTATCCACCTTGCTGATATTGAGCAATATGATCGTCCACTTCTTGCCGTGTTACTTTCCAAACAGATTGACCGTAATGATTTGTATAGTTAACCGTTCCATAGTCCGCGTTGTTTGCAATGGGACCGGACCTCCAACCGTTATTACCACCCAATGGAGCTGTAAATCGAAGTTGCCCCATTTGATCAATACCGCCCGCCCAAATACTTGCAGCGTAAATAGTACCTAAAGCTGATCCCGCTGGAATGTTATAGCCATGCACGGTCGACTGACCATCAAAAAAGAATAGCCCCTCATCCGAAACAATCGCCTGTACATTATTACCATCGATGGTTTCAGTGTCGGCAACTTGTCCAAAAGCAGCTGTTGTGAAGACGCCAGTTAAAAGCAGCAGAAAGAATTTCATAAGTACGAGTTTTGAGCCAAGTTAACTATTGAAATCACGCTTTTTAGACCGAAAATCACCAACAATTTACTGAGCTATACAGTTCTAATCAAAAGTCGTTGATCTTCAATTTACAGCTCACTCATGCTAATTTCTTCTTCAATCAGTGAGAACTACATGTGAAGCGAACAGAATTTTACATCGGTATACAGCTTTGATCGAAATGAATTCCACGAAAAAAATGGGGGAAAGATCCCTACGTGCTCTTCATTTCATTCAAAATGTTTTCTATTTTTCTACAAAACTGAGACTTATGAACTACAAACTTTTGACCCTTGTCGTTGTGGGAGCAATGACTTTTACGGCATGCAGTGCAGATTCTAACGAATCAAGTGATAAGGGAAATCAAAACACAGAAATAACTACCGAGGCATCCACCAAGGATGAAGGCGAAAAGGAAGTAACGGACGTAAACGAGGCTCCTTTGAAAAATAAGGAAGAAGATTCGGAGATCAACAGCCGTTATGCGTACGACCAAGACTGGGCAAATATCAAAGAAGCGATTCTTAAAAAAGACTACAAAGGGCTGAAGGATTATTGTGTAGATGATGACGTTGAACTGCTAATTGATCAAATCCACTATGAAAGTGAGTTTGTGAAACAGTTAAAAGCGATGAGCTATGAGGATTTGGAAACAGGACGCGGTCCAACTGGGGATGTTACACTGGTGGCTCCTCTAGCTGTCTCGGGTGAGTATGAAGGTCAAGAATTCGAGAGCGGAATCTACATCTATTTAGAACAAGGCGACCCAAATTTGATGATCGTTTCGTATCTCGCAGCCGGTTAATTGAAGTATGAGGTCAATAGATTGAGCTTTATTGGACTCCATTTTTCGATGTTGGTCCATTGCAAGGCAGAAAACCATTGTTTTTGGCCTGTTTTTGTCATAAAACTGTCATGAAATTTCGAAATAAAGCAATGTTGCGAAAAATTAACAGAATCCCGCACTAGCACAGATACCTTTCATCAATATTGCGTACTTTTGAAGTTCATTAAAACCTATTGAAATGATTTTAGGAGTTTTTGGTCCTTGGCAGGTTATTGCAATTTTGGTGGTTGCACTTTTGTTGTTCGGTGGTAGAAAAATCCCTGAACTAATGAAAGGTCTTGGTAAAGGAGTTAAAGAATTCAAAGATGCTTCTAAGCCGGATGATGCAGAAGCTTCGATTGAATCTACAGACGAAAAGAAATAATTTCTCGCATGCTGCGCACCTACACTGAAGTTCAAAACGCTATCGCTTCGGGTACCTCGGTATTGTCCATTTTGGAAGATTACCTTGGTCGCATTGAGGAGAATCAGCACCTAAACGCCTTTTTGGAAGTTTTTGAATCTACCGCTCGTGAACAAGCGAAGAAGGTAGATGAGAAGATCAAAAGTGGAAATGCTGGGAAACTAGCAGGTATGGTCATTGGACTTAAGGACAATTTGTGTTATGAAGGACACAAAGTATCGGCTTCCTCCAAAATTTTAGAAGGATTTGAATCGTTGTATACAGCCACGGCTGTGCAGCGTTTGATTGATGAAGATGCCATTATCATTGGTCGTCTGAATTGCGATGAATTCGCCATGGGAAGCTCCAATGAAAACTCTGCATTTGGTCCTGTTCGAAACGCCCTCGATACTAATAAAGTACCCGGTGGATCCTCCGGTGGTTCTGCATCAGCTGTTGCAGCTGGACTTTGTACCGCAACCCTCGGAAGCGATACAGGAGGTTCCATCCGTCAACCAGCAAGTTTCACCGGAACTGTGGGAATAAAACCGTCGTATGGCCGTGTAAGCCGCTATGGATTGATTGCTTACGCTTCTTCCTTCGATCAAATAGGCCCTTTCACAAACTCTATTGATGATGCCGCGCTGTTGCTTCAAGTGATGGCTGGGTCAGATGAATTTGACGCTACCGCATCCACAGAAAAAGTAGATGATTACACTGCGATTGAATCTTCCGGAACGAAGAAAATAGCGGTGATTAAAGAGTGTTTGGAGTCCGATGGAATTGACCCGGAAATCAAAGCGGCATTAGAACAGCAGATTGAGCATTTGAAAAACGAAGGGCATACCGTTGAGTATGTTTCGTTCCCATATCTCGACTACATGGTTCCAACGTACTATGTACTAACAACGGCCGAGGCTTCCTCAAACTTATCTCGATTTGATGGTGTTCATTACGGATACCGAAGCGAGGTGGCAAAAGGCGTGGAAGAGACCTACAAGAAATCGAGATCGGAAGGGTTTGGTCCCGAAGTGAAGCGACGCATCATGGCAGGAACATTCGTGCTTTCGGCAGGTTATTATGATGCTTACTATACAAAAGGGCAAAAGGTTCGGCGTGTGTTGCAGGATAAAACGGAGGAGATTTTCAAGGATTTCGACTTCATCCTAACACCAACAACACCTACCACAGCCTTCGAATTGGATGCCGTAAAGGACCCGATTTCGATGTATTTACAAGATATTTATACGGTGCACGCCAACCTGACAGGTAATCCAGCGATTTCCTTACCTTTTGGTAAGCACTCTAACGGATTGCCCTTCGGAATTCAATTGATGGCACCTCATTTTGAAGAAAAGGCCCTGTTCAATTTTGCAAGGGAAATGGAAAAGAAAGCTGTAGCATCCGCATGATCAAACAACTTCACATAGCACTTGTTTTATTTCTTGTTGCAGGAAATGCTTTTGGACAAGACAGTATTGTCAATGCTCGAATGGTGGAAACCATCGATCAAAGCTTGCTGATGTTTTACACGGAAACTGCTTCCAATACGGGAAATGTTGATTCCGTTCGAGCAAAATTGAACTTTGAATCATCAGAAGTTCCGTCGTATTCTGATGCTGTCTATTGTGATCGATTGGACAAACTCAACGAAATGAGTCCGTTCCACTTGGATTGCAACGAAGCGACCTTAAACACGATCAAATTTTTCGCAGAGAAACGCCGTGGTTTCATCAAGGTGGTCATGGGTCGATCTGAGTTGTACTTCGATATGTTTGAAGAAAAACTCGACGATTACGGCTTGCCCATCGAATTGAAATATTTGGCAGTAATCGAAAGCGGCTTGCGCCCACAGGTGAAATCTCGTGCAGGCGCATGCGGACTATGGCAGTTCATGTACCGTACAGGAAGAATGTTTGGGCTGGAACAAAACTCCTACGTAGATGAGCGTATGGATCCTGCCAAAGCAACAGATGCAGCGTGCCAATATCTAAAAAAATTGTACGACATGTACAACGATTGGAACCTGGCATTGGCAGCCTACAATGCAGGTCCAGGAAACGTAAACAAAGCCATTCGTCGCTCTGGAAACAAGAAAACGTATTGGGAAGTCCGTCCGTTCCTTCCGCGTGAAACGCAGGGATATGTTCCCAACTTTATCGCCGCAGCGTACATGATCAACTACTATCAGGAGCACAATATTGTCCCGGAAGAAGCCATGATCAAGTACTACGAGTTGGATACAATGTGTCTTCAAAAAGGAGTGCACATGGAAACCATTTCTGACCTCCTAGAAATCTCTTTGGAAGACATTCAACGATTGAATCCTATTTACAAACGCAACTATATTCCAAAAGGTGTTATTGAGCCATACTGTGTGACCTTACCACTAGATGAAATTGGGAAGTTGGTGAGTTTGGAGGACAGCTTGTATGCACTGGAATTCGAGAAATACGAAACACCAGTCGTTGATGAACCGAGTTCAACCGAAACGACCACCACCAACACAAGCGCCAGTTCTTATGCGTATCATAAAGTGAGATCAGGGGAAACGCTTGGTTCCATCGCTTCGAAGTACAAGACAACGGTAAGCGAGCTCCAACGACTGAATGGATTAAGCTCATCACGCATTTACGTAGGACAGCGTCTAAAGGTGAAAGCGACCGCTGCACCGACAACGACCACCACAACGAATACCACAAATTCAGGAAGTCGTCAATACTACACTGTTCGTTCGGGAGATACTTTCGGACGAATTGCGCAGCGTTATGGCATGTCAATTTCGCAGTTGCGCCGCCTGAATCCGGGGATCAACATAGATCGCTTAAGCATCGGGCAGAAAATACGAGTGAAATAGAATTTCTGCACAGTTTTTGCGGGAGTTCATCAAAACGATTCTATTATGAAAGCACTTTTTGCGAGCTCCATTGTACTCATTCTTTTCTTATCCGCTAGTTGCGATAACTATAGATCCACAGAAGGATTTAGCACCGTTACCGGTAAGGTGGGAGAGATATTGGTAGTGGCAGAAAATGGCGTTTGGGAATCCGACTTGAGAGAATGTTTGGACTCCAATCTTACCCAGTTCATAATGCCCTACTTCCCGGATGTAGCAACCTTTGAATTGATTCATAAAACACCGGCGCACTTTGAAAAAGGAGTAAAGCGTTATCGGAACATCCTCTTTTTAAAAATTGATCCGAACTTCAAGGGAGATAAAGGAAAAATTGTAAAGCACACGGATGTTTGGGGAAAAGGGCAGATTGTTATTGACATCACCGCGAAAGACTATGCCATGCTGGAGCAAACGTGCAAGTCAGGGTTGGATGAAGTACACGACATCTACGACCGAGGTTCTTGGGAACGATTGATCAAACATTTTGATTCTTACAACAACAAAGCAGTTAAAAAAACGATCCGAGACCATTTTGGTATTGAGATTTCACTTCCAGCGCGCTCAAAGATTGTGACCAAACAACAAAACTTTTATCGCGTGGAGTTTCCCGCAGCTTCGCGTCCTATGCAATTTGAATCATCAGGCGGTCGTTCTGAAGATGTCGGACTCATCCTTTCGGGACTTATGATTTGGCAATACGATTTCGTTGACTCTACACAGTTTCAGTTTGATAATCTTCTACGAGATCGAGATACCATGCTGAAATACAACGTTCCGCACGAAATTTATGGATTGTACATGGGAACGCAGTACGAGAAAATCGTTTATCCGGAGATAGAAAAAGCCGTGAGTAAAAACGGAAAAGTGAAAGGCTACGATATCCGTGGGATGTTCATGTTTACCGGGCGCGACATTCATAGTACGGGAGGAGCTTTTTGGGAGTTTCATTTCAAACATCCGAATCGAAACAAAATGATGTGCTTGAGCGGTTATGTTGATGCGCCACCTACCACCAGTTGGACGCATTCATTGCGGGAAATTCAAGCCATTCTCAGGAGCGTCAAGTTGAAATAAGTGAAAATCTCCGCTACCATAATTACGCTCAACGAAGAGCGCAACATTGGACGTTGTATTCAGTCGCTGCAAGGCGTAGCAGACGAAATCATTGTATTGGATTCATTCTCCACGGACAGAACGGAAGAAATCTGCAAAGAGGCTGGTGTTCGGTTCGAGCAGCGAAAGTGGGAAGGATATTCTGCCAGTAAGAATTACTTAAACAGCCTCGCTACATACGATTATATTTTGTCTTTAGATGCGGATGAAGCACTTGACGAAGATCTTCGAAAGGCGATACTGAAGGTTAAAGACGATGCTCATCCGGGCGTCTATTCCGTGAATCGAATAACAAATTATTGTGGAAAGTGGATTCGGCATGGTGGCTGGTATCCCGACGTAAAAGTTCGACTGTTTCCAAAAAAAGGAAGCGAGTGGGTGGGCGCCCATGTTCACGAGGAGTTGGAGTACCCAAACGACCTCGACGAGCAGCAATTGGAAGGACACTTAGAGCATTACTCCTATTACTCTTTTGAAGAGCACCGAGAGCGAGCAGATAAGTACTCTGCGCTTACAGCAGCTAAATTCTACGAGCAGGGTAAACGAGTAGGAGTAATGAAGCCCTACCTTAGCGCTATAGGACGTTTTATAGGCATGTATTTCGTGAAAAAGGGCATTTTAGACGGGCGCATGGGCTTTAAAATTGCCCTCATAAGCGCGCAATCGAATGTGTTCAAATACAAAGAATTGCTACGTTTGCAACGAGAGAAGGCCTCATGAATTTAGACGGAAAACGGATTATTGTTAGCAGAACAGACAGCATTGGCGATGTCATGCTCACACTACCTATTTGCCATTGGATCAAGCAACAAGCGCCTTCAGCACACATTATTTTTCTCGGGAAAGGATATACGAAATCCGTAGTGGAAGCCTACAACGATGTTGATCAGTTTGAAGATTGGGCCGATTACGCCGAACGTAATCCTGAAGAGCAGTTGGGCTGGTTGAAATCGCTGCAAGCGGATGTAATATTGCACGTTTTTCCGAAGAAAGAACTGGCAACGTTAGCGAAAAAGGCAAAACTTCCCGTTCGAATCGGAACTTCGCACAGACTCTATCATTTACTGTCATGCACGCACCGCGTGAATTTTACGAGGAAGAAGTCTGACCTGCATGAATCGCAATTGAATTTTGAGTTACTCCGACCGCTTGGCTTAACGAAAATTCCAACGCTGAGAGCTGTTTCCGAGGCAACACAAGCATTTCAACCCAAAGAAGTGGTCTTACCGGAGCCGTTTCAATCCTTGGAAAACTTCGTGATACTGCACCCAAAGTCACAGGGAAGTGCACGTGAGTGGCCCACGGAAAAGTACATCGAACTGGCAGAAAAACTCATGGAATCAGGCAAAAACGTTGTATTTACAGGAACGGAGAATGAAGGTAAATTGTTTCGAGATCAATTGCCCAACAAGGATTCTATTTACGACTCAACCGGAAAGCTATCGCTTGAACAGTTAATTACCTTGATTGGCAAATCAATTGGGTTGATAGCCTGCTCTACCGGACCGTTGCACATCGCGGGATACTCAGGCGTGCGAGCTGTAGGCTTGTTTTCTCCACAACGACCGATTCACCCCGGAAGATGGAAAGCACTTGGTTCAAACGTTCAAATTCTCGTCTGTCCCGAAGGAAGTTCCACCGACGCGAGCACAAACTGTTTGGAAGAAATCACGGTTCAGTCCGCATTTGACGCACTGACCTTATGAATTGAGTACATTTGTACAAAATAAGAAGTATCCCACCCATTCTGCGTAATATCATTTATTTAAACGTGGTTGTTTCCTTTGCTGCAGGAACACTTTGTGCCGGATTTGCCAAAATGATTGGTTGGGAACCGTTATTTGTACTTCTTTTTGGAGGATTTGCCTTCTTCGGAACGCTCGCCGTGTACAACGGTCAACGCTTGTTCAAGGTTTCCGATGTAAAAACACCATGGTTAAATTGGGTAGAGGCGCGCAATGGAGAGATTCGCTGGCTTACCATCATTGCATCAGTGTTGTCTCTCGGTTTTAGTGTTGCCATCTTTTTCGGTCGTCCGTTTGTGAAGGATTTTGGTAGTGATTTTCTACGAATTGCAACGTGGATGAGTCCGGCGGTAATGGTTTCTTTCTTGTACATTTTTCGATTGAAAGGGAAAAATTTGCGTGACATACCACACTTGAAAATCCATTTGATCGCTTTTTCTTGGGTATTCATTCTAATTCTCTTTCCATTTTTAATGCGCTTTTACGTTGGATTGGACTTCATTCGACCGTTTATCGCCTTAATCATTGGGCATTACTTTTATGTGGTTGCTGTGACCATTCCCTTCGATATTCGCGACTTGAAGTATGACAAGGATAATCAGAAGACCATACCGCAGCGTGTAGGAGTTAATGGTGCCAAGTTGATTGCTGTTGGACTTTTGCTCGTTTCAGCGGTATTTCTAACGGGCTTAACCCCGATTCGAATAGATAACTATTGGTTTTATGGTGCCATTTTCACTCAGGTATTACTCGTCTTAGGGATGAACACCGAACGCTCAGACTTCTACTGCGCCGGGTGGATTGATGGAGCTATTGCCCTGCTGGGATTGGCGTATTTTATGAATTGATTATTAGACAAAAGACGGAAAGACCGTTTGATGAACTCACTCAAAGACACTAGACGCTAGACAAGCAGAAAAAGAAGATCGAAGCTCGAGGAACCTGTACCGAGCGAATGGCAATAATCGTAGCAGCTGAGGTGCATAGGTTAATTTTCTGTTTTCTTTACGGTTGCTGACCCTGCTGAAGCATCTTTCCTCTGATTTCGCTATCTTAGAGACATGAAACATCTCCTTACTTTACTCGCAATCATCAGTTTCCACAGCGTTTATTCGCAGTCCATTTATACCGTTGACTACGAAAGTCAAGCGGATATTAAGGTATTTGTGGTGGATTATGAAAGTCAAGCCGATCTCCTTGTGTACAGACAGAAATACGAATCCAATGCAGATGGAAACGAAGGCAATTGGTTCTTTTGTGACTACGAATCACAGGCAGACAAAACCATCTTTTTCGTCGATTACGAAAGCCAATCGGATTTAAAGATCTACTTCGTGGATTACGAATCTCAAGCGGGATGGAGAAATAGTGCGAAGAAGCATTTGTTGTATTGAGAACGCCCACGGTTGGTAGAAGGCTTAAAGGTAGAAAGTTGAAGGAAAATCTTTGTCTTCAACCTTATAGTTCTAAGTATACAGATTCCACCGATATAAGATGGCCATAAGATAAGGGCAGAAAGAAAATTATTGTTTTTAACTTCTTGCCTTCTACTTTCTACCTTCAGCCTAATGCTTCTAAGCAAATAACGCCTTCACCACTTCTACAATCGTTCCACAAGGAACCAATTCAATTTTGTAGTCTTTCTGAGCGATTCCCTTGTTGTATTTTGAAAGAATGATTTTTTCAAACCCCAACTTTTCAGCTTCGTGAATACGTTGATCAATGCGGTTCACCGGTCGAACTTCTCCCGAAAGTCCTACTTCTGCACACAGAGAAATGTTGTTGGAAACGGGCATATCGGCATTGGATGAAAGTACAGCCGCAACCACAGCCAAGTCAATAGCGGGATCATCCACCTTAATTCCTCCGGCGATATTTAAGAATACGTCTTTCGCTCCAAGCTTAAAACCGCATCGTTTTTCCATAACAGCCAGCAACATGTTTAAACGCTTGCTGTCAAATCCAGTGGACGATCTCTGCGGTGTTCCATAGGCGGCTGTGCTCACCAAGGCTTGAACTTCGATCATCATGGGGCGCATTCCCTCCAACGTGGCAGCAATCGAAATTCCACTGAGTGAGTTGTCGGTGTTGGTGATGAGAATTTCGGACGGATTTTCAACTTGTCGCAATCCTGAGCCTAACATTTCATAAATGCCCAATTCATTCGTACTTCCAAAACGATTTTTAATGGAGCGCAACAGTCGGTACACGTGATTTCTATCGCCCTCAAACTGCAATACAGCATCTACCATGTGCTCCAACACCTTAGGTCCGGCGAGTGAGCCTTCCTTGGTAATATGACCAATAAGAAACACGGGTACATTGCTCTGTTTTGCAAAGCGAAGTAGTTGAGCGGTAGCTTCTCGTACCTGAGAAATACTACCTGGAGAACTTTCAATGTGCGACGAATAGATGGTTTGAATGGAATCGATGACCAGTAAATTTGGCTGGGTTTGTTCGGCTTGCTTGAAAATGTTTTGAACGTTGGTTTCTGTCAAAATGAAGCAGTCTTCATTCTGAATTCCAATGCGTTCTGCGCGCATTTTTATTTGCTGATCACTTTCCTCACCTGAAACGTACAACACTTTTAGTCCTTGTGTAGATACCGCTAACTGAAGAAGAAGTGTAGATTTTCCTATACCTGGCTCTCCACCGAAAAGAATCAGAGACCCTGGCACCAAGCCACCACCCAAAACACGATTGAGTTCAGAGTCGTTGAGCGCTATTCTCGGGTGCTCTTTTTGATCAATTTGACCCAGCGCCTGCGGTTGCGCGCTTTCCTTAGAACGTGAAAAGGCTACAACTTGCGGCACTTGCTTTTGAATGAGTTCTTCCACAAAAGTGTTCCATTCAGAGCATGACGGACACTTCCCCAACCACTTTGGGGTCTCGTAGCCACAGTTTTGACAAAAAAATGCTGATTTTACCTTCGCCATATCGGACTTAAAGGTAATAGAAAGTGTGTAATTGGACTTCTCAACAGGCTTGAAGTCCATTTATTAATTGAACCGATCCTCAAACTTGCGCCGCATTGAGCGAGAGGTCATCTAGCCAGTCGATAAGTCTCGAAACGGGTAATAGAAAAAACGACGTGATTTGGTTCTACCCAGCGAACGATTTACGCCCCCATTTTTTACACTTACGCTTGCGTTTTTTATTGATGCGTTTGTTTTTACGCGCACCTTTTCCGGGTCCAGGGTAATCGCTAAAAATGGTTTGAGTTACTTCTTTTGAAGTGTTTTGGGTAGTCATTTCAGTTGCAGATGCGGAGAACATAAACAATAGAAATGCCGAAGAAATAAGGAATTTCATAGCACTAATTTTACATTGTTGTTACATCGTAGTAACGGAGATTTTTACTACGATATTGCCAAAGATAACATTTTCAGGCAGTTATTTCTCTATAATCAACTTGTTCCGAACAGTTTCATCTGAGCTAATTACTTCAACATAATAAACCCCAGAGGAGAGTCCGCCAAGCGGAATGATGTGTTTTGCCTGTATTTTTTGTTCTAAAATCAATTGGCCTGACGCGCTAAGCAAACGGAACGTGGCCGCCTCTTTTCCTATTACAGTAACCTGATTATTTGCTGGATTCGGGAATATCTGAACAGAACTTGATTCCACTTCATCTAAACCGACATCAGAATCAAGAGTTAGGGAAAGAATTGCGGTGCTATCGCAACCGTCGGGTAAAGAAATAAGCTGGGTGTACACTCCTGAACTTGTAAGCAATTGCCCGTTCCAGTTATAGGCGCTTGGTGCACTTACCTCTAAAGTGTCTCCAATTGGTGCATGACTTCCATCTGTTATTGTGTTCACTACCTCATTGGTTAATTGTGGACTCATGGCGTCAAACGCTACTTCTGCTTGATTTGTAAAACTTGCACCATGGCTTAGACCTGTTTGCTGATCAATTTCAAATACGATATATCCAACACTCTCCAGTTCATTTTGTGATTGCGTCGGTAACATAATACTGTCAAAGGTAAAATCAACCAGCGTCGAGTTTATCCAGTCAATCGATGAAAGTTCGTGAGAAGTAGCCACAACCTTTAAGCTTGCTGGGTCAAGATTAGTATCAATACTCTCTCTAATGCGAGCGTCGACCACCGTCCCAGACTCATCATTTTGAAAGCGGATTGTATAAGTAATAAGCTCATCATTTTCAACGTATCCAATATCACAATCACCTTTTGGATACACTCTCTTTATATCCGACCCGGGTCCTGAACTGACAGTAAACACGTAGTTTTTCTCATTGTTTACAAGGTTGATATCTCCACTTGTATTATAAATCAATGCATCCAAAAGAACTGTATCACCAATATTGGCGGCAGCATCAGTGGAAACATTCATTTCTATAACATGGTGCGGACTGTTTTTGTATAAATTGGAATAGTTAAAAATTAACGAATCTGTAGTAATGATATCTGCTGGTGGGGTAGAGCTATTGTAAGTCAGTAAAGAGCCCAGCTTCACAACAACCTCTCCATTCTGTACAGGACACCCATCATTATAAGCATCAATAATTAGGTTGGTGCTTTGTCCTGATACAAAGTTATCGGTGATCACCTGAACCCCATTGTCGAATCCACTGTTGTCAATGTTTAGAAATACTGTGTCGGTACACATCAAGGACATGTTACCATCAAATACAGAAAGGACATACGAAGTGTCTACGTTACTCGAAACTGTCATTGGAAGTGTTGTTGTGCCGTTGCTCCACACATAGTTAACTCCATTCACAGCTGTCTCAACGTGTATATTATCAACCCCCCAGTTATCGCAGCATACGCCGCTTGAATTAAGCTGCTCCCATCGCAACATGGTATTCGGCGTTTGTGCGGCTTGAGGTATTGCGACTGTGAACGTACTCCAAGTAGTGTATGCGGTTGGTCCAGTAGCTGCTGAGCCTGTGGTTTGGGGATTGGACGGTAGCTCAAACCCTCCGGGGCTGTAGTAAACAATTTCATTCCAGTTCTGACCGTTGTCAATACTATACATAAGAGATACTCCTTCATTTGATAGGTCAGGACCTTCGCAAGGGGAGGCTCCACCTTGCACCGCATAAACCATATCAAATACTACCTGTCCACCCGAGGAAAAATCATAAACATTAGAGTTAATATAGGGGCTTCCGGATCCGGCTGTTGAAGCCCAATAATAAGGGGTGTTATCTGATCCTGATCCGCAGGGTTGGGTAAAGGTAGCACCACCATTAACAAACCATCCAGTAGGTAATGTGCCTGAATTAAAATCTACAGACTCTTGAATATTGAAGAAAAGGCTTGAAGGATCACCATTATATGTAACAGGAACACCAGCACAGGTTTCGTAAGTATCATCGTCAAAATCAACACATTGACTAAAGCTGAAATGCGCAACAAAAAGAAGCAAACACGTGGTTAAGTAGTTTATCATACCCTTAAAGGTAAGATTGCGGGCGCCATCTAACAAATGAATTGCATATTAATTGTAAATGGGATTCATAATTCTAATTCGTGGACCATCACAGTTTTGATTTTAAAATGAATGTCAATGCTGAAGAATAAAAATATGCTAAAGCTCGTTACTTATTACGATACTTGCCTAAGACCAAAGGTTTCCATTACCTTAGTAAACAATATAAAATTGATCGATTTGAAAAAGATTATTGCAGTGATTTTGTTGGTCTTCCCGATGCTGGGAATGACACAGGAATTGAGTTTGAATACAGAAAAGGCAACAGTTGATTTTCTTTTTGTAGCCGAAGATGTGAAAGGAACTGTTGGTGGAATTGAGGCAACAATTTCTCTCAACTTATCAGACTTAGGAAGCTCTACTATTCAAGGTTCAGCGAAAGTTGCTACGCTTTCTACAGGAACCAAAATGCGCGACAAGCATCTAAAGTCAAAGGATTACTTCCACGAAGAGCAGTATCCTAAAATGACATTTACCAGTTCCTCCATTGAAAAAAAGGGAGAACAGTATTTTGCCCATGGGACTTTGAAAATCAAAGGAATAACTAAGGATGTTTCCTTTAAAATGGTGATGAAAGATGAAGTGCTTATTATGACCACAACAATCAATGCGGCCGATTATGAGGTGTCTCCCAAAAAGGAAGAAAAAAGTCAGGTGGATGTTACAATCAAAGTGCCCTTCTCCAAATAACCTGAAGCTTTTTAACACCTAATAAGTGGGCATTGAAGGATCAACTTCCTCGGCCCAAGCGTGAATCCCACCATCTAAGTTGCTCAGATTATTGTATCTATGTTGTTCTAAAAAAGCAATGGCATTGGCACTTCGAATTCCGTGGTGACAAACGGCAACAATAGCGTCATCCTTTGGGATTTCACTTATCCTAGAGGGAATTTGCCCCAAAGGAATATTTAGAGAATTATCGAACGCACAAATTTCCAATTCGAAAGGCTCGCGTACGTCTAGCACTGTTATTTTCTTTCCCAAATCAAGAAGTTGTTTCAGCTCCTGAGCGGAAATGGATGACTTTAGTTCTGCGGGTTCTGAACAAACTGCATCGTAGGACGTTTCCAAGGATGTACGTTCAAAATTTGAGACATTCTTAGTTATTTTCATCGCTCTAGTTTGATTTTCCAGTAAGTCGATTACCTCCACTACACCACTCAGTACAGTGCCAATTCCAAGAATCATTTTCAAGCATTCGTTCGCCATTCGTGTGCCAACAACTCCGGGTAAAACTCCCAAAACGCCGACTTCTGAGCAGTTGGGAGCCTCATCCGCAGAAGGAGCGTTCGGATACAAACACCGATAGGATGGACCATTTTGATAATTAAAAACGGAAACCTGCCCCTGAAACTTAAAAATGGACCCATGAATGAATGGTTTATTAAGAATCACGCAAGCATCGTTGACCAAATAGCGCGTTGGAAAGTTATCCGTCCCATCAATGATGATGTCAAACTTGGTAAGTATATCTATTGCGTTCTCAACATTCAGTGCCACTTTGAAAGGAGTAAAATCAACATGAGGATTCAGTTGCCGCAAACGTTCAATCGCTATATCGACTTTAGGTTTCCCGATGTCACTAGTGGTGTAAATAATTTGTCGTTGTAAGTTGCTTTCGTCTACTGCGTCATCATCCACAATTCCAATGGTTCCAACTCCGGCGGCCGTCAAATACTGCAAAACTGGGCTTCCTAATCCACCTGCACCAATGACAAGTATCTTTGCCGATTTCATTTTCTCCTGTCCTTCCAAGCCAACATTTTCCAATGTCAAATGGCGCGCGTATCTTTTTATTTCTTTCGGGTCCAGTTTCATTTCCTTCTTTCAAAAATACGGATTTGTGTGTATCTGCTGGAGGCGCACTTTTCAGCGTAATTACTAAACTTAGAAAGTCGCACCACCTTTTGGAGCCACTTCATCAAGTTTGGGTTTCATCAAACTCTCACAATCTCGTCTCCATTCTATTACTTTTGTCTTCTGTGGAAGAAGTCGGTTTTTTTGAAACGTTTTGGGAGGGAGTCGTGGCAACCTCGCTGCTCGAATGGTTCGGCGTTGTTTTTGGGTTGACATATTTGGTCCTAGCTGCCTACCGCTCTATTTGGTGCTGGCTTTTTGCTTTCGTAGCCTCGGCTATTTACGTGTATCTCTGCTTCTCGATCCAATTGTACATAGAGTCTGTTTTACAGCTATTTTATGTGGTTATGGCCGTGGTAGGCTGGTTGAATTGGAACGCCGATACGAGCGATTCAAAAGTGAAAATTGATGTGGTAACGTGGAAACCATCGCACCATGTAATCAACGTTTTGGGCAGTGGAGTATTGGCCTTTGCTCTCGGTTGGATATTCGACACATACACGGACCAAGCAAACCCTTATCTCGACGCAAGTACAACTGTTTACAGCTTGGTAGCAACATTTATGTTGGCACAGCGAGTGCTAGAAAATTGGATTTACTGGATCGTTATCGATGCTATTTCCATAGGACTTTATGCTTCAAGAGGACTGTACCTAACCTCGGTTCAATACTTTATATTTACGCTTCTCGCTGCCTATTGTCTGTATACTTGGTGGCGACAATATCAAACACAGAAAACGTGATTCGAATTGCATTTACCGGTCCGGAGTCTTCAGGTAAAACCACCTTGGCAAAGGCTGCTTCCACTGCTCTAGAAGGGGAATACATTGAAGAGTTTTCTCGGTCGTATCTAGAGCAAAATGGTCCTGATTACGCCGTGGATGATCTCGATATCATGGCAAAAGGTCATGCGGATGCCATAGAAAATGCATCAGGATCGCTTCAGCTAGTTGATACCGACTTCGTTGTTTTCAAAGTTTGGTCGGAGTATAGATTCGATGCAGCTTCACCTTTAATTCATCGCCTAGTTAGTGAGAACTGGTTTGATTTACATGTACTGTGTGCTCCAGATATTCCGTGGGAAGCGGATGATTTGCGCGAAAATCCCGATGATCGTGATGCACTATTTCTTCGCTACGTGGAGGTGCTCGAAAAACTCCGAAAACCCTACCTCATTGTTGAAGGTTCACACAAAAAGCGATTGAAAAAGGTGACCAAAGCCATTGAGCAATTGCGAAGAATCTCGTAGCTTTGTACCGTCTCTAAGGGGTGCTATGTCGAAAGACAGGCTGAGATTATACCCATTGACCTGATCTGGATAATGCCAGCGAAGGGATTTGACTTTTAAGCTAATTATTAATACACAGAGAATTAGCCCCTTGTTCTTGTTAAAACATTTTCTATGAAAACAAGAATAGTAACTATGATCTGTGGCCTTTTTCTTGTGCCACTGGTCTCTTTTTCACAACAAATTCAGGGTACGGTAACCGATGAAAGCGGCGAACCAATTTATGGCGTGAATATTTCGATCGAAAATACGTATCTAGGAACGTACACAGATCCCGACGGTAAATACGCGTTTAGCATCGCGCCGGAAGGATTCGAGATGGTGTTTCGTAAGAGCGGTTATGAAACGGTCAAAAAATTCATACCCGGCGAACCGTCAACAATTGATGTACAATTGAATTACTCCACACTGAACCTTAAGGAAATTGCCGTAATTGAAGTTCGGGCGGATGAAAAAACGCCGACTACGTATCAAAATCTCGACCAAAAGGAGATCGACAAGCGTAATTTCGGACAGGATTTGCCCATGTTGTTGCGCTTTACCCCATCTACGGTTTCTACTTCAGATGCCGGAGCCGGTGTGGGGTACACCGGTATTCGAATTCGTGGGGTGGATCCAACCAGAACGAATGTCACTATCAACGGAATTCCCTTGAACGATTCGGAATCGCACGGTGTGTTTTGGGTCAATATGCCTGATTTTGCCTCTTCTGCACAGTCCATTCAGGTGCAACGGGGGGTTGGAACATCTGCCAATGGAGCAGCGGCTTTCGGGGCGAGTATCAACATCAATACGAACCAATCACGTCCAAATGCCTATGGCGTAATTGATAACGGATATGGTTCTTTCAATACGTGGCGACACACCGTAAAAGCTGGAACGGGTTTGATTAACAACAAGTTCTCCATGAATGCGCGATTGTCGAAAATCACATCAGAGGGATACATTGATCGTGCCTCTTCTGACTTAAAATCGTTCTATTTAGATGGAACATGGCAAGGAGAAAAAAGTTCGCTTACCGCCAATATTTTTAGTGGACAAGAGCGCACATACCAGGCTTGGTATGGAACACCACAAGCAGTAATTGAAGGAAATGAAGCGGACATTATTGCCTACGCAGATCGCAATTGGATTTTTGGAGAAGACCGCGAAAACCTGTTGAATTCTGGTCGCACTTACAACTTTTATACCTACGAAAACGAAGTAGACAACTACCAGCAAGATCACTACCAGCTTCACTTTCAACACCGATTTAATTCGCGATTGAAACTGAACCTTAAAGGTCACTATACACGTGGGCGAGGTTATTTTGAGCAGTTCCGCGAAGACGATGACTTTTCAGATTATGGATTGGAGCCATTGGTTTTCACTAATGATACTGTGAGTTCAGGCGATTTTATTCGTCGTAGATGGTTGGATAATCATTTTTACGGGGGAATCTTCTCGTTGAATTACAAAAAGAGAAACCTTGACATCGTTTTTGGAGGGGGCGCCAATCAATACTTGGGTGGACACTTCGGAGAAATAATTTGGGCAGAGTATGCATCCAATAGTGAATTGGGTACCGAATATTACAACAACGACGGAAACAAGTTTGAGGCGCAGTCTTACGTGAAAGGAACGTACCGAATGAACCGAACGACGTTCTTCGCTGACCTTCAGTTCCGACATATCGCCTATGATTTTCTTGGAATTGATGAGGTGAACGGATCGTTGCAGGAAGTAACACAACAAGTAGATTTCAATTTCGTGAATCCGAAAGCTGGATTTATGATTGACTTTAACAGCTCCAACAATGTGTACTTGTCCGTAGCGATGGCAAACAGAGAACCAGTGAGAGCAGATTTCCGTGAGAATACGCCTGAAAACCGCCCGCAGCACGAACAGTTAATCAACCTTGAAACTGGATATAGATACAAGTCACGAAAGTTCATCGCCAACGCTAACTTCTACTACATGATGTACAACAACCAGCTGGTTTTAACGGGTCAAATCAACGATGTTGGTGGATACACAAGAACAAATGTTGACGATAGCTACCGTGCTGGAATCGAATTGGATGCTGGGTACAAACTGTTGAGAAACTTGAGCATTGCCGGAAACCTAACATTGAGTCAGAATAAAATTCGTGAATTTGTGGAGTATGTAGATTCCTATGATGCGAGTTTTAACTACCTCGGACAAGCAGAAATCGTTCATACGAATACAGATCTTGCGTTCTCGCCGAATGTTATCGGTGCTTTGGCATTGGACTATGAGCCGGTTAAGGGGTTGATTATTGGTGTTACCTCAAAGTATGTCGGACAACAGTTCTTGGACAACACCTCTTCAGAAAATCGAAAAATAGATGCCTACAACTTCTCCAACTTGCGATTAACGTACACCTTGACCGATGTTGTGTTTAAAGAAATGACCATTGGTGTGCAGGTGAACAATATTTTTGATCAGCTGTTTGAAAACAACGGCTACAATTGGGGATATGACGTAGCTGGAGATAGAACAATTGAAAATTTCTATTATCCGCAAGCGGGTCGCAACTTCATGACGCGTTTAACGATTACCTTGTAAAAATATCGGAATGAATTCCGCATCACTTTCATTGGTGCGGCGTTCATTTTGTTCCGGTCATCGAAAAAAGGAAAGATGCCACAGAAATTTAGCCTGGATGAATACCAGTTGAGCTTTTTGAAAGAGGAGCGCCTTAAAGCACTTTACCACGATTCTTTGTTCAAACTTTTTGTGCCAAAAAAGTACGGTGGGTTAGAGCTAAACTTAGCATCAGGAGTACGTGTACTAATAGATGCTGCGACAATACAAGGAGGTTACGGCTGGGCATTGAACCTTGGAGCTGGAGCAAATTGGTTTAGTGGGTTCTTTTCTCACGAAGCAGCACAGGAACTATTCACCTCGAAAGAAGCCGTAATCGCTGGCAGTGGATTCGTGAATGGTAGCTATGTCCAACAGGGAGACCAATTTTCAATTACCGGAACGTGGTCCCGTTGCTCGGGTGCGCATCACGCCACATTTTTCAGTTTGAAAGCGAAAGGCGAAAACGATACCGAAAAGACATTCGTTGTGCCTCGTGATCTAGTGACCGTAGCTCGAGACGATTGGGCCATTACAGGACTTAGAAATGCGTCTTCCTATTCCATTTCCATGCAGGAAGCAATAATTCCCGCCCGCTATGCATTTGAGATAAATGAAATTCAAAACCCACACGCTTATGCGGTTCATACGATTCCTTTCGAAATCTTTGCTAGGGTCTGTATGAGTGCCTCTTTCATTGGAATAGTTGTTTGTTTGATGAATCGATGTACTGATCATCCGTTGAACCAAAGAGCGCTTGATTTTATCGAAAATGAACTAAAACCTTTGGTTCTTTCTTCTGAAGCCAGTTGTTTGCATTGCGCGAGCCTTATCGACCGAAGTGTTGCATCAGAAGAAGTTGAGACCGACAATTTTGAGCAAATTACAACTGAATTGACCCGGAACAATGTTGCCTTGTTTGAGAAAGTGCAAACACTGTTTCTTCAAGGCGGACTGCCTTTCGTAGAAGAAGATACCTCCGTGCATTGGGCGTATCGAGATGTGCTAACGGCCGTGCAACATCAAATGGTAAAGTTCTAAGCGTTTTTATACACCCGATTCAATCTACAAGGCATTTCGAAAAAGGTCAGTTCTTTATCTATATGCATTCCATTTTTTACTGTGACTTTCTGTGAAGCAACATTGTTAATATGTACAAAAGAAACAACACTTTCTACTCGAGTATTTGCAAATGCCCAATCGCGAAAATAACGAGCCAGTTCCGTTGCATATCCTTTCCCCCGGGCTTCAGGAAGCAGCGAATACGCAATCTCCCATTCACCGAAGGCTTCGGGTTCCTCTCGAAAAATTATCCCACCCAATCCAAGGAACTCACCCGTTTTCTTATCAGTGACAGCCAACTGTCCAAACGAGCCATTTTTTCTTCGGTCCATTGACTTTGAAATCCAAGCGCTGCGCGTTCAGGGTGGCTCATATTTTTGAAAGGTCCAGACAACATGCCCACCTGACTCAAGGTTTCTTCATCCTGAAAAAATGGAATCCACAGATCTATATCTGACTTCTCCAAGTTTCGGAAAAGTAAGCGTTCACTCTCATGAACCTGATAGTACTTTTCGAGTTCTTCTTTGTTCGGTCTCATCGTATTTCATTCATTACAAAAGAGCTTCGTACATTAACAATGCTCGGAATAGTGGTCAATTTGTGGCGTAAAAATCGCTCGTACGTATCCATATCTTGAATATCTACCAAAAGCGCGTAATCGTGATCGCCCGCAATGTGGTAACAAGATACAACTTCAGGCAATGCGATAACTTCCTGTTCAAAGCGACGAAGCAAGTCGAGGTTGTGCTCCTTTAGCGACACATAGCAAAACACCTGCAATCCGCGCCCAATTTTTTTCTTGTCCAGTTCAACGGTATAACGCAGAATAACGCCCTCTCGCTCAAGCTTTTTAATGCGTTCATAGGTCGGAGTAACACTCAGCCCCACCTGCTGTGCTATTTCCTTGGTGCCCAGCTTGGCGTTTTCCTCCAAAATTTCCAAAATGGCTCTGTCAATAGCGTCCATATAGATGATTTTTCTAAAACGGTTAATTGATTAATTGAAAAATAGAAAAATGGAAATAAAAAAATGCAAAAAACAGTAAAATAATCTACAATATTGACTCATGTTAGTTTATACAATATGTTTGAGTTAAAATATTAGAACTATGGATTATTCAACAATGCGCCCCGAAAGTTTGATGATGAGTTACGGATACAAACCTTCTTTATCGGAAGGAGCGATTAAGTGTCCAATATTTCAGACATCTACCTTTGTATTCAATACCGCTATGGAAGGAAAGCGATTTTTCGAAGTGGCGTATGGCTTGAGGGAAAAAGAACCTACTGAGGAGTTGGGGCTTATTTACAGTCGTTTGAACAATCCGGATTTGGAAATTTTGGAAAATCGTTTGTGTTTATGGGACGAAGCAGAAGATGCAGCCGTTTTCGAAAGCGGAATGTCGGCCATTTCCACAGCCATGATGGAATTTATGGAGCCAGGCGATTTATTGTTGTATAGTAAACCAGTGTACGGAGGAACGGATCACTTCATCAATCACTTTCTAAAAAAGCTCCACATCGACTCGGTAGGGTTTTTAGCTACGGACACAAAAGAAGAAATCATAGAAAGAATTAAAGCCACGGGCAAAGGAGATAAATTGGCGATGATCCATATTGAAACACCTGCGAATCCTACAAATTCAGTGATTGATATTGAGATGTGCGCCGAGATAAAAACTCATTTTTCAACGGAAGATAAGCAAGTGGTACTCTCAGTGGACAATACGTACATGGGACCGCTTTGGCAGCATCCACTAAAACACGGAGCCGACTTGGTGTTGTACTCAGCAACGAAATATATCGGAGGACATTCTGACGTTATTGCCGGCGCTTGTTTGGGCTCAGCAGAATTGATGAAACGCGTAAAGGGACTTAGAACTTTCCTCGGAAATATGGCCGGACCTTGGACTGGATGGTTATTGATGCGAAGTTTGGAAACATTGAAAGTCCGTATGGATCAGCAAGCAACCAATGCAGCCCACATTGCGAAGTTCTTGAACGATCATCCAATGGTAGAGCGCGTATACTACCTTGGTGAAATGGCCGAAAATGGGTCGGATGCCTTGAAAGCCGTCATTAGCAAACAATATGAGTCGCACGGTGCCATGATTTCTTTCGATATCAAAGGAGGAGAAAAAGAAGCCTTTGCTTTTCTTGATAACCTGAAACTAATGCGCTTGGCGGTATCTCTTGGAGGAACAGAAAGTTTAGCAGAGCATCCACAGACAATGACGCACGCCGATGTAAGCCCTGAAGACAAAGTGGCCATGAACATTACGGAGAAGTTGGTTCGCTTGTCCATCGGGGTGGAAAACTACAAAGATTTGATTGCCGATATTGGACAAGCGCTGGATAGTGCGAAATCGGCCTAAAACGAATGGAAATGGAAGTGCTATCGGTGCTTCCATTTTTTGTTTCCAGTAATTCTGCACAAGATGCTTCCAATCACCGCACATCCGAAGGCAACTTGCCAAACTCTTGTTTGAAGCTTCGCGTGAAGTAGGAGAGGTTGGTGAATCCAACGTTGTACGCAACCTCTGAAATGGATTTGGAGGGATCTTTCAACTCCTGTTTCATACAGGTCTATTTTGTTCTCCACTTTAGACTTTGCTGATAAGACAATTATCGGGATGTGTGCCCAGTTATCATTTGCTCGGATAGCTTCCACCAATGATTTCCCATCTTTTTTAGGCATCATCAGGTCGGTGATGATGATATCGGGCAATAGTTCGCTCATTTTCTCCAAGGCTTCTTCACCATCAAACGCAGCGTGGGTAATGAATTCGTTCTCGAAGAACGAACAGACATAGTCATTCAGCTCGGCATGGTCCTCTACAACGAGCATTTGCGGCTTTCCTTCTTCGTTCACTGCTATTTCAACGGCATCGACTTCCAATTTGTCCCCAGTGGTCTCTACCTCCGCTAAACTATGCGTCTTCGGTAAGGTAATGGTGAAGGTGGTACCCTTTCCCACGTCAGACTCCAATTGAATTGTTCCCTCCAGCTGCTGTACATACTCTCTCACCAGTGAAAGTCCGATTCCGGTGCCTTCTTGGTTGTTTTCGTCCAGTTTAAAGAATCGATCAAAAACTTTTTCCTGCAGTTCTTCCGGGATTCCAATTCCTGTATCGGAAACGGTGCAAACCAAGAGCCCGTCTCGCTCACGCCCTTGAATGGAGATGGTACCATCGGCTTCCGTATAGCGCATCGCATTACCCAATAAATTATGAAGGATTTGTTCCAATCGAAAAGCATCTGTGACAATTGAAGTGTCCGGTGCATCTACTTCCAGCGTTATAGATTTTGACGCTGCCCTCTGTTCGTACTGCGCGAGAACTTTAGTGCACAAGTCTTTTAAGTTGACCGATTGAATGTATAGTTCGTTCACACCCTTTTCTATTCGATTGAGCTGCAACAACTGTTGGACGATTGTCAATAAATGATCGGCGTTATTCGTAACGTACTTGGCAAGATTTACAATTTTCGGGTCGTCCGACTGCTGCTGGATTTGCTTCGCAGGCGCTTTAATCAACGAAAGTGGCATTTTCAGGTCGTGCGAAATATTCGCGATGAATCGGTTTTTAAGCTCGTCTAATTCTCGATATTTCTGCACCTCCGCCTTCGTTCTTTCTCCCTCTCTAATTGAGGCTTCGGCATCAGTTTGGGTCAATTTTAATCCACAAAATGAGGCGATAACACTGAAGGCTTGGAAATGGCGTTCGCGCAAAATTTCTTTCGAGTTACTGGCACCGTAAATAACGCCTGCAATCGCTTCGTTCTTGAAAATAGGGGTGGCAATTTCAGATGATGCCGATGGAAACGAAGGAACACGTTTGTAGTTGGAGAGTGAACTGTTGATGTTGATAATGGTGTCTTGTCCGGCGTAGGCCGCACCAACAATGGTTCCTGATTCGAAGGTGATCTTTTCGCTGCCATCAGCACTTTCCAGCTCAGAGCCGTTGTACAAATAAACACGACAAAAATCCAAATGAAGACTTGGTACCGCCGCTTGTGCAATTTCTTGAAATGCTTCTTTTGCTCCTTGTTCTGAGGCGAGAATCGCAGTCATCTTCTCACTTAAAGACGCGACATCTTCGTATTTCTGTCGGCGCTCCGAATAGTGATTTGATGACATTCTAGCTTCCCGCGACCACAAATAAATATTGATGGCTATCACGAAGGCTCCCGAAAGAACCGAAATGCCTCTTTCAAGTCCAGTGTACTCCGTATGCGGCGTAAAATAAAGCACAAGCCCGAAGAGGACGAGCACAAAAGACATGAATAAGAAGAACCATTTCAGGTTGAATAGTTCGCGTCCGTATCCCAAAGAAACACTCATCGACCATGCCAGCAAATAAATATTTAGACCTGTATTGGTGAGGTCCAGCACCACTAGCGTAAAGCCCATAAACAATCCAAAACAAGCCAGTCCATATGCAATCCACTTTTGCCAGTGCGTGGTGGTAATCAACAAGCTGATGAACGCAACAGCGGAGATTGCTATCAAAAAGATTTGGTGAAGTTGTCCGGTTTCATGCAATAACATTACCGGAACTAAGGCGCCAGAAACCTGGATCAACAGGGAAATAGCCACCCAAATTTTATACTTGGTATGGGAGTTTGCAGGGGCAAATATTTCGATTAGGTAGCGCTTCAAGTTTAAAGACGTTCAGGGGTACGTTTCGTTCCAAAGCACCAAAATACGAAAAGAAAAGATGATGGTCATTTAACGCATTACCACAAACTTTTCTCGAAGTGCGAGACCGTTTTCAAAGTTGACTTCTAACCAATAGGTACCCTCGGAAAGTGAAGAAATATTGATGGAATTTGCGGCATCGTAAATAGCTTGAACTTGTTTTCCTGAAACGCTGTAAATACATGCAGTGTGCACCTTGTCAGAGGCTTGTATTTGAATAAAATCTCGTGACGGATTGGGAAGAATACTTAAGCTGATTTCTTTTTCTAGAAGCGAAGCAATGCAGCTTGGAGCTGCACCGACAGCTTCGTTAAGTGTTCCATTCGCCACGGACCAGTCCTGCCATTCTCCACCCACGCCTGTTTGCCAATCCGATAAGTCGAAAGTGTTGGTTCCAGTCAGAGTTCCTTTTACCGCGTATACTTTTGCAGCAGCGCCATTATGATTCCAAGTAAGCGGACTTCCGCTTGTACACGTTTCAGGGCTGGGATCTGCTAGCTCACAATTGGGCCGTATGAAGTAAGCGTTGTCGTCATAAGTTGGATGTTGACCGAAAACTCTTGCTAGTCCATTTTCATCAATACAAACAGCTGTGTATTCATCACAGGCAATACCATTGGCTTCAATTCCTGAGTCCGTTAGAATTCTTGCTAGAAAAGTGAGATGTCTACCTTTTCGATCCGGGTTGTCGTAATGCGTATCAGTAATGGTTTGCTCCAAATACGAGTTGCTCATGATGAATGCTGTGGAACCAATGGTGACATTGTTGTCATATGGATTTGCCAAGGCTGTTGGCGAGGTCACAGTTCCGTTTTCAGCGGTAAAGCGATATCCACCCAAGATGGCCATTCCCGCGCTGGTACCACCAACTACAGCTCCATTATTGATTGCCTGATTGATGGCAGTTTCAACCGGTGTTCCTTGCCAATATGTGTGGTACGTCCATTGATCGCCTCCTGCAAACCAAATAGCTTCAGCCTGCGAGATTTTCTGTTGAATGTAGGCTTCATTACTCGCGCTTGCATCATTGAAAACAATCGTTTCGACAGAATTAACCGTCACACCGAGTTGATTGTACAAATAATCGTTGTAGCCATCTGCCCCACTAGCACGAAGAACGACCACATCACCACCATCTGCGCGGTTCAAAAACCACTTCATGGCTTCATCTTCTTCCGTTGCTCCACCCATAAGTACTACACCTCCAATTGGAGTGCTTGAAGCATCGGTTGTGTTTCCGATGAAGTACGAGTCGTAGTTTTGCGCCGATGCATTAAGAACTGTTACAAGGGCAACAAGCAAGAGTTTAATTTTCATCGAAGAAATTGTCTATTAAAAGATTTTTACCTTTTTTGGCGCCATCCTAAGCCATATCGAATCGCGTATCTCAGGTACCAAGCATCCTTAAACGAAGCAAAATAACCTGACCTTGTGCCAAATTCGAATGATTGAGTTACGTTAAAACTGCCATCTCGTTTTTGAAAGCTGAGCATATCAATTCCAAATGAAAATCCGAGTCGGCGCAAAGGAAGAATTTCTCTCATATCATATGGTCCGTTATTGAAACTCTCGGAAGCATAATACTCTAGAAACACTTCATCCATTGAGGAGGTTAGAAGATAATTGACATCGAAGTAAAGGTTTAAGAACTCAGTTTTTCTTCCTTGAAACTGTTTGCCATCACCATCGCCCTCAAGTACCAAGTCAATAAACTGTTGATACGAAGCCCCTAGACTAATTGCTACGCTTGATTGTCGCACAAGGATTTCATCTTGTGGCCAAATAGAGGTTGTTCCATATTCTTCGTTGAGATAATCAAAATGATAAAGGGTGCCGTTTCTCGCGAAGTCTTTAAGCGCCCCTATCCTTAGGTTAACCGAGTTGAGGTATTGGGAGGGAATGATACCGTAATAATTTTTGTCATCAAACTCGCCAAATTTCACAGAAACATCACGTTTTGATGAGAAAAAAGAAAAAACGGGATATCCATAAATGAACTTTCCCTGAAATCGATTCACATCATTAGTTACAGGGTCATCGTTCGAAAAACTGTCCCAGTTCCAGTCCCATACTGTCAAGGGATAGTTTAAACTGAGTTCAACATTTCCCATGCGACCACCATAGCCAGTTACATTAACAGGGATTCCTAAATTAACACCTCCTCCATTTACCTCCATTGCATTAATGGGAAGAGTTGCAGCGGTGGAAAGAAACTTATTGTCTTTAGATACTTCCACAACTTTGGTTGCCTCAAGTGTACCCGAGTTTTCCGACATTGCTGTACCTGTTACTGAGCAACTGGATATCGTACATCCCAAAATACCTGCTGTTAAGAATACTGTTATCGTGCGCATCACTTTTATTTTAATAATTTTCCAATATCTCGCACCAACACAACTCCTGAACGTCGGCCCGTTTTTTCTGTTAAATCTTCCGCCGTTCCTGAATCAAAAGCTTTTTCACGGTATTCCGTCTTGTCTTTGTTGTCGCCTGTAAGAACTTGTCCGGCACTTCTAGAGCTGGTTGTCGATTCACTTTTATCCTTATAAGCGGACCAATTACGTGTGGATCCGTCAGAAACGCGAGTCACCTTTCCAGTAGCAGATAGGTTCAGCGTAGTCAATTCAAATTCTTTTCCGTGATCGTCGGAATTGGTGTCATCTATTTTCTCAATTTTTGTGGATTCCATTACCTTCAACTGATCGAAACTCACTAAAAACTCACCTCCCGACTCAACAATAATCACGTTCTCCGTGCCGCCTAGCTCACCTTTCACACCTCGAAGAAAAGCGTTTACATACTGCTCTTGATTCATATATGTGGTGAAATTTGAGTTACCCGTATTAGAAATCACAACAGGTACATCTCCTGAAATCTCCACCTTCACCTCGCGGTTGATATGTGACTTTAGGTTGACAAAGCAACCTGATAACATGAGCGAGATTGAGAGCGATAGCGATAGAAATGTGAAGCGTTCGAGTCTTGTTTTCATACGTAATTCGGTTATTACTACGAATATACAAGAATTGAGGAGGTGGTCGAAATTCCTTAGTACATTTGGTCCTTCAGATTGATTTATGAGCGAACGGCACCCACATCAACAGATACTTTTAGATTCCATTGCCCTTGAAATGCAAGAGCAAGAGGCACGATTTCAGTTGCATGACGGAATGGGGTTGAAACAATTAAAATCTCGAGGATTAGCGTTGCACCCCATTAAAGTGACACGGAAATACTTCGGATATGCGGAATACCCTGAACTGGAGTTTCATTTGCCGTATGCCTTAGAAACGGATGCGTTTAAATCGAATGCAGCCATTGAGGTGTTGCTGGGGGGAAGTTCTTCGAATGATTCAGCTTCAGAAGCTGTGAAAGGCATCTACCTAGGTGGCACTGGTCGAAAAGGAGCCGTGCGCTTGTATGCTCCGGATTTTCCTGATTGGATTGAAGATAAGGATGTAGTGATCAAGTTGGCGCCTGACCATCATACAGAGGGAATCATGAAGGACGCGGTGAAAGCAATTTCTACAGAGCCAAACATGAAAAAGCTATTCGAAGCAATTCATGGGAATGGTCCTTTTGGAGAGAAATCTGATCCGCTTGAGTCAATTGAGAATGACCGACTGAATGAAAGTCAAAAAAAAGCGGCTGCTGCCATGGTCGAAAACGAACATTTATTATTGGTGCATGGACCTCCGGGAACGGGTAAAACCACAACTTTGGTTGCGGGAATTCAGGCACTGATTGCAAACGAGAAAAGTATTGTGGTAACCGCACCAAGCAATGCCGCTGTAGATCATATTGCCTCAGAACTTGTGCGTTCGGGAGTGAAAATCCTTCGAGTTGGAAATACCTTAAAAGTGGATGACGCCATCTATCCACACACTTCTGAAGGCGGAATGCAAGGGTCCAAGGAACAAAAGCAAATCAAACGCTTGAAAATTCAGGCAGAGGAACTGCGAAAAATGGCCCTGCAGTACAAACGGAACTTTGGCAAGGAAGAACGTGCGCAACGCTCTCTTTTGCTAAAAGAGGTAAAGCGCATTCGAAAGGAAGTTAAGGACATCAAAGCCTATTTTGATGAAAAGTTGATGGATGCAGCAGAGGTAATTTTGGGAACTCCGGTCGGTTTGAAGAATGCGCTTGATGAAAACGCTAAGTTTGACGTGTTGGTCATGGATGAGGCAGGACAGGCATTGGAGCCATTAGCTTGGGCAGTATTTCCTCTCACTGACTCTTGGGTATTGGCAGGCGATCCATTTCAATTACCACCAACCGTTCTTTCCCAAAAAGCCATCGATAACGGGTTCAATCAATCGATATTGGAGCACTGCTTTCGAAACGCCCAAAATGTTTTTCTTTTGGACACGCAATACCGCATGCGCGCCTCAATTTCGCAATTTTCAAGTGAATATTTCTATGAAGGGGCGTTAAAGACACCGGATCATCTTTCTGATACGGGCAACCATGTTGTTTATTTTGACACCGCAGGAACCGGTTTCGAGGAAAAATCAGGGGAGGACGGAACAAGCAGAATGAATGAGGGAGAACTAGATATGATTGAAAAACTGATCGTTTCAGAAGCACTTCAACCTCAAAAAACAGCCTTCATTTCACCCTATTCAGGGCAAGTGGCATTAGCAAAAGATAGATTGGATGAAAAAATGCGTATCAGTACCATTGATAGTTTTCAAGGACAGGAAAGTGAAACGGTGATCATCTCTTTGGTGCGTTCGAACGCAGATGTCGAAATAGGCTTTTTAAAAGATTACCGCCGAATGAATGTGGCAATTACCCGAGCCAAAGAAAAGTTGATTGTAATCGGAGACAGTGCTACCATCGGACAAGACGATTTCTATGCGAAATTTCTCGAATTCGTAGAAGGAATCAATGGCTACAAGAGCGCCTGGGAATTAATGTAATTCAAAGCGAAAAGAGAACAGTAAGAAGTGAGAAGTAAAATTGCATGTAAGCTTCTCACTTCTCTCTTTATCACTACTCAACTATTATTACTGCTTTACAAACTGAACGTCTGCTATTAGTTTTACTTTGTCAGAAACCACGACGTTTCCAGCTTCAGTAACAGCACTCCACGTCAACCCGAAGTCCTTACGGTTGATTTCACCGGAAATTTCCAATCCTACCTTCGTTTGTCCGTAAGGATCAACTGCCACTCCACTGACGTCGGCATTCAAAGAAATTTCTTTCGTTACGTCGCGAATCGTTAGGTCTCCTGTAATAGTTTCACCATCGAATGAAGTAGATTCAAACGTCATTTTTGGATATGCCTCAGCATTGAAAAAGTCATCTGATTTCAAGTGATTGTCGCGATCTTCATTGTTAGTATTCACAGAAGCGATGTCAGCTGAGAAAGAAAATTGAGCATCACTTAAATCTTCATTCGATGCTTCGATTTTGGCGTCAAAATCCTTGAAGAATCCACGAACAGTGGAAATCATCATGTGTTTTACTTTGAATGAAATTTCAGAGTGTGTTGGGTCTACGGCCCAAACAGTTTTTGTCATAGTTTCCATATGCTTACTTTTTTATGTGTTTATAAATTAAATGCTCATTGGAACCTCCATGAGCAAGATTTTTGATCCTGATTTTGCGGTTAATTGAATTTTGTCGGTATCCCAAATACCAAATCCATCTCTTTTTGCAAGGTCTTGACCGTTCAGATTGAATTCGCCTTCCAAAACAAATACATACACGCCATTACCGTGATCGTGCAACTGATAGTCGAGTGATGTCTCTTCGTTGAAATGACCCAAACTAAACCAAGCGTCTTGATGAATCCAAACTCCTTGGTCCTCGCTGTTTGGCGACAAAATTTGCGTGAGTTCGTTGTCTTTGAGAATGTCCTTAATGGCAATTTGATCGTATCTAGGTTGGACATTCTTCTTGTTCGGGAACACCCAAATCTGCAAGAATTGAACTTCTTCCCCCTCGTTTTTGTTGTATTCACTGTGAAAAATGCCAGTTCCAGCGCTCAACACCTGTACGTCGCCCTCCTTAATTACGGCAACATTTCCCATGCTATCTTTGTGTTCAAGGTCTCCAGACAAGGGGATGGAAATAATTTCCATGTTCTCATGCGGATGTGTTCCAAAACCCTTTCCGCCTGCTACTTTATCATCGTTAAGCACGCGTAATGCGCCAAAATGAACCCGCTCAGGGTTGTAATAGTTTGCAAAGCTGAAGGTATGGTTGCTTTTGAGCCATCCGTGGTCCGCGAATCCGCGAGTATCTGATTTGTGTAGTACGGTATTCATGGCGTCTCCTTTTTCTATATGTTGAATATTTTGTTTGCTAATTCTTCTACAAATATATAAATAATTACCATGGTAACAAATACTAGGGTTGATAATTTTATGGATGGTGCATTTGTCTATTTGAAACGATCCGTTTTGAATTGGTTATGTTTGTAGTAAACCAAAAGCAAACAATACTTTATGAAATTCAAAAGTGTCTTCTTCCTGTTTATAATGGTGTTTTTGACAAGCACGGCGGCGGCACAGGAAGTAAAAATCGGTTATACGAATATTGAGTTGATACTCGCCTATATGCCAGAGGCGAAGCAATTGGATCAGGAGATAAGTACACTTCAAGAGAAGTTGGGAAAGCAACTTCAAGATAAGCAAACCTTTGCGCAGCAGCGAATGGCAACGTACATGGAAAAGAAGGAGGCGAATACCTTATCAAAAGAACAAAATGAACAGTGGCAGGCAGAATTGATGAAGCTCGACAATGAGATATCGGACTTTGCCAAGGATGGTGAAGCGCAGTTACTGGCAAGACGTGAGGAACTAATGGCGCATATTTTGGAAAAGCTGCAAAGCGCCATTGACGAAGTAGCCGAGGAAAATGGGTATACCTATTTACTGAACCAAACGACTTCGTCAGGCGTTTCTACGATTTTATATGGTCCAGACGAAAACGACGTAACTGAAGCCGTAATGAAGAAGTTGAACATTCAAATGCCCAAATAGACGATGAAAAGTTTGATGATTTTATTGTTGGCTCTTGGTGCAACATCTGTTCAGGCACAAACGAAGGTGGGCTACACGAACGTAGAGTTGATTATGAGCTACATGCCTGAGGTTCAAACCATATCCAAAGCCGTGGAGGACTTCAAAAAGAGCAAACAGGAAGAAATTACGAAGAAACGTAACTATTACACGCAGTTGCTTCAAGAATACGAGGTGAAATCGAAGGAGGAGGATTTTTCAGGATCTACGCAAGAAACGGAGCTAATTAATAAAGTTTCGGTTTTAGAGGGAGAAATCAGAAAGAAGGAAGCGAGTTTAGAAAGCGATGTGATACGAAAGCGAAATGCACTCATGCAGCCTATTCTAAACCAATTGCAAACTGCGATCAACGAAGTTGCCGAGGAAAATGGATATACCTACATCCTCAATCAAACAACCGGCACCAATATTTTATATGGAGTTCCACAATTCGATGTTACGGAGCAAATAGCAACGAAGCTGGGAATTGCGATTACTGACTAAGGTTAATTTCTCACAGCCTTATGCCTGATCCTTATGTTTATCATCGTTGGTGGTGCTGTTCAAATTATTTTTTTCTAGCATACAAATTGCTTCGAAGAAAATGGTTTATGATTTCAGCCATCTTCGTGAGTTTAGTTCTAGTTGCCGGAGGCTTTAACTTACAAGGGTTCGATAGTCTTCAAATGAAAAATGGATATGCAGCCGATTGGTTGTTTGTGCCCGCTTTCTTTCTAATCACATTTACTGTAACCCGTTATCTCTTCAAGTTGATTTTTAAAAATGAACCAATTATGGCTGGTTCCATGATGAGCAGTTGGGAGCAAGGAGAATACAGAAGACTCCATCTTGGAGACTCACTTTTTACTGTGATCAATGGTTTTGTCCCAATGCTTATTCCCATATGGATAGGATAATGATACAACACTAAAAGGGCTCGCAATCAACATTGCGAGCCCTTTTAGTTCGAACTATATGATGAGTAGTTGGTTTACTTATTAATCAATCACCGGTTCTTCTGTTTCCGCAGTTGTCACCTTCTGTCCTGAACTATTTGCAGGAGTTTGGTACTGTCCAACTCCGTTTGGTGTTGGTGCAGATGTTGGTGTTGCTCCATTCTCTACATTTTCGTTGTAGAACATTCCAGCGCTTGCCGGCTGTCCGTACAATTCGGGGTTCAAGTATTTTCCTTGACGCTCTCCTGTCTTAGCAACTTCTGCTTGGCTTTCGCTTGGGTTTTCCTGCATGTAAGGATCATTACGATCGGCATATACTGTCCAAGAAACTTTCGTGTTTGGCGCTCCTGCTACCACAAACTGATTTCCTTGAATCTCTTGAAGAACATACGGTTGTTGCGGTGTTCCTACTGCCGTCAACTGGTAGCTAGCGTTGATGTTAATGTCTTCAAAATAGCTTGGAAGCTCTACCGTAGCTTGACCGTTAGCATCCAATTCAACCATTCCTCTGTACATGTTTAACACCTCGTTCGACTCTATCGAGAAGTGTTTCAGCATTTTGTTTTCAGGGTCTTCTGGATGGTCGATGATGAAAGTCTTTGTTCCTGTTGCTCCGAAGTTTCCTTGTGAGAATACCCCGTAGAAGTTACCCGTTCCTAGAACACCAACTCCCCATCCAGCAGCTGGGGTAGAAGCTCCCTCAACACCAACGTGATCGGCAATATCGGTTCCAGTGTAGGCGAAATCTGCTACGCTAATTGTTCCAGCAATGATATTGTTTTGATTCTGTCCGACAAACGCGCTTCCTTGCCCGTTGTTTACACCGAAAAAGTTCGGCTCCGTATTCGTTGCATTGTTCATGTTCACTTCAAACCCACGTCCAGCAGTACCGTTGTGCGTGATAATACCACCGTGTCCAACGCCCCATTGCGTTCCAGCGATTACACCACCACTAACAATTCCACCACCGTTTGTTTGCGTGTTCACAACACCGTCAAAAGCAAATCCATCTCCACCTGTCGTTGGCGTGGTTGTATTGTCAACATTGATGAAAATAAATCCATCTGCGTTAACGCCGCCGCCACCCCAAGTGTACGATCCCGTTCCACCCGCTGTGGAGATATCGTTAATATGGCTAATGTTATTGGCTGACATGATGTTCAAGCTTCCAAATCCAGTTCCTTGTTGGTCCACTAGGACACCAATTCCCGAACCTGTACGCTCTACTTGGTATGCACTTCCTGATCCTGAGTGAACCACCCAGCTACCTGCCCCAGTTCCTGGATGGTTAATTTGCTGTCCTGAAAAGGCGTTTCCTGCAACCGATAGGTTGATGAACTGTCCAGCACCGCTGTTGTTGTGGAAAATGGATTGTCCAGTACCTGTTCCGGCTTGTGTTACTTGAATACCAGTCGCTGTCGAAGCAGCATTATTCATGTTCAAATTCATTCCGATACCAGCACTAGCATTTGGAATAAAGATGGAAGATGATGCATTGGCAGCATTGGAAGGAATGATGTTCAAACCATTTCCTGCAGTTCCCGTGATTTGAGCGCGGATGCCCGTATTGTTCGCAGTTTGTAGAACATGAAGTTTTGTTGCAGGTGTATTTAATCCAACACCAACATTCTGTCCGAATGCCGCAGGAGCCATAAGCAAGCTCAATGCAGAGATTACGAGTAGTTTATTTTTCATTTTCATCTCTTCGTTAGTTTAGTTCTTAATTAGTCGTTTAGTAATTGTTTTACCGGACAGTTCATCACGCAATTCAACGAGGTAGACACCGTTGGCCCACTGATTCGAAGCGAGATTAACTATGGTATTTCCGGAGTTTAGGAGAAGTTTTTGTTCGTGTACCAACTGTCCTGATGCCGACATCACAGTCATGGAAAGCGTCATCTGCTGATCTGCGTGAATAGCAACAGCAGTATTCGAGTTCGTTGGGTTTGGATACAGAGAAACCACATTTTCGTTGAAGCCTTCACCGTAACCATCAATACTAGCAACAACTACAGGTGTGTACTCATACGTTCCATCTAGATCAACGCTACGCACTTGGTAGTAATAATGCTGGAAACCGCGTACATCGTAGTCATCATACTGATAACTCAAAGTGTTGGTTGTGTTCCCTTGTGCATCCAGTGTTGCAATAAGCTCGAAGTCGGTTCCGTCTTCAGAGCGTTCCAATTCGTAATGACTCAAGTTAGACTCTGAAGCCACGTTCCACACTACTTTAATGTGATCCTCAACTCCTACTGCGCTGATGTCAATCAACTCAATAGGCAATGCAGAGGTTGGAGCCGCAACGCCAAATTCGCTGAAACCATTAAATCCGCTTCGTGACAATCCAACAGGTGAAGGGCCACAATCGTTTACAGTTCCTTGGAAAGCATCGTCTTTTGTAATGATCCACACTGGAGCTGTAATTAGGTTGTCATCTTGCGGCCAAACGCGAACTTCATATGTTCCTGCTCCGGTACCTGTGATATCGTTAAACACCCATTCTCCATGGTCTGTACCACCAAAGTAATCGATTAACTCTCCAGAACATTCCAATCCGGAAACGCCCGCATTTGAGCTTCCGCTTTCAAAATATCCCGTGATAACGTCGTAGTTATTTGCGTCTAGGTCCAAGAGAACGTATTGCATTCCTCGCTGAGCTCCAGCTCCCGCTGGTTCCAAACCAAGAACGTATCCGTATTGACCGCCTACTGTGCTAATAGCCCGACGCAAATTTCCTTGAACGTAGCCAATATCGAAGGCTGACGAGTTTCCTCCGATGCTTGTGGAGTTATTGACTTGAGTCGCTAAGCCGGAAGTAGGATTCATGATTCCGAAAACGCCTGTATAGGAAGAACCATTCGCGGGATAGGTGATGGCTCCTGTCGCTCCGATGTCATGGGTAACAATTCGATTGTGAACGGCTCCCGCGTTGTAATCAACACTGTTTCGAACGTCTGCGATGTTTCCTACTCCTACTAGGTAAACGATGCCTTGATCGTTTGCCAATTCAAGATTGTAAAAAGAACCGTCGTTAACGCCAATTTGTGCCTGCCCACCTCGCACAGCGTAGCTGCCGGAAATAAATTGACGTTCGCCAATGTTTACATCCGAGTTCTCCACACGATAGACTCCTGTTCCGCTTTGTTGAAATAAGGCGTCCGAATAGGAATGACCTTGCACTTTGATAAGTCCATTATTTTCCAAGCTTGCGGTAGCGCCTATCATATGAACGTCGCCCCAAACGTGAACTTCGGCACCTGCCTGAACATGCACCAAAGCTCCATCGTTGTAGAACTCATTATCGTGTTGAGCGGAAAGGTTGCCTATAAAAGCAAGTGAGGCCAAAAGGAGGGTATACTTTCGCTTCATATTAGTTAGTCTTCTAGTTGTTTTGTTGGTGCAAAAATACGTACATAACTGCATATAAACCAAACCACTAAACCTTTTAGTGATGTATAACCTAGTAGTATAGTAGGCTAAAACCCCTGAAACCTCAATGTTTACAAGGGATTCAGGTAGTAAGTTAAAACACTTATAATTTCCATTAATTGAACATTTTTTGGGTTGAATGTTCTTTTTTAAACGATTAAACACAATTATATTCCGATAAGTGTATTTGCATTTAGTGAGCAGGTAAGTTAAATGTATATGGTTTTCACCCGGTAGCCTCTCGAACATCTTTAATATTCAACTGTAGTCGTTCTCTATCATTCCAACGGTTGATCTCCAACGTGTACACCACATCGAAAGGAACACCCGAAGCAACAATGTCAGCTTTCTGCGCCAGGTTAAAACCAATGCCCTCCATAATCACATCCGAGTTGGGCTGCGTCATTGACATTTTTAAGTGTGCATCTTTCAACACCCGAAGCTCGTTGCTAAAGACGTTTCGCGAGAGAAATACAGGTTTCATATTGCCAGGACCGTGCGGTTCAAACTGACGCAGAATTCGCTTCAATCGAGGAATCTGCAAACGGTTTTCTTCCGGTGTAAAGATTTGATCGAAGGAGAGCTCTAAGTCGACCACTTGCTCCTCAACCATCATTTCCGGGGTCAATGTTTCAGCTGCAATCTTCTCAAATTTTAGGGCAAATGCATCCAAATTCTCTTCCTTAAGCGTTAAACCCGCTGCGTGAAAGTGACCCCCGAACTGTTCTAAGAATTCGGAGCATTGTTCCAGTGCATCGTGCAAGTTGAAGCCAGCAACCGACCGTGCCGAACCTGTGATTAGACCATTGGATTTTGTAAGAACAATAGAAGGTTTATAGTGCGTCTCAATAATGCGAGAGGCGACAATTCCCACCACCCCTTTGTGCCAGCTTTCGTGATAAACAATGTTCGTATATCGATCCGAAGCTGCCGTTTCTAATTGTGTCAATGCGGCTTCTGTAATGTCTCGATCTAGCTCCCGACGTTCTATGTTGTCAGCATTGATTTCTGCAGCAATTTGCTGAATTTCATCGTGATCTTCCGATATCATCAATTGCACCGCATGCCGTCCCGATCGCAGTCGCCCAGCAGCATTGATTCTTGGAGCAATGTTGAAAATGACATCGGTGAGGTTCACGGGTACAGTCTTTTTCGCAAGTTCCAAAAGTGCTTTGAATGCAGGTCTTGGATGTGCATTTAATCGCTCCATTCCATGGAAACAAAGGGTTCGATTTTCTCCGGTGATAGGAACGATGTCGGCACCGATGCTCACGGCAAGCAAATCCAATTGCTCGAACAAGACGTCCTGTTTCCAATTGTTTACTTCGCTCAAACCTTGGAGAAGTTTGAATCCAACTCCGCAGCCTGAAAGCTCTTTGTATGGATACTTACAGTCGGATCGCTTAGGGTCAAGGACGATAGCATCGGGAAGTTCGGCTCCCGGTTCATGGTGGTCGCAAATGATAAAATCAATGCCTTTGGAAGCGGCGTACGCTACTTTATCGTTCGACTTGATGCCGCAATCTAGTGAGATTATCAAAGTAACGCCATGCTCCTCGGCAACATCAATTCCTTTTGTACTCACTCCGTAGCCTTCGGTATATCGGTCGGGAATGTAGAAGTCGACGGGCAATGTGTCCTTCAGAAAAGTATGCAACAACGCCACAGCAGTAGTTCCGTCAACGTCATAATCTCCAAAGAGCAACACTTTTTCTTGGTTTTCTATCGCTTCTTGAAGGCGTTCCACAGCAACATCCATATCTTTCATTAAAAACGGGTCGTGGAGTGTGGAAATATCCGGTCGGAAAAAAGCGTGTGCTGTTTCATACGTGTCAATTCCACGTTGTAGGAGAAGTTCGGCCACAACAGGGTCTACCTTCAATTTTGAACGAAAAGCTTCTACGCTTGTACGATCTTGTGGTGACTTTACCAGCCATTTTTTTTGCATCAAGTTGGTTTCAGGGTGCATTTGTAGTTGTAAATTTAAGGATCGGTCTAAATTAAGTTATGAAAATAGTTGCTTCCATCATCACGCTTCTCGTTGTTTTTTCGTCGAATGCTCAATATTCGTATTACTTCGCCGAGCCCCTGCCTTCGGCAGAAAATAAAGTAGACGTGGTAAAAGAAAAATATTTTGGGCGCTATGCCACGAAAGATGGAACAATCACCTACAGTTTTGATAGCAAAGGAATGACTTTGATTTCTACCACTATTTCGGCTATTAGCAAGGAAAAAGTGCGTGAATCTTCCCAATATTCCGTGCGCAACGGCTACATTTTCGGAGTAGAGAAAAACGACTCTGTTCCGTGCATCCTTGAGGAAGGTTTCTATCATTTTGCCGTAAGAAACTACGATGCTTTTGTCGGAGCAACTTCCAAGAACATTTTAACGGCAACAGCAACACCTGGCGAATATGTATTGAACGTGTACGACAATGGAAAATATGTTCCGCAACTACTTCGTTTCAACGGAAAGAAACTGGAGGTGAGCCACTTCGACTACAGCGGTGAAGAGCCGGGTGAATTCTCCTACATTACCGAGCAAGAGGAATTAGCACTAGACGGAATAAAGCTCATCATTCTAAAACCTGAAGCTAGCGATTTTGACCGGATTGCCTCACAAGCTCTAATGGAAGATATGACCCTGAAAAAGTAGAGCAGAACCACGCGTAGCTTTCATGTATAAGCGCGAATTTGAATTTCTTCGTTAGTGATTCATTCGGAGCTTTCGTACTTTAGCAATCCTCCAATATTAGGAGCTACTTCGAATATATTTATTCAAATTATGAAAGCAAACTTGATCATTGCCACACTGGCATTTTTCTGTTCAGTAAGCGCCTTTGCACAGCAACCGGGCGACACCATCACTGTCAATTCTTGGAATTGGTCACAAACGGATTTCGGATCGGGCATTCGAGATACGATGGTCAACTTCCCCAATGACCCAACAGTGACCTACGAAAAAGTGCTCATGAGTTACAATATGCGTTGTAAAGGTGGTGGAGTAAACACTGGTGGCGGAAACAATGTAGCTTGTGGTGAATGGGATTACAGCTGTAACACGTATGTTCACGATTCCTCACGTGTGGATTCGTTAATTAGTACGCATCCGGACTTTATCATTTCTGACTTTTCCGGTGCTACCTACAATTATACTTCGCAGCCACTGTACGATTTCTACCAGTACACGCAGCAAAATGTTGTATTGAACAATATTATTAGCGAGAATCAATACGCCATCACAACAGGGACTGTGCCTGTGCCCAATGCTCTTGCAGGAACAAACAACTCAGGGAAAGCGCAATTCATGTACACAGCAGCCGAATTGACCGGAGCCGGCTTTGCGGTAGGAAATATTGATGGATTTTTAGTGAATGCCACAAATGGAGGACAAGTAAACTTTTTGCGCGTCAATATCAAAGAGACCACGGCTCCAAGCCTAGATCCTGCCAACCCAGAATTGTCGGGTTTCACAGAGGTGTTCTTCAGCGATTATACTTTCGCAACAGGGCAAAATCGAATTCAGTTTCACACGCCGTACGTTTGGAACGGAACGGATAACATTATCATTGAGCTTTCTTTCACCAACACAGTAGGAACCAACAATGTTGTTCTTGAAGGTGCAGCAGCATCAGGCATGGCCATTCATGGAAACAACGGTTATCATGTTGACCTCTCCGGAAACGGACATTTTGATGTGCCAACAAGTGCCATGGGAAGTATTACCGACGAGATCACTGTTTCATTTTGGGCCTATGGAAATGAGAATATCCTGCCTGTTAACACTTCTATCATAGAGGCGACAGGTGCCGGAGGAGAACGAGATGTAAACATCCATTTGCCATGGAGCAACGGTCAATTATACTGGGACTGTGGTGGAGAAAACGGTTACGACAGAATCAATCAACCGATGACAGCTGGAGAAATGGCCGGGCAATGGAACCACTGGGCAATGACCAAGAACGCGATCACAGGAATTATGGAAGTGTACCACAACGGAACGCTTTGGCACTCCGGTACCGGGAAAACACGCCCAATTGACATTGCAAACATGGTTATTGGAAAGTCATGGAACTACACCAATAACTGGAAAGGAAAAGTGGATGAGGTGCGCATTTGGAACAAAGCATTGACTTCAACGGACATTCAAAACTGGATGAACGTTCCTATTGATAATTCCCATCCGGAATATGCAAGCCTTGTGGCGTACTACAACATGGACGAAGGAACTGGAACGTCCATCAACGATAACTCCGTGAATGCACTAGTGGCAACAGGGAACAACTCTGTTCTTTGGAACTTTGATAGAGGAATTGACCTAGATAAATTTTTTATCGCAGACGGAGAACGTCCTGCGGTTACTTTGGTGCAAGGAAACTATGATACAAGTGTTAATCCGACCAATGTTTTGGATTCCGTTTTGTTGGTACCAAATTCAGTTACGGAATATACGGTAGCCTCTAACTCCGGCACTGTAATGGACGACGATATCAACGTAGTCGCGACAAATAGCTATTGGGAGGCTGTGCCGGAAAATATTTATGATGGAGCTACAGGAGCTTTGCTTTCAACGATTCCCGTTACGGCGGAAGGTTCAATAACTCCAGTGGACATGAACTACTGGCGCCGATGGCCAATGAAGTTTGAAATTATGTCCTTCGTAACTCCTTATGGAATTGGATTAAACTTGGGTCCGGATGGGAAAACGTGGATGTTTGACGTAACAGACTTCCTTCCTATTTTGAAAGGGTCGAAGAGAATGACCATGGAACGCGGCGGTCAGCATCAGGAAGACATGGATATCAAATTCCACTTTATTGTGGGAACACCGGCACGCGATGTGGTTGATATTCAGTCGCTATGGAGAACAGAATCTCGAGGTTATACGAGCATTGTCAACGATCAATATTTCCCAGCACGTGATGTAGTGATGAATCCAAATGCAACGGCCTACAAGGTGAGAACAACCATCACGGGGCACGGACAGGAAGGAGAATTCATTCCTCGCGATCACTTTGTGGATATTGACGGTGGCGCAAATGAGTTCCAGTGGCAAGTATGGACCGAGTGTGGTGAAAACCCAATTTATCCGCAGGGAGGAACTTGGATTTACGATCGCGCGGGATGGTGTCCAGGGGCGCCCACTGACTTGAACGAGTTTGATATTACCAACCTAGTATCGCCTGGTGCAATGCACAACTTTGATTATGGAATGACAGGGGCCAGTGGAACATCAAACTACATCGTAAGCAATCAATTGGTTTCTTATGGAGGCGCGAACCACACCTTGGATGTTTCTATTACGGACATTATCAATCCATCGAACTACGTTGAGTACGAGCGTATCAACGCCATCTGTAAAACTCCTACCGTGGAAATTCAAAACACGGGAAGTACCACGTTAACCGAGGCGACAATTGAGTACTGGGTGAATGGAAGTACTACGCCGCAGACGTTTACATGGAACGGAAGTTTGGACTTCCTTGAAAAAACGACCGTGGAACTACCAACACCTTCAGATTTATGGAACGATTTAACAGGTACGGGAACGAATACTTTCCATGCACGTGTTTCGGCACCAAATGGAGGAAGCGATGAGTACGTTCACAACAACACTTTCAAGACTGAGTTTACGGTTCCTGATGTGGTTCCCTCTCACTTTTGGATTGAATTCCGAACGAACAACGCTGCGAGTGAAAGTAGCTATGAATTGTTAGACGATGCAGGAAATACACTACTGTTCCGCAACGGTATGACGAACAGCACAACCTATCGTGACACGTTCCAACTGGGCTACGGATGCTACCAACTCAATATTTATGACGGTGACGATGACGGAATTGATTTTTGGGCAAACAATGATGGAACAGGCTTTGCGCGCATTCGTCAAGTAGGCGCGGGAGTAGTAAAAACTTTCGAAGGTGACTTTGGAGGTTCGCTACAATACAACTTCACGATTGATTATCCGTTGGCTTATGAAGAATTGCACGATACCTACGTAGTAGAGTTGTATCCGAATCCAGCGAGCGATAAGTTTGTACTGTCCGCAGGAAGCATCTCAGAAGCACGGATTGAGTTGATCAATCAACTTGGTCAAACGGTGGAAGTACCAATGAACGTGAGTCTTGATGAAATTACCTTCGATACTTCTGAACTGCCTTCAGGGATTTACTTGGTGAAGGTGGATTACCGCGGAAAGTTGATCACGAAAAAGGTGATTATAGAGTAGGCGAGGAAAAAGTCAGAAGAGATCAGTAAGAAGATATAGGCGCTTCGAGCATAGCTTCAGCGAAGCAAAGCGGAGCCGAGATGTGCTGTTGATGAGAAATATGGGGAGGTATTTGCCTTGATATGCTTAATCTAAATCAACAAACTCGCTTGGTACAGCTTCAATTCGTCCCAAGTGTATTTGTCGCCTACCAGATCTTTCAAGGGTGAGAGTGATCCTCCTTCGTAATGATCCTCGAATAAATCGTACAGTGCATTGCGCATTTCCTTGTCCATCACGTCACGCAATTCGATTTTCTCCTGTTGAATCAATCGGGCGCAGTGCGTGCTGATGGTGCCAACGGACAATTGTCGTTCACGCGCTACCTCTTCAATCGTTTTGCCTGCCTTGATCAGTTCTCGTGTTGTTTCGTAGGTAGATTTCTTCTTTTTCTTTTCGGGCTTTTTCTGATCTTTTGTTTGAAGATCAATGGAAATGGTATCGAAGTCTAAGGTTGATTTATTCGACATTAACTCGCTTTTCACCAATTCAATTTTCGTGACTTTGTAGTTCTTGATTTCCGTAGTTTGCGTGATCGATTGGTCCAAAGGTTTACCATCCCGCACAGCTTGCACCAACATTAAACTTTTCTTCAATCGAATGATGGTTTCGGTGAGCATAAGATCGAGATCTAACAATTCCTCCACATAGTTTTTAGTGCTGCGTTTTTGCTGTAATTCGGCTATTTTTTTCAGGTTGGAATACAGCACACCATCCAATGTTTTGTAAAAGTAATTGTATGCGGCTTCCACACGCTCAAAGACGTACTCGTAATCAATGGGGAGCTTCGAAAACATCTGAGAGAGTTGATTTCGGAATTTCCGCGAGGGGTCCAAAGTACTGGAAAGTAGCTGCGCTTGTTGCGTCACCCATGACCGGTTTTTTCCTTTCATTGACTTAGATCCGTGCTCTTTGTATGATTTCTCATGCGTTTGCCAAGCGTTCACGAGGTCGAGCCAGTCGAATGTTTGTACCAGCTGTTCGTAAAGGTAGACGGCGGTAGATTGCTCCAATTGCTGATCAAGGACGTCCGTGGAAACCTTTGTGGAAGCATACTCTTTTATCTGCGCATCGGTAGTGAGTCCATTTTTTCTCATGGGTTGCAAGAGAACCAATCCGTTCAACGAGCGTAAACGTGAAAGTGCTACGTAGGCCTGTCCTGGCGCAAAAACATTGGAAATATCCAAAACGGCTTTTTCGAAAGTCAAACCTTGACTCTTGTGAACAGTTATGGCCCATGCCAATCGAAGCGGATACTGAACAAAAGTTCCCAGTGTTTCGGATTCCATTTCCCCGTTGGAGTCGTTGTAGGTATACTTAATGTTTTCCCACTCGTATTTCTCCACCTTGATGGTTTTTTTCTCCTCGGGAAAAAGCACCTTTATTTCGTCGTGATCCAAGCCAACAACGCGCCCCATTTTTCCATTGTAGAAAAGCTTTTCATGAGAAAGGTCGTTTTTCACAAACATCACTTGTGCCCCAATTTTCAACTCCAGTTTTTCTTCGATGGGGTAGAGATACTCTGGAAATTTTCCCGTGACTTCCGCATCAAACGTACGTGCGTTTGTGTCCAGGGCGTCAAGTGCCCTTTGATTAATGCTATCCGCCTCGCGATTGTGTGTGGTTAGCGTAATGTATCCTTCCTCCTTTTCCGGTTGGAAATCTTTCTGAACATGCTTATTCAGTATTTCAATATCCGCGTCCGTAATTTCATTGTTACGAAGATTGTTCAGAATGCTCAAAAACTCCGGGTCTTCCTGACGATAAACTTTATCCAGCTCCACATAAAGCGGTGGCGCTTCGGAAATCACTCTTGCATGAAAGAAATACATTCCGTTGTAATACTTACTTAGGTGCGACCATTCTTGCTGCTTTACCACGGGAGGTAATTGTAGTAAATCTCCGATAAACAGCACCTGAATTCCACCGAATGGAGCGTTATTTTTACGAACGTTTCTTAGCGTCCAGTCCATGGCATCTAAAAGATCGGCACGGAGCATGGAAACTTCATCGATGACAAGCAATTCAAGGTTTCTGAACATGGATCGCCGTGCCTTGTTCATCTTGAAATGATGCATCAATGTCGACTTGCTTTCAATTTTTAGGGAGTCCGTTGCGGTTCCGGCGCCAAATTCAGGAATGAACGATCCAAAAGGCAACTGAAAAAAAGAATGGATGGTCACACCGCCAGCATTCAATGCAGCAATGCCCGTGGGTGCGACAATCACCGTTTGCTTGTGTGTTGTTTTCACCAAATGACGCAAGAAAGTTGTCTTCCCCGTCCCCGCTTTTCCCGTAAGGAAAATAGAGCGATTGGTTTGGTTGATAAAGCGCTCGGTAAAGTCGGCGATTTGGTTGAATTGTGAATCGGTATTTTGCTCCATCTAATTTAAGTTAGCAAAAATTGAAACCCGAAACACCGCGTTTAAAAAAATAAATGATGATTTAAGGTTCAATTTACGCTTGCGCCAAAAGTAACCCTAATGAGAAAGAAAGTACGAAGAGGAAGACGACAAATCCTCTGTAATGTTTTTGCGCCATGATTGATTGCTTAACGTTCCACAGAACGGCTCGAAGATACAATTTATTTAGAATAATTCTTAATTAGTTCGTGATTCACGTCCAAATCAGCTTGGTGTTCCTTCTTAGTTCAATATCTTTAAGAAAAAAAGCAGTATGGCACTTACCGAATCTCACGTTTTTCCTATTGGCGCAAAAGCTCCTGACTTCAAATTACCGGATACAAAAACGGACAGCGAAAAGACTCTGTCCGAGATGAAAGGCGAAAAAGGAACGGCGATTTTCTTCATTTGTAATCATTGTCCGTTCGTGATTCACGTAAACGAAGAACTGGTTCGAATGGCCAATGAATATGCCGAGAAGGGAATTGCTTTCATCGCGATTAGCAGTAACAATGTGCAAACGCATCCGCAAGATGGACCTGAGTTTATGAAGGAACACGCGGCAAAGCAGGGCTATCCATTTCCGTATTTGTACGATGAAACGCAGGAGGTGGCTAAGGCTTACGATGCAACCTGCACACCAGATTTGTATCTCTTCGATGCTGATTTGGAAGCAGTATATCACGGTCAGTTGGACGCCTCTCGCCCAGGAAATGACATTCCGGTTACTGGAGAAGATTTTCGCAAGGCGATGGATCAATTGTTGGCAGGAAACGAACCAATGGAAGATCAAAAGCCGAGTATCGGCTGTGGAATTAAGTGGAAGTAGGTCTACATTAACTGTGGTTGATGTCTACTCCGTCACCACCCGCTCCGTCTGGCGCATCATTTTCGGAAATAACACATCATTATATAAAAAGTCGCTAATTTCATTGAAACACCGTTTCGTTGGAACTCCTGCCCAAGCATGTGTCCCTTGATTAATCGTGTACAAGTAATAGGGCTTTTCCAACTCTTTCAGTTTGGCGGCAATAATTTTCGATCCGTGCAATTGAAAGTAGCCTGGATCCAATCTCCTACATGATTGATGCGACGCAGAACCGTAAGGCACAACAACATCGCTGGTTCCATGGAAGAGTTGTGTAGGAATGGCATTTTCTTCCTTGATGTAATCTTTATCCATAATCGCGCCAGCAATGCCAATGACACCGGCAAACTTGAGTTCTCCCAATTGCTTCGAGTAATCGTGCCCATAAGCTAAATGCAGAACTGCTTCGGCCCCAGCGCTCGATCCGGCGAGTATAATTTTGTCCTTCTTGATTGGAAAAAGAGACGTGTTCGTTATCATGTATTGGATGGCCAAAGTAAGGTCTTCCGTGGCAGAAATAATGGCTTTTTGTTTTAGCTCGGTTGGAATTTCGCATTCTGTGCCTTTGTCCTTTAAGGTCAATCGGTAAGAAACAGACAAAACTGCGTACCCTCTTTTTGCTAAGCGCTTTGCGAAAAGCTGAATGCCCTGCGTATTCCGACTTCCGGAATTAAATCCGCCTCCGTGAACGTAAACCACAACAGGCATTTTGCCTTCCGCGCCCACAGGTCGATAAAAATCCATTTCTAAGTTTTCTCCCTCGACCGTCGCGTACTTGTGTGCAGAAATAGTCACTTTTTGATACATGCTATCCTGATACAATTTTTGAGCGTTCAGCATGGAAGGAAGTAAAATTGAGAAGAAGATAAAAAGTGCTTTCATGAGCAATTAATGTTGATGCAATATCCGCATTTTCAGCGTACGCGATACAATTTCACGATTTTAACGCGCAATTAACTCTAATGCCTTGTACGTGATGTTTTTACGCAGCGTGAATAGGTCTTCACTTTCGGTATCATCGCCCGGTTCCACATTGGTTGCGAAGTAATAATTTCCGCCCGGAGTCTCCACCCAGCCAACAAACCAACAGTTATCTTGATCGTTTGTGACCGACCAACCCGTTTTGCCTCGAAGTGTGAATCCGTCGTTGGCTTCAATAATCATCATTCTGCGCATAGTTGTGTAGGTTTCCGGGGATATTTGTAAGCGCTGTTCGTTGAAGGCACGAAGAAATTCGATCTGCTCCATTTGAGAAATGCCAGACTTTCCCTCTAACCAAAACATGTCGATGTTCGAAGCGTCAATATCCATTTTCCCGTAATTGAATTGGTTGACAAAGTTCTTCATTCGCTTCGCGCCAATCTTACGTGCCACTTCTTGGTAACACGGAACACAAGAAAGATGGAAAGCATCACGAAAGACCATGTCGCGTTCCCATGTTTTTAAGTTTCTCGGTTCTCCATCCCACGTGCTGATGGTACTATCACTTTCGACAACCCCTAATTCGAGAGCAATTATAGAGTTGGGAATTTTAAAAGTGGATGCTGGCAGATGTCGCTTTTTGGCCCACTCGAAGTTGTTGGAGTAGTAATTGATCTCATCAAAAATGAGGATAGCTCCGTTTAGTCCAGCAGAATCAATGACTGACTGAAAGTCGGGCACCTCTACTTTGTTGTCCTCTTCATTTAAATCGACGTTGTTTTCTTCCTTCTCTGTAGTTCCACAAGAGTTGATAAAAAATGCGAATAAAAGGAAAGAGAAGAGGAGTTTTGCGTTCATTTTGTGTGTATTTCTGATGATTTAGGAAAATTTGCGATTACTTGTTTGGAGGTTGACTTTCTATCCTACGAATGCTACTCCAAACGTCCACGAATGGTGGAGATCAGTCCTTCGCGATCTTCGTTTGCGCGCTTAATGAAATAGTCGGAAACTGCCAAATTACCCTGAAACTTGTTCGACCAAACGATCAACTCGATGAGTACTGGGATAAGTTCCTTTCCTTTTTCGGTTAGTGAATATTCTTTCTTCGTTTTTAGCTGTTCATATACTTTCCATTCAACAACGCCCATTTTCTCCAACTTCTTCAGTCGATTTGAGAGTATGTTGGTAGCAATTCCCTCACCGGAAGCCTGAAACTCTTTGTAGAACTTTTTCCCTTGAATCAGATCGCGAACAATCAAGAGGGTCCACTTATCACCAAAGAAATCAAGGGCATAGCTCACGGGACAGTCTGATCTCATCTGTAAAAATTAAATGCTTGTGAAATGCAAGTTAAGGAAATCTTGCCAAAAACGAATATTTTTTCAGAAGCGAAAGTCGCCTAGAATCAAGCCATTAGTGAATAAACATAAATGACTTAACTCTTCACCAAGCCAATTTTCGCATCATCCGCGTCTACCAAGTCAGTAACGAGAGCGTCTTCTCCTAAGGATTCAAATACGACATCATTGGCCAAAACTTCGCTACAAACGTATTCCTTGTTGGAAGCAATTGCGTTTTGAATCAACTCGTTGGTGTCTACTTTCAATAAGATACGATCAGTCACTTCCAATCCAGAGTCTTTTCGAAGGTTTTGTACTCGATTGACAAGCTCACGAGCAATTCCCTCTGATTTCAACTCTTCGGTTAGGGTCACATCCAAGGCTACGGTCAAATTCCCATCGGAACTTACCAACCATCCCGGAATATCTTGCGCAGCGATATCGAAATCATTCAAATCCAACTCGATATGTTCACCGTTTACTTCTCCTTTCCAGCCGCTATTCGCTTCAATTTGAGCGATATCATCACCCGACATTTGATTCACCATGGCGGCGATGGCTTTCATGTGTTTTCCGTATTTCGGACCGATGGTTTTGAAGTTCGGCTTGATGCTTTTCACTAATACATCGTTGTCTTCATCAAGCAGCTCTAGTTCCTTCACATTCACTTCGGATAGGATCAAATCTTGTACGTGGCGAATGTTTACTGCAAATGTGTCGTTGAGTGCTGGAACCATAATCTTTTGCAAGGGTTGACGAACACGCAAGCGCTCTTTTTTACGCAATCCAAGCACTAAAGAAGATGTACGCTGCGCGATGTCCATTTGTGCCTCCAACTCACTGTTGATCAACGCTTCATTGGCTTCTGGGAAGTGCGCCAAGTGAACCGACTCACAATCGTGTTTACTAGAAACGGCATTCAAATCTTGGAACAATTGATCCATGTAGAATGGTGCAATTGGCGCTCCAAGGGTAGCTACTGTTTCCAAACATGTGTAAAGCGTTTGATATGCTGATAACTTATCTTTTGCCCCAGCGGCATCGTCAGTAGATTGTTTCCAAAAACGGCGGCGACCCAATCGTACATACCAGTTCGAAAGCTGATCTCCTACAAAATCTTGAATTAATCGTCCTGCGCGTGTAGGTTCGTACGAATCATAGGCTTCATCCACCTCTTTGATCAAAGTGTTCAACTTTGAAAGTACCCAGCGATCAATTTCCGGTCGTTCATCTAGAGCTAGATCCGCATCGGAATAATCAAAACCATCAATGTTGGCGTACAAAGCAAAGAAGGAATACGTATTGTAGAGAGTTCCAAAGAACTTGCGCTGTACCTCGGTAATTCCGTCCAAATCGAACTTCAGGTTATCCCAAGGCTGCGCATTGGTTATCATGTACCAACGTGTTGCATCTGGTCCGTATTTGTCCAAAGTGGTAAACGGATCGATCGCGTTGCCCAATCGTTTGGACATTTTTTGTCCGTTTTTATCCAACACCAAACCATTGGAAACAACCGTCTTGTAAGCAACGGAGTCAAATACCATCGTTGCGATAGCGTGCAAGGTATAGAACCAACCGCGCGTTTGATCGACTCCCTCGGCAATGAAATCTGCCGGGAAACCCTCACGATTGTCAATAATCTCTTTGTTTTCGAATGGATAGTGCCACTGAGCATACGGCATTGAACCTGAATCGAACCAAACATCAATCAAGTCTGCCTCACGCTGCATAGGCTTACCTGAGTCCGAAACAAGAGTGATGTTGTCCATATAGTTTTTGTGGAGATCCACTTTGTCGTAGTTCTCATCCGACATATCACCCGGCGTAAAATCTGCCAAAGGATTGCTGTCCATAACACCAGCTGCAACCGCTCTTTCGCATTCTGCTTTCAGTTGCTCTAATGAACCGATGCACGTACGTTCGTCACCTTCTTCCGTGGACCAAATAGGAATTGGAATTCCCCAGTAACGGGAGCGAGAAAGGTTCCAGTCGTTCAAGTTTTCTAGCCATTTACCGAAGCGCCCAGTTCCTGTAGATTCTGGCTTCCAGTTGATGGTGTCGTTTAGTTCCGACATGCGCTGCTTGTTCATAGCGGCTTTCACAAACCATGAATCCAATGGATAGTACAAAACTGGCTTGTCCGTTCTCCAGCAGTGTGGATAGTTATGGACGTATTTTTCTACACGGAAGGCCTTGTTTTCTGTTTTCAGTTTGATGGCAATTTCGACATCAACACTTTTTTCAGGCGCTTCCTCGTCTGTGTAATATTCGTTTTTTACGTATTTCCCAGCAAATTCACCCATGTGTTTGGTGAATCGACCTTGTAAGTCTACTAGTGGCACAGGGATTCCGTTATCGTCCAACACCAACATTCCTGGAACACCAGCATCGGCAGCTACTTTGGCATCGTCCGCCCCAAAAGTTGGAGCTGTGTGAACGATTCCAGTACCGTCTTCGGTAGTAACAAAATCCCCCGGAATTACACGATAGGCTTGATCGGCATTTTCATAAGGCTGTGCGTACGGCAATAATTGTTCGTACTTCAAACCAACCAAATCTGTCCCCAAGCATTCTCCAGCAACGAAATACGGAATCTTTTTATCGTCAGCAGTGAAGGAAGACAACTCATCCGCCGACTCCACGGCGAAGTAATTTTTTGTGAATTGTTTACCAACAAGGTTTTTCGCTAAAATCACCTGCATGGGCTCCTTGGTGTACTGGTTGTAAGTTTGCACCAATACGTACTCGATTTTCGGGCCCACTGTCAGAGCCGTATTTGATGGAAGAGTCCAAGGCGTTGTGGTCCAGGCGAGGAAATAGGTAGGTTTTGTGTCCTCCCCCTCTTGTCCTCCTCCAAAAGGGGAAGGAAGAATCTCTCCCTCTCGAAGCTTAAATTGTGCCACAATTGTGGTGTCTGTCACGTCGCGGTAGCTTCCCGGTTGATTGAGTTCGTGCGTGGAAAGTCCCGTTCCGGCTTTCGGTGAGTACGGCTGAATTGTGTAACCTTTGTACAGCAAATCTTTGTTATACAATTGCGACAATAGCCACCAAACGGATTCCATGTATTTGGATTTGTAGGTGATGTATGGATCTTCCATATCCACCCAATAGCCCATTTGACGGGTCAGGTTGTTCCAAATATCAGTGTAACGCATTACCGCTTCGCGACACGCTTTGTTGTATTCGTCAACAGAAATTTTCGTTCCGATGTCTTCCTTTGTGATGCCCAGTTCCTTTTCGACACCGAGTTCTACCGGAAGACCGTGCGTATCCCATCCGGCTTTACGCTTTACTTGAAATCCTTTGAGGGTTTTATAGCGACAGAAAATATCTTTAATCGAACGACCCATGGCGTGGTGAATTCCCGGAAGACCGTTTGCAGACGGTGGACCTTCAAAGAAAATAAAAGGCTTGTTTCCCTCACGAGTTTCAATTGATTTCTCAAAAATCTTCTCTGATTCCCACTGAGCTAACACACGACTTGCAACGTTGGGCAAGTCCAAACCTTGGTACGTTGGATATTTCTGACTCATCTTGTGCGATTTTGCAATCCGCAAAGTTAGTGAATTGTAGGGGATTTTTCGCATCGAGAGTAAAGCATGAATGGATTATTGAAGATCAAATCTTATTGGTACCATCGGCCTACTTCTTACCGTTCTTCCACCCATTTGTGCGGGAATCCAATTCGGCATGTTTCGAACGAGTCGTTTTGCCTCGCGATCATGTTCGGGAGATAGCCCCTTCATAACTTCTACATTTGTAATGCTTCCGTCCCTTTCAATAACGAATTGTACAAACACTCTTCCGAGAATAGGTTGACCTTTGGTAGCCTCAGGATATTGGATATTATCGGCTATATATTTCTGAAATGCCTCTGTTTCCCGGGTCTGATAGGCTCTTTCTTCTGAACATCAATCCCCTCACTATTCAAAATTGCCTCCTTGAGTTCTTTTTTCGTTGGGTAATCAGCCAGTCGATACTCTTTGCGATTTACCTCAATGGATTTAACCCTTTTGAAATAATTCAACTCGTGAAAAGGGAAGTCGACAATCGCGCTGCTATCCAAGTCAAACTTTAAAGACGTAAAGTAATTCAACTCGCGCTGTTCCGCACGACCATTGAAGTTCAAATCGTTCTTTAACGCAGCTTTTATTAATTGGTCTGCGGTTAAATTCACCCGAGGATTGTATTGAATAACTCCGTTCGTGACTTTTTCAGTTAAAGTTCGACTGCCTATTTCATCAAAATAATAGATGAAGCCATTGTACAATTCAAAGTTTTTAAAATTTCCTTTCAGTTGACAAGACCGAACGACTTTTGGCGGCATGGCAGTATGCGTTGGGCTTATAGGAGGAGCGGCCCAATGTTCTGCATGAATTTCAACCAAACGATTGTTTTCGAACTTTAGGCTTGCACCATTCGACAAATTCCCTCCAATAACTTGACCTCGAAGCGTATCGGAATAGTTGACAAAGGCACGCAGTCCACTTTCAAGGCGATATTCTTTCTGCTGAATGAACCCATTTTCGTAATGTTTTGCTGTGATAGAGTCGGAATGAAGTGTAATTTGAGCGTTTACAGAGACACCTGAAAAGCACATTATAGAAAGAAGAAGAACAAAAGTTTTCATAGAGGATTGCGAACAAATTCCGCACCACGTTTTGTTAGTGGGATGTTAAATCCTACAAGCTATAGTAATGGATAATTTTATTGCTTAGATTATTGCTGTGTTTTTTCACCACAAAGCCACGGAGAAAAAGGTCTAATAACTAGAATGTGCAAGAGCACTAAGTATTATGACGAATTCATAATCTAGTGTACATCCCTCTGTAAACTTTTATCCCCTTTGGTTAATGCTCCGTGGCTTTGTGGTGAAAAAATGCAGTATTCCCCATGAATAGAAAGACGCTTACCAAGGGTTATCCCGTGTTTTTCACCAGTTTTAACATTGTCATAACGGGAGCTGCCGGATGGACCTTTATTTTTGTACTTATGTGCAGATATACTACAACCTTGCTGGCACTCCTTGTTCTGATGAGTGCTCCTGTCCTAGCTCAGAAAAAAGATAAGATTCCCAAAAAAATTAGAACCTCTCCAGAACTGTTGAGTAATCATCTTACTAAGAATTGTTCCACTGATCGGGCGAAACTGGATTCCATCTACGCCTGGATCATCAGTAACATTGACTACGACTACGATGTGGTTACTTCCAGTAATCCTTTGCACGGACAGACATCTGAGCAGGTGTTAAAAAAGAAGGAAACGATTTGCTTTGGTTACGTGGAACTTTTGGTCGAAATGCTGGGCTATCAAGGAATAGAAGCTACGAGAATCGAAGGGTACACCAGAGATTTTGATCCCGACTACGACTATACGCTCATCAATTCTGATCATGCTTGGGTAGCCATCAACCTGAATGGAAAATGGAAACTAGCAGACCCCACATGGGATGCCGGATACATCGGTCGAATTCCAAGAAAGGAGAAAACCTACCCAAAACGCTGGACGAAAGAACGCACGTTCAAGAAGGAGAAAAAACGCGTAAAATGGGAGAAAAAAATTGAACGGAAAATGAAAGCGTTCGACGAGCGAGAGAAGGCGAAAGACCCCTACACGGATAAAATTGGATTCGTTCGGGACACTTCGTACGATTATTACCTTGTCCATCCGGATACGTTCTTGTTAACCCACTTACCTGAAATTCCTGAGTGGCAACTTCGTGAGCATACTTTAAACATGGATCAGTTTTGCCAGCCTAAAGACAGTGTTCGAATGGCTCTGAGCGATCCAAAAGGGGATGTTCTCGATTACAATTCCAAGATTTCTCAGTATATGGGAAAAAGCATCATTGAGCAATGGCAGCACAACGCGGATGCCGGACTTGAGTTCAATCCTGAAAACCACTCGGTGGTGGCAATCAACTACTACAATACGGTGGGTGTATTTTTGGATACGGACTTGAAAAAGAGAATCAAAAAACTTTCGAACCTTGCCGAGCGACCTATTTGGGAGGAGTTAATTGCGAAGGCAGATACCGCCATTGTGCATGCAAAATTGGCACAAAAACAAGTAAAGGACCTCAACAAGCAAGAGCGTAACTTTTACAAAGCATCGTTTAAGGCAGAGGCGACCGCGCAAAAAGCAATGAATAAGCACTCCGAGAAATTGCTGAAAGAAGTGGAAGATTTGGAAGAAGATATTCAGGATGCGAATGAAAAGCTGGACGAGTACGCACAATACACTGGAGAACGCTTAGCAAAATATCAGATGCTGCGAGATCGATTCAAAGAGAAAGGAGAGCCTAATGATCCAAATATCAGCGAGGAAATGCAAGCCATTTTGGATGAGTTCAATGCGAAATGTGCCACAGCTGACAGTACTATGGATGCCTTTGATCAGTTACTTTCTACCTCGTCGCTTCAAGGCGTAATGAATCACATTGTTGAGGCAGAGTACGAAAATCGTGTGGCGAATGCATACGTTTCTGCTTTCAGCATTGCCGTTGCAGACAACATTGCCGAGCATGATTCTATTGCTGTGCAAGAACTGGAACTGGCACGCATGGTTCTTGAGGATTCTGTTCAAAATGAGCTTTTCCCAAAGGAAGTGATGAACTCTGTGAAAGATTTGGAGCGCTATATCAAGTCTCAAAAGAAGGAGCTGAAAACACTCGCTGAGGAAGGAAAAGCACGTTATTTGAGAGATTACGATCGCATGTTTTGGGCGAAGTATCACAAACGATTGGAACGCTGCAAGGACATCATGTTGCGCGCCCGTTCACGACATATTTTCCTGATGAATAATCTACCGATTATCGAGGAAGGCTTGGATTATGTAGAAACGAGTGCCAAAAGCTTGGACGAGTCTCGAGAGAAACGCGATGAGCATTTGTATGATAATCTAGAAAAGGCTGCTGAGCGTGGGAAAAAACTCTACTCCACCATTCAAAGTGATGCCAAGGCCTGGAAGTCGGAAATGAAGCGACGATTGAAGGAGTAGTTGAAGTTTACTTCAATTGGTACACCCCCATATTGAGGTCGTACTTGTAGGTCCCTTTTCTGCTTTCCTCGTTTTCCTGTAGAGATTGATTTTCAAAGTGAAAGTTGCCCTTTTTATCAATTGAAACTTCGTATTGGTAGCCTCCTCCATCAACTACATTGGTGGATAGTATCCGTTGGTATTGGCTGTTACTAATGAATTGGAAAACCTTCTCTTTATTTTTCAGGTCCCAAACTTCATACTGTCCGGTCCAAGTAGTTTCACACCCTATGCAAAATTGATCGAATACGGAAGGCGTATGATGACAGGTCCATTTTCGGTACAGAAAGAGCTCCTTCACGCCATCTTCGTTCACATCAATAGAATCGACAATTTCTACATTACCGTTTTCCGGTTCTATTGGTTGTAGCCTGTTCGACCCTCCTTTACAATTCACGTCCAAATAAAGGGTGTCTTTCCCATGGATAAAAAGCTGCTGTGATGTTTTTAGATATCCACGCGAATCTGCTAAATGCAGTTGTATAGCGGAGTCTTCCAAGCCGTTGTTATTTTGGGCTGTCACATTCCAAATGAGGAAAAACGACAGAATAATAGCAAGTTGCGTTTTCATTTTCGACAAGTATTTGCGGAAGTAGTTTTGGGAGCATGCTCACCACACTCCCTTTCTACTTTCATGTCTGTTATAAATTCAGTGGTTTCACATCACCGTTCGGTGTAACAAGAATGTATTTCTTCTCTGTTTTGTTCACTACTGTAGGTTCTTGCTGTTCCACCTTTTCCTTTTCACGCTGTACATCCACACGCACGTTAAGTTCATACATCACTTGTATCACTGGCTCCAATACAGTTGCGTTGATCACGAAATCAAACTCCTTGTCGATAAGAGGTTGATAGTACAAGGTGGTTGATTTAGCTGCTTGATTGACATTTGCCGCCTTTTTCAGGTTCAATGAAGAACTTTTGTAGGCCTGATACGATTTGTACATTTCCACTGGAAGTACCACACGATATCCATCGGACACGATACGGTCGGCACCTTCCAAGTCGATTCCAATGATGGATTCATAGTCGGTAAACTTCTCTTCGAAGATGGTTTTTGCTTTGGCTGCCAACTCTTTTTTCATGGTACCAATGTCTTCGGAGAAGTAATCAACACGCACCAAATCGTAGATTTCCGCTTGGGAGAAGTCGGACATAATGGTGTTGAAGGTGTTGGGATCCGTATACTTTACATGGATGTTTTTCGTCACTTCGAAACCTGCTGGAATTTCGTTGTAGGTCTTTTTGCTGAAGATTTTTTTCTCGACTTCATAGTTGTAGACTGGCACAAAAGAAATCATATCCACGTAGGTTTCAACGGAAGGGTCGTCACTGATTCCTTGTAGTGCCGTTTCTATGCGCTCGTCAATTATTTTGTTGACTTCTTCGGTTGTTTTTCCCGTTTGTGAGACGCTAAAAATAGCTACATACGCATCAGGCTTGATGTTGGCCATGCCTTTTACGCTGATCGTTAAATCGTTATTGACAGGGGCAGGAATATTGATATTGTTGTCAGAATATCGAACTTGGGTTTGGTAGTTGGCATTTCCAGAGTGCTGGGCGAACGCCATACCCGAAAGGCATAGCGTTGCCAGCGTTAGTGTAAACTGCTTCATCATACTTATTTTTCGTTAGGCTATTGGGTACAGCCGTTTGAGAAATGGGTTCAGAAATTATTGATTTACACCAACCAAGCAGCAGGCTACTTTCCTCTGAAAACTGAGTATCCAACTGTGGTAGAAAAGTAAAATCCGTCAATTGGGCGCATGCCTACTTCAACACCCCACATGAACTTGTTGAACCACTTTTTACCGTCTTTGTAGAACATACATCCTACGCGACCACCAAACATCTTGTTGGACACTGATGAAAGTTCATTGATATCTCCTACCGGATAGTTGCGCGTGGCAACGGGAGTGATTAGCGCATCCACATAAATTCGGGTGAATCCGGTATACTCAAGCGGCATTTCAGGAACATTTTCACCATCAGACGATCCAAGAATTTTTGCGATGAGGTTTGTTTTCTGTGTCATGCTCCATCCACCATAAACTCCGAACAAGCTGTATGGAATCTCCGGTTTTCCGTTAATTGCCTGTTCTTTGTAGCCTTTCTTGTTAAAGTAAACGCCACCACGAACTCCGTGTTGGTTCAGTCGTGTAGCTGGCACATAAATAAACGATTCTTTGTATACGTGCTTGTTTTCTTCCGTATCGAATTCGCCGCCAATACGCACCTTCACATCTTTCGTTGATTTTCTTGAAATCAATCCAAGGTAGGGTCCGGCTTGAATAGAGAAGCAAGCGGGTAAATTTTCGTCTTTGAAAAGTGCGTAACCGATGCGTCCTTCGACGCCCAATTTTTCCGTAAGTCCCCAGGCGGCGTTAGCGCCTATTCCAACAGTGTTCAGGTTTCTATTTCCGCCGATGTCTGCATTAAGGAATTCTACGGCGACAAATTTGTTTCGAACCGTTTCGGGGTTGTCTTCTAAAATGTTGTAAGTGATCGTTTGTGCTGATGTCTGAAAAGAGAGGAACAGCAATGCTGCCAAGGCAATGTTTCTGATTGTTTGATTCTTTGTTTTCATGGAAAAAGATTTTAATCCAAAGTTCCATGAAACGCCTGCCTCAATCAATACGGCAGATGCCGTATCTTTTACAAAATCCCCTTATCTCGGCCTGCTTGAACTGCTTCCATCTTGTTGTGTGCATGCAACTTGGAATAAATGTTTTCAATGTGTTTACGCACGGTTGCCGGACTGATAAACAAGTTTTCAGAAATTTGATTGTAATCCAAACCGGTGCTTAGTTGTTGCAAGACTTCTACTTCTCGTTTGGTTAAATTGTGTTCTTCTTTCTTAGATTTTACGGCTGTTGGATTCCGTAGTAGCTTCAGTGCTTTACTAGCGATTAGTGGAGACATCGGCGCGCCTTCGCTCATCACTTCATGAATAGCGTTGTAGAGTTTATCGGCAGGCTCGTCTTTGAGCAAGTACCCGTTGGCCCCGGCAAGAATAGCATTGAACACATTTTCCTCATCGTCAAAAACCGTGAGCATCAAAACTTTGATCTGTGGATATTTCTGCTTGATGATTTGCGTAGCGTCAATCCCGTTTTTTTCGGGCATTTCTATGTCCATTAGAATGACATCAATGGTGCGCATCCCCTCTAATTGCTCTAGAATTTCGTTTCCGTTTCGAGCAACCATTTTCAATTGAAAATCATTGGGAAAATGTTCCAGTTTTTGTTGAATGCTCTTAGCTAAGAAGGGATTGTCTTCTGTAATGGCGAGTCGTATCATTTTTTTATTCAAATTTCTTTAGTCCTCACGGTTTTGTCAATACGAAGTATGCCGTATAAACGTAATACGCAAACGTGTGCCTTCATTTGGTGCAGCATTCAATTCAAACGTTGCACCCATAGCTTTGGCTCGATCCTTCATATTCGAAATACCTGTCCCGAAATGTTTCTGATTTGGGTCAAAGCCTTTACCGTCGTCGTATAAGTGAAGGTGAATTTTTCCGTTTTTCCACGTGCACATCACAGCCAATGGATTTCGCTTCTGCATACTTCAGGCTATTTTGAACAAACTCTTGCGTAATGCGATACATGTTCAGTAAGATTGTGGCTTCCAATTGAATTTCTGGTCCTTCGAAGGGCGTCATCACGAATTGAATGCTGTCGGGAATAAATCGACGCATATCGGCAATACGAAGCATCAAATCTTCCAAGGTGCCTGACTCACTTTTCATGGCCCAAACAGTTGTACGAAGATCCTGCAAGGTGTTTCTACCAAAGTTGGAGACCGTTTCCAAGGATTTTTTCTCTTTTTCTTCTAGCTGAAATCCAGTGTTTTCGATACTACTGATCATAAACGTCAATCGCGACCCGATGTTATCGTGAAGCTCTCGTGAAATTCTGATTTTCTCTTGTTTGATTTTATTCTCGGCTTCCAATTTCTGACGTTTTCGCTTCGACTTTTGCCAGCGCCAAACGAGGTAAATGCCCAAAATCAAAAGAAGAGCTATCGTTATCAAAGCAGCGATCTGCGTTTGTTTTGCTTGTAGCGCCAATTGTTTTTCAGCGATTTCTTTGTCTTTTTGAGCGGCATCGTAGGCTACCTCCAATTGCAATAGCTCTTTTTCGCGCTCGAGGGCATTCAGGCTATCGTTGATGTGTTTGAAATTTCGCGCAAAGTACAGGGCGGAATCAATGCGGTCGGTTTTTTCGTATGATTCTGAAAGCTTGTCGTTGGCCTGCAAAATCATGGCACTGTAATCGAGTTTATTGGCTAAGCGCAAAACTTTATGATAGGCTTGAATGGCTGCGTCAAATCGTCCTTGCTGCAGATACAAATCTCCACGCCTACTGTAGTTTTCCGTTACTCCAAACTCTCCTTTTTCCGTTGCTCGATACTGAAAAGCGCTGTCTAAATAAAGGTGGGCTTGATCGTACTTTTCCATAATGGCGTATGCACCGCTCAAATTTTCGTAGCAATAAGGAATGCCCACGGAGTCTTTTCTTTTTATGGAAAGTCGGAGGGCCTTATTGTAGTAATAAACGGCGCTATCAAGCAAGCCATCGATTTCGTGCACCACGCCAAAATTGTTGTAATGATTCCCTAACTCGGAGTAATAGCCGTGTTTTTCTGCCATATTAATGGCAATGCGCATGTATTTTTTGGACTTCCCAATGTTGAAGCGTTTCAAGCTGTAGCCAAATTCGGAGTACATACCCGAAACCTCCTTCTTGTTGCCAAGTTCCTTGTGAAGTTCGATGGCTTTTAGGTACGATTTGGTGCTTTTATCCACCTCGCCAGCGATGTAGTAAGCAAGTGCCAGCTTTCCGTGTGCACGAGCTTCGCCATTTTTATAACCGATTTTCCGGGCATTGTGCGCATTATTCTCAAAAATCTCGATGGACCTTCGTACATCCGAAACAATTTCCTGATACTCCTTTTTATTAATGCGATTGATTTCGGCCTTAGACTGTGCGAATATGCTTGCGGGTACAGCGAGCAACAAAAGCAGAAACAAGTTGCGTACTATAGGATTGGTTCTCAGCATTGAAATTGTAATTGCTAGTTGCAATGTAACAATAATGCACAAGCTCTTTTAATTGGTTACAATGAGTCGTTTTGAGAAACTTCGTTCTTGATCATCGATGAGGTGGATCAATTAAATTCCGGGTGGAGAATTAAAAAGGGCGCAATCATTAATGCAATTTCACTACGCTGTGCATCTCACTAAAAAAGGAAGTTGATGAAGTTTCGTGCTATTTTTTTAATGTTACCTGTGCTAATTGGTTGTGCCTCGAAGCAAAATTCTATGGAACAAGTTTACGTTGATCACATGCCTGTGTGTAATGTTCAAGAGTCACGTTCTTTAAGCATCATTTGGGCAATTAGCACCTTCGAAGGGACGTATTTGATAGAGGGAACAGACACTGCGGTAGTTCCGAATTACACATTTGAACTAGTAAACGATACGCTTTCACTTTTTGATGCTTTCTCTTCCATTGAGATACCGGAAGTAATGAAAGAAACCTACACGCAAGGGCGTGTTTTTCTCAAAACAACCTTATACGCGGATAGCACCTTTTCATCGACAAGCGTCCTTCGGGGCATTGGACCGTATTACCAGCCTGTGCAGCTTGAAATTGACCGCATTCTATCTAGTTTTCGGATTGCCGAACCACCAAAAGATAGTGCGTTTCTCATTTTCTGCCATCGCATTGAGTTGGACGAATATTAGCCGACTTGAACGTGCTGTTTGTTAGAGGCAATCATCGCTTCCAAAATAGTGTTGGCGCTTTTACACAGTGCGGTTATTGGGCTGAGCAAAGCGGGAGTCAATCCAATCCAAATGACATCTACTTTGACCAAAGTTCCATTTCCAGCACCCGCTCCAACATACACGCCAATACCAAAAATCGGGATGGAAAAACCAATACCCGCATCCGCACCTGCGCTGGCATCCACTTCAGCAACCAGTTTGCCATCAACCGTAGCTCCCACTACAAAGTTAACACCGAGCCCAAGTCGTAAGGGAAGTGTTTTGGTGACGATGTTTATTATGCTGGCTACCAAAGAACAAGCTGCCGAGGCCCCTGCCATGATTCGAATGGTTTCTGCCGAGTATTTTTGCTCTCGCTTGTAATTCTTGTCGGCCGCTTGGTAAGGACTTTGCCTTCGATTGGATTCCTTTTCCATGGCATTCACGGCATTTTTTAACGCCGAGAAATCAGGATTGGGAAACGTTTTGCTCAAATGTTCCAACACCTGATCCGGCAATTTTTGAAGCATCGGTAAGGTATGATGCTCCAATTGTACTCGATCAAGGGGCAAGGGCATGTCCAATAAGTTCGTTAGGCGCTTCATCGATTCAATTAATTCAGTAAAGGCTCCGATCAAGTTATTCTTGTAGTCGCCCGTATCAACTTTGTTTTTAAAGGTTGAAATGCCCTTACCAATCCATTTTTCGAGGTCTGATGGTGTGAAAAAGTCCAACGCGGTGTGCGGTTTGAATTTGTTGAAGTCCAAATGACTGGACATCGTTGTCCCAATGGATTCTGCATCCATAATGAGATCGAAACCTTCGTTTCCGACCGCTTTTGCAATGTCTTTCAATCTATCAACGAGCACGTCTTTGTACTTGTCTACATCCTTCAAGGCTCCAACTACAGGGCTCGCCATTGGCGTTGCGCTATTGTTTTCTGACTCTAGTGGAATTTGAGCCGCGAGTTCTTGAATCTGCTGCATCTTGGCCTTTGCTGGTGCTTTAGAATCCGTCAATGTTCCCTGTCTGTCATCTACAGACGTAGAGCACATAAAGAAAAGGTCACTTTTTAAATGCACAAGCAACGTAAACCCTCCCATATAGTCTCTAGTGACATTGAAACTGTCAAGTTCTAGTCCCGATTCAGAAATGGTTTCCCATTCGGAGAAGACTCCATTGGGTCCATTTGCGACATTCATTTTTATCGAACCGTCTTTCCAGTGCGCAAACATCACAGGTGTTCCTGAGTAATCTGAAATCATTTTGAACGATTGGGCCTGAGCGGTTACTTTGATAAGTCCGGTGAGCGGTCCGGATGGATCCAACTGAGCATATCCATGGATATTCCCGTCCGGCATCAACCACATCTGTTGCAGTGCACCATCCAATCGCATTACCATTTGTGGCTGTGATCCGATTCTTGGAGCCGATATTGGGTTTGAGCTTGATGATACCATATAGATGGAGGTATCTGCAAGATTGGTGGTAACAGTCAATTGCCCTTCGATGTTTGTAGCACCACAGAGTTCTAAAATTTGCTGCGGAGCTCCCAAGGTACCAAATGCGGGTGCAGTTTTTCCCATAACATACGGGCAAACGGCGTAACGCATTACGTTGTCGGTTCCTAATCCGTATATGAAATAGGCGTTGTCATCAATGCCGCAGACGCTCCAAAGATTGTTCTGAAAAACGCCGCCGTTTGTGAAGGGTAGCCAGTTAAGAATGGATTCATCCTCCAGTGATTTGAATTTGGAGTAGAGCCGGCCGTCATCTCCTTGGCCGCACAGAATTACCGGTGAATTACCTTTTTGAACCAGTCGATAATTGGTAATGCTGTTGGCTGTTCGAGGTTGATTGTAAAATCCTACGCCCATATTATTTATGCTTCCAAAATTGTCATCGCCAATACTTCGATACGCATAGTAAAATGCCTTGTTGTCTTGAAGACGACCAACGAGAACCAGTTTGCCCTCGCTATTGAGTGTAATAGTTGGATTGATCATGCCCTCTGCGGAGGGAACGGGAACCCATGGACTTGCTTTTTTGCTTGGTTGTGAAATGGATTTCATGGTGTAGGTTTTTATGCTTTTACAAGGTCGACGGCTAATTGTCCACCAATAACAAACAGATTAATAATGGCGAGTACGATGGAGGCAACTGCTCCCATGCCGCTAAACGCTTTAAATTTCACACTAAATCCACCTCCGGTGTCGCCGTCACCTCCACCATCTGCTGATCCGGATGCATCTCCAGCGCCGACCTTCGTTTTAATGAAGTCGATGAGGTCAAAATCGGCATCAACACCAAGAACCTCAGGAATTGTTTTTATCCAATGCACCAAACTTTTTCCAGCTGCAAGAGCGATGGCCATGTCTCGCTTGAAATTGGCACTTTTCATTGCTTTGAGCGCGTGTTGTATAAATTCAGGAACAGCTTGAAGGTGCAAGGCATGATATACTTTTTCCCAAATTGTTTCAGGGATCAATTCAACTGTACCTTTGAGGTCCTCATTTGAAACGGAGACCATTTCTCCGGATACTGGAAGTTGATGCTCTTGAATGAATTCATGTAGTTGACTCCCGAACGTGGTGATATTTTCCACCCAAGTGTCTTTGTCCATGAACGCCTGATCCACGCCTTCGACTACAGCATTATCAAACCAACTTTTTGTTGCATCGCCCAAAGCGGCAGCTTCATTCAAAAGATGTGGTACTTCTTCAGCGAGTTGGAGTATTTCCTTCCAAATACTTGTGATTCCCTTTAAGGTGTTCGTAAAACGATCGATATCAATGAGATCTACAATGTTTTTCGCGTCATCAAATAAAATGGCGATCGCTTTTAACGCCTCTCTTGTGGCGTCTTTGAAGTCATGAATCAGTGAATGCAGAATGTTGAGGAGCTGCTCTCCATCTTTCATCTTATTGAATAATTTGAGTACGTAGCCTAACAGGTCGTGTACGTGATTCCACACTTTTTCTGCCAAGTCTTTGATGTCTCCTGCGAACTTTTCGCCAGCGTTTTCAATGTCATGAACTGTTTCATGCAGCGTCTTGTTGACCAGTTCGGCAATTTGGAGGTGTTTTTCCAAATGTTCGAGTTGACCTTTCAAGACATTTAGCTCGTGTAGGGCCTCATGATCTAATTTGCTGGCTTCGTTTTCAATGGAATGTAATCCGGATTTAACGCCATGGATTACTGTGTGTGCGGCATGCGAAATATCATGCGCCGCATGCGAAATGGTTCCGATAAAACTCATTTTTCTGTGAATAGTTAGTTACACAGACAAAATACTTATTTTCTGTTTCGTTTGGGTCTTTTTCGAAAGAAAATCGAGCTTTTCCCTTTGGGGATATCGACTGAAAGCAGCTGAAAACGTGATCTTTATTACTTTTTGAGATGCGTAATAACTACCCGAAACCCAATATTCGGATGCCCTTCCGTTCTGCCCTTGTATGGGTCGTCTCCTTCAATTTTTAGTGCGTCTTCATCATCTAGCCAACCTCCTCCGGCCGTGCCGGGTTCTTTTTGAATTGAGATCAGGTCACTTTTCGATGTAAAATCTGTAGGGCCGTACACCATCTCCGCAACATTTCCCGACATGTTATACAAACCAAATTGATTGGGATAATACGTTCCGGTGGGAGTGGTGTAGAAGCCGCCATCCGCAGAATAATTGGATGTATCGGGGTTAAAGTTGGCGAGGTAAGCGCCTGATGAGTTCTTTGTGAAGTTTCCTCCCCAAGGATACATGTACTTTGAATCTCCATTCGAAGCAGCATAGGCCCATTCTAATCGCTGTGGCAATCGAACATCGTTGAGACTATTTGCATCGTCGACATATTTTGATTGCGTTGTTTCCAGCGTTAACCATTTGCAATACATTTCGGCGCCTTCTCGTGTTACGTTGACTACTGGGTAATTGCTGTAGGCAGGATGCGTGAAGTACAAACGGAACATCGCATCTGTGGCCCCTGATAATTCATCAACCCATTGATGTTCATGAGGGTACGCTTTGATATATTCGTCCTCTCTTCCTTGAATCAACAAATCATTCAAGAAAGTACGGTATTGTTCATTGCTAACTTCATTCACTTGCATATAAAAAGCTTGTATAGAAAATGAGGTTCCTTTGTAAGAAGAGGAGCCGGACGGAATGTATGCATAATGGTCCTTGTGCCGCTTGGCAAGTGCCTTCATCATCTTCTTTTTCACCTTTTCATTTTCGGCAATTTCGTCCTCTGTCAAAGTTGGAATTTCCACGGTATCTCGTCTATCTCTTCTGTCAGATGCCAAGTCAAAGATGTGAGAGTTTCTGTAAGGGTCGTTTTTGTAGTGAATCAATTCGGCAATCTTCGGTTGGAAGCGCAAAAGGGACTTTCGCAAGGGTTTCATCGGGATAAAACTATCCAAAAGCCTAGGGTTCATAACTTCGAGCTGCTCTAGACTAGGGCCATCTTCGTTGAGAAGTTTGCGTTTATTTGAATCGGCAGTGGAACTCTTGCGAATAGCCATAGTTGATTTTTGACCGTTTGATTTATTCACGGGGCCACTAGAATTGGGACCAAATAGGAGAATTCCAATCAAAGTGATAGATGCGAGTGTTGCGAGCATGATAATTAGGTTTTTAGCGCGAAGAATTTTCCACTTTTTAGCATTTCTACGTGCCAATGAAGTACTGAAAAGCTCTTTCGCCTCGTCAAAAGAAGTATGAACAGGAGTGTTTGCCGCCTTCTGAAACAATTGATCGATATTGATGTTTTCTTTCATATTGCTTTGCCCGTTTTGTGAGAAGATTCGAAGGTGAGAATCTCAGTTAGCTTGTCGCGACCACGTTTCAAGCGCTGTTTAATAGCACTTTCTGAGGCATTTTGCATTTCTGCAATCTCCTTAATACTAAATCCAGAGATTTCGAACAGAATCAAGCATTCTCGTTGTTCTTCTTTCAAATGCGAAAGTCCTTGGTACAAAAAATGAACATCCGGATCTGACACACCAATGGCGAAATCCTGTTTGTTTTTTTCCGTTGCCGATGACCAGCGCTCTTCTTTCTTCTTCTGATGATTGTTTGACAATATGCGAACACTAATTCCGATCAAAAAAGACAGAAATGCCTCTTCGGATCGCAAAGACTCCAGCTTATCGTAAGCAACTAATAACGATTCATTGATCAAATCGCGATAATCCATATTTCCATACACCCGCGCTTTGCAGAAACGTTCGAACCGTTCATGAACCGGCTCGTAAAGTGTAAGAAAATGCTGTTGTTTGGTATCGCTCATAATCGCGTTACGAAATTAGGGTTCTACTAGGTTAGTAGGACGAAATTTAAAAAAGTGACAAACTTTCCTTTTTTTTCAACTTTTGGGTGAATTGTTTCGTTCATCTTTGTGTTACTCAAAAGATCAAACACTCCTTAAATGACGCGACCACTATTTGCGAAAAACGGCAACGGATGGATCATCTTTCTTGCTACAATCGCCTCTTGCTATGTTGCTTTTTACAATAACTTCCCCTTAGTTTATTCAGATACAGGAACCTACCTAGACTCGGGTTTCAAGGGAATAGTTCCTCCTGATCGCCCAATCTTTTATGGTTTATTTATGCGGCACGTAAGTTTGGCAGAAACCCTATGGTTGGTAGTTCTTGCTCAAGCCTGGCTGACGTGTTGGTTATTGCATCGTGTATTGGGAATCTTCATCAAAGGTATCCAACGAAACGTGGCATTGATTGGCATAATAGTGCTAATTACATTGACTACCGGATATTCATACAATGTAAGCATTCTACTACCAGACATTTTTGCAACAATTGGCTTTCTGTGTTTGCTTGTCTTGTTATACAGCAAAGAGTTGAACAAACTGCAAATTGTGTTTGTAAGTGTAATTTTCGTGTTCAGCATCAGTATGCACAATTCCAACCTTCCCATTTATTTCTTGTTGTTTGCAGGGTTGGGCATTCACCTTCTTTGGCGAAGAAGAAAGAAAAAAGAGGTGCAGATGAATCCGTTTCGCTTGGTGCTTGCGTCAGGCTTGTTTGGGTTGACGCTTCTTTTAATTCCAGCGGTTAATTACTCCTACGATGGGGAGTTTCGATACTCGAAAGGTTCGCATGTTTTCCTGTTTAACCACATGATCGAAATTGGAGCCGTGAAGCTGTACCTAGAGGACAATTGTGACAAGAATGACTACGCCATTTGTCAGTACAAAGACGAATTGAATTGGAATTTCATGTGGGACTACTATGGTCCGTTGTACAAAACCGGCGGATGGGAGAAAAATAAGGAGGACTTTGATGCGATCAACCGAGGAATAATGACCACTCCAAAGTATTGGCCACTCTTGATACAGAAAACAGCGACCTACACCACAAAACAATTTTTTCGATTTGAAACCAAGCTGCAGACTGTTGAAATCAACGGTCCACCACACCTACAAATGGAACGCTATCTACCCAACTCAACTCGCGAGTATTTGGCTTCGAAGCAACTCAAAAAAGAATACGATCTGTTTATGCTGAACAGAGTGGAAGGCGTTATCGTTTTTCTGAGTATAATAATCTGTTTGCTGGCACTCATTTTGGACAGACGGTTCAAGTTGCTACATCGAGGATTGAAAGCGCTAATTTCCATTTCTTTGGTCTATGGAGCAATCAATGCGATGGTTTGTGCAAATTTATCCACCGTAGATGATCGTTATCAGAATAGATGGGTTTGGTTGCTTGTGGTATTCACCGTTTTGGTTTTCATCGACTTGTATTCGAAACGATCAGAAATAGTCGAACAATGGAAGAAATTCCATTCAGGGGGAATTGCTTAGATTATGGCAAGACATCCAAATTTTGGTTTACCACAAAGTACACAAAGCATAAGTAAAGCTAAGAATTAGAAAAGTACACAGAAGATAATGACAAAGACACAATCTCGTGCGCCATTGTCAAGCAATTTCTATTAACAATGCTTCGTATTCCCTGTGCCTTCGTGGTGAAAAATTACACCGCCCTGACTTTATGCATGAAATTACCATTCTGAATGGTGCTGAAAGGTGTTAAATTGGTCGATTTTCACCTTATAACATACGTTAAATTCGTAATTTTGAACAATAAATTGGGCGACATCTTTGTTAAACAGCGAGATTTGATGTATGTTTGATTTTGTTTAACGTTTGTAATGAAATATTCAACAGGACCATATTTGGAACAAATAAACGTTCCTTCAGATCTTCGAGAGAAGTTCAACATTGAGGACTTGCCCAATGTTTCCGATGATGTGCGCCAGTACATTATTGATGTGATCTCGGAAATCGGGAACAGCCACTTCGGTGCAAGCCTTGGAGTGGTGGAAATGACAGTGGCGCTGCACTACGTGTTCAATACGCCACATGATCAGTTGGTTTGGGACGTTGGTCATCAAGCATACGGACACAAGATTCTTACGGGTCGTAAAGAAGCCTTTCCAACCAACCGCATCAAAGGCGGAATGTCAGGTTTCCCAAAACGATCTGAAAGCGAATACGATACTTTTGGTGTAGGACACTCGTCCACATCTATTTCTGCCGCCCTTGGAATGGCAGTAGCCAACAATTATAAAGGAGAAAAGGAGCGTCAGCACATTGCCGTAATTGGCGATGGAGCAATGACAGCTGGGTTGGCATTTGAAGGACTTAACCACGCGGGCTTTGAGCAAGATGCCAATCTGTTGGTAGTATTGAACGACAACTGCATGTCCATTGATCCGAACGTGGGAGCATTGCGTGAATATCTTACCGATATTACAACGTCACACACCTACAACAAAGTGAAGGAAGACGTTTGGAACCTACTTGGGAAGATCTCCAAGTTTGGACCTGATGCTCAATCCGTAGCCTCCAAGATTTCAACGGCACTTAAAGGATCGCTGTTGAAGCAAAGCAATATGTTTGAATCGCTAAACTTCCGTTACTTCGGCCCGATTGATGGTCATGATGTGATCGGAATGGCGAAGGTGATGGAGGATTTGAAAGATATTCCTGGACCAAAAATCTTGCATTGCATCACACGGAAGGGAGCCGGATATAAATTCTCAGAAGAAGGAAATCCTACACAATGGCACGCACCCGGAGTGTTTAACAAAGAAACGGGGGAGATTGTAAAAGTGGTTCCAAAATCCCCGCAGCCACCGAAGTATCAAGATGTTTTCGGGCACACGATTGTAGAATTGGCTGAGAAGAACGAAAACATCATGGGTATCACCCCAGCGATGCCGACAGGATCCTCCTTGACGTACATGATGTCTGCAATGCCAGACCGCTGTTTCGATGTGGGAATCGCCGAGCAACACGCCGTAACGTTCTCCGCAGGTTTGGCAACGCAAGGAATGGTTCCTTTCTGTAATATATACTCTTCTTTTATGCAGCGTGCTTATGACCAAGTTCTGCACGATGTCGCACTACAAAACTTGAATGTAGTTTTCTGTTTGGATCGCGCCGGATTGGTAGGAGCAGATGGAGCAACGCACCACGGAGCCTACGATTTGGCATACATGCGCTGTATTCCGAATATGATTGTGAGTGCACCGATGAACGAACCGGAATTGCGTAACCTGATGTTCACTGCCCAGCAAGAAAACATGGGACCTTTCTCCATACGCTACCCGCGTGGTAAAGGCGTTACAACGGAATGGAAAACTGCCATGAAGAAAATTAAGGTGGGAACCGGACGGAAGTTGACCAACGGAAACGATATAGCCATTCTTACTGTCGGACATCCGGGTAACTTCGCTCAGAAAGCGATTGAAGAACTGAAAAGTACGGGTGCTTCTGTAGCACACTACGATATGCGTTTTGTGAAGCCCATTGATGAAATGATGCTACACGAGATCTTTGCAAAATTCGACAAGGTGATCACGGTGGAAGATGGCTGCTTGATGGGTGGATTTGGGTCTGCTGTTATCGAATTTATGGCAGATCAGAAATACTCAGCAGAAGTAGTGCGTCTTGGAATTCCAGATGAGTACATTCAACACGGAACGCAGCAAGAATTGTGGGATGAGTGCGGATATGATACCAACGCCATAGTTGCTACCGTGAAAGAGATGCTGAATCTAGAAGTAAAAGAAACAGCGAAGTCTGCGGAGGCGTAACAAGGTATTATAGCAATCGTTAGTAAACGACTAAGCGTTGTGTTCTCACTGCGCCCCCAGAATTTGTCTCAATCAAATAGCTTCCCGTATTGAGCTCAAGATTTTCGAAATCACTTTTCGTGCCTGTAAATATTCGACTTCCGCGCAAGGAGTACACAGTGATTGAATTAATTTCCACGTCTGAATTAATGTGAATGCTCTGTCCTTTTCGAGCGGGGTTGGGAAATAAAACAAATGCTTCCTGATCAAGACATTCCACTGATAACGGTCCTTGATGAATTACTGCTACACCATCCAAATCGAAGCCGCTGGAAGGAAACGGCGTAGGGAACGGGTCGTTAATATAGTTTCCTTGAAGATCTTGCGAACCGTAGTTCTGATCAATGCTGCCAACAACGTCGATGAGTCGCACATGCGTAATTTGATTGATGTCGAGCTCTTGAATGGTATCGAGTTCGCTCAAATCAAAAGGAGTTCCGTAATTGGCGCGGTATTTTCCTGCAAGATTGTGCAACGTTGTTGGGTCGCTAATGGCATCAAATGGACCAATTTGAGCAGAATCGGGATAATTGGAAATTGCCGGAAAACGATAAAAGTCGACACCGTTACTACTCACCTCCACAAAAGCGAGTTCAAGGAAATAGTCCGAAAAACTGTTTTCGAAAACGGCAAAATCCGGACCGGGACCATTGGCAATGGATGGATTAAAGGCCAAAGTAGCTACACCGGAATCCCCCAGGCTGACGACATCCACGCCGTCCGCATAGCCTGCGCCCATGTTGTCTGTTCCATGTGATGCTAAGCCAAGAGGTTTATCACTGATGTCTAACCACCCTCTTGAAACGATGCAATTATTCGCCCACGAAACAATGATGTTACTATCCTTGTGAATTGCAAGTGAACCTGTAGTGCCCGCTGCACCGTCAAATTGAGCCATCCCTACAAAGGATATACAACACCCGAGAACAATTGCAATTATTTTCATAGTGGCAAAGTTACGCAAACTGTCGCAGGATTTAACTGAAAAGTGCTTCTAGCAGTATTACCCGCACTCACGCTCCAACTCGCGTCTGTTATATCCTGCTCTGATACGTAAACAGTTTGTGATACCTTCCTTCCTTTGCCAATAATTCGTCGTGCTTTCCTTGCTCGGCAATACGACCATCCTCAATAACCAAAATTTGATCGGCTTGGCGAATGGTACTCAGTCGGTGGGCAATAACAAAGGTAGTTCGATCCTTCATCAACTCGTTTAAACTCTTCTGAATAAACGCCTCGCTTTCGGTATCCAAGTTGGATGTCGCCTCGTCGAGAATCAGGATTTTTGGATCTGCCAACAAGGCGCGCGCTATGGATAATCGTTGTCGTTGACCGCCCGATAGCTTCACGCCACGCTCGCCAATAACCGTATCCAATCCTTTTTCGAAACGATCGGAGAATTCATTTACGTATGCGCCTTTAACGGCGGCTTGTAACTCTTCTTCGGAGGCGTTAGGTCTTGGGAACAAGATGTTTTCGCGAATCGTTCCCTCGAAAAGGAAATCATCTTGTAGAACTACCGCAAGGTTTTTTCGGAAGCTCGACAAGTTCACTGTGGATAAGTCCGTCCCATCTAGAGTGACCTTTCCTTTTTCGGGCTGAAGAAATGTTGCCGCCAGGCTGGCAATAGTAGATTTTCCTGATCCGGAGGAACCAACTAAAGCCGTTACGCTTCCTGCTGGGGCATCGAAGGAAACTTCGTGAATTACTTCTTTGCTTTCATCATAACTAAAGGACACATTATCAAATTGGATATCACCGTGAATTTTATCTAAAACTACAGGTCTTTCCTCCACATTATCTTCTTCGTCCATATTAAGCAGTTCCTGCGTACGATCCAACCCGGCCATGGCTTCCGTTAACTGACTACCGATATTGCTCATTTGAATGATAGGCGCTACGAGATAAGCGAGTAGTGCGGTAAACATCACGAAATCTCCTGTAGTCATATAGTATGGATGTGATTCGGGCTGCATCATGAAATAGCCGCCTAGCCCCATAATGGCTGCCGAAGCCAAGCCCAAAAGAAATGTGGAAGAACTTTGAATGAGCGCCGTTGCTGTTAGGCTTTTCTTCACGTTTTGATACAATTGATCCACTCCTTTTTCAAAGGTTTTGTTCTCTTGATCCTCAGCATTAAACCCTTTGATAACGCGAACGCCATTGAGTGTTTCGGTAAGTCTGCCAGTAACCTGCGCATTTATCTTTCCACGTTCCCTAAAAATAGGACGAACAACTCCAAAAGCCTTTAACATAACGATTCCGAAAATGATCACCGGTACCAGTAAGCAAACTGTCATGATCCAGTTCAGATCGAACAAAAAGTATAGACAGGCGATAGCTGTAATAGTACCACCAATCAGCTGAACAAAGCCTGTTCCTACTAGGTTGCGTACACCTTCAACATCCGTCATTACGCGCGAGACCAAGGCACCTGACTTTTGGTTGTCGAAAAACCCGATGGGCAAACGCATCAATTTTTGTTGGACTTCGGCACGCATTTGAGAAATCATGAGTTGGGCCTGAACGCTCAATAATCGGGTGAGTGCGAAGGAAATTATCGCCTGAACGAACACGGAAATACTTACCGCCGTGATCACGACCCATAACAGATCAATGTTGTTATTCTCAACTACTTCGTCGAACAGAATTTTCGAAGAAAGTGGGGCAATCAAACCCGCTCCCGTACGAATGAGAATTAAAAGAATGCCCAAGCCAAGAATCCATTTCCTTGGCCAAATATATTCTCGAAATGCCCATTTAAAGGACACATTTTTTTTCTTATCGCTCATGCATCCGTCGTGTCTAATATTGCGCCAAAGTTATTTTCATGCCATTTCGTCATGATAATTCAACTTATGCACTTATTTTAACGTTGCGATGGGCTCAACACACTCACATCAGGCTACTAAAAACCTCAAGGCTGCCTTTTTTCTGAATTTGGCGTTTACCATTTTCGAATTTATTGGCGGACTGTACACCAATAGTATTGCATTGACGTCAGACGCCCTTCATGATGTGGGCGATACTTTTTCGCTAGGTTCCGCTTGGTATTTAGAAAACCTATCCAAGCGCAAACCGGATAAAAAATTCAGTTTTGGATATGCCCGTTTTTCTTTGTTGGGAGCGTTGATTAATGGCATTATTCTCATTGTTGGATCTGTGTTTGTTATTTGGCACGGAGTCGAACGTTTGATTCACCCGGAAGAAACAGATGCCGCGGGAATGATCTTTTTTGCCATCGTTGGAGTAGCAGTGAATGCCTATGCTGCCTGGCGATTGATGGGCGGAAAAACACTCAACGAACAAGTGATGTCGTGGCATCTCATTGAAGACGTATTGGGCTGGGTGGCCGTTCTCATTGCGGCAATTGTTATGTACTTCAAGGACGTACCGTTTTTAGATCCCGCGCTATCCTTGTTTATTGCTGCCTTTATTCTTTACGGCGTCTTTAAACGACTCCGAAAAACCTTGTTCGTCTTTCTTCAAGGGGTTCCGTCCGATATTGATTTGGTAGAATTGGAGTTGAAAATAAAGGAACAAGAACATGTTAAATCTATCCACGACTGTAGAATTTGGTCACTAGAGGGTGAGCAAAACGTATTTACGGTGCATGTTTTATTGGAAAACATTTCCACAGTTGCCGAAGTACACGGGGTTCGAATGAAACTTCTGGAAGTTCTGAAACCCTACAATTTTAAACACATTACGATCCAAACGGAGTTTGATTCGGAAACCTGCTTCGCCTAATATTGTTGTCTTTAGAAGGAGTAAATGCAAAAAGCCGAACACCTAAAAAAAGATGTCCGGCTTTTTAATCGTTGAAGCACCTAACTAAAACTGTACTTATGAAATGCTCTGTAGCGTCTAAAATTTATTCAACGATTACCTTGCGTGAAGAAGTCTCACCGCCCTGCTGCACAGTAACGATGTATACGCCTACACCATGTTTTTTCAGGTCCAATTCTTTTTTATAGGCTCCTGAAAAATCACCTAGCTTTTCTTTAAAGACAACCTTTCCTTGCGCATCCACTACGTTGATGGATGTTTTTGCCGTATTTTTTTGCGTGAAAGCAATAGTAAAGCTTCCATCATTTGGGTTTGGATACACTGAAATAGGGTCATTCAATGACATTTCGCGCTCGTCTGAAATAACTTCATCGTCATCCTCCACAATCATTCGAATGTGCGTTTGCTCCTCCATGGATTCGTTGTAGTTTTCGTGAACGAGAACCACCGTGAAGTCTTCCTCTTCGCCATTTACTTCTACGTCATTGCGCATGCGGATTTCCTTGCGAACTACTTTCATGTCGTCGGTAGTTTCCACATCATCCATGCGGATTTCTTTCACAATGATGCGTTGTTGCCCTTCCTCATGGTCGGCTCCCTCGATCATTTCTACGTCCATCTCAATCACTTCCATAAGTGAATCCAATTTGATGTCGCCTTTATGATCACCATGAATCAATAGAATGCGCTCGTCCTGACCGGCTTTGATTTCCTCCATTTCCTTTTCGGAAACTTCCACTTCTTCGCCGTTCACGAACTTCTGAACCTTCATGTTTCCTTCGTCGTCCATTTCTACTTTCAACGCTACAATTTCTTCACCCTCCTTAGGCGTCATCTTCTTGTCATCATCACTCTTCATGATGAAAACCTTGTGTTGTCTGTGTTCACGATTCTTAATTTGCTCCATTTCCTCTTCGGAAACTTCCACTTCTTCACCGTTCACGAATTTCTGTACATGCATGTTTCCTTCGTCATCCATTTTGACTTTCAGTTCCACGTTTTCAGAGTGTTCCTTTTCTTCCCATTTCAGGTCGTCATCACCTTTTCTGATGATCACCTTGTGCGGAGCCCCTTCTTTATGTTGATGTATGCGCTTCATGTCTTCTTCAGACAACTCTACTTCCTCACCATTCACGTATTTTTTTGTGACGACCTCTCCGTTTTCATTCTCTTCACGGATGATTTTCACTTCTTTCTGCACGCCATTTTCATTAGTAGTCTCAATTTCTTCATCCATTTTGTGAACGAAGATGCGCGTATCTTCCCCGTCGTCAGAAATGAATGCACCATTTGCCATGGAAGGAACCTTAATAATCTTCGCTTCAGGATCATCAATCCCTTTGTCGACAAGGAAATCTTGAACGGAATACTCCGAACTCATAGGAATGATTGTGTCGTACTCAACCAATTCTCCATCCTTTTGATGAATTACGTGGTACTTCTTCTTTTTGTCGTCATCGTTTTTCTGAGTGGTATCTCCACCTGAGAACGAAACCAGTGCTGTTGCAATTGCCGCAATTCCCACTACGGCAATAATGTGTTGTGATCTTCTCATATCCATTAGATTTATGTGTTTCAAATTGTTTTGTGCCTGTGCTGATAGTTCAGCGAAAACATCTGTGGCTAAAGTAGGGTGATTGTTGGGCGAAAAGGGTTGAAGCCAAAATAAGGAAGGTTAAAGTTAGGTTAAAGTGCTTTTTACCCCTCAAAGCGATTGTATCTTTGACAGTTACGAATGAAGAACAAACTCATTTACATACTGATTTCACTCATGTTGGTTTCCATGGTAGGAATCATTTGGATTCAAACCAGTTGGATCAGTAGTTCCATTGCAGAGCAGGAAAAGGACTTTGAAGTCCGGGTAAACGAAGCCCTGAATACAGTAAACGACTCCATTGATATTCAAGAAGTAGAGCTTTTTTTAAAAAGAGAGTTTGGCGGGGTTGATTCGCTAGTGAAGGAGTTTATCGTACTTCCTGATATGCGTGAAGAAGCCATTCTAGAAATCAATGTGAAGCAAGATGATGCCCATAAGAACATCCACCGTGATGAAATGAAGATCATTCACTCACCGGGAAAACAAAAAGGAGAGCGTCGAATAATACGCCATGATTCAATGGATATGCGAAGCGTAATAATTACCGACGACAGTCTTTCCGATTCAGCTCAAAACATTTTTTGGTCGGAAAAAGTGGAGGCGATTTACAGTGGAACGGACTCTCTCAGAGATCGGGAACACATTGTAAAAAAGCGCGACCGCGTGAAATCTGTGGTACAACGGTATACGCTAGAAACCTTGTTAACGGGTAAGTTGTCCGACCGAATTGACCCAAAAGATTTAAAAGATAAAATTGGGAAAGCTCTGAAAAAGGAAGGAATCACAGGAAGTTTTGCTTTCGCGGTGAAAAACGATGCGACTGGAGCATTTGAACCCGACTTCGTTTCAAAGAATTACGACTCAACGCGAACGAAATCAGCCTTTTCAAAGGAATTGTTTCAAAGCGACCGAAGCAATAAAATGAATTACACACTGTATGTACAAACAGATGATAGTAGCAATTTTGTTTGGGCGAGGGTATGGAAGATGACTGCGCTTTCTATCCTTTTCACCGTTTTGATTTTACTTTCATTTGGTTATGCGCTCTACTTCATTTTTAAGCAGAAAAAGGTCAGTCAGATCAAAAATGACTTCATCAACAACATGACGCATGAGTTGAAAACACCGTTAGCATCCATCTCTATAGCCACGGCGTCCATTAATCACCCGCAGGTGATTAAAAATCCGGAAGAAGTTCGACGTTTGACCAGGTTAATTGAAGATGAAAAGGATCGAATAAACTCGCACGTAGAACGGGTTCTTGACACAGCCGCTTTGGATTCCGGAGAATTAAAACTTTCTACCGACCAACTCAGCATTCACGAAATCTTGGTGCGTTCGATAAAAAATGTGGAACTTGCTTTACAACAGGTAAATGGAGTGATTTCTCTGCCTGAAGATGAAGAAATTATACTTGTGGGTGATGCTTTTCATCTCACCAATGCATTCACGAATATTTTGGACAATAGCATTAAGTATCGATCCGATCAGGCACCCAATATCGTGGTAACAGTTGAACAAAACAACAGCACGGTTTCCGTTGCCATTCAAGATAACGGTATTGGTATGACAACCAAACAACAAAAACAGGCGTTCGAGAAGTTTTATCGCGCTGAAACTGGGAACATTCACAACCGAAAAGGCTTCGGGTTGGGACTTAGCTACGTTCAAAGTGTAGTCAAAAAGCACCATGGATCGGTAGAGATTAAAAGCAAGCTAGAAGAAGGAACCACGGTAATTGTAGAATTGCCCAAATCATGAGTGAAATGAAGCGCATATTACTGGTAGAAGACGAGGAGAATTTCGGCTCCCTACTTCAAAATTACCTGCAATTGTCAAACTATGATGTCGTATGGATGAAGGATGGCTCGCAAGGTTATTCGGCATTTTTCAAAGAACATTTTGATGTGTGCATTTTTGACGTAATGATGCCCAACATGGACGGTTTTACGCTTACCGAGAAAATTCGCGACAAAGACAGTAACACACCCATTATTTTTCTCACAGCACGGAACATGCGCGAAGACATGATTCGCGGGTACAAAAGTGGCGCTGATGACTATCTCGCCAAGCCATTCGATATAGAAATATTACTCTTGAAGTTAGAGGCGCTCTTTCAACGAACACATACTGATGGATCGAAGGAAACGCCCATTTATTCTATTGGAGAATATACCTATGAATGTGCTACGCGACTGCTCGATCATAAAATCGAATCACGTAAACTTTCTCCAAAAGAAGGAGCTTTGATGCAGTTACTCTGCGAACATTATAACGAAGTTATGCCACGTGAAAAGGCTCTTAAAAAGATTTGGGGAGAAGATAGCTACTTCACTACTAGGAGTATGGATGTATATATCACCAAACTGCGAAAGTACCTTCGTCATGATGAAAGCCTAGGCATTCAAAATGTACACTCCAGCGGCTATATGTTGGGGAAGACTGAGTAAACGTACCTTTTTTCCTCATCCGGCGCACTCCACAAACGAAACTAGAGCCCACAAAAAACCCTGACAACTCTCTCAATTGTCAGGGTTACCTATAGCGCGTCGAAATTTGTTAAGCAATCAAAAAATACGCGATCATACTCAAGTTGATAACTGTAGCTGTTAATCCAGCAGTCATAATGTATTTCATTGGTGCCACTGCCAAAAGTAGACTCAATGTAATCATCGTTGGGATTACCGCAGCAATCAAAGTTCCTATGTATTGAACTCCACCTAGACCTACTGCAAGACCTCCAGAGCATCCAACTACCAAAATCACAGCACATATCAATCCAAAGCGATTAAACTCTGTGTTCTTTGCAAATATTACTTCAGCTGATTCCAGCCCTTGTTTTTGTGTCGTATCCATAATCATTGAATTTTAGTAACGTTCTTGTACAAAGGTGGGGGAATCATCGGCCCTATACCATGACCAATTATTTCTAAAAAACTGATATTCGTCATGTTAAAATAGGAATATAAGGACTAATACAATTATTTTTTTCCATTGGTGGCGAATTGCCTATCTTTAGCTGGAATAGATTAAACTAGCGAAAATGAAAACTGTACTGTACTCTCTGGCGGTGTCCGGATGTATCTTTATTTCCGGTAATGCAGCCGCACAGAACACAAAATCTGTAAACTATGCAGTTCAACCCGTAACAGAAGCCACCGTTCTACAGCATGGCGATTTGCAAATTAGAGCAACCGATGCCCTTTATTTTGAAATGGACGAAGAAGCTTTATTGGCGCAGTTGAATGGAATTATGTTCCGTGAGGTTGGACAAGGTTTTGTAGCGGAGCTGAGCTTCCCGCATCCCGATGGTTCCTTCCATACGTATTATGCAAAAGGAAACCATACCATTAGCCCAGGGTTGGCTGAAAATTACCCCGACATTCACACGTACGATGCCTACAATGAAGAAGGGTACTTTGTAAAATGGGATATCACTCACAAAGGTTTGCACGCAATGATTTTGCGAGCTGATGGGTCCACTATCTTCATCGACCCTGCCATCATGGGAAACAACGATTACTACATCGTGTACACACGTGAAAACTTCGTTACTGACAAGGTCCGAGATTGCCAATTTAACAGTGACTTGGAGCCTTTGAACACTTCCATCGAACTAACAACAGGAGAGTTGAAAGAATTTGGAACTTGTGAGCTTCGCACCTATCGTTGTGCAATTGCCGCAACTGGAGAATACACACAATTCCACGGAGGAACAGTGAATGATGCCTTGGCTGCGCAAGTAACGACCATGAACCGTGTGAACGGGATTTATGAGAAAGACATGGCAATCACCATGGAAATCATTGCTAACAACGATCAAATCGTTTATACTGATCCATCATCGGACCCTTACTCGAATGGAAATACCGGTGCCATGATTACACAAGTGCAAACGGATATTAATTCCAATATCGGTTCATCTAACTACGATATCGGCCACGTATTTGGAACGGATAGTGGCGGATTAGCTGGATTGGGTGTTGTTTGTTCATCAAGCAAAGCACGCGGAGTTACCGGAAGTGGCGCTCCTGTCGGAGATCCTTTTGATGTAGATTATGTTGCTCACGAAATGGGACACCAGTTTGGTGCCAATCACACGCAAAACAATGATTGTAACCGAAACAACGGTACAGCAATGGAGCCGGGTAGTGCTAGTACCATTATGGGGTATGCTGGAATTTGTGCTCCGAACGTGCAAAGCAACAGTGACGATCACTTCCATGGAGTGAGTCTTGAGGAAATACACTTTGAAATTATGAGTACTGGCCACCAGTGTGAAACGATCACACCTCTGTCAAATACAGCTCCTACAATTACAGGAACTAATGGAGGAGCAACGGTGCCAGCAAGCACGCCTTTCGCATTAACTGCGACAGTGACCGATCCTGATGGCGATCCATTGACATACAACTGGGAACAAATGGACAATCAAGCAAGTACACAACCACCGGTTGCTACGTCTACGAATGGACCTAACTTCCGCAGCTGGCCTTCAGATAGTAATCCAACTCGATACTTCCCAAAACTTTCAGCGATCAAAAACAACGGTCCGTTTACTTGGGAGCGCATTCCAAGTGTATCACGTACAATGAACTTCCGTGTAACAGTTCGCGACAATGCTTCCGGAGCAGGAGGATGTAACGATCATGCAGATGTTACAGTAACAGTTGATGGAAACAGCGGTCCTTTTGAAGTGACTTCTCCAAATACCTTGGGTATTGTTTGGTACGAAACGCAAACAAGAACGGTAACGTGGGATGTTGCCAATACAGACAATGCGCCAGTAAACTGTCAGAATGTGGACATTTTCCTATCTACAGACGGAGGAAACAACTTCCCAATCACGTTGGCGACAGGTGTTCCTAATACGGGATCAGCGCAAATTGTGGTGCCATCTAACTTTACAAACATCGCCCGTGTGATGGTAATGAGTGAGGAAGGAACGTTCTTTGATATGTCCAACTTTAACTTCACTATTGCGGAGGCATTCGCCGGTATGGATGAATTGGTTAATGGAGATTTGGAACTGTACCCGAACCCAACCAACGATATCGTAAACGTACTTTGGACAGGTGAAGTTCAGTCTATTGAATTGGTTGATATGCAGGGAAAAACATTGGAAACAATGGATGTAACCGATGTGAAAACAACCACAGTGAACCTTGAGAACTTGAGTTCAGGAATCTATATGATTCGCGTTACCAGTGATGAAGGTACTTCAACACACCAAGTAGTGAAGAACTAAGAAAAGCACAATACATTTTACAAAAGCCATCCGCTCTCTGAGTTGGATGGCTTTTTCTTTTAATTCAGAGTTCTACGAACCGTAAAGTAATAGTACGTCTACTGCACGTAGAACGTAGCCGAGGTGTACTTTTTAAGCACAAAAAAAGTCGCCATATCAGAGAGATACAGCGACCTTTTGAATTATGAAATCGTATGTTTAGTGAATCACTTCAATCGATGTGATTTTCACCTCACCATTTTCTTGTGAAGCACGAAGCGTGTAATGTCCTTCAGCCAATTGAGATGTTTTCACCTCTACTGTTTTTGCATTGCACTCATTGCTAACAACCGTGCGTCCTGTCATATCTATCAACTCTACACGAACAATGTTATGAGCAGACTGAACATTCAATACGTCATTGGCTGGGTTCGGATACGCTACAAACGAATCTCCCTCCAAATCCAATAGTCCGATAGTGGAAACTGTTACTGTTTGTGTTGTTGTATCTGCACCACAGTCATCCGTAACAATCAATGTAATAGTGTACGTGTTGTTCGCTGTGTATGTGTGGTTTACGTCCATAGTTGTGTACGTAGTTCCATCTCCCATATCCCAGCTGTACGTTGTATTTGTGCTTGATGTAGATGTGTTTGTAAATGTAAACGTAGGCTCTGTACCTGATTGTGTGAATCCAGCTACTGGATCAACACAGCCGTTGTTCACAGTAACAGTTGAAGTAACTGTGGATGTTCCACAATCATCTGTAACGGTCAAAGTAACCGTGTAAGTACCATTGTCAATGTACGTATGCGTTGGATTTTGTTGTGTAGATGTGTTTCCATCTCCGAAATCCCAAGCGTACGTTACGATACCAGTAGTGGTAGAACCATCCGTGAAATCGAAAGATGGATCGTTATTCGTTTCCGAGAATGCAGCCGTAGGGTTGTTACATACCGTTACAGTAATCGTTGCACAAGTTGAATCTACTCCACAGTCTGTAACAGCTGTCAAACAAACAGTGTAGTTTCCTGAAGATGCATACGTGTGCGATGGGTTTTGCTGAGTAGAGGTATTTCCATCTCCAAAATCCCATAGCCAACTTGTTACAGGAGCACTCGCTGTTGAGTTATCCGTAAAGTTTACAACACCAGCTCCAGCAGGAACCGAAGACCACATGGTCATAAGGTCATCGCCAATGAATGTAGAGTCCAAATCCACACAAGTCGATGTCCATCCGAATAAAGTATCCGTTAAGTAAACCGTATAATCAAGAGTCGTATTCGCATACGTGTTCGATGTATCAATCGCGTTTCCGCCACCACCGTCACCGAAATCCCAAGTGTAACTCAACGATGTCAAGTTAAGGAATGCGGCTTGATTGTACATTCTGTCCTGAAGGATAGGAGAAGATGTATTTGTAAAGTTGATTGTTGGTCCTCCCGTGAAGCAGTTCGCTGATGGAGTGAAGCCAGCATCCATGGTATAGGAAACCAATGGGTTGAACAAAGCATCACAATCCAAAGGAACACCTCCTACGTTGATATCATACGAATTGTACCAAAGACCAGCAATGTTAATTCCACACAACCATTCCTGCAGTCCGTCTGGTACTGGTGTTGCTTGATAATCACTAAACAACAATCCAATTCCGTTCGGTGAGTTGTTTTGAATTACAACCACGTAGGGAACAGAAATATTAATTGGAGGGAAGTTTCCAAACTTGCTCAATAACGCAAGATCTCCTCCGTAGAAGTTCGTGTCAACAGGAACAGTTCCCGCCACCAATGGCAAACCAGTTGGTAGTGAATCTGGTCCGGCTGCGTATACTTGAACATCAACGTTAATTGTTGTCCCTCCCGTTGCATCTAGCTTGTATGCGAAGAACTCAACTCCTGTCATAGTGATTGTCTGAGGACAGTTAAAGTATTGAGAAACGGCATAACCTGAAGTGGCGTTGTTGATACTCAAAGCGGAAAGACCCGTAGCTTTTGCCAAGGTGTACTGAACGGTGTCTGGTCCACAAGAGGTAGACTTTGAACCCGATTGAACGACCTGCATGTTGTTCGCCAATGGTTCAAATTGCACTTCTGCGCCTGTGTCTTCCATTTGGGAGAACCCAGCAAATGGAACCAGCGCTAGTGCGAGTAGTAGTTTTTTCATAAGACTTTAATTTTCGGTTTGTTGTAAAATTACGAAAATAACCTATAGAGTTAGTAGGTGCAAATTCTTCCAACAAGTGTAAAAAGAGGTTATCACCCGAATAGTTCCATCTATGTTGGAATAAATCCTAAATTTGCTACGCAAGACAGTACATGGACGCACAGAAGAAAATAGCTGTAATCGGCGGCGGAAGCTGGGCAACGGCCTTGGTGAAGATTTTGTGCAACAATGTTCCCTCCGTGAACTGGTACATGAGAAACGAGCAAGCCGTAGAGCACATTCTCAAATTCAGGCACAATCCCAATTATTTGCAGTCAGTTGAGTTCAATTTGGACAAAATCAACGTAAGTACCAACCTCATTGAAATGGTGGAGTCTGCGGATATTGTCATCATTGCAACGCCTTCAGCTTTTCTTGTCGCTTTGTTCGAAGATTTTCCGAAAGAGATGTTGGAGGACAAAATTGTGTTCTCTGCAGTGAAAGGAATTATTCCTGAATACAATGCTATTCCCGCGCGATTCATTCACAAAACGTTCGGGACGCCGTACGATAATATTGGGATCATTTGTGGTCCTTGTCATGCCGAGGAAGTAGCCCTTGAGCGTCTTTCCTATTTAACTATTGCCTGTCAGGATGAAGATATTTGTGAAGAAGTAGCAGCTCTGGTGCGATGTCGATACATCCAAGCAACAGTGTCTGATGACCTTTTTGGAACGGAAATTTCCGCTGTACTGAAAAACGTTTACGCCATTGCTTCGGGTATTTGCGCTGGATTGGGTTACGGAGATAATTTCCAGTCGGTACTCATCTCAAATGCTATTCAGGAAATTGAAAACCTCATTGATGAAATGAGCCCGATCCACCGCGATGTTAAGTCATCTGCCTACTTGGGCGACTTGTTGGTAACGGCGTACTCGAAATTTTCACGAAACCGATCTTTTGGATTTATGATCGGAAAGGGGTATTCTGTGAAAACGGCTCAAATGGAGATGGACATGGTAGCAGAGGGATATTACGCTACAAAAAGCGTTATGGAAATTAAGAAGAAATTCCAAGTCGATATGCCCATTGTAGAGGCTGTACATAACATTTTGTACGAGCGTATTTCCCCAGTAATCGAAATGAGAATTCTAACAGACAAGTTAAGCTAATAACTTTTTGTGAATAATTTAAAATGTTTTTCCATCGGAAAAGCTATAATTCCTACATTTGCCGAAAATCAAGTGCATGAAAGTCTTCAAATTTGGTGGTGCTTCCGTAAAAGATGCTCCTGCTGTGCAGAATGTAGCAGATATTCTACAGCTTTTTGAGGGAGAAAAATTGGCCGTTGTTATTTCCGCCATGGGAAAAACCACCAATGCTATGGAGCAGATTGCACAAGCATATTGGGATCGAAATCAACCCTTATTTCAGGAACGTGTAGAAGAGCGGCGAGCTTTTCATTTGGACATTATGAATTCGTTGTTCTCTGATGACAATGCTCCTATTTTTAAGGAAATCAATGATATCTTCGATTCATTGCTTCGTCATTTTGATGATCTCGTCTCTGAAAACTTTGACTTTGAGTACGATCAAATTGTTTCCATGGGGGAAATTGTCTCCACGAAGATTATTACGGCATATTTGACCTCTAGAAGCCTTTCGTGTCGTTGGGCGGATGCGCGCAATTTAATTTCAACGGACAGAAAATTCCGTGAGGCGGAGGTCGATTGGGAGCTATCGACAAATCATTTCGAGAAGCGTTTTCTTCCACACTACGACACGGTCGATATTCAGATTACACAAGGATTTATCGGTTCTAATGATAATTCTACCACGACGCTAGGTCGTGAAGGCTCTGACTTCACCGCTGGAATAATTGCTTACTGCTGCAATGCCGAAAGCGTGACTATTTGGAAAGACGTTCCAGGAATGTTAAATGCCGATCCAAAATGGTTTGATAATACTGTAAAACTGGATCAAATTTCCTTCCGTGAGGCCATTGAACTTTCGTATTACGGAGCTTCGGTGATTCACCCGAAAACGGTAAAACCTTTGCAGAACAAAAACATTCCGTTGCATGTGAAGTCGTTTGTAAATCCAAACGAAGAAGGTACCGTCATTCAGGAGTCTATGACAGGCGATCATCTCGTTCCATCCTTCATTTTCAAAATGGATCAGGTGCTGTTCTCTTTCACCCCGAAAGACTTTTCGTTCATTGTAGAAGAAAACTTGAGCGATATTTTTGATCGACTTTCGAAAGTGAATGCGAAAATCAACTTGATGCAAAATTCTGCGTTGAGTTTTTCTATTCTTGTCGACGCACAAAAAGTCAAAATTCCTCAAATCTTAGCTGCTTTTGAAGATTCCTACCAAGTGAAGTTCAACGAAGGGCTAGAACTGGTAACAATTCGGCATTACGATCAAGAAACTATAGATCGTGTCACGGTGGACAAAGATATTTTGCTACAGCAGAAAACTCGAGAAACCGCCCGATTGATTGTAAAGCAGAAGATTCTTATTTAGGAGACGCTAGCTTTTCAGCTATTAGATGCTAGACAATTTCTACTCATGTAGAAGATTCATGTGAAATTAGCATCCACTTTTCACTGATCTCTTCTTACTTCTTACCACCACTTAAATACCCTTTTTAGGCTACTGCAAATTAGTTTGACAAACTGTATTTTTGTGGTTTGCATGGCGCAGTTACTATCGGAAATAGCAGACGGACAAGAGGTAAGGGTGATTTCCATCGCATCTTCTATATTGCGAGTTAAGTTACTTGAAATGGGATTGCTGGAAGACCAGCCCATTCGAGTGCTCTATCGCGCTCCTTTTGGCGATCCAATGGCGATAAACGTCAACGGCTACGTGCTTTCCATGCGACTGAGTGAGGCAAAATTGGTTTCTGTTTCATCAAACAGCGGATCCGAATGAAGATTGCTCTAGTCGGGAATCCAAATACCGGTAAAAGTTCCATTTTCAACATGTTGACGGGGCTTCGCCAGCACGTTGGTAATTTCCCCGGTGTAACGGTGGATGTGAAAACGGGTGAAATGCGCTTGGGCGATACCAGCGTTAGTCTTGTCGATCTTCCCGGAACCTACAGTATTTATCCAAGATCGGCGGACGAACGCGTCGTATATGAGTCGCTCAACGTGAAGACGAAAGAAGATCGCCCTGACGCCGTGATGGTGGTTTTGGATACATCCAATCTTCAGCGAAATCTTTTGCTAGCCAGTCAAGTGTACGACTTGGGACTTCCCACGCTTTTCGTCTTAAACATGAACGATGTTGCAAAACGTCGTGGTATCAAGGTAAACGAGGAAGGATTGAAATCCTACTTTCCCGAAGCTGAAATTGTCAGTGCCAATGCACGTGCAGGAATGGGAAAATCTACCATTTTGGAAGCTTTGCAAGACTTACCAGCTCGAAGCGCCCGTGCGAATGAACCTTGTGAGATCAATGATTTTCCGGGACAAGAGAAAGAAACCATTCGACGCTACAAGGAAATCAAGAAAATGATTTCAGCGGTTGAAACCGTGGTAACAAAGCAGGATTTTACGAGTAAATGGGATCGAATTCTTACCCATCCGATCTTCGGCTATGCCATTTTCGCCTCCATCTTATTGATCATTTTCCAGTTCATTTTTGCCTTTGCGAATTACCCCATGGATTTAATTGACGGAGCGTTCGCGTCGTTTAGCTCATGGACCGCAAACATGCTTCCTGCAGGTGTTTTCACCGATTTACTTACCGAGGGTGTAATTCCGGGAATCGGCGGTGTGGTTATCTTCATTCCGCAGATAGCATTGCTCTTCTTTTTCATTGCAATTTTGGAAGAAACCGGCTATTTGGCGCGCGTTGTATTCATTATGGATCGATTGATGCGACCATTGGGGTTGAATGGTAAAAGTGTGGTTCCAATGATGTCTAGTGTCGCTTGTGCGATTCCAGGTGTCATGGCAACGCGAACCATTGCCGACCGAAAAGAACGTTTGATAACCATTCTCATTGCGCCTTTGATGAGTTGCAGTGCTAGAATTCCGGTATACACCTTGCTTATTTCCCTCGTTATTCCTGAAACGAAGGTGTGGGGAATTATCAATGCGCAAGGCTTAGTCCTGTTCGGATTGTACTTCCTTGGGACCGCCATGGCATTAATTGTTGCATTGATTCTAAAAGTGTTGATCAAAACGGACGAAAAAGGCTTCTTGCTTTTGGAGCTGCCCGGATATAAAGCACCACGTTGGGGTAATGTAGGGCTCATTGTTTTGGAAAAGGTACGCGTTTTCGTTTGGGATGCAGGGCGCATTATCCTTGCTATTTCCATTGTTCTGTGGGCATTAGCAAGTTACGGCCCTTCAGAGCGCATTCAAATGGCGGAGAACCAAGCAAAAATGACGGCTGCACGTGAAGGCATGGGAAAAGCAGAAACCGACCAATTAATCGCCTCTGCGAAGCTTGAGAATTCCTACATCGGTATTATGGGCAAAGGAATTGAACCGGCCATTGAGCCTTTAGGTTACGACTGGAAGATTGGTATTTCATTGATTACTTCTTTCGCTGCGCGAGAAGTCTTCGTTGGATCCATGGCGACGATTTATGCTGTGGAAGACGATGGCGAAGAACAAACGCCGCTTATTGAACAGCTCCGAAAAGAGAAACGTTCTGATGGTACTCCGGTGTATTCCTTAGCAACGGGAGTTAGTCTGATGGTCTTTTATGCCTTCGCGATGATGTGCATGGCAACCCTTGCCGTGGTGAAGCGTGAAACAAAAAGCTGGAAATGGCCACTTGTTCAACTTGGATATATGGGTGCTCTAGCGTATTTTGGGGCATTAATTACGTATCAACTATTGGCATGATTCAAACGATACTCGTCATAGCAACTATTGGTGCCGCACTGGCATATCTCGGGTGGGAAGCCTACAAACGTTTCTTCCGCAAGGATGCCTCGTGTGATGGATGCGCGTTTAATCCGGAAAGGATAGACTCGAAATCATAGGTAGCTGAATCGTTCGACGTACGCTCCCAATGTGAAATTCAACATTCTTATTCAAAATCAATTTTTTGCAAGCGCAAGATGCGACGAACAAATATTGCGAAGAAGGTCAAATAAGCAAAGCACATCAATCCAACAATGAAAGACGGTTGAATACCAATTACGTCCGATAGTTTTCCTTGAAGCGGTGGAATGATCGCACCACCGAGGATCATCATCACCAAAAATGCCGAGCCTTGTGTTTGGTACTTGCCCAGTCCGGCTAGCGAGAGTGAGAAGATACACGGCCACATAATAGAACAGAATAGTCCTGCACTTAAAAATGCATAGACCGCAACGGTTCCTGTTGTGGCTAAGCCTATAGCCATGGCAATAATCCCCAAACCTCCGAAAACAGCCAAGGTTAACGCTGGTTTGTCATTTGTAATGTAGAACGCTGCAATTTGCACCAAAACACACAGAATGTACCAGTACAAGGCATCAATATCGTAGCCTGAGATCTTGGACAGCAACAGCACAACGCCAAAAGCAATTAAGGGAACGAAAAAGCGCAAAATCATCTTTGTTTGCTGAGACATTTCAAAGGCATTGATGGCTCCTGCCCAACGACCAATCATCAAACTACCCCAAAACATAGCTACATAAGGAGCTACCTCAGAGGCTCCAAAGCCACCAAACGCATCCTGCTTTAGTAACTCACTGATGTTACTTCCTACAGCAACCTCAACACCCACATAGACGAAAATGGCGAGCATTCCTAATGTAAGCTGTGGATACTGCATGGCACCCCATCCGACCTTGGTTTTGGCGCCTCGAATACTCGCGAATAAAAGTCCGATGAGAATTACGGCAAGTCCTAATGTCAGCCAAATCATCCTAGAACGCTCAAGTTTGTTGGTTTTATTATCGATCTTGTCTTGAATACCTTGAATGATCTTATGCTCTTCGGCGGCGAACTCTTCCTCTTCCATCGGCACGCCTTTCGGGTCTGAATCAAATGGTACTAGGTAGGCTTTGTATGCTGCGCTCGCTTTTTTCTCGATTTTCTTTATTTCCTTTTCACCTTTAACAATCTCCTTCTGATCTTTACTGGCATAACTGGCAAAAACTGGTGCAAAACAACCAATTAAGAGTCCAGTAATCACTAAAAGAGTTACCAAGGCTTTGCCTGACTTCTCGGTTTTCTCCTCATTAATTCCAGCAGGTACACTTTTGGAAAATCCGAACAAAGCGGCAATTCCGATGAATAAAACACCAACGAAAGCATAGAGTACAATCACTTTAGACAGACTTAAAGCCTCGATAGCTTCATCGTCAATAGCAGCAGCAGAACCGAAGAGTGCCAACGACACTACTAAGGGGCCAATGGTTGTTCCAAGACTATTAATTCCTCCACCTAAGTTGATTCTATTACTTCCAGTGGCTTCATCTCCTAGAGAAATCATGAACGGATTGGCAGAGGTTTGCTGCAAAGAGAACCCGAGCGCTACAATGAATAACCCTAGCAACATCCCGGCGAAAACGTTCGTATATACCGATACAATCATTGCGGCTGCGCCCAACGCGGAAAACAACAAGCCAAACACAATACTTTTCTTGTATCCCCACGAACCAACCAAGTCTCTACCGGAAGCTGTTCCGAAAATATAGAGTCCTAGTGCACCGAGGTAATAAGCTCCATAAAACGCAAAATCTACCAACTGACTTTGAAACTGATCCAGTCCGAAGTAGCTTTTACAAAAAGGAATGAACACACTGTTTCCAGCAGCGATAAAGCCCCAAAAAAAGAAAACCGTTGTAAGGGTAGCAAGCGCGCCGTAGTTCGTTTTCTTTGGTTGTGAGTCGGGGGATTTCGACTCTTTCATATCGTCAAGTACTTCTGCCATCGTTCGTTAATTGAAAATGCAATTTAGATAGAAATGCGTTGATTTCTGATAATCACGACAAATTCACTCACCATAACATTGTTTATAACGCAATTAATTCATCGACTACATGCTTTTGGTAAAAAAAACAATAAGTTCTTTGATTTTCTCTTCCAACTCATTACATTGTGATATGGAACGACTTTTTTATACTCTGAATAACAGTATTATACGTACAATATTCGCAGTCTTTTTATGCACGTCGAGTGCATTTTCAGCCACTTTTACCGTTACGAATTTGAACGATGCAGGTGCCGGTTCTTTTCGACAAGCGATCATCAATTCGAACGGTTCAGCTGGTAGTGATGTGATTGTATTTTCCGTGAGTGGGACCATTTCCATGCTATCTATTTTGCCTCCCCTTACTGATGTTGTAGACATTGATGGTACCACCGCTCCGGGATATTCGGCTTGCGGAGTTCCTGTGGTGGCTATTGATGGCTCTTCTGCAGGTGCATCCAATGGTATTCAGGTCCTAGCGGGAGCCTCGGGGTCCACTATTCAAGCGCTCAATGTACGCAACTACGCATTAAATGGAGTTCAGTTTATTGATGCCGACAACTGTCAATTGAGGGCTTGTTTCATAGGGACGAATAGCACAGGCACGGCTGCCGCGGCAAATGGTTTGAACGGTGTGCAGGTTGAAGGTGCTGCCGACAACAACCTTATCGGTGGAAGTGCACTTTGCGATGGAAATTTGATTTCAGGAAACGGTGGCTTCGGAATAAGTATAAATGGTTCTGTTGGGACTACTATTCAAGGGAACGTTATTGGGTTGAACACAACTGGTGTAGCATCTTTAGCCAATACAACTGGAGGAATTTTGGCAGTATCTGCTGCAGATGGGACGATTATTGGAGGTAGTCTCGCTTCAGAGGCGAACATTGTTTCCGGAAATGGTTCAGGACTCACGGGTAACGGGATCAATCTAGACGGCTCTTCAGGATGTTTTATCCGAGGAAACTATGTTGGTTTGGATGTAAACGGTACGTCTGGCATTGGCAATGCTGAAAATGGAATTTCTCTAAATGGCTGTCCAAACACCACGATAGGTGGAACAGGCGCCAATGAAATGAACGTCATTTCAGATCATAACTTCCACGCAATTGTTTTGAATAATAGTTCGGATATCTGCTCCATCATTGGGAACAACATAGGCACAAATGCTGCTGGAACAGCAACTATTGGCAACGATGACTCAGGGGTTATTGTGATTAATTCTTCTGGAACAATCATAGGTGGTACTAGTGCCGCGGCAGGAAACGTACTCTCCGGAAGTTTGTCGGAATATGGCATTTTCGCCATTTCTTCGTCAGGGCTAGAGATTTATGGAAATTATGTAGGAACGGACCGTACGGGAGTGTTGAATCTTGCTAATGCAGATGGAGGCATCCGTTTTGACTTTGGAGCCGGAGCGTCGGCTATTGGTGGAGCTGGTGCTGGAGAGCCGAATATTATTGCTTTCAATAACGGTTATGGTGTAGGTGTACTCGATGCTGGAAGCAATCAAGTATTAATCAGTAGAAACAGCTTCTATTGCAACACAGGCAAAGGAATTGAATTGAACGGTGTGGGGAACTCGAATATAGCTAGTCCTGTGATCACCAGTGCGACAACATCCAGTGTTTCTGGTACTGCTGGAAACAACCAAACAATCGAATTGTATTATGATAGTACTTGTACTGCAACGTGTCAAGGAAAAGATTTCATCGGTATTGCCACCACTTCCGGCCCAGGTAACTGGACGTACAACGGTCCCATTACGAACAGTCCCATTACGGCAATTGCCATCAGCAACCTGAATGACAACACATCTGAGTTTGCGACTTGTTTTACGGCAATTACTGGATTGCCCGTTGAGTTTGGTGACTTCTCAGGAAGATATACGCATCAAGGAAACTTATTAAAGTGGAGTACCATAAGCGAAAAGGATGCCGCTTATTTTGCACTGGAACGCAGCGCGGATGGCATTGAATGGAACGAGGTAGGCTGGGTTCAGGCAACGGGAAACACAACAAACTCAGTTTCTTATGCTTACCTCGATCAAAATCCATTCTTAGGAATGCAATACTACCGACTACTTCAATTTGACCTAGACGGAACACAGGACCAACACAAAACTATTGTCACGATCAACACCCTAGAAACTTCGAAAAGCACTTTGGTGGGTGTCTACAATATGTTGGGGCAGGAAATTCAGTCGTCTACCAAAGGGGTTCAAATTCACGTCTTTTCTGACGGAACCACGAAAAAGGTAATTGCTGAATAATCATAGATCAAAAGAAAGAAGGCTGCCCTCGGGGCAGCCTTTTTCGACTGTTTCTTCTGTCTGAGACGAAAACTCTATCTAACTAAAACTGTACTTATGAAAAAACTCAGACGCTCAAAACAAAGTCACCTAAAGTTGTCTAAATGTAAGAGGGGCATCCCCCCTAAAAAGTTACAGACGATTTAAATTTATTTCCATTTCCCTCTAAATCGTCCGAAAATGTGCTAAGTGGTCAATTCAATCAATGAGGCATCAACCTTACGGATTAACTTCCCATGAATTTTCCATTCTTCAAGCTAAAAATCGTTGGTTTCGGGCGAAAACGTGCGATTTCTTTCGCCAATTCGTGTTAATTTCTACGACTTGTTTTTAACGGAACCGACCCCAGATTTTTTAATATCCTTCTTTTTGGGGTTTCCTTTATAGTTCACATTTCCTACTCCGCTATATTTCAAGGTCAAGTCTTCTGAAACATAAATTAGGGCATTTCCTACCCCCGTATGTTTCATTTTCATTGTCGCTACATCTAAACCGTATGCCTTAATGTTTCCAACTCCGGAAGATTTTACTGTAGCTGTTTTCGCTGTTCCTTCTAATTTTAGGTCGCCAACGCCGCGAAAATCGACCTCTAAAGCAACACAGTCTAATTGGAGGTCTATATCACCTACATTATTTACATCCAGCTCAAGAGAATTTGACTTGATGGCATTTTCACAAGTAATATCTCCTACACCGGAATTTTTGATTTTCGAGAGGTCTTTCACAGTGACATGTGCAATCATTTTGGTGACTTTTTTCATACTCCCTTTTTTGGTACTGATTATAAGGAGCTCACCGCTTACTTCTGTTTCAATTTGTTCCTGAAGGTTGGAGTCGGTTTCTATGACCACCTTTTCTTGGTTGCCTTGTGTGAGTATAACATCAATAACACCATTGATTTCGATTTCCTTGAATGATCCAACCTTACGATCTACCTTTGTAACATTTCCATCTCCTTTCAATTCGGGGTTTTTGTCCTTTTTCGCTTTTGGTGCCTGATATGAGCGTGAAACTTGTAATTGCGGAGCTAAACTGGCTTTGTATCTTTTCGCAACTTTCGACCCTCGGCGTGGTGCCATCACTCCTTTAGGAGAATCTAGTGTTGTAGGCTCTGCTAGCGGTATTGAAGTAGGAGTGGCATGTGGAGATTCTTTTATTTTTTGCGATGGAAGGGTTGTATCCTCAAACAGAATCTGAATTGCTTTTGGCTCCTCTTTCTGAACATGATCATCGAGTATAATTTCTGAAAAATGGACTTTTTCAGAAGGTGAACTTTGCGGATCTTGTGTGTTTAATGACATCGTTAAAACGATACCAAGGCTCGTAACTGATAAAATAGTTCCCATAATAATAAAGGTTTTTTTGGCAATTAATAATTTGAGTTTTGCCGCTATACCAAGCACACCCGTGCTAGCGGCAGCTGACGCACCTACCCATCCCGCGATTTGTTCCGGGGCTGTTTCAACCGGAATTTCACGTGCAGAAGCAAACAGTTGATTTAAGTCATCGCTGGTCATACGCTTGTTTTTTTAGGTGGATGCAACTCATTTTCCTGTAACAACGCCAACAAAGCTTTTCGTCCACGCGCTAGTCGTTGCTTTACAGCAGAAATCCCCGATTCCTGCAAATCCGCAATTTCCGCGATAGAAAATCCTGAGATTTCAAACAGCACCAAGGCTTCTCGTTGCTGATCGGGAAGTTGCGCAAGTGCTTCATATAGTATATGTGCATCTTCGTTACGATCTGCCCTGAATGACTCGTCTGGAATGCGATATGCTTCATCCGACACGTGAATGAGGCGTTGTTTTCTATTTGTATTGGCCAATACGCGAATGCTGATTCCAAAAAGAAAATGAAGAAATGCCTTAGGGTCCTCTAGCTTATCAAACTTTTCAAACGCAATAACGATGGTATCGTGCATTAGATCCTTGAAGTTGATATCGCCATACACACGTGCTCGACAAAAGCGTTCAAACTTATCGTGAACAGGAGTATATAGTTCCATGAAGGCAGCTTTCTTTGATTTACTCATGGTAGCGTTCTTACTGTGTAGATGTCCCGAGGATGGAAAAAGTTACATAGGAACAAAAAAAACCGTTCTTTCTCGCTAAAACGAAAAAGAACGGTTTTTTAAAAATACAAACTACTACTACTACCTAACTATGAAAGTCTTTAACTATCTATTGATCCCGTTACGCGCTTCATAAAACCATTTAAGGCATCACGCTCAGATTGTCCTTCGGCCATTGCCTTCCGAACCTCCAAGGCACCATAGGCGTTCGACAGAATTTCGCCAATCACGTCCAGTTCTTCATCTTTCAATCCTCGTGCCTGTGCCAAATGCTCCAAAAAGTCGATAGTTTCGTGCACGAAATCGGCATCGTTTTCTTCAATGAAGCTATTGATGTGCTTAATTACCGGTAGTCTCATCGATGAAAGATGTTAATTTATCTACTTTGTTCGTGGAGACCTGACCTACCAACTTACCATCTTTAAAAGCGGCGAATGTTGGCAAATTTTTCACCTCCGCCATCTCCCGAGATTTGGGAAACTTCTCGGCATCCACCATTACGAAGGAGGCATCTTCATTTTCTCTCGACAAGCGTTGAAATGTCGGTTTGATTAATCGACAATTTCCACACCAACCGGCAGAATACTGCACGAAAGTTGTTTTTCCCTCCGCTACAATTTCTTCTAAATTATCTGATGTTATTTCTTGATACATGTTCTTGCTGTTTAAATCACATTACAAAGTTACGCATGGATAGCCTTTGTTATTATCGAATTCAATTAAGTCTCAATAGAAAAAATTTATGGTAACAGAAGCACACTATTTGGGAGCTCTCTTTTATCAACAAGTACCAAAGGATGACATCAACAACGGCGCCGTTTTCCAAATAAAAAAGCACCCAGTCACCGAACATAGCTTTCGCCTAGTCGAGATGGGTGCTTTTATGTTTGTTCAACGAGAACGATTAATAATGGACGTCCCAGCGATTGCGTTGGTCCTTGTAGAATCCCATTTCATCGCGGATATGACGTTTTGCCTTTCCTTCACCGCTGTTCATGGCAAGGTTAGAGAAGCCATCGCACTTATCAAAGTCGGCTTTCCACATGTATAGCTCGGCGAGGTTGCACTGAAGCATCGCCGTAACTTTATCGTTAATTCGTGATTTTCTGTCGGATAAATTAGACTCCGTAAGAATGGTTTCCGTCGCAGAAATGGCCTGGTTGATTTGACCAATCGCTCCGGAGCGATCTCTATCTGACCCAACCGCCTGTAAAGCGAGAGTTGTTTGTGTGAATGCATTCGTTACGTCGGTGTAGTCGTATCCCTTGAAGGATTTCACCGAGTAGATTTCGGCTGTTCTATTGCGCTCTACAAATCCAAAATGATTGTTCAAATGGTCGTTTAATTGTGCCAAAGCGGTGTTTCTACCGGCTGTTTCCATTTGACGAAATACCATTTCTCGATTGTCTTTCATGTACAACTGGTGGTCGTACTTGCTTTTCTGTGAAGGTAAATTGTACACGCGTTCATTTTCGAAAAGCACGGTTTCCATCATAATACCCTGTGTTGGGTTGGCTACACGAAGTCCAATGGGCATAACATAGCGTGCAGTGTATTCATACTTCGTGGTTTCACCTGTTCCTTTTTTCTCACGAACAATGCGATAGCTTCGAATGGGGTGAATGGTCACTGTAATTTCCACTTCACCCTCACCTTGAGTGTACCCAGCAAGATTCACACGCTCCATAGCGATGTTTTCCTGAAATTCCGAGTGCATCATTGGTGCTTCCACCTGATCCATGATTGGAGCCGGAGGATAGTTCGGAGCTTGCGGTTCTGATAAGGGTGTTCCATCCGGTTTCGTTGTCCCAGCGTTCACTTTTTGCTCCCAAGCCGACATTTGCGCAAGATAGATTCGTTCCAAAGAGTCGCACTCTTGATGGTATCGCTCAGAAGCCTGCATGAACATTTCCATGGCAACGCTTTTCCTCGCATCAAACATTACGGTACTGTCCTCGTTTGCTTGTCTGTACGCATGTTCCACTGTTACGCTGTAGTTGTCGTACTGCGAATCAATTTTTAGCAATGGAAGCTGTATGTAATTAAAGCTGATCTTGTGGTCGTTAATGTTCTGACCAAATGATAGCGATCCGGTCAGCACAAGTGCTGTGGTAAGTAGTAATCCTTTCATAAGTTTCGGTTTTTGTAAATCTAATGATTTTCGTTTTTTCGAGTCGGAGAGGACAACAGTTGTGCCATAACTATTTCGTTAAGAAACTTTTAACAAATCAACCGTAAAGATGAGAGGCAATTCGATGAGTCCAGTTTTGCTTCTGTTTGAACTCAGCGAAAAGGAAGGTAATAACCACGGCAAACTCAATGATGATAAACCAAAGCGGTTCTTTGAAGGTGGCACCGTAGGCCAAGTATGTGCCAAAAATTAGCACGGACCAAACAAGCGGGAAGACTTTCTTAGAGAGTACGGCGAGTGGAACAAGAATGGTAACATACCACGGGTGTAAAATGGGCGTAAATAGGAAATACGTTGTAAAAAGTAGGAGTGCGGTAGTTGGAACATCTGTTTTTTTGAAGAAGACAATCCACAACATGATAGCCGCTGAAATAAATGGAAAGCATAAGCTGATTAGGGAGGAAATATCAGTTCCTGAGATAAGAAGTACTAACTCTTTCAAACTGTAGTAAATTCCAGCGTTGAAGCTAAACCAGGCGAAAAATAGCCCGACGCTGGATTTAAAATTGACAAATGTTTCAGTGTTCACGTAAATGGAGAACAGCCCAATGCTTACAATTCCGGCAATGGCACATTGAACCAGCCATCGTTTCCAGTGAAGCTGCTTGAAGAAGGCACCGAGAAGCAATAATGGCGTTAGTTTCGTCATTACTCCTAAGGCGACGGCAATACCCGCGCCCACCCAATGATTCAAACGGGAAAGGTAGAGCGCTAGTAGGATAAAAGTGATGGCCAATGCTTCTAAGTGCAAATTGCCCGTGAGCTCAATAATAATCAAGGGGTGCAGCCAGTAAAGACTTAAATATCGTGTCTGAGCTCCCTTGGATGCTTTGTCTTTTGGAGTAAGCAGTGCTTTCAACAAAAAGAAGGAGGCAATTTCTGCAATCAAGATCCAAAGCCGTAAAATATCAAGGTTGGCTCTGTGCGGATCGCTACCAAGAGCACTCGTTTGAAACACAAATTGGTTAACGGTGGGGTAGATGGAGAAGTACTTTTTGGAGTTCATCCCCGTTGGGAATTCGGCTGTGCTGTCGTTGAGCATATTTTCATACTTCGCAAGATGCTCTTCGGAAACGTGCTTTTTATATTGATTTGGCGTAAACTCGAAAACTTCGTATCCATCTTTGCTTAATTCTCCGTCCCACAGGAATCGCAGATAGTCGTCGGAGAGGTGCGGTGTTGCAAAAAGGAAACACAGGCGGAAAATTAGTCCAGTGACAAAAAGAAGTTTCCAAGAATTTGTGGCGAAGCGTTGCATGAGCAGCCACAAGACGATCAAGATGACGAAAGACAGGAAAAGTTCTAGGTGCTCGGTACGTTTGAGTTCTTGAGCAAATAGTAAGTAAAGTAGCGTTGAGACCGCCGCGAAAATCCAAAATCCATATTTTCGGATCAGCGCCATTGGAAAGTTTGATTTTTAAAGAACAGTGCCAGTGAGAAACCGGTAAGTATGATCAACGCATAAGCGATAATCATGATGTTCATGGATTGAATTCCGAGGTACATCCAGTAGGCACCGTAACCCCAGCAAACTATTTCCAGTAACTTGATGCTGTATTCCTTCTTGTAATCGTAGCCGCTTTTGATCTTTTTGGCGATGTTTTCATCTCCAAATTTTGGCGTCCGCACAAACGGCGATTTCTTTCCCCAATACCCCTCAATCACACCAAAACTCATGTACAAGGAAATTCCGGTGGTCATGGAAAAGAAAGTGAACAACGAAGGAATGTACCAAAGAATGGCGCTCAACTTGTTCTTATTTGCCAACAGAGATCCTGAAAGGAAAATCAGGAAGAGCGATCCACTTACGATGGGACCAAGAGGCAGGAAGTACTCGAAATTCGGCACAGTTACCAAACGCTCGCTGTTGACGTAATACACAAATGGACTGAGCAGCAAAAGCGCTACGACGAGCAGATACACGGAACTATTCAGAAGGTGAAACGACCCCATGACCTTTGATCCAAAGCTTACAGAGGAATTCCATAGCATTTTCCAGTTTTTTCGAACGCACTCAGCTGCACCTTTCGACCAGCGGAACTGCTGTGTTCGGTAGGCCTCAAACGTTGAAGGAAGTTCCGCTGGAGATCCTACATCAAATAAGTACTCAAACTGCCAACCCTTGGCTTGTGCACGGAAACTAAGGTCCAAATCTTCGGTTAGTGTATCAGCTTTCCAGCCTCCGGCATCGGCAATACATGCCTTGCGCCAAACACCCGCGGTACCGTTGAAATTGATGAATCCTTCTGCATTGTGTCGACCCAATTGTTCCACGCTGAAGTGCGTATTCAACATGAGTGCTTGTGCCCTAGTCAGTAAGGATTGATCTTCATTGATGTGCAACCAGCGTGTTTGAACCACACCGACTTTCTCGTTTTGGAAATAAGGAATGGTTTCTAGTAAAAATTGCTGCGACGGAATAAAGTCGGCATCGAAAATGGCTACAAATTCGCCCTTTGCGATTTTCAATCCATACGATAATGCTCCCGCTTTGAAGCCCGCTCTGTCATCCCGGCGAATTAAATCAAAGTTGCATTGATGTCGCTCTATATACTCTCGAATGGTCTCGGTAGTTTCATCGGTGGAATCATCTAAGATTTGTACCTCCAACAAATGCTCCGGATAATCAATTTCGCGAATGGAGTCTAACAAGCGTTCAATCACGTACTTTTCGTTGTAAAGAGGCAACTGAATCGTGACCATAGGCAGGTCCTCTTTTTTTACTTCAGGCTTCTTCTTTTTTCGTTTTCGGAGGGCATTCACGACCAAAACACCTTCGTGCAGGACGTGTAACATCAACAAAATGTTGATTACCAACCAAATAATGAAAATAACGTTAGACATTGGGGTCAAAAATACTATTTCGATCTGTGAATAGGGCCAATAAGAAGACATCAAATACAAAGGCAACCGCAATTCCTATCAAAAAAGACCATCCAAAAGGTTGTACCCAATCGTACCCGGAGAATAAAAATGCACCAAAACCAACGGCCAATACGGCCGAAGTTACAGCAATTGGATACAAGGATCCTTTGGAAGCAGCATCTCGATGGAGCAATAAATAAATCGAGTCATCTACGCACAATCCCATGATAACGGTGAAAAAGAACAAGGAAATCGGGTTTAAGTCGTTTCCCAAAACGATCATTATCAATAAGGCAACCAATAATGGGAGCGAATTGGCGAGCAAAGTAGCTAAGAAAACGGTTCCGTTTCGAACAAAGATGAAGGTGACCAAAGCGCCAAAAACAATACTGATCAGGATGCCTAGGAGTATATTTTCGGAAAATCGTTGTGTGGTGACATCGTTGAGGTACGCTACTCCTGAAAGCGATGCCGTTAATCCTCGTGGCGGTGGATTTTTTTGGAGGAATGTGTTCATCTGCTCCCAGCCATCGAGCGATTTGTCCAAATCGAGGTTGGAAAAACTAAAGCGAATTCGAGCCACTCCATTTTTATGACGCACAATGTTTTCGCCGCCCAAAAGCGCCATGTTGTTCAAGAACAAGCTATCGTAGGTAACTGGGTAGGAAAAAGCACCCGGATGTCCGTTCCTTTGAAAACGATGATAACGTTTTGCAAGAATAGTGGGACTGGAAACTACCTTAATCGGGAAATGTTCTTGCATTTCGGTTTCCAGTTGTTCAAGGTATGCCATGGATTCTCCGTTCCATAAATCGGAGGGATGATCGTACGTAAAGTGGACTTCCCCTGTTTTGTCTCCAAAGAAATGAGCGCTCATGATATCTGCTGCTTCAAAAGCTGGGTGGTCACCTTCCGTAACAAATGGAACGTTATTGATGGTACTTTTGTTCCAAACAACGATTGCTAAAAGCACTGCGATAACTCCCGAGCCTGCAAGTAGCCAATATCGTTTTGGTCGCCAACGCTCTGCAAACCTAGCGTGAAACTGGTTCCATCGAGTTCCCGTTCCCTCTTTGAGGAGACGCATTCTAGATGTAAGCAACCGGACGGCCACAAAACGCGATGTTAAAAAGGCGAAAAGCACGCCGATTATCGACAGAACAGAAATATCGGTAAGCGTTGGACTGTCGGAAAGAAATAAGAACAAGACAAAACCTACCATGTTGGTCAAGGAGGTGAGCACCATCGGTCGATGTAAGGATTTTCCCAGTTGTTTTCTCAGTTCGTTAGAGTCCTGAGTTGTCGACCTGATTTTATGATGTGTATAGATTAAATGCATTAAATCTGTGAACGAAAGCACGATGAGCATGCAAGGAATTGCGACCATGTGAATGGAAAACCACATATCAGTGAGGTAGATAAAGAGCGTTGTCAGAGAAAGACTGAAAACAATCATGGATGCAATGAAAAACAGTCCGCGAAGTGAACCCGTAAATGCCAAGAACAATGCAAGGATCACCACGAAGCTGATTCCACTCAGTAGTAGCGTTTCTTGTTGATTGTCTGCTCGAAGTTCCTCTTCAATTGCGTTGTAATCCAATGGAAGAACCGTGACATGGTCGTTTTTCACCTTTCGCCGGAAGGTTTGAATATTGACTTCAGAGTACTTTTCTGATGGGACGAAGAGCAACGCATACTTTCTGTTTTTTGAGAGAAACTTTCGCGTAATATCTTCGAAAGAGTCGGCGCTTTGGTACCATTTCTCAAATCGTTCTTGAGATTCAAGAGGGACAAAGTTTTTCTTGCGAATGCCCAAGAAAGTCTTAACGGGGAAAGGGACATTGGTTATGCTCAAAGTTTGTAAAGAGTCGTTGACGTGCCACCATTCCGTAGCTCGGTCCATCCATTGGAAATCGTCGAACGTTTCCCATTTGTTTTTATGTTTCAAAACCAAAATGTTGATGGGGTAGCCATCGCTCTCAAACTGCGCTTCAAAATCTTGTAGTTCTTGCCGGTCCTCCTCGGGAATTAAGGTGTACGCATCCGGATTGCTTTGGAAGGGGATTTCCGGTGCCACCCAAATCGCCGCGCCAATGCACAGAACAATTACCATGTACCAAATCCACCGAAGTTTATTCATCAGCCACTAATTTTTCAATGAATGGAACTACCGATTGGGCAATTTTCTGATGTCCTTTTGCATTGGGATGGCTATCATACGGCAGGTGCGTGTATTTTTTGCTTTTGAAAGAAAAGCCGACATTTTTCCATGCAACACCTTTGAGTTTTTCATGCAATTCTGCGGTTTCATGATTGGTGTCGAGACACACCACCCCAAATGGCACTCCTTTCGCCTTGCACAAAGCCTGCATTTCTCTGATGAGGTATGCTGTGATGTCAACAGCGTCACATTGAGGTTCATTGCTACGGTCTCGAATGTGCTGTATAAAGTTGATGGAAGCGGACCAATATCTTCCAGGGATTTCCGAGTACAACTCTTCCCAAGAAGCGAATTTTGCTTTTCCTGAATAATCATCGAAATATGGGAACCGAGCGCCTGACATTCGTCCATCGACATCGGAAGAAGAACGCCGATATCCAATGCGTAAATTAGAGCGGTAATGTTGCGACAGCACGGTTCGAATGAAATGTACAGAGGATAGGCAAAGTATGACGGCTTTCGGTTCGTTTTCTTTTAATTGATCTCGGAGTTGTAGCAAGTGCTGAGCGGTTCCGTAGCCTACCACGGCTGTATTCTCCACGTTCCATTCCGGATGTTCTTGCTGTGCAATCGCTGCAAAAGAGGCATTATCATTCACACCATATCCGTAGGTATAGGAGCACCCGAGAAATACGACATTTTCCGTTTGATTCGCGTCTGCTCCTGGAATAAATCGCTGTCCGTTATCACTGTGTGTAGCGGTGAACTTCACTTTTTTGTTCAAAGTGAAATGATAGGTTCCCGGATTGAGTTGAATGCCAAGTTTAGCGTCGGCTACGTACGGATTTTTGGGTGAAGAATGAACTTCATAGTCCGTGTTTGCGTACGGTCGATAACCTAGAATCCACAGCAATCCTTCCAGCAAAACAAAGGTGATTACGGAGTAGATGAGTGTATACTTTAGTGCCGACAGAATGCGCTTTTTCACCTTGTAAAGGTATTTAATCCGCTGATAATTTTGTACCTACTGTTTTGATTATTGCACATTTCAGTACTTCATAGAAATATCACCCTTGTAGGGCTAATTGCCTAGACAATGGCAAACTCGTGAATACTCACGTTTACTTTAACCGCAAAGGCGCAAAGAATGCAATGTTTTAACTTGTTACTCTAATGGTGTACACTAGATTCTGACACAATCATAATCCCGTGGCACCTCGCAAAACTACAGTTGGGGGTCTTTGTGCCTTTGTTCCTTCGCCAAAGCTACGGCAAAGGCGCTGTGGTCGCCAATAAATTCTCGGCTTTTGTCTTTATTCAAGCAGTCGCACTTTCAGGAGGGTAAAAGTCAAAGATACTGCGGCCTCTTCTTGAAATTCTTACTTTTGCAACGAAGAAAAGCAATGGCGACCAACGTAAAAGAAAATTATCTCAAAGCAATATTTTACCTCGATAAAGAGGATCCGAATATTTCCTTGTCTGATTTGAGCAAAGAGATGGGCGTGAGTATACCTACGGTAAACAGTATGGTAAAGCGATTGCAAGAGGAAAAATGGGTAGTCTACAAAAAGTACAAACCCCTCAAGCTCACTGCCAAGGGCAGAAAAACGGCAGCACTTATTATTCGCAAGCACCGACTAACGGAAATGTTTTTGGAGAAATTCATGGGCTTTGGTTGGGAAGAAGTGCACGACATTGCCGAGGAAATTGAGCACGTTCGGATCGAAAAGTTTTTTGATCGCATGGATGAGCTCCTAGGTTTCCCAGCCATGGACCCGCACGGCTCGCCGATTCCCGATAAGGATGGTAATATCAAGCCTAGAGATTTCACACTACTTTCAGATGTCAAGGCTGGTAAAATGGTGCGAATTTGTGCTTTGAAAGAAAGCTCTCAGGAGTTTTTGCATTATTTGAATCGCAACCAAATCAAGCTGGGTACAGTGATGGAGGTTTTACGGATTGAAGAATTCGATAACAGTATTCAGGTGCAGATACGAGAACACTCCAATCCAATTGTTCTAAGCGAAAACGTTTCCGGCAGGTTATTGGTGGATGTGATGTGAGCCATTCCAACGGGTTTTCGTTTTTAGAGAGGACTATCCAAAATATCGTTATCCGTATCCACTTTTTCCGAACTACCTTCCTCGTTCCTCAATTGAATAAACGTATGAAAGAAAAGGCTGTCTATAACAAAGTAGCCACAAATGGCAGCATATAGCTCAAATGGAAATCCTCCGTTGAGAAGTACCAAAACTAAAACCGTAAGAAAACTTCCTGCTGCGTGCAACGCGAATGTACGTACATGCAAGTCACTCGTGCTTGGCTTCTTTTTTAAATAAAGCGACATCAAAATGGAAAAAATGATGATGAAAGGAGCGGAGAGTACTGCCGATACCACCGCGAATAAAGCACCGAACATGAGGGATTCTGTTACAACACCCGAGAGCACTAGCCCGATGAGAAGACTGTAAAACCAACTGGCGAGAAACAAGGATACTTTCATGGGAAGAAAGGTAGCAGAAATGAGGTTTGGAAGGTGGTAAGGAATGTTAAAGAAATCAATAATAGAAGATAGGAATAAAAACCCGGAATCACGAAAATTTTACATTTTGGTAATTAGGCTAACCTGCCTGCCGCAGGCATGGTGTCTAATTTGAGCAAAATACGCGCAATAAAAGAGAAACTCTTAATGGTGTCCACCACCACTATAACTCACCGCCTCGCCCTTTCCGAAGCTATAGCTAAACCCTAGTGTAAGAAATCTTCCGCGCTGCGAGAAGCTGTACAAGTAGAAATCAGGCTGATCCACCTCTCGAATGCGCACCCGAGATGCAAAAACATCGCGTACTGCAAAATTCACGACCGCCTTCCCCTTCCATATTTTCTTCCGAATCCCAGCGTCTATGAAGGTCTGACCTTGATTTACCCCTTGAACGGTCAGCACGCGCGATCGGTGTTGTGGAGTCAACTCCAAACTGATGTCTGCCGGAAGATCAAACTTCATTGTTAATTGTGTCGACCACTGATCTCCTTCGAAATCGAACGATTGACCTTCAAAACTACCGCGGCGAACAAAATATCCGTAGTTCACATCGCCCATTGCTGTAAACCACTTTGCTACCCGGTATTTCCAGTTGATTTCCAGTCCGGTTTTGGCGTTAGTTCCGAGATTCTCACGCGTCGTGATACGAACATTGTCTTCAAATCGAGAAACTTGTTCAAAAACATCACGCTCAAACAAATGGTACACACTGCTATTCAAGGAGAACTTGTCAAAAATGAAGATTCCTGTAATCTCGTAAGAATCTGTGAAAACAGGCGTTAAATTCGGATTTCCAGTACGTATGTTTAAGTTGTCGCGAACATTAAAAAACGGATTCAAGTCCCAAAGACGCGGACGATATATGCGGCGCGAATAGCCAGCTTGCATAGAGTAACGCTTCGAGAATTTGTACGAAGTGTGCAACGTCGGGAAAAAGTTGGTGTAGTCCTGACTGTTCGTTTCATTGGTCGTTTCCAATCGCGTATCTAGATCTGTGTTTTCCAATCTAGCGCCGAGCTTAACACCCCAAGTATCGTTTTCATAAGCCGCAGTAGAATACACGCCGAGTACCTTTTGAACAAAGATGAAATTATTGGTCAAATCCTCATTGATGGTCCAAACGGAATCAAAGTTTTCTACTTGAAAGTCGTTACCCACATCGTTCATGTCGTACTGACTTCCCAGCTCCAGTGTTATTTGCTCTGTAAGCGGGTTGTTGTAGTCCAATTTGAAGGTAAAATCAGATTGATAGAAGTCCGTTCGTGTGCGTTGGTCCGTAGCACCTGAAGAGCCTACAAAGTACTCATTGTCAAAATCTGCGGAGAGATCTTTTCCAAAAAAGCGCCCCAATGAACTGAATTGTAAGGTGTGCTCTTTATTATCACGGAACTCCTTGTTGTAGTTAAGTTCGTAGCGCCATTTGGGATTTAAAGCACTGGTAATTTCGCTGCGTCGGAATTGCGACTCGATGTTGCCCAAGCTATCGAAAAATGTGATGTTCGACTCTGAGGGCTGTTCTTCAATCTCGTAGGCAAAGTTCCCGGAAAGCGTAATGACATTGTATTTGTTGATGTGATAATCTGCTCCGAGGGTAATGTTATAAAACTGCTCGTTTCGGAAATACTCGCCATTGCTTGTAATGCGTGTTCCGGTGATGCGGTTGAAGTTATCGCTTTCCTCAAATCGTGGTTGCGATCGGTATCCGCCCCCAAATTGGGTGAAGAAGTTGAATTTTTCTGTGCGATAATTGATGCTGGCGCCCACGCTGTGATTGTGCGGAATCCCAGTATTCGCTGAAACAGACCCGTTAAAACCTTTGTTTTCTTCTTTCTTTAGAATGATGTTGATGATTCCCGATGTTCCGCCAGCTTCGTACTTTGCCGAAGGATTGGTAATAATTTCAATGCTCTCGATCATATCCGCTGTGAGAGCACCAAGCGCATTCGAAGGATCATCCGACATTACGGAAGGCTTCCCGTTGATGAGAATTTGCACACCTGCATTTCCACGCAAGCTCACATTTCCTTCAATGTCTACAGTTACGGAAGGAACGTTGTTGAGTACTTCCAAAGCTCCCATGCCTGTGCTGCTGATGTCTTTCCCGATGTTATAAACGCGCTTGTCGAGCTTAAACTCCATGGTAGACTTTTCAGCTTGCACCTCCACCGGTCCAATATCTTGTACGCTACTTTCCAGCAGGATTGCTCCGAGATCGGCAGCGCCATTTTGAAAATCGATATCACGAATAATGGAGTCTTTGTAACCCATGAAACGCACAATAATGTAGAGCGCTTTTGTATTCGACTCTAGTTCAAAAGAGCCGTTATCCTCTGTAGTAGTTCCACCAATGGTGTTGTCACTTTCCGAAGATTTCATCATGACCGTTGCGAATGGAATGGCTTCGTTTGTGCCTCCATCAACTACCGATCCTTTTATAGTGTATGTGTTTTGGGATTGAGCCAGTAGCGCGATTGCGGCGAATAAAATCGTCAGGTAAAATCGTTGCATAACTCAAGTTCTTGGAGGACAAAGGTCGTAAGAATGTTTCAAAACAGAAGAGAAGTGCTGTTAAAAAAGTGAAATGGGGTAAACAATTGTTTTTGGTGATATCGAAAGGCAATAGTATATTTACACGAATACTATACATTATAATCACACTATTCACTCATGAAACTTCTTGATGTCCTTAACCGGACCAACACCATTGAAAAAACGTCGTTCTACAAAGTTCTTGACAATTTAATTGACTCTAGTCAAACAGAAGAAGTAGATGAAATTCTCGAAAATAACAGTCGAAGAGTTAAGGAAATAGACAATGAAAACATTGTTAAGGTATTTCAATTTTTAAGAGAGGATTATAAAAACTATCTAAAGGAAGAGCTAGCGACCAATTTATCACAGTTAGACGTAATAATTGACATTCTAATCCGTGATGGTAATGCTATTTTGCATGACCGGTGGTTTGAAGATTTGTACAGGAAAGAAATTAGTGAGCTGAAAGAGTCAAGTGCGAATTTTATGGATCAATTGGAGAATGATTCTAAGAGTTTTGACCCATTGAGACACAGAGATTATATAGTCTACAAGAACTGTGTTAATACAGCTTATATCAATGATGAGAAGAATAATCAAGATAGAAAAGTTACTTCAGACGAGTACTCATTGTTACAAACTTTAGCAGAATCTTTAGAGCTTTCCAACGAAGAAGTTCGGCTTATAAATTATAGTGTTGTCCCTCTTGAAGTGATTGATAGAGATACACTTATCAAGAGACTCAAAGATTTGGCAATTGTTTTCTATCATAAAAAAAGTGATTCAATTTACGTTCCTGATGAAGTAGTAAAGATCCTCAGGGAAATTCGAGGTAAAAGAATTGCAGACAAATTTTTACGACGAATTTTAAAGTCCTTGTCAAGTCCTGAGTTGAATCAAGTGTGTAAAAGACACAATGTTAGTCAAAGAATTGGAGGCGACGAGAAAGTGAAAACTATAATAAACCAGGGAGTTTCATTAAAGAGTCTTTTAACACACGGTCTATTTAAGGACGATGTTAATGTTAACGATAGAAAGAAGCGAATAAATGTGTTGATGGAGAGTTTTGGAATTCCCGCGAAGGGTTCAACTTTAGATGACAAAATTGATATAATTGTTGAATATTTTAATACTGTGGAGAAAGATGAAACCATTGGTATTTCGCAAGATGGCTACAATGCCCTTTGTACTGATCTTTCTTCATCCTTGCCAGAACTAAATGAGTATTTGAAAAATGAATTCCAATTCCAAGAGGAGAATGTTATCGATGGTAACTTTTTAATTGATCATAATCTAAAACCAAGGGATATTCTTGATTTACTTTCAAAGGACGATTTACGGAAGTTCTGCGATGAAAACGATGTATCATTCCGAGGAGATGAAGTTCAGAATATTTTGAACTCATATACTGATACAGAAAGTATTTACATCGAAAATTTTGTTCACATCGGAAACCGTGACTTGAATGCATTAAAAACCAATAATATTGATCTTACCACGGCTGAAATTGGCTTGAAATATGAAGCTGTTGCACGAATGCTTTTTCAGGATTTGGGCTTTAATGTGAATGAGAACTTAAAATCTGAAATCAATACAAAAAAGGATAAAATTGACATTCTCATTCAGACCTCTGAAGATGAGGTCATAATTGTGGAGTGTAAAACGGCAAAATCAACTAAATACAACAAGTTTTCTTCTTGCTCCCGTCAAATAAAGGCATATCAAAGAAATGCTGAAAGTAGAGGGTTTCGAGTAATTAAAACACTACTAGTAGCACCGGATTTTTCCTCTGACTTTATTGAAGAGTGTGATCTCGATATTGAATTGAACTTGTCTTTGATAACGAGTGAAACCTTGTATAATATTTGGAGTGGATTTAAACAGGCTCCGCAACAAGTTTTTCCGGTTAATTTGTTGATGAGAGATGCGCTTATTAACGATCAAAAGATTTTAAAGGCGCTAAAAGTAAAATAGACTAAGACATCTCAAACGACTTTCGAAACAAAGTAAAGTACTTTGGGTCTATTTGTTCCTCGAATTCGAAGCGAAAAATGCCTTCGTAGCGTTTCCCACGCTGGTATTGTTTGTGCAATCGTTCTTCTTCAATAGGTGCATCACTGAAAAACTTTACTTCCAACCACTTTTTCATGGGTTTGAGCACCAAATACGTTTTATTGTGAATGAATACAATGCAGTTTTTGGTGGCACTGTAGGCTGAGCCTTCCCATTCGGAGACTTCGCGAAAGATGGTGTCGAACGCTAAAACAACTGCATCGGGCTTGTCCAAGAAAAGCGAATCTATATCTACTTCCACACAATAGTGCCATGCGTTTGTTCTACTTAATGGTCGGTTGCATTTCGGGCATTTTTCCATACTCTTCTTACAGCGCGTCGAACTCCTTTTCTTTCTCTTCCATCCACTTTTGAAGCGCTCCTGGTTGCTGCATCATGGCGGCCATTTTCTGCATGGCTTCCGTATGGGCAGCGTCTCCTTTTTGAAACATCTCCATTCCATGTTGACGACTGAGGGATGCTATTTCATCGAATGAGTTGGCTTTGAACTCCATATCGCAGGCACCACCTAGTTGTTTGCACGTCATTGTTTTCATTGTAAATGCTGAATTGAGATTATGTCGTTCAAATATAAATATTGAACTCCTAAGTTATTGGTTGGGTAAGCATTCCACATAAATTTCAGCATCTTCATGCCAAACCTTTTCCACTTTACCATTTGTGATTCGTGTATACTTGCGTTTTTCAACTCTAAATCGTGCCATTTTAGCTGTACCAAAATCATTGTAACCACAGTGAACAGCCGAAGTTTTTGTGATCATCTTTGAACTTAGGATTTCGTAAGAAACCCCGTCTTGTTGTTTACCAATAGTTTGAGCGTTAGCTCCAAAATTTAGCAAAAGGAATAATAGTAATAATCGCATAATTAATTGGTTTTAGGTTTTCATCTGTTCGACACATATCCCTCTGAATCGAATTCAAGTGTCTCGTACTTTTTATAAGTGACAAATTTGTTATCTCTTGTTTTAACAGTAAGGTCGGCCCCTAGAATGCAGCGCACTACCTTTCCACTATCGTTAAAAGTAACATATGGAGGTTCCCCTGCAGGAAACCCTGTGTATACAGTTAACCATTGACCTCTAGGAGTTTGAAATTTTTCCCAGTTGATGGGTGAGCCCTTCATTACTCTGCCATTTTCATTTAGCCAAACATGAGAGTGTTCCCTGAAGGTGATCCATTGCCCTGAGCCTATTTGGTACTGTTTCCCGCTAGCAAGGTATACTTTCTCCCAGTCTTGGGCATGACTGTTGTGGCATAGAAAGACAAGCGATATAAAAATGAATAGTGTTCGCATTTGTGACGTTTTAACAAACCTATAAATTAAAAATGAAAGTACGAATAGGATAACTATCTGTTTATTAAAGGGATAATTCCTTACAATAAAGCTTGCACCGGTTCTGTTGCCCCAAAATAATTACCTAAGGGTAATGCTTTCCTCGCTATTCGACCTTTTGGAAAGAAAATTGCTGAACTACCGAAAATTGTATTTTAGTCGACCAATGAATCCAATGCGCTGCCTGTCCTGCTTATTCGCTTTTTTTCTCCTAACCTGTGCTCAAGGCTGGTCGCAAGAGGATGCGGAGACTTCATTTTATTTGGGCGGCATTCAAGTGGGGGAGTTCGATCAAAAGTCGTGGACGAATGCCATGACTCAATCCGGAATGAACACCGTTGAAGTTACCGTTTATGCGCGCCAAGGCAATTGGGATTCAGACGAATTATGGTTCGAGGACGAGGACCAAGGAGCATTGAGCCAAATTCGCGCCGCGAAACACGCCCATCTCAATGTAGTTTTGGTACTGCGAGTAGCGCTTGACCATGCGTACGAGCGCAACAAGTTTCTGTGGCACGGAATGATTTTGCCGAAATCTAAAAGGATGATGAACTCATGGTTCAAGAAGTATACTTTGTTCGTTGAAAAATGGTCCAAAATAGCTGAAAAAGAAGGGGTAGATGTCGTCGCAATTGGTAGCGAAATGAATGCGCTGGTTTCTACCGTTCCCTTGACAGAGCAAAGTCCGCATTATCAATTTATGCTAAGCGATAGCGCCCAGCGTGTCCTCGAAAATCGTGCACTCAATTATAAGGAAGAAATTGGCAGGGATATTTGGATTCAAGGGTATCAGCATTATGACTCCTTGGGACTCCTAATAGAAGACAGAATTGCCGCCAACATCGCTTGGGCAAGACAAATTACCTATGCCGGTCAGCCCGATTCACTGGGTCTCATGAACAAAAGAAGAGCAGACGTTGAAAAACGCTGGCGCAGACTGATTCGAAGAGCAAGACGACACTTTTCCGGGAAATTGACCTACGCCGCAAACTTTGACAACTACTTCGATGTTCATTTTTGGAACGATATGGACTTCATTGGAATCAACGCCTACTTTCCATTGCGCGCGCCGGGTTCGGAAAAGATCGACACGTCGGCACTTTACAAAAGTTTGGTCCAAGGCTGGGAAGGAGTATTTCAATCCATCGCATCGTTTCGTGACGAACAGGAAATTGAACACGTTCCTTTGTTGTTTACAGAATTGGGCTACACGAAATATGCTGAGGCGACAACAGAGCCGTGGTCCGGATTTGGATATTCCATTGTGGGCGAAGGAGCGAACGAAAAATTAATTGTGTGGAGCGAACAAGAGGACGCGTATTTGGAACGGGCCATGGCAATTGAGGCTCTGCACGATGTGGTAAAAGATTATGCAATCAACCTCCAAGGATTGTTGTATTGGAAATTCACGACAATGCCATCACAATTGGACATTGAGCCCTTCGCTATTCATTTGAATTCAGAAAATCAAGAAAATGATCCCGCGGTTCGGTCTTTACGTCTATTTGTCGAATAACTTGCTGCGACTACAACTTCGCCTTTAAGTCGGTGACCATTTGGATACTTTTTCGTTGCGAGCAAGAATACGACCTGGATGCGCAATGATTGGTTGAAAAAAGTAGAAAATTTATGGTAACCAATGTGAAAAGCTTGCATTATTTTGACAAATGTCTTAAATTTAAAGACAAGTGACAAAGTAAGAGTAATGGCATCGGCAAAAAAACATAAAGAAAGGCAAGAGTACTGGGTTGAGATCTCATCCGGTGATATATCGCAATGGAGTTCCATTTTTGAAAATCTTAGTGATGTTAATAAGGTGAATGACGTTTCGTTAACCTATCGAAATGTGTTTAGCGATAAAATTTATCTAAATCACATCATAAACAAGGGGTTGCCGTTTTCATTTTTTGATGAAATCAGGAACAATTCTCCTTTCGATGATAAGCAATGGTCGGAATTTTTGGGAATTAGTTTAAGAACGCTTTCACGTTATGATTCTGATGAAAACCACGTTTTTAAGTCTACGCAAAGCGAGAAAATTTTAGAAATGGTGGAGGTTATTTCCACGGGGCTTACGGTCTTTGATACCGAAGAAGATTTCTTGCTTTATTTGGAAACACCAGCACCAGCGCTCAGGTTCGAAAAACCTATCAACTTACTCGGAACGTCCTACGGCAAAGAGCTAATCATGGACGAGTTGAATAATATCGAACATGGAATTTTTGCTTGATGGAAGTATTCAGATTGAGCAGAGAGAAGTACAAAGATTCGCTTTCAGGTAGAGGTGCCGCTCTTAGGGGACAGCGTTGGAATTCTGCTGGGGTCGAAATAATCTACACCTCAAGTTCGAGAGCCTTGGCTATGGCGGAAGTTGGCGGGCATCTGCCTGTTGGAATTTTGCCAAAGGACTACCATATGGTCGAGATTTTAATTCCAGATCGGGTCGACATCTATAATTTGCCAGAAAAAGATCTTCCCGACGGCTGGGATACCATTCCAAAGAACGGTTCTGCACAAGGAGTTGGAAACGAATTTGTCGAAAAAAATGAATTCGCTGTGATGCGCGTTCCAAGTGCTTCTGTAAAGGGAGATTTTAATTATTTATTGAACCCCCACCATTCCGATTTTAAGCACATCAAGATCACACACACCTATCCTTTTCAGTTCGATCCTCGCATGGAGAAATAAGGTTCATTGAGATGTTGCTGGACCTGTTGGTATTTCATTTCCTGATAATACGATGGAGTTCCTTGCGGTTACCGAAGCGAAGTTTTAGAAAGTAGAGTCCGGTTCGTTCCGGAAGATGCAATTGTGCTTCGCTGCCGTTTTGGAATGTTCCATTATCTGCGAGGCGTCCCTCAGATGTAAAAACCTCATACTCTATTAATTCCTGATACTTTTCGAAAGTCAAATATACAACTCCATCGCTGGGGTTTGGACGAACAGCAGTAGTGCTTACATTTTGTTTGGGAACGGATAAGATTGCTGGAGGATTAAGCTTCTGAATGAAGATACTTTCATTGACAAACTGAAAAGCAAGTGTATCAATCCCAGGGTCCAAGTCTACAGACTGTCGGAAGGTTCCTGTACAAATTAGGTCGTTGTTATCATTTAGGACGAGGTTGTAATAGGACGAGGAAAATCCTGTAGGCAATGAAGCACTCCATAAATAGGACCCATCGGGCGCTAACTGCAGTAGAAATGCTTCGTTAATTGTTGTTTGAACTGGAGATGTAATTATCGCTGAATCGGGACCAGGGTCAAAGTCCACTGCTCCAGAGAAAGCCCCACCAATGTACGCGTTGTTATAGCTATCAAATTCAAGGTCCCATGGCATAACTACTTCACTAACCATTGATGAAGAGTCCACCAGTGAAGAAAGCGTAAACTTCCAAGCAACGGAGTCCCCAACTAACTTTAATACAAATGCATCGAAATAGCCCTCAGAAAAGTATTCGTTGATTCCAACGCCTGGGTTTAAGTCTATCTCACCATTAAAAAACCCTGATAAATACACGTTTTGGTAAGCGTCCTCTTGGGCATCTTTCAAATACACGATTTGACCTCTTAGGACGGTATTATTCACATAATTGCCGTTAGGGTCCAGTTCCAGCAAAAGACCATTTTTAACTCCGGTAGCACCAACTTGGACATTTTGGTCCAGTGTCATTATTCCTCCAAAACTCATACTTACAAGGAGGTTGCCGTTAGCGCGTATCGAGAGGTTCTGTCCTTCGTTGTTGCCATTATTTCCATACGTGTTTATCCAATCTTGGGTGCCGTTTGCCGCCATTCTGATGACAAAGTGACTTTGTGAACTACTTGTAAGTAAGGTTCCATCAAATCCAAATTGAACCATTCCACTGAAGTCTCCAGTGACATAAACCTCATCACTAATTCCTGTTGCGATTTGACTTATGCGAATGTCGTTGCTCTGACCCCCGGTTTCAAATTGACGTGACCAAAGGTAGTTTCCATCCTTGTCCAATTTGATCACAAAGGCATCCCATGCAGAACTTGAAGACGTGTTGAGAAGTACACTTCCCGGACCAGGGTCCGCATCCAAGGAGCCTGAGAATTTTCCAGCAATTACAATATTTCCCGTGGCATCTGAATCAATATACACAGAGAAGTCCGCAACATTTCCTTCGCACTCTTTTGCCCAAATTAAATTACCGGCATCATCCAGTTTTTGAATGAGCAAATGTTCATCCGAAGCAGTCAGTGTTTGTATCGCAGCACCAGGATCCGCATCTATTTCACCCAAATAAACTCCACCCGTGATGATGTTGCCTTCAAAGTCGGTACAAACTCCGATTGAAGATGAGCTGCCTGTTGCATGATTCAACGTATATGCCCAATCAAGCGTATGTTGCCCATTGAGATACAGGCAGGACAAAGAGAGTATTGAGAGTAAAAGTACTTTCATGTTGTTTTAGGGTGTTTATAAGCATTAAAGGTAAATCAATCGAATGAGAAATCAATGTGATACCTTACAACGCAGGCGGCCTTGTGTAATTGTTGAAAGTTCGTTTAATCGGCAATAGAATCACTTGTTGTTGCCTATCATTTTAAGTATATTTCAATCCAACCTAAACAAAACATCATGAAATACTACTTAGCCGGTCTACTAGCTACCGTACTACTTGTAGGTGCCTGTGGAGACGACGCAAAGAAATCAGACAGCAAGGATAAATCAGGAGAGAAGAATCAACCATCGAATGAGGTGAAAGCATCCAAGTATACCTCAGACGACTGGATTGTGGTAAGCTTTGGTCTAGGGGATATGGGCTACCAAACACCCGATAGTGCCGTGATGCTGAAAGGAAATTATACCTTCCTGCGACCGTTCTCTGAAAAACATGCCTCTGCCAGAATTACTGGGAACAAAATGGGCATTATCGACGAGAAAGGGAAAGAAGTAATTCCGTTTAAATACAATTATACTTCGTCGGTTGGAAACGGACTATTTGCTGTGAAGAAAGACACCAAAGACAAGGTGGGCTATATGAATCTTGATGGAAAATATGTCGTGCAACCAAAATACGATATGGGGTTTGCTTTTAAAGGAAAGCGTGCAAGAGTAGCCGTTGGTGCCTATCAAGACATGATGGACTTCAAGTACATGGAAAACTGTAAATACGGGTTTATCGATGAAAAAGGGAATGAAGTTATCGAGCCGCAGTATGATTGGGCAGGCGATTTTGCCGAGGGTATCGCTCCAGTGGCGAAAAACGGACGCTACTTCTTTATCGATACAGAAGGAAATAAGGTAGATGATAAAACATACGCACGCCTTTCTGGGTTTCGTGGCGACTTATGCTGGGTAGTTAAAGGAAACAAAGGTGGATTTATCAACCGTAAGAACGAAGTCGTTATTCCACTAGAGTACACCAACCACATGTTCTTCTTTAATAGAGGATCACGCTTTGGAGTCATGAACAAAGAAAGTGAGATTGGCGAAACTCGATTCCAAACAGAAGATGGCTTGTTCTTTTTAGCAAAAGGAGAGCACAAGTGGGGCATTGTTAACGATAAAAACGAGGTCTTGACACCTTTCGAATACAGTACTTTATCGGTTCCCGAAGACGGTTACATGGAGTTTGAAAAACGTGGGAAGTCTGGTTTTGGCTCATACAACAACGGTGTATTGAAGGAGATTGTTCCAGCCGAGTTTAGCTATATCTATCACTATCCCGGCAACGATTATATCGAGGTAGGAACAGGCGATTACAGCAACCGAAAAATGGGAATGTACAGCACGGATGGCAAAGAGTTGATTCCACCGAAATACGAAGATGTAGAGAATTGTGAAAATGGCATTTATGGTGTGAAAATCGACGGAAAATGGGCACTGCTTAAAGGAGATAAACAAATTACAGAACCACTATACGATTACGTATCTAGCTTCGATGGGGGTAGAACTTACGCAACCCGAGGCGACGAAACAGTGTATGTAGACTCGAATGGAAAGGAACACAAGAGTCCAAGATGATTTCACTAACTTCGCTAATAACCAAACAATTAACTAAATGAAATTACTACTCACACTCAGCTTTATCATCGCAAGCATATTAACCATGGCGCAAACCGACTGCAAACCCTACTTACCGGGCGATGTTGGGAAAACATGGGAAATCACCAGTTATTCGGCGAAGGACAAAGTAACGGGAAGGGTGACACACGAAATTCTTTCCGTCTCTGAAACCGACAGCAGCACGACGTATGAGGTAAAGAGCGTCTTCTATGACAAGAAGGATGAGCAAACGTACGAAAGTACCTATGAAGCGGAATGTGTCAACGGAATTTTTCACCTAGATATGACCGTAATGATGGACGGAAACGCAATGGCAGCCTATGAAGACATGGACGCTGAGGTAGATGCTACCGAGTTTGAACTGCCTCCAACAGATGCTTCAGCCGTTGGACCGCTGGAAGACGGTACATTGAACATTTCTGTGTCTACAAACGGAATGAATGTAATGAATATGACCGTAGAAGTCACCGACAGAAAGGTAGAAGGACTGGAAGAAATTACAACCGATGCTGGTACATTCAACTGTCTTAAACTATCGCAAAATGTCAGTACTAAAATGGTCTTTAAAATTGAAGCTAGCTCCATTGAATGGTACAGCGAAGGGGTTGGAATGGTGCGCTCTGAATCGTACAATTCTAAAGGAAAGTTGACGGGATACAGCGTTTTAACCAAGTTGGACTAAGGCTTCACGTCGCATTTTCCAGCGAAGGATAGTTCTTGCGTGTAGACGCTGAACTGCTATCTTTAGAGCACAATGACATCAGAAGCGAATAAATCCATTGCCGTACTTCCGTTTGCCAATATGAGCGACAAGAAGGACAGCGAATTTTTCGCTGATGGAATCACAGAGGAAATCATCAATGCGCTCACCCGAATTCCTGGCTTGCGTGTAACATCCCGAACGTCCTCCTTTTTTTTTAAAGGCAAAAGCGTGCCCATTCCTGAGATTGGAGAGCAGCTCGGGGTATCCCTCATTCTTGAGGGAAGCATTCGCTTTGGAGGAAACAAAGTTCGGATCACGGCACAATTGATTCAGGCGAAGGATGACTTTCATGTTTGGTCGGATACATGGGATAGAGATCTTAACGATATTTTCGAAGTACAGGATGAAATCAGCCTACTCATCGCCGAGAAATCACGAGAGTTTTTGGGCCATTTCGAGATTGACGACCACTTGGTGGTTCCACAAACAGCAAGCATTTCTGCCTACGAATATTCGCTCATGGCAAGGTTTCACAAAAACAAATGGAACCCAGAAGACTCGGAACGTGCGGCAAGCTACTACACCAAAAGTTTGGAACTGGACCCCAATCATGTTGCGTCTATAATTGGACTAGCAGATGTGTACAGTTTCATGGGGATGACAGGAACGCTACCGTTTGAAGAGGCATGGATGCAGTGCAATGAACTCATTGAAAAAACACTAGAGCTTGATCCAAATAACCCGGAGGCGTATTACCAAAAAGGACACAGCGCTTTCTTTACGGAATGCGATTTTCAAAAGGCATTTGATCTTGGATCGAAGGCGGTTCAATTAAAGCCCAACTATGTGGAGGCGCAACAATTTATGTCTTTCCTGCATGTCCTTGTAGGAAACAACAACAAAGCCAAGGAACACTTAGATATTGCGCTGGAAATTGACCCGCTTTCTCAAGAAACCTTGTTTTTTAAAGCCTATTTCGATTATATGAATCGGAATTTCGATGCCGCGCACAAACAACTAAGCAACTGTTTAGAAGTGAACCCAAAGAATATTCCAGCACACGCGGTGATGACCCTTTGCATGGTTCAGATGGGAATGTACGAGCAAGTAGTAAGTTATTTCGACGATTTGCCAGTAGATTTAGTACTCGGAGAAAAAATAGGGTCCTTAGGTTTGGCGTACGCACATTTGCATGATACTGCAAACACCGAGAAGTACATGCATCAGCTCAAGAAAGATGCGCAAACACCCGAAGGTTTTACGTCTGATTCTTTTCTGTTTATGATGTATGCCGTGACTGGGCAAACGGATAAAGCCTTTGAATGGGTGGAGACGGCCATCGCAAACAAGTCGACATTATTAATGCTGCGCTACCCTGATCCCATGGTTGATTCGTTGCGGTCAGATAAACGCTACGAAGCATACCGCGAGAAGATTTTTCCGAAAATTGAAAGTTCAACAGCGCACTCCAGCAAGAAAGCACTTCTGGATGATGCGGCTGCAAAGGAGTACAGAGGTCGTTTACTCGATCATTTGGCAACGAACAAGCCGTACCTAGACGCTGGCTTAAACTTGCGCACACTTGCCGAGCAAATTGACATTCACCCGAACAAATTGTCATGGCTGATCAATGAAATGCAAGAGCAGAATTTCAATCAGTTCATTAACAATTACCGTATTGCTCACTTCAAAAAAATAGCGCTAGATCCTCAAAATTCCCAATTCAGTATTCTTGGTTTGGCGTACGATAGCGGCTTCAATTCTAAAACGGTCTTCAACACCTACTTCAAAAAAAGTACGGGACTGTCCCCAAAAGCCTGGATTCAATCGCAGTAGTTTGCTCACAAGGTTTTGCTGCCGACAAGTTCCAATTTTCCCTTCTTTTCATACAATTTAAGTACCGAATTATAATTCGGAACCTGCAGCTTCTAAATCCGAACGTTGTAGCGATTCGACTGCCCTAGATTTGGTCTCAGATAACAAAAACGAATAGTATGAAAGCAATTATTGTTAATGCGTATGGAGGACCAGAAGTACTGAATGTCGAAACAACGCAAAAACCGACACCAAAAGCCAACGAAGTGCTCGTTAAAATTGAAGCAACTTCAGTAACTAGGGCAAGTGTTATGATGCGAACAGGAAAACCGTACTTCGGTCGTTTGTTCACGGGAATTTCGAAACCAAAAGTGAAAATCCCGGGGACCGACTTAGCAGGGGTGGTTGAAGCTGTAGGATCAGAAGTCAGTCAATTTGCGGTGGGCGATAAGGTGATGGCAGAAACAGATTTAAACTGCGGTGCATACGCAGAGTACATTTGTCTATCTGAAGATGAGTTGATCATACATCGGCCAAATAACGTAAGTGCCCAAGAAGCCACGGGAATCTTAGATGGAGCGAGCACAGCCCTGGCGTTTTTTACGGATCAAGTTACGATTCAACCCGGAGATAAAGTTCTAATCAATGGAGCTTCTGGTAGCATCGGCACGGCAGCCATTCAATTCGCAAAACATTTTGGCGCAGAAGTTACGGCTGTTTGTAGTGGGAAAAACGCAGCGTTGGTGCTCGGACTTGGCGCAGATCATGTACTTGATTACACCCAAAATGAATTGGAACAAAACACCGAGCAATTTAACGTCATTTTCGACACAGTTGGGAAACTGTCCTATGTCAAATCCAAAAAACACTTAACGGAAAGAGGAGTTTTCCTAACACCCGTTTTGAAATTTTCCGCATTGACGACCATGCTCTTGGTAACCACATTCACCAAAAAGAAGCTCAAGTTTGCCGCAACAGGACTGAGAAAGCAAGATCTCAGAATGCGCGATCTGAAACAAATCAAGGAAATGCTCGCCAACGGATCGCTGAAAACGGTCATAGACAAGGTGTATTCTTTGGATGAAATTCAAGCAGCGCATAAATATGTCGATGCAGGACACAAGCGAGGAAACGTCATAGTGGCGATTCAATAATGATAAGATCAACAACAAAAACTTTAAAGCGATGAGAAAATTAGCAATCATAGGAGGACTTGGATACGTGGTGATCTTCATCACAGGGATTTTTGCCAACTTCTTTGTCCTAGAGCAACTAAAAGTAGTGGGAGATATGACCACCACCTTTGAAAACATTCAACAAAATTCTTCGGCATTTGTTCAGGCGCTAGTAGCATTTGTACTGATGGTGGTATTTGATATCATTTTAACATGGGTTTTGTACAAAATCTTCAAGGACCAAAACCCTCGTTTGGCAAAAATTTCTGCTTGGCTACGATTTGTGAATGCGCTCTTCTTTGGCGCCGCACTAATCTACTTGTTTCAGGTACTCGGTTCGGTCCAGCACGGTGCAACACAGGAAGCAATTGTCAAAGTCGATGCTGAACTGAGTGCGTTCAACAGTGTATGGCTGGTAGGGCTTTTATTCTTCGGGATTCACTTGATGTTGTTGTCAATACTTCTGTTTCAATCGAAACGTGTATTCAAAGTGATTCCCGTCTTGCTTTTTATTGCCGGGGTGGGATATCTGATCGATAGTACGTTGCAGTTTGTTTATGCAGATTATGCCAGCATTGCAGAAATCTCCGCATTGGTTGTGGTGCTTCCGGGAGTAGTTGGAGAGCTATCGCTTACCGGATGGCTGTTATTCAAGGCTGGAAAAAGTAAGAAAAGCAAGCATGCCTTAAAAACAGCGCATTCGGCATGAAGAACGTATCTAAAAAAAACATGCGAGAATCACGCATCGCGACGGGAGTATTCATAGGGTTAGCTCTAGGATGTGCTATCGGAATTCTCACAGATAACGTGGCGTTATGGCTTAGTTTGGGAGTAGCCCTAGGGGCTGGAGTAGGAGCATCGTTACCCTCTAAAAAGAAAGATAAAAACACAAACATCAAAAATAAAGAACAATGAAAAAAATCAAATTAGTACTGCTAGCAGGAGCGCTTTTAGCCATGACGACTTCGTGTGCGAGTTTACTCGAAAACATGGATGTACAATGTGAAGATGATCGCGATAACTGCGGAGGACAGGAAGTTCAGCAAGACAACTGTCAGGTATTTGATGTCCTTTTGGACTCAAATTGTGAATAGTAATATTCGCTTTTGTTAGAGATCGGTCGGCCCAAGGCTGACCGATTTTTTGTTTCGAGTAAAACAAAAAAGACTGCCAAAAAATAGCAGTCTTTTTTCGTTATGATGACAATGCTTAATTCAATAAGGCTTCCATTCCGAATGCCGTGAGAAATTGCTGGTAATCCTCTTTTGAATTTTTGTTGGTGTTTTCTGCAAACTTTCCTGTCATCCCATCTACCACAGTGCGAAGTGGGCGTGATCCTTTTGGTGTTTCAATTAATCCAAGAATTGCTTCTGGAACCATTTGCGGGTTGGGTTGTAGTGATTCAAACATCTGTCCCATTCCTGCACTTACTTGTTCGGGAATATTGGCAATTTCACCATATCCGGCACTTACATTTTGATCGGATCCCATGGCTGTTTTATGGAAGATCTCCGTTGGGAAGGCACCCGGCTCTATCAACGCAACATCAATTCCTAGCGGACGTAATTCATAGTGCAAACCTTCCGAAAGTCCCTCAACGGCAAACTTCGTACTGTTGTAAACAGTCATAAAAGGAGCAGAGAAACGACCGAGCACGCTAGAGATATTGATAATTAGTCCATCATTTTGGGCGCGCATTTGTGGAAGAGCGTTTTTGATTGTTCTCCAAACACCTAAAAGGTTCACATCGAACATGTCCGCGACGTCCTTATCTGTATAAGCCTCGGCGAGTCCGCCACCAAAATACCCGGCGTTGTTCACTACTACATCCAAGCGTCCTTCCTTCTCAATAATCGCTTTAATGGCACTAGCAACGTTTTCAGAATTCGTCACATCTATTTCTATAGCCGATACGTTTTCTGTTGCATTCAACTCTTCAAAACGCTCTTTATTTTTTGAGCTTGCGTTTCGCATCGCTGCGTAAACGGTGTGTCCTTTCCCTGCCAATAATTGTGTAGTCAAGTATCCAAATCCACTATTGGTTCCTGTCACTAGTATTACTTTCTTTTCCATTATTTCAAATTTTAAATGTTACCCAAAGTTACAAACGAAAGTAACAAAAGGTAACAAATGTTGGTTTTATTGGGAAAAAAGTGGTTACTTTGAAGTAACAAACTAAGTAAAATGAAGGCGTGTAGTAATCCAATGTGTCCATTAACTCAAGCATTAACCATTATTGGCGGGAAGTGGAAGCCCATTATTGTGTATCAACTGCATCGTTCCAATAAGCGGTTTGGACAACTAGATGTAGCAATTCCCGGAATATCGCGAAAGGTGTTAACGACTCAATTGAATGAGTTGGTAAACGATGGATTGGTGACACGACATTCGTATCCTGAGAGTCCTCCGCGCGTGGAGTATCGACTCACGGACAAAGGAACAGCGCTCATTCCAATTTTTGGGTCCATTGCAGATTGGGGATCGTATTTGGTTGAGGAGTACAAGCTGGAAGCACAAGGAGCAAGGTCTTGACGGACATTTACGAGCTCAGTCGTATTTTCATCTCGGTGCAAGCGCCACCGTCATCGTAGAATTCAATTTCACCATTGAGTTGTTCAATTAGTCCTTCCACGATAGATAAGCCGGAAGATTGGACATTCTCCATGGCATTCGAGCGACTGATTCCGTAACCTTTACCGTCGTCTGAATAGCGTATGGAAAGCAAGCTTTCTGTAAGGTCAATTTTGACCTTTAAGTGCAGTGGATGTCCGTTAATACGACCGTGTTTCAGGGAGTTGTTCACCAGCTCTGTAATGATTAACCCAATCGGGATGAGAAAGTCGATATTCTCTACAAACCTGACAGATTCTATGGCAAAGTGTGCGTTTTGCCCTTGAACCAAAGGGTTGATAATTTTCTCCAGATACGATTTAATCGCTACTTTATCCAAGCGATCTGACTTGTAAATGGCATCGTACGCCCCGGCAATGGACTTGATGGAGTTTTCAATTTCGTGCGTATAAACAGTTCCGTTTTTATCCTTTAGGCGAGACATGCTCAAAAGCAACTGCAAGTTGTTCTTAACACGATGATGCACTTCTTTTAGTAACACCTCTCGCTCTCGAACTGCGCGCTTCAGCTCTTCTTCTAAGGTCTTCTCTTCTGTGATATCAACATGGCAGCCAATGGCTCTCAGTGGAGCTCCTGAATCGGACCATTCTACTACTTTACCATTACAGCGGACCCAAACCGTTGAGCCGTCTTTGTGATGATAGCGCACCACAGACCTAAAGGGAACTTTTCCTTGGGAGGCAACATGGGCATTGAAACTTTCAAACATATCGGGGAGATCTTCTTGAAAGGCAATTTTTTGCCATGCTTCCGGAGAATTTTCCATTTCATGGTCTGCGTAACCGAGCATGCTTTTGAACCGCGGGCTGAGATATTCCTCATTCGTTTCCATATCCCAATCCCAAAAACCAGCTAGCGAGCTTTCCAATGCACTCTCACTGATCACATGTAAATCTTCTATGGATGTGTATTTTTTCATCTTAACTCACGCAGATAGTTAATAGTTCAACAGCGGCTTTCCAAGATAGGAAAAAATCCGACGCAAGTTACCGGAAACGTGAGCAATTTCGGGGATTCGAGGCTAGAGTTCAGCGAATGAGGATAATGTAACATCTATCATTAACCGAATCCTCCGGATACGAAAAATCCCCTGCCCACTAATTATGGACAGAGGATTTTCATGTTAGTGTGTACGATTAGATTTCTTTTTCGGACTACAATTGTTCGGCAATCATAGCTGGACCCCAATAGACTTCTGCGGCGAAAATTTCACCCTTTGCTCCAATATAGAACACTTCTTTACCATGGAAGGCGATCTCTTTACCATTGTAAGTTTTTGCTTCTGCTGTCCATGAAACTTCTGTGCATTCCTTTTTTGTAATCTGCTCCTCAATCGTCATTTCAAGCTCTGCGAAAAAGCGGAGTACACCTTTAAAGAATACGGACAACTGCTGGTGACCAATGTACGGTCGACTTCCCACCGGATCTTCGATATATCCGTCAGTTGCGAAAAGCTTTACCCATTCCTCCATATTTAAGTCACTAATGGAGTCGAAATAACGACGTACCACATCATTAATAAGAGTTGTATCATCGGCAATTCCATATTTTGCGTGATCCAAATTGTAGGTTTCATCTTTCATGATGAGTGAACCTGCAGATGCTCCGTATTGGAAGTTTGTTTTTAAGGTTAAATCGTATTTCGCATCGTCAATTTCCTTAAACATGGGCTGAACAAACTTGTTCGTCAAGGTCACCAAATCGTAACCAATAGAACCAAAAGAAGCCGAACCGATGGTACCTGAAGACAGGTTGTAATGTTGAAAGAAGAACATTTTTAGCGAGCGTTCCAGTCGTGAGAAGTTGTTGATGATGGCCAGTTTTTCCGCTTCTACCTTTGGGTTCTCTAAAACGTGCACTATGGACGTGCCCTCGCGCTTCATTTGCCCCATGAACTGACCGTAAATTTTCCGTGCAACGCCAAAAATTTCGTGTGCTTGCTGCGATTGTCCTCCACTAGCTCCTCTCAACGCAACGCGCAACGGATGGTAGTCAGACAGTACCATGTGTTCTAAAATCATGATGTGGTCCGAGAGGAACATTAAAATTTCGTAAGCAGCTTTGAAGTGCGTGTCAATTTCTTTGGCATCCACCTCTTCATCGCTGAAGGCAGTTGCAATGGCCTCCAATTCGCGAATGGCGATATTGAACCAGTATTCGGAAATTTGGTGAACCCGCATGAAGATTTCATCCTCACCGTTGTAGTATTCTAATTTGCTGAGGTGCTTCAAGTCGGCGTTACCCATGTAGCCGTGTTTACGAGACGGCGTTCCAATTCCTGCAATGATTCGTGGCAATCCAAAATGCGCTCTAATTTCGTTCATTTGGGTTCCCAATCCCAACTTTACTTTTCCAGCTACTTTAAAGTACAAACGTGTTATGGTATCAACTTCATCTGAACAATACGGATACAACTGTTTTATATTCTCGATATTGTTTGAAAGTCGTTCTTGGTATTCACCTCCAGGATACGATCGTGTGTATTCGCTCAGCAACTTGAACTGCGTCTCCAGCCCGCGCATTAAGTCCGAGATTTTGTCCGGATCTGTCCCCTCTTTAATGAAGCTTCCCAAAAGTGCAGTGGTTAGCTCAATCGAAGCCACTCCGCATCGAACCATGTTCTCATGCCTTGACTGACTTTCGTTGAAGAGTGAACTAAGTTCCTCATAATTAATGTACAAATTGTACGGCACCTTTTCCATAGTAAAATGTTTTATGTTTACCACGGCATACGGAAATACGCCAAATTGGTTCTGCTGTGCGGGATGATTGTCAGTTCGATACAGTTGAATCACACCACTTTTTTACCATGAATCAAGCGGCTTACTAGCTGACATTTCAAAGTAAAAGGATGCAACGAAACGTTCGGAAGAACAATTCAAACGTTGGGAAATAATGGCTGTTAAAATGGAGACTTGGAATGTAACTTCAAACTGTATGGCTACGCTGCACATACGTAAAAAGAAGACCTATGAAAATTGTTAGCACCCTACTCGTAACCTTGATGATTTCAGCGGCAAACGCTCAAAGCACAGAAACGGTGAATTATGAAGTAAACACCCACGACCTTATTCGTTCCCTACGTTTGAGCGCCGTTGATGAAAATGTGAACACCTCTTTGGCTATCGGAGAAGTGTCGGATTCCAGCGTTTGCTTAAACCTCAATCCCGAGCTGGATTACGAGCTTTTAGTAAACAATACCCGCTTGATTCGCATTACTAGTCGTGAGCTTCGCGAAGCATTACCGGCAGAAAACACTAGTTCTCCTGTATCACTCTTTTCCATGAAGAGCTGGGATGGGATTGAGGAGTAGTTCGTTTTACTGTAGATAAATCGCGTTTGTTGAAACAACTTCTCGTTTTTTACAAATTTCAGTACATCTGAGTCCGCGCTTATGTACTGCCGATAGGACGTAACAGAAATATCACACCCTATTTGTTGCTATATTTGAGCAAAACGTCCTATTCATATATCCATGAGTGAAGAACAAAAACGATTATTAGAGGCCCAACTGTGGAACATCGCTAACGAATTACGCGGTAAAATGGATGCCGACGAGTTCCGAGACTACATATTAGGGTTCATCTTCTTCAAATACCTATCCGAAAAGCAATACATTTTCGCGAACAAATTACTGGAAACCGAAGACGTAAAAGATTACGCACTTGTAACCGACCCCGAAGATTTGGACGCGATCCGAACGGAATCATTAAGCGCATTGGGGTATTTCTTGCATCCCAACGAATTGTTCAGTGCAATCGCTGCCAAAGGGAACAACGCCACCGAGAACGAAGACAACTTTATCTTGGAACACTTGGAAAGCGTACTGAATGGCATTGAACAGAGTACCATGGGGACGGAAAGCGAGGACGACTTCAATAAGCTGTTCGAAGATTTGGATTTAGGCAGCACCAAACTAGGGCGAACCGTTGAAGCAAGAAACACCCTAATTGCCAAAGTACTTTCCCATTTGGACAAAATAGACTTCGAACTGGAAAACCTAGAAAGCGATGTTTTGGGCGATGCGTACGAATACCTCATCGGGCAATTTGCCAGCGGTGCGGGTAAAAAAGCGGGCGAATTCTACACACCACAAGAAGTATCGAAAATATTGGCAAAGATCGTTACCACAGGAAAGAAGCGGTTGAAATCCGTTTATGATCCAACGTGCGGTTCGGGGTCGCTGTTGCTACGTGTAGCCAAAGAAGTGGACGAAATAGGCGATTTCTACGGACAGGAATTGAACCGTACTACTTACAACCTCGCCAGAATGAACATGATTTTGCACGGTGTACATTACAGCCGTTTCGATATACGCCAAGAAGACACACTTGCAGAACCGCAGCATTCTGAAAAACGCTTTGAAGCCATTGTTGCCAACCCGCCATTCTCAGCAAAGTGGAAAGGGGCAGACAACCCACTCAACAATAACGATGAACGTTTCAGCCAGTACGGGAAACTAGCCCCGAAAACCAAAGCGGATTTCGCCTTTGTGCAGCACATGATTCACCAATTGGCTGAAAACGGTACTATGGCGTGCGTGTTGCCCCACGGAGTATTGTTTCGAGGTGCAGCCGAAGCCACGATCCGCAAATACATTATTGAGAAACAAAATTATTTGGATGCCGTGATTGGTTTGCCGCCCAACATCTTCTACGGAACAAGCATTCCCACGTGTATCTTGGTGTTGAGTAAATGCCGTGTACATAGCGAAGACATTCTCTTCATTGATGCCTCTAACGAATGCGAAAAGGAAGGAAACAAAAACAAATTGACTCCCGACAACATTAAGCGGATCATAGATACCTACCGCAAACGGGAAACCATAGACAAATTCAGTTATGTTGCGCCAATGGATGAGGTGATAGAAAACGAATACAACCTCAACATACCGCGCTACGTGGACACCTTCGAAGAAGAAAAACCCATTGATTTGGATGCGGTAGCGAAGCAATTGCAAGAAGTGGCACAAAAGAACAAAAGCATTGATGCGACCATTGCCGAGTTTTGCAAGGAATTGAACATTTCAAATCCGTTTTAAGATGGGGGGAGTGAAGAAAGCTAGCGCTGAGCCTAGTCGAAACGTGCCGAAGTTGAGGTTTTCGAACTTTAGCGATGAATGGTCGAAAGAGACTCTATCAGAACTTTGCGACAAAATAAGTGATGGAATACATTCAACACCGATATACAATGAGAATGGTGAGTATTATTTCGTTAATGGCAACAATCTTGTTGATGGTGAGATTGTGATAAACACTAATCCAAAAAAAGTTGATAAGTCGGAGTATGAAAAGCACAAAATTGAATTAACTGATAATACAGTTTTGATGTCTATCAACGGTACAATTGGGAATTTGGCTTATTACAATTCGGAAAAAATCGTGTTGGGAAAGAGTGCGGGATATTTAATTTTGAAACAAGAACTTCCAAAGCATTTCTACTTTAACATTTTGCAGACTCACAAAGTCAAAAAACACTTCAATTTAGAGTTAACTGGAAGTACGATCAAAAACCTTTCGTTAAAGACTATAAAAGAAACGAAACTATTCCTCCCAACCCTTCCCGAACAAACCAAAATAGCCAATTTCCTCACCGCAGTAGATGCCAAAATCGCCAACCTCAACGAAGAAAAAAGCCTTTTGGAGAATTACAAAAAAGGGGCAATGCAAAAAATATTCTCACAGGAATTGCGCTTCAAAATAGAAAACGAGGACGGTGAGCTTGTCGAACCGCCTGAGTGGGAAACGAAAACTTTCGCAGATGTCGCAAAATTCATTAATGGTAAAGCATATAAACAAGTTGAACTATTAAGTTCGGGAAAGTACAAAGTACTACGAGTAGGAAACCTATTCAGCAATAATGAATGGTACTATTCTGATTTAGAATTGGACGAAGATAAATACGTTGAAAATGGCGATTTGATGTATGCATGGTCAGCCACTTTCGGTCCACATTTTTGGAAAGGAGCAAAAACAATTTATCATTATCACATTTGGAAAGTTATTCCAAACAAATCATTAAATAAACTGTTTCTTTACTACGTTTTCATGGATGATATTGAACGCATTAAATCACAGTCGCAAGGCGGAACAATGTTTCATATTACAAAAGGTAGTATTGAAGGTAGAAAACTAAAAGTTCCAACCTTACCCGAACAAACCAAAATAGCCAATTTCCTCACTTCCATAGATGAAAAGATCAACGCCACCTCCGAAGCTATTGAGAAGGCGCAAGAATGGAAAAAAGGGCTTTTGCAACAAATGTTTGTTTGATTGAACATGAAAAATTGAAAATCGAAAATGGTGTTCTTATTTTGAATTTTTCAATTGTTGAATTTTTCATCTTCCATTCGTGCCAAAGCACAATTAATGCGCGTTTAGGGAATAAATGGTACATTTAAGTCAATAAAATTCACTGAAAAGTAAACCTATAGGTTGATAAATGAGAATTGTTTGTATATTTGAACAAGAACTTTACGCCGTTCACTATGATAATCAAGCCGATAACGAATACAATCGATTGATGAATTTATGGACAGATGTAGGCTATTTATACGAGTATGCGAAGAACCACCACATTCCCAATCCTGATGTATGGGCGGAACAGCGAGCAGAAGATGCCGATGAATTTGACGAACGCCTCGATGAGCTAACCCTGAAAACAGATCCGCTAGACACCTTTTTTCGCCCCTTTCACGATAATGAATACGGCAGAGAAATGCGCCTCTCACAACGCAAAGGCAAGATAGATCGCAACAAATTACGCTTCTATGCAGTAAAAGTGTACGATAATTGCTACGTAATAACCGGAGGGTGCATCAAAAGAAGTCAAGCAACACAAGAAAACGAGGAAAACGATAAGGAAATAGATAAAATGAAACATGTACGCGATTACTTACTATCGCATGATATTGTGGACGATCTTTCCTTTTATGAATTCTTAAACGAACAAGAATGAATCAAAAAGAAAAATTTCAAGCGCTGGTATCCAAGGAAAAAACGGATACCCTAGAGCGTGCAAGAGAACGCATAAAGAACCGCGAAATGTTGCGCGAATCAAGAGCCATTGCCTTGAAAGTACTGGTTCGATTGGACGAACTTGGCTGGAAACAGCGCAAGTTGGCAGAAGCGCTAGACGTATCCCCACAGCAGGTGAGTAAAATCGTGAGTGGTAAAGAAAACCTCACGCTGTCCACTTTGGTAAAACTGCAAAAGGTGCTGGATATTCCATTGTTGGCAACGTATCATGAGAAGCGCGAACGCAAACCAACCGTGAAAGTGACCTGGAGAAACGATAAAACCGTGCGCATGACAGGAACAGGTATTGTGCATCTTCAAAACCTAGATAACTATCCTATGAAAAAAGTAGTAGAGAAAACAATGCACACGAGTGACATGGGTTTTCTTGAAATGGAATGTGAATAGACCATGAAAAAGCAAACCTTTGGATTCAATCTCGTAAATATTCAAACAGAGCAATTTGCCCTGTTCGAAGAAAATATTGGCACGAAGCAATCTTATGATTACTCCATAAATACGGAAATCGAAATTGGATCCTCCACTGCTGAAAAGGGAGTACAGTTGATAATAGGCATCACCCTACAACAAAAAAATAAGCCGCACATCAAAATTGAAGTTGCTTGCTCCTTCATAATAGAGGATGCTACTTGGGATAGTTTTTGTGAAGAAAGAGAAATCGTCTTTCCCAAGGCATTTATGCAGCACCTTGCCAAAATAAGTATTGGGACGGTACGCGGTATTCTTCATGCAAGGACACGAAATACAGTTTTTAGCGAGTTCATGTTGCCGCTATTGAACGTTAATGATATTGTGTCAGAAGACATACGCCTTTCACTCGATGAAGACTAGATGACCACACAACCCGAAAGCATACTGGAGGAAAACTTGGTGAAGCAGTTGGTGGATCTCGGTTATTCGCGCATCAAAATCAACGATGAAGACGACCTCGTTTCCAACCTGAAAAACCAATTAGAAAAGCACAACAAAAAGACGCTGTCACAATCAGAGTTTGAACAGATACTGAATGCGCTTTCCAAAGGGAACATATACCAAAAAGCGCAAATACTTCGAGACAAAGTAGAATACAAAAAAGACGACGGATCAACGGGATACATCGAACTCATCGACCAAGTGCATTGGTGCAAAAATCAATACCAAGTTACCAACCAAATCACCATGACGGGCAAATACGAAACCCGCTACGATGTTACGATCTTGGTGAATGGTTTGCCCTTGGTGCAAATTGAATTGAAACGCATCGGCTTGGAACTCAAAGAAGCCTTCGAGCAAACGAATCGCTACGAGCGTTTTTCCTATTCGTCGGGCTGGGGACTGTTCAATTACATTCAATTGTTCGTGATCAGCAACGGCGTTAATACGAAGTATTATGTAAACAACCCCGTGAAGGCGCGAACCTTCAAACAAACGTTTTATTGGGCAGATCAGGAGAACAAACTTATCACTAACCTTCCTGAGTTCGCCAATGCCTTTTTAGAGCCGTGCCATCTCTCCAAAATGATTACGAAGTACGTCGTGCTCAATACCGCCAAAACGCTCATGGTGTTGCGCCCGTATCAATATTACGCCACGGAAGCCATTGTTGAGCGCGTGAAGAACACCAACAAGAACGGATACATTTGGCACACCACAGGATCGGGGAAAACACTCACATCGTTCAAAGCAGCGCAAATTCTCACCAGTCTAGAGAAAGTGCATAAAGTAGTGTTCGTAGTGGATCGAAAAGATTTGGACTATCAAACCATTCGCGAGTTCAACAGTTTCAGCGAGGGGAGTATTGATGCCACCAATAACACGAACACGCTTGTGAAGCAATTCAGCGACGATACACCGCTCATTGTAACCACCATTCAGAAGTTGAACACCGCTATCATGAAAGATCGGTATTTGTACCGAATGGAAGGATCGAAGGACAAACGCATCGTGTTTATCTTTGATGAATGCCACCGTAGCCAGTTTGGAGACACGCACAACCGAATCAAATCATTCTTCACATCGGCGCAACTGTTTGGGTTTACAGGAACTCCAATTCTGAAAGATAATGCCGTTAAAAATGCTCTTGGAAAGCGAACGACGAAAGATTTATTCCAAGATTGTTTGCACAAATATGTGATAACGGATGCCATCCGCGATAAAAACGTGTTAAAGTTCTCTATTGAATACATCAGTACCTTCAAGCAGAAAGAAGGCGTTGTTGATATTAAGGTCGACGAAATCGACAAAGCTGAGGTGATGGAAGCCCCTGAGCGATTGGAGAAAATCACCGAGTACATTATCCATAATCACGACCGCAAAACGCATTCAAAGAAGTTTACGGCAATCTTTTGCGTTCCGAACGTAGATACTTTGGTGCAGTACTACGAACTATTCAAAGCGAGAAAAGAAGCGGGAGAACACGAACTGAAAATTGCCACGATATTTTCCTATCAATCCAACCATGAAGACGCGGACGCCAACGGATTCATTCCCGATGATTTTGAGGATGAATATACAGAAGAAGCAAGCGTTGGAATGGCTGCCGAACCTCAAATCATGTACGCCACAAAACACCGCCAAGAAATCTTGGATGAATACATGGAAGATTACAACGATATGTTCAATACGAACTACTCGGTTGGCGACTTCTACGGCTATTACCAAGACATTGGGAAACGTGTAAAAAATAAACACGTCGATATATTACTGGTGGTGAATATGTTCCTAACAGGATTCGACAGCAAGTACCTCAATACAATTTACGTGGACAAGAATTTGAAGTACCACGGATTGATACAGGCGTTCTCACGCACCAACCGTATTTTGGATGAGGTAAAAAGCCAAGGGAATGTTGTTTGTTTTCGGAACCTAAAAAAAGCCACGGACGAAGCAATAACGCTATTCTCTAACAAAGAAGCCATTGAGGAAATTATCATTGAGCCGTATGAAAACTACGTGGACAAATTCAACGCAGCCGTTACCGAATTGCAGAAAATTGCGCCCACCTTCGATGCTGTAAATGATTTGGAATCCGAACACGATCAAATGCAGTTTGTGAAGGCGTTCCGCGAGTTGATGCGTACCAAAAACGTATTGGATACCTTCACGCAATTGGATGCCGAGGATTTGAACATGGACGAACAAACCTTTGCAAAATACAAAAGCAAGTATTTGGATTTGTACCAAGAGATCAAAGGCGACACGCAAAAAGAAAAGGTTTCCATTCTCAACGATATTGATTTTGAAATCGAACTCATTCGACGCGATGAGATCAATGTGCAGTACATTATCAAATTACTGACGGAATTGTACGGTGCGAAACCAAAAGACCGCGAGAAGCAACGCAAAACGATTTCAGAGATCATGGAATCGAACACCGAACTACGCAGCAAGAAAGAATTGATTGAACGCTTCATTGAAGAAAACTTGCCAATGGTTCGAAAAGAAGACAGCGTTGAAGATGCCTTCGATGCCTTCTGGACCGCGGAGAAGAAGAGAGCGTTTAAAGAAGTCAGTGAAAGGGAAAACCTAGACTTTCAAAAACTGGTTGACGTTGTACAAACCTTCCTTTTTACCAAGAAAGAACCGCGCGCAGATGAATTGATAGAACTTATGAACGAACGCCCAAAGTTAAAAGAACGGGCACGCGCATCGAAACGCATCAAAGCAAAAATAATGGACTTCGTAGAAACGTTTATTGAAGGGATGGGGTAGTCGCTCACGGCCTAATTCCTTTTTCTAGGAGGTTATCCGATGTTATGATTGATAACTCTCCTGAGTTCGAGCTTGAGTGAAGAAGAAAAGCTGCATCGTGATCATCAATCTCCCGTTTCACACTCCCGCCGCTTCCGTTATCTCAATCAGCGAGATGTCTAAAGGGTATAATCAACAAACAAGTTTTTTGGAAGAAGATTTGGTAAAACACCCTTGTGTATAAATACCCAATAATCATTGCAACAAATACGCGACTTCAATTCTAGTCTCAATTTAGTCATCAGAATAACTTATTTTAGATCAACCACATAATGAATAGAATGAGTCGATCTGCCACACGTAATCTCAAGCCTTTAACTAACTCTACTGGAACTTTGGAACCATTTATCAAACCAACGGTTCAGCAAAAGATGAATACGGGTAGCGAATCATCTCCCATTAATAATGAAGAAAATCAAGTTCAAACAAAAGCAGATTCATTTGGTAGACCCAATTTAATTCAGCCAAGTTCAATCGTTCAAGCGCGCCTTAAAATGGGTAAGTCAAATGATCCATACGAGAAAGAGGCAGATCAAATGGCGGATCAAGTGGCAAAAAGCCCGAATAGTAATGCAAAGAAATCCAATATTCAACAAGCATCGGAACCAGCGCAAAGCGTTCAGAAAGCAACTATGGAGGGCGAACCTTTACAAAAAGGAGAATCGTTTGAGAAAAATCTTGACCTCTCAAAAGGAAAGGGAACTCCAATGGATGATTCAACGAAAGATTCAATGGAGAATGAATTTGGACGCGGATTTAGTGATGTCCGCATACATACGGATGCAAATGCGGTTCAAATGAACAACGACATTGGAGCAAAGGCTTTTACCAACGGAAATGATATTTACTTCAATGAAGGGAACTATGACCCCAAAAGTCAAAAAGGAAAACATTTGTTGGCTCATGAATTAACGCATACCGTTCAGCAAGGCAGTGCTGGAAGTCCAGGAAAAAACAGTTCGAATGCACCGGTAAGTACCACGGTGCAAAGGAGCCCACAAGACAAAGCGGAAGAATTTGATTTTACCGACCCAAAAGGGATGTCCAATCAAGATTTGGTGGATAGGTTATTCAAACTTCGACAGTACTATGTTCAGATAATTCAAGGTTATTATGAGAAAGAGGGCACTACAAGTTTGACGTTCAGCTTGAATGGCGCAACTACCCGCTATAACTATGTCTTCAAAACCGGAGATCAAAGTGTGACGGTTGAAATGGCCAAAGAGTTCCTAAAACGTATCGAGTATGCCGGAATTGATACTTTCAAACAATCACTTCCCAGTTATTATCAAGAAGATGTGGATCTGATTGTCAGTTTACTAAACAATAACGCAGAAACTGTTTCGAAAATAGAAAGTGATGGTAAAGCTTTCATTCAACGATTGACAGAGCACAATCAATTACAAGAATACAATCAGCAAGCAGGAGAATTGAACACATTCATTGCATTGTTGGAGCAGCGCATTGCATCGAGAGATATTACGCAAAGTGATGTGGATATTGTGAACGAAGCCATTCGAATCATTAACGACTCCAAAGCCATTTATGAAGCTTCAAATGATCCCGTCATAAAGGACTACTATAAGGATGTCATAGAGTCCTATTCTTCTGCACTTCCGACCTATGAAGAGTTCATCGCAGACTCTCCGAAGTATTTGAAACAATCCGAAAAGAAAAGGACCTCAAAAGAAGGAGATGCCGCAATGAACCAACCTACTCTTTCAGAGCAGGGAGGTAGTTACATGAACAAAGGGAAAAGAGAAGGAAAAGAGGACAAGCCAAATCAAGATTTACTCAAATTTAAAGGTCTGTACGACAAGAAAAATGATGAGTACATTATATACGAGCAAGGGCGAAACGACGCTGATGAAGTCGACATGAACGATGTTGTGCAAGGGGCCCTCGGCGACTGCTATTTGATTTCGTCTATTGCTTCTGTTGCGAAACAGAATCCCGCTCATATCAAGAGCTTGATTGATTACACTCCAGGCGATTCAAGTGCAACAGTGACACTATATATCATGAATCAAGATACCTTGGTTCGAGAACCAAAAGAAATTGTGATTGATTTTTACTTCCCGTTCACAGGCTTAATGGAAAGCTACGCGAAAAAAGGCGATGGCGAACTTTGGGTGATGCTTTTGGAAAAGGCGTATGCCAAAGAAATGGGCGGTTATGATAACATTGTCTCTGGTTCACCTGCCGAGGCACTTGCTGTAATTACAGGCAATGAATCGGAAGAGGTACCTTCGTCTTCGGAGCAAACAGCGGACGATTTCAAAACAGCTACATCTGATGGAAATGTTGGTATTGTCGCCAGCAAGGATGAAGACGAAGTAAATGCAATGAACGATCCAAATTATAAGGCGAAGTTGAAAGAAGGAACCGAGTCCACATACACGGTCGTGGTAGGAAAGGGGGAGGAAATTGTGTGCGGTCATGCCTACAGTGTCTTAAAAGTTGACGAGGCAGATGGAACAATTCACCTGAGAAACCCCCACGGCGGAGATGGCTCGGAATTTGCAATATCCTTCGCAGATTACAAAGCTTGTTTTAATAATTTGTATTACTCAAAAGTTCCCGAATAATAGTAATTTGAAGAATGTAGCATGAAATACTGTCGGCTTCTTGGTTGTGTTTTTACACTCTTAATGAGTTCTTTATCCTACGGGCAAATCGTACTGGAAATGGCTAACCTTGACCGCGATATTTCAAACGACGCCTTATTTTTTGATGAATTGCAAGAGGGTTTTGATGCCTACTTTTATGCGCCACTAGTAACACAACTGCACGGACCTATTCGCACCTGTGAAATTCGAAGTGTCATTCCTGATTCCATTGTAGAGGCCACGGATAGTTACCTTAAAAGGAAGGCGATTTATGATAATGCAGATGCAAACCAACGCCTGAAGATGGTGAAACCAATAAAAAATCAGGGGGTTGAGTTGTATCAATCTTCCTTTTATTTGGACTCTAACAAACAACTGATTCGCGCAGAATTTGGAACGTTGATGGCGTGGAACGTGAATGATATGAGTAAGGCTACTACATCGGGAAGTCTTTACTGGCAATACGATGAAGACCAGATAGCACAGTGGTATCTTTCTGGAGACGCAGAAGATCGACAATCGGATAGTGCTTATTTTTCAGTTGTGCACTGCAGCCTAACGAATGCTTTGCCGGAACTGACTTCATTTGATGATGAATTTCCCATTGAAACAAGTCCTGATTCTTCGTTGATACCACTGGCGTGGCCAGATGTGGAAGCCTACAAAAATGCTGCTGCCGAATACCAGTGGCAAACGGAAAATGAATGGATCAGGACAGGCAATTCAGAAAGTAGGACAACTCTTATGATGATCAACAAACAAACAGAAGAAAAAAGTGTATGCAGTGAGCATCGTTATTCCAGCAGTGGGCTGCTTCTTGAAAGTCGACATAATCAAGAAGGAGTTTGCCGAAATCGCAACTTGTCTGATATGGTATATTACTCATACAATAAACGGGGACACCCCAACCAAATCAGTAGTGTAAAAGGACAGAATTTACCAAAGATTGTTGCCATCGAATGGTCACTTCCGGATGCTCACGGCAATTACCAGTTGATGCAAGTACGATCTAATTCAGGAGCTTTGATCCGAGAGTTTTCATGGACGTATACCTATTTTGATTGACGTTTGGATGGCGCATCACAGTAATAGAAAGCCCCCTTTCTAAAAGAAATCAGTAAAGGCAAACAAAACAAGGGAGTTTTAAGCAATAGAATAAACTCTTTATTCGCTCCAATTGCAGATATCACGAAAGAACTAGCAGAAAAGAAAAAAGGACAACCGATCCATTTTGATCAGTTGTCCTTCGTGTGACCCCGGCAGGATTCTAACCTGCAACCGCTGGAGCCGAAATCCAGTGCTCTATACAGTTGAGCTACGGAGTAAGAATAATCATCAACCGACCATACGGCATCAAAAGAGCAAACGTCTGAGCAGATCGCTTTGTTCTGAATATTCGGGATAGCTGTCCCAAGAACTGTCCCATAGATTGGCACTATCGCCACCCTTTGTTTCACCAATAAAACCAAGTAGTATGAAAGTAACAATCCGACAAAAAGCGGGTATGGATTACCTATTCGCTGACATTTCCGTATCAGGTATTCGGGTACGCAACACCATCGGCATTTCTGTTAAAAGTGGAAAGTTCAACCCTAAGAAACAGTGTGTGCAGGGCGGTTCAGATGCCGAAACCAATATTCTAATCAACACCATGCGTACAAAGATCATGGAATTGATACGCCATTTACAGTTGGTGGGTGATCTCACTAAGGAAAGCATCAAAGAAGGCATTTCAGAACTTCGGGAATCGCTGACGAATCCGAACCAACAGGCAATGGCAGAAACCTACCTGTATGAGTATGCTAAAATGCACATAGAACGCTCAAAGCCGACACGTAGGAGCGGTACTATCCGTCAGTATCATGTGAGCCTAGGAAAGATCCAATCGTACGAGAAACGCCACCGTTTGAAGTTGCGGTTTAAAGATGTGGATATGACATTCTACAACCGTTTTGTTAACCATTGTATGCAAGACCTGAACCTAGCCAACAACTCCATTAGTACGCACATCAAAAACATCAAAATGTGGATGAATGCAGCATTGGATGATGGGTTGCACACCAGCACGGCACACCAAAGTCGTTCGTTCAAGAAAATAGACGTTCCTGCTGATACGATTTACCTAGCAGAAGTGGAGTTGCACAGAATTAGAACTGCGATTATGCCTAACAAACATTTGGAGAATGCAAGAGATATATTTCTACTGGCTTGTTACACTGGGGTGCGCTCTCAGGACTACCACAAACTAAATAAAGACAATTTTGTAGCTGACGGCACAATGCTAAAGGTACGTACAGAGAAAACAGATGAAGAAGTTGTAATACCTCTGCACCCTGTCGCTAAGAACATACTCAATAAGTACAACGGCACACCACGGATAATTTCCAATGCCAAATTCAACGAGTATATCAAAAGGGTGTGTAGGGTGGTTGGAATTACTCAATCGGTAACTGTTACCAGAACGTGCGGAGGTAAGAAAATCAAAATCACTAAACCCAAATGTGAGTTTGTATGCTCACACACCGCACGGAGAAGTTTTGCAACCAATGCTTACAAAGCAGGAGTACCAACACTAGCGATCATGGCAATTACAGGACACCGCACAGAAAAGGTGTTCTTGAAGTACATACGAGTGAGTAAGGAAGAACATGCTAAGTTGACGAGTGGACACCAGTTCTTTAAGGGGAATGTGGCTTAATTAAGTGCGAGTATTATCCTTATTAATCGATGATCTCCTTCTGTAGTATTCGTTATGGTGGTGACAAACACGACCGCGTATGATTGCAGGATGAATCTTTAACTTTCGGGCAAACCTTTTGATAGAAGCATCAGTAAAATCATAATTATAGTAAAATTGCTCCCACTCTGCTTGAGGAATTAACGCTTCGGTGGCAAAGCGATCCGCTTCTGATTCTTCTTTAACCATGTCCAATGGACGAAAATCAGAATAGAATTCGTGATATTTATCACTCTCGGTAAGATGCAGGAATACATGACCTAATTCGTGCATCACGGTAAAAGCGAAATTATCAAGTCTTTTGTACTTCAAAGTCAAGCAAATCGCTGGCTCTCCATCAACCATAAATGTCTTTCCATCGACTGGAGTTTGTGGAGGTCTATCGAGTGTAGAAAAGCGCACACCGTATTTACTAAGCACTTTCTTGGTTTTGGAAAGAGTGTCAATATTCTTGTAGAAAATCGCATTAAGTTCGCTTAGCAAATCATTTTTAAAACTCTTCTTGAATTTATTAATGACTTTGACATCACGTGCCTTTGACTTGGCAAGTACCTCCCAAGCGAGTAGATTCGATTTTACTTCCTTAAAAGCGGATGACTTTCTGTACCTTGCCGGTGAAAACTTATTGATTCGGCTCTTTAATTCATCGAAATTATTTACACCGTACAAATCATTTATAAGGGCTACATTCTTTCGGTTGTCTTCGCCAATTAAGTTATGTTGTTTGAAAAACTTGACAGGGATTAAATCTATATACTTGTTCCAGTCCTTTATAGCATCAGTTTTAGCAACAACTTTTTCATCCCCAAGCATTTCCTGAATTGTGAACTTAATTTGTTCTTGCATCCAGTATTCTGCATTCTTAAATCCAGCTGCTTGTAATGATATTGCTATTGAAGCATTAATGGGCTTTTTCCCATTCAGAATATCACTTAAATGTGAGTGGGCAATATCAATAATTGAAGCAAACTCTCTTTGCGAAATGTCCCGTTCCTTAAACAGTTCATTTAATGTAATTCCAGGATGAATCACTTTTTTCATTCCGTCTAGCGTTTTAAACTCGTTAGCAAATGTATTAATAATTTGTTCAATTCTTATTTCCAGAACATTTCCAATCGGTCAAGGCAACCATTGATGATAATTCACGTCTTGACAACATGTGCGTTTGTGAAATTATCGGTGTTACACCAAGTTTGGTAAATGGCACAATGTAAAATGTTCATCATGTTCTATAAATATATAACAATTATTCAGATTAAAGAAATAAAAGTGCTACATTTGTAACAGATGGCATTTGTCATCTTTTGAAATATTGAAAGTATAAAAACAATTAGGGATAAAAAAAAGTCGAACCCTATTGTGATCCGACTGATAAAATACTTTGGCGGGTATTTTTTTCCGAACTAGGGCTTATCCACCCTTAATTCAACCTCAAAGATAGGAAAAGTTAGTCAGATTACAATGTAAAGGGTGAGACATTAGATGAAAATGTCTGTGGCATAGACGAAACCAGTAACGTGCCAGATAGACTTGTCTCCTTGCTCGGAACGTTTGAATACGAGCGAATTGACCCTTTACATAATTTAATTTGATTAAAATGAACAAGTATATTATTCAAAAATCCAGAAATGGTCAGTTTTACTTCGTTTTAACTGCGAGAAACGGACAGGTCATCTTGACAAGTGAGATGTACACAACTAAACAGAACTGTTTGAACGGTATCGCTTCCGTCAAGAAACATTCTCCATACGACAAATACTATAATCGAAAGATTGCGGTGAACGGACAATACTTTTTTACGTTGCACGCATCCAATGGTCAGGTAATTGGCATGAGTGAGATGTATGTTTCCAGACAGGGACGCGATAACGGTATTTCTTCTGTGAAGGAGAACGGACCGGGGTCGCCAGTTGTGGACCGAACAAGCCAAGCGGCATAAATGAGAAGAAGGCGTATGGTCATCTGGCTGTGTGCCTTTTTCTGAACTAAATTTAGAACCGATGGCAACAAACAATTATGGCAACCCTCGTAAGAAGAAAGAACAAGTGTGGAATAAGGGACAGAAAATCCGAGGCAAAGACCCTGATTTGTACAGACGTGACCCGGCTGGTAACGTGATGTACAAGTATTCCTATGGTAAAGCTACTCCAATGGGGTGGGAGATAGATCACTCTCGACCAAGAAAGGAAGGAGGAACTAATCATTTGAACAATCTAAGACCCTTGAACACAAGTTTAAACCGAGGTAGAAACAACAAAAAGTGACAAAAAGGCTTCCAGATGGGAGCCTTCTTTATTTCATCTCATTTAAGCTGACATCAAAATAATCAGCTAGCCTGCACAGTGTTGTGTAACTAATATCCCGTTTCCCTTGTTCAATTCGGGCAACATGAATTCCCGTGTCATTGTACACGTCCTCTTGGGTCACACCCTTTTGTTTTCTCAATTCTTTCAACCGTTTGGCGAGGGTCAATAATAACTCCTGATTGTCCATGACCGAAAAGTCAGGAAAGCGTGCTATATTTGTAATGACCGAACGGTAAGTGTTTTATACAGCCTACCCCCACTGAATAGAAAATTTAAAAACAGAAATATGAAAAGAACACTCCTTATATTGGCTGTAATCGCCTTCTCCGTATACTCTTGTAATAAAAAGGGATGCACCGACCCTAACGCACTGAACTACAACGCTGAAGCAACAAAGGACGATGGTAGTTGCAATATACCAGAAACCAACCAACAGAAAATTGTCGGTGTTTGGACAGGCTACCAAAAGATAACCATAATTCCAGGAATGTCAGATGCTGTTGATGATACCTACTCTGATGTTTGGGAGTTTGAAGACGCGTTTAACTTCAAGTTTAACGGGAGTGCAGGAACATACTACTTCATGGATGACAACAATATATTTGTAAACGGCTCGAATGTAGAATATAAGATTTTCCAATTGGATGAAAATGTTTTGACCTTAGAACGAACACATCCAGCAGCAGGGTCAGTAGTACCACCAGATTCAAAAATTCGCTACTATCACAGCCGTTAAACTCTTGCCAAACCGTTTGAAAATCTCAAACCGACTGCATAAAATTGTGCATGGAAAGAGATAAAGTTATCGCTCTGATAGCGGAGGATATAAAACACAACAGACTACTAAACGGATTGGACAGCATTGGGCTGAACGACAACGACAGATACACCCTCTCATTAGATTTGGTCATTGCCGATATGATGGGCTACCCGAAAGGGAAAGTGTCCGACAATTGGCTAGAAATGTACCACAAAACAATGTTGTCGATCACAAACGACATTACCCCAAAAGAAGCACACAGACGGGCGATTAATCTTTTTGAAGCCCTTTCTAACATTGAACTCTAAATCTTACAACTATGACAATCTTTGCAGTCATTCTCACGATCGTAATGTTCGGTCTAGCGATGCATTACGCATTCGGTGGTAACGACAACATGAACGATGGTCACGGCGATATGTGATCCGCTGTTTTGGTCAAGCGCAGGGTGTCATTTTTTGACGGTTTTCGTGGCGAAATGAAAACCATATACCTTAAAAATAGATTTAATTAAGACCTGTCGCCTTTTGATTATCAATTGATTGACGTGTTTCTATAATTTTTCAAGGTTTTGCATACAATATCAAAGCAAAATAATGCGTAATATTATTATGCTTACACAGTAAGTATGTTCTTTGACATCTTGGCGCTAATACATTCTTCAACATTTGGGATCACCTAGACCTTTGTCTTAAACTCCTAAAGTTGAAGTATATGGATTTTACGGCTGTTTAACAGTCAATTTTTTAACTGCAAAAACAATTTTTATGAAAGCAGTTGGACGCGTTTTTTTAGACGCAACAGATGGAGGTCTTGAAATTCTCAAGAAATACCTCTCACATGATTTTACCCTTGACAAAACAGTAGTGGTTGACGATGAAATTCGCTTTAAAGTGATATGGAGTGAACGATACAACAACTATGCGATTATCATAGATGAACGTATGGGGTCTAAGTGGTTTAATTATGCTCGCTTTAATGCTATTTGGTTCGTAAAGGATAAATTCGATTTGTCTGAACAGAAAACATACGAGAAGATAGACAGCGAAATGAATTTAGGCATTCTGTCGCCGCAAAAGGCAGATGAAGATTCCGCATCTGAAGAATCACCTAAATCATCTTTACCCAATCCATTGGGATTCAAATAAAATGAAAAAGAGAACCTTCATTATATGTGAAGTGTCCCGCATTGGGATTAACCTTTTAATTCTCTTTTATTATGACAAAGAATGGAGAAAATCCTTCTGACTTTGAGGGTGCAAACAAAGAAGTCAATTCAGATACAGGTAGTGCTGAAAGTCAAAACGTCGAAAACGACAAAACGACAATTCGCCACAATGACGAAACGGCAACACTACCTTACTTTGAAAAGTTACCACCGTTTTTACAAGAACTGTGCGAGCCTTTTAAGCACAAGGATCGTGAGTTGATGCTCATGGGTGCGCTTACAGTGATCAGTAGCGTACTTCCAAATGTTTATGGGGTCTATGATCAGCGGACAGTTTACCCTAATCTATATACTTACGTCATTGGTAAGGCAGGATCGGGCAAAGGCAATTTAGTTTGGTTAAAACAGCTAGTTGCTGGTATAGAACAAGGTACGGGGTCAGCAGATACAGACGACCTATTACAAAAGTTAATGGATCAGCATCCAGAATCGACACCTACTTCAAAACGGAGTATAACAATTCCTGCCAACTCTAGTGTTGCAGGTTTCACGAAGATTTTAGATGAAAGGGGTGGTAAAGGTCTTATTTTTGAGACTGAAGGTGACACTCTAGCCAATATCTTAAAAGCCGATTACGGTGATTACTCGGACATCTTACGTAAGGGGTTTCATCATGAGCCAGTGTCCCAGTACCGTAAAACTGATAATAAGTACATTAATATTAAGGAGCCTAAAATCTCCACGTTGATATCAAGTACACCTAATCAGTTAACACGAATCATTTCCTCTTCGGAGAATGGTTTGTTTAGTAGATTCTGTTTTCTGTTTACAGAACCAGAGGAGCGTTTTTATAACGTTTTTGCTACTAAAGGTAGTAGTAGAGATAAAACCTTTGCCAAAGCCTCTCAACAAATGGTCGTTTTGTACGACAAACTGATTGAATGCGATGGCGTTGAAGTTTTATTTAGTGATGAACAGGTGATGCTGTTTGTCGATTACCTGAACAAGAGTAAGTCCCAATTAATGAACATGTTTCATGGGGATCTCGACGCGACAGTAAATCGTATGGGGTTAATCATGTTCCGTATCGCTATAATTTTAACGGTACTTCGGAATATGGATACTGAACTCTCAGGTCAATTCGTTTGTAATGATGACGACTTTGATGTTGTTATGAACTTATCGGAAACATTGTTACTCAACGCCAATAAAGCGATGGAACTTCTCCCTAAACAAGAGAAAGACCAGATGAGTGATACGAAAAGAACATTCTTTTTAATGCTTCCGAATGAGTTTTCGACAAGTGAAGCCAAACAGCTAGGTGGCAACTATGCTCTCTCTGATCGAACTGTGGATAGATTTTTAAAGTCCGCATGTTTTGAGAAGGTGGGTCACGGACGCTACCGAAAAGCTAGTTGATAAGCAATGTTAGTATTAGCGCATTTTAAATAGATGTAGCCTCGTTCTTTGGATCGGGGCTTTTTCGTATGGTGTCAAGATGTCGAAATGGCAATTTGACAATTTGTTTAAGAAAGTCGTCTTGTCGTTTTGTCGTTTTCAAGGGTTTTCTAGTGCAGGCAAGAGCAATAAGTAATTATACCATTTCGACAAATCGACTTCTACTGGTAATCGTCCCACCCTCGCCGTTGTTTCCTTGTAATCATCCGTCAAATTGAATGTGTTAGCGGAAACATCTACACTCGGTTGGGACGCTATTTCGATATGGGTACTTTTCTATTCTATCCCCCCTGTCAATAGAAAAATTGGTTTGTTACCCGCTCTGCAAGGTTAATCGTTCTATCCCCCCATTCTAGTTTGTGGCGGGTTTGGTTTTCTGTGTCATTCCACGAGTGTATGATGCCAACCGCTTTAACCCAAAATTTAGAGTTATGGAAAAAGTTCAATTAGTGTATGCGGAGGTGATGAATGGCGTTACCCTTGATATGCTAGGAGACCCACTTGTGGCGATCATTTCAGATACGGGGGTGTTTATGGTTACAACCACAGAGAACAGCGTGAAGTACGACGAAGATTTCTATCCTGTGAGTGCGGAGGCTAAGGAAGCGTACAAAATTTACTATATAGATGGTATAATAAAAACAAACTATTTAGAATGATGCATTACAAGTATAAACACACAAATGGAAAGTCCGTTAAACCAATTAATGGAATTCAAGTAGACAAAGTTGGTGCTAAAGATGGAACTGTCAACAGCTTTCTGATTTCGGTATTTGAGCAGACTCACTCAGATAATCACGGGAACACATTTGAAGGATTCGAGTTCAGAGCCAGAGATTTGAACGTTACTAAAGGCGAAAGAATTAGCTTATGGGTTACAAAATTTAAGGAGTGCTATCAAAATACAATGATAGAAGCGGAAGGTACAATGCTACGGCAAAAATCACTGCCTGAAACATTGATAATATACGCCTCCATCTATTTGAAATCCGACATTACTTCTAGTACCAAATTACAAAAGTTTAAGCGCTATGATATTGACTTTAGACATGAAGATGGCGAAAAAGTATGGAAGAGATTAGAAAAAATGGAAGACGTTATAGTGTCGTATGATGAAACATCCGATAGATTTAAACTCCACTACAGTTGATTCTGTCCCAAATCCCGTCCCATTTCTACTTCTCAAAACTAGACAAAACGTCAGAATTCCGAGCAAACAAAAACCCCCACCAAAATTGATGAGGGTTGCTCTGTGACCCCGGCAGGATTCTAACCTGCAACCGCTGGAGCCGAAATCCAGTGCTCTATACAGTTGAGCTACGGAGCCTAGTCAAGCACTTCTCAAGAAATCAAAACGAAGGTCGCTGAGCTTGTCGAAGTGCCGAGACGCCCTGCGCGGAAGCACAAAATTAACCTACATTCCCAAATACACAAGAATAGATTTGTTTTTGGTGAAAGTGTCTTCCACACAATTTTAGGATTTCTCGAATATCCGGCATTATTATTGCGTTCCTGTTAATAGTTCCGTAAATTAGAGTATGCGAGTTCTCTCCAAAGTCATAGTATTCTTTTGGGTAACCACAATTTTGGTTGCCTCTACCTGCTTTGGTGCAGACGTTCATTATTGCAAAGGAGAGGCGCAGTCTTTCAATATTTACGACGTGGCAAAACCGTGCAACATGCACAAGAAAAAGCTCGTTGAAGTGGAGGACGATAATTTACCCCCTTGCTGCAAAGCCAAGAAAAAAGCGGAAGTAAAGCCGCAAGAAGGTGTTCCCGTAGCGAAGAATGGTAAGTGCTGCTATAACGATCAAGTAGGGTTCAAAACCGATTTGGAGCAGCATCATGCGACACCAGATTTAGCTTCACTTGAGCTCAACAAATCGGCAGCAATTTTACAACAAAACCAAACACTCGCTTGGAGCCAAGAGGAGATTGTAAACATGTCCTTCCGAGGTCCCCCCGACCCCGATATTAGGCGTAATTATCAAACATTCTTTCAGGTATTTCTCATTTGATGCCTTGTTTCCCTACGTTGGGAATACAAGAAAACGAATTTGAACACTTTAAATTGAAAGAAATATGTTATCTAAATCTTTAATGGTCCTTGTGGCCGTAATCTCATTAAGTTTCTCATCCGGAGACGGAAAGAAGGAACGCGCAACGTTTACCGTATACGGTGAGTGTGGAATGTGCGAAACACGCATAGAAAAAGCCATCAATGAAATGGAAGGTGTACTTTGGTCCGACTGGGAGCAAGCAACCCTCGAATTGACGGTGAAATACGATACTTCAAAAACTTCATTGAAGAAAATAAAACAAAAAGCCGCATCCGTTGGACACGATACCGACGAAGTGCGTGCTACTTCAGAAGCATATAACAACTTGCACCCTTGTTGTAAGTACGAACGACCAAAATCTAAATAATAAACTATCAGAATTATGAAAACACTTCTACTTTCATCCGCGATTGTATTGAGCGGAGCAGCATTTTCTCAATCAACCTTTCAGTGGGATACTAACGATACCATTGAAACGAATTTGAACCTAAACACCTACGACCAGTACCCAATGTATCAATCCGTTGTTGGGAACGACACCGTGACCCTTGCAATCGAGATCATCTACAACGATCTGCCGCAATCATGGGACGGAATGGTTTGTGTATACGGATTGTGTCTAGGGTCTATTCCACCTGTTGGAACCACAACACAAATGAATCCAATCTATGGATCCAATCAAGGAATGGTTCGATTGACAGTGAACCCATTTAATGGAACGGAATCCGCGAAACTTCAAATTCTAGTTTGGGACGTAAACTACCCGAATGATACAGATACTGCGACATTCTTGTTGAATACTACGGCAAGTACTCCTGAACTGCTTGCAAGCAAAGTGACAATTGCACCAAACCCGGCGCAGGATTTCATTACCGTAGATTCGGATTACGATTTGAATCAAGCAGTATTTATTGACGCAGCGGGTCGCGTGGTAGAAACAATTGAAATTGTAGCGTCACAGCAAGCATTAAGCGTGGCAAACTTGCCAAAAGGTGTGTACACTGTTCAGTTGTCAGGTGGTCAAGGAATTATCGAAAAACGATTCGTGAAATTATGATGAAATGGGTGTTGATGCTGTTTTTGGGGAACGTCTTCGTTTCACAGGCGGCAACGGTGAATACCTCGTTGTACATTCTGCGAGATAGTATTCACTTCGATAATGGAACTGCATTACCCTACACTACTTTTAATGCTAACAACACCTTTAATGCAACAAATGCCCGCATCGTCGTCAACCAAGGCGACCAGCTAGACTTGTGGGTAGTAAATTTTGATTCAGATCCTCATGAATTCCGTATTCAAGGGGAAACGACGACTGTAACCATTCCTGTGGGTGATTCAGTGCAAGTTTTATATGACTGTAATACTCCCGGAGTGTACATCTTTCACGACCCAATGAATTTCCCCGATAATGCCTCAGCAGGTTTGTCGGGTATGTTGGTGGTGAAGAATACCTCACATGCTGGATTCTATTGGAATGTCAAAGAGCATCAAGTGGGATACAATGATTCGGTATTTGCTGGAACATCTCCTAACTGGATGACGTATTACCCTGAGCACTTTACTATTAATGGACGAAGCAATCCGAACATTAATAACGATCCCGATGCTCGTGTGGTCGGAAATGTAGGTGATACTATTTACATCTACATTGCCAATACTGGACAAAGTGTACACTCTATGCACTTGCACGGATATCATGCAACGGTTACCTATTACTCGAAAGATGCATCAAAAGTGGGGTGGTCAAAGGACTCTATGCCAATCTACCCTTCTGAGACGATGATTTTAGAGTTGGTTCCTGATATTCCAGGTGAGTACCCCGTTCATGATCACAATTTGATAGGTACAACAGGAGGAAGCTTGTATCCACAAGGAATGTTCACCACATTATTAATCGCGCCATGAGAAAGTCAATTTACAACGTACAGCAACGGCGCATTTCTCATTGGGTGATAGTCGCATTCCTTTTACTCGCATTCAGTGGGAAATCTCAAATTGATACGTCTCTTACCTTGGTGTCAAAAATGGACTTTCAGGCACAGCATGAGTTGCATGACGGTAATTTGGTTCATTTAATGGGCTTTACGGAAACACTTGGAGCACCGATTCTACTACCATCAAAGACACTCATTTTTGAAGAGGGAGATTCGGTTCATATCACCTTGTGGAACATGTCTCAAGCGGCCAGTCATACCATTCACCTGCATGGCTTGGATGTAGATCAAGCAAATGACGGTGTTCCCCATTTGTCGTTCGAGGTAGCACACGACGACTCAGGGCACTATTATTTCGAGGCGCCGCACCCAGGAACGTATCTCTATCACTGTCATTTCACCTCGGTACTGCATGTTCAGGCAGGCATGTACGGATTGTTGATCGTAAAACCGAAAAGTGATCCGAATCTAACGTGGGAAAACGGATACGCTTTTGATAGCGAGAATGCATGGTTGATGTCTGAATTGGACACCAATTGGCATCATGACACAATAATCAATGCACCACACGATCCGCAATCGACGACACATCCAATTTTGCCCTATTATCCGCAGCACTTTTTGGTCAATGGAAAGTCAGAAGGGCAACTTGATGCCTTCCCGCTAGTAGCAAGTGTGGGCGAAAAAGTATACATGCGATTGGCAAACATTGGATATTACGGAAATGAAGTGATTTTTCCAGCCGGAATGAACGCACAGATAATTTCCTCCGACGGAAGACCACTTCCCAATGTTGTTAATTCTGATACCGTGAAACTATTTCCTGGTGAACGCTACGGTGTTTTATTAGAGGCAGATGCTGAGTTCAATGATGTAGTACAAATCAACTACGTGAATATGAACACACATCAACTTGAGAATACGCAAGAAATTGACTTGACTATTTCCGGCTTTATTGGAGTAGACGAACTGGGATCGAACGATCCATTAGTGTATCCAAATCCAGCAAACCAGCACGTAAAATTGCCGCTATCAGGAACATGGCGCGTATTGGACCTTGCCGGTAGAGAGTTGACTCAATTGAATGCTCCTTATTTCGATTACGATGTAAGCGAATTGCCAGTCGGAACCTATATTTTGAGAAATGTAGATCGACCTGAGTGGTCCGTAAAATTACAGATACAGCGATGAACTGGAAATTGAAATATGGCATAGTTGTGTTGATGTTTAGCTCGGCCATTTATGGGTTCAGTCAAACGAATATCAACCTGAAACTGTATCATACATTTGAGGGTGCACCGTTCCAGTATGGAGAAATCTATGACTTAGACGGTCAAAGCGTACTTTTTACCCGCGTTCAATATTATTTAAGTGGATTCGAAATCACACACGATGGCGGACAAATGACATCGATGCCTGACACCTATGTTTTAGCGAGCGCGAATGTGAGTGATTATACACTGGGTGAGGAGAACATTACGAACTTGGAGGGAATTTCCTTTGATTTGGGAGTAGACTCTGTTCGGAATGGGATGAACACGAATGCTTGGCCTGCCGGACATCCACTTGCAGCACAAACTCCCTCTATGGACTGGAGTTGGCCCGATGGTTACTTCTTTTGGACCATCGACGGAAAGGTCGATAGTGATAATGACGGACAACCCGATTTGAACTTTTCCTTGCACGGAATGGGCAATCACTTGTTGCGACCGGTGAACGGCTTCAGTGGACTGAACTTGTCAGGAAGCGATGTGGATGTAGAACTTTTTGTCAACATTGCCGATTGGTTCCACGAAATGGAATTGCGCTATGTAGGTGTTGCTCACGATGGGTTGCACGACAATACTAAAGTTGCAGACAACACCAATCCGGAGACAGTTTTTACACTCGATAATCCGCTTTCTATTGAAGAATGGGAAAATCAAGAATCATCTATCTATGCAGATTACACAATGCCGTATGCGCCAACTATCTATTACGATTTGATATCGCAAGAAGAGGTTGATATTACGGTGGTAGATGAAGCGGGTCGTATTGTCCTGGCGGCAGAAGATCAACCCTCAAGTGGAAACTTTTTTATTCGCAAAGAACTGCCTGATGGTATGTACATCATAACCTTAACAAACAAAGTAGAAACCAAAAACTTACGCTTCGTCGTAAAAAACTGATAATTTAAAACTATGAAAACGAAACATTTACTTGTTGGACTTTTGATTGCGGGAGCGTCAACGGTCTCGGCCCAAAACACCTTGGAGCTTAACCTAAATCACCAGTTCGACGGTGCAGCTTTCCAGTACGGAACAGTATACCAATTGGAAGGTAGAGCTGTACGATTGGACCGAGTGCAATATTACTTAAGCGGATTTGAAATTACGCACGATGGCGGACAAACAACCACCATGCCCGATACTTATGTACTGGGAAGTGCAAACATCACCAACTACTCATTAGGTCAAGAAACATTCACTACGCTAGAGGGTATTTCCTTCGATTTGGGTGTAGATGCAGCAAGAAACGGAATGGGAACTAGTAACTGGCCTTCAGGACACCCTCTAGCTGCTCAATCGCCTTCAATGGATTGGGGTTGGCCAAGCGGCTATTTCTTTTGGACCATCGAAGGGATGGTTGATGACACTGGAGATGGAACACCCAACAAAATGTTTCAATTCCACGGTATTGGAGACCACTTGCTACGCGACGTGAACGGTTTTACTGGCTGGACATTATCAGGAAGTACAGTTACCATTGACCTGAACGTAAACATTGCTGGTTGGTTAAAAGCAATTGACTTAGAATCAGTTGGTTTTTCTCATGACGGAGGAAATAACAATGTTGCCGTAGCGGAAAACACAAACCCGAATTACGTATTCTTTGACCCAGCATCATTGGGGATTGAAGAAGAAGCGCAAAACGAACACTTCATCCACGCAGATTACACTATGGCGTATGCTCCAACCATCTATTACGATTTGGCAACAGGAGAAAACGTTGATATCCGTGTAATGGATATGTCCGGTTCGGTTGTTTTGGAAACTCAGGATCAAAGTCCGGAAGGAAACTACTTTGTACGTAAAGAGTTACCAGATGGAACTTATTTGATTTCCTTCACGAATGGAAATATCAGTGAGCAGTTCCGATTCGTGGTAAAAAACTAAGAAGAGAATATGACAATTATGAGCCCGTGTCTGTCTAGATGCGGGTTTGTATTTTTGAACAAACCGAAAGAGTGAAAGCTGCCGTATACTTCGGATTTTTTGTACTTACCGCAGTACTTTTTATGCGCTGCGCCAATACCGGTATGGCGATTTCTGAAAACGCGAGTAATACCGTGCCATCCTTCTCTGAAGATTCCACAGAATTTTACCGTGTGCAGCTAGGAAAGCACCTTTTCTATGATCCCATTCTTTCACGTGACTCTACAGTTTCTTGTGCCTCATGTCACAAACAAGAATTGGCCTTCACCGATGGATTACCAAAGAGTATCGGCATTCGAGATAGAATGGTTACACGAAACTCGCCCACCTTGACCAATGTAGGTAACAGAACCAAATTTTTACTGGACGGTGTAAATCCATCTCTTGAGGCACAGGTTGGAGTTCCTATTCAAGAGCATAACGAATTCGATTTCCACATTCTTTTGGTGATCGACAGAGTGAACAAGGTTCCAAAGTATGCCGAATGGGCGAAAAAAGGATACGGTTCTGAAATCACCGATTGGGTCCTGAAGAATTCTATTGCTTCCTTTGAACGAACATTGATCAGCGATAATTCGCCTTACGATAAGTTTCTCAATGGTAATTATGCCGCGCTCGACAACGGCCAGAAAAAGGGAATGGAACTGTTCTTCGAAAAACTGCACTGCGCACAATGTCATTCGGGTCCCGACTTCACCGAAGAGCGACTCACCAACAATGGCTTATATGAAGTATATGCCGATTCAGGGCGTATGCGACTGACTGAAAAAGAGATGGATAGAGCGATCTTCAAAGTGCCGACGTTGAGAAATATTGCCGTAACCGCACCGTATATGCATGACGGAAGCATGGAAACACTAGAAGAGGTAATCAAACACTATGAATCTGGAGGGCACTCACACCCTGGAAAGGGAGAGGAAATTGTTCCCTTTGAACTCACCAACGAAGAACGCCAAAACCTCATTCGGTTTTTAGAAGCACTCACCGATGAAGACTTCCTTACCAATCCTGATTATCGGATAGAGCTGTAAAATGTAAGAAGTGCACTTCGACAGGCTCAGTGTACCTCTTAAGTCTCTTTTCTCTTTCTTCTTTCCATCTTTTATCTAGAATTCAAATATTTTTGTTCTCCTCTCGTTAATACACCTACATTTGGTAAACATGCGACTACTTATAGCTTTTACGTTTCTTTCGTTTGCAGTGTCCGCGCAAATTGGTACCGGACAATGGCGTCTTCACATCCCTGAGCAGGCAATTGATGTAACTTATCTTTCCGGAAGTGCTTATGTGGCCTATGAGAAAGGAGTAGGAGTGTATGATGAATCCTCCAACGAGTTGAGTGTTTGGGACGGTGTCACAGGACTTTCCGACATCACTGTTTCTTGCATTGAAGTATGCGAGTCCGATAATTCTGTATTCATTGGTTATGAGAACGGCAACGTTGACAAACTGAAGAACAATCGCGTTACGAATATTCCGGCAATTAAATTGGCGCAGGTGCAAGGTTCCAAGAAAGTGTTCAATATGATTGAATACGATGAGCACATGTACCTTTCTACGGGCTTTTCCATTGTTAAAATTGACCCGAAAAAAGACGAAGTTCGCGATACATACTACCCAACCAATGGAACGAAAGCCATAGTAGACGTAGTTTTTGCTAACGATAGCATTTATGCACTCACCGAGGACGAAATGTACCGAGGATCTGTTAACAATATTGCCCTCGCCGATCCCGCTCAATGGACGTTGGATTCCAGAGTATCACCAGCGTTTTATCCCTTCTCAGACATTGAGTTCGCGGCAAACGATCTCTTCATTCTTTCTAAAAATCCTGAGTTCAGTGGTGATACGGTGTATCAAGTAACCAACAACGGATTGCAAGTGGCCATTTTGGAGTCCTTTGTGATGGAAATTAATTCGATTGGCACTGTTGAAGATCGCTTGTTGATTGATTTCTCAGGAGGCGGACGCATCTATAATAGTAACTGGACAGTCTACGAAAACCTCGGCCTTTTCAACGGTGCTATCGCCAATCCTATGGAGACATGGTACGATGGAACGACCTACTGGATTGCCGACAAAAATAACGGCTTGGTGAAATATGCAGGAGCCTACCAAAACACCTTTATCCATCTAAACGGCCCACCAAAGTCGGAAATGTACGCCTTGGACTATCAACGCGGAACCATTGCCGTTTGTAGTGGTGCAAGATCAGGAGGTGCTCCCTCGTTCAATCGCGGTGGAATTTATACGTTTAAGGACGAAGAATGGAGACTAATTGATCAAGGAAATGTTACGGCTTGGAACGATACTATCCATGATTACATGGGTGTTTCCATCAACCCGAATGATGAAAACCAAATTGGCGTTGGAACTTACTCAAGTGTGCCCGTATCCATCATAGATGAAACAGGTCAGGCGTCAAATAACTTTCATCCCGGTAACAGTCTCGTTGAACAAACATCCATTGGAAACAGTTGGAGCTTTGTATCCGACGTGCAATACGATACAGAAGGAAATCTGTGGGTGTTGAACGGATATGCGTCAGAACCATTAAAAGTGTACACGAGCGACGGTCAATGGGTATCCTTTAACCTCGGTCCAAGTGCGAAAAGTAAAATTACCGAACGGTTGGAAATTGACTACAACGGAAATAAGTGGATGGCCATTCGAGGCGCTGGTTTGTATGGATTTAAGGACAACGGAACAGTTGATAATACCTCCGACGATCAATGGGTTCAACTTAATCAAGGAGATTTGACCGGAGCCTTACCTTCGTCTGATGTAACGGCGATTGCGGTAGATTTCGACAATGAAATTTGGATTGGAACCGACGCTGGGTTCGCCGTATTGTACAATTCAAACAACGCTTTTGATGCCGCGGCAGGTGAGTACAACGCACAGCGAATTAAACTAGAGTTTGAAGGAAACGTAGAGTTCGTTTTGGGCGCTACGCACATTACCGACATTGAAGTTGATGGTGGAAACCGTAAGTGGTTTGGAACCGCCAATAGTGGAATCATCTTGCTTTCTGAAGATGGGTTGACCATTTTAGAGCATTGGACCATGGACAACTCACCGTTGATTTCGAACAACATTATCGACATGGAAATCAATCAGGAAACAGGAGAAATGTTCATCATCACCGATCAAGGTTTGATTTCTTACCGAACAGATGCCACGTACGAAGACCCGACGTATTCTGATGTGCAAGTGTTTCCAAATCCGGCACGCCCAGACTTCGATGGCGTTATTACCATCCAGGGAATAAAGTATGATTCTGACGTAAAAATTACCGATGCAGGCGGAAACCTAGTCTACCAAACTACCTCCAACGGAGGAACGGCAACTTGGGATCGTCGCACGTTAACCGGTGAATTGGTGCGAACGGGTGTTTACCTCATTTGGACAGCTTCCAATCAGAACGACGGACGTTACGTAGGAAAAGTATTGGTGGTCAACGAGCGATGAAGCAAAACGATCAAGGTATTTTTCTGCACAGAACGGCATTCTCCGATTCTAGCCTTATTGTCACCTATTACACAGCCGAAAAAGGACTGCGCAAATTTGTCTTCAAAGGCGGAAAGAAAAAGGCACATCAATTATTTCCTTTGGCACCAACCGAGTTGACATTTTACGGCCGTCAGGAAAGCGATTTATTGCAATTGACAGGCACGGAAGCCTTATTCGCAACCGACTTTCAGTTTGATCCGGTGAAATCCACCATTGCATTTTTTATAGCGGAAACCATTCGCAAATGCGTGCATGAGTTTGATACCGATCAGCATGTTTTCGACTTCATTCGCGAACAAATTGAGAAGCTTCAGAAATCGAAAGAGAGCCTTGCCCATTTTCCTTTGTATTTTCTCATAGATTTTACCGAGATATTAGGTGTTCAGCCCTTAGTAGAACAGGGAGGAACCATTTTCGATTTGGACGAAGGAAACATCGGTAAGTACGCGCAGCATGGACACTTGACCGCACAGGGAGAGGCTGTAGCATGCATCGTGAGTAAAATCAACGGTGTGGAAATGCCAGTTGGCAAACAGATTCGGGATACGGCCCTGCATATAATGATGCAGTACTACAAACTACACGTTCCGGGATTGCGCGAGTTTGAAACCTACGCCATTGTTCAGGAAATTCTGAGCTAGATGCCTAAAATTACTTCTTCTTGTTCTTACGAAGCTCTTTGATGTAAACATCAGTCAAATCCAATGTTTCCATCTGAGTAGCGTTGAAATCGCGGACACGCGCGTTGATAATCACAATGTGGTCGTCTGTCATGATTGGCATCACAGGCGCTGTTTCTACCACCATTTGATCACACTGCACATACAAATCCATGCGCTTCGCATCATCAGTTTCTACGAGTGCTTTTTCATAAATAGCATCGAATGAATCGTTGCTGTAGTTGAAGTCGTTTACCATCGTAGATTGCTTCTGAATGTTGCTACCGTAGAACTGCGCCAAGAAGTTGGAAGGATCTGGATAATCGGCAATCCAACCGGCACGCCAAATTTTCGCTTTCCCTGAATTCACAGCAGCGCGGCGTTCATCCAAGCTACAAAGTACAATGTTCAGATTTACGTTGAGGTTTTCCTTCAGTTGTTTGGCAATCGCTTGACACGCTCTATGGGCTCCTGAACCTTCAATAGCATTCACGTAGAAGTCCAATTCCGGGAAACCGGCACCGTTCGGGTAACCTGCTTCTCGCATAAGGCTTTTTGCGCGCTCAGGATTGTAATCATGACCAATTACTTTCTCTGATGGATATCCTTCAATATCTGCGACAAATCCGTTTTTCGCAGGCCAACCTTCACCTTCTAGGTCCTTGTCTACAATCGTTACCCGGTCGATAGCCATGTTGAATGCTTTACGCACACGCACATCAGAAAACTCATCGCTTTCGTTTTGCATTGCAACGTACATCATGTTCAAACTTTTCTTGGCATCTACCTTGTGCTTCACGTTCAAACCACGCTGTGCTTCTTCCAAGGTTCCAAGAATATTTTCGGTTTCCTCTACTGGAAGTTCTAGTACTAGGTCTACCTTCGACTCGCGGAATGCCTTCAATTCGCTACGCTTGTTTTTCACGTAGGTCATGGTCACTTTTGACAGGAATGGCAATCGGTTCCCAAATTCATCTTTTCTCCAATATTTAGGATTGCGTTTAAGTGCAATCTTGCTGCTCGACATAGACTCCAAAGAGAACGGTCCTGTTCCTACCGGGTGTTTGCCGATGTTGCCCTTGTATTTGTTGTAAGCTTCCTTCGGGATAACGCTCAATCCGCTGTGTGTCAAAATCTTTTCGAAGCCTACGTATGGTTCAGACAAAGTAATTTGCAATGTGTGTTTGTTTACTGCTTTGATTCCTTTCACACCACCCTTGCGAATTTTACCGTTGGATTTATCGAAATGCTCCTTTGCTCCATCGATACGATCCACGAGCAAATACGCTACCTCATTGTTTTTCATGTCGGTACATGCTAAATCCAAAGAGAATTTTACGTCTTGAGCGGTTACCTCACGTGTTTTGTTTTTGAAACAATCATCTTCATGGAACTTCACTCCTTTACGAATGTTGAACGTGTAAACACGCGCATCACTGCTTAGTTTCCAATCTTTCGCGATTCCCGGATTTACTGTTCCTGATTCAGGATCAATCGTCAAAAGGGGCTCAAAAATTTGGGAAATAATTCGGCTTGAATATACATCGCCAGTGCTGATCGGGAATAAGTTGTCAATTTTTTCAGTGGACATGAATTTCAATTCGCCACCGTACATCTTATTGCCTTTCGCGACCAATTGTTCTTCTGGTTTATCTTCATTAGAACAGCCCGCGATGATGAATCCAAGGGCTAACAATAGCAGAGTAAAGGGTTTTTTTAGCATCGTCTCGATTTTCAATTGCAAATGTAATGAATTTAGGTCTCAAATCATGTTAAAACGCTCAGTTTGTACCCATTCCTACGGAGTTTTGGCAAAGAGGTTACAAAAAGATTGTTTGTGATTTTGAAGTGAATTGATCGGGAACGGAATCGTACTTATGAACTAACTATACTATCGAACGAACTATTGAAAATGCTAAGGTTGACTAGAAACCCTTGGCGGATTCCGCTCCCTTTTATCAATTCTCTCAGTACAAACTTCGGTATTTTCTTTCCCTAGGATGTTCCGTTAGCTTTAAAGTTATGTGAAGAAAAGTGCGTGTTTTCAGCGATTTTCCAAGGATACGAAACCCCGATTTTTCAAAAATTCCTGACTAAACGGTTTTTGGAACAATCCAATGTTAGCTGAGTATTAAGAGAGAGGTGGTGGGAAGTGGTTAGTGAGAAGGGACCAGTGAGAAGTAATTAGTGAAAAGTGACTGGTGAGAGGTAATTAGTGAGAAGTGAAAATATAACGTCTCTACTTTTTTTAATCCACTAAAAATCGCACGGCGGTCTGAGGCTCTCGAAGACCCATCAGCCAATCATCTAGTATCCAACTTTAGCTCGAACGCGTTTCAATACATCCGCCGCAACTTTTCTTGCTCTTTCTGCTCCAATTGCCAAGGCTTCTTCTACTTCCTGTGGGTTTTCAATCAGGTGGTTGTAACGTTCACGCTCCGTTTTGAATCGCTCGCAAATCAACTCGAACAACTCTTGCTTCGCATGACCGTAACCATAACCTCCGGACTGATATTTTTTACGCATTTCGGCAATTTGCTCCTCGCTCGCCAAGAGTGCATACAAGGCAAACGCGTTACACGTATCCGGATCTTTTGGTTCGTCCAATCCTTTGGAGTCCGTTTCAATGGACATCACTTTTTTGCGCAATTTCTTGTCTGGAAGGAAAATGTCAATGTAATTGTCGCGTGATTTGCTCATCTTTTCTCCGTCTGTTCCTGGAATCAGCATCGTTGCCTCGTTGTGACTAACGGCTGGCATCACGAAAGTTTCGCCCATTTGATCGTTGAATCTTCGGGCAACGTCTTGCGTAAATTCCAAATGCTGTTTTTGATCTTTTCCTACTGGAACGATTTCGGCATCGTACAACAAAATGTCGGCTGCCATCAGCATTGGGTACGTAAACAATCCTGAGTTTACATCTTCCAAACGATCGGCCTTATCTTTAAAGCTGTGCGCTAATGACAACCTAGAGTAAGGAAAATAGCACATCAAGTACCAAGTAAGCTCGGTTACTTCAGGGACGTCACTTTGACGGTAAAAGACTACATTTTCAGGATTCAATCCGAAGGCAAGCCAAGTCGCCGCAGTAGAAAGCGTGTTGTTTCGCAGGGTGTTGCCATCTTTGATCTGTGTCAATGAGTGCAAATCTGCAATAAACAAGTACGAATCGTTTTCTTCTTTTTCCGACATTTCAATAGCCGGAAGAATTGCACCAAGAATGTTCCCTAGATGCGGGGTTCCTGTACTTTGAATTCCTGTTAAAATGCGCGCCATAATTCTCTTTTGAGAACACGAAAATACAGTTTTTTTAACCGCAAGGGAAGCAAAGCACGTAGGGAAATGAGTCGGAATAGACTTGTTTTACTCGAAACAAATTCAAAACAGGTAAAATTCAAGTTTGCACCTATATTGAAGGCAGGTAGCAGTTTACAATGGCGTTTTACGTAATTTTGCTGTATGAAGGTGCTGATTGGCGTTCCGGGTTTGATTTGGAAATTGTACATCGCGGTAATTTTTACTGTGACAGCCATTGTTTTGTACCCTATCATTCGACCACAATTGGGCTCAGACAAAGGAAGAAAACGCGCTTTCAAAGTATTTGTTTTTTGGAGTTGGTGGTTTCGACTGCTCTGCTTTTACTGGGTAAAAAAAGTAAAGAACAGTCCCCTACCGGAGGCGCCCTACATCATTTTGGCCAACCATGCATCCTACTTGGACATTTTCCTGATGTACTCAGTGTTGCCTCATAGTCCGTTTTTGTTTCTCGGGAAAAGTGAATTGTTGAGTTACCCGCTCATCAAGGCCTATTTCAAGCGAATGAACATTCCTGTTTTTCGTGGGAACCGTGTCAAAGCAGCGCGGTCATTGATCCGTGCGTCAAAAGAAGCTAAAAATGGATGGTCAATTATGATTTTCCCGGAAGGTGGAATTCCCGACGGTCAAGCGCCAAAAATGATTCGATTCAAAGATGGTGCGTTCCAATTGGCGAAAAGCTTGAAGTTGCCAATCGTGCCTATCACATTTACCAATAATTACAAGTTGTTTTCAGACCCCACTGAGATTCTTGGTCCGGCCCGCCCGGGAATCAGTCGTATGTACATTCACGAAGCCATTACAGCTGAGACAATTGAAACTATGGACGTTAAGGAGCTACGCCAGCACTGTTTCGATATCATCAATGAACCTATATTGAAAGAGCATCCGCATTTGAAGCAATAGTATTACATTTGTCGTATGAAAATCACAGAAGAAATTGTGGATCACATCGCGCACTTGTCGCGTTTGGAGTTTGAAGGAGAAAGCAAGAAAGCGATCAAGGAAGATATGGAGCGCATTGTCAACTTCATGGAAAAACTTCAAGAGGTAGACACGGATAACGTGGAACCGTTGATTTTCATGACCAAAGAAATTAACCGTTTGCGTGAAGACGAGCCTGAAGTGACTGTTACACAGAAACAGGCGCTACAAAATGCTCCCAAAGCAGATTCTGATTATTTCCGCATTCCAAAGGTTTTGAATAAGTAGGACTTCCTCACTTCGGAGAGTACTCCGGGAGATTTCGGTTTGACGACACAAAATCACATGTTATTCGCTTTTTTCAAGATGCTTTAGTACATTCGTTTCATCAAATGAATCACTATGGCTGAAGAAAAAAAGGTGCGTATCCTCTCGTTAGACGGTGGAGGAATCAGAGGCGTTATTCCTGCGACAGTAGTTGCATACATCGAAAAGAAAATCAGAGAAGAAAAGGGCGATGAAAAGCGTATTGCCGACTATTTCGATATGATTGTAGGTACTAGTACCGGAGGTTTGCTCACCGGATTTTACTTGAAGCCAAATCCTACCCCAACGCCTAACGGACCGCTAACAGCTTACGAAGCTGAGGAAGCATTAAAAGTGTATACTGAGGAAGGTTTCAATATCTTCAATGCCTCGAAGAAGCGAATGTATGGACTGCGACAGTTCTTTAACGCTACGCAATTCGACCCGACTTATCTCGAATCCACCTTGAAAAAGCACTTCACTGTGAAAGAGGAAGATGGCACCGAGCGCGATTTGATGATGCACGAACTGGTTCGGCCGTGTACCGTGACCACGTACAATATGAATAAGAAATCGAGCTTGTTCCTTCGAAGTACTGATGTGAACAGAAAGGACGGGCCGCGTACTTACAAGGTTTGGGAAGCATTACGCTCTACATCGGCGGCACCTACGTATTTCCCACCAGCGGAAATTCACAATTACTCTTTGCCTGTAAACGATGAAACTACGTTGTACAATCTAGACGGAGGTGTTTTTGCGAACAATCCAACCATGTGTGCGTATTCCGAAGCAAGAAATATGAAGTTTCCAGAGCGCGGCGTAGATTTTCCATCTGCCAATCAAATGTTGATTTTATCCATCGGTACCGGAGGCGGAAATTTTGCCTTGGGTGAGTTGAGTAAGAGTCCGCGCTGGGACGTCTTAAAATGGGCGAAATCCATTCCAAATATCATGATGGACGGAAGTATCGATACCACGGATTATCAAATGCGCCAGATTTACGACACATTGAACAAAGTTCATCAGGATTCTTATTTGCGCATTGATGTAGAACAACACGACCGTAAATACGAGACCGATATGGCAGACGCAAGCCCTGAGAACATTAAAAAATTGAAATTAGCCGGACAGAAAACAGTCGATCATTACAAAAAACATCTCGACAGTTTCATCAAGCGCATTTTGGATTGATAGTGGTAAGCGTTGGGTGGTGAAGAATTTTTTTATCCTCTCACTTTTCGCTTAATGACATTTCCCGGATACGCGCATCCATGCGTAACTGCATTTGTTCTATGCGTTGTTGCATTTCCTTCATTCGAAGGTCCATGTCTAATTGTGCTTTTTCCATGCGTTGATCGGCAGTCTGATGTATTTCATGCATGCGTTGCTCCATGGCGGCATGTTTCATCTCCATTTTGGCCTGCATGGCATCAAATTCCGGCATATCAAAATCCTCTCCGGCAATCACTTGGCCGTTTTCTTCGAGGTAATACTTGTCCGCTACCTTTTGTCCATTTTCAAAGCGTTCGTATTTCTTTTCTACACGAGTTTCTGACTGCCCGAAGGCGAGAGAGCATCCACAGATGGCGAAGATGAAAAGTGCATGTTTCATAGCTAGAATTATGGGTTCACATTGATAATTGCGAAATTTGTGCCAAGAAAAAAGCTATGCAAGACGATTCACGTTAAAACCTCCAATCGTGTTGGTCGATATCCGAAATACAGGCTGTAAAGAAGTCAATACTTCGCCATATCCTCTTGTTACGTATAGAATTCTCGAAAACATAGGATTTTACTCGAAAATCAAATATTTGGTAATAGCTGAATCCTCAGTGGATAAATGAAGCAAGTACAAACCGGGTTGAGGATCTAAAGCCTCAATTTTCCATTTATCATTGTCAATTATTGTTCGTATTTCCACTGTTCTTGCATTGATATCAAACAGTCGAACATTGGTGTTTGCTGGAATATTTTCTACATAAAAGACTCCCGAACTCGGGTTGGGGAACGGAGTAATGGTAATTCCCTCTTGAAGGTTTATAGCAGGAACATTTACTGTTGATGGCGTGAATTCATACCAACTCATATACAGTTCGCCAGGCTTCATCACTGCCACATCCAAATAGGCATCATCGTTAATGTTTCCGACATCAAAGTAGACAAAATCGTTTGTCACAAAATCTTGCGGACTGGAGCTAGATATACCGACTCCCGCGTTAATGTACCAATTCAGATTTCCTTGGTGATCAGAAAAAATTAGATCTAAGTCACCGTCATTATCGTAATCTCCATGATGAAATCGATCTGTAAAAGAAGTGTCAATGAAAACGTCCATTCCGTATATCCCATTCCCCGGATTTTCGTAGGAATAAACCGTGTTGTAATCCAAATACATGGAACCATATCGAATGAACAAATCAAGGTCCTGATCGTCATCGATATCCACAAGATGTAAAAACTGTGCAGCTGCATTAGATTGCAATGCAGCGGGGATATAAATGGAATTGGCCATGAACCCGTTCGAGGTATTTCGATATAACTTGGCTTCATTAGTTCCTTCTATTGTCACAACGAGATCGGCATCTGCATCACCATCAATATCCCCTACAACGAAATCCCAAATGCGATAGGATAGCTGTTCTTGTTGCTCCATTATGGTTGTCTTCTGAAACGAGTTATTACCATTGTTGGTGTATAGGTAGATTCTCAAATAATAACTTGTTCCCTGTGGGTCCGGTGTTCGATCCGCAACCAAGATATCCTCTAGCCCGTCGGAATTAAAGTCATACGTAACCACTTTGTAAACAAGACCAATAGAATCATCCACTAGGACTGGTGTTCCGTAAAACAAACCATTTTGGTTGGGAACTACTTCTATTCTATATTGATTGACGGTCGAGCTAGCAAGAGTTAAGTCCTGAAAACCATCATTATTGAAATCAATACGCTCTAGGAATCTCGGGTGACCACCATGTTCAAGCTTGTGCCAATGTACTCGTTGGTCTACAAACGTGCTTGACTCATTTTCGTAGGTTGAAAAAATTCCAGCGGCTTGACTGGTTGCCACCATTTCCATGGTTTGATCGTTATCAAAGTCAATCAATTGGAAGTCGCTACATATAGAATTTGTATTGAGGAAAGAGACGGGATGTTGAGAAAACTGTAGGTTGCCCAATCCCGCCAAGTAGAAGAAGTTAGAGTAGGTTCCCGATCGAACCACAATGTCATTTATCCCGTCATTATTGAAATCACTTATACCTTGAACGGCGGTACCAGTGTTATCCGTCTCTATATGACTGAACAATACAGAAGATGTAAATGTACTAACGCCGTCAAATTCATAAACAATGCTGTGAAATAGAGAAACTGAATTCTGTGTATGACCATAAATTTCTACTATTCCGTTATTGTCAATATCATCAACCTTCAAGTTACTTGTAGACATTACAACGGATGTATCTTTTGCTGCCCAGTCGAATGTATAGTTCGAGGTTCCTGGTGTAAAGATGAGTTCAGCAAAGCCATTGTTTAACGAGTTGAACTCTACCAAGTCTACTGAACCGTCATTATTAAAATCTTCTAAAAATATCCCTCCGTAGTAAGTAAAATCTAAGGTGAAAAGGCTTCCAAAATTAACTGCTTGGTTGGTAATAGGAACGAACGTATTCATATCATTGCGATACCACAGTGTATCAGAGAAAAAGTCAATATCGCCATCGCCATCGCGGTCGGTAAGAAATACTTTTTCCTCGTTAGCGTAAACATTTTGTGACAGAAAGAAGCTGTTTTGCTGGTTGGTATAGGTAATAACATTCCATTCATAGACTCCAGGGCTCAAATCCTCTCTATAACTAACCACCACGTCGTCAAAGCCATCTTGATTGTTGTCATTAACGATAATTGTGTGAGCTACGGGAGTATTTATTGAAATCAGAGTATCCATTAAAGTGAACTGAAAGTTACCCTGATTCTCAAAGTAAATAATGTGATTCGTCCATGAGTAATCAGTGATTGACATGATGAAATCGGGAAGTGCATCTCCGTTTAGGTCCATCGAGTAGCACAGATCCCCTAACCCTCCAAGTATGTTATTTCCTAACGAGTGGATAGAAACAACTTGTTCTGCAATTCTGCCTCCGCCGATATTTTCTAAAATAAAAACTTCTCCGGAGGGCGGATTGTGAGAAAGATAGTCTTCATCACCATCGCCGTCAAAATCGTCAGTGACAAAAACTTTAGACACATGAACGTCTTTTGTGATTGAATGCTCTTGCCACTGTGCTAATGCGGTTAAAGGAAGTAAGAAAAGAAGTAGTAAGGAAGCAGGTTTCATAACAATGTTTTCTACATATGCCAACGTTGCATCTTAAAAAAAGGTTTGGGATGTATACGCCTTCTCCGTAATATGATTAGACCATTTACCCTTTGTGGAAAACCAAAATTATCGGTTCACATAGAATGGACTAAAAACTCCAATCGTGTTGGTCGATATCTGAAATGCATGCTGTTAATAAATCAATACTCCCCTTAATATCTTCCTTGTGCGCCATTTCAACTACTTGATGCAAGTGTCTTGTAGGAATTGAGACAGCTCCAGCAATGGAACCACCTTCAGTCATACGCTGAATTCCTGCGGTATCGGTTCCGCCAGCCGTTAAAATTTCGGGTTGCCATTTGATTTTGTGCTTGTCTGCCGTATTCTTCATATACTGCACCATACGATAATCACATATAGTGGAAGCATCCATAATTTTAATAGCAGTTCCCTTCCCTAGTTCGGTAATTTTTTCGTGCAAGGGTGCTCCGGGTAAATCGTAAGCGATGGTAGTATCCAATCCAAATCCGAAGTCAGGTTTGATACGCAAAGAAGAAACATTCGCACCACGAATCCCTACTTCTTCCTGAACAGTGAAAACGCCGTACAAATCATACGGAATTTCCTTCCCTTTCAAGTTTCGAAGTGTTTCAATAAGTATGAACACGGCCAGTCGGTTGTCAAGTGACTTCCCATTGACACAATCGCCCATTTCGATGAATTCGCGCTCACGTGTGATGGAATCTCCAATACCGATGCGCTTTTTCACCTCTTCTGCGGACATACCCGTATCAATGAAGTAGTCTTTTGTCTTGGAGACTTTATTTCGTTCCTCTTGAGACATGACATGAATGGGCTTCGTCGCCATTACACCAATAACGTCTTCTTTTCCGTGAATGATGACGCGCTGTGCTGTCAAAGTTTTCGGATCGAATCCGCCGAGTGTATGAAAACGAATAAAGCCATTGTCGTCGATATGCGTTACAATGAATCCGATTTCATCCATGTGCGCTCCTACCATCACACGCTTATTGGCTTTTCCACGCCTAATTGCATAAACGTTGCCCATGTTGTCAATTTCTACCTCGTCAACAAGACCTTTGATTTCGGTTAAAACCAATTCACGTATCTTCTGTTCAAAGCCCGGCGCCCCTGGAGTGGTGCATATTTTATTGAGTAATTGCGTATCAATCATTTTTCTTTATTGTGTTTTCGCATCAGTAAATCATTCGTTCCATTTCGCGAATGTGTTGTCGTCTAAAATTAGCAATCATTTTGTAGAAGCCTCTTCTTCGAAGTCCGTACCTTTGTGGTATGTACAAATTGATTGGCGTTTTGGTGATTACAGTGGCAGGTATTGGTGCCGCGTATTTCATTATGACAGACAAGAAAGAGAAACTACCCGTGCTCAATCCAAACGAGTTGAATCCTGAAGTTGTGGATGCCTCGGTACGCGATATAGGTCACGGTCATACCATTGGAGAGTTTTCATTGACAAATCAGAATGGAGAGACAATAACTGAGAATGAAGTGAAGGGTAAAATTCACGTAGCAGAGTACTTTTTTACGCATTGTGGGTCGATTTGCCCCATCATGAACAAGCAAATGCAGCGTGTACATCGAAAATTCAAGTCGAACGATGATGTGAAGATTTTGAGTTTTACGGTAGATCCTGAGAACGATACGGTGCAACGGATGAAGTGGTATGCGGATAAGCACAATGCATCCGGCAACAACTGGCATTTTTTAACGGGGGAGAAGGAAGATTTGTATCAGTTAGCTCGCACGTCTTACTTCACGTTGAAACCAGCAGAAGCGCGGAATCTTGGCGATGCAGGAAGCGACTTCATCCACACCAACAATTTCGTTTTGGTGGATAGAGAGTTACAGATTCGTGGGTATTATGACGGAACGAATCAGGCGGAGGTAACGAAGATGATGCACGACATGGAAGTGCTCTTGGATGAGTAGTTATTGAAATTTGTCGATAAGCTACAGGTTAAAAACGATATGATCGCGTGCTGAACTTTGTTCGAGTGTAATTCTTTTTCCTTACCCGGATGTCGATTCAACTAGCAGTTAATCAAATTTATAAGGCCGTTGACTTAACGCGATTCACGAACCTTGTTCGCCATTTCGCGAACTCAAGTAATTGCGAATACTTGGGATTCATGTGAAAAACTTGTATCTTATATAAGTGTTACCTTCCTTCAAGACTGTCCCTCACATCCCTGTTTTGTCCTTCGATTCAAACTCCGTATCACACTCCTTACAACGCAACACCTGCTTCCGATAAATAGGAAAGACAAATGTCCACAATGAAATAATAAAGGCGATAATGCTTTTCGCGTTGCGCATTGAGGTAAAGTGGGTGTAGTAAGAAGTGGAACCGCAATTCGGACAAGCGATTACTTCATCATTTTCATCGGTGTATGGAGCTTCCTCATATTCCTTGACAATTTTCAGGGCTTCTTGCGCATCTTCCTCTCGAACTTTGAGTTTCACTCCACCTATAGCATTACTGAGCAAGGGATCGAGATCAATCATGTTGGCATCAAAAACGAAGCAAACCAAATCAAAACTTTCCAAATGTGCCTTGACGATGTGTGCCTGAATGGAACTGTCGTAGCGCGCGATGGTGACTAAATCGTTACTCAAATTATCCTATTTAATAGACCAGACGAATGCTAATCAAACGTGCCTCTTTCAGTGTTATGTAGCAATCGCTAAACTTTGGTGCAGACATACTCGGTCGGAAGTTTCGCGAGAAAGCATATGCTTCGGTGGGGACTCCAATTAAGTTTTTATTGCACTTTTTATCGCCGTTTTCATCGTGATAAATCGCAATGGCATACTTGCCCGGAGGAAGTCCTGTAAATTTATATTTCAACGTTTTGCCCGTTGGTTTGATGCGTTCCATTCGATAGGTTTTGCCCACTTTTGGAAACATCTTATAGGAATTATACAGTCCAATTTGTACCCGACCATTCGTGTTTTTTATGTTGGTAACCTCCACGGTTAGCGTAGCGGAACCCTCAGGGGGATTCGTGTCGAGATCGCCTGCAGGAATAAAGGAAGCATTCACAAAGAAAACTGCTGGCAAGGCGATAAGAAAGATCCATTTACTTCGCATGTTCATTATATTCTGTTTTCATGACCTTGTCCCAAATAGAGAAAAATGAAGCATAATTCCCGTTCAGTTTGGCGTGGTGAACGTCATGATTTTTCGTACTACTCATGAATGGAATCCAGTTCAACCCGGGGATATCCAAATCAGAGTGAATGTGTATCTCGTGCAAATTTCGAATCAACCCCATGAGCCAAATGACGTAAATGTTTACGGGCATTACAATGAATATCAGGGCAACACCAATCGCAATTCCAATCATTCCAATCATCCATTCCAGCGGGTGTACATACAGATATTCCATCGGAAACGGCGTGGTTGCACGATGATGAATACTGTGAATGTTTTTCAGTGCCCATTTGTTCTCATGCATCCAGCGGTGAGCGAAGTAAAACCAAACGTCGTCTATCAAAAAGATGAAAACAAGTTGTCCGAGCAACACCCAAATACTGGGAAATGAAGTATCGAGCAAATCTTCCAAGATGTACAAACTTCCTGCGGCTAATCCAATGACGAGAAATACATTTAGTAGGTATAACGGAAAACGTTTTCTAAATATTCCTTTTACATACGGTTTTTCTTGTATTCTGAATCGTTTGAAAATGCTAGAATACAGCGCGAAATACGAATAAATCAGCCCAAATACATTGGAAGCAGCGAACACCACAATGGTTCCCATGACTATTTCAAATTTCGTCATACCCGAGTAGCGTATAAGTTATGCATTTTCGTGTGCTCCAAGCCTTGTTCACGCTCAACGTGAATAGAATTGAAGCCATTTTTCTCCAATAGTGTTCGAATCGTATCGAGTCTTCCATCTAAGTCGTGCACTTCGATAACCGCCGATCGAACTTTTGGCCAATCTTCCTCAGAAATTCCTTGAAGCACCTTCAACTCAGCGCCTTCGCAATCTACCTTGAGCAAATCAATGCGATCGATGTTTTCTTCGCTTAAAATTTCAGAAACCGTTTTTAGATCACAATGAACCTGCTTTTTTCCTTTGAGTAAGTGCTTAGCGATAAGTGGAGCGGCAAATGTGGGAATCAACCGCATCCAACGCATCTCTCGAGGTGGGTTCTTCATGGTGCCCTTCACGGCATTTTCAAAGGCTTTGGGATTGTGTTCCCAATCATCAGGAAGTGAGGTAGATAGGGCCGGTGTATTCGGAAAATACGTGAATTCAGCTTTTCCTGCACTGTCCGACAAACCGCAACGCTTCACAATCATCCCGCCATTGCTTAGTTCTGTGGCATTTTGTTGCAAAACCTCGGCGATATCCGGAATGGGTTCAAAGCAAAAAATCTTCAATCCCTGATGATTTTGAGTGGCTCTAACACCAAAAATTCCAATGTTGGCACCGACATCGAAAATAATATCGTTGTCTTTAACGGAAATCCCATGTTGAAAATATCCCTCAACATGATGATCGAGCATTTTAGCTTCAGGCGCTTTCAGACAGTACACTTTTGTGCCGTCGCTTAGGTTTGTAGTTTTCATTCAACTCGTAAGTTATAAAAGAAGTTTCACTTACGGATTGGAAATTTTTAATCTTCGAGATTTTCTAGAATTTTTGAGATGTCGGAGTCGGTGGCAGACAGTTTTTCCTTACAGATTTTAATCAACTCCGAGGCGCGCTTGACCTTAATGCTCAGTTCATCTACGCTGATTTCTCCATCCTCGATGTCGGCAACAATTTGCTGCAATTCTTCAAATGCTTCGGTGTATTTTGGTTGTTCAGACATCTTCCTCTCTTTTAATGACTTCAGAAGTTAACGTAAAAGTAGCAGTTCTTGTGGTAATAGTATCGCCTTCGTCTACTGGGTTTGATGGCGATATGGTTTTTCCATCTTTCGTGGTGATGGAATAACCGCGCTGCAAAACGTGTATTGGATCCATCAATTTTATCAGTTGTTCCATGCGCTCTACACCATTATGGGCATCTTTCAAATGTTGTTTGCTACCACTAGATAGACGCGTTTTAAGGCTGATGAGGTCATTTTTGTGTTCTTGAAGCAAAAAACGACTACTACTAGAAATTTGACTTCTCAAGCGTTCAATAAAATCAGAGTTACGTTGAGTAAATCCTTTCGAAACATGTATTAGCTCTTTTTCCTCGAGGCGAAGATGCTGTCGTTCCCTATCCAGTGCTTTTCGTACCACATGACCAAAGTTCTTCGAGTGGGTATTCAGTTGCAAGTGGGCTACCTCCAATTGTTGTAAAACACGCACTCGAATGCTTTTCATGGCATCCTTCAGAGGAATGGCAAAATCATGGAAGGCTTGAACGAGAAAATCGCCCAATTCGGTGGGTGTAATTGCATTTCTGAAGGAAATCATCTCCGCAACCGTCAAGTTGGTGGAGTGACCAATTCCTGTGAGAATGGGTAGGGGAAAAGTGGCTATTGCCTTGCAAAGATTGTAGGTATTATAGCAACTCATTCCAACCTCGCCTCCACCACCTCGAACAATAACCACGATGTCAAAATGTTCCCGCACCTTCGCAATTCGGTTCAGTTGCCGAATGATGGAATCTTCTGCCTGATCTCCTTGTAAATAGGCAGGAAACAAGTGTGTGATAAACTTATAGCCCCATTCGTTTTGCTCTATCACCTTCATGAAATCCGAGAGACCTTTGCTTGATTCAGCAGAAATTACAGCCACACGTTTGGGCAACAAGGGAAAGTCCAATTGCTGATTGGCATCAATCAATCCTTCCTTTTGCAGTTTTTTCAGGGTTTCGGCCCGCTCTCGCTGTAATTCTCCTAAAGAGTAGTTTGGATCAATATCGGTAATCTGTAGGCTCAATCCGTACACTTCGTGAAATTGTACCTTCACCTTCATGAGCAGTGTACTGTCCTCTTTCAAAGGCTCCTTCACCACTTTCATGAACCGTGTATTAATAGCGTCGAAATGATGCCGCCAAATAATTCCGCGAATTTCGGCAACAATTTTTCCATCTTCCTTTTGCACCAATTCGGGATAACAGTGACCGCTTGGCGTTTTCCCTAATTTGTGCATCTCCGCTTTCACCCAGTACTCACTTTGATAGCGTTCCTCCAGCGTTTTGCGAATGGAAGAAACCACTTGGCGGAGAGTAAAAACTTTGGGTTGGGACATGAGATTAAAGGTAGGTATAACTAGATAAAGGATGAAAAGAACAAAGAGAAAAGACGCGTGTTTGTGTTCACATCGGCACACGTTTATATGCGTGCTGACATAAAGATTTCTCCATTATCTGTCTATCTTTGCTGCATAATTGATTTCAAAATGCAAGACATTCATTCCTACAACTTCGAAGGCAAACGTGCTTTAATCCGTGTTGATTTCAACGTTCCACTGGACAAGCAAACCATGGAAATAACAGATGATACAAGAATTCGAGCGGCAGTGCCAACCATTAAACATATTTTGGATAACGGAGGAAGTGTAGTGATTATGTCCCATTTGGGTCGACCAAAAACAGGAAACGAACCGGAATTTTCCTTGCAACATATCGTAGCGCACACTTCAAAACTTTTGGGCACAGACGTTGTCTTTGCTGGTGATTGTATTGGTGCTGGAGCGTATGCGATCACGGAAAATTTAGAAGCGGGAAAAGTCGTTTTGTTGGATAATGTTCGATATCACTCGGAGGAAACCGCAGGAGATCGTGATTTCGCCGAAAAGTTATCAAAGCACGGAGATGTGTACGTGAATGATGCTTTTGGTACAGCACATCGTGCGCACGCATCAACGACTGTTGTGGCGGAGTTTTTTCCAAACGACAAAATGTTTGGGTTCTTGATTGAACGAGAGATCAAGAGTGTAGCAAAGGTGATGGAAAGCGACGAAAAACCCGTAACGGCAATTGTTGGAGGAGCGAAGGTGTCATCAAAAATCACCATCATTGAGCGCTTGTTGGATAAAGTTGATTACCTGATTGTTGGCGGTGGAATGGCCTACACGTTTGTGAAAGCAACAGGCGGAAAAGTAGGAGCTTCTTTAGTAGAGGATGATTATTTGGAATACGCCGAAAAACTACTGAAAGCCGCAGATGCAAAAGGAGTGAAGTTTTACGTGCCTGTTGACACGGTAATCGCAGACAAATTTGATAACGATGCGAACAAGCGAGAAGTGGCTATCGACGAAATTCCTGACGGATGGATGGGATTGGATATTGGGAATCAAACCTTGCGCGATTGCCAAAAAATAGTGGAATCATCCAAAGTAATTTTGTGGAACGGACCTATGGGCGTTTTCGAAATGGAGAGTTTCCAACATGGAACGGCAGAAATTGCCTTGACAATTGCAGCAGCAACTAAAAATGGAGCTTTCTCATTGATTGGCGGAGGAGATTCCGTTGCAGCGATCAATAAGTTCAATCTAGCAGATGAGGTGAGTCATGTTTCAACAGGTGGAGGCGCGATGTTGGAGTATTTGGAAGGAAAGGTACTTCCTGGGATTGCCGCTATTCAGCAGTAATTCTAGAACCCAACTGAAATGCCGAGTTCCGCAACCAAGCCTCGGTATCTATCTGTCGCTTCAAGTCGTGTTAGCTGAACACCAGTTCCGCCGTCTGTTTCGTACTCCGTAATTCGAGTACCACCCGATACCATGTATTCAAGGTTGAGTCGTACGAGTGCAAAAGGATATTGCGGAATTGCGATGTATCCTCCAGCTCCAATAGAATAAGCCCTCCGGTTTGCGTCATCTTTGTAGGCGTAATCAAAGTTCCAATTAAGTTTTGTGTAAAGAGTGAATTCTTCAGACACTTCATACTCCAACACAGGTCCCAAGCCAACCATACCGAAGATGCCAATCGTGTACGACTTATCTCTGTAGAGGTACGCTTTTCCATCGACTCCTACGCGCATACCGTTTCCGAAAGCATAGCCCACTGTTGAATAAAACCCAAGTCCTCCATTGGTGAGGTCTGTTGTATCTCTTTGCGTGCTCGTTGACCCATCCGAATAGGTAGAAACGTCTTCTTCGCGGTTTTTGCAGAAGTAGTAGTTGCTAAGAAATCCAAGTCGAAAATAAGGCTCGTCTGATTTATCCACTTGGGCATTGCTCCAAAGTGCAATGGAGAGGAAAGAGAATAGTACAACGGATTTCATGGTGTCCATAAATAAATGGTGTTACAATTTGTTGGAAGTAAGTTCTCAAGTTGCGTCCTCTTTCGAAGCATCTTTGTGCCCCTCATTTTGAATGAATCGCTCCAAATCCTTGATGAAACTCACTGTCTCCTTTGGGTTCTTCGATACAAGAGCAGTGCTAAAAAGCGACTTTTTCTTTCCGTTAACGATTAAAAAGGCTATAACCATTGTTTTGGACATCATAGACTGTTCTGAATAGTCGATAGCCGAAATATCGCTAAAGGCAATCACCTTGCCGCGCATGGTAACTTCCTTCGTGTGCTTGTTCAGCGTTATTTTCGGGTCCTGATTCATGGCGAGCTTGATGATAAAAGAAATTACGGCCACCGCTAAGACAAGAATAGAGCCCCATATAAGCCAAGGTCCAACCGCCATTCCAATTGTGCCGCCGAAAATGCCTATTAACAAACCGCCAATGAGCATCAAAACTCCCATTAGAAGGATCGTAAGCACCATTTTTAATGTTCCTTTTTTCTTCTCTTCGATTAAAATTCCATCTTCGGTAGAGTAAGCAGTAAGTGAGTCACAGACATAGAACTGTTCCATGGTTATAGGTTTTTGGTGAGTACCTGTAAATGTAGTGATTCCATTTTTCCGTGCAAGTGAATTCAGATATGCCACAAACAAATTTATTCTCAACAACACAATATTATGCATACATAATAAGTTATAAGAGTATAAAACCCACTAAAACCAGAAACATGAAGTTGAGATCTCTCCTTGCAACTCTCGCAGTTGCGCTCTGTACTTTCGGTGCATCTGCCGAAGGCATTTCTTTTGAACACATTTCTCTTGACGCTGCTTTGGAAAAAGCGAAAGCAGAAAACAAACCCATTTTTATCGACGTTTACGCAACTTGGTGCGGACCGTGCAAATACCTGAGCCGAGAAGTATTTGTAGAAGAAGAGCTAGGCGCCTACATGAACGAACACTTTATCAACTTGAAGTTGGATGGAGAAGAAGGCGACGGCGACTATCTAATGGCTGAATTTGGACTGGATGCCTACCCAACTATGTTATTTCTCTCGCCAGATAGGGAAGAGTTAAATCGTATTGTTGGTGCTGTTTCAGCCAACGAAATTTTGGAAGTCAGTAAAGGCGTAATCGACCCTTCTTCCACGCTATTGTTTCAGTTAGAAGAGAAATATGACGAAGGCAACCGGGACCAGGCGTTCATGCAGTCGTACATTAATGAATTGGTCGAAAAGGAAAAGGATTTTGAACCGATTGTGAACGAATATCTTAGTCTATATCCTGAATTGGACTTGGCAAACGAGGATGAATTTTTGATTTTCTGCATCGGAGTGAACGAACTCGACGATCCTATGAATCAAACCTTTTTGAAAAACATCGCGAAACACAGTGAGCTCTTCCCAGAGCTTACACAGGCCAAAATGTCCATTCTCATTTATTCCATTTGTGAGCAAGCCGCAGCAAACGGAAACAATGCTTTGATTGAACAAGGCGTGAAAGAACTCACAGGACCGCTCAATGAAATTCTACAGGACACCATCACCGAAGATGATCTGCGTGAATTGATGCTAGAAACTGTTTCGGAAGTGTAAAACTGATACAATTGTTTTGCCTTCGTCTGTTGAAAGTCGTCCTCTAATGAGGGAGAAAAAACGATCTTTCATGCAATCAATATGGAAAAATCAACCATAGTGCATCCTACAAATAAATGGCACTATGAAATATGTACTGATTCTTCTACTTGGCTGCTCCCTAAACAGTTTTGCGCAAGAAGGAGCGTTACAACTAACGTTTCTCAACAATCCAACACTTGGACCACTTCAGGTAAGTGTATTTCTTCAAGATGACTCCACAGAAACATGGATCGGAACCACAGATAATGACGGTCTTTTTGTCGCTAAAGAAGTGCCATTAGGAATGCAAACACTGCGGTTCTCTTATCTAGGAAACGATTACGGGACGAAAGATTTTTTTGTTCAGGAACGTCAATTGCTAAGCACAACCGTACTTATTGATACTGTACTCGCAGGAATAGATGTGAACAGAAACGGAAAATTTGAAATCGGTGCAGGACAAAAGATGGGGAACACTTCACTTGTAGATCCAAACTATTGGAATGGAGGTCCAGCCGCGGGAATTCAAATGTCATACGGACAAGATATCATGGAGATTCAATGTGTCTCGGTGAAGGCATATAGAGTTCCACTGCTAGATAAATCAGGTGGAGTTTCAAGTGCAACCTTTACCAATGAAGATATTCGTCACATGCCCACAAGAGCGGCAACCCAAATGGCGGCAACTGTAGGCGGTGTTCAATTTGATGAAGGAGGAAATCTTGGACCCAATATTCGTGGGGCGAGATCAGACGGAACCATTTATTTTATTGATGGAGTTCGTGTTCGATCCATGCCCGTAATTCCGAAATCTTCCATGAACCAAGTTACCGTTCTGACTGGCGGTGTTCCAGCAAAATACGGCGATTTCACCGGAGGCGTTATTTCTGTGGAGTCTAAAAGTTATTTCGATTTATACCGTGAAAGAAGGTCCTATGAATATCAAAGTCACCGTTCTTTCCGAAGTCCAACTCCAAAATCTGTCGAATCAGCTAAGGAAGAAATTATACCCAAACCCGAGTTGACAGCTGAGGAAATTGCTCGGAAAGAACGCGAGGAATTTATCGCTTCGCTGGAACCTAGAATTAGCGCCGATCGTTTTCACGCAATTTACGAGAACATGTTTCTATCACCTAAGGAACACCCAAACTCCACCTTCGGATTGGATGTAGATCGTGCATCGTGGACCTACGTACAAAACTGCATCGAAACAGGAGCGGAAGTTCAACGCGATGCTGTTAAAATGGAAGAGATGATCAATGCGTTTCATTACAGAACGATTGATGTACCGGAAAACGAACTGATGCACGTCAATGTCGTACGCTCTGAGTGCATGTGGAACGAAGAAAGCGAATTGCTATCTGTTCACTTGAAAGCCATGGATCTACCCAAAGATCAGGCGCGTAAGAATCACAATTTCGTCTTCCTTGTTGATGTTTCAGGGTCGATGTCCTCTCCAAATAAATTGCCCTTGTTAAAAGAAGGATTGAAAGATTTTGTCAAAACGCTAGAGGAAGAGGACGTGGTTTCCATTGTTACCTACGCGGGGAATGTAGGTGTTGCTTTGGAGCCGACCTCCGATAAATCAGCCATTCTTCAAGCCTTGAATAACTTGAATTCAGGAGGTTCAACGAACGGAATGGGAGGAGTACAAAAAGCGTACGACTTAGCAGAGGCCAACTTGGATCTCGAGAAGAACAACCGAATAATCTTATGTACTGACGGCGATTTTAATGTGGGAATCAGCAATACAAGCGAGCTAGAAGCCTACATTTCTGAAAAGCGCGGAAGCGGTATCTATCTTACGGCACTCGGCTTTGGAATGGGAAACTATCGCAATGATATTCTTGAGTCTTTAGCGGATCGTGGAGATGGAAACCACTTTTACATCAACTCGCTAGAAGAAAGCCATACCGTTTTGGTAGAGGAAGTGGGAAATCTTCTTAATATCGCGCGCGACGTGAAATTGGATGTTGAATTCGACTCAATGATGGTAACTTCTTACCGTTTGATTGGCTACGAGAACCGCATGTTGCAGCCGGAGGATTTCATTGATGATACAAAGGACGGGGGAGAGATCGGTTATAATCATGAGGTGGTGGCTGTGTATGAAATTCAGCGTATCCATGATTCTCTTTTGGTCGAAAACGAAGATCGAATTGCCAATGTCCGTCTTCGCTACAAACCTTTCGAAGCTGAAAAAAGTATAGAACGAGCGTACCCAGTGTATTGCAAAGATGCCATCGAAAGAGGGCGCAAACTCAATACAGTGGTTGCGTTTGGTTTGGTGATGCGCAATTCAGCGTTCAAAAATAAGCTGACAATGGATGAGCTATACAATTACTCGCTGTTGATGCAACCCAAAAATGAGAAAGATGAGCAACTTCTGGAACTCATTGAAAACTACAAAAAAGGGCACGCGGGAATTTAAATAGAATAAGAAGACTTTTGAAGTAGAAAATCAAAGTACACTGAGGCCCTCGACGTGTAAATTGCCTAGATGTTGACAAGACGCCCATAACAGTGAATTTACTACAGAGTCACGGGGCGCACGGAGCGCAGTTTATAGTCCAAAAAGAGTAAAGAACACTGTGGATTATGACTTTGTCATAATCTAGTGCACCTCTCGAATGTAACTTTCACCCACTCTCCTTAGTGTTCTCCGCACCTTTGTGGTTAAAAAATACAACACTGCCTTCCTGACCGCGGGCACGCGAGTTATCTTTCAATTCGACCTCGACGTAAACTTTCCCAAATATAAACCCCATAACCACTAAAAAGCGACTGGTTCCACCTCGGAATTCAGTCGCTTCTTTTCGCGATTAGGCATCATTAATTCTTATCCAATGACGTAAAAAATTGATGAGCTTTTTGGTCGTGATAGTTCCAAGACTTCCATGAGAGGTTTTTGTACATCCGATTGAAATCTTCAATTCTGTCGTCAAGTTGCTGTTCATAGGTTATCGGTCGATAATTGTGGTCACGTCCTAAATTGAGTTTCGCTCGGTTTTTATGAATGACGGGCAAGGTCTTATCCGAAAGAGAAAGCAAGAATGAAACGTCCAAGTTTTTCTCATGTGTATATTCGATATTGTGCCGAACGATGACCATGTCCCAGTTCACTGAACTTAATATCAGTAAGAGAAAGTATACGGCCCAACTGTTTACGCGCAGCAAGTAAAAAGAGGTTTTCTTTTTGTTGATTTTAATGTAAAGTGTGATCAAACCAATAATGACTGCCGTGAGGAAAAACATCACACCAATTCTCTTGTACGCCAAACCAAAATGATACATGTAATGATAGTTGCGAATTACAACGGAAATCATAAGGATCGCATTTTGGATAATCCATGCGTTTGAAAGTCTTCGAAGCCAAATATTCTCAGGCAAGAAGTTGATATTACGGCGGAAGAAATACAACAAAATTCCCATGGAAAGCAGGATGCTTAAAATCAACAGGTAGGTTCCTTCGTGAACTAACTGCGAAAGGTTTGCGGTTCCGTTATATTCAAAATTGAACCATATCCAATGAATATCAATTGCGTTAACCACCAACAGTAGCGCATTGATGGACCCAACCAAAAGCAGTGCAGACTTGTACTCATTGAGCAGCGAAATCATAGTCAATTTTCGCAAGCGGAAAATGCTTTCTTTTTTGGATCGACGACGCACGATAGTATCACCAAATTTGTCCTCTAACAACTGAACGCGATTTGATTTTGAACGCAAAACAATCAAACCTACAATGCTCATTCCAACGATAAACTGAATCATCCAAAAAAGCGAAAAATCTTTGAAAATGGTCATAAAGAAATCGCCGATGGATCCCCAAAAACGATCGGACAATTCAGAGAAAACAGGATTGGATGCATAGAATATGATATAAAACAACCAAAATGCCGCTATGGGAATGACAATCAGTTTGATCCAACGCCAACGTCTTTGAAACTTGACATTATTTGAACCACCTTGGAACAGTTCAAGCGTGACGTGCTTGGGAAGGTCGATAACATTCAAAAGAGAGGCGAGAATGGCATTGAAAACGGCTTTTAATTGAGGCTCACAGAGAAACCCAGTGAATACAATCAATGAAATTATGTGAATGATTCGAGCAGCAAGTGAATGATGATACACGACCATAATTCCGGTTAAAAGAACGCCTGCAATAGATACCCAAATGCCTTTGGATGCAAACAGAATTCCTTGTGTCATCAGGCCAATGGCGATGAGAAATGTGGAAAATAACAGTAAATTGATGCCCATGTTTTCCTCCCAAAACAATAGGTTGAAAAGAATTCCTCCTGTGAGAAGGAGTACGATTTTGATGATTTTTGTTCGTGTCATATCGGGTAATTAAAAGTACTTTGAAATACAAAGTAAAAGAGTAAAAAAATATTATTTGCCAATTAATGCTTCCAAGGCCTCAAGGTGTTTTTTAAACGCCAATCTTCCAGCTGGCGATAGCGAATACGAGGTGTTGGGTTTTCTTTCTATAAACTGTTTGGTAATGTTGATGTATTCCTTTTTTTCCAATGCCGCCAAGTGGCTAGCGAGATTTCCATCAGAAACGTCGAGTGTTTCCTTGATCGTTTTGAAATCTACCGACTCGTTCACCATCAGCATGGACATAATGCCCAGCCTGACTCGACTTTCGAATGCTTTGTCCAGATGTGCAATTATATTTTTCACGCTCGGTCGTACTTAAAATACATGATGGTTCCGTAAATGATGTGTAATACACCGAAACCAAGTGCCCAAAATAGTAAACCATAACCAATGAAGAAAGCAGAGGCAAGTCCAAGCGCGATTTCACAATAGCCCAAATAGCGAATATCTTCCAAGGTGTATTTGCTGGCATTAATAAGCGCCAAACCGTAAAATATCAGCATTATAGAAGGCAGAAGAAAAAGTCCTCCGTGGTACAAAACGATCAGCCCAAAAGCGCCTCCGGTAAATAGTGGAATACAAAGGTTGATCAGCAGGCGCATCCCCATTTTATTGAAAACACTTTGTCCATTTTTCCGTGCCTTTCGAATGGTGAAAATGCTTCCAAAACCAACAGCAACTGCCAATACTATGAATGCATCTAACAAAAAGAATTGAATCATGTCGGCACGATCTGTAGTGTATACGTTGAGCCCAATTGCGTGCTTGCCAAGATAGTCGTACGCTGCCCAAGCACCGCCAATTGCAGCAACACCTGCTACAACTCCTGATAAACCACTGAGCGATAAAAACCGGGTGGACTTGTTCATAATGTCCCGAATTTCTGCCAATTGCTCTAAATGCTGCGTGTCTTTTTCCATAGAGATAAAAGTACTTTGTAATGCAAAGTTGAATTATTTATCGGAATAACAAAAGCAAATTGGGATTTTTTGTGAAAACAGTCAGGACGGATACAATGAAAAACGACCGAATCAACTTGATCCGGTCGCCTAATATCTACGATGAACCAATTCCTAATTTCTAATTCATCATTCAAAATTCACTTACATATTCTCCAAAAACTGAACGCGCTTCATGATCGGTGGGTGCGTTGCAAACAAGCCGGAAAGACCTGAGAACCCTGCTTCGTTTTCGGCTGGGCCATTATCAATGAACATTTGTTTGACTTCATCACTGTTTACATCAACGTTCGAATTACCACTTATTTTTCGGAGGGCACTCGCCAACGCCATCGGGTTTCTTGTCATGTCTGCGGCTCCTGCATCTGCCATGTACTCCCGTTTTCGAGATAATGCAAATCGGAACAAAATGGAAAGAAAGTAAACAACCACGGCAATTACCAAGGCAATGATGATTAGCTGTCCACCACCATCTTTGTTATTGCGTCTTCTTGCACCACCAAACAAGAGGCTGCGGAAAAGAATGCTTACCACGAAGGAAAAAATACCCACGAAAATGATTGATACGATCAACAGGCGAACATCTCGGTTGCGAATGTGCATCAATTCGTGCGCAATTACACCTTCCAGTTCCTGATCGTTCAACTTCTCAATGATTCCGCGTGTAAGCGTTACCGTGTAGGTATTTTCATTGATTCCTGAGGCGAATGCATTCAACTGATCGGATTCAATAATGCGCAGCTTGGGCATTTTCATCCCTACCGACATACACAGGTTCTCCGTGAGGTTGTACACGCGCATGTTATTTTTTCGATCCAGTGTTTCGGAGCCCGTCGCTAAACGAATCATGGTGGAATGACTCGAAAACGCAATAAGAAACCAAATCGCTACACCGCCCAAAACAAAGGGAATGGTGACCATAAAGTCATAACCAGCAGCATAAAAGTTCCCTTGATGTATCCACAAGAAGAAGCCATAAACTCCTGCCAATATGAGCAGAGGAAAGGAGAGAAGTAACAGTATCGAACGCCTATTGTTGCGTCGAATCTGCGTATCGAGACCAACGTATTTCATCCGGTTTCTTAGAATTTAATTTCCGGAGCCTTGTCCATTTCGGCACGTTGTGCAGTACCCAAATCAAACATTGGCTCTGTCTTCATACCTTTCATGTTTGCAACGATATTCGACGGAATGGATTCAATCGCATCGTTTAACTCGCGCGTTGCTGAATTAAAGAAACGACGCACTGCTGCTAGTTTGTTTTCGATATCAGAAATCTCTGCTTGCAACTGCATGAAGTTGCTGTTGGCTTTTAAGTCTGGGTAGGCCTCTACCTGAATGTTGAACGCACTCATGGCTGCTCCTAGTTCAGCTTCCGCTGCAATTTTGTCGTTAATTGAACTAGCGCTCATAGCTCCTGAACGTGCCGCGGTAACGCGTGTTAATACTTTTTCCTCGTGCTCCATGTATCCTTTCACGGATCCAAGAAGTTGTGGAATTAAATCGTGACGTTGTTTCAATTGTACGTCAATATCGGCAAAGGCATTTTCTCTGCGATTCTTTAAACGAACCAATTTGTTGTTTGCTGATATGTACCAAATCACCACTATCAGTACAATTCCGCCAGCTATAAGTAATCCTGTCATTGTGTCTTTTTTCGTAAATTTATATGAAGATAAATATTTTTTCAGGTTTGATGTAACTTTTTCGAAACTCGTCAGTCTTACCCATGAGACGCAAAACAAAATGACTGTAAAAGAATACAATATCTCGGTCGATCAATTTTCGGATAACATATTCCGATTTGCGATGAAGCACCTTAAAAATGAGATGTCAGCGAACGATATCGTTCAGGAAACTTTCACAAAGGTGTGGGAGAAACACGAGGACATTAGTTTTGAAAAAGTGAAGTCCTATTTGTTCACTACGGCGTATCATGCCATTATCGATTGGTCCAAAAAGGAAAAAAGATCGGGAGACATGGAGCATGCGCAGGAGCAGGCTGGAGCGGCAGACGACAACTTCGATTTGAAAGAAGTCTTGGAAGAAGCGCTCAACACACTACCTGAGAAGCAAAAGGCGGTAATTCTTTTGCGCGATTATGAGGGGTACAGTTATGACGAGATTGCAGAGATTACCGAACTTAGCGCGTCTCAAGTAAAAGTGTACATCTTCAGAGCTAGAAAGGCTTTGCAGGCGTACATCAAACGATTAGACTTAGTAATATAATGGAACGAATTAGCATATTTAACTACGAAGCCTTTTACCTCGATTATTTGGAGGGGAATCTTTCTGAGGAAGATACCAAGATGCTATTGGCGTTTCTTGAAGAGCACCCTGAATGCCGCATGGAGGACGAAGAACTGTTGATCTTGGATGATGCAGAATCTTTAACTTTCGGCGGAAAGCAGAACCTAAAGCAGGTAGATGAAAGTGGACCGATTGCAATAGACAACGTGGAACATTTCATGATCGCCGATGCAGAAGGGTTGTTAACAGAAGAGAAAAAAGCGGAATTGAACACGATAGTTGCCAATGACGAGAAGTTGGAGGCAACACGCCGTCGATACAATGCCGTATACTTCACACCGGACGAGTCGGTGGTGTACGGTGCGAAATCAAATTTGAAACAACGTAAGACAATTGTCTTGTGGCCGTATATGTCCGGAGCGGTTGCCGCTGCAGCAGTGGTGGTTGTCATGCTCATGACCAATACCTTCGAAGGAACTGTAAACCCAGTTGAATGGGATGGAACAGCACAGGTGGAAACGAATGGCAACCAAAATTCAAACCAAGGGAATAAAAACGGCAACGGTACGAAAGTAACACCCGTGAATGATAACAGCGATTCAGATAATAACGGGTCGGCAAATGTTTACGTAGCGAGTGCAGGTACGAATTCGGGCAATGCATCCCATGGTGGTGGCACTTCTTCTAAGAAGCCGGTGGTTCGTTTGAACGCGATGGATCGTCGTGGAGATATTCAGATTTCAACTGCGAGCATTGATGGAGATGTAGCTTCACGCCCTCAACTGGGAGAGCCTTACGCTTGGGAGAAGACAACTCCGATTCAAACATTCGGTCCAGATTTAGAGAATCCAATCGAGCCGATAACGGCGTTCATTGCCAAGAAGTCGAAGAAAGATGTTGATTTCAAACGTCGTAAAGCAACCGAAGAGAAAAAAGGCGGTTTCCTTCTGAAAATCGGGAAATTCGAGCTTTCGAGAAATAAGCATTGATTGCACATCTCAGCTCAAATAGTGCATCTCGGCTCCGCTCGATGTTCTATTTAAGACAATGACCTGTATAAAGAAAGTACATCGAACTGTGGCATGAAAGTAAATGGAGCTGTGGTACGAAAGTACATCGAGCCTGTCGAGATGCACTTTCGCCAGCAATTCGTTTTCAAAAGCTAACGCTTTTCCCTCGGCTATCTCGCCCGCCTGGCTCGGCCTTCAAAAGCTAGCGCTTTTTCTCTTGAATCATCGTATATACAGCATTCTTTCGCAAGGCATCTTCTAATGGAATTCCTTCTTGCTTGGCTTGCTTTTTAATGGACTCCAGCCACTGAGGTGTGTTGTAAATCGCCTCGATAATCTGTGCAATGCGCTTTTCACGCTCTTCTCGGCCGTTCGAACAATACTCATCGTGCAAACGATCAATAAAATCGTAGGCGAAATCTTTCAAATTGGCATCTGTGAACATGATGAGTACCAAGTCGTTCTTCTCAACTTCGTAGCTTAAATCCACCAAATCCTGCACAAACGTTTGCTTGGTATAGGTTTCGGGGTACATCTCACGGTTGTAGTACCAAAAAGGTCCATCGTTGAGGTAGCTTTTTCTTCCCCAATTGTAAATGCCCCAAAAATAACTGTCGGCAATGGTCAAAACCCGCGTTGTTCGCTCAGCACTGTGCTTCACAGGAACATACTGTGGATATCCTAACTCACCGTCATCAATATTGAAGAGTAAGTTCATGGATTCTTCAATGTCTTCATCACGATCGTACGCACGATTTTTTCGTTTTATTCCTTGAATTTGAATGGTGTTCAATTGTGATTCGGTGGTCAGCTCATTCATGAATCGCAACAAGCTATCGGCTGCCAAAACTTCTCCGTAGCTGCTCCAATGCACACCTCCTTTCGGAAATAATGGATATTCCAACGTTCCTTTCTTTTCCTCAAACCAATCTCTAAAATCAATAAATGGGACCTCACATTGCTCGAAGGCCTCTCTGTATGCATCGTAGTTTGATCGCTTCTTGCTTCGTTTCAAATAATCGGGGAAATATTCAGGGAAGAAACTCGCTTTCCCCGGGGCGAAAACCACCAAAACTTCTACGCCGCGTCGGTTCAAAGTATCACGAACTTGGGCTAGTTTCTGCATCTTCTCCCGAACAAGATCATCTCCAATGAAATCATCTCCGTAATAAGCGTCTATGTAGCTTTTCTCGTAGAGATAATTGTCTTTTCCAATTACAACAGCATTCGCATTCGCCTTATTGAACAACCAAAAATCCCATTGATTGTTGATGCGCACCATGTACGGTCGACCGCCGGTGTTGTCGTTCAGGTATTCCTCCATCTTCTTTTGGTACTTACCGGAATACAGGTCGTTGAAATTCAATTCAGGCTTTTCCTTCTCCTCAAAAGATCCCTCCAACGGATGGAAATCAATCACCGGAAACAAGGTCAGCAGCACGGGTGCCGAAATCGCTAACAAAATTCCGCCGAACAATAATCGCTTGATATTTTTCGCTTTGTCCATCAGAATCTGTAGTAAATAAATGGATTAAAACCAGAACTGATAACCACACTGACTGACAGGTAGAACAAAAGTCCTAGTGAAAGGGTCAATGCACCATGTTCAACGATTGAAAACTGTTCTTTTTTGAAGAAGTAGTGTCCCAATTTCTTCCCGAATCCGAATAGGGTGATGAAAGAGAAGATCACTGCAACAATAAGTGGCAACCAGAATTGAGAAATCACATGAATTTCCGACCATGATCCGGCGAATAGTTTTCCAAAGTAAGCAATGAGATGATCTACATTTTCGATGCGGAAGAATACCCAGCCCATCATTACTACGAAGAAGGTAAGTACGATGGCGAACGGACCTATTTTGTCTAAGAATTTCTTTAGGAAAAGCCGATCTAGCACTAGGAAAAGTCCGTGAAATGCTCCCCATAAAACGAAGTTCCATGATGCGCCGTGCCAAAATCCGGAAATGAGGAAAACCACGGTTAAATTCACATACACGCGATTTTTCCATTGGTTTTTGTTTCCACCCAAGGGAATGTAGAGGTAATCGCGCATGAAATTCCCCAAAGTAATGTGCCATCTGCGCCAAAATTCAGTAATGCTCCTAGAAGTATACGGACTGTCGAAGTTTTCAGGGAACTTGAAGCCAATCATTCGTCCCATTCCGATTGCCATGTCGGAGTACCCCGCGAAATCGAAATAAATTTGGAAGGTGTAGGCGAGAATACCAATCCATGCTTGAGATCCGTCAATACAGTGGATGTCGGCATCCATAATGAGGTCGGCTTGTTTACCTAGATAATTGGCAATCAACACTTTTTTCGCCAGTCCGATGGAAAATCGATAGAATCCGAGCAACTTGTCATCAATGACTTCCTTACGACCTGTAATGTCTTTCGCAACCGTTCCATAACGAACAATAGGTCCAGCGATCATTTGCGGGAAGGAAAGAATGTACAATAGGTAATCGGTGAGCTTTTGCAGAGGCTCGTTCTCTTTCCGGTACACATCAACTGCGTAAGTAATTGTTTGAAAAGTGTAGAAGGAAATTCCGATGGGCAGAGCTACAGAGGTCCAACTCACTTCTTCCACCCCCATGGATTTTAGGGCAGCATTGAAGTTTCCAACAAAGAAATTGGCGTATTTGAAGTAGAGCAGCAATCCGAGGTTGAGCACAGTTGATGCAAACAAATACCGTTTTTGATGACTTGCGGCTGTGTGCATGCTTCGTACGATGTAGAAATTGGCAACACTTGCAACGAGTAAAATCCCCACGAAATCCATCGCTCCCCAAGCATAGAAGAACAAACTGAAAAGAAGAATGGTGTAATTCTTCGCCACGCGCGGCACCAAGTGATAGCACACCAAAAAGGCAGGTAAAAACCAAAGAAGAAATATGGTGCTGCTAAAGTTCAATGTTTCGCTTGAATTCCGGTCGCACGAAATTACGAAATTCCATGAGCTGCTTTTACCGTTTCATTCATACAATAGCGTCTTGTTACGTGCTATGTAATCGTAAACGGACAATACCTTGTCTCGCGGTAGCCAGCATATCCACATATCTAATTCTAAAATCACATAGTAAATTTTAGAGATCAATTCTTGATCAAGATTAGCGGAAAATTCGTTGATTGAATCTAGGTTTTCCTCGGGCAGATAAGGTTCAATTTCGAGGCATAATTTCTGAAAGCTATCAATTGCAGCAAGGGTTGAATCACACTGCACCCTTAGAATTACACTTTTTGTACGTTCAAGTATAAAGTCTGAATGATTGGTAATCAAGTCAACAAAGTCGTACTCAAATAATGAATCGCAAAAATTGGAGTAAAACACGAGGTCCTTTTGAGCTTGGTTTAACTGAGTAGCATCAAATTTTCTATAATAATTTGTGAGGCTGTCAATTACAATATGCTCCCTAGTTTCGATATGCATTGAGTCTACGAAACTCTGCCTCAATTTCAACTTTTGAATCGACTCTTGAGGCATCACCGAGAATGAAAGAAGAACGGAAATGGATAGGAGTATGTTTTTATTGAAAATCATTTGTGGTTCTTAACTAGTGTCTCACAACCACCTCTATTGTCTGCTTGCCCACCTTCAACAAATAACTGCCTGCAGCAATTTTCGAAACAGAAACTTGATTGTTCAATGGACCAATTTTCCCTGTCAGGAGCACTTTTCCTTCAAGAGTAATTAGCTGAAATTCCATTTCTTCAGTCAACCCTTCTACGTTCAATACATTATTCGCAGGGTTGGGTAGAACAGAAAGCTGCACGTTTGATGTTTCATCTAGTCCGAGTGGTTCACAGTTGCCAATCACACCATTGATATCAAATTGTGAGAGGAAATCCCAAACTTCTTGTGAAGCGTCGATATCGTAATTGGTGCCACCCAAATTGACAATGCTGCCCGGCCAGGTGTGTCCTCCGTTGGTGATTTTGTAATGTTTCACCAAGACGCATCCATTGGCATCCGTGTAAGAATATCGCTCTACCGTGGAGCCATCGCTTGGATCAGCATCCGGAACTTGCTCAATGACAGGTGTTGCATTGCAATTGTTGTAGGTAACCCAATGGTCCAAAACGTCGGGAATGGACGAGGTCCATATATCGCCATCATAAGGAACCGTTCCATCGTTGGTCCCGTGAATTTGCAAAATTGGAGTAGTATGCGTCGCACCACAATTGTTCAATGTCGTTGGCACCATAGCTCCTGTAACCGAGGCAACAGCCGCAAATCGACTGCTCAAATTACACGCCAAATGAAAACTCATGTAGCCACCGTTCGACATGCCAGTCGAATAAACGCGATCCTCATCAATTTGATATTGAGCAATTAAGGTATCTAACAAGTCAGAAGTAAACCCAACATCATCGGTAGAGCTGCCGCCAAATCCTACGTTGAAATGAGTGGTTCCATTATTGTCCAAAGAGCCTTGCGGATGCACAATCAGAAACCCTGCTGTATCGGCAATTGGACGGAAATCGCCGTACACTAATTGCTGACTGGCATTGCTGGTGTAGCCGTGAAAATTGAACAAAAGGGGAACAGCTGTTGTTCCGTTGTACGATGCCGGAACGTACAAAATGTATTCGCGTTGCATGCCATCATGCGTGATAGAGCCATTGATAACTTGTTGTCCATGGGCGATTTGCATCCCAAAAACGATGCAAACGAAGGCGAGAATTTCTTTCATGAGCCTAAGTTACAACTTTCAATTTTCATTTTTTTGGTTTTTGAAATTTCCAAATAATTCCAAATCATGTCTATATTTAGGGTTTGCGTTTGCTGTGCCTACTACTGGTGCACCACGAGAGTACATTATTCGATTTGAAGGAAACCCGATTTATAGAGCAAAACAAGGAGAAGTGGAACCGCTTTGAACAGCTGTATCAATCAAAATCGCGCGATCCTGAAGAGTTGAGTGACTTGTACATGGACATAACGGATGATCTCAGTTACGCACAAACGTTCTATAAAAGACGAACGGTTCGCGTATACCTCAACCAGCTGGGACAGCGCGTTTACACGGGAGTTCACAAGCAAAAGGGTGAGTCGTTAAAAAAGTTCTTTACTGTTTGGCGAACGTCTTTGCCCTTGGAAATTTATCGCTCTCGAAAGAACATTCTCTTTGCTTTTGCGCTTTTTGCTATTTACTTCATCATCGGTGCGGTGACCGTTTCAAATGATCCGTTTTTTGCAGAACAGATGTTTGGTACGGGTTACGTGGAACAAACCTTATACAACATTGAGCAAGGCAAACCGCTGGATGTATATACCGAAACATCGGCGAAAGGACACATGGATATGTTCATTTACATAACCACGAACAACCTCTATGTGGCGTTGTTAACCTTCTTTGGTGGGTTTTTCCTGACCATTGGGTCGCATATTTTACTCTTCAACAACGGAATCATGGTGGGTGTATTCCAGTACTTTTTCAGTACGAAAGGATTGCTCGTAACTAGTTTCCTTGGGATTTGGATTCATGGAGCTTTTGAGATTTCCGCCATTGTCCTAGCCGCCGCCGCCGGCTTTACCGCCGGAAATGGGTTGCTGTTCCCGGGCAGTAGGACGAGGATGCAGGCCCTTCAAATATCAACCAAGCGCGGACTGAAAATCATGCTCAGTTTGGTGCCGTTTATCATTACAGCCGGATTCTTGGAGAGTTACGTGACAATGAATTATCAAGACTTACCCGATTGGTCCAAGTGGGCGCTAATTGGATTGTCTTTCGGGTTGATTTTGTTCTACTACGTATTCTATCCAATGTACGTGGCGCGGAAACACCCGGATTTATTAGACAAAGAAGAATCGACCACATTCCAACCACGAACAGGCTTTCGTTTCAAAGTCATTCGTCCGATCAATGAAATTGTGGCAGACTCTTTCCGTTTTTTCCGGGTAAAATTGGGCACACTTTTCCGAATTAATTTCCTCATTACAGTGCCTCTAATGATCGCCCTTATTGTCTTTCAAGACATGCGACATTACGATCAAATGCTCACAGAACATTGGTACGATTGGGCGTCGCAGCTTTCATTTATGATGGGCTTTTGCTTCATTGATGAATTCGACTACTTAGTCGCGCTGGTTTGGACAATTCTCATCGCCTTTTTATTTACATCGGTGTTCTTTACGGTGAAAACGCACGGTCAGGACTTCACCTGGAAATCCTTTTGGAACTACGCAGGAAAGCGCTTTTTCGGAGTTTGGCTCGGAAATCTATTCTTAGCGTTTGTAGTCTTCGCACTGCCGTGGGAATGGTTGTTACTCGCCTTTTTTATCCTGCCATTCTTCTACCTGAATGCTGCCACGATGGGCTTGGACGACACCCCCTTCGGCAAACGCCTGAGCAAAGGATTTAACTACAGTGCAAAAAATTACGGAAACGGACTTTTAGCGCTACTTATCATGCTCTGTATCGTTTTCATAGCGGCGCAACCCGTTGCCTTTGTATTGAGTATCCACTTCACACCTTTTGGTCCTGGCGTGTCTGATTTGCTGGATATCATTGCCGAATTCATCAAGCGAGTTGGGCAAATCTTCACGGATGATTACATCCTCTACGCAAACATTTTCCGTCAGTTTATCTACCTGATTTACGTGCTAGTGGTGCTCGGTGTTCTCTCAGTGATGATGTCGTTTGCCTACTTCAATGAAGTGGAACGTAACGAAGCTGCTGGATTGCGAGAGGCGTTTAAGAAATTTGGTAAGCGAAGTAGAAACAAAGAAACGACCGTCGATTTTGATTAAATGGTCCTACATAGCGATTTTGTGCTGCCTGATTGCAGGAAGTTCTTGGGCGCAAGAGGATAAAAAAAAGCCGACAAAGAAACCTACGGAGCCCAAGGAACAAACGTGGAAAAAAGAGAAGGAGCTCCTAAAGTACGAGAAGGAAAAAGGATACAAAGGTCCAGAGGATTGGAGTTCTAGCTCACCAACAGACATTCAAGATTATCGATATGTTTCCGACGACGAACTTCAACGTCGCATGTACGGAGGTTCCACGCAGGGAAGTGGCGGAACTACACAAGGGTATCCGGGCTCAGGAAGCAGAGGTACGATGCGATACAAGCCGCAACAGATTCAGCGTCAACGACAGAAAACTTTAAAAGGATTTGAAAACGGTGAAGGTGATGGAACATTAAAAGAAGATCCTACCATTAAGCGACCGGAGAAAAACAGGAAAAAACCAAGAGTCAAGCCAAGAAGTCGCCGCTCTAGTTCCAGTAGTTCTTCATCTTCATCGTCCTCTTCACGCTCATCCGGCGGATCGACCTCGTCGAGCTTTTGGCAAGTGTTACTCATCTTAATTGCCGCTGTTGCCGGCGTACTGTTGATTTACTTCCTCATCAGAAATAAAAAACCAACGGACACAAAAATTGCTGTGGATGTAGAAGATGAATGGAACCCTGAAGTGGTGTCCAAAACCGAACTAGAACTGAAGTTAGAGGCTGCCACCGAAAGAGAAGACTTCCGAGAATGTGTTCGAATCTACTTTACATTCATATTGAAAGAATTGATCAAAAAAGGGTGGATTCGCTGGAAGAAGGAAAAAACCAATCACCATTATGTTATGGAAATGGGCGGCCGCGATGGATCTATCGGATTCATGGAGTGCGTGCGCATTTACGACTTAGTATGGTACGGTGAGTATGAAATTGATCGCGAAATCTTCGAAATGCTCCAGCCTACATTGTTAAACTACTACAAATCACTCGACCCAACGGATGACTAACAGTAGGAAAATAACGCTTGTGGGAGGGGTTTTACTCTTCGTTGTGCTACTGGTGTGGCTGTTTTCGTCCAGTGATGAAAATGAGAGCCCGGAGGGAAAAGGGCGCCAAGTCTTCACCTCCTCCGATTGGAAACCGCGCTATAAACCGTTTGATAAAAACCCACGGGGTACCTACATTTTTCACAAGTTGGTTCAAACGCATATCAAAAAGAAAGATATGTATATGGTGGAGCGGTATAGACACCTCGATTCCATCCTGAGAAAAGACAATCAAAGAAGAACATACTTCTTCGTCGGGAACAAATTTGCACTGAAAAACTCGGAGATTGATTCCATCATGTCGAAGGTGCAAAACGGCTCCGACATCTTTTTCAGTTTTGAGCAGATTACCGACAATGTCTTAGACCGTTTCTTTGATACTGTGTATTTCCGCGCCGATTACGCCGAGGAGGAATTGGTCTACACCAGCAGAGCGAAGTACAAACTGATGGAATTTTTCCAAAAAGATACTGTCGCCACCTACTGGAACGCCTTTGGTCAAATAGTTCCGAAAGGAGATGCAAAAGCCCTGTCCACCTTCATGGAAATGGAGAACTTTTTGGTCATAAAAATGGGCAAAGGAAAGGTGTTTCTCCACACCAACCCAAACATGTTCTACAACTACCAGTTGAAGCGCAACGACGGATTCAGACATGCTCGCTTTGTGATCGATCAGTTGTCGGATAAGAAAGATGTTGTTTTGCTGGAGTTAGGGCGTTTACCCGACGATTTTGATGAAGACGAGGAGAAAGAAGATGGAGATGGCTCGGGGAAGAAGGGAGGTAAACAAGACAACAGTTTGCTGCGCTGGCTATTAGAGCGTCCAATGCTTCGAAATGCTTTGCTGTTACTAATTGGCGGACTGTTGTTGTACGTTATTTTTAGATCGCAACGAAAGCGCCCGGCAGTGCCGTATTATCCGAAAAAGAAGAATATGACTTTGGCATTTACGGAAACCATTACCTCCATCTACTACGCCAAACAAAATCACTACGGAATGCTGCAAGTGCAAAGAAGAAATTTCTATGCGACTATTTTGAAACACTACTTTGTGGATCTCAACCGTAGAGAGGGCGACCGTGAAATTCGAATTTTGGCCGAGAAGAGTAACAAGCCTTTTGATGAAATCAAATCACTCGTGAACAAGTTTGAAACCAAGGAAGTCTCTCGAGTGAACGACCAAACCATCATCGAGATGGCGAAGTTGCAACAAAGCTTCTACAAGCACATGGGCATAATCACCGATAAGATTGATCAACGCATTAAAAAGCGTGAAATGGTCTTCCGTCGCGGACTCTTACTACCAACGCTACTCATCCTTTTCGGTGTTATTGGAATTTTATGCGGATTCTACTTCTTGGTGAACTCTATTGGTCCGGGTATCGCCCTTTGGCCTGTGGGAGCAGCCTTGGTTACGCTCGGTGTCTTGCGAATGGTGAACCCATATCTAAAGGTCACAGAAAAACACTTGATTACCTATTCGGAATTTGGACGCAAAAGAACGTATTTGCGTGAAGAGGTGATCAGTACCAAATCAACCAAATCTGGGGTGGTAATTCAGCTCCGAAACAACAAAAAGATAGTTATTAATTATTGGGATATGAGTCGATTCGACAGAGAGCAGTTCGATCGGTTTATTTCCAAAGTTCATACTTTAGACCTATGAGAAACGACGATGAAATGAACAACACAAATCCTGAAGGATCAGAGGAAAACGCAGCCAATCAGGATCATAGCTCATACATGCCGAAAAGTTCCGAGGAACCAACATCGGAGGGAAGTTCAGAGCCTAGCGAAACACCCGAGGCACCCAAACCGGAAGAAACGCCTGTGGAGCAAACATCAGAATCTTCACAGCCGGTAACTCCGCCTTTGGGTTCAGGAAGCGGATTTGGATTTGAACGTCAGAACTCCGACTTGCTTTGGGTAGCTCAAAAAGTGAGCGATGTACGAAATGAACTAGCGAAATACGTCATTGGTCAATCAGAAATGGTGGATCTTTTGTTAACCGGTATTTTCGCCAACGGTCATATTCTTTTGGAAGGAGCACCCGGAGTAGCAAAAACGCTTTCTGCCAAAGTGCTGTCGAAGTCCTTGAAAGTAGACTTTTCACGTATTCAATTTACGCCGGATATGATGCCTTCAGATGTTATTGGTACGTCCGTTTTCAACATGAAGGATGCGCAATTTACCTTCAAGAAAGGACCAATCTTCTCCAATATTGTACTGATTGATGAAATCAACCGTGCACCGGCGAAAACGCAGGCGGCACTGTTTGAAGTGATGGAAGAACGTCAAATTACCTATGATGGAGAACGCTACCCAATGTCGTTCCCGTTCTTGGTAATTGCTACGCAAAACCCGATTGAGCAAGAAGGAACCTACAGTCTTCCGGAAGCACAACTCGACCGTTTCTTGTTCAAAATCAAGCTAGGATATCCGGAATTGCATGAAGAGGAACAAATCCTAACGCGCTACAAGAACAACATCAAGCCACCAAGTATGGAAGATGTGGTAGCGGTATTTGATGCAACGGAAGTGCAAAAAATTCAAGATACGGTAGAGAAAGTGATCGTGGAAGACAATTTGGTGAAATACATCGCCTCTTTGATTCACAAAACGCGTAATCACGGAAAAATTTACCTCGGAGGATCGCCTCGTGCTTCATTGGCTATTTTGCGCGCTGCGAAGGCAATGGCGGCTATTCGTGGTAGAGACTTCGTAACGCCAGAAGACATTCAATTTGTAGCAACGCACGTTTTGAACCATCGTTTGATTTTAACTCCAGAAGCAGAAATGGAAGGAGTAACTACCGAGGATATTGTAAAGGAAATCGTGCAAACTTTAGAAGTTCCAAGATAATTGAATAAACTACTGAACATACATCTCACACGATGGTTTTTCGTGGTATTTACCAGTACAATCGTCATGTACTTGATCGCGTATTCGTACCCGTTCATGGAATTCGTGGCGAATGTCACATTGGTGGTTTTGTTTGCGATAACGCTATTGGATATTTTACTCGTTTTCTCCAGTAAGAATCCACTTTCGGTAAAACGAATCGTCGCAGACCGACTAAGCTTGGGAGACAACAATCCTGTACGTTTGGAAGTGACGAATACCACCGCTCAACCGATCGCCTACACATTGATTGAAGGCTACCCGGTGGAAATGCAAGAGCGAAGTGCTTCTTACTCCAACGTATTAGCACCCGGAGCAACGAAAGAATACCATTACGAGTTCAAACCAGGTTCGCGCGGCGAATTCGAATTTGGAGATGTATTCGTCATCATAAGATCTGTCTTCTTTATGGCTTCCCGAAGTGTAAGCATTCCGCTAAAGCAAACGGTACAAGTTTATCCTTCCGTGGTACAAATGAAACGCTACGAGTTGTTGGTCTTCCAGCAGCAAAAAACAAGTGCAGGGATCAAGAAAATTCGCCGTTTGGGGAATAATAGCGAGTTCGAACAGATCAAGAACTACGTACAAGGCGATGAATTGAAGCGTATCAACTGGAAAGCCACAAGCCGCCGAAATGAGCTGATGGTAAATCAATACCAAGAGGAAAAGTCGCAAAATATTTTCTGCATTATTGATAAGAGTCGAAACATGCAGATGGAATTCGATGGTTTGTCGCTCTTGGACTACTCCATAAACTCTACGCTTGTTTTCACCAATATCGCCCTGAGAAAAGGAGATAAAGCCGGATTATACACATATTCTGATAAAATTGGAACGCAGCTGCCAGCGGAGCGCTCGGCTGGACAAATGCGCCGAATTCAAGAAGCGCTTTACAACCAACGAACGCACTTTAAAGAAGCGAATTTCGAATTGTTGTACCAATCCATTCGAAGATCCATCAATACCCGATCATTGTTGGTACTCTTCACCAATTTTGAAACGGAGTTTTCCATGAGACGCGCACTGCCAATGTTGCGTCAATTGAACAAAAAGCATGTGTTGGTGGTTGTCTTCTTTGAGAACAGTCAATTGCAAGAATTGGCATATCAACCAGCGAGAAGCCTACAGGAGGTATATCAAGGTGCGGTAGCCGAAAAAATGATGACGTTGAAGGCGCGAATTGCCCAAGAGTTGCGACGTAACGGCATCCAAACGGTGCTGACACTTCCGGATGAGCTTTCGGTGAACACCATCAATAAATATCTTGAACTAAAAGCGAAAGGTGCGATCTAGAATTAGATAAAAGATGGGAAGATAAAAGACTTGATTCTTCTTATCGAACAAATCCTTGCGTACACTGATAATACCTACACAGTGCATCTGCATTGCGTTCTTTGCGCCCACTCGCACTGAGCTTGTCGAAGTGTCGCGGTTAAAAAAGACAAGCAACCTTACCCTGTTAATGAACGTGTTCCTTTTTGTATTGTACGCATTATAAGTAAAACCTCTTGTTATGAAACGTTTGATATTTTTCCCTCTGATTTTCCTCTCCTTGATCGGGTTTACAAGTATTTCCTGTCTATCCGAGTCGAAAGGTGCTGTCTTAGAAAAGAGTGCGAGCGCTACGGTAGAAGGCGGAGAGGATGAAGAGATGATACCTTCAAGAACGGCAATTGAAGATCCGACAGAAAAACTGGTGGATATAATTGCGCAGAACGGGATTCGAAAGAGTGATTTGAAGATTCATATCGATAAATCGGAGTACTATTTGGCGGTAAAACACAAGGACTCCGTTTTGATTAAATACCCCTGTGTTTTTGGGTTTAATGCCGTGGATGACAAAGCCATGGAAGGAGATGGATGTACACCAGAAGGTGAGTTTGGAGTCAGGAGCATGTACGCACACAAGAGCTGGAAATACTTTATTTGGATCGACTATCCTAACGCAGAGTCATGGCGCCGTTTTAAAAAGCGTAAGGCAGATGGAGACATTCCATCGGATGCAACCATTGGCGGTGAAGTAGGAATTCACGGAGTTCCCGAGGGCATGGACAGCATGATAGAAGATGGAACGAATTGGACCCTGGGATGTATCTCCCTCAAAAATGCGCATATCACCGACCTCTACAAGTCGATTAACAGAAGCACCAAAATTGAGATTGTTCCGTAGGTAGGGACACAAAAAACCCTGACATTCTCTCGAAGCCAGGGTCAATTTATCGTGAGGATCTTTCTTAAGCTCCTGTGTAATCCGTACGCGTCGTGTTACCGTTAGAGTCTGTAGTCTCCAAAGACAATTCTTTGTTTTTCAACTTAATAATTGTCGCAGTTGTAACATCACCGCTATCATCGGTCATAATCACTTGCGTTTTGTCATCGTTGAACTGCCAAGTTCCTGAATCAGTAGAAGTTACTGGCTGTCCAAATACTTGATATGTTATTGTAGATGACCATGTTCCATCCTTGTTAACGATCACAGTTCCTGTAGTGCTGGTGTCAGTAGTTGAACTAGAACCGGACGTGAATGTGATTTGGCTGATTGTCCATGTGTTAGAAATACGAGCCTTTGCAGTTAGCAAAGAAAAGTTAGATCCTTCCTCGTACTTATTACATGCTGCAAAAACAAAAAGCAAAGACAACAGTCCGAATGCTTTCAATAAGGTTGATTTTTTCATTTGGTAAAGTTTATTTGGTTAACTCGTTTGCAAAAATACGCAATTTCTACTGGAAGGTTTCATTTTCCCACAACTTCAATAGAGTAACGCTAAATAGATGTGCTAGAGTTTGTTGATGTAATTCGTAATACCGCTAAGAATGCTTTGAATGGCATAGGAAGCCAAAATCAGACCCATCACCTTCGAAATCACCATAATTCCGTAATTACCAATGCGTTTTTGAAGTGTATTGGCAAATACGAGAAGCAGGCACGTAAGTCCTAAAATAGCCAACACTTCCAATGTCGTGATAATCTGCTGATCCAAGCTGTAAACATGATTGTCTGTAAGCAAAACAACGGCCATAATAGCTCCAGGCGAGGCGATGGAAGGAATGGCAATGGGAAAAATAGTGACCTGTCGATAGTCGGATATGCTGCTTTTTTCACGTTCAGGTTTCCCTTCTCCAAAAATCATGGTCAGCGCAAACAAAAACAGAATAACCCCTCCGGAAATTTGAAAGGCATCCAAAGAAACCGCCATAGATTCTAAAATGATTTGACCTATTACGATAAAGAAGAGCAACACCAAAAAGGCGATAATGGAAGCACGAATGGCAATTTTTCGTTTTTCAACAGGATCAAAATTCTTTGTAGCTTCCAAATAAACTGGGATGGACCCTATGGGATCAATAACCGCAAAAATCAAGAAGAGATTTGAAACGTAATCCACCTGAACCAACTTGAAGTACAAACATAGTTTATTCGCCTCAATGCCCGGCTTTTCATTGACATTATGTTAAGTTTTATTAAATCGACCCAATCGTCACGTTTTCACTTGACATTCCGCCTTCAATTGTGTATTATTTAATATGGTCAAACATAACTTATTTGTTGCTTAGCCTCGGCTACTTAATTGGATTCGCCTACACGAAAGGAATTGTATTACGAATCGTTTGGTTCTGCACCAAACACCAAATTATATTATGCAACTAGAAAGAACACACAAAAAATTAGGCTTGCGAGGTTTAGAAGCCGTAGAAATTGTAGAAAACCTCAACACATCACTCAGTACGTATCAAATTTTTTATCACAAAGTCCAAAACTTCCATTGGAACGTAGAAGGATCGGACTTTTTCGATATTCATGAACTCACTGAAGGACTGTACAACGAGTCCATTCAAAACATTGATATCTTGGCGGAGCGCGTACGATTGTTAGGTGGCGTGCCCTACTATCGTTTGAGTGATTACATCCAGCATTCAAAAATTGCAGAGACAACGCACGATTTGTCCGGGGATAATATCAAACTTATCCTATTAGAAGACTTGGAGGTATTGCTAAAGGTACTCACCGAAACAGCCAATTATTCAATCAAACACAACGATTACGGAACAGTGCACGTGATCCAAGAAATGATTCACGGACTAGAAATGATGCACTATAAATTACACAGTTGGCTAAAGTAGAAATGATGAGCACCGCAATTATAGATATAGATTTAAATCAACTAACAAAGTTGAAATATACCGCGTCTTATGGACAGGAAAATGAAAAGAGAAATAATATTCGCCAAAAGCTGCAGGCAGCTTTAGCTAAGCCAGCAAGGGGGAGGCAGAAAATGAGTTTCATTGTTGAAACCAAGCGCGGTTTTTTCCGTGTCGAAAGTCAACCGATGGGATTAACTGAACGGTTTGCTTCGGTAAAAGGAGGATATTTGATTCCTTTGGAGAGTATTTTAAAAGTGATCTGATGGAATTTAACGAAATCCAGTACAAAAAGCCTGCGTACCGTCTCAAGGCTCACATCAAAGAACACCTTCGGCAATATTCTCGTTTAGAGACATTGCCGATTTCTTATGATGACCTACTTCACTTCAAGGAAGTAGTACCAAATTACGACGAAGATGGTAACAACACGCTGTGGTTCTCTGCTATCTACGATCAGTTTGAAACGGAGAACTTGTACCGTTCGTTAATTCAGATTTACGAGAAACTCATTCACGAAGGAGATCCAATTCCCTATTTAAGTATTGCTCGCGTGGATTTTTGCTCGTTCGGAAATTCGAAACCTTTCCGTGTTATGGTGCGGAATGAAATCAATGATAATTACGACTATTTCTATGTGAAACGTGCCGATGCTTCTCGTGTTTACGGCTTGGAGTTAGAAGAAATCTTTTCTCCGGATAAGGTCAATTATTTGGTGCACGAACAAACGTTGATTGAAGAGCACGTGGTGGGTGTGCCTGTAGATCAATTTATCTTAGAGAACAAAGACGTTTTAATTGATAACCGCCTGCGTTTTGCAAAGGAATTTGTGAAGTTCAACGAGCGATCTTTCATCCGTCTACTCGGTGACATGCGCTCGTACAATTACGTGGTGGAGATCACACGAGATTTTGACAATGTTCAATATCGTTTGCGCGCCATGGATTTTGATCAGCAATCTTATGAGGGAAGATTAAATCTCTACAAACCTCAGTTTTACAAGGATAATTATGAGCTAGTAAAACTCGTTCAGGAGTTGATGACGCACGACGTGGCCCTCCAATATCAAAAAATGGAACGCGTTGCCATGAGGCGTCGATTTACAGCCGCTCGAAAACGAACGCAGAGTTTGTTGCGACACATGATCAAGGATAAGCTAACAACACCTGAAAATTTGAAGCGCTTGAAGAAGGAACTCGCCGATTTTCATAAAGACGACAGATTTCTAACGGTGAGAAGCGTTGGGGCGGTGCTGAATTTGCACCTCGAACGGTCATTAAACATCCAAATCTTATCAAAAGCTGCCCAATAAGAGGAAAACGGACCAGTTTAGAACCACTTTTTGCGGTAGAAATAGACAATAAGCCCCACAACGCACGTCGCCATAATGCCGAGTAGGTAAAAATAACCGTTGTGCATTTTGAGCTCAGGGATATACTCGAAGTTCATACCGTAAATTCCTGCAAGAAAGGTAAGCGGAATGAAAATCGCGGAAATAACCGTGAGCGTTTTCATGATTTGGTTCATCTTGTGTCCTTGCAAACTGTACACGAGATTCAATTTACCATCAATTTGATTCAGTTGAAACTCCAATTCCGAAATCATGTTAATCGCCTGTTCCTTTATTTCGGTGAAATACTCGCTGTGGTATTGTTTGGGTAGGTTGCGTTCCAATCCAAGCCCAATGTTTCGCAATCCAGAGAAGTACTTTTTCATTTTCAGGAGATCCGTGCGAATTTCCTCCAACTCTACCGTTACGCCCGGGTCCATGTTGATTTCCGTCGGCTGAATCTCGGTCAGTCGCTCATCATAAGAGTCTAATACCTTGTCGTAGTTGTCACCAATAGACTCCAAAAGCAAATACAATAAGTAGTCGCCTTTGTTTGATCGCACAATGCCGTGGTTTTCATCAATGCGTTCACGAACCCAATCAAAATAGTCGCCCTTCTCCTCTTGTATGCTCCAAACAAAATTGTTCCGAAGCACAAAGAAGATGTTCTCAGAATAAATGCCCTGCTTCCCAATTTTCAAGGTGTTCACCGCAACAAGTATGGTGTCTTCCAGCTTAATCACCTTGTTGTTATCGTAAACGTCCTCCATCAATTTTGAAAGGAAGTTGTCGAGCTCAAATCCCTGAACAGCCTGTTTCAAATGAGGGTTTCCCCAGTCAGAAATGGTATTCAGCCAAGCTACCGATGTTCCTTTCAGTGGAATATCATCGATACCTTGCGGGCTTTTAATCTCGCTTTGCTTTTTGTCGTAAATGCGCAGTTCAGAAGACGTTATGGTGCGGTTCATGTAGAAGAATGCTTAATTGCCACCGCTTGTTCCCGATGACTTATCATCAATATTTATCTTTACCTAAAATAATACAAAGTCTGTACGAATGGCAATTCTTTCATAGGGAAATGCTGAAAGCAAACCCATTTGTGAGTCGACTCGTCTAAATTGTACGCAATAAGAAACCAAATCAATCATGTCTAGTAAGTTTTTTTACCGCATTACCCCAATGATTTTAATGTTTGCTCTCACGTTTCTAATGACATCGTGTAAGAAAAAACTGACGGAATTCGACATCGATTACACTTCAGAAGTTGTTGTGAGCTCTACGTTTGGACAACTCGTACCTTTTAGCTTGAACACGCCTGAAATTGAAACAAATTCGGAGTTTGAGTTTGAGTCGAACAATACGCGGGCAGACAAAGTTGAACGTATTAATCTCACCACGCTTCGACTGGATATTACCTCACCAAATGGCGAAACGTTTAGTTTTTTGAACTCAGTGGACATCTATATTTCAAGTCCGAATCATGCAGAGAAAAAGGTAGCGTTTAAAGAATCAATTCCCGCAAATGTGGGCTCACAACTTACATGTGATTTGGTGGATGCCGAGCTTCAGGATTTCATCAAAGACGACAGTTTCACCTTGCGTTTGGTTACAGTTACCGACGAAACCATTCCTCAAGACGTCACAATTGATGTTTACACGCGATTTCGTGTGAAAGCAAAGCTACTCTGAGTAATCAACTAATTGGAATTGATATCCAAAGTGAATTCTTCTAGGCTTTCGCCCATTCCCGAATTTTGGATTCTTGTGCATCGATAGCGTCGCAAGTACCTTGACAGTACGCGCAAAAATATAAAGAGGTGAGGTTTGGAAGTTCAAAAAATACATCGGGAAGTGGACCGTTTTGTTTAGTGTTCATTAAATGAATGCCTTCCAAAGGGAGGTTGGCAATTCGATCATCAAAACCGCTAAATCCACAAGAATTACAACTAAACGAATTCAGTTTTTCCAGCTGATAGAAACCATCCGGAAGATCGCCAATCCCTTCTTTTGTATATCCCAAGGACAAGTATTCCAAATTTTTCAACTGCCCAATGGATTCAGGCAAACTGTTTATGGGGGTAGTAACTGAGGCACCCCTATCAAACTCTAATGACCTCAACTTGCTGAGGTTGGAAATTCCACTGGGAACTGATGTAAAATTGTGTCCTGATAGATTCAGTTGCTTTAGATGGATTAATGAGAGTACCTCCGAAGGAAAGCTTGTCAACTCACCATCGTACAAACTCAAAGATTACAACTTTTGCAGTTGACTTAATCTTGAAGATACAGCAGTGACCGGCAAACGCTCAATGGTGAGTGTATTCAGGTTTTTCAAATCTTAGATGAAGTCAGGAATACGTCTCAACAGACACTCATCAAAAAGAAACCACGAAGATTTACCTACTATTCATTGCTCTCAATCTTTATTCGAAGGCTCTTGATGTGTCACGCTCACACTGTATTCCTTCTCTCCTAAATTGATTACATTTGTTTGCTCAATCGCAAGAATATGGACAAGAATCAAGATCTTCTGAATCGCAGAGAAGCCTCCAAACTAGGAGGAGGAGAGGCACGCATTGAAAAACAACATGCTCAAGGAAAACTTACTGCCCGTGAGCGTATAGAGATGTTGTTGGACGAAGGCTCTTTTCAGGAAATTGGTCAGTTTGTAGAACACCGTGCAACTTCATTCGGTTTAGAGAAAAACAAAATTCCAGGAGATGGCGTTGTCACTGGTTTTGGTCGTATTCATGGACGATTGATTTACGTATACTCACAAGATTTCACCGTTCTTGGAGGATCGCTTTCCGAAACACATGCGGCGAAAATCTGCCGTGTAATGGACTTGGCGATGAAGAATGGTGCGCCCGTTATTGGATTGAACGATTCAGGTGGTGCACGAATTCAAGAAGGTGTGGTTTCCTTAGCGGGGTATGCCGATATTTTTTATCGAAACACTCGAGCATCGGGCGTAGTTCCACAAATTAGTGTGATTATGGGACCTTGTGCCGGTGGAGCCGTATACTCACCTGCCTTGACGGACTTCATTATCATGGTGGAAGACACTTCATACATGTTTGTGACAGGTCCCAATGTTGTAAAAACGGTAACGCACGAGGAAGTAAGCTCAGAAGATTTGGGTGGAGCGAAAGCACACGCCGAGAAGTCGGGAGTGAACCACTTTACGGCTGATAATGACGTTGAAGCCTTGAAAAAAGTCCGCGACTTGATCACCTTCATGCCGCAAAACGCGAATGAGTTGCCACCGGAACCAACAATTTTCGAATACACAGATTCGAAGAAGTCGACCATCAACGACATTTTGCCCGAAAACAACCAAATGCCATACGATATTCGTAAGGTTGTAGACTGTGTCATTGATGATAATAGCTTCCGTGAAGTACACGAAGATTTCGCCAAGAATATTGTGGTTGGCTTCGCTCGAATTGAGGGAAAAACAATCGGTGTGGTAGCCAATCAACCGATGGCACTCGCCGGAGTCTTAGACATCGACTCTTCACGAAAAGGAGCGCGATTCGTTCGATTCTGTGACGCCTTCAACATCCCACTTTTGGTATTTGAAGACGTACCAGGCTTCCTTCCAGGAACTGATCAAGAGTGGAACGGAATTATTTCCAACGGTGCGAAGTTGTTGTACGCATTTGCCGAGGCAACCGTTCCGAGAATCACGATCATCACAAGAAAAGCATACGGTGGAGCCTTCGATGTAATGAATTCCAAAAGCATTGGTGCAGATCTAAATTATGCATGGCCAACTGCCGAAATTGCCGTGATGGGAGCAAAAGGTGCGGCTGAAATCATCTTCAAACGTGAAATAGCCGCAGCGGAAGATCCGGAGGCAAAATGGTTGGAAAAAGAAGCTGAATACGCGGAAATGTTTGCCAATCCATATCGCGCAGCAGAGCGAGGTATTGTTGACGATGTCATTCTGCCTGAAGAAACACGCGAAAAAGTTATCGCAGGATACAAAATGCTTGAAAACAAAGCGGAATCACTGCCGTTTAAGAAGCATGGGAATATTCCTTTGTAGACACTAGATCGCTGCGCTTGCAGACAAAAGACCGTTCGCTTTGCTCACTTCTAGAAAAAGATGACTTCAAATTATTTTCAAGATTGTACGTCTAGTGTCTAGTGTCCCAAAGTCTAGCGTCTAGTCTCTTACTCCTTCTCAAATACATACATCGTATCCACCACATTCCCGCGGGTTTCCGGTCGGATGAAATCCATCGTGAGTATTGTGACGCGATAACTCGGAATCTTGTGCGCAATGCGAAAATCGAGGTTTCTAGAGTCGATGAACTTTTTACCTACCTCATCAGTGTACACCCAATCACCTTTGTCAAGATTTCGGAAATTGTGCGGAACTTTCGGTACTAAGTTGTGATAGTAGAAATCTAGGGAATGGCTGTGTGAAGAAAAGTAATAGAATTCTCCTTTTTCTTTACCGCTTTCTCGTGCCATTTTTCCGGCAATTCCCGGTGCTTGATAGCCACCAATCAAACTTGGGTAAAAATGGGTCGACATCATCAAGTTGAATCCAATCGCTGTGACAACCGCACTGAAAAAAATGCGTGAAGAGATAGAATTGGCCTTGAAGAAAATCCACCAAGAGATTCCAAACAAAGCAATCAAGATGAGTGCAAGGAAAATGTTGTCCGAAGGGAAAACATAGACCATTCCGAGGGCACAAACGAACCAAAATAGCACGTTGAAAAATGCCTGAACGTAGAGCATCGTCTTCTTTTTGAGACTGAGCAAATAATTCGCTGCAATAATGGCTGCAAACGGGAATGTCACGAAAATGTAGTGAGGCAGTTTGTATTTCGACATCGAAAGCGCCAGAAACGTAAGAACGAATCCACCCAAAGTGATGAACTCTTTTTGCGCAGATAATCCGCCCTTAATGTATATGCGAATCACGGCAATTAACCCAAGAATGAAATACAGCACCCACGGTTGTAAGTCCCATAAAATGGAATGAAAGAAGAAGAAGAATCCGGCGCCATTGTCCCACTCGCTTTCTCCGGTGATCCTGCCAAAGCTTTGCGTCCAATAGAAAAACCGAACACCGGACGGACTTTCGATTCCATACGCCGTTTTTTCAGGGTGTAAATCGAATTGCGTGTACAGTCCCCATGTCATTGGAGCCAGTAAAATCGCCACCCAAACAAGCCCGATGAGCCAGCGCCAATTGAAAATCAATTTCCATTCTTTTTTCAAGAGGAAGTCAGTTCCCAATGCAAGAGCAATCGTAACAATTCCGATAGGACCCTTCGCCATCATCGCCAAGGCGACTCCGGTGAATCCCAAGAAGAAATGGAGCCAATTTTTGTTTCGTACAAACAATGCCAGTTGCCAAACAGAAAAGATGACAAAAACGAGCAAGTTAGTATCCGTTCTTAAATCATTGGTAATCAAAAATAGTGCTTGTGAAGAGGCCAGCATCAGCGCGGCATACGTTGCAACTTTCTTTGAATAATACAGTTGCGCGAACTTAAATGTGCTGTAAATTCCAAGTAGTGCCAGTAAAACCGATGGAAGTTTGTACGCTACATTTCCAATACCAAAAAGCGACATACTACTCGCACTGAGCCAAAAGAGTAAAGGCGGTTTGTCCAAGTAGTCATGCTCTAGGTGATAAACGTGCAGGAAACTTTTGTTCTGCGCCATCTCCATGGAAATAGAAGCGTACTGGGAAGCGTCCACATCCATAACATCCACGAATAAATTGCAGATATACACAACTAAAATCCCCGCAAGAACTAGCGCATATTTGTAACGATCTAAGAATGTATCCATGAACTGCTTGAAATCGCCGTGAAATTAGGAAAAAGGATTCATTTACCGAGGTCACCCTCCGCCTTCGTCACCTCCCTAGAGGGAGGAGAAGTTCTTCCTGTCCTCTTGAAGGGCAACTTCCTAGATAACGGCAAGGCTACGTTTTTTCACCACGCCGTGCCTGTCGGCAGACAGGGAGGCACAAGGAATAGAACGAAAAGTAAGAAAAAGCTGATTCAGAAGGGGCACTATATCATGACGGAGTCATAATCCTCCGTGTTCTTTACTAGTCCTAGGTTTTGAGCTATACTCCGTGCGCTTCGTGCCTTTGTTCCTTCGCCAAAGCTACGGCAAAGGCGCTGTGGTAGACTCTCAATTGTGGGCATCTGCCAATATCTAGGCAATTACCCTATGAAGAGACGACAAGGGTGACATTAGAACTTACAAACGCTTTCCAATACGTCACCAATTCACTACTTTTGCCACCAATAAAAGGAAAACATGTACAGATCACACACTTGCGGCGAATTGAGAACAGAACATATTGGTTCAACAGTTACTCTTTCAGGATGGGTTCAAACCATCCGAGATAAAGGAAACTTGGTTTGGGTCGATCTACGAGATCGATACGGAATAACGCAAGTGGTCGGGGAATCAGACAATGTTTCCGCTGAGGTAATGGACGCACTGAAAGACTTAGGTCGTGAGTATGTGGTTCAAATCACAGGAACAGTTGCACAACGCGCATCGGCAAACCCAAATATTCCAACGGGTGAAATTGAAGTAAAGGCCGAGAAAGTTGAGGTGTTGAATGCATCGAAAACACCGCCGTTTACTATTGAAGATGATACGGATGGAGGAGAGGAGCTACGCGCTCAGTTCCGTTATTTGGACCTTCGACGAAATCCGGTTCAACAAAAAATACGTCTTCGAAATAAGGTAGCGCTAGAAACACGTAAATATTTAGATTCTCAGGACTTTTTGGATGTTGAAACACCTGTTTTGATCAAATCAACGCCGGAAGGAGCCCGAGATTTCGTGGTGCCAAGTCGTATGAACGAAGGACAATTCTACGCCTTACCACAATCGCCTCAAACCTTCAAGCAATTGCTCATGGTATCAGGTTTCGATCGCTACTACCAAATTGTAAAGTGCTTCCGTGATGAGGATTTACGCGCCGACCGTCAACCTGAGTTTACCCAAATCGACTGCGAAATGGCGTTTGTAGAGCAAGAAGATGTTTTGACCACTTTTGAAGGAATGATCAAGCATTTGTTCCGTGAAGTACGCAACGTTGAATTGGACGAGACATTTCCACGATTGACCTACGCAGAGGCGATGGAGCGTTTCGGTTCCGACAAGCCAGATATGCGTTTTGGGATGGAGTTCGTGAACTTGAATGCGGTTGCTCAAGGGAAAGGATTCAGTATTTTCGACACTGCTGAAGTAGTGCTTGCCATAAATGCAGAACAATGCGCTGTGTACACAAGAAAACAATTGGATCAGTTGACTGATTGGGTGAAGCGTCCGCAAATTGGCGCCAAAGGCTTGGTATACGTGAAATGCAATGAGGACGGAACGTTTAAATCGTCGGTAGATAAGTTTTACTCGCAAGAAGATTTGAAAGATTGGGCCGAAGCCGCTAATGCGAAACCGGGAGATTTACTCTTAGTATTAAGCGGAGAATTGGACAAAACGCGAAAGCAAATGAATGAATTGCGTTTGCACATGGGGGATGAGCTTGGATTGCGAAATCCGAACGTTTTCAAACCATTGTGGGTGGTCGATTTTCCACTACTTGAATGGGATGAGGAAACTGAGCGCTACCATGCCATGCACCACCCGTTTACGTCTCCAAAACCGGAAGATTATCATTTGATTGAGACAGAACCGGGTAAAGTTCGTGCGAATGCTTACGATTTGGCGATGAACGGAGTTGAGTTGGGTGGAGGCTCAATTCGTATACATGATAGAGATTTGCAATCGCGCATGTTCGATTTGCTTGGATTTACGAAAGAGGAAGCCGAAGCACAGTTCGGATTCTTAATGTCTGCCTTTGAATACGGTGCACCACCGCACGGAGGTTTGGCATTTGGACTCGATCGTTTGGTAGCCACAATGGGTGGATCCGAATCAATTCGTGACTACATTGCCTTCCCGAAGAATAACAGTGGAAGAGACGTTATGATTGATGCACCATCGCCATTGGATCAAGAGCAATTGAATGAATTGGGAATTAACCTGCAGTCCAAAGCAGTAACAGAATAAGTAACAAACGACATCATGCCTACTACAATTGAAATTATTGGCTACTTAGCCTCATTATTCGTGCTGCTTTCCTTTTTCATGAAGAAAATTGCAACGCTTCGCATGGTGAACATTGTCGGATGTAGCTTTTTTATCGCTTATGGAATTCTCATTAATTCCATTCCAATCATTATCACAAACGTGGCAATTGTTCTGGTGAACAGTTATTATTTGATGCAGTATTTTCGGAAGAAAGTAGAGTAGAACTCTAATGTTCCAAATAATTCAGTTCTGATACAGCCTCTGATGCAGCATCGTCGTCATAGTACCCGGCGTTAAGTAGTTCGTTATCTCCACTAACCAAGCTTGGACTTTCTGAATTATCCTTATTTCCCATGGTAAGTGTCTCGTGCCCTTTAAATTTGGAAACACTATCGACGTTTAAGCCTTTGGAACCCGTCATGTGGTTCCATTTTTTGTTCTTGGTAATGGTTCCGTATTGGTCGCGCGCGACAGAGTTGTAACTGCCATATACTACGTCCGAGTATTTGTTTCTTGCTATCTTGTTTGGCTTTTTACTGTATTCTCTTTCGTAATCTCTGCGTTCAGTTAAAGATCGGATGGCTTTAGAAATTACTTTTCCGTGCAAAGGCTCGTCTCCTCTTTGTCCAATCGCTTCGGCCGTACAAGCAAAGAATCCGTTGGCGTTGTTTCGGTCGGCAGCATTTTCCGCAATCGCTTTGACATTGTATTTCACGTGGTAGTTTTTGCCAATCCAATGTTTGATTGGTTTTTCAACCTCGTGATAATGTTCACTATTTGCATGAGAAGTAATTGGGAAGAGGTTCCAAGCTATGGCTCTACCGCCCAAATCGTGGTTCAATAGATGACCTTTCACCCATTTTTTACCACCACTTGTCGGAAGCGCGTGCATCAAAGCTGTTTGATCGGCCCCTGTAGTATCTGTACCCTGAACTGGGTAAGCAGGATCCAAATACGCGTCTACTTCTTTTCCTACCTTATCGGTTTGATTAGCATAGGTAAAGTCCTGGGTGCCTTTGTAACTAATTTTTGTTTCCAATTGAGCTACTGCAGCTCCATTCATCACTGCTTGAACTGGGTTACGAGAGCGATTATCTATGATCAGAGTTTGCCTTGGTGCGCCAATTTGTTGCGCACAATTTCCAGCGGCACAACGAGCCTTTTGCTTTTCAGTATTTTGGTGCGAACGATACATTCCAATAATTCAGATCGAAAAGTACAAAATTGTAGATCGAAAAGATAGCGTACAAATACCTGAAATTGCTGAATCTGCCGTTGACCTTACCCTGTGTTTTAGAACTTCTCCACGCGTTGAATACTAGTGGAACCTGCGATTTCAACCTGAATCAAATACATGCCTGAAGCGAATTCACTTAAATCCACTTCCACAGAGGTGGGAAGGTATTGAGCTGGACGTAGTTGTGTCTTCTTTCCAGCAATGTCTACAAGGTAGATCGTAGCGTCTATAATGTTTTCTGCCTTCAAGGTCAACATGTCAGCAACAGGATTTGGGAAAATCTCTAAGTCTTGGGAGACGTTGGAATTTATTCCGGCGTTCGGATCTGTTACCAAAAATTGCCCCATCATTCCCTCGTCTTCATGTGTTAACATATGACAGTGATACATGTACGGAATAGAATCATTGGCGTGATCCAAGAAATCTGCAATAAACCGCACATTTCCCATCCCGGCAGGAACCATAACCACATCATTCAGCCCACTGAGCTCCGGTGGTGGTGGATTCCCATTGATATCAAGAATGTAAAATTGAACATCATGTATATGGAACGGATGCGCAATGGGTGTTTGATTTGTCAAAGACCAAATTTCTCGATTTCCCAAAGGAACGGTGTAATTGATCACATTCATGTCGAACAAGCTGCCGTTAATGGTAAATGGACCTACAATGTTCTGCTGCGTTTGGAACAATAAGTTTCGCGTTATGTCTTCCGTTCCTTCCTGCGGTATGACGTGCGTTGTGAGTGCATTCGGTACAGATGTAACCGGATTGGCCGTTGGTGCTCCTACTTGAATATCCAAAACGGTAAAATCAGAACCATTCAAAGGATTTTGATCGTACCCCGGAAGCATTAACTGTGGCATCATCCCCGGTTGAGTAGCTCCATAGATGGCATTTGCAATTTCAGTTCCGTAGTTCATTAATTGAACGTTTTGTCCTTGCAAACCACTTAAATCAATAAGAATGTCCGCTCGTTGACCAGGCCCCATTTGATAACGCGTCAATGTTACTGGAGCTTCCAAAAGACCACCATCTGTTCCAATTAATTGAAAACTTAAGTTGTTGGAAAAACCAAACTTGAAAAATCGTTGAGAGGCACCATTCAAAACCCGTAAACGAACAATTTGAGCAGGAGCGTCGAGGTAAGCGTCAATGGTTCCATTAACCATCAATGAAGTATCCAACTCAGACATCCATTCGATTTGTCCGTTTGCATCAAACCCTTTCGTTTGAACAATAACGGGAAAATCATCAATTCCATAATCACGTGGCAGATTGAGCGCTGCTTCTTCCTGATCCTTAACTAAGATCAACCCAGCAATACCTTTGGAAACATGCTCATTTGTCGTCGAATGCAAATGTGGGTGGTACCAATTGATGCCCGCTTGGTCGAGAACCGTAAATTGAGGGCTCCAAGTTGTACCATCGGGGATAATAGAGTGTGGTCCGCCATCGTTCTCAGGAGCAACGTGAAGACCGTGCCAATGAATGGTCGTTTCTTCACCCAATTGGTTGTTTACATTGATGGTGACGAAATCATCCTTTTGAAGAATAAGTGTAGGTCCCAAAAGACTTCCATTAGCGCCCATGGTGTTGGTAGTAACACCGTTGTAAAATTGCGTAGTTCCTTCTTGAAGCGTCAAGTCAATGGTTGAAGTTTCAATAGTTGGAGGAATGTAAAGGGGTGTTTGCGCGAAAATGGAGAAAGGACCGAATAGGGCTGCAATTACGAGTAGTTTGTTCATTTGAGTGTAGTTTACAAAACGAAATTAATAACTTCCACCCATTGATAGTGTAACATCTGTTACCGAAGAGCATATTTCAAGAAACCGTATTTTCACCGTCATGAACTGGATCAAATCCAACATATTGTGGATTTCTCTCGGGCTGTACGCAGTTTTCGCCACCGGCATCATTACCATGTTTAATGGAACAGGCGATTCTGGGGATAGCGTCTTGCACTTTCTTTTTGCACAATCAGCACCCAATCATCCCGAGTTGTACCTCAATCATTGGGCGAAACCTGTTTTTACCCTTCTAGCAAGCCCTTTCGCACAATTCGGATTTGTTGGAATGAAGGTGTTTAATGCGCTGACCGTGCTCTTGACTTTGTTCTTCACGTATCGAGCAGCGGAAAAATGGAAGTTGAATCGCCCCGTTTTGGTGATCGTTTTCATCGTTTGCGCCCCTTTGTTGATACGTCATACCTTTTCCGGATTGACGGAGCCACTGTTCGCCATGTTTATTGCGTGGGGAGTGTATTTAGTGGCAAGAAATAAGTGGCTGTTGGTCTGCATAGTGGTTTCCTTCTTGCCTTTCGTGCGCTCGGAGGGATTGATTGTTATGACCGCTTTCGGACTGCTGCTGCTTGTTCAAAAGCAATGGAAATACATCCCATGGCTCCTATTCGGGCATGTTGCGTACTCACTTGTGGGTTGGTTCCACTACAAAGACATACTTTGGGTTTTTACGAAGATTCCGTACGCTTCTGCTAGGAGCATTTATGGAAAAGGCGACTTACTTCACTTTGTCGATCAATTACCATTTGTGATTGGCGTTCCAGCCGTACTCTTTTTGGCTGTAGGAATTGGTCGCTTATTGCACCAATTGTTTCGAAAGCAATTCCATACGGAGTTACACACTCTCGTTTTGTACGGATTCCTATCCTATTTCGTGGCACATTCTCTCTTTTGGTATTTGGGAATTTTCAATTCAATGGGACTAAACAGAGTGCTTTTAGGAGTAATGCCCTTCATGGCGATTCTTTGCTTGGTGGGCTTTAATACGCTGGTTGATCTTCTTCCAAACATGATAGTTCGACGTGTAATCTTCACTGTATTGACAATTATCTTACTTAGCTTCCCTGTTTGGGACAATCCCTCCGCCGTACATTGGAAAAGAGACATGAATTTATCGGGTGAGCAAAAAGTGGCAAGAAAGGCTACGTTGTACGCAAAATCATTGAATAGTGAGGGGAGGTATTTATACCTACCGCCGTATGTGAGCATGGAATTAAATATAGATCATTTCGATACCAAACGTAGAACAGATATTAATCCGGCAACCATTCAAGTGGCAACCAGCGGTGACGTTCTAATATGGGACAATTGGTTCAGTGTCGTGGATGCCCATGTCACCCAAAAGATGATCGAAGAATCAGGTGCATTTCAAAAATTACGAACAGTGAAAGGAATGCAGGAAGATCGTCAAGTTATCTATATCGTTTACCAAGCGAAATAGAAATCGTGTATTTCAAACAATTTCAAATACTTAACTGCCACATTTCTGTAAGTTTTTATAATTTCTAGCGAGGTGTTTTTTTGAAAACATTGAGTAGAACTACTCATAGTAATTCATTTTAATTAATTTCAACCACCCAAGTTTTTATCGGGAATCCGGTTGTTCTGAGCAATATGTGAGAGATGGATTACAGTAACGTGAAAACTACGGGAAATTAATTACACACAACCTTTACCATATTTGTGAACAATGCAACACAAAGGTGAAATTATTGAGAAAGCGGTTCGAGAAAGTGGACACTCGATTACGAAACTCGCCCAAAAAATGGGTAAGAGTAGAAGATGGGTGTATCAAATTTTTGATAGCGCAGTAGTGCCTATCGATTACATAATCGAAATAGGTAAAATTATCCATTACGACTTCAGCGAGGATATCAAAGGCATCAAAATGTATGGTTCTGATCGACCTATGCCAAGTGTTGAGGATTCGCGATTCACCGGAAAAGCGTCTTCCAAAGAAGCGGAGCACTGGAAAGAGAAGTATATGAATCTTTTGGAGAAGTACAACGACCTCCTTTCCAAACAGAAAAACATAGACTAGTCTATAGTTGCGCATTTCCGTCCTTTTTTGGACAACAATTTCTCGGTAAAGGCATAAAATCGTATCCCATCAAGTAAAATTTGCGCAAAAGCAGCACAGAACGGGGAAATAAGTTGCTCACAAAGTGACACATCTTTGTACCAAGGATGGTACACCGTGGAGAAATAATCAAGAACGCCGTACAGGAAAGCGGCTATTCTGTTACTACACTCGCTCGAAAGATGAAAAAGAGCCGGAGGTGGATGTATTATATCTTCGATAAACCGAACGTTTCTATTGACGTGGTCATCGAAATAGGTAAGATTATTCATTACGACTTCAGCAAAGATATCAAGCTTTACACCCCAACTGCTACATCTACCCAATATGCACAGGAATCACGCGTTTTCGATACAAATACGGAAGAAGCGCTTTATTGGAAAGAAATGTACTACAGTCTTCTGGAAAAGTACAATGCACTGCTCGAGAAAAAGGGACAGTAGGTAGCACATTCTTGATGAGACCTTTATTCCAAGCCTTATACTATAAATATTCCGCCTTATTGATTATTCATCACCTAGAATTCCTTTCTTAGCTCATCATTCCTAACTATCTTTGGAACTCATAAAATAGAGCAAATGAGAGCAGAGGCAAGTCAACTGAAGATTTATGACAGTTTAGCGGGAGAAAAACGAAACTTTACCCCTTTGAAAGAAGGATTTGTAGGGTTCTATGTATGTGGTCCTACCGTATACAGCAACGTGCATCTTGGAAACTGTCGCACCTTCATCTCATTTGACATGGTGTATCGCTACTTGATTCATCTTGGATACAAAGTGCGTTACGTTCGAAACATTACCGATGTCGGTCACTTAGTGGATGACGCAGATCAGGGTGAAGATAAAATTGCAAAGAAGGCGCGCTTGGAGCAGTTGGAACCAATGGAAATAGTGCAGCAGTATTCTTTGGACTTCCACCATGTAATGTCGCAGTTCAACGCCATCCCACCAAACATTGAGCCTACGGCAACCGGACATATAATTGAGCAAATTCAAATGATTCAAGCAATTTTGGATAATGGATTTGCTTATGAATCAAACGGGTCAGTATATTTCGATGTCGAGAAATACAACGAATCACATCCATACGGCGAACTCTCCGGTCGAAAGATCGAAGACTTGATTTCCAACACACGAACGCTCGATGGTCAAGAGGAAAAACGCGCTCCTTTGGACTTTGCTCTTTGGAAGAATGCAGCACCGGAACATATTATGAAATGGCCCTCGCCTTGGGGAGTTGGATTTCCAGGATGGCACCTTGAGTGTTCAGCGATGAGTACCAAGTATTTGGGAGAGGAGTTTGATATCCACGGAGGTGGAATGGACCTTAAGTTTCCTCATCACGAATGTGAGATTGCGCAGGGAACAGCTTCGAATGGAAAATCTCCTGTAAAGTATTGGATGCATGGTAACATGTTGACATTGAACGGACAAAAGATGAGTAAATCGACTGGAAACTCGATTTTACCAAAGGAATTGTTCACTGGAGATAACAAATTCATGGAAAAAGCCTTCTCGCCTATGGTGGTTCGTTTTTTCATGATGCAAGCGCATTATCGTAGCACCTTAGATTTCACTTCTGAGGCATTAATGGCGGCAGAAAAAGGATACGACAAACTCATGGAGGCGGTGAAAACGCTTCAAGACTTGAAGGTAACAAATGAATCCTCCATGGACGTACCGGCCTTGATCGGTCAATTTTACAAGGCAATGAACGATGATTTTAACGCTCCGGTTTTAGTAGCGCAATTGTTCGAAGCAGTGAAATTCATCAATGGTGTAAGAGATGGCAAACAAACTATTTCCAAAGACGATTTGGCTTCATTACAAACGGCCATGCACGATTTCGTTGTGGAAATTCTTGGTCTAGAAAATGCAGAACAAGGAGGCGAAGAAAAATTGGCCCCGGTAATGGATCTCGTTTTAGACCTGCGTCAGCAAGCAAGAGCCAATAAAGATTGGGACACATCGGACAAAATTCGCGATGGTTTGGCAGCAGCAGGAATCACGGTGAAAGACTCGAAGGAAGGCTCTACATGGAGTTAGGAAAGCGCAGAGACGGAGAGTAAGATGGAAGAAATCTTTATACAGAAACGCAAAAAAAGCCGCTGTGTCTTGACGTTCAAAGACTAGCGGCTTTCATTTTGTCTAAAATCTTACGATTTCCAGTAGTTAGTATATACGTATGCCCAATCCAACCTCAAAACGGTTGTCAAAGGACTTAAATCCAAATTCAGGTTTGTTCATCGAAGTAAGACCGCGGAAATAATTTCCGTAAACGATCATTCGTCCGGCAAATTCGTAATCAACACCAACGCCCCATCCAAACGAGAAAGGTGAGAAGTAATCAGTAGCGTTTGTCGTTGATAAATCACGTACCTCGGTACTTTGCTGTCCATAAAGCGAAGTTACTTCGCTAGACGATGTAGTTCTCGATGAGGCCATGTTGAAGACAAGACGCGGTCCGGTAACCACTCCTAACGTTGAGTTTGATTTCCAAGCACCCTGGTGTCTAGCGATAAACTCCCATCGAAACTTAAGGTTCAATGGCAACTCGATAGTGGTTTGTGCCACATTAGAAACAGACGTTTCCGTGATGGTGATATTGGTATCTACTTCATTTGTAGTAACCCCGGTAACGCTTCCAGATCTGCTGGCAAAGAGCAATTCAGGTTGGAAAGAAACAAGGTCGTTAAAATCGTAACGGAAATAGGCTCCCCCACCGAATCCGGTGTTTGTATTGTTGCTAATTTCTGACGCTGGATTGGTTGTTTTGTAACTCGGCAAGTAGTAATTAAAACTTGCCTTTAACCCCCAGCTCTTGTTATCAGGCAGACGTCCTCCAAACTGTCCAAATGCAGACACGGTCGAAAGCATCACACCCAGTGCGATAATATATTTCATAACGGGAAAAGTCTAGTTATTAGTGCTTTGTGAAAGCGTTTACGAATACAGGATTCCCGTTCGCATCACGCTTGGTAATCAAAATAGCTACTGACACTTTATCTTCATCCCAAGAAGAATCAAAATCCGCTTCAGCTTCCAAGTTCACTCGGTATCCGTTGCGAATGTCACCTGATGCAATTTTGTAACCGAAGGCTTTATCGTCTAACCCAACAGGAGTCGCGATGTCAACCAACGAGTATTTGTGTACCGTGTTTGCCCCGTCAGGATGTCCTGCTTGATCCGCAACAATTCCGTCAACGATAATGTACGGTGCGATGTAGTAATCTTCTCCTGAAAGGTCTTGGAAGAACTTTGTTGTTGTTTTTACTTTGATTTTCCCGTTTTCGATGTTCAATTCATAGTTAGAATTGGCAACTACTGGAGCCGACTGATGATCAGAAACCAACTGTCCGCTAGTTGTTTGACCCAAGTTACCATGGAAAGTCGGAGTTGCAGAAATGTTCAACGCATCCATAAAAGCATCGAAGAAGTACTCATTGTTAGCTCCTCCCAAGTTTCCTGAAACTACCGCTACCATAACCTCGGAGTCACCGTAGGTATCAATTTGAGATTGGAAAGTTGTGAATCCCCATCCGCCGCAAGGTCCACACCAAGTACCAGTTTGCTTCGCAAGGAAACTACTGTTTGACTCAGACACTTCAAGGAAATCTGAACTTGTTCCCTCAACGACAACTTCTTTCTTACACGCCGTCAACCCTACAGTTCCTATCACAAAAAGTGCCGCGACCGGGGCAAAACGTACCGTTTTTTTCAATTTCATAGCAATCTAAATTTAGATTTATAAATGTGGTTGTATAGTTAGTAGACACAATCCAATCAAAAATAGCTGCTTCTGATGAAAAAAAAAATTGGAAACGGCGATAACGTTGTATTCCTAAGGGATTGCTGAGTGTTGTGTGGTGGTGAGTGAGTGAAGGGTTTTCGTAATCTAGAGTAGGTGCCAAGTACTCTCTGATCTTTCACAATTATTTAGAATTTACTGGGTCTTTTGAGTGGATTTACGGATTGACCTGTTGTTGGTTAATGCGGAACTTTGAGTTATCAATTAATCACAAAATTCATCTATGAAAAAGAGAAAAACGGACCTTTTCAGGTTCATCACCCTGCGCTCTCCTGAATCGATTGCGCAAGACAAAAAAGACCTCGGTTTTGTACAACCAGCGTTTGACTTCGGCGAAAGTCATTTCCTATCAGAAATTATTCCGGGGGATTTAGCTGGCTCAAGAGAAGGCATTTTGGACATGATTCTGCCTTTTGCACCCATCGAGGAGGTGTTTTTCCTCAAGGATACATTTCCTGAACAATGGGACTTTGCCCTTTGGCTTACAAAAAATAAGGACAAACTGGTTCGATCGGAATTGGATGCGCTTGTTCCTACATCGTTATCGGGTACAAATATTGTGTCGCTATGGGATAATATGTATTATCAGATATTAACTGGTAAGAATCCTTATATCCAGCAGGCGTGTATCCAAATGATTGTAGCCAACAACTTCATTTCAAAGTATGCTACGTACAGTCCTGGGACAACAACAATTCCTGAAGAAATTGAAGCAGAAAGACTGCTATTACAAAGATTGGCAGGTGCACAACCGCTCATACATCAGGCATTCACTGTAGAGAAGTCGCAGTCAACTTTGGAAGCGATTGATTTCAATTTACGGAGCAAGCGCAACCTCAAGCCTCAACATAAGGCACATTTAGCGAATTGTTTGACGAAAGAGTTGGAGGGGTATTTGGAAGAATTCTCAAGTTTGGAGCAGCAGTATAAAGCAGATTTCGACGCAGCATTTAAAACGGCTGAGTCTAACTATAAAACGAACCATTCTACTACGATTGCAAACTATCTCGCTGCGAATCCCGGGGCTACCGAAGAAACTCTTCCAAACGATTTGGTTCCAGCCTTTGAGTTCACGTACAACGACCCTTTATCAACTGGTTACTCCGAAGGCAAAGTATCCAATAAGGCATTGACGTTCATTTCAGAGAATCACCTTGAAGGAGCAAATTTCGATGAAGTGCGTAAAAAAATTGGTCGGATGCTGAACGAGCAATTGACAATTTCATCCAAGCAATTGCGCAATCGTTACGGTAAAATTTTGGTCAATGGTATTTTGACCAAACCATCGCAATCAGCCGTCCACGATTATGTCATTAGTTTCGAGAAAGACAAACACAACGAAGCACCAGGAGATTATAGAATGTTCCTCACCTTAGATGCGGGTTACCTAGATGCTTATATCAAATCATATACGATTACCTTGCGAATTGGAGGACAGGCGGGAACGTTATTCTCTCAAGCGGATTGTCCACAACCATTGTGTAATTCTGGCGGTTTGATGTTCTTCGAATTATTGATTGGTAGCACAATTTCCTTTAATCCTTGTGACGAAATTGAAATTGACGCGACTATTGAATTCGATAGCGGAAAAACCATCGTCATTAAAAAAGTAGGAAACTCTAAAACATTGTGCTACACGGGTGCTGCTATTCCACAAAATGTATTGAACGATGCCGAGACTTTATACGGTGTAAACCGTTTGGGAATCGCTGATTACCGTCGAGTGGAGCAAGAATTATGTTGTTACATTCCGGGCGAAGTGTCGCATATAGAAAATGTGATGGCAAAGGAGTATAAAGAGCGTATTTCTCGCAACCTTACTAGATCTGAAGTTTTGACCGAAGTGAATACAGAACGTGAGCGCGAAGATCTTTCGGATACAACTTCTACAGAACGCCATGAAATGTCCTCAGAAGTCTCAGAAGTCTTGCAGAAGGACCGAAGTCAAAACTTTGGTTTTAACGCTAGTACATCGGGAGATTTAATCCAAAACTTCGATTTGAGCTCGTATGGGGATTTTGCCTTTTCTCAATCTTTAACAGACTCGAACAGCGAAGCGAAAACCTATTCAGAGGATGTAACACGTCGTGCTTTGGAACGTGTTGTTCAGAAAACAAGTGTTCGTCGAACTTCATCCATGGTGAAAGAGTACGAGGATACTATCAAGCACGGATACGATAACCGAGAAGGGACAACAAATGTTACGGGAGTATACCGCTGGGTGGATAAAGTGTTCAAAAACAAAATCATAAACTATGGAAAGCGTTTAATGTATGAATTCATGATACCCGAGCCATCGCGCTGGTATAAGGAAGCCATTATCATTACAGCTGAAGAAGAAGGCCCAACCTCAGATGCACTGGCAGTAACAGGGATGACAAATGTAGCTGTGAAACCAGTATCACTAGAGGAAAATGGAATCAATGGAGCCGCGGACATAACCCGTGAAAATTATCAACGCATTGCTGCTTTGTACGGAGCGAATCCGGAAGCGCCAATGGACGCCACTAAGAGCGTTACGGGAAGTTTTGGTGAAAGCCCAGGAAACGGTGATTCAGAAAAATCGTATCAGCACGACGGACTTATGGTACCAGCAAATTACGTGTGTACTAGCGTTACTGGAAAGAACAATTTCACGTACAAGAGTTTGGTTCCGATGTATGCATACACGCGAGTAAGCCTCGCGGGTCGAACATTTACTAAGAATTGCATCGAAGGTTACGGCCCCGTAGCAATGAACCTAAATGGAACTGGTTTGAATGCCACGGGAAATGTAGGTATTTCGGTAGTTACTAAGAAAGTAACATCATACTCGCTCTCCGTAAGTTTGAACTGTGAATTGCAGCCGGAAATTTTCCAGCAATGGCAGCAGGATACTTACGAAACGATTAAGCGGGCATACGATGAGCAATTGTCGGCATTTAATAATGCTCAGGCACAGCAAGCTGCAATGCTGGTTGCTGAAAGTTCGGAGTTCGAAGATGCGAACCAGACTAACGGGCGTAATCCACGCTTCAATACACAGATTATGCATACGGAGTTGAAGCGACTGTGTATCGAAATGATTGCAAAGCCACATGGTTACCAACAAGGGAAAAACTTCTATCAGACGGTAAAGTGTGACGTTCCCGAGTTGGAATTGACTCACGCTTTGGACAAATACGCTTCCGAGGTAAAATTCTTCGAGCAAGCCTTTGATTGGGATTTGTTGTCAAAGCAGTTCTTCCCATACTACTGGTCCGACAAGTGCGATTGGAAATCTCTATACCAAGAGCAAGACAGCAATGACCCAATCTTCCAGCAATTCCTGCAGTCGGGTATGGGGCGTGTGGTTGTGCCTGTGCGTAAAGGGTTTGAAAATGCCGTGGCCTTTTACATGGAAACGGGAAAAATTTGGTCTGGTACTGGCTTGGTAGTAGATACAGACGATGAACTTTACGTTTCCATTGCAAATGAAATGCAAGAAATTGAAGGTGAAGTGGAAGGAATTGAATGGGAAACCATTGTTCCAACTGATCTGACGGTTATTCAAGCACGTTCCGTAGCCCTGGATGAAGGAGGGTTGCCGTGTTGCGAGGCTGAGGATTTCAATCTCGATCCGGATACCAATATCTTGACGCGAGATACGGGGACCACATCCGCATAAATACTAACACACTATTCACTGATGCTGCGGGTAGTGACCTGCCCGCAGCTTTTTAAATTTTTAATTATGGCAGAACCATTTGGATTCTTTGAGAATTCGCCGTTGAATAACTTCAGCGGCACATCATCTGGAAATGGTGAAGGATTTCCAAGACCTCCAGAACCCCCCATTGTGTCTAATAGCATGGATTTGCGGATGCTATTTGCAGACATACTCGACTCATACGAAGATTACAATACTAGCTCCTTCTATTTTAATCCAAAAAAATACCACGTTCCATGGAAGAAGCAGATTGAGATTGTACTGAATGCGAAAGGACCGAATGAACGGTTAGGAGTAGAGTTAGGGCAAGTTTTATCAGATCGTGCATATGAAATGTTGACTGGGAAGAAATCGGAACGCGATAAGTTCGATTTTGCGGAGCAATTAAAACTGAGTTATGCAACATCCAGCACAGGTAGCATCGATTCGGTTCCGTATTACAAGATTACACTCAACCCGGACAAAACGTACGCTACTTATACCATCTATTATTTGTTTCAACCAGGCACCGTCGTAGAGGAAGGAGACTATTTGATATCAGCAGACGCAAAATCAACCTTTCAGGCAACCGAGTTTTCGGCAGAGGCAACTACAAATAGTGATAAACGCATTGTCGCTTTGGAATTTTCAACGAAGCGTTATTGGCCCTTCAAACACTTGTTGGAAAGGTATGGTTTCGACTTTTATGCATCCATCAAATCGGCTTTTCAGGGAGCATATAAAAATCTTGGACATGGTGAAGAGTTCCGAAATTTGTACTGGCAAACACCTCGGGAGTATCTAAAGCGTTACCCCATTGATTTCTTGTTTACCGTATTCTGGAAGCTCATGGAGTATGATCAGTCAATGTTTTCAGAAGGTGCTGATGGGACAATGAACAAAATTCTAGAGGTAATTGCGAGCAAGGAAGGTGGAATGAAATATATCTATGACAAATTCAACGCTCGTCCTGATTTACTTATTAAAATTTACTACGCATTAGATGGTGAATCACAATGGGATGGCGAGCAAGTCTCCAACAAAACAATTCTTGCTTCGACTATGGTAGCTATTTGTGCATATCACAACCTAGGATTAGAGGATAAAGACAGACGCAAACGATGGGCAGAATTTAGAATTGACAAGAATTATTTCGTTGATTCTAATGCCTATTTCGATGAAACAAAACCGAACAGGTTCGAACTTACGCAGCGCAAGAAAAAGAAAATTGTAACCGATAAATTCGATCTTGTAGGTACAGCATTAACAGACGGTTCGGATACAGAAGTCATTCATCCTTACGGCTATTTTCATCCGCTTGACATTGTTACTTTGCATACATTGGATAAGAAGGGTAAACCTGTTCAAGTGGATGTGCCAGCCATTATCGTAAAAGACATGGCTTACCATGCAGAGTGGCAAGAAATCTCACGACTTCTACGAATTGGAATTAACCTCCTCGTGATTGTTCTTTCGGCCGCAACCCTTTTTGCTGGAGCAGGATACTTCTTTTCAGCATTGGCCATTATGGATTTGGGTCTAGCAACGGGCGATATTACCGTTCAAATGTTAGAAAATGAGCTCAGGAAAACGGCTTGGGGGCGAGAGTTTTTGGATACTTGGGAGCGTGTTTATACGATTGCTGGAATTGTTACTTCGGCAGCATTATTGCCTACATTACTTGAGTCAGGTATAAAAGCATTCATGTATGTTACAAGTAAGGAAGCACGAGCGCAGATTGGAAAAATGTTGCAGTATGCCTTGAAGGAAGTGGATGGTTTTCCCACTTTTACCGAGGGTGTTTTTGATTTGGTTGATAAATTAAGCTATTTGACCTACGCAAACATGAGTGCGCTTGCGGATCGTGGTGCCATTATTTTTAAAGGAAAACTAATTGGTGAAAGCGACCGAACTTATTTCTTGAGCTACAGAGGCGCCACAATTCTTTCCGGTAAGTACCACGACTTCAAAAAGGCGCTACGAGCGATTTTCAATAGTGGCGATAACTTGACGAATTTTTTGAATAAGCAACTTGTACTTAAAACTGGAACTGGCGGTGGATTTAAATATATTGATGAAAAAGTCTCGAGTCGTATTTTAGGTCAAGATCTTGAAATGTCTTGTGGACTTGCCTGTGTAGCACAGTTTGTGAGAGATAAGGGTGTTAATATAACGGAGAAAGCAGTGAGAAAAATCGCAAAATTCGAAAGTGATGGAATTGACCCGTTTACTCTTGGTCCAATTGTTCAAGACCTTCTTCCAAATGGGAAAGTATATCACGGCTCTTTTGATTACAATGGACTTAGGGGAGTAGAACTGCTAGAGGCAGCAAATAGTATTGCTGAAGGCTCATGGATCGCCAGTTTTGGCCCGAGTAACTCTCGAATTCATACAATAATTGTTGATAAAATTATTAATGATATAGTTTTCTTAAGAGACCCTTGGGATACTTCCAAAGCAAAGGGTTATGGAAATGAATTTGGTGTTGAGGCTCAAATTAAGGTTGATGATTTTGTACGTTTATGGTCATCTTCTAATCATCACTTTATAATTTTAAAATAATGAAAGTAAATATTAAGCTATTAAAGTCCAAGCTTGAAAAACTCGGATATTACATTCGGGAAATTGAAAATGACGTATCTGAAATTCACGTTTGTCAGGACTTGGGTGGAACAAATGACATTGGAATAAAAGAAATAAAAACTTTTTGTCGTGTTCAAATTGGAGAAAACGAATATAACCTCTTTTACATTGAGAAAAGCCTGATAAGGAAAGAAGTCTTCAATTCTCAACCGCTGTTAATTAAATACATAAAAGACAATTATGTTCTTCATTAATCTTTAGTATTATCTATTCAGTTTCTGATGTAAAGCGTTTATTGAAAAAAGTATCCATTTCAGTAGATGAGGTTTCGTTTGATTATACGCTATTACCGAAAAAAAGAAAACCAGTAAATATTGATTCTATACTAAAATTACATTAAAATGATAGACATAGCAACAGCAATCAGCAATGCACAAGAATACCTAAGCAAAAGAAAAAGAAAGTTTAGTCAAATTTTAGTGGATAAAATCGAGTTCATTTCCGACGAGCTTTTGGTTCATGGGAAGTTTGAAGATCAGAAAAAGTCAGTTTGGGTAATTCCATATGAAGTGGAAATGTTTGACATTCCGGATGTTTATTTTATTGAAATGGACGCTGCAACTGGAAAAGTTCTGTACACGGTTGGACCACATGGTTATCCCGAAGATCGCGAACAAGAAGGGTTCGAGTGAAGACAGCTTAAAAAAATGTGCGAAAAAGCAGTTGCCAACTTAAGGAGATTGCTTATATGTTAAATGACAGGAACTGAATGTTATTTTCAACTACAATGAACAAGTTTGTAACAAAGAACTGGGTCGAGGAATATAATTCCTTCTCTGTTCAAGAAGCGTTAAGTGAAAAAATCCACGGTGAACATAACTATACTAGAACTTCAGCGATAATTCACGTGGCAATGAATATAAACAATAGTTACAGCGAATACTCGAAAGCCCTTTTGACCGAAATGAACAATCAAATACACTTTGATTCATATCGACAAGGAATTCCGTCAGCTTGGGTGTTAGCTCTAGCTTTAGCAGAAAATTTAGAGCAGAAAGACTATTTAAAATTAAAGAACGCATTCGCAAAGTGGCCTAAGGAAGAGAAGAAGCAATTCCTGAATTGGATTGAAGGTCACACCGAACAAATGAACATTCTTCAGTACGGAAAAATCGATCCTTGATATGGGCATATTAGTATGAATAAGATTTTTACAGAAGAGTTTACAGCATACCTTCCAAATAGGAGTTTGGAAAGATTAATCCATGAGAGAGGTACAGTAATAGCTTTAGAAGTAGGAATTGTGCAGTAAGTGTGAAAATTATGATTAACTTGTTGTCAGTAATTTAAAACTGTTTTATTCTAAAAATCATAGATTGCAGTCACCACCATTATGAATGTAATGCCAAAAAAAAAATCGAGAAAGGTACATGAAAGAAGAATATTCAACGGAAGGTATCAGAACAGTCACTCCTCAAGAGCATGTGCGATTGAGGCCAAACATGTACTTTGAAGAATGTCACAAGGACGGACACTTGAATTCTCTCCTTCTAGAGTCTACATGCCATGCGATAGATGAATTTATAGATGGTAATTGTACGTTTATTCATTTCTCAGTAAGCGATGCTACGTTCTCTTTGAAGTATGATGCGGGAATGTCTCTTGAGGTAGATCAATACGGAGAGTACCTGCCGGTGAAGATTTTCTCTCAGCTGTTCGTCTGTTCTAACATGAAAAAGCATTTGGCTGTAGGTGAAGAATTCTGTCGGTTAGGTATTGCTTCAGTACAATGGGCTGCGGAAAGTTGTACGGTTATCAGTGTGCATGAGGGCAAAAAAGGAACGTTTCATTTCAAAAAGGGGTTTTTTGATTCAATGGAACTAGAAGCTGCTGAAAATGAACCAAACTCTATATATTTCTCCATGAAAATGGATCCCGAAGTGTTCCAAGACCTTCAATTCAACAAAATAGGACTGAACGAATTACTTGGCCCTATGCGAGATAAGTTTCCTGGGCTAACACTGAAAATAGTCTAGTGTTTTTACATCTTTTTGCTTTGAGTTTTTTGTCATTCTTCTTTAATCTATATAGGCAAATCATAATACCCATGAATAATTGCCTTTACCATCATTTGAGCGAAGTTGTCTACGCCAAATTTGGTAAAAATGTTTGCTTTGTGTCGTTCTACGGTTCGTTTGCTGATAAACAAACAATCGGCAATTTGAGGACAGGAATACCCCTGACAAAGCAAGCCGACCACCTCTGCCTCTCGCCGAGATAAAGTTTCTCCTAGAATTGGAGTGTAGTCTACTTCTATACTCGTGCTGATTTCAATGATCAATTCCTCAGGAACGTGCGATTCAAAATATAAATGACCCGCATGTACCTGCTCAATGGCTTCAATTAATACGGGGATAGCACTTGTCTTCCCGAGAAAAGCGCTGGCTCCAAGCAACATGTACTTTCGCACGAAATGAAGACCGTTGTTATAGCTTAAAAAAATGATTTTCACTGTAGAGCGAAACGATTGCCGGATGCGTTCCATGGTCTTCTTCCCGTCCATCACGGGCATATTAATGTCAATTATAGCAACATCAACTTCGGTTTCACTCATCTGAGTGAGGAGTTCTTGTCCATTTGAGGCTTCTGCAACAATTTTTAAATGAGGCAGTTTAGAGAGAAACATGCGCAGTCCATCGCGCACAAGTTGGTGGTCATCAGCAATAGCTAAGCGAATCATAGTTCAGAATAGTGGTTACATACGAATAACGATTAAATTGAGGCAATCGTCACCACCCTAACATTTTTTGTGATTGTTACGGTGCGAAATTCAATTCAAAGGTAACCTCATGCATCGTAAATTAATTACGATCTACTTTTCATCGCTCATGTCTAGAAGTACGGTTTCAAATGAATCCTTCATCCCGTCCACCGTAAACAGACAAACGCCACTAGCGCCTTTAACTTTCGCCAACTGAATGGCCTTCTCGAAGTCCTCTGTATTCTCAAACCCGGGCATGTACAAGCCTGTATACAGCTGATAGTCGACGTCGCGGAGCCCTTGCTCAGTTGCAAAGCCAATCCATGGGATACTCTCGCGGTAGAAATTGTGGTAAATCATCGGGAAAACGTAGTCCAAGTTCCAATCGTCCCATGCTTGACGCACCATCTGTCGAGACATTTCCGGAAATGGAAAAACAGCCGCGGACAAGTGTTGATTTTCCGCATGCACTTCTTCCGCGATTTCGTTTACTAGCGTGGTAATGGCATTCAATCGGAACTGGCGCCATTCGGTACTAAGTTCCGGGTGCTCTAACTCCATGGGATCAATGCCAAACAACTGTTTGTACTGTTTTCGAGCGATTGGGTGGTACCCATAATCGTATTCCGGCATTTCGTGGTCCTGAACCAAGTTGTATTTCGGTTGAAGGTTGGCTCCTAAAATTACATCCACGTAACGCACGTAATCCAAGTGGATAGAAGCTAATCCTTCTACTTTCATCAATTGGCGCACGTTGTTTTTGATGTATTCACGCGCCTCAGGGTGAAAAGGACTCAACCATTGGTAATAATCCACATAGGCGCGGTATTCCAGGGAGTTTTTTCCCGCCCGATTTACAGCATACCACTCAGGATGTTGCATGGCAGTGGAATCATTCGGACGATTTAATGTCCACATCCATGCATGAACGCGAATGTCATGAACTTGCGCCATTTTGACTAATTCCTGCAAAAATTCAGGACTCCCGCCCACCAAAATCTCTGAAATTCCCAAGGAATCGTAGTGATTCAACTTTGCCCTCCACAGCGTTGAGTCCATTTGTTGTGCACCGTGCGCCCAGGTAGCGATCGTAAATGTTTTTTCAGGGAGTTTTTGGGTAGACAATCGACCAAAATGATCGATGACGTATCGACTGTTTTCGCCGTCCACGGTAAATTCATATCCGCTGTTCGTTTTGAAGGCATTCACCAAGGCGAAGGAATCATTTCCGTACTTCACTTTTAACTGACGCTCTTGTCCGACACTCATTTCATTGAAAAAAGTGAGTTTTTTATACCGGACTTTTTCGTACAAAGCAAACAATGACTGCTTCAGTAAAAAATCTGCATCCTGCCTAACTTCTTGATTCGGATCGGTTGATTCCGTGAATTGAACGATTCCCCAGTTTTCGGGCTTGTGCATATTTATTGCGCATTGCTCGGTCCAAACCCAATTGTGTTCCGAAAGCAGTTCTCCATCCACTTTTTTCCGCTGGTATTTACCGTTAACGATCTCGTGTTCCCATTGAACGCGCGAAAAGTTCATGCGCCATTGATCGCCTTCTTGTATAGGCTTTCGGCGGTCGTTTTTCAATTCAATCAATGGCTTCAAAGGAATGGCCATTTCAACGCTCCATCCGCTATCAATATCTTTCGACTTGTTCAAGGTTCCATCGACTTTAACAGCCGTTTTCATCTCGTTCATGTCCCAGTGGAAATTCGCGTATCCGCCAGCGCGATAAGGTTTGTTCAACAGTAGGTCCCAAACGGTGTTTAGCGCATTGATTTCAATCTCACCATAAGCTTCGGTTGCCTCAGAAGAGTTAATGAACACCTCAAAATCATTGTTGAAATAGATAATTGCGTCACGTTCGGTAATATCTCCCCAAACATGCGGCTCTTCCAATTCAGCGTAGACATACAAATAGGTATCGTCCCACAACATTTTAAAACGTGTATCAAACTTGACCGGCTTTTCCCCTTCGATATCAATGAATTTATCCGAAAACGGTGCTAGGTCCCATGCCTTATCTGCTTTTCCATCGATTTTAATGCTTGAGGAGGCGCGTGCGATTACGTAAGATTTGGGCATGATTACTTGCTCCGACACGTCAATCACGTTGGACTGCCCATAAAGGAAACTGGCGGTGAAAAGAAACAGGAAAAACATCCCTGAGCGCATAGTGTTGTTTTTGATTTCGGACAACGCTAAAAATCCGAAAATCTGCAACGAAGACCGGGGCAAAAATAGTATTATTAGGGTGAAAATTTAATGAACCTATTGACAGTCATGCTCTTTTCGATTTCGATAGAATGAAATAGAAACAATAGTCGGAGCGTCAAACAGTTGAACAAATAGCGCAAGAATGGTTAGTGAAGTACACGAAAAAAAACTCTTTTTGATTGATGCTTATGCGATTATTTTCCGATCGTATTTTGCCTTTGTGAAGAATCCACGAATTAACTCGCAAGGTCTGAATACGTCTGCGGCCTTTGGTTTTACCAATTCGTTGATCGATATCCTCAACAAGGAAAAACCCACGCATATTGCAGTAGTTTTTGATCCTCCGGGTGGCTCAACTGTAAGAAAGGAGGAATTTTCTGAGTACAAAGCGAATCGCGATGAAACACCGGAAGGAATTTTGTCGAATATCGAGCCGATTAAGAAAATTATTCGCGCATTCAACATTCCTATCATTGAGGTGGAGGGATATGAAGCGGATGATACGATTGGAACTTTGGCAAAACTGGCAGAACCAAGAGGCTTTACTACCTACATGATGACGCCCGATAAAGATTTTGGTCAGCTAGTGACGGAAAAATCACTGATGTTCCGCCCAGGAAGAGGTGGGAATCCCGCAGAAATTTGGGGACCAAAAGAGGTGTGCGAAAAGTTTGATATTGAACGGGTTGAACAAGTGATTGACATTCTTGGCTTACAGGGTGATGCCGCAGATAATATTCCTGGAATTCCCGGAATTGGACCGAAAACGGCAGCCAAACTTTTGAAGCAATTCGGTTCTGTAGAAGGGATTATTGAGAATTCTGACCAGCTTAAAGGAAAACAAAAAGAAAATGTAGAAACTTTCGCTCAGCAAGGATTGATGTCTAAATCGCTGGCAACAATAATTACCGATGTACCCGTTGAGCTTGACGAAGATGCTTTGGTAGCAGAAGATCCGGATGAGGAGAAAATCAAGGAAGTTTTCACGGAGCTGGAATTCCGCAACCTCGCTCGACGTGTATTGGGCGAAGAAATTGTGGTTACTGCTACTAAGTCGGCGACTGAAGATGGACAAATGGATTTGTTCGGAACACAAAGCCTTGTGGAAGAGCAAGCACCTGAGGAAACGTCAGAATACAAAACCATTGCTACCGAAAAACCGAGTTATCATCTGATTACAAAGCCCGAGGAACGAAAGGAATTATTGGATTTGATCATGGCGCAGAAATCGGTGTGTTTTGATACGGAAACCGACAGCTTGGAGCCCTTACATGCGAATATTGTCGGCATGTCTTTCTCCTGGAAGGCACGCGAGGCTTTCTACGTGGCAACTCCGAAGGATTTTGAAGAAGCGAAATCCATCGTAAACGAATTCAAGCCGTTTTTCGAATCGAAGGAAATTGAAAAAGTGGCGCATAACATCAAGTACGATATCAAAGTGATCAATCGTTATGACGTCGAAGTTTCGGGTCCGATGTTCGACACGATGATTGCGCATTACTTGATCAACCCGGACTCCAAACAAAGCATGGATTTCCTTTCAGAGTACTATTTGAAGTACCAACCGGTTTCCATTGAAACGTTGATTGGGAAGAAAGGGAAAAATCAAAAAAGCATGGCCGATTTGGAGCCACAGGAGGTTTCGGATTACGCGTGTGAAGATGCTGATATAACTTGGCAATTGAAGGAACTTTTCGAGCCGGAAATTCAAAAAGAACACCTCAAAGACTTGTTCTATAAGATGGAAATGCCACTAGTATCGGTGTTAAAATCCATGGAGCAGGAAGGAATTTCTATTGATGCAGAAGGACTACAACGTTATTCGGCTGAGCTAGAAACGGACTTGGTGCGCCTTGATGAAAGCATTAAAAAAGAAGCAGGTAAGGACTTCAACATAGATTCGCCCCGCCAATTGGGTGAGGTTTTGTTCGATGATATGCAAATTGATACGAAAGCAAAGAAAACGAAGACAGGTCAATACAAAACCGGGGAGGATGTACTTCAAAAACTGAAGCACAAACACCCGATCATTCAAATGATTTTGGATTACCGCCAGTTGCGTAAACTGAAAAACACGTATGTAGATCCTTTACCAGCTCTTCGTGATCCGAAAGACGGAAGAATTCATACGAATTACATGCAAACCGTTGCCAATACGGGTCGTTTGAGTTCTACAAATCCAAACCTTCAAAACATTCCGATTCGTTCAGAAAAAGGGCGTGAAATAAGAAAATCATTCATTTCAAGAGGAGAAGACTACCGTTTGATGGCGGCCGATTACTCTCAGATTGAGCTACGAATTATTGCCGCACTCAGTGAAGATCCGAACATGATTGAAGCGTTTAAAAGTGGACAAGATATTCACGCAGCAACGGCATCCAAAGTGTTTCATGTAGCCATTGATGAGGTCACGAGAGATCAACGAAGTTCTGCAAAAGCGGTCAACTTTGGAATCATTTACGGTCAATCCGCATTTGGACTATCGCAAAATTTGGGCATTTCTAGAACTGAGGCAAAAAGTATTATCGACGCATACTTCGCGCAGTATTCCACCATCAAGGATTACATGGACAATGCTGTAAAAAACGCGCGTGAAAAAGGATACGTGGAAACGATAATGAAGCGCCGTCGTTATTTGAAAGACATTAATTCAGCCAATGCAGTTGTACGAGGTTTTGCAGAAAGAAATGCGATTAATGCACCCATTCAAGGTTCTGCCGCAGACATCATCAAAATGGCCATGATTCAAGTGGACAAAGCGATGCGCGAGGCCAATATGAAATCTAAGATGCTACTTCAGGTACATGATGAATTGGTATTCGATGTTCATAAAGACGAGGTCGATCAACTACAGAAACTCGTGAAGCGAGAAATGGAGTCAGCGGTTAGTATTGCCGTTCCAATGGTAGTGGAAATGGAAGTTGCCGATAACTGGCTGGATGCGCATTAGCGTGTTGAATAAATCATGCGTGTAGGTTCTTATATTCTCAAAAACACCAAATTACCCTGACTTTGTTACAAAATAAATCAATTTTTACCCTGACTTTGTTACAAATAGTTTGTTTCAGGTTTGTAAATCATGAGTTTCGCGAAAAAACAATGGCTTATTAACTTCTTGCTGAATTCAAGAAAACATGTGCGTTCCGTAAGCAGCGCCAATAACGAAACTCAATAAGCCGAATGCCACACCAACCCAAGCAATTTTGAATTTCTTCACCGCTGGGTAAATGGAAATGAGAACGGCAACTACACCAAGAAGCATGACAATAATGCCGTAATCTGTCTTGTAATCAATTAATTCGAACATTTCTCGGTATTCATCCGATTGGAGGTACTCCAAACCTTTTTCATCAATGTTTGCAGTGACTTCCTTTTCTAGTAAATCAACGGCTTTTGCGTAAATAAAATGTAGATGAAGGGCTACAGATGCCGCAATAACGCCGGCAATGACTCCGAGTACGCCAAGAACTTTCATAGTGCTAAGGTTTTCACCCGAAGATACAGAATTTCAGCTACTACTAGCGTTCAGGCGGGTAGATTTCTCCGCTTTCAGATGTCCAACGCTCACTGGTCATCAAGTCATCAAACAATTGCTCCAAAGTTAGAATTCGCTTCGGATAGCCATGTCGGCGCATGACTGATTTGAGTTGTCCATCGTGGCCTAGAACCGTCGTCGTAGTCGATGGTAAATCGGTAATCATTCCGTCGTCGTATTCATCTTCAAAAGTGAAAAACTCGATTTCCTCGGCTTTCTTCAAAATCGCATTCATTTGCCCTTGAGTGATGGTAGTGGTGTACTTGCCAATCATATCCACATCGCGAATTCCATTAAACTCAACGAATCCATCAGAGTAAATGGTCATTTTGTAGGTTGGACATCTACCAAAGCAAGGCGTTCGCTCAATACTGGCAAAAACACTTCGGTCTGCAGTACTGTCGGATGCAACAGGAACTTCCTCCTGAGTGATATCCGTTCCCTCCGCGGGCGCCTCGTTAACCGTTTCTTTAACATCAACAACCTCCTCGCTCGTTTTGCACGCTTGGAGCGCAAAAGCAAGCAACAAAAGGGAAAGTATGTAGGATAATTTTTTCATAACAGTTCATTTTCTTCTCAATGATAAACAAATAGTTTGCCACAACTGAGAAATGCTATCTTTAATATATGAAAAATGGAGCTTGGCTCCTATTGATTTTGACATTGATTTCTTGTGATTATCAAAAGGAGGAACAGAAAAATGAACTGAAGCGAAACCAATTGACACAGCAGGCTGTTGTTCTATTGAAATTAACGCAAGAGCAAGCGGAGGAACTCGTGCAGTTACCTCTAACGTGCATCAATCAAGAATATCCGAACAAGCTCAATCAGGTAATTGCGGGAAATCATGATTTGCGTTCTCCCGAATCGCTGCACCCGGCATTTTACGGTTGCTTTGACTGGCATTCATCAGTACATGGACATTGGTCGCTGGTGCGATTGCTGCGTACTTTTCCAAACATCAAACAGCGAGATGCAATGATCGCCGGACTGCAAGATCACATCACCCCTGAAAATATTGCAGGAGAATTGGCGTATTTTGATCATCCACACAGTCAGGGATTTGAGCGTATGTACGGATGGGCATGGCTTTTGAAACTTTCAGAAGAACTACATCGCTGGGATGATCCAACGGCAAGAGAACTGGAGCAAAATTTACAACCCTTAACCGACTTGATCGTAGAGAAAGTGGAAACCTTCCTGCCAAAATTGAACTATCCCATTCGGGTTGGAACGCATACAAATACGGCATTTGCACTTTGCATGGTGTACGACTATGCCAATGCAGTAGGAAACAATGAGCTCCTCGAACTTGTATCAAAACGAGCTAGGGAATACTACCAAAGCGATCGTGACTGTCCACTTTCATGGGAACCGAGCGGCTACGATTTTTTATCTCCTTGTTTGGAAGAAGCGGATCTCATGCGCCGTGTGTTGGATAAAGATGAGTTTCGGTCGTGGTTAACGACCTTTTTACCGAAACTTGTTACACCAAGTTTTGAGTTGGACCCCGGTATTGTTACAGACAGAGAAGATGGGCATTTGGTTCACTTGGATGGATTAAATTTCAGTCGAGCTTGGTGCCTAAAAGGATTGACGACGGATTATCCCGAATACAGCTACTTAAATGCGATAGCTAACGAACACATCAACCATTCATTGCCCGATCTTACCGATGGAAATTACGAAGGCGGACATTGGTTGGTAAGCTTCGCGCTGATGGCTTTGACGGAATAGATATGTATATACTTTCATTAAATTGATTGCGTGAGTTTAAGTACCGCTTACAAGTAGCATAGTTTTGCGGTAAACGAAACTTTATGAAAACTACAATTACCACAATTTCACTTTTCCTTTTTGTGCTATTCAGCTTTGGGCAGACGACTGTTTCCACCCTCGTAGATAACAGTGCAACCCCTTTTACCGACGATATTATCGAAGATGCCTCCGGTAATCTTTATTGTGCTGACTACTCGGGAGATGCAGTATTTAAAAGAACTCCTTCGGGAACTGTTACAACATTTGTTAGTGGTTTAAACACGCCCAACGGGCTTGCTTTCAATAGTTCAGGCGAGCTGTATGTATGCGATAATATAGGAAGCAGAATTTACGTATATGATGCCTTAGGAAGTCCGCTGGATACGATTACGGTAACGAATCCTTCAGGAATTATCAAAGATATTGCTAGTGATACCATGATATTTACAACGTATGGAAGTGTTAGTGAGTTAAAAAAGCTCTCTCCTGACGGATTCGTATTTGATTTTCATGCTGGAGGAGAATTGAACGGACCGGTTGGTTTGGAGTATTGTCTAGGAGAGCTTTATGTCGCTAATTTTGATGATCGTAAGATTTTCAGAGTAGAATCAGATACCGTTATTTTTGTTACTCAATTACCAGGCTCGGGTCGTTTGGGCTTTATAGCAAATGCTGGTGATCGGATGCTTGCAACGGCTTTTAACGGACAGAAAGTGTACTCCATTGACCCAATATCTGAGGAAGTAAATATATATGCTGGCAGTACTTTTGGCGGCACCGATGGTAGTCTTGATAGCGCCCAGTTTACTACACCTAATGGTGTATATGTGAATGCAACCATGGACAGTATTTACGTTTCTGAATACAATACCGGAAAACTTCGGTTAATTTCAGGATTCACATTGGGGACTTCTGAGCTTAGCTTCAAGACGGCACTAAACATTTACCCGAACCCAACAGCAGGTGAATTTACAATCGAATACGAAAAGAATGATGTTCCTTGCACAGTTTCTATATGTTCCTTGGACGGTAAAATCGTGGATGAACGCAACTTAAATAGTGAATTGGAAACTTTTAAGAACCTCAATTTACGCTCCGGAACGTATAGCATTCGAATTAAAGCGAATGGAATTATTTTGGCTCAGGAAAGATTGGTCTGCTATTGATACCGGATGTTCCAACCTCGTGACTCCATGACCGATTGGAACGTGACCATCTCTTCGGCTCGTTGAAAATATGCTTGGGGCTTCGTTAGCGTCAGTACATTTTTGTTGATCACATAATCCGCTTGGAAAGGAAGTCTTATTTCAGCGGGAGATTCCTCAAGAGACGCCAGTTTCGCGAACCACAAGCGCAACAAATCAATGGATTCGTTATCGCTCAGTTTGAAGTCAGCGTGAGTTACGGAAGCGTAGAAATCAAGTTGTTTTCTAGCGCGTGTCAACAACACATTCAATCGGCGGCGCCCATTTTCAGTATTCATCGGGCCGAATCGCATCGCAAAGTTGCCTTCCTTGTCTTTTGCATAGCCAAAACTGATGATTAGGTGATCACACTCATCTCCCTGAACGTTTTCCAAGGACTTTAAAAATGCGCTTCCTTCCTCCACTCGCTCGTTCAAAAGCAAGAGAGCATCAGCCGAAAGCTGTTTTTTAATGCACGTCAACTGCTCTTCTGAAAAGGCCACAACGCCTAGTGATTCCTTGGATTGAATGGCACTTTCGATTGCTTGAGCAACTGCCTTGGCTTCCACTTTGTTTTTTCGATTTTCGAAAGTAGCATCACAAATGAAGTGAGGCCGAATGGGAGTGGAAATTTCAAAAGCTGGGTAGGCGGTCAATTCGCCGTCGTAGAAGTGTTGATTGGAGAAGGAGATTAATTCCGGATGCAAGCTTCGATAATGATGCTTTAGCATTTTACTACTCCAATGGAAGGAAGCCTGATGCAACAAGTCCACCACTTCAGTCTGTCCGCTTTTGAAATAAGATGTAGGTCCCATTTGTTGGCTGTCACCAGCGATGATGCCGTGTTTTGCCCGTTGTAATGCGCCCAATCCATTTTGTACAGGAATTTGACTTGCTTCGTCAAAAATAGCGACGTCGAATAAATCTCGATCCAGTGGAAATGCTTTGGAGATCTGCGTCGGATTGCTGAACCAAATAGGCACCAGTAATTGAATCCATTCGCGAGCCTCGGAAGCAAAAAGCTCACGCACCGTTGGATGACTGCGTGTTTTAGCAAACTCTTTCACTAGAATCGATTTCCCTTTTCTCAATCGCTTTTTCAACTCCTTTTCTTCGTTTGAAAGCTTTCGTGCCGGGGTGTTCAATAACTCTTGATACACCACAAACGATTTTTGAACGCTTTGTAGGATTTGCTCGGAAAATTGCTTCGACTCCGTAGATTGAGCCCTCAAAATAGCGGCTGTTTTCTCATGTAAATCGCTCATTTCAAATTCCGAAAATGAAGGAAAACGTTTTCGAAACTCGGACCAATGACTAGTCGCGACGATAGATTCACATTCCTTGTAGTTGCTCGATAATTTCAAAAGTCGCAAAGTATCGTCGTCTAGAGTTTTTAGCACATTTTGAAGTGCATTTATTTCTGAGAAATCGACAATAATTTGCTCAAGCAGCACAAGAATTTCGGTGCCATCCTCTAAGGCAAGTAAGCGATTCAATTGCGAGCTACTTTCACTCAACAATTCGTGAGAGTCGGTTAAGTAGGAACTTTGTTTGGCGTTTAAATCCTCAATAATTTCCCACTCATTTTGAAGAAAACTTTGAATGGAATGATGGATAATTTCTACTTCACTTTCCGGCTTTAGTATCCCTAATTCGCAAAAATCAACTATAATGTGAGATTTTTTCCACTGAAGCTCTCTTTTTCGTTCCATATCTGCTAAAGCATCATGAGCCATGTGAGCTGGAAGATCTGAGTACTTTTTCCACTGACGTTCAAATTTTCTTTTCGTCAAAAACGAACGTCGCTTACGTCTTTTTTCCTTAGCGCGCTCAAGCGGAGCATGCAATTCTTGCAGATGGGCAATCTCAGACGAAACAGGTTCCTGCTTCCAAACAAATTTAGAAGGATACTCCTCCAGCTCTTTGATCACTCGGTGCCATTCTTTGTAGATTTTGAAAAATCGCTTTTGATTGCGAGAATTCTCTCGGAATAAATCGGCGTAATGCGATTGCTTATGGTTTTCACGATTTTGGCAAAGGATGGCCTGCTTCGTTACATATCGCAAATCTGCCCACGTTGAAAATGGAACGACGGAACACAATTGCTTCAGTTCAGAGTACCAAAGTTGAAGCGTTTCAATGATTGATGAAAAGTTGTCTCGTTCAAAAGTATTGGAACGAAATGCCGAAACAGAACGGTGAATTCCCTTTTCAAAGATTTGGTGCAAGACTGCTTTCTGTTCCTTTAAAACCGTCACGTCCGGCGCACTGGAAACAAAAGGAACACCTTCAGTTTTTAAACCGTGCATCCATTCCCGAAATTCGTACAAGGAAATACCGCCAATCGCCTTGGGTTGATTGAGCAAGTCCAATGAAAACTGTAATTGAGAAGTGTATTGTTCCGATAATTTCAGGTTGAAAGATGACTCGAATGAGCTTTGTTCGAAATAATGCCAGTTGGCTTCCAGTTGTTTCAATAAGTCTCTAGATGCATTGTCGGATGTGACAATGAATCCCAATCGGTCCAGCCCAAATTCAGCTAGTTTCTGCAGCAATACTTCCAAGGCTACACGTTTTTCAGAAAGAACAATAGAAGATTTTTGCGCAGCCAATACTTTACCTAGGATATTGGTTAAAACCTGCGATTTTCCTGTTCCAGGTGGACCTTGAATAACGGTAGATTGCTCGTTAGCTTCCTGAAAAACTGCCAAATGGTCTACATCTGCCGGCAGAAGTAAGTCGGTGGGCAAGTTCAATGGTTCCAAGGGTTGGTGTCCATCTTCCAAGATGGATGCGAGTGGTAAACTAAACTGATCGGCTTCAAGCAAGTCTTCCAATTCGCGCAAAATCGCATAACGATGGTGGTGAAAATTACCGATGCAAGCAGGAGCCTCATCATCCAATGTAAATCCAGCACTGACCAAGATCTCTTCTAGGTTGGAGAGATTGGGCACCGCGGTAACATCGTTTTTCTGAAGTATGTATTCTACATAAGGATTGATAAATCTGGAGTCGGTCACTGGCTCTACCCTTACTTGGGATCGAACTTTGTCAATTGTGTAAGTTAAGGGAGTTAAAAAAAGTGGGCTGCGAAGCGAATGTTCCCCATGGATCATAAACTTTTCGGCTAAACACAAGGTGTTCACTCCGCTCTCTTTCAAGTTTCTCTGCGCCTCCTTGATTAACTTCCAAGACAATTCTCCTGGAGCAAACGGTTCAATTATGTCCGACTCAAACACGAAAACCTTCGAAGGGTCGGCATGCACCAAAACATCATTCTTATTGAAAGAACGGCTCTCCTGAAGGAGCTTTTCAATGGTATGTTGCATCGTTTTTGACAAGACGCTAAAAATAATGAAGTTACCTAAGAATGAACCATTAATTCTAAGGAGATATTCTACTTGTTTTACGTAGAAATACGTACAGTTACGTACATGTACTGGAAATGCAAGATGCTGAAAATGGAGCACTTACACTTGCTATATTTACCCAAACCGCAATTCACATCTCATGAATAAAATTCTAGCCACTGTATTAGGCGTTGGTGCCGCTGCTACCATTGGAACAGCCATTGTACTTTCTCAAGGAGGAGCTGATATTGAACTCAACGGACTTACACCTAACGACTCTTCATTTCAGGATCCTATTGAAGTCTCCCAAGATGACGCATTGACCATTGTTTCCTTCAACATTCGGGACTTTGCAGGAAGAAACAGAACCTTGGAAGACTTTCAAGAAATGGCGCGACTGCTGGACGGAGCCGATATTTTGGTTTTTCAAGAAATGGGTGCGAAAGCCTTCAAAAAAAGTGGAGAAAATGATGATTTAACAGCGCGATTGGTGGCTGCTACCGAAGTCTTCAAAAGTTATTTAGGAGATGAATGGGAGTTTGTTTTTGCCGATGAGGCAACACCGGCAGAGTTGGGAAAAGCTGCGGAAATTCCGTGTATGGGATATCGGAGTACTAGGGGAGATGTAACAATTAGCGCTGTTTGGTCCGGTTATTATGATTTAGGCGAAGCGAGAGATATGGGGACATTTACCGTTAACTGCAGCAAAGGAGCCGCTCAAGAAACGTTTACCTTGGGTTCCGTGCACACCAAGTACTCATGTCCGGAAAGAGGTTATGAATTACTGAAAGTTGCCGATTACATTGTAAGTCACGAAAACGATAACTACATCCTTTTGGGCGATTTCAACTGGGGGTATTATTCGACTTGTACGAACAAATATGACGGTGAAGAACGACTGACAGAATTGCATGACGACGGCACTGTTTTTCAACCTTTTCACACGATTTCATTCACTGGAAAAGGTGGTGATGATGATTTTAGAACCAACTTGGATCAACGGTCTTCCTCTCAGATGTACGATCAATTCTTTATTTGTAAAAACTACGCGGATCAAATGGCAGCAGGTGGTTCGCTTGGAGAAGATTGCGGGTTCGTTTCTTTCAGCACCAATACGTACTTCGAATCTCGAATGGACGATGTAGTTCGCGAACAAATTAACGGAGTTAAAGCCTACATGCGCACCAAGGGATTCAAGTCTAGTGACCCCGAAACCAAAGCTGCCGTGGCGGCAACGGAAGAAGAAATTTTAACTTCTTACTTAACGGTAGACAAAGCCAGCAATAAATTAAGCGATCACAAACCCATTTGGATGCGAATTGACCTTTTTGATTGAGATAAGCGATTTGCTCAGATTCTTTTCTCAATGATTTGAAGCGCCAATTCTTATTATCAGCGACCAAATCTTATTGTTTACCACCCTATTGATGCGCTAATTCCGTATTTTTGATAGTTTATACGCTGAGATAAGAATAAAATGAAATTCGGAACGAAAGCGATTCATGCAGGAGTCAAGGCTGATGCGTCTACTGGCGCAATCATGACACCTATCTATCAAACTTCCACGTACGTGCAAGAAGAGGTGGGCGTGCACAAAGGGTATGCGTATTCCCGAACTCAAAATCCAACAAGAGATGCACTAGAGCAAAACATTGCCGCTCTTGAAAATGGTACGTTTGGAGCATGCTTTGGTTCCGGTCTAGCCGCAATTGATTGCATTCTCAAAATGCTGAATCCCGGTGATGAAGTGATTTCCACCAACGATTTGTACGGGGGCACGTTTCGCTTGTTCACAACCATTTTTGAGAAATACGACATTACATTTCATTTTGTAGGAATGTCCGGCGCCGATGCCGTGAAAGAGCATCTCAACGATAAAACAAAACTCATTTGGGTGGAAACGCCCACCAACCCCATGATAAATATTGTGGATATTGAAGCGATTGTTGAGGTAGCAAAGAGTTCTTCGGCAATGGTCTGTGTTGATAACACCTTCGCAACGCCTTACCTTCAAAATCCGCTGGATTTGGGTGCAGACATTGTTATGCACTCTGTAACTAAGTACCTAGGCGGTCACTCAGATGTGGTAATGGGAGCACTTGTTACTTCGAATGAAGACATCGCGAAGGAAATGTACCGAATTCAAAACTCTTCGGGTGCAGTACCGGGACCTATGGATTGTTTTTTGGTACTTCGCGGTATCAAAACCTTGCATCTTCGTATGCAACGACATTGTGAGAACGGCGAAAAATTAGCTGTTTTCTTGAAGGAGCATCCCAAAGTCGAGAATGTATATTGGCCAGGTTTTGAAGATCATCCCGGACATGCTACGGCAAAAAACCAAATGAAAGGTTTTGGAGGTATGTTATCATTTTCACTTGTCGGAAACAATAAGCAGCAGGCATTTGACGTGGTAAAAAAAGTGAAGGTTTTTGCCTTGGCTGAATCATTGGGCGGGGTAGAATCATTGATTGGACACCCCGTGACCATGACGCATGCCGCTATCCCGAAGGAAGAAAGAGAAAAAATTGGCATAGTAGATTCCCTAATTCGTCTGAGCGTTGGCGTGGAAGATGCTGAGGACCTGATAAACGATTTAAAGCAAGCACTGGCTTAAAAAAAGAAGTATGAACTATAGCAAATTTGCAGTAGTAGGTGTCGGACGTTACGGACACACCATCGCGAAAAGACTCGCAGAAAAGGGTACGCAGGTATTTGCCTTCGATCCGGATGAAGAAAAGATCGAAAGCATCAAAGATGAAGTAGCATACGCCGTTACTCTGGACGCAACAGATTTGCGGGCATTGCGCATGCAAAACTTGGACGAGCTTGACGCCGTCGTGGTAGCCATAGGGGAGAACTTTGAAGCAACGGTACTCACCTGTGTACACTTACTTGATCTTGGTGTAAAACGTGTAATTGCACGCGCCAGTGGAGACCATCAACGTTTGATTTTGGAGAAAATTGGTGTGACAGAAATCCTGACTCCCGAAGACGAAGTCGCGAATGTCGTTGCAGAAAAACTGCTAAATCCCAACATTGTCTCCTTCTTGCAACTCCCTGATGAGCATGAAATTGCCGAAATCATTGCTCCAAAGGGAGTTATTGGTAGAACAATTGAAGAAATTGGCTTCAGAAATAAGTACGAAATGACCCTCATCACTATCAAGCGTGCTTACGAAGTCACAAAAAATGGGGAAGACACTACCGAAGAGCACATTATCGGTGTTCCAAAGAGTGAAACTCCTATCAAAGAAAGTGATACCCTTGTGGTATTTGGCGCGGCAAAAAGCGTGCAGCGCTTTATTGAAATCAATGAGTCGTTGTAGGAAAATATCTATTGCGATTCAAATAGAAAAACTATGAAATTAATCATCCAATTGTTGCCAGTTTACCTGGTGACTCTACTATCTTTTTCAGTTCAAGCACAAGAGGTAGATTCTGTTAATCTCAATGGTGAACAAGTTTACGTTTATCCGTTCAAAGTTGAGGTGGAGTACTCAGACCGTTATTGGACCGCCGTAGAAGGACAAAAATTATTCGGCGAGCTGTTTACCTACGAATCGCTCGCAATGGAGCAGCGAATGTCGGGTGTTCCCGATTCAATGAGAATCACCCGCAAGGACTTCGATAACTTCATAAAGGCGATAAATGCCAAAACCTATAAAAAGTTCAAAAAGTACTATCCGGAAATGTTTGGAATCGAGGCCACCCGAGAGACCTTCGAAATGTTTCAGAGCTTACGCGAAATGCGAAGCATGGGCTACCTAGACGAATACGAAGAAGCAAAAATCTTCAAGTCCAAGAAGTTTAAAAAGGCGCTAAGAGCCAATCCCTACCCGTTTTTACAGCAGAGCCAAAATCTCGATCAAGACATCACGCCAATGCTTGATCCAATTCCTGATGGAAAGTACATTCAATACTACGAACCGTATTGCCTGGTGCAAGAAGATGGAACCTGTAAGTACATCGAAGATCAAATAGCGGGGTATTTCACTATGAAAGACAATACGCTTCACGGGGAAGCAACTTGGGTGAATTTTACGGGCGACACCATCAAGAGCGGAACGTACAACATGGGACTCAAAACAGGCGAATGGCAAATGGTGTACCAATACATCAGTTATTTCGATGAGTACGATGCCGAAAACTTTATCGAAACCGGAGAAGTAGATTTTGGGTATAGCAGACAGCTGATCACCTTCGAGAATGGAGTGTTGCAAGGTCCATTCGAAAAGCTTGTTGATGAAGGAAAAACCATTGAAAAAGGACAGTACGACGACGGTCAAATGGCAGGCGAATGGAAAACGTACCACGAGGCAACCGACGACACATATTTGGAGGAGAACAACGGAGCACTTGCCATGAGACGCCGTTATACCCTAAACACGGACGATTCACTTGTCGTACATCCGTTCGTTATCCGCGATGGATTGCTTCCTACTTGGGGTGCCGATCCTGATTCCTTCAACTTCTATCCAATGTACAGAATCCCGTCCCTGCCTGTGATGTATCGACCTGCATTCCCGAAGAGTCAAAACTTCGAGTTGGAAGAAGAACTCTATGATGATGTCTATTCAGAAATGGATTATTATGAGGAAGATTACTACGATTACGAAGAGGGATACTACGAAGAGGAGTATTATGGAGAATATGGTGGTAGAGGAAGCTGGGATGGTTCTTACTTCGACGATTACATCTACGATCCCAATGCTGAGGAACGTGTGGAGCGCGGTAAAATTTTCGATAGTCTTGGCGCATACCCAAGTTACACAGGAGTCTATGAGCAGTATTATCCGAATGGACAGTTAGCCTATCAATACAATTTCGATGATGGAGCAATGAAAACTGAACCAACCATTTATTGGGACAACGGTCAAGTACACGATGAAATCGTTTTCGTTCCCGACTCGAATCATTATGTTCGAACTATTTACGACTACAACGGGAGAGAATTTGGCACGCAGTTGTATGATTCGTCTGGGCGATATATTTATCAGGACGATATCCCATGGGATGTAGATTTGGTGGAAATTGATGGACTGGAATTCTATCACGGAGGCTTTTCAGATGCCTACAATTATGGAATTCCGGACTCGGTTTTGCAAGCGGCAACCGATCCTTATACAGTACTAAGTCGTCGCTGGAACCTTATCGATACAAGCAAGGTACATGAGCGTTTCTACAACCCGGAAACACGTACAGCCGACTATTTCGAATACAACATCTTCGGTGATACACTCACAAAGTCTGCAATCATCTATTCCGAAGGATTTGATAGTTGGACCGGAAGAAGAACAAGAGAACTTGGACCTTTTACTACATTGGGTATTCGTTCTGCTTCAATTTATGAGGGCACGGAAGTAGATTCAGTTCCGGTGCGTATGGTTGAGGCGTTAGACGCTTATAATGTCGACGCTGACTACACGTTGTATTACGAAGGAGAAATGCTCACTGGCCCCATGAAGTTTGATCTCGATGGCAAGAAGCTAAAATTAGGCAAGGAAGAGGTTGTCATTCCAAGGAACTATAAAAAATGGGACAAGTTCGTGGAAGCAGTGACCATGTATCGCTACACCGATAAAAAACTAAAAAAGAAGTACCGCACCTACGCCGAGTTGCTTGATAACGAATACTCAGAGTACGATGAAGTTTCTATGGTATTCTCCGACTTTTTCTCCGCAATTTTCTCCAATTCATTTGGGGTGTACAATAATTTCTACGGCGATTATTACTGGGGAGAAGGACCTCCATCGCGAAAAGATGAAAGTCCATACACAGCGACAATTGAAGGATATCTTTTGAATGGAAAACCGGAAGGAATTTGGAGAAGCTACGATCAATTTGGAAACATTCGCACGGAAGTGAATTACAGCAAAGGAATGCTGAATGGGAAAAAGCTGGATTACACATACGAATATCCTGCTGGTGAAGATGATATGTACTATTTCGGAATGGAAGAAGATTCACTTCCTGAAGAAAAAACATACTACCTAAGCTCTGAGTTAAATTACAAGAATGACTTACTTGAGGGAACGGCGTACGAGTACACGTGGTACGGAGAAGTAACCATGGAATCGAATTATAAGGAAGGCTACCGCCATGGGTTAACGACCGAGCGAAACGATAAAGCGGTGAGCTATTCAGAGTTCCGCGACGGATACCGCGATGGCTATAGCAGAACGTATTTAACCCTTCCAGGCAAAGATTCCATTTTGTTGTTTGATCTTAACTTCCAAAATGGTGCGTTGCAAGGAGAGTCTGTGTCCTACCACACCAACGGTAAAATCTCCAAACGCGGGTTCTTCCTATCTGGAGAACCAATTGAAGATTACGAAGGATATGACTCCCTCGGTTTTCGATACCATTATGTAAAATTTGAATACGGATTCCCCGTTGAGGAAAAGTTATGGGAGGAAAATGAATTGAGCGTTCGTTACACCTTCAATTGGGAAGATTCCATTCAGTTCATTCCTTTAGATTTGACGGAATCAGAATCGCTAGATGCCCTACTTGTAGAAGCAGGTCTGTCCGGCGGTTGGGAATACCGACCTTACTACGGGCGCAGAACCCTTGTAGATAAATCAGACGTGGATTACCATCTCACCAAGTATTTCCCGAACGATACCATCTCACGAGATGGTGACATCAAAGACGGGAAGAAATCTGGTTATTGGGAGTTTTTCAATTACGATGGTGTGAAATTGTATGAAGTCAACTACTTCGATACTGTTTTGGTACTAAACGATTCTATCAAATTCAAGGCAAAAGGAATATACACTGATGTCGATAGTATAGGGAACGAGCTTTTCCGGGCTTACATCATTGAAAAATCAGAACGTTTCGATTGTTCCCACAAGGACCATTATGAAGTGCGACAATTCTACACCATTTCAGAAGTCGACGATTCCTTAGGTCGCATGAATGGTGAAGTGTTCAACTATTACGACAACGGAACACTTCAGAGCTACGGGAAGATGAAAAATGGCTTGCCAGAGGGTGAATGGCGCTACTATGATCCTGCGGGAAAGTTGAACAAATACGGCAATTACACCATGGGGAAACGAAATGGGCGCTGGCTCATGGGCGACCTCTCCAAAACGAAATATCTCGGAGATATCTGCTTGAATCCAAACATGCCGGATATCGAAGAAGAGCTGCGCTACCGAGAGAACTTCCTTGATATTCAAATCATCAATTACCGACTAGGAAGTGCGCGTAACCGAGAGTACTACGACATCAATATGAATCAGTTCATAGAGCTGGAGGAGGAAGAAATGGACGACGAAATAGAACTTGAGGAAGAGTAGGAAAATGACGTATATCATTACAGGGATTTCAAGAGGATTGGGAGCCGGAATCGTAGAGATTCTGTTAGCCAAAAATGAAAAGGTAATTGGAGTGGGCAGGTCCAACCCTTTCGGTGATGCAATTGGATTCATTTCATGCGATTTAGGAGACCCCAAGGCTGTTTCGGAAATCGAGTTCGGTGAATTGGAAGGAGACTTCACGCTAGTCAATAACGCTGGAATTATTGGTGAAATCAAGCGTATTTCAGAACAAGAATCATCAGATCTAGAACACGTGATGCAAGTAAATGTTTTCGCTCCAATGACTCTAACAAGGAAAATTTACGCACAGCTAGATCAGAAGCACTCTTTCACTTTGGTCAATATTAGTTCGGGCGCCGCCAATCGCTCCATTCCTTCTTGGGCGGCTTACTGCGCCTCCAAAGCTGCATTGAACCGGTTGACAGAAAACTTCTATTTGGAAGAGCAAGAACGTGGTAGAAAAGTGACAGCTTATGCCATTGCACCAGGCGTAATTGATACTGGAATGCAAGTGGAAATTCGAAGTGCCTCGGCAGAAAACTTCTCCAGCAAGGACGCATTCGTGGAAATGAAAGAAGAAGGTAAATTGTACAGTGCAGAGGAAGCTGCGAATCGAGTACTTAGGTTATTACAAATACCATTTACGTGTACTGTTTTTCAGGATGTAAGAAGCCTCGAACCGTAAAATCAACATTTGCTACCGTTCATCCATAATTCGTGCCAGTTCGCTCAATAAACTTGCGATTTGGTGCATAAGTGCGTATCTTACACGTTCAATCTGGACAAAACTGTTGTACTTATGAAAAGAACTATGCTCTCCATCATGGCCGTCTTCGGTCTGATATCCGCTGCATCTGCGCAGCAAGCAACTCCAAATTCGATAGACCCACAAAACTGTCGCCAAGGCGAATCCGTGGAATACTGTCGTCAGCATACGTATCACGCTGAACTACTGAATAATCCGGCTTACGTGCAATCATTGGCGGATGATGACGCCATTCGCGCCCAAGAAGCTGCAAATGGACAACCGGAAACAAATCACATCATGTACATCCCGGTCGTATTCCACTTGTTGCACAACAACGGTGTAGAACACATCTCCGATGAGCAGATAATTGATGCGTTTAACATTTTAAATCGCGATTATATGTTGCAGAACGCCGATGCAAATAGCGTCGTAAATGCATTCAACGCGAGCAATCCCCAAGCTACAGTGATCCCTGACTCGGTGAATATTCAGTTTCGTTTGGCGACCAAAGCACCGGACGGTACTTGCTTTACGGGAATTACACACACTGTTAGCTCAGCGGCTTACAGTTCAAATGACAATACTCGTTTGAACGCTATTATTAACGGTAACGATGTATATAACGGACAATGGCCGGGGAATCGCTACCTCAATATCTTCATCGCTGGAGATATCGGAGGAGCCGCAGGTTATACCTATTTGCCTTCGAACTGGATCGGAACTGGAATGGATAACGGAATTCGCATCTTGCACCAGTACGTTGGTTCTATTGGAACAGGTAATGCTGGAACAAGTCGTGCTTTAACACACGAAGTTGGTCACTGGTTGAATTTGCCTCACCCATGGGGAGGAACAAACAACCCAGGTCAGGCAGCAAACTGTAACGATGATGACGGAATTGGCGATACACCCGATTGCCAAGGAGTAACCTCATGTCAGTTGACAGCGAATACGTGTAGCGGTGATAACAACTACTGGGGATTTGATCAAGTTGATAACGTAGAGAACTACATGGATTACTCTTACTGTTCTAAAATGTTTACTCCGGATCAAGCACAGCAAATGCGAAATGCCTTGAATTCTTCGATTGGAGGACGCAGCAACTTGAAATCGGCAAGTAACCTTGCATTAACGGGAGCTGACGGTAACCTAGAATTGTGTGAAGCAAGATTTTCAGCGAACAGAACATCTGTTTGCGTTGGAGAGTCTGTTGATTTCTCTGATGATTCATTCAACGCGGTAACAAGTCGTACGTGGACCTTCCAAGGAGGTACTCCAGCTACATCTACTGCGGAGAACCCAACGGTAACATACAACACTCCTGGAATCTACGAAGTAGAGATGACCGCAACAGATGGTACAACATCCCTAACAGAAACAAAAACAGGATATATCCGCGTTCTTGCAAACGGCGGTGCGCCACCAGTGCTAGAAGGGTTTGAAAACTACAACTCTTTGGACAACATTACCGAATGGCAAGTAATTGACTACGGAAATAATGCAGAATGGGAGCTCACCTCTACGACTGGATTGAATAGTTCAAAATCTGTGGTATTGCCAAACTTCGGGCAGACGACTGGTAACATGGATGAATTAGTTTCAGAGCCTATCGACCTTTCGGGAATCACGTCTCAAACAAGCATGACTTTGTCTTTCCGTTATGCATATCGCAAGCGCAATACAGGAAACGATGAAACAATGAAAGTATATGTTTCCAACACGTGTGGAGAAACCTGGGTAGCGCGTAAAACGCTTACAGGTCCAATTTTGGGGTCTGACGTTTCCTCATCTTCATGGGCACCAGCATCGGAATCTGACTGGGTAACGGTTCACATGACAAACATTACCTCTGCTTACTGGGTAGAAAACTTCCGTTTCAAATTTGAGTTTGAAAGCGACGGAGGAAACAACATGTACCTAGATAATATCAATATTTACCCTGGATCACCTTCTGATAATCTTGTAGCAAGTCTGACAGAAACGGACGACATTGATCACGTGACTTTGTATCCAAATCCAACTGAGGGCGACGTTACGGTTCGTTTTGATGTAGCAAGTGCTCAGGAAGTGAATATGGAAGTAGTTGATGTGACAGGAAAAGTGGTTAACACAAGCCGCGTTAACGCTAATACTGGAGCAAACATGGTAGTTCTTGGAACTTCGTCCATGGCACCAGGAATGTACTTCCTTAAAATCGACGGAAGCAGTAACTCGCTACAATTCGTAGTGAAGTAAATCGAAATTATACGCAGAAGTTGGGATGCGCGTTGGTGCATCCCTTTTCTGATTCAAGATATTGTGCATGCACGAAACATGTACAATCATTGTAGTCTGACTAAGATTACACTGTACTTATGAGAAGGCATCCTTTCGGGGGTGCCTTTTTAATGTTAAAAGTTGGCAGCATTCGATGGATTGACTTAGTTTTGTTTAAAACAATCTTATGAAGCCACTAATACTCCTTTTTGTTTTAACATTAACCACATCTTCCTTTTCGCAATTGACCAATGGGCTAATTGCACACTATAATTTTAATAATTCCAACACTGCGGACTTTAGCGGGAACAACTATCATGTGGCGCTGAATACAGCAAGTCCCTCAACGGATCGGTTCGGAAATACTAATTGCGCTTTCTATTTTGATGGAAGTGAGTATATGGAGGTCAATCAATCATCGGCTTTTGGAACACCTAACGTATCTGTGTGTGTTTGGTTTAAATCAACAGATAATCAGCATGCACGAATCATTGCGTTGCCCTACCTTGAGTCGTCGTCTTGGAGTATTCTGTATCATCACCCTAGTATTGCGGCAAATAGTATTGGTTTTACAAACACGACCAGCACGCCTACTCAGTTCTCATCTTATACAGCTGAAGGTAATGTACAAGTAAACGATGGACAATGGCATTTTATGGTGGGCATGCGCGACGCATCAACTCAAACCTTATCGTTATACATAGATTGTGACCTTGTGTACACAGCACAATATCAAGGTTCACCCTATGCGCCCGATCAAAACCTTGCAATTGGTCGCTTTAACCAAGCTTCAGGACGTTACTTTACAGGAGATATAGATGATATTCGAATTTACAACCGAACGTTATCAGAAAGTGAGATTAATATGTTGTGTGCAGAAGAAGATCCTTTGGCAGATGTAGAAATTATCTCAGATGACTTTACTCCTCAGGTTTCCTTGTATCCTAACCCGGCTGTTGAGACTGTCAACATTGTTTCTGATAGTCCTTTAGCACAAGTGAATATTTATAACAATGCGGGAGAGCTCATTTTGCAGGATGCTGCTGAAGGTCAAAAAGTGGACATATCTGGATTAAGTAATGGAGTTTACTCCGTAATGATTCAAACTCAGATGGCAGAAGTTGCGGTAGAAAAGTTGGTTATTTGCCGTTAGTCGAAGCTTGGTCCTCCAATAGATCAATGAGGTCTTTCATTGATGGATTCTGCAATACGGTAATGTTATCCATATATTGAGCTTCCAAAGCTTTTCGTGTGCTTTCTCCCCACGCAATCACCGAGGCCGACTCCGGCAAGGTATTTTCGGCAAAAAAACCTTCCACATTCGATGGACTGGTGAAAACATATACATCATATGCTGCTGAAACTTCGTGTTCTTGAATGATCGTCTCATAACATTCTACGTGGTATGACTGATCGGAAGCGATTCGTTTTGAAATCGTTCCAAGTGACTTCGTTGACACAGGAAAAAGAACGGATCTATCGCCCAGCCAATCCTTAAAGCTGTCAGCCACATCAGTGATACTTCCTTTGTTTTCACCATTAAAGGCAACTTGATGTCCCATGGATTGAAGCAAAGCAGCTGTTTTTCCTCCAACGCAGGCAATTGATACGTTATCAGGAATGGAAAATCGACTTTGGAAGAACATTACTGCCCTAGGACTTCCAAAAAAAATCACATCGAAGTGCGATGGTAGTTTAAAAGCTACAGGTTGAAATTGAAGAAAGCTTTGCGAGCTTAATTGTATACCATGAGCATCTGTAAATTGCTGAAGAGATACAGTTTCACCTGAGTTTTTCGTTATAAAAACCGACTTAATCATTGCTGACGAGCTCCTGCAAATCGCCGATCACTTCTTCTGCCATGGTCGCGTAATCGTCCACTTTGTAATGTAAGAAAGACGAAGCGGTATCTGCACTAGAGGCGAACGCAACATGCAACATATCGTCTTCCGTGCAATATACTCCCAATGGCAATTGACATCCACCATCGAGCAAATTCAACACCTTTCGCTCCAAAGCAATGCGCTTCTCTACTTCAGGATGATTCATTTTCTGTAGAACCTGATGCAGTTCATCGTCATCTTCGCGAATTTGCAAACCAAGTACCCCTTGAGCAGGAGCCGGAATAAATTCAGTTGGATCAAAAACCGTTACATGAAACTCAGAGAGGTCCATTTCCAAACGATCTACCCCCGCTTTCGCAAGAACGATGGCATCGTAATTTCCTTGGCGCAACTTGTCGATTCGTGTTGGAACATTGCCTCGCAAATCATCGGTAGTAATGTCCGGGCGCAAAGTTTTTAGTTGCGATTTCCGTCTTGCCGAGGAAGTTCCAACCACTGCGTTTTTCTTCAATGACCACTTCTCATTTGTATCCGTTGATTCTTTGCGAATCAATAGTAAGTCGGAAGGATGAGCGCGCTCAGAAACACACGAAATTCTCAATCCCGCGGGTGGGTTTGTTTCTAAATCTTTGTGCGAGTGAACGGCAAGATCAATCGTTTTGTTGAGTAGGTGGTCCTCAATTTCTTTGGTGAAGAATCCTTTTCCTTCCATCTTATCGAAGCTGAGGTGTTGGATACGATCTCCCTGTGTTTTTATTATTTTGATTTCCACGGTGCAGCCCAATCGTTTCAATTCTGATTCTACAAAATGGGCCTGCCACAGTGCAAGGTCACTACCTCGCGATCCAATGATCACGTGTTTCATTTCTAGCGTTTTTTAAGGAGTATTTCTTTGGCCATGAGCATTGGCATGCTCATGTATTTTTTCTCCATGTACCCCATGATTTTCTCAACGACCTCACGCGATTCATGATCGAGTGATGCCAGTTCGTTGTGGAATACATTCTCCACAGCATTGTTACGAATTTCTTTCACCTTCTCAGGAACAGAGCGCATAGCTAATTCTACCATTCGTGCTTGGTGAATGTGCTCGAACTCAAACAGTGCTTCTTTAATGATTTGCTCAACGTGTTGAATCTCTTTGGAGCGCTCTTTCAAGTTGGCGTTAGAGATTTCCTGCAATACTTCCACCGAAATATGTGTCACATTGTTTTCTGCAATGATTTCCGGCGACAAATCTTGTGGAATAGCGATATCAATTACAATCTTACGATCGGTTTCACCTTGTAATAACTGCTCGTAAATGTCTTTGGTGATGATATGCTTCTCCGCACCTGTACAAGTGATAATTACATCAAAGCCTTCGTCGAAGGTTTTCAAATCACCTAGTTTGTGCGCTTTTCCGTTCAGATCGTTCGCCAACTTTTCGGCTTTCTCAAAAGTTCTGTTGAAGACGTGAAACTGCCCAAATCCGTGCTTGCGTAAGAAACGACTCATGTTGGTGTTCGTCACACCCGCCCCAATGATCAAAATTCGAGAATCCATCGGCACGTTAAGGTCGCGTAACTTATGATAAGCCAGGGAAACAACCGATACGGGTCTTCGAGCGATATTTGTTTCGGTGTATACTTTTTTCGCTGTTTCAATGGTATGACGCATGACCAAACGAATGGTATCACCTGTCAATTGCATTTTTCGGCAATCTTCAAAAGCGTTGCGCACTTGAGTAATAATTTCCCGTTCTCCTACTACCATGGACTCTACAGAAGAAGCCACACTAAACAAGTGTTCAGCGGCATTGATTCCAGTGTAATCTTCAGCAGAATCGGCAAATAAGGTGCGTTGTTCCTCAGAGAGATTAGGATAAAGTGCGTTGAAGAAACGGTGAAGGAAGCTGTGATCTACAATTTCCTCGGTAACAATCAGAAACTCCACGCGGTTACACGTAGACAAGAACATGAGCTCTTCCAAGTGCATAGCTTCTTTAAACGCAGTCAGTCGTTCCTTTTGGTCGTTCGGATCGATGTGTAAATTACCGATCTCCGAAACCGGAAGATTTCTGTGCGTAAATGCAATCGTATGCAGCGTATTTAACTGATTGTCCATAATACAGTACAAAGAACGGAACGGATTGTCTAAAAAGTGTCATAGTTTTGTCATTAAAACTTATTTAGAGAAAGTCTAAATAACGCGCTGTATTCCTTTTAGGGCGCGGAATTATGTAAATGGCGCATGAGCTTTATTTCCTCAATTCAGTCTCTTCAAAATTCGAGTATATAAATCACTGATATAAAGTTGTTTAATCAGGATTAGTATGGCAGCTTACGTGAGTTGTGTCACCGCAAATTTTTTCTTTCCATACATTGATTCAAGTGATCTTTGTAAACCAAGCCTTTTAACTTACAGTCTTTTCTCTATCTTTAAACCTCAAGAATCTGAGAATGAAATCAGTCGAATTTGTATCTGCCCAAAACGTAAAGGTTGAATATGAGTATGCTACCGTAATACAGCGTACCACTGCAGCCATCATCGATGCAACGACCGTAGCCGTTTACTTGATCATCATGCGAATTATCATCGGTAACACGCAGTCAGATTTCATTCTTCTTTGGGAGCTGATCATCATGAAAATTCCATGGATTTTTTACCATCCTATTTTGGAATATCTCACGCATGGACAGACACTTGGCAAATATGCCATCGGAATTCGCGTAGTTACCATTGATGGCGAACGTCCGGGCTTGCGCGAAATTTTTACCCGCTGGATTTTCAAAGGACATTTTTTCTGGATTGCTTTTAGTTTTTTCCTGCCCGTTCAAAGTTTGGTACAGCTCGGGATGATTCATATCGGAATAGGAATTATTGGATTTATGTATTCCAGTGTTTCTGATAAGAAACAGCGCATGGGAGATGTAATGGCCGGAACAATTGTCATTAAAGATAAATCGGCGGTTCGGTATTCGCTGCGCGATGTACTTTCTATCAAAAGTCAGGAAAATTACACGCCCGAGTACCCCAACGTTATCCGCTTCACAGACGAAGACATGTTGTTGATTAAAAATACAATCCAGCGCGTTCGAAAGTATCCAAATCCGGAAACGAAAAAATTCGCGATTGAACTGGCGGATGAATCAGCACGATTGATAGGCTTGGAGAAAACGCCCGACAAACGATTGAAGTTTCTACAAACCTTGCTACAAGATTACGTAGTACTAACGCGATCTTAATTATGCCCAAACTCTATTTGGTACCGACGCCAATAGGCAACCTAGAAGATATTACCCTTCGTTCCATTCGAATTTTAAAGGAATGCGATATCATTTTTGCGGAAGATACGCGTGTTACCAAGCGACTGCTCCAACATTTGGAAATTCAGAAGCCTTTGCAACCTTTTCATGCGCACAACGAGCACAAATCCTTAAAATCAGCGGTGGATAAAGTAGCCTCAGTAGAAAGCGCCGTTTTGGTTTCAGACGCTGGAACTCCTGGGATATCCGATCCTGGATTTCTACTGATTCGTGAGTGCATCCGTGAAGGAATTTCGGTAGAATGTTTGCCCGGACCAACAGCTTTTGTTCCTGCGGTTGTTGCCAGTGGCTTCCCTTGCGACAAGTTTAGGTACGAAGGGTTTTTGCCTCATAAAAAAGGCCGACAAACCTTATTGAAGAACATCGCGGAAAGAGACATCACTACAATAGTATATGAGTCGCCTCATCGTTTGCAAAAATGTTTGGCACAGATTGAAGAATTCATGGGACCAGAAAGAGAAGTCTGTGTCGCAAGAGAAATCACGAAGATGTTTGAAGAATACCAGCGCGGACCGGTTTCATTGGTTAAGGCGCATTACGAAGCGCACCCTCCAAAAGGAGAAATTGTCGTAGTTATTTCCGGCAAGTCGTGATTAGTGTAACTCCAGTTACAGCTTGTGTTTCATAGGATGAACATATTTGTATATGAAACGATTTCTTCAAAAATACTGGTTAACATTCACAGGCGTAGTTTTGGGTGTTATTGGTGGCTACATCTACTACTATTTTTGGGGATGCGTCAATGGCTGTCCGATTAAATCTAACGCATGGAAAATGATAATTTATGGCGCACTTTTGGGTGGCCTGTTCTTTAACATGCTACAAGATTTCCTACAAAGAAAGCGTAAGAATTCCCGTGATTAGAGTCGTTTGGTAAAGTTCTAGATCGCTTGTCTTAATCTCCTCCAATTCTGTATTCAGGATCGTTTGAACTTCATTACATTTACAAAAAGCGACTCATGACAACAGAAGGATATTTTCTAGTTAAAAAGGGTGATGCCAATCAAGCCTTCGAATTACGTTCATTGGAACTTCCAGCTGTAAAAGCAAATGAAGTTGTGGTGGAAGTGGAAGCCTTTGGATTGAATTATGCCGATGTAATGGCACGAAATGGATTGTACAGAGGAGCACCTCCCATGCCTTGTGTATTAGGGTACGAAGCCGTAGGGACAATTGTTGAGGTTGGATCTGATGTTCAGAGTGACCTATTGGGAAGACGAGTTATGGCGTTTTGTCGCTTTGGAGCCTACTCCAGACATGTTGTTACGATGGATTTCGCTGTTGTTCCAGTGGGTGAGGAAGATGCTGTAGAGTTACTGGCTCTATGCACGCAAGGAGTAACTGCCTATTACATGGCAGAACATCTTGCTCCAGTTCACGAAAACGATATCGTTCTCGTGCACGCAGCCGCTGGCGGTGTGGGAACCTTGCTAATTCAAATGGCAAAGCGCCGTGGTGCAGCTGTCATAGCAAAAGTAGGGCGCTCGGAAAAAGAAGCCCTGGTAAAAGAATTGGGTGCCGACCATGTCGTTAATTACCGAACTGGCGACTATGCAGAACAAGTTAGAAAAGTCTTGAACGGGAAGAAATTGGACGTCAGTTTTAACCCAGCCGGAGGGTCAACTTTTAAAAAAGATATGTCTTTACTGGGTGCTGATGGACGAATGTTCGTCTTTGGCGGTTCTGAATTATCGGGAGCAAAATGGGGCATTCTATCCGCGATTTCTTTTGTCTTTAAAATGGGACGAGTAATGCCCGTAATGCTCATGGGTAAGTCGAAGAGTATTCTTGGCGTTAACATGCTAGAAATTGCAGATAGTAAACCCGAAGTGATGAAACGCTGCTTGAACGAAGTGGTGAAAATGTATCAATCCGGAGCATTGAAGCCCCAATCCGGCGGAATGTTTCCCGAAGATCAACTAGCAGAGGCACACGCATTACTGGAAAGTGGAAAATCGACAGGAAAAATTGGAGTATCAATTAATAAGAAATAAGTAATAAAGAATATTGAATAAGGAAATATTCACAATTCACAATTCAAAATTAGAACAAATGGCAACAGTAACATTAAAAGGAAACGAAATTCATACGTCAGGAGAGCTTCCAAAAGTGGGAGAAAAAGCACCCGGTTTCGCACTCGTTAAAGATGATCTTTCTTCTGCGACTTTATCCGATTTCGAAGGTCAGAACGTAATTCTCAACATTTTTCCTAGTGTAGATACTGGAACGTGCGCAGCGTCTGTTCGTCGCTTCAATCAGGAAGCATCGGATATGGAGAACACAAAAGTACTGTGTATTTCACGCGACCTTCCCTTCGCTCAAAAGCGATTTTGTGGAGCAGAGGGAATTGACAACGTACACATGCTTTCCGACTTTAAAACAGGGGAATTTGGTAAAACCTACGGACTGGAATTACTCGATGGACCTCTAGCCGGATTGCACTCGCGATGCATCGTTGTGGTGAATTCCGAAGGAACCATCGTACATACCGAACAAGTGTCAGAAACGGTAGATGAACCCAATTACGAAGCCGCAAAAGCCGCCGTACAGTAGAATAGAAATTACGGGTGGAGGAATAGTAAGAAAGGAACTACATTGAGACTATTTCTTATTCAATATTCCTCATTCAACATTCTTTCAGATGTTCAAATTCAAAATAAGATGGACTCTTGCCTTTAGTTCAATTGAAGAACTAGAGGAACATTTTGCTTTGAAAAACACGGCGATTGTACCATCTTCCTTCGGCAAAATATTGTGGGTCAAATTTGAGGATGGCTACCACGCTTTTAAAAACAAATGCCCCCATCAAAACAAGCCAATGGATCATTGCTGGATTGATGGAGGCGATTTGGTGTGTCCGTTTCATCGCTTTCATTTTTCTATTGAAAACGGGCGCGGCATGGCTACTAGCATGTACAAGTACGAAGTAAAGATAGAAGACGACAAAGTTTGGCTCGGCAAAGAAGTGCTCGGTCTATCTTTCGGATTAAAACTTAAGCGTGTAAATTAAATTCGGAATCATAGAAAGTTGCGTATCGTACACAATGCTTTCCGTTCTGCTGCTGTACCATTCTCGAATGCGCGCTTGATTGTTCGTTGCGTTGCGTACATCAATTTTGAATGCATGCGTAACACGTTTCTTATCAACGCGGTACGTCAGTCCGATATTGGTAAAGAAAATAGGATCGCCTTTCGCTGTGAATCCTTGGTCGGTATGATACACGGTGTAGCCTGCTGCTTGCGAAGCTTCTAAGTCTACTGGCGTGTAACGGTTTCCTCCAATCAAGGTAACTTTCGTGTTCACGCCGAAGGTTTTGTTTTTTGCAGAACCAAACGTCCACTCTTTCCCGAAAAGGAAGTTGGTGGCATAGCCCGCATCAAATCGAGTGCTGCGTAAAATGCCGTCTAATGCTTTGAACTGAGATTTATACAACGATCCGGTCAATAAGAAGTAGTATCCTTTGTTGAAGAATCGTTCCACGGTAAGCTCAACACCGTAGTTTCTTCCGGTTCCCTCATTGACAAGGTCGTAATCAGGAATACCAGAAGAGGAATTGACCAATGAAATATAGCTATTTGAATCATTGTGTACCGGCAGACTGTACAAGTGCTGATAATAAATCTCCGTTTTCAAATAAAGGTTTTCATTGATGTTCCGACTGTATCCGGCCACAAGATGAACGCTTTTCGAGAAGTCCAAATCTTTGTTTTGAGCCAAGTACGTTCCATCACTCTGCAGCTCGGTGCGCAAATAAGTGGAAATTGCTTCCAATCGACTGTGCATTCCCGCGCCAAAAGAGAAAGAACTTCGTTTGTTTGCTGCCCACTTCAATCCTAAACGGGGCTCAACCGCCGTTGATTGATTCAGGAAGAAATGCGTGTGATGCACCCCGGAAATTAGGGTGAGATCGTTCGAAATTCGGTATTTCCACGAAGCGAATGATTGCAACATATCTGCTGAACCACGAGAGTCGAGCCACCTTGTCATAACACCATCTTCGTCGTCGTAGTCATCTTCGTAGAAATAATCGTAGATAAAATGTGTGTACGTTACGCCCGATTGAACTAAGTGCCTTGGATTGATTTTATAATTCAGGATAGACTGTGCTTTCCATTGGTGATCGCGGAAGTTGTCGCGCTCCGAAGTAAACAAACCAGAACTGTCTGATTTTAGCCATTGTCCTTCACCGGAATTTCCTGAAGTAGATGCCGAGATGTAGCTTTTCACGTACAATTTTGGCGATGCAATGTACGAGTGTTTCACGGCAACCATCCCCATATTGGCACCAAAAGAATACTTTGAGTGAATGAATCCTGTTTCGTCATCCTCATCGGTTTGATCAATTCTGCTCATCCCTCCCATTCCTAAAACTTCAAAGGTTCCAGCGTTGCTGGTTGGCAAGTACAATTTGAAAGATCCATCCTGATAAATGGGAATTCCATCGAAATCCAAAATACCCGCGCGGTCGAGTAGTGCGATGGAAGAATAGCGATAGTTGGCAATATACGATCCGCGATATCCTTCTTTAAATGGACCCTCCAAAGTTCCGTCAATACCGATGATTCCTGCGGAAAAACTGTATTCGCGCTTTTCATTGTTTCCTTTTCTCAGGTTGACATCAAACACACCTGATAGCGCATTTCCGTATTCGGGGGCGAACGCACCACTGAAGAAATCGGAGTTGGCCAACATAGCACCGTTCAAAGCAGAAATGGGACCTCCCGTAGCACCGTTATTCGCAAAGTGATTGGGGTTGGGAATATCAATACCATCCAAGCGCCAAAGAATACCACGTGGTGAATTTCCTCTAACAACAATGTCATTATCGCCTTCCGGATTTCCAGTTACGCCCGCAAACCCAGAAACCATTCTGGCAGGATCGTTTAAGGAACCCGCATATCTATTTGTTTCTTCTACGCTAAAGGTTTTGGCACTTACGGATGCCATTTTGTTCAAGGCTTCTGATTTGTCTTTTCGCGCAGAAACTTTGACTTCCTCCACTTTTTGAAGGTCACTGAGCATGGCCAAGTTCAAAACAGTTTCCTTTCCGGATTCTACCAAAATATTAGGCAGAAAAATATCTTGATAGCCCATTGCTGTAATTTGAAGCTGTACGCGACCAATGCCTACGTCGTTGAGTTTGAAATCTCCATTTTCATCGGAGATAGCACCTTTAACAGGGTCAGAATCGACCAAAATCACTTTTGCCCCGTACACAGGAACTTTCGTGTCAAAATCGATAATGGTACCACGAACAGTTTGGTTGAGTTCTTGAGAAAACCCAATTGTGATGGTAAAAAGGAATGTGAGGGTAAGAATTTGTTTCATATCGAATGTTTGTTTCAGTTGTGAGACAAACAATCTTCATTTCCCCCCTAGTTGAATCGAAAATATTTAGTTATCGACATAACTTATTCAGACAAAGGTCCGAGAAATTTTAGTAGGATAATACGCAGAGAATACAGGTGGAATAAAACGACACCGTACGTTATTTATCATCATCGGGCGAATCGTCTTCTTCGCCTTCTTCTTCTTCTTCACTTGTATCTACGATGGTCTCATTTGAACCTTCATCCTCTACTTTGAAAACGCTTTCTTCCTCTTCTTCTTCAGTTCGATGACTGAATCCATCAAAGTCTTGCATTTGGGTATTTTCCTCCATGCGCTTTTTGAACTCCTCAATTTGCTCAGGATCATTGTTTTTACCCAAAATTGGAACGGTGTGAAAGAGGACATCTGTCACTTTTTCCCCTCGGTAGGAGATGAGTGCCACCATCATAATGATGCTCGTAATCAAGATTGGATAAAGTAGCAATCCAGCGTCGAATTGCTCAATGGAAACACTGCTTTCTTCAAGGGTGAAGAAGAGAAGCACGGTAATCAATCCGCGAGGAGCGATCCATAGTTGTGGGATAATGTTTTTACGCACTACCAACTTTAGAATGATCCAACGCACGGCGAGTAAAATCCCAACAATGGCGAAACTATTCACCGCTACCTCCCAGTCGTATAGAGAGGAGAGCGTGATAGTGAACCCAAACACAACGAAGAAGAAAGTTCGAATCAAAAAAGCAGACTCCAAAGTCAAGTTGTGGAAATCATGCAAAATGGGTTTTACGCGTTCTCTATCGAAGTATTTTTTTAAGAATCCTTGGAAGAAGATATCCGTATTGTTCAGCACCAACCCAAACGCAAGTATGATCAGTAGCGACGACAGGTGGAAGATTTTCCCAAGGGCAAACATCATGAGTAAAATCCCGATAATCAAGAAAAGTTTCACCTGCATCTGCAAGTGTTGGAACATGTATACCAGCAGATAGGCGACTACAACAGACAAAACTGCTGTTGCAAGGATGTTGAGAACAATTTCCCAAAAAATGGAGCCTCCACCAGCACCACCATCGGCACCAATCATGAAGTAAAACACCATAATCCCCAAAATATCTGAGAAGGTACTTTCGTACACCATGAACTCCTTTTTCGCCCCCGTAAGTCCACCAACACTTGGAATAATAATCGCACTACTCATAATACTCAATGGAGTTGCGTAGAGAATCGCCGTATACGCCGGAGTATCAGGGAAAATGTACATGAAAAAGGCGCCAATCGCTATCATGGAGCCACCCAACGCGAGTAGTGCTGTCAAGAAAGACCGAAGAATGAGCGGGGCCTTTTCTCGTTCTAGTTGTAAGTCGAGCGCGGCTTCGAGAACGATCATAACAAGACCAACGTTCCCCAAAATTTCGAGTATGGGACCGAGTTGTAAATCGTCTTCAATAATATTGTAGTGACCAAGAATACCTTTGAGTCCCATCCCCAAAATAATCAACAACAAAACCGATGGAATGTTGGTGCGTTTGGCTAGAATGTTGAAGAAAAAGCTCAGAATAATGATTCCTGCAATTCCTACAATGAGAACATAAGTATTCATACTAGAATGATTGCTTTGCCGCCAAAATAGTTGTTTTTTTCGTTATACAATGGCTTCATATGCTCTGTAAACGGTCGAGTTATTCACAAAAAATCAAGCGTAATTGAGGATTAGAGTTCCAAGAGTCTTTCGGTGAATAAGGTCTTTTACTGGTCGGATCTGTGCAATTCAGTTGGGATTCATCAACGTTTATTTCTACAAAGCCATGAATTTGTGTCAATTACTAAGAAAACGAATCGGTAGAATTTCAAATGTTATGGAAATTTGATCCTACTGACATCTCTCAAAGCAAAAGGGATTATGCGTAATTTTGTCGCGGAAAATTTATAGAGTAATCGAGATTAATCGTAATATTACGATCAATAACAAAAACAACGGTGGGAGTCACTAAAACGGAACAATATTCAGAGACGCAAATTGAACTTGCGAAAATGCTGAAAGTGTTGGGACATCCGGCTAGAATAGCCATTGTTCAAGCACTCATTAAGGCAGAGTCTTGTGTTTGTGGAGAATTGGTCACTGAAATAGAGTTGGCGCAATCTACCGTTTCGCAGCATTTGAAAGAATTGAAGAGTGTTGGTTTGATTAAAGGAACCATCGAAGGAACCAGTGTTTGTTATTGTATCGATCAAGAAAAATGGGCGTATTTACGCGAGGTTCTTGATCCGTTTATCAACGAAAGTCTCACTTGCAACGATGATAAGTGTTGCTAAAAAGATTGCTATGAAAAATACCACATATCCGCGGATGCACGTATCTCTGTACGTCAAAGATATCGCGAGTACAGTAAACTTCTATACAGCCTTTTTCGGTCAACCTGCTTCCAAAGTAAAGGCGGGCTATGCCAAGTACGAGCTAGAAGAGCCCGGATTGATCATTTCTTTTGTTCAGAATGAAGAGCGAGTACAACCCAACTTTGGACATCTTGGTATTCAGGTGGCAACCAAAGAATTGATGGAAGAACGTTTGAACGTGGCTAGAAATCTTGGTATTGTATCCTTGGAAGAGATCGGAACGGCATGTTGCTATGCTGTGCAAGATAAGTTTTGGGCAACGGACCCAGACGGGCATCAATGGGAGGTCTACTACTTTCATGAGGATGTCGAGTTCAACGACCCTAAGTACGCTTTAGAAGAAAACAGTGTGTGTTGTTCACCTAATACTGTAAGTGCAACTGCCGAAGCAGGCGTAACTGCCCGAGAAAGCAAGCCAAGAATTAGATTGTCTGAATTGAATAAACAAGGAGCGAGCTGTGAACCTGGTTCCGGATGTTGTTAGGATATGGGAAAGACAGTATTGGTGCTATGCACAGGAAATAGCTGCAGAAGTCAAATGGCTCACGGCTTTTTAAAAACGTATGCTGCCGAGGGAACGCAAGTTTACTCTGCCGGTGTGGAAACACACGGCGTTAATCCGAAGGCAATTCAAGCAATGAAGGAAGTGGGCATCGACATTTCGACTCATACATCAAACAACGTGGATGAATATACCAATATCGATTTTGATTATATCATTACGGTGTGTGATAGTGCAAGAGAGCGGTGCCCATACTTTCCTTCGTCGGCAATTAAGTTCCATCATAGTTTTCCTGATCCATTTGGGGCCACCGGAACCTCCGAGGAGGTTGCTGCCGTGTTCAATGATGTGAGAGATCAAATCAAAGTTTACTGTAAAGAATTTGCATCGGCTTATTTGCGATGAAGCGTTCGTACACAGCTGAGTTTCTTGGAACCTTTCAATTGGTTTTTATTGGGACAGGTTCTGTGCTTTTAGTCGAAACGCAAGGTTGGGCATATCCACAACTTTGGATTGGTCTTGCTTTTGGTTTTGCGGTGTTTTTGGGAATTCTCCTCTTTGGAAAAGCCTCAGGAGCCCACATGAATCCGGCGGTAACAACGGCGCTTTGGGTAAAAGGTGCGTTTGATGGTAAAGAAGTTCCATTTTATCTGACTTTCCAGTTTGCTGGAGCTATCGTGGCTTCAGCTTGTTTAGCTACCATTTACCCCGATCACCCGCATTACGCTGACACGCTTCCAAAAATTGGCGAATGGCAGAGTTTTGCCTTGGAATTTGGACTCACGTTTGTACTCATGTTGGGTGTCATTTTCGATTTCCACAGCAAATCAACCGTGTTGCAGGCGGCATTATTGATTGGCGCTATTGTTGGCTTGGAAGCATATTTCGCTGGACCGTATTGCGGCGCCAGTATGAATCCTGCGAGAAGTCTATCCCCAGCCGTTTTCAGCGGTCTTTGGTCACATATTTGGATTTACCTCTCGGCGACAACGCTTGGGGCCATCTGTGCTGCATTACTTGTAAAACGCAAGTGAATAGATTCGTGGTCCAGAACTGAGTGTAAACGAAACTATTTAAAATACGCATTTGGGCTGACAACTCAAATTTTTCATGAGACTTTTTGTTCGCCATTTCGCGAACAAGCAAATTCGTGGAATTGCTCAAAGACAACATCGCTGCACACTGGACCAAATCACTTTCCAACCCTCGCAGCTTTTGGCATTTCAATTCTCCCTTCGATCCATACAATTCCTACCCCCAATTCCCTTAGAAAACTTGATTATTTAACGTAGATTTGTAACAATTGTATCTTATTTAACATTTAAGCGAAATGGCTGAAACAATGACAGATGTAGGAATTGCTGACGTATTGAAGCAATTTGGAATCGAAGAAAATAACAACGGTGCCTCAACGGGAGGACGCTGGTTCAACACGCGAGGCGAAGTAATCGCTTCGGTTTCTCCTGTTGATGGAGCAACAATCGCAACGGTAAACGCTGCCACAGAAGCGGATTACGAAGCGGTTGTGCTGAAAGCACAGGAAGGATTTAAAGCGTGGCGCCAGTGGACAGCTCCAGCGCGCGGTGAAGTAGTGCGACAATTGGCAACCAAATTACGTGAATACAAGGAGCCTCTTGGAAAATTGGTTTCCTACGAGATGGGAAAGTCCTACCAAGAAGGATTGGGTGAAGTACAAGAGATGATTGATATCTGTGACTTTGCTGTTGGACTTTCGCGTCAGTTGCATGGATTGACGATGCACTCTGAGCGTCCGGGACACCGTATGTACGAACAATACCATCCACTTGGGGTAGTTGGAATCATTTCTGCCTTTAACTTCCCAGTAGCCGTATGGAACTGGAATACTGCATTGGCTTGGGTGTGTGGAGATTCATGTGTTTGGAAGCCATCCGAAAAAGCACCAATCACAGCTATTGCATGTCAACAAATTACACAAGAAGTTTTCGCAGCAAACAACGTTCCAGAAGGAGTTTCCGGTTTGGTTATTGGAGGGGCCGACTTAGGAATTGCAATGTCACACGATAAACGAATTCCACTGGTATCTGCTACCGGATCTACTCGTATGGGGAAAGCCGTAGGAGCTGCGGTAGGAGCACGTTTGGGCAAATCATTATTGGAGCTTGGAGGTAACAATGCCATCATTATCACACCAACAGCAGACTTGAAAATGGTTGTTCCAGGAGCCGTATTCGGCGCAGTGGGAACCTGTGGTCAGCGTTGTACGTCAACACGTCGATTGATTATTCATGAGGATGTGTACGACACAGTGAAAGATGCTTTGGTAAACGCATACAAGCAAATCAAAATTGGAAATCCTTTGGATGAAAGCAACCACGTAGGACCGCTTACCGACCAAGCAGCAGTTCAAATGTACTTGGAGGCTTTGGAAAAAGCGAAAGCAGAAGGAGGAAACATTATCGTTGAAGGTGGTGTTTTGGAAGGTGAAGGATACGAGTCAGGATGTTACGTGAAACCAGCAATTGTTGAGGCGGAAAACCACTTCGAAATTGTTCAACACGAGACTTTCGCCCCAATTCTTTATATCATGAAGTACTCTGGAGGTGTTGAAAATGCTATTGCACTTCAAAATGCCGTACCTCAGGGATTGTCATCAGCAATTATGACCAACAATTTGAAAGAATCAGAAGCATTCCTTTCAGCAGCAGGTTCAGATTGTGGAATTGCCAACGTAAACATAGGTACTTCCGGTGCTGAAATTGGTGGAGCCTTTGGTGGTGAAAAAGAAACTGGAGGCGGCCGTGAATCCGGTTCGGATGCATGGAAAATCTACATGCGTCGCCAAACAAATACAATCAACTATTCCGATAGCCTTCCATTGGCGCAAGGAATCAAATTCGATTTGTAAAAATCATAGTACCTCGAGCGGCGATGCACTGAGCCAGTCGAATGTGAGCCGATAGATACTATGGAATAAAAAGTAATAAGCCGGTGGTCGAGCGAAATCGAGACCCCGGCTTTTTTTGTGCTATCTTTACTCCATGTTCCGTATCCTATTTCGCTTTGCACTTTTCGTTGCATTGAACCTAATTGCACTATTGGGCATCGGTCTACTATCCTGTAAAAATGATGCTACCAAAGCGCCATTGAAAGCAAAGGATGAGGTAGAAAAAGTGCAGCGAATCTCCAAAATTGAAATAACAGAGTTCGGCAAGACCACAACGCTTAAGATGACGTATGAGAAGAACGTGATCAATATTGAATTTCAACCCTACAAGAAAAATGTGGAGGCGCGCATCGAGTTGAACAAGGATCAACAAATTCGAGAGATTATCTCCGGTACCCAGCGCATACAGTACATGTATGATGAAAACGGAAGGAAAATGGGCATTTTCAGCGACAAAGGCATGCAACAAATAATGTTCAACTATGAAGGAGAAAACATAACCTCGCAGCACAATATTTTTGGGAACGATACGCTCGTTTCATATTACTATCGCTATGAAAATGAAGTACCCAACCAGGTGAAAATTAATGGAAAGCAATCGTATACCCGTACGTATGACCTGATATATAGCGATGTCGAAAATGCACTTTCCGGGTTTAATGAAATGGTGCTACCAGCCGAATTGAGTGGATTGTTAGGAATCCCGGCGATGTATGGAAAAAAGTACTTGCTAAAAGCGGTTCGAATAGACACGGGAGTCACAGATGACGAGCCATTGCAAGAAGGATACACGCCCAAGTTTGAAGAAGTTACGTTCGAAATCTCAAAAACAGGAAAGCACGAAGCGATAAAATTGGTGTCGGATGGAACCCGCCAATGGAGTGCTAAAATAACTTGGTAAACCGTTTTTCCTTATATTGCAGAGGCTAAAACTATACGTATGAAACTCCTAACTCTTGCAATTTTCGTAGGATTGTCTTCCCTTGGTTTCTCCCAAAAATGGAAGGAACTGGCACAAAACCCACAAGTGAATTTTTATGATGTTGTCGCTGAAGCAGAGGCACACTTCGACACCATTGATAAATTTGCGAAAGGCTCCGGATGGAAGGGTTACCAACGATGGCGCTACGAGAACGAAAAGAAGTATTATCCATCAGGAGATCGCAGCCAAATTGATCCGTACTTTGCGGAGAACGCCTACAAAGAATTCATCAATAATGCACCCGAATCCAATATTTTCAATGCTGGCTGGGAACAACTCGGTCCGCATTATATCGGACAAGTAACAGGGCATTATTCTTTAGGATTGGGCCGTATCGAAACCTTTTACGGAGACCCGAACGATCCCAATCGAATGTACATTGGTTCTCGAAGTGGTGGATTTTGGCAGACCCTAGACGGTGGCGTTACTTGGAATGAGGGAGCGACGGATTTCTTAATCGCAACGGGCGTTAACACAATGACGGTTCGACCAACTAACCCTGATTCCATTCTTATCAATGTGCGAAATGCTCGAAACGGAACTACCCACGGAATTTACCGTTCTACAGACGCTGGTTTGACATGGACCGAAACAGCCTTTAATCCAACGAACTTAGGTTGGGGTGGATTGGGAACCAACCGTCAGATTTACGAAGTAATTTATCACCCAACAATACCTGACTTGGTTTATGTGGCATCGAATGAAGGGCTGTATCGCTCCACGGATGATATGGCAACTTGGACACAGGTGCTTACCGCAGCTACCTATGAAATTCACTTTCATCCAACCGATCCGGATGTAATGTATGTCAGAAGAAACAATTCCAACTACATCTACGTTTCTACTAACAACGGACTTAGTTTCTTTAATTCAGGAACTACACCGGGAGGAAACGTGAGTCGACTGTCAGTTACCGCAGATTGTCCCGACTGCATCTATGCCGTAAACGGAACCTACGTATGGAAATCGGAAAACCAAGGAGCGTCGTTCAGTGAAATTTCCAATCACGGGCTAGGAATGTATGGAGCCTTTGCGGTTAGCGACACCGATTCTAGCCAAATCTTGCTGGGAAACATTGATGTAAATATGAGTTCCGATGGCGGTCAAACCTTTAACCAAACAACATTTTGGTCGCAAGGAAATGCTACCTACGCCACAAATTCGGCTTACGTACACGCGGATATCCGCCGGGCAAGATGTCAGAATGGTGTTTTTTGGGCGAGTACCGATGGATTTTTGGCGCGTAGCTATGACAACGGAATCACTTGGGAGATTTTTGAAGGACATTCCATTCGAGAAAACTATTCCCTTGGGGTAAGTCAATCGAACCACGAAAGAACGATTACCGGTTCTCAGGACAACGGCACCAGCATTCACACAGAAACGGGTTGGATTGAGTTTTATGGTGCTGACGGAATGGAAGGAATTATTCACCCGTTGAACGACGATTGGATGATGGGAAGTTTGCAGTATGGCGGTCGCCGCTTGACCAAAGATGGTGGAATTTCGCAATCAGGAGCAACTCCTCCAGGACAGAACGGCGGATGGGTAGCTCCATTGGTCTACGACCCAAACAATCACATGCGGGTGTACTCTTTTGGTGACACGATTTATCGCAGCGATGATTTTGGCGGGTCATGGACACAATTAGGAACTCCAAGCTTCAGTGGAACCATCTCTCATGCGGTCATTTCAGAAGGCGATTCACAAAAAATGGTCGTATCACGCTCCGAAAATATTGAGATCTCATTTAATGGAGGGAATATCTTTTTTGATATCCAAGGTTCACTTCCGAATGCCTCTATTGCCGACATTTGTTTTGATCCAAGTGACGACAATACCATTTTGGTAGTCTATGCGTCGTATCAAAACAACGGTCAGAAAGTCTATATTTCCAATAACAACGGAGTTACATGGTCCAACATCACGTACAATCTTGGAAACATTCCTGTTCGCAACGTAGTGGTAGATCACACCGATGCAAGTACCATTTACGTAGGAACGGAAATCGGTGTTTTCAAAAAGGCGATGACGGATAATACGTGGACCTTATACAACCCCGATTTACCGAATGTGGCGATCTCTGAAATGGAAGTTATGTACGGTTCAAATACACTACGAGCTACTACTTGGGGTCGTGGTCTGTGGGAATTCACCCTCGATGGGCGTGCCAATTTTCCTGCTATTTTGACCACCGATATTACAGACGCACCAACGGATGTAGCTCCATTGGAAGGAGTTGATCAATATGTGACTTCAGTTATTTCCTACGATGGGTCTATTTCTAGTGCTTATGTCGAATGGTCGCTGAACACGCCTGTATTTGGTAATGTGATTCCCATGACAAACACCATTGATTCTACGTGGGTATCCGATCAACCTTTGCCAAATGCAACGGCTGGAACGCGCATTTTCTTCAAGGTGTATGCAGTTGGGAGCACGGGCGATACCAGCGAAACCTATAAGTTTACCTACGTTGTCAAACCTGAACAATATTGTACCTCCACGGGAAATATGAGCTGGCAAACGGCGGTAACTTTGGTCGATTTTAACACGATTTCAAATGCTACGGGTAAAACGCAACCATATACGGATTACACGTCAACACATTCTACGACGGTAGAAGTAGGAAATTCATATCCGTTAACAACGAACGTAAATACGGATGGAAACTACACCATTTATGCAAAAGCATGGATTGATTGGAACCATGATTTTGATTTTAGTGATCCGGGTGAAGAATATGATATGGGCTCTGCACAGAATACCGCCAATGGACCGACGAATCAATCACCGCTTACGGTAACGGTGCCAGCCAATGCCTATATTGGAACCACAACCATGCGGGTTTCGGCTAAGTACAACCAATCTCCCGATACCTGCGAAATTGGATACGACGGTGAAGTAGAGGATTACAGTATCGTCATTATACCGGGTTGTGGGCCTTTGTCATCAACTACAGACATTACGGCTTGTGACAGTTACGACTGGAATGGAAACACGTATACCGCTTCAGGAAGCTACGCAGTTACCTTGCAAAATGCGCAAGGTTGTGATTCCACGGCAAACTTAAATTTGACCATTGAGTCCGTAAATACTAATGTGACGCAGGGTGGAATCGTGCTTACTGCGGAAAGTGCATCAGGTACCTTCCAATGGATCGATTGTGACAATGGTAACGCGATAATTCCGGGTGCAACCAATCCATCTTATGTTGCCACTGCGAATGGAAATTATGCCGTAATCGTTTCAGATGGAAACTGTTCTGATACCAGCTCGTGTTTTGTTGTCGACCAAGTAAGTTTGAATGAAAATACGCTCGATGATGTTGCAGTAGTGGCTCCAAACCCTTCGAATGGAAACTTCAGTGTTTACTTTAATGAACTGGAAGAAAACATCGAAGTGAAGGTATACGACGCAGCTGGAAAACTCATTTTGGTAGAATCAAAGGAGGACGTGAAAATCTTGGAATACCAACTGAGCGTGGCTCCTGGAACGTACTATTTACATTTGCAATTGAAGGATAAGTCGGGTGTGTTTACGTTGATGGTAGAGTAGGCGAACCCAGTTTTAATACATTATTTCCTAGCATTTGGCTAAGGATCTAGCAGAATGCCTTGTCAAATCTTGATCTTGCAAAACTTCCAAAACGAAATCGTTGCGAATAATTGAAAAATTCAAAGCGAAATCCCCCGGAGTGCTTCCGAAGTGAGGAAATAAGCTGATTTTTCAAGATTAGAAAAACAGCGGAGGCGCCTGTCGTTTGGATGTTTCATCCACTCGTTCGCTAGTTTTACTTGTTGAAAAGTCAGCGCTGAACGGCTTGAAGCACTCCTTGATTTTGCGCCACCGCCGAAGCTTTAGCGCAGGAGTTTTCGTTCTTAATTATCAAGAAAAAAGGACAAAAAGAGAATTTTTCTTCGATTCTAGCCGAATTCTGGGAAATCGGACATTAGTACCCACGAAGTTGTTTCTGCTTTTCCTTGTACAGCTTGTAATCGTCCATCAAGTCCAGCTGAATGGTCACTTGCATCAAGGCGTCAATAATATAAATGTTATCCGGCTCCAATTCGTGCGCTTTTTTCAAGTAGGGTAGCGCTAAGTTGAATTGTTCATCCACTTTCTTTTCCCATTGCTGTGCCTTTTCGTAATCAAACTCTTCGTTGGCTTTCAAAGCGTACTCGGTTCCTTTATTCACTCGATTGGCACCAGCATTGAATTGAGTAATGGAATTGTTTGGAGCAATTTCTACGGCTTTTTTGTACGCGTCAAACGCACCATCAATGTCTTTCTTTTCGATAAGATTTCCATAAACCAACCACAAATTGGCATCCTTTGGGTTCTCTGTCAGGGCCTTCTCAAACTTTGCAACTGCCTCATCGTATTTCTGCGGAGATGTGCTGTAAATGTCCAATTCAAAGCGATTCAAAGCATCCATTATGTTTGCAAACTGTTCGGATTGAGACTGAGTTAGTCTTTGATCAGAGTTGCCGTCATTAACCAAAGATTGAAGTCGCTCCAGTTCCTTTTGCATTTGCTCATTTCCCTCTTGAGTCAACTCCAATGCCTTGTCCAAATTATTGTTATTGTAACGCTCAATGATTGCCATGGAGTAATAAGCGTACCCAATATTGGCGTCGGGAACTTCGGGTAAATCCAATAAATAATGCTCAATGGCTTTGGCAAAATCCATGTAGGCCTTTGTTGAGTCATTCAACGCTAAGTACGTTTGACCGCGCAAATTGTATACTTGATAATCTCCTGATACATCATTCTCCTCTGCTATTTCGGCTGCAACGTTGTAATTTTTTAGAGCAGCGTTATTATCCCCAAGTAGGTATTGTGTATTTCCTGAGTTGAAAATAACGTAGTAAAGACTGTTGATCTCAAGACCAATTCTTTCTTTGAGGTCGTCCTTTGGGTCGGATTCCAACGCTTTTTTATAGCATTCATACGCTTCAACACTGTACCCTGAGTACTTTACAATTAATGTTGAAGCTTGAGTACTCATAGCTGTGGAGATCAGCATCTGTTTGGACCTCCCCAAATAATACCAACCTTCCGGAACTTCTTTTGATTTCAACTTATTCGGAGCTTTCATCACTTCGCTCAATGTTGCGATAGCCTCTTCGTAGTTTCCATTTTCGTAAGAATCAAATCCTTTTTTCAACTCGGAAGATTGCGCGTGTGTAATGAAGACGCTAAAAATCAATAAGAAAGACACTAAAAATCTCATGGTTGATTGGTGTTGGTTTACCGAACGAATATAGAAAAATTGTGCCAAGGATTGGAAATCACTCCAGAACGACCATTTCTTGGTCAATGGGAGACTAGACTTGAAGACGCTAGACTTAGGTCAATGTCCAATATGGAATCCCAATATTCTAAATCCAAGGCAAGGTCATTGAGCACTGCTTCGCTGAAACTTCGCAAAAGCAAGCTTGCGAGATGTCGTTAATTCCAATTAAAAAACGTGTCTCCCTTTATCGAATTACTGAAGGTTTCGCGCAATTGATCCAAGCGTTTTCGCGCCAAAGCATCGCCCTGCGCGGCGAGCTCTTTAACACGGTAATACTCATCCATCGTTTCACCGAACAAATCGTGATCCAACTTGGTTTTTATAGAGGCAATTTTACCGTTGATTTCGATCAGGAAATGTTCCAGTTCTCCCAATTCTTTTAACTCTTTGTCATTGATGTCGTCTTTCTTCATCAACGAAATATATCGGGGCAGGATTTCGCTGAGAATCAAATTGAATTGATCCAACTCTTTATTTAATAGACGTTTATGTCGTTCAAATTCCATGACTTCGACTGTAAGTTAGAAAAAATTGTATCCACACACAACGCAAACCAAAAAATTAACGTGATTCTCCTCCTTTACAGTTGACTTTCTAGATAACTCGCCTGCCGGCGGTCAAGAAGGCAATGCTAAGCTTTTTTTCACCAATAAGGCACAATTCTTTGGTCGAAGCTCCTTCGCCAAAGCCTTGCTTTGCTGAAGCTTCGCGAAGGCATGGCTATGGCAAAGGCGCTGTGGCAGGCTCTCAATTGTGGGCATCTTGACTATATCTAGGCAATTACCCCTTTGCATAAGTGAACGAGTTGATCGAATCTACGTACTTTTGATTCGTGGCCGGCATTTACATTCATATCCCCTTTTGCAAGCAGCAATGTACCTATTGCGACTTTCACTTTAGCACAACTTTCGATAAGTATCGTTCGCGGATGTTGAATACGATGCATAAGGAATTGAATAGTCGGAGGGATTATTGCAGAGAAGAAGTCATTGAAACCATTTATTTTGGCGGGGGAACTCCAAGTTTGCTCACCAAATCGGAGTTGCAGCAGTTTCTTTGCCAAATCTACGATCAATTTGAAGTTGCTGAAACCGTAGAAATAACTTTGGAGGCCAATCCAGACGACTGCAACGAAGCGCGGTTACACGATTGGAAATCCATTGGAATCAATCGCTTGAGTATTGGAATTCAATCCTTTAAATCATCTGATCTTCAATGGATGAATCGGGCGCATACTTCTCAGGAGGCTGAACAATGTCTTCTTTTGGCGCAATCGGTGGGTTTTTCAAACATCACCGTGGATTTAATGTACGGGTTGCCCAATCTTACGGAAGTCGAATGGCGCAATCATATTCAGAAAGTCATCGATTGGGGAGTACCGCATATATCGTCCTATTGCCTAACGGTAGAGGAAAATACCTTGTTGGATCGTCGGGTGAAATCAGGTGAATTGACCGTAGCCAGTGATGAAGAGGAAAGTCGACAGTTTGAGATTTTGGTGGACACCTTAGCTGCGAACGGCATTCATCAGTACGAAATCTCCAACTTCTCCAAACCCGGATTTGAATCCCAACATAATAGCAATTATTGGAAAGGCGCGCTTTACCTTGGAATTGGACCTTCGGCGCATTCATTTCAAGGAACGTCCCGCCAATGGAATATCGCCAATAACGCACAGTATATCAAGCTCGTGGAGGACGAACAAAACTACTATGAAGTGGAGGAACTCACACCAGTGGATCAATTCAATGAGTTGCTCTTGACCGGACTTCGGACCATTTACGGCGTTTCGTTAGAGAAACTCGCGGAAATACAACCCCTACCCTCCAACTTTTCAATACAAATCGCTGAATTCATTGACAGCGGTTGGATGGAACAGAAAAATCAAAGTATTTTCCTAACCAAACAAGGGAGGCTCCGTGCGGACTTCGTTGCCTCCGAACTCTTTATTGCCTGACCCGAAATGTCGTAAATAATCGGTATTTTAACGTCCTTTAAAAAATAAAGCAATATGCGACTACTTACGGCACTTCTACTTGTGTCCATTTCAATTAGTGCGATGGCACAAGAAAAGAAAGTGATCGATCACACAGTTTACAACGATTGGAAATCACTAAAAAGCGCTGAAATCTCGAATGATGGAAAATTCATTTCGTATCAAATTGAGCCACACCGCGGAGACGGAGTACTTTGCATCTACAGTGTTGAAACTGGAGAAACCGATACCATTCCACGGGCTGAACGAGCACAGTTTTCAGGTGGAAGTAGTTACATAGCTTTTAAAATCACGCCCGGGTTTGATACCCTTAGAACGTGTCAACTTAACGACGTAAAACGATCAAAGTGGCCCAAAGATTCACTCGGAATTTACTATCTCGGACAGGACTCTCTCGCGAAATACCCGGATTTGAAATCATTCAAAACCAATGAAGTCAACGATTGGATGGCAGTTCAGTTCGGTCACAACAAAAAAAAGGAAACACCCGGAAAGAAGAAAAGGAAATGCAAATGGTTCAAGAAAGATAAGGAACCAAAGTACGATTCCGATGGACATTTGCTATGGGTTTTCCACCCGGAGTTCAATCAAGAAATTGAGAATGTTACCGGTTACTTCATGGCAAATGAAGGCAATCATTTGGCGTTTAAAACGCATCGAAGTATGGATGAGATTGATTCGGTGAAGTTGAATTTCTTCTCCTTTACGGATCGCACCGTGTGGACGTGGAAGGATCAATACACTGACGTGGATCTACAATCTTTCAATTCAAAACAAAACGAGCTAGCATTCTATGCAACAAGCGACACTTCAAAAGTGAAGCAATACGATATTCATTTACTCGCGGTAGATGGATCATCTCACATACACATTGATTCTGCGAAAGTGGGCTTTGATGCCGAACATGCGATTTCCACGCATTTCAATTTGAGCTACACCATGAACGATGACGTGTTGTACTTTGGAATTGGAGACCGCGAAAAGGAAGAGCCGGAAGATACTCTCACGAAAGATGAGAAAGTACATTTAGATCTTTGGCACTACAAGGACCAACGATTGCAACCGCAGCAATTGCTTGAAAAAGACGACGATTTGAAAGCTTCTCTTATGCACGTTTATCATATCAAAAGTGATGAAATTGTGCAGCTAGAAAACGACACATTGGACGTATACGAAGAGTACAATTTGAAAGGAAAGTACCTCATGGGTTCAAGCGATGAAACGTATGCCCATACCTACAATTGGGTTTCGCCACGTCCGCGTGATTTCTATCGAGTAAATATCGAAACAGGGGAAGCAGAACGCGTGCTTTCAGAGCAAAAATTTTGGCCGTCCATGGCTCCATCCGGAAAATATATGGAGTTCTACTGTGACGGTGAACATCATTTATTAGATTTAGAAACGGGACAGGAAGATTGCATTACGTGCAATACTGCCGATGTTGTTTGGACCGAAGACATGAACGGTATGCCTATGGAGGCATATCCTCGTGTAGCTGGTTATTGGACGAGAGACGAATCCAAGGTGATGATTCAGTCAGAATTTGATTACTGGCAGTATGACTTGGAGGACAAAACTCTATCGTCCTACACGCACGATACAGGAAAACTCAACAACGTAGAGTTGAGCCTGTCACAATGGGAGCGAGATAGTGTGTATTATGAGCCATCCAACGTGTACTTTACCGGATTCGATAAAACGACAAAAGGATCACGATTCTATGATTTGAAAGAGCATGACGACCACGTTGATTTGGTGCAAACAGCCTATTTCGATGCCAATGTGATGCAGTTACAACGCTCGAAAAACAAAGAGCGGCACATCGTTCGAAAAATGACGTTCCAAGACTACCCCGAAGTGTACACATTTACAGATGATATTTCGGAGATGGAGAAGATTTCAACGACCAATCCACAGCAAAGCGAGTACAAATGGGGAACTGTTGAATTGACAAAATGGACGAGCTACGATGGTTTTGAACTGGAAGGATTGATCTACAAACCAGAAGATTTTGACTCAACCAAGTCGTATCCTTTGATGGTATATTTTTATGAATTGTACGCAGATCGCTTACACTCACACTACATTCCTAAACCAACGGCATCCATTATTTACGCTACCGAGTATGCCTCTGCAGGATACGTGGTGTTCATGCCGGACATTCGCTACAAGCCCGGACATCCAGCGAAATCAGCCTACGATTGCATCATGAGTGGTACAGATCACGTCTTGGATATTCTCCCTAACGTAGATTCAACGCGAATGGCTTTGCAAGGGCAATCTTGGGGCGGATATCAGACAGCGCAATTGGTAACAATGACAAACCGTTATAAAGCGGCAATGGCAGGAGCTCCCGTAGCGAATATGTTCTCTGCCTATGGAGGAATTCGATGGGGAAGCGGTTTGAACCGACAGTTCCAGTACGAGCGAACGCAAAGTCGAATTGGATACACGATATGGGAGCGACCCGATTTGTACGTGGAGAATTCCCCGTTGTTCCATTTACCGAATGTGCAGACACCGCTGATGATCATGCACAACGATGCCGACGGAGCAGTTCCATGGTATCAAGGAATTGAATTATTTACTGGGTTGAAGAGATTGGGCAGACCAACTTGGCTGTTGAATTACAACGATGACAATCACAACTTGATGCGCAATGCCAATCGTATTGACCTCAGTATCCGCATGCGACAATTTTTTGATCACTACTTGATGGATGAGCCAGCACCACAATGGTTAACGGACGGAATTCCGGCGACCGTGAAAGGGAAGGAACTCCGCTACGAATAAAAACGAAACAAACTAATGCCATTTTCCCAACACTTCGACTAGGTCAGTGAAGGGCAGGATGGGTACGAGCAACTCAAACAATGAATGCCTATTAATAGCAACGAAACACCAGCTGAAGGCTGGTTGGGACTAAAGAAACATTGGAGAAACGATATTATCGCAGCAATTAGCGTTGCGTTAGTAGCACTCCCTTTGTCTCTTGCTATTGCAAAAGGTATGGGACTTCCTCCAATTTCCGGGTTGATTACAGCGGCAATTGGAGGGATGATGACGCTCATCTACAGAAGTGGTCACCTTACCATTACGGGTCCAGCTGCTGGACTAATTGCTGTTGTAGGAGCATCGGCAGTGGCACTTTCAGATAATCCGGGAGCAGAGGGAGATTACTCAGGCTTTCCCCACGTTTTAGGAGCTATTGTTGTTGCCGGAGCATTGCAAGTTGTTGTGGGGGTTTTACGTTGGGGACGCATCGCGGAAATTTTCCCAACCTCGGTAATTCGAGGCGTACTGGCCTCCATTGGAATCATCATTTTTGCCAAACAACTCCATGTGGCAATGGGCACCACTTCGGATGGAAACAACACCATTGAAATCATCCAACACCTTTTTGAAAAAGTACCGCACATAAATCCGTATATCGCCTTTATTTCCGGAATTGGAATCATACTGCTAATTTTTCATGCGCGCATCAGCTACAGAGCGTTTCGACTAATTCCAGCACCTGTTTGGGTGTTAGGAATTACCGTGCCAATTGTCTTGTTGTATGACTATTTGGAGGTGAATCAAATTGCGGTTTTCGGAGAGGTTTTCAAAGCGCCAAAAGACTATCTAATTGATGTTCCAAATAACTGGATGGACGGTCTTGCTTATCCAAGTTTTGCGAAGGCAAATACAGGTACTTTTTGGATGTCTGTGATTTCTATCAACCTCATTTCATCTGTAATTACATTAGCTGCGGCCAAGGCTATCGATAAGCTCGATCCCTACAAACGAAAAACCAATTTGAATAAGGATTTGACCAGCACGGGAATCGCAACGATGGTTTCCGGCGCAGTGGGTGGATTGCCAGTTCTTAATGTGATTGTTCGAAGTACGGTGAATGTACACAACAACGCCAAAACGAAATGGGCAAATTTCTACCACGGCTTGTTCATTGCGCTTTTCGTTTTATTCCTAACTCCTTTAATTCAGTTGTTTCCAGTAGCAGCTTTAGCAGCTGTGCTGGTCGTAACCGGAGTGAAACTGGCTTCTCCTAGAGTCTTTCGTGAGATCTATCAACAAGGGCTCGAGCAAACAGTATTTTTCCTTTCAACCATCATTATTACGTTGTATAAAAATCCGTTGATTGGAATTTTAGGAGGCATTGGAGTTACCTTGGTGGCGCACTTGCTCATTTCGCGCTTGTCGATTCCACAGTTTATTCAAATGGTTTTCAGATCTGGTACACGACTTAGAGAAAATAAAGACGGTACCTATACGCTGAAAGTGAAAGGTGTGGCGAATTTCTTGTCACTATTACGATTGATCGGAATTCTCGGAAAAATTCCTGCGGGAGCCGAGCTCACCATCGATCTGTCAAAAACACGATTGATAGACCTTACGTTTCAGGAAAAACTATTTGAATTCCGGGATGCACACAGACTGACAGGAGGGAAAGTTCATATCATCGGACTGAACCAACACATTGCGGCATCCAACCACAAACTTGCACTGAAAACGCACATTATTCCCAATTTTCAGAAAACCTCTCCGCGCCAACAACGCATGAAGAAAATTGCCGCGGATAACGGGTGGTACTATGTGAGGCAAGAGAATGTAGATTCCAGTGAATTGCTGGATTTTGAGTTCTTCCGCTCGCGACCGTTGGAATCGAAATCGAATGTGATTGGTGGTGAATTTGAAGAGGATCAAGTGGATTGGGAAATGTCTGATATCGTTTTCGATGAAGGAGCCATGTTGTCCAAGGAAGTGTATAAGACCACTCTATTGCTGGTACATTTGCCCGGAAAAATTGCGGAATTCACCCTAGAGAGCGAAGGAATTTTCGATCGTTTGTTCGAGCGTCTTTCTATTGCCAATCGTAAGGATATCGACTTTGAGGAGGCTCCGATATTTTCCAGCAAGGTGAAATTAAATGGACCCGATGAAGAAGCAATTCGTCAGTTGTTCACCCCCGAGTTAATTGCTTTTTTAGAAAGCGAAGAAGTATATCACATTGAGTGCAATGGAAGGGCATTGATCATATTTAAGTCCTTGCGAATCGCCAATACCGGAGAGGTAAAAAACATGGTCCGATTTACAGCTGATCTTGTGAAACATCTACCAAAAGGAAGCGAAAAATGAAGCTGGGATGGAAGTTACTGATTCAATTAGCGCTGGTAGGTGTCATCGTTGGTATCACATATCTGAGTTTATCGCCCTCCCCGAAACTTACGGCAAGTAATGATAAAGTGGGGCACTTCATCGCTTATGGAACATTGATGTTAAACCTTGGAATTCTTACTGTCGAAAATAGAAAGCATCTCCTCATTTCGGTAGTATTTGCTCTGATCTACGGCGGACTTATGGAGTTTGGGCAGTTCTTCGTTCCCGGCAGATCTGTCTCAGGATTGGATCTTTTAGCGAATGCCGGCGGGGTACTTATTGGATTACTTCTATCGCTACTGGTTGCAAAGCCCTTGAGAAGCGTGCTGAAAATCTAGCGCTTGCTGGTGAAGACATCCGTTCAAAAATCGGTATTTTTACTCCACAAAATATTTCCATGGAACGACTTCAGAATTTTATTGATGGCGCCTACTGCGATCCAGTTAAAGGACAGTATATTGATAACTACGAACCTGCTTCGGGTAAGGTGTATTCTCAAATACCGAACTCAACTGAAGAGGATGTAGAATTAGCAGTAGCAGCGGCTGAAAAGGCATTTCCCATTTGGTCGTCCATGAGTACCACTGAACGAAGTGCTATCATGGTGAAACTTTCTGAAGGTATCCAAGCGCGCATGGATGAATTTGTGCAGGCTGAATCTAGAGACAACGGAAAACCGTTATCGCTTGCCGCCCACGTCGATATCCCAAGAGCGGTATCCAACTTCCATTTTTTCGCTACAGCTATCGTTCATTATGCTTCGGAATCGCACAACATGGAAGGCGTTGGGGTCAACTATACATTGCGAAAACCCATAGGAATCGTAGGATGTATTTCCCCATGGAATTTGCCTTTGTATTTGTTCTCATGGAAAATCGCTCCGGCACTCGCTGCTGGAAATTGTGTGGTAGCCAAACCCTCAGAAATTACGCCGTACACATCATATTTGCTTGGCAAGGTTGCGAAAGAAGCCGGCATGCCTGATGGAGTGCTGAACATTCTTCATGGTGAAGGAAAGTTTGCAGGAGACGCGATTGTAAAACACCCAAAAATTAAAGCGATTTCATTTACGGGAGGAACAGCAACCGGTGAATACATTGCAAGAACAGCCGCACCGATGTTCAAAAAATTGTCTTTGGAACTTGGAGGTAAAAATCCGAACATCATTTTTGCCGACTGCGATTTCAAAGAGATGTTGAGTACGACCCTTCGATCTTCTTTTGCCAATCAGGGGCAAATTTGTCTTTGTGGGTCACGCATCTTTGTGGAACGCTCCATCTACGATAAATTCAAGGAGGAGTTTGTCAAACGAGTAGACGGAACCGTTGTAGCACATCCGAATAATCCCGAGGCAAAGTTGGGCGCCGTTGTTTCGAAACCACACATGGAGAAAGTACTCTCGTACGTTAAATTGGCGAAAGAAGAGGGTGGAACCGTACTTAGTGGTGGAGAACGAGTAATTGTAGAAGGCTATGAAGACGGTTATTACTTGCGTCCGACAGTCATTGAAGGATTGTCCTACGATTGTCGCACCAATCAAGAGGAAATTTTTGGACCTGTGGTAACGATCACGCCATTTGATACGGAAGAAGAAGCGTTAATGATGGCGAATTCCACGAAATACGGTTTAAGCGCGACACTATGGACGTCGAACTTGAAACGAGCTCATCGCATAGCGAATGAGTTAGATGCTGGAATCGTATGGATCAATTCATGGCTCGTACGAGACCTTAGAACGCCTTTTGGTGGTATGAAAGCATCAGGTGTTGGTCGAGAAGGAGGCTGGGAAGCGTTACGTTTTTTCACGGAGCCGAAAAATGTCTTCGTGAAATACTAGCTTATTCGTCCCACTCTGTATTCGGAATAAGTGCAGCCATTACAAGCTTATTTTTATACTTCCATGCGGTAAGTGTGTATGGTTCTTGCACAATACGCCACTCCTCGCCATCATTAGGTGCACCGAGTAATTTGTCGGCGGCTTCGTTGCGAGCCACGGTATCTTTGTAGATGAAAATCATCTCGTACAGCGGTTGATCTCCATCCTTATCGAAATAGTAGACAATATCCGTCATCTTCTCATCCTCGATGGATTCAAGATACACCCAACGAAAAGAATCATCTTTCATATCAGAAGTTTGTGTTCCTTTCAACGAATTAAAATCTGCAAGAGACATGTTAAAGTCCACTTCTTTATGTAGCTGTTCCGGATATTTTTTACCGTAAGATCTTGTGCTGGCACAACTAGAGGTTAGGAGTGCAAGAAGTGCTAGTGGAAGCAGCGTTTTGTAGATGTTAAGGTTCATGTTTTTGGGTTGGGTAAATTAATAGGAAAATGTACATATTATTTTTTTCAAAAACCAATGAATGCAAAGAAACAAAAACGCACCGTGCCTGTCCGGCAGGCAGGTAATTGCGTTGAAGAGTTTTCGTGATTTTGGATAAACTAAGTCCACCATTGACTTACAAACGATTTCCTGAAAAGAAAAAATTGCTTATTCGGTTTTCGAGAAGTGGTATTCATACTCAATTCCATTTTCAAATCCCGTCCAAATCATGTGGGTGTTTTCGAAGTGAATATTCGATAACGTAATAGAACGAAAGCTGCTGTCGCGGTCGGGGTCATTCTGCAAGCTTTCCGGAGATTTTGCTTCGTAAAAGAAGGCAATAGGCGTAGTGTAAGTCGTTTCCATAATTTCAACGTAACAACTGTTCCCTTCCGAATCCTCTACCCATTCGTACTCTCCTGTTCCTACAGTTTTCTTTTTTAGGTTGATGGTTGAAAAACCTTCGTAGTAGGTCTCATCCCAATGCAGATCTGTCTTTTCTATGGTAATCCGCGGAGAATATAAGTTCGTCGAAACCTCATAAGAATGATCTTCCAAATTGGTTATCCGGTTCAATCGCCACTTACCCGACATTTGCTGCAGCATGGCATTTTCCTGGTGTTCTTGTTGATTACATGACACAAGAACAGTCCCTAAGCTAACTGTGATAATAAAGAAGAATAGTTTCATAGTGCTGTAAATCATGCAATAATCATGCCTGCTCTGTAAGATGAGAGCACTCTCCTTTAATGGTGAGTTCTTAGGTGAAGGTAATTCTGGATTTTTTCCGACCAAAGGCACTGATGCTTTCGCCGGAGCTATTCATTTGTGAAGTTCCTTCGCCGCAATGCTAGCTATTAAGGAGAAGCTTCAGCAATGGAGCAAGAGCACATGGAAAAGTGTGTAAAAGTCTCTTGAGAATGGTCCATTAGATTATGACGAAGTCATAATCCTCCGTGCACTTTTCTAATTTTGGGCTTTACTTATGCCCCGTGCACTTTGTGGCTCTGTGGTAAACCAAAATTATGGGCATCTTGCCAATTTCCCGGCAATTATCTCTTTAATGCCCCATCGTCACATTCTGAATCAGTTTTTCTTCTCCGATAACCGTTACCGTTTGTTCTCGATCTGCTGCACCTTCAATAAAGTCATTTAGGGCTTCCTTCACATCAAAGTCAATGCTCAGTGTTTCTGATAAATCAATGATCACCTCCTTCCCGTCGGCAATTTCATCCAAACGACGCATGATGCTTGCCTTGTTAAGGAAAGTTGTGTGCTGTGAGAGATGAATATGGATTTTGCCGTCAGCCGTTTTCGTCTTTACAAAGAAGGACATCTCAAAGTTGCGATACAGAATGATAATCATGGCAACAGCAAGTCCGGCACCAACTCCGATGAGAAGGTCGGTAGCTAACATGACTCCAATGACGACAAAGAAGGGGATGTATTGTTCCCAGCCCGATTTTATCATTTGAATGACCGATTTCGGACTAGCCAGCTTCCACCCAATAAGAAGAAGCACCGCCGCTAAAGAAGCCCGTGGGATAAGATTCAAAACCCCGGGAATAGCTAGGATGAACACTACAAGGAAAACTCCATGAATAATTGCCGAAGATTTTGATTTTGCCCCCGCACCAATGTTGGCAGAAGAACGAACAATTACTTGAGTAATGGGCAATCCACCCAAAAGGCCCGAAATAACGTTTCCAATACCCTGAGCGCGCAATTCACGATTCATAGGAGTTCGACCTTTGTGCGGATCCATTTTATCTGTAGCTTCCACGCAGAGCAGAGACTCAATAGACGCTACCAAGGCAACTACCAAAGCCACGCGCCAAACAGCCGGGTCAGAAATCGCATTGAAATTTGGAAAATGGAACATAGCGGTAAACTCCTTCATGCTTTCCGGTTGGGGAACACTAACGAGATGACTTTTACTGATTTCAAATCCTGATATTCCGATGAGAGCCGTTGCAATTCCAATGGAAACGATAATCGCAAGTAAAGGTCCAGGAACTAGGTTCAAAAACTTGTTCTTTTTAATGAACTTCATGCCCCAAATAACAAGAATCATCAAGGAAATGAAAGCGACAATGGTAGCGCCAATATGCACATTGTCCAACATCAGCCAAATCTCTTCGAAGGTGTTATGTCCATCGGGCTGATCCAAGGCTGACTGTCCTTCCGGATTGGCGTCATAACCGAAAAAATGGGGCAACTCCTTCAAGAAAATAGTGATTCCAATTCCTGCCAGCATTCCCTTGATTACAGAAAAAGGGATGTAATAAGCGACGAACCCCGCCTTAATCAATCCAAAGAGGAATTGAATAACGCCTCCAAGTGCCACCGCAAGCGCAAACTTCTCAAATCCACCGTTACCAAATCCACCAAACTCGATAATCGCCGCGCCTACAATGGTAATCAACCCAGCAGCGGGACCACTAACTCCATAGCGAGAGCCACTCAACGATCCCACGACAATACCACCGACAATCCCGGCAATTAGTCCCGGCATAACGATTCCTGCGAAATCATTGAGTCCATCGATGTCTTTATACGAAGTAGATGCCAGCGAAATACCCAGGCACAACGGAAGTGCAACAAAAAAAACGACGAGTCCTGAAGCGACGTCAAACTTTAAATTCTTTATTGAAAATTGATCTTTCATTCGGATACAATGAGATGATGTGGCAAAACCACGGTGGATTGGCGTTCTTGCTTTTCAAGGACGCGAAACGGATTAACTCATTGTATTTTGTGGAGGAGGCGTTTGTACCTCAAGGTGGATGCAACGTAAATGAAGATTGTTTTCTGGATAGGCCTCGTAGGAGATTTGCTCTCGGATGGAGTAATCGATTTGGTCCTTCCAAACGTGATGGACACATGCGTCTTCTAAGGACTTGTTGGTTTCCCCATCTTCCTCTTCCTCATCGAAATCCTCGATAAGTTCACAGACAACATCGTCAGATGCCACGTCCATGAAATGAAAGGCAATGGTAGGTATCAACAAGTTAACCCCAAGCAGAAGCACACATATTTGTAGCAATCGCATCAACTCAAATATAAGAAAACATTCTGATAGGTATAATATTTGTTTATGGAAAGGAAGGATGCTTGTCTTCAAGGAAAAATGCTACATTTGAACCATGCAAAAGCAGAACACATACTATTATTATCGTTTTCACCTCGGTGAATCGGAGATGTAGTGTAGTGCTTTATAAAAGGTATTAACGGCCCGGTTCAATTATTGAATCGGGCTTTTTTTTTGACGTATGAAACAGGATTTTAAAAAGTACAAAGACGAAGATTTTTTGGTGTGGAAAACACTTTTTGAGCGCCAAAAGGAGAACTTACAGGATAAAGCGTGCGATGAATACATGTTGGCACTGGAACGCATGCAACCCGTGCTGCACCCAAATGCACCGCCGAATTTTGATGAGATTAACGTATGGTTTCAGCAAAGTACAGGCTGGGAAATTCATTGCGTTCCGGGTTTGATTCCCGTAGAGGACTTTTTCCAGTTGCTTGCTGAAAAGAAATTTTGTTCTTCTACTTGGTTAAGAACGATGGAGCAATTGGATTACCTCGAGGAACCGGACATGTTCCACGATATTTTTGGTCATGTTCCATTATTGAGCGATCCAATTTTCTCTGATTTTGCGCACGAGTTTGGAAAGTTGGGTTGCACGGTTTTGGACAGTCCAGAGCGGGTAGTAATGTTACAGCGCTTATACTGGTTTACGATCGAGTTTGGACTCATTCAGCAAAATGGATGGAAGATTTACGGCGCAGGAATAGCCTCGTCATTCGGAGAATCGATATCGAGTATTTCTGGTGAAATTCCCATTGTACCATTCGATATGGACGAGGTCATGCAAACGGCGTTTCGAACGGATGTTATGCAGTCAAAATATGTAGTGATCGAAAGTTTTGAGCAGTTGTTCGAGTCCATTTTGAAGGTTGCCGAGCAATGGAGCCGCAAAAAGTCGGGAATTGAAAGTAGTAAATAAGAGGAAAATGGACTTTTTGGTTCTCTTTCTACATGGTAATTTTTATATTCTACCATTATGAACTCAATTAATTGGAATACCTCAGAAAGTGGAATAAGCACCACGCTTACGTTTAAAAATCAAACAGAGCTTGCCGCATTCGTGCTGAAAATTGCTAAAGTGTCAGATGACATGCAACACCATGCCGATATGGATATTCGTTATAATAAGCTGCATTTGAACATAATAACGCACGATGCCGATGCCATCACCGAAAAGGACGAGGCTTTATGTCGAGAAATTGAACAACTTATGAACTAGCGTGAGAAAGAAAAAAAGCCGACGATTATCGCCGGCTTCGGGTTTCTGAGACGAAAGACCAGTCTTTTATCCTTTCGTTTTTAGTCTACTTAACAATCAACTTCTCAATCGCTGTGCCGTTCTCTGAATGCACATAGACGAAGTAGTTACCTGGCTCTACGTTATCTAGGTACACCTCGGTAACATCCAGTGTGTTCACAATTGTTTGAATGATGCGTCCTGCCATATCACGAACTTCGATGGTACGCTCTCCGGAAACACCTGTTGTAGCAACGGTAAAGGAGCCATTTGTAGGGTTCGGAGCCAAGGTAATCCCAGGTGCCGGTAATTCTATGTTCGAAGCTGTTAAGTCGTTCCAAATTATTTCCAATTCTGCGTAATACGTGTCTTGAAGGTCAATTATTACTGTGTTGACAACTCCTTCGGTAAGAGTGCTTAAATCAAACTGCTGGACGAACTCACGGTCAATTACGGCGTCATCGCCTACTGCACTCGTACAGTTTGGATTCAAATTGTCGGTTTCAAATCCCGACATATCAAAGGTTAAATACGTTGTATTGACATTCGCTTGCGTAGCAAGTTGCAAGTCTTGGATGTCGGTCCATACGGCATAAGCAGCATCGTTGTCGTCTTCAAATACCCAGCAGGCTGTTTCTTCATTGGCTTCTGCATCATTGACCCAAATGTTGTACACGGGATCCTGCGGTGCATTAGCACAAAAGGTTATGGCACCTCCATCACAGTCGTCTGCATAGGCGCGTAATCTAGTTACGGTTACTTCGTAGGAAACTTGTCCAAAAGATAAAAGCGGGAAGAGCATTCCCATTGTAATAATAGTTTTCATAGGTGAGCGTTTACGCTCTAAATGTAAACAATATCACATTACAAAAAGCAAAAATTATTTAGTTCGCTTAATGCTGCAACCTCTTGGCGTCGAGCTGGTCACAGGAATATCTGTTCCGTTTCCAACGGCAGCAATGGCATCTAACAAATACGTTTCTAACTTCTCACGTTTTGTATCCCAACTATTGTCAATAGAACCCTTGAAGGCCAATTTTCCTTTACCATCAAAGAAATAGATATGTGGAGTTGTCTTGGCTCCAACAGCATCTGCAAGTTTGGAATCTTTGTCAACTACATACGGCATGTTGTAGCTCTGCTTTTCTTTGTGCTTTGCCATTTCCTCTTTGGAGTCATCTCCATCGCGCTTTGCTTCATTGCTGTTCACCAATACCATTCCAATGTTGTTGGCTTGCGCTTCCTCGTAAATAGCATTGTACTGACCTTCCCAACCATCAAAACTGCTGCTACCCACAACAAACGGGCATGTATTACAAGAAAAAACAACGATCAAACCATTTTCCTGTATCAATTCGCTCAAGGTGTAGGTTTCATCATCCGATCCAACCATTTCATAATTTGACATCGGCATTTTCTTACCAATGTTCAATCCTTCATCACCCGATATAGTGCTTTGCGAACTACTCAAACCAAAAGCAAATGCCCCTGTCAATAACAACGCTCCTATTCCTTTCACTAGATTCATTTTTGATTTTGTACTCATAACATTTATTTTAGCACGAAGATTGTTCTACGCTACCTGCAAAATACAAAATCATGAAGAAACTCGCCCTTATTTTCAGTGCCTTCGTTGCACTAAACGCCTCCGCGCAAGAGATTGAAATCGAAGAACAGAAATACCCGTACTACGACATTATTGAATGGAAAGGACAAGGGGCTATTTTGATGAATCGAGACCCGAATGGTACAACGCGCCGCATCGGTCTAACTTTGGTTGGAGATCAAAATTCGAGTATTTGGGACGAAACTTTTACCCCGCGTGATGAAGAATTTTACTACATCAGCAGTGAGAACGCACGTTATGTGTACTTTTTGGACAATCTACAGCTAGAAGAAGCAGACGTTTCTTTTACACAGCTGAACGAGGCAGGAAACATGAAAACGTCGAAAGTGTCGCTCAAAAGTGCCTTGAAGAGTGCTGGAATTGTAGATTACACAGCAGCTGAGGTTATTAATATTGTTGTTACTGACAAAGCATTGGTACATCATATTCGCTACGAAGACAAAAAGGAAAAAGTAGTGAAGGAAGTTGCTACGTTTATTACGCATCACAACCTGTTGGCGTACTCAGCAGAAATTGGAGCTATTCCTTTCGATGACTTAAAGGACGAGGATGTCGGTTACTGGGATTACATCGGCTTTACGGAGGATAAAATTTGCTTTGCGGCACGTGGAAAAGCCAACAAAAAGAAAGGCTGGCAGGTGAAGGAGTTCTCATCCAAAGGAAAGCCCACTGGAACTAGTTTTTTAGAAGCGCCGAAAGAATACATCACAGTTGAAAATATTGGTTTTGGAACCACCGGTAAATACTACATGGACGATCGTGACACGGAAGACAAAGGAATGGTTTGCTTCATCAATGATAAATTTTACATGGTTGGAGGCGAGAGAGAAGGCGCTGGAGCAAGACTTATTCTGCACGAATGGAAAGACAATGAATGGACCGAAATTAACCGAATGGAGTTGAACTACTTCATCGAGAAAAAGTCATTACGACTTGGTTTATATCCTATGAATGAGGGAATTGGATATCACTTGGATCATAATGGTTACGATAAAGCAAGTATCATCCCGTTTGAGCCACGCGAAATTTCATCGCACAATACATTCACAGAAAGAACCATCTACAATCCAAGTAGTGTGTTTAATCGTAAGGAAAAACAAGAGTTTATGGTAACTTTGCCCGGCCTCGTAATGACCTTTGATACGGAGCAACTAAACAAACCTGGACCGGTTAAATTCTTGATGGAAAGATGATTGTAGGTATTTGTGGTGGAAGTGGATCTGGTAAAACAACCTTGCTAAAGAGGCTGTGCACGAAATTTAGTGACCTGCAACCTTCCGTTTTCTCAATGGACAACTATTATTTGCCAATTGAACAACAACAACTGGACGAAAACGGAATTCATAATTTTGATCTTCCCACAGCTTTGAACGAGGAGAAACTGGTGAGCGATTTGAAAAAATTGGTCTCCGGATCAAGCATCGTTGTAAAGGAGTATCACTTCAATGCACCTCCGGATAAAAATATTCTAATAACCATTGAGCCATCCCAGCTAATAATTGTTGAAGGGCTTTTTCTCTTTCATTTTGAAGAAGTGCGCAAGCTCTTGGATTACTCCATTTTCATAAAGGTAGATCCTGAAGTTCAGTTGGACCGACGGCTGTACAGAGATCAAGAATCACGAGGATATTCTCGAGAGGCCATTCTCTACCAATGGGAGAATCACGTAAAACCTTGCTACCGAAATTATTTGCTACCTTTCGAAGAACAGGCCGATTTTCGTTTCCGAAATGATGCGCACGCTGATGAAGACTTTTTGAAGCTAACGCATGAAATTGGCACGAAAATGGAAGCAGTCAAACTATGATTCTGACGTATTTGAAGCGATTCTACCTTGTGGTGGCCGCCATTGGCGCTGCAATTCTATTTGCTTCCTACTACAATAGCGTATTTACACACGATATTCAAGATGCCGTAGCGTCTTTCGAAAAGTCTTTTCATGAAGAGGAAGATCGCTTAGATCAGGTGCTAGAATTCACCAATACCCGTCTTAACAGCGGAGAAATTTCCCCACACTGGGAAAACGTAAACGGTCAAGAAGGTGTCAACATCCACATTTACCGAAACGATTCCCTGATTTTTTGGAACACCAACCAACTGCCGATTATCCGCTTTGCCGACATTCACTTTCCGGCGAAAGGTCTCGTAAAGTTGCAAAATGGTTGGTACTATGCGAAAGTTCTTTCTGAAAGCGAATTCACCATTTGCGTCAGTTTTCTCATTCGAAACGATTACGCCTACGAAAATCAACACCTGATTAACAGCTTTTCGCCTCAATTGCCCTTTGAATACGACGCTGAAATTGTTCCAGACAAAGACATCGGTTATCCTATTAAAAACAAGGATGGCGACTATGTCTGCTCCATCAAAGTGTCAGACGATCAACCAGTTACCAAAGAACAATCGGTAATTCTTCTAGTCCTTTTGCTGATCACCATCAGTTTGTTTGTAGCGCTTTTGTATCGCTTCGTGGTAAAGAAAATATCAATTTGGTCGTGGATTTCCATTGTAGGAATTGTTTTTCTCCGCTATCTGTCCTTAAACTCCGGATGGTTCTCTTTTATGGAGGAAACGGAGGCGATGAACCCAGCGCTGTATGGGGTAAATGATTGGTTGCCGAACTTTTTGGAATACTCCGTTCATCTAATTGTTCTCGTGTATATTTTGGGTATTCTTCGTGTCAGAGTCGATGCTTGGAAGCCTTCACGTGTAGGGTTGGTGCTCAGCTACATTTTACCTGTATTCTTATTGTTCCCATGGATTTTACTCACGTATTTCACGGTGACATTGGTAGAGAACTCTGCGATTCCTTTAGGAATTAATCAACTCTTTTCATTGAATGCCTTTTCCATCATTGCCCTTATGGGATATGGTGTTCTATTCTATGCAATTTTCCACTTTACAGGAAGCATCGTCCGACTGAGTAAACGCAACAATATTCTTGGTTCCCGAAGCGCTGTGATTTACTTTGCTGTTTCTTGTTTCTTCCTCTTGTACGAGATCAATTTCGGATTTGGACTGCTCTTTCCTGCACTCTTTCCTATGATGTATTTCGGAGCGGTGCTGTACCAAGTGGTTTTGAGTAAATCAGATCGTGGTTTCGCTTCAGGACTTTTTGTTTTGTTCAGCTTTGCCATTACCATGTCGGTGACAATCAATCACCTTGAGAGCAAAAAGGAATTGGGCGAGAAGGAGTTGTACGCGAATCAACTGGCAACGGAGAAAGATATTGTTACCGAGGCAGAATACAGTTCCTTGGCTCCGCAACTAAAGGATGATAAATTCTTGAAAAAGTTGATTTCGAGTCCTTACAAAATTCGAATCTCAGATTTTCAGGAAAACCTAGAACGCCGATTTTTCAACGGGTTTTGGGAGCGCTATGAAATGAAATTCTCGCTTTTTAATGAGCAACATTTACCCATCGTGGACCGCGTAGAAATAAGCACGCGCGAGTACGACGAATTGCAGAGCATCGTCAATCAGTCGGGAGTGCCCTCAGAAATTGACTCCAGCATCTATTTCATCAGTGATTACAAGAATCAGTACAGCTACATCATCCGTCAAGAGCTGGAAAGCGATGATTCAACAGCCATTTTATTCTGCACGCTAAAATCCACAAAGATTCCGGAGGAAATTGGCTTTCCTAGACTATTAATTAGCGGCTCTACCACCGTTTTTGAGTCATTGGAAGAGTATTCCATCGCGAAATTTCACGACGATAAGTTGTTGAACAAGTATGGAGACTTTAATTATCCAACTAACCTCTCAAAGCTGGACGATCACGGCTCCAAAAGTAAGTTTGTGGACTTTGGAGGATACAATCATTTCATCCTCAGAAAATCACCCGATTACGCTGTAGTACTCTCAAGTAAAAATGCCGAACAGATTGATCGCTTTACGGCATTTTCCTACTTGTTTTCCTTCTACGGACTGATGCTTCTGCCACTGATGTTCCGCATGAATCGTTCCGAGGCATCCCGAAAAACAATGAGTTTGGCACTGAAAATTCAGTTGGTACTTATCGCGTTGGTATTCCTGTCACTGCTTGCCTTTGGATGGGGTAGTGGTATTTTCGTCAGCAACCAACACAAAGAATATACGCGCGATGTCGTCCGCGAAAAACTGAGCTCTGTGAACAAAGAAGTGGGCGCAAAACTCGGCGGTATGGAAGAATTGGATATTGATGAAAATGGTGATCGTATGCAATTCTACTTGGAGAAATTCTCACGCGTTTTCTTCACGGACATCAACCTTTATGACGTAAACGGATACCTTTTGGCTACCTCGCGGCCGAAAGTCTTCAACTCAGGATTGATCAGTGAGCAAATGAATCCGAATGCCTACCGAGAAATGCGCTACGGAGAAAGGAGCGAGTACTTAGGAGATGAACATATTGGTGATTTGGAATATAGCTCTGCCTACAAACCGTTCTACAACAAAGACGGAAAATTGATGGCGTACATCAACCTGCAACATTTCGGTCAGCAGAACGAGTTTGAAACCCAAATCCAAGAGTTCCTTGTGGCAATTGTCAACGTTTTTGTTTTGCTCCTAGCCTTTTCCATTCTGATCGCGATTCTCGTCTCTAACTGGCTCACGGCGCCGCTACGAATCTTGCAAGAGAGCTTTTCGTCGGTACGTTTCGGAACACCTAATGAGCGCATTTCATACAACAAAGAAGATGAAATTGGTTCTCTTGTAAAAGACTACAACCAAAAGCTGGAAGAATTGGAGTATGCAGCGCAAAAATTGGCACGAAGCGAGCGAGAATCAGCTTGGCGAGAAATGGCGAAGCAAGTAGCACATGAAATCAAGAATCCACTAACACCCATGCGATTGAGTGTACAGCAATTGCTAAGAAGTTATAATGCTGATGACCCGAAAAGCGAGGAGAAACTGAAACGCGTAGCCAACTCTATCATTGAGCAGATAGACGCATTGACTAACATTGCCAACGAATTCTCCAACTTCGCCAAGATGCCTCGGCCGTCTGAAGAACATTTGGACATCATTTCCTTGATTCGTTCGGCGAAACAAGTATTCGTGCGAGATGGAGTGACAGTAAAAGTGATTACTGAACTCAAAGAAGTTACTGTGCGCGCCGATAGAAGTCAAATGATTCGGGTATTCAATAACCTGATTAAAAATGCTATCCAAGCAACTCCGGAAAATCGAACAACCGACGTTCGCATTGTGATTACGAGAACTGAAAGTCAAGTACAGATTGATGTCGCAGACAACGGAATTGGAATTCCAACTGAGAAGAAAAGCAAGATTTTCACACCTTACTTCACCACCAAAAGCACAGGCACAGGACTTGGATTAGCGATGGTGAGACAAATCGTAGAAAACCATCATGGAACCATTGATTTTGATTCCGTCGTGGAAGAGGGAACCACATTTACCATTATGCTGCCTATCATTCCGCAACAGATGCAATAAAGAATCATGGTGAGAAGTCAGAAGGGATAAGTCATAAGAGATAAGTTGGAGTTCACCCCTGAAAACTCATACTTTTCCATTCTTATTGTGTTCATTTTGGGAGTACCCATAAGCAATTCACAAGATTCTAACGAAGTCATAATCCCTTGTGCTCTCAACTCGCTGCATTATCAAGCATATTTTGGTGCTCTCCGTGCCTCCGTAGTCGCTAAATAACATACATGGAAAATGGTAAGAAGTGATAAGTCAGAAGAGATAAGTAGGAGTTCACCGCTGAAAACTCATCCTTTTCCTTTATTACTGAGTTCTTTTAGAGAGTAAACTTCAAACAATTCGCAAGATTTTGACGAAGTCATAACCCCTAGTGCTCTCAACTTGCCTTAGCATCAAACATATTTTGGTGCTCTCCGTGCCTCCGTGGTCGCCAAATAGCATACATGGAAAATCGTAAGAAGTGATAAGTCAGAAGAGATAAGTAGGAGTTCACCGCTGAAAACTCATCCTTTACCTTTATTACTGAGTTCTTTTAGAGAGTAAACTTCAAACAATTCACAAGATTCTGACGAAGTCATAATCCCTAGTGCTCTCAACTTGCCTTAGCATCAAACATATTTTGGTGCTCTCCGTGCCTCCGTGGTCGCCAAATAACATACATGGAAAATGATAAGAAGTGATAAGTCAGAAGAGATAGGTAAAAACTCATTCCAAAAAACACACTGCTCACTTTTGACTGTTGACTTTTCTCTTCTTATTACAAAAAAAGGCCGGTCATTGAGACGCGGCCTAATCTATTGTAGTTGAGTTGAGAATCTACTTCATCTTGCTCAAATCCGGCATAGTGCGAGTAAATGCAGGAATTCCTGTTACGTCCATACCAGTAATTAACAAGTGGATATCGTGTGTTCCCTCGTACGTTACCACAGATTCCAAGTTCGCCATGTGACGCATAATTGAATACTCGCTCGTAATTCCCATTCCACCGTGAATCTGACGCGCTTCACGAGCAATATTCAAGGCAATTTCCACATTGTTTCGTTTCGCCATAGAAATTTGAGCCGAAGTTGCTTTTCCTTCGTTTCGCAACTGTCCTAAACGGAACGTCAACAACTGTGCTTTCGTGATTTCAGTAATCATTTCCGCCAATTTCTTTTGCGTCAATTGGAAAGCACCAATCGGCACGTCAAATTGTGTACGCTCTTTTGAATAACGCAAAGCCTGATCGTAACAATCCATAGCAGCACCTAACGCACCCCATGCAATTCCGAATCGAGCAGAATCCAAACAGCTCAGCGGAGCGCCCAAACCAGAACGCCCTGGCAAAATATTTTCCTTAGGTACCTTTACATTGTCAAAGATTAACTCTCCCGTAGCAGATGCGCGCAACGAAAGTTTTCCGTGCATTTCCGGAGTAGAGAATCCTTCCATTCCGCGTTCCACGACCAATCCATGGATACGCCCACTTTCGTCCTTCGCCCAAACAACGGCAATATCAGCAAACGGAGCATTGGAAATCCACATTTTCGCACCGTTCAATACAACATGGTCGCCGGCATCTTTAAAGTTGGAAAGCATTCCTGCCGGGTTTGAACCGTGATCTGGCTCTGTCAATCCAAAACAACCGATCATTTCTCCCGTTGCCAATTTCGGTAAGTATTTCTGCTTTTGTTCCTCTGATCCATACTTCCAAATTGGGTACATCACAAGGGAACTCTGCACAGATGCAGTAGAACGCAAACCTGAGTCACAGCGCTCCAGCTCTTGCATAATCAGTCCGTACGAAATCTGATCCAACCCCGGTCCACCATATTCATGTGGAATGTACGGACCAAATGCACCAATTTCTCCTAAACCACCCAAAATGTGATTAGGGAACGTTGCATTCTCGTAGTGTTCATCAATAATGGGAGAAACTTCCTTCTTAACCCATGCGCGTGCTGCATCTCGAACCAACTTGTGCTCTTCCGATAGTAAGTCGTCCATGTTATAGTAGTCCGGGTGCGTGTATAAATCAGTTTTCATATCCTAGTTTATTGAGCCACAAATTTAACTATATTTTTGTGCATTGTTAAATTTATATCGCTTTCAAAGCATAACTTTGACGGAATCCGAAACGAATAGAAATCCAGCTTGAATACTCTGACGCAAATAGCACTGAACGTACAGGTTCCTGAAGCGCTATCGCCTCGCGAAACGTCTTTCAATTGGATCTTAGGAATTGCTCTGTTCGCGTGTTTGATGATACTCGCTTTGGCGAGAGCGCGACAAGCAAATGTTTATTACGCAATTTCTGTAGGATTGATCAAAACGCAGTCGGCAAGAGTGTTCTTTCGTGACGTGATGCCGTTGAGAAGCGGGGCCTCTTTACTTTTACTGATAAACTATTGCATTTCAACTGGATTGTTGGCGTACCTCATGGCGCAATACCTCGAGATCGACCTGTTTCTCTCAAGAGTCATTGCATTAATTGCCCCGGCAGCCCTATTTTTCTTTCATTTTTTGTCTCTTTCATTCTCCGGATGGATCACAGGTGAGTTCGAAGCATTTCGAATTCCGATCATTATGAAAATAGTAGGATCTCAGGCTTTAGGTATCGTCTATTTCATAGTGGCAACGTTTTGGATTTTGCAGCCTGACTACGTGGACGTTACTTTTCAAACAGTCATTTGGATCTTTGTTGGAGAAAGTTTGCTGCGTATTTTAAAAAGTATCTCGGTGGTTCTTCGTCAAGGCGTAACTTGGTATTATATAATTTTGTATTTTTGCACCCTCGAAATCCTGCCTTACCTAGTTGTTTATTTCTATGTTTCGCAGAATTTACGGGGATGAAAGCTAAGAAGTTAAACTAAAAATTGGAGCTTTGGCGATAAAGACAATCTTGGTGTCACAACCGAAACCTGAGGGAAAGAAATCTCCTTATTTCGATTTGGCGGAAAAGTATGATTTGAAAATCGACTTCAGATCCTTTATTCAGGTCGATGGAATCAGTTCGCAAGAGTTCCGTGCACAGAAGGTCGACCTTAGCGATCACACCGCGGTTATTCTTACTTCTAAGACAGCCGTAGATCACTACTTTCGAATTGCAGGCGAAATGCGATTTGAGGTGCCAGATTCCATGAAGTACTTCTGTATTTCTGAGGCAGTTGCCTACTATCTTCAGAAGTATGTCACCTACCGAAAGCGTAAGATTTTCTTCGGAAAACAAACTATTTTGGATTTGGTGGATGTATTGAAAAAGCACAAAAAAGAAACGTTCCTTTTACCATGTGCAGATCGCCTTCGTGATCGCATTCCAATGACGCTAGAGGAAAACAACCTAAAGTTCACCAAAGCTATTTTGTACAGAACCGTAGCAGCGGACCTTTCGGATTTGGAGGATGTGTACTACGACATGTTGGTTTTCTATAGCCCAGGAGGCATAGAGTCTTTGTTAAAGAACTTCCCGAATTTCAAACAAAACGACACGGTAATTGCTGCCTTCGGTCCTACAACGGCCAATGCTATTGTGAAGAACAACCTCCGTTTGGATTTGCACGCACCGCAACCCAATGCGCCGTCCATGACGGGAGCCATTGAGAATTACGTGAAAGAGGAGCTGAAAGCGGCGAAGTAATTACCTACTTTCCAACCAATCTAAGATCTGTTGCATTCCCTCGGATGCAGTAGCGTTGATTCTTTCAAAGGAATTGGGAACATCTAAGCTATCTGCTTTCGGGTCAATGATGTATTTCATTTGAGCATTTTCTGCAAAGTGAATCAAACCTGCGGCAGGGTATACTTGCAAAGAAGTTCCGATAACAATTAAGACGTCTGCTTCAAACAACAACTTTGCGGCGTTTTCATAGGCGGGGACATCTTCACCAAACCAAACAACATGCGGGCGCAAACGATATCCTTCCGGACAACGGTCATTTTGCGTAATTTCCCAACCCTCAATCGGATAATAAGCACTTTCCTGATTAGGCCCACTGGACTTAGCTTTGCGAATTTCACCGTGCAAATGCAAAATATTGGTGCTCCCAGCTCTTTCATGAAGGTCGTCAATGTTTTGAGTTATGACTTGCACATGAGCAAATTTCTCTAGAGCGGCAATTGCCTTGTGAGCAGTATTCGGCTCGGCTTCTAAAACATTCTTTCTTCTAGCATTGTAGAACGCAGTAACAAGGTCAGGGTCGCTTGCCCAAGCCTGTGGTGTTGCGACTTCTTCAATTCTATAGTTCTCCCATAGACCATTGGAATCCCGAAAGGTTGAAATACCACTTTCTGCACTCATTCCTGCACCGGAAAAAACACAAATATTCAATTGCTTATGTGCCGCCATAGCTGAGATGTTTACCTTTTAAATTACAATTTTTCACAGAATCAATGTCCTTTGAATCTTATTTGAACACAAATGTCCTGAGTTAGGAAACCAATAATTGTCCAAGGTTTTTTTGTGTCCTTTGGACCGAAGGTTTTATTTTAGGCGGAAAATACGAATTATGAAAAGAAATTTACTAGCAGTTTTAGCTATCGCGTCTTCGTCGTTAGCTTTCTCGCAAGTAGGCAGAACGCCAATGATTGAGCACTTCACTCAGGCGTCTTGTGGACCTTGCGCCTCTCAGAACCCAGCAATGAAAACCACTCTCGACAATTATGCGAACGGAGGAGGTGAATACGTAAAGGTTTCCCACCAAGTATCTTGGCCAGGGACTGACCCTATGAACGCAGCATACCCAGCAGGACCAGACGTACGTCGTAATTACTATGGTGTATCAGGTGTTCCAAACACTACATTGAATGGTGGTTCCCCAGGAGCTCCTAACACAATTGTTACAGCATCAACTTTGGCTGCTGCAGCTCAGGAAACTACTCCATACGATATCACAGTAACTCAGTCTTGGCAAGATGCTAACACTGTTGATGTAAACATCGACGTGACGAATACAACAGGTTCTGCAGTTTCAGATGCAGATCGTATTTACGTTGCCTTGTATGAGGACGTAGTAGATTACGGTACAGCTCCAGGATCTAACGGAGAAACAATTTTCTACAACGTACTTCGTCAGATGTATACAACTACTGGATCTACTTCAAACGCTGAAGCTGGATCTGCATTGCCAACTATCGCTGGTAACGCAACTGAGTCTTACTCATTTACTATCTCTAACTTGCCTTCTTACCTTTTTGATAAGGCGCAAGTTCGTTTTGCAGTATACATCCAAAATGATGCTACAAAAGATGTTCACCAAGCGGCTAAGTCTGTTTATTCTCCAATCCCAGGAATCGTAAACGTAGCGGCAGCATCTGCTTCTACTGCAGGAGCTGGACTTTGTGATTACGCTTTCACTCCAGCTGTTGAATTCACTAATAACGATCAAGGAACAGACATTACTTCTATCGTTGCTGAGTACTCTATCGACGGAGGTACTCCAGTTCAAGAAACTTGGACAGGGACTTTGACAGGTGGTAACTCAACTACAATTACTTTCCCTGCAACAACATTGAACCCAGGAACTTCTACAGTTTCTTACTCAATTGTTTCAGCGAACGGAGGTCAGCCTTGGTCTAGCCCGAACGCAGTTGCGATTCCAGATGAGATTTACAACAAATTGAACGCTAACGGTGTTGCTGCTCCTGTAATGGAAACAATGGAAAATGCTCCTTTGGAAACAGGAACTGGTTATTCTCGTGATCTTTCTACTGCAATCTTTGATGCTGATGCTTCTTTGACGTCTGCTGTATTTGGGGTTCTTGATGGACCTTCTTACAACTACGGTTCAATTGGTGGATACGGTCAGTCTGATCGCTCTATCCGTGTTCGTTTCTACAGCATCCAGTCGGGAACAATGAACTTGACTATGCAGAAAATCAACATGCCTGCGAACAACGCAACGTTGGCATTCGATCACACGTACAAGCAGTATACGTCTGAAAACGATCAGTTGACAGTTTACGTATCTACTGACTGTGGTGCAACATGGAACCAAGAGTTCCAAGCGGCTGGATCTGCATTGGCTACATTGCCAGCAAGTACTACTCAGTACAACGCACCTGCTGCTGGAGATTGGACAACAAACACTGTTGACCTTTCAGCTTACAACGGAATGAGTGATGTAGTTGTTCGTTTCGAGTTTGTTTCTGCATACGGAAACAACTTGTTCTTGGATAACATCAATGTTGATGAGTTGAGTTCAGTGTCTGAAGAGACTGCTGTAGCGTTTGCTATCTACCCGAACCCAGCTACTGATAACTTCACTGTGAAGTTGGATGAGTCTTCTGATGTTGCTATCTCAGTAATTGACGTACAAGGTAAAGTAGTAGCAACTCAAAATGCTGCTGGTCAGTCTGAGACTGTTGTAGATGCATCTACATTGGCACCAGGAATCTACACTGTTCTTGTTTCTTCTGAGAACGGAGTAGCTACTAAAAAAGTAGTTGTTGAGTAAGATCAACAATCAAAAATAAACTAGAAAGGGAGGGCGTAAGTCCTCCCTTTTGCTTTTGTACCAATCATGCTTTGATCGTCCTTCAAACGTACACTCACCTTTAATCCTCATAGGGGAATTTGATTGGATGTTGGCAAAATTCCGACAATTGTAATTCTACCACACTCCGCCTACTCACGGGCAGGGGGATTATGACAAAGCCATAATCTAGTGCGCCTCTTTTAAGCAGCTTTTACGCACTTATCGTAATGTTATCTGTGACTACGTGGTAAAAAATACGCAGCATTGCCATTATCTAGGAAATCGCCTGCATAGGGTTAAATCTTTCACGGAATAAAAGGCATGATTCCCTGTATTCTTCTGGAATCTTCGTAACTTTAGCCGCTTCAAAATAGCGACTATGGCTAAAATCAGAAAACAAGACGCACTAGACTACCATTCACAAGGCAAGCCGGGAAAAATAGAGGTGATTCCAACAAAACCTTATGCTTCCCAAAGAGACTTATCCTTGGCATATTCTCCGGGGGTAGCTGAGCCTTGTTTGCGCATCGCAGAATCGAAAGAAGATGTTTATAAGTACACCAGCAAAGGAAACTTGGTGGCTGTAATTTCTAACGGAACAGCTGTTCTTGGTTTGGGAGATATCGGACCCGAAGCCTCCAAGCCAGTTATGGAAGGGAAAGGACTACTCTTTAAAATCTTCGCAGACATTGACGTTTTTGATATTGAAGTAGATGCGTCCGATCCCGATAAGTTCATCGAAACGGTAAAGGCCATTGCGCCTACCTTTGGGGGGATAAACCTAGAGGATATTAAGGCGCCTGAGGCGTTTGAGATTGAATCACGCTTGAAGGAAGAGTTGGATATTCCCATCATGCACGATGACCAGCACGGAACAGCGATCATTTCATCAGCTGCTTTACTGAACGCGCTAGAACTTGCAAATAAGAAGATCGAAAAAGTAAAAATCGTCGTATCTGGTGCAGGAGCCTCGGCACTTTCTTGTGCACGTTTATACCATGCTTTAGGAGCTAAGTTGGAGAATATCTACATGTACGACTCCAAAGGGTTGATTTGGTCAGGTAGAGACAACCTAGACAAAAACAAGTTACAATTCGGTAAGCACAAAAAAGATGTAGCGTTCGAAGATGCATTCAAAAAAGCAGATGTTTTTCTTGGGCTTTCACTTGGAGGAATCGTTTCAAGAGAAATGATCAAGAAAATGGCGAAAGATCCTATCGTTTTTGCACTCGCAAATCCAGAGCCGGAAATCGCTTATAAAGAAGCTACATCCGTGCGTAAAGATATTATCATGGCTACCGGACGTTCCGATCACCCGAATCAGGTGAATAACGTACTAGGTTTCCCTTTCATTTTCCGAGGTGCACTTGACGTGCGTGCTACGGCGATCAATGAAGAAATGAAACTTGCAGCCGTGAAAGCCATCGCAGAACTTGCGAAAGAAACCATTCCGGAAGAAGTAATCGAAGCTTATGGGGAGAAAAACATCTCTTTTGGGCGCGAGCAATTCATTCCAAAACCTCTAGATCCACGATTGATTTACTACGTAGCTCCGGCAGTAGCCAAGGCTGCAATGGAATCCGGTGTGGCAAAAAGTCCGATTGAAGATTGGGAGGAATACGAAATGGAATTGAAAAACCGTCTTGGACTAGATAACAAGCTTCTTCGAAATATCACCGAGAAAGCACAGCGATCACCGAAACGCATCGTTTTTGCAGAGGCGGACAACATCAAGATTTTAAAAGCTGCTCAAACTTCTTGGGAGGAAGGTGTAGCACAACCGATTCTTTTGGGTCGCCGTGATAAAATTGAAGGATTGATCGAAGAATACATGATCGAGATTCCTGAGGTGGAAATCATTGATCCGAAGTCGGATGAAGAGCGAGATCGTCGTATCGCATTCGGACAGGCATTCTTTGAGAAACGAAACAGAAAAGGTGTCACTGAATTCGAAGCGATTCAAGTTATGCGTGAACGTAACCACTTTGGCGCCATGATGGTCGAAATGGGCGATGCAGATGCCATGATTACGGGACTAACGCGTAACTACCGAGAGCTTGTTCGAACGGCCATTCAAACTGTTGGAATTCAAAAGGACATGAACAAAGTCGCTGGAATGTACATTTTAAGTACCAAGCGCGGTCCTTTGTTCTTGGCTGATACCACGGTAAACTTAAATCCAACAGCAGAGGATATCGCAGAAATTACTTCCAACGTTGCTAGAACCATCCGAAAGTTCAAAGTAACACCAAGAATTGCCTTGTTGAGTTACTCCAACTTTGGATCATCTATTGGCGATGATCCCAAGAAAATGGCAAAAGCAGTGGAAATCTTGCACGAAGAAGAACCGAACTTAATTGTTGATGGAGAAGTACAAGCAGATTTCGCGTTGAACAACGCACTTATGCAAGAGAAGTTCTCATTCTCAACGTTGGCGAACAAAAACGTAAACACCCTAATTTTCCCGAACCTATCTTCCGGAAACATTGCGTACAAGTTATTGCAGGAAATTACAGAAGGCGAGGCATTTGGGCCTGTTTTGGTGGGCTTGCGCAAGTCGATTCACATTCTTCAAATGGGATCGTCTGTTCGTGAAATCATTAACATGGTAAAAATCGCGGCGGTAGACGCTCAAAACAAATAGCATGATTGCACAGCTCAACGGTCGTCTTCTTGAAAAGAATCCAACGTCAATTATTGTCGATTGCGGCGGTGTTGGATACGAAGTATCTATTTCCCTAAATACTTATGGTGCATTGGGAAGCGATGAAGCCGTGAAGGTGTACACGAAAATGATTGTTCGTGAAGATGCGCAATTGTTGTATGGATTTGCCGATACAACGGAGCGTGAAATGTTCAATCACCTGATTTCAGTTTCCGGAATTGGGCCGAATACAGCCATGATTATGTTGTCGTCTTTGGTGCCGCAAGAAATTGCGCAAGCGATACAATCAGAAGATGTAGCTACAATAAAGAGTATAAAAGGGATTGGAGCCAAAACTGCGCAGCGTGTAATCGTCGATTTGAAGGATAAAATGTTAAAAATGACCTTTTCGACCGAAAATATATTTGCTGCGAACAATACAACGCATTTTGATGCGTTAACTGCATTGGTTTCCTTAGGTTTCGACAAGAAATCAGCCGAAAAAGCAATTGACAAAGTGAGTACAGGAAATGAATCGGTTGAAGGCTTAATCAAGGAAGCGTTGAAAATACTATAACGTTGATAACGAAGATACTACACACGAAACTAACAATACTACTTTGCCTTTTCGGGGCAACGTTTGGGTATGCGCAAACAGGAGACCCTGATTCGCTCATTTACCCTATCGATCCGACGTACGATCCAACGCAATCAGGCAATCAAAGTTTTGACCTCGGTGATCCAACAGGAGTGAACCAAACGATTGTGTATGATCCAATTACAGGAACGTACATCTTTACGGAAACCATCGGTAGTGACTTAAATTACCGAAATCCGTCCGTAATGACTTTCGAAGAGTACATTGAGTACGAACGACAGAAATCATTACAAGCCAACTGGCGCGACCGTATTGACGAACAAACCGAAGAAAGTCAGCCCTTCCAATTGCCGATTAAAATCGACAGCAAAGTATTCGAAAGCTTCTTCGGATCAGATGAAATTGTCATCACACCACAAGGAAATGTCGAATTATCATTTGGTGTAAACTCTTCCCGATACGACAACCCAATTTTGCCGGTACGGCAGCGAAGAATTACTCGTTTTGACTTTCAGCAGCAAATCAAACTCAACCTTACAGGACAAATTGGTACGAAGCTGAAAATCAATACTAGTTACGATACACAGGCAGCATTCAACTTCGATAACATTTCCACTCTAGAGTACGCCGGGAACGAAGATCAAATCGTTCAGAAAATCGCTCTAGGAAACGTGTCATTCAACCCGCCAACAGCACTAATTCCAAGTTCGCAAACACTATTCGGAGCCAGCACGCAATTGCGCTTCGGAAAAACTTACGTAGATGTGATTGCAGCATCGCAGCGTGGACAGCGAAAAGAAATTACCATTGAAGGTGAAGCGCAACAGCAACGTTTTGAGGTGTCGGCAGACAACTATGAAGCCAACCGTCACTACTTCATCAACCATTACCACCGCGATCACTACGATGAAGCGATGGAGACTTTGCCAATTGCGAACACCACGATTAATATTACGCGTATTGAAGTTTGGGTAACCAACCGAAACGCTACCACGGAAAACACTCGAAATATTATCGCTTTCGCTGATTTAGGAGAGGCATTGTCAGAGAATTGTGAAGGAGATCCCGGTAGTTTTTGGGTGGAAGAACTCCCCGATAATGATGCCAATGGTTTGTATGCTTGGGCATCTACCAACCCTACCATTCGCGGTTTTGTCAACTCTGTTTCTGCGCTCTCCTCTCAGGTGGTGCAGCCGGGACCTTTCCAGCAGGCCATTCACTACGAAAAAGTAGAGAACGCGCGAAAGCTTTCGGAACAAGAATTTACTTACAACGCACAACTTGGTTTTATCTCCTTGAACTTGCCATTAAACAATGACGAAGTATTAGGAGTTGCTTACGAGTACACATACAGAGGGGAGACATATCAAGTAGGAGAATTATCAACGGATGGTTCCACCGGACAAGATGCCTTGATCCTAAAAATGTTGCGTCCAACGTTGTTGAATCCAAATACGAATACGTGGGATTTGATGATGAAAAACGTGTATTCGATTGGTGCCTATCAGTTGGATCAGCAAGGGTTCCGAATGGATGTCATGTACAACAACCCGGAAACGTCTGTTCTTGGACCGTTCTTGCCAGCAGAAAACTTCGGATTGGATCCAAATACGAGTGCTTTAGCGGAAGAGCAGTTGGTAACCTTAATTGAGATGGACCGCATCAATTTCAACTACCAACCTTTTTCAGATGGAGTCTTTGACTTCGTACCGCTAGAATTTGACGGTACTGAAAGGAACAGAATTGTAAATGCGGGTACGATAAACACAAGGAACGGTCGAGTCTACTTCTCAACGATTGAACCTTTCGGAACTACCTTGGAGGAAAAACTTCTTTCCGAAGGCGTGGCACCATCTATCGTAAATGGAGTGGTCTTCCAGGAGTTGTATGATTCCACGCAGATTGCCGCGCAATTGATACCAGCCAAGAATCGATTCTCATTCTCGGGACAGTATCAATCGTCGATCAGTTCGGATATTCCACTGAATGTGCTGAACGTTCCAGAAGGAGGTGTTACTGTTACTGCAGGTGGTTTGCAACTTATTGAAGGAGTTGATTACACAGTAGACTATAACTTAGGTCGAGTGAAAATCTTGAATTCAGGTGTACTGGAATCAGGAACTCCAATCAATATTTCAGTAGAGAGTAACAACGTCTTCGGATTCCAAGCGAGATCGTTAATTGGATCGCGTGTATCGCACCGTTTCAGTGATCGTTTCAATGTAGGAGCTACGTGGATGCGTATGATGGAGCGACCGGTGACGCAAAAAGTAGATATCGGTAGCGAGCCGTACAAAAACAATATTTTGGGTGCCGACATTCAGTGGAGCGCTGATGTTCCGTTCCTGACGAAAATGGTCGACTTCCTACCGGGAATCTCAACAAAAGCAAAATCTACCATTGACTTCCAAGGAGAGTTTGCTCACTTGATTCCGGGTCAGCCACGAGTGATCAACCGAGACGGAACCTCGTACATTGACGATTTTGAAGGGGCACAAAGTACCATCGACCTTCGATCTTTCACTGCATGGAATTTGGCAACCGTACCTCAAGGGCAACCGGATCTTTTCCCGGAAGCCAATGCGAATAATTTAAGTGCACGTGCCAAAACGGCTAAAATTGCATGGTATGTAATCGATCCTTACTTCTATCAAACATCGGAGTGGACATCGAACCAAAATCAAATTTCTGACAGTAGAATGCGATTGGTGCAGTTCCAAGAAATTTGGCCGAATCAGGTAAACCAATACGGAACACCAACAAACGTACCTGTGTTGGACCTGGCGTATTATCCGGAAGAACGCGGAATGTATAATTACGATACTACCAACACCGTGAATGCCGATGGAACATTCACAGATCCGCAAAACCGTTGGGGTGGAATTATGCGTGCATTGACCACCAATAACTTTGAACAAACCAACATCGAGTACATTCAGTTTTGGTTGTTGGATCCATTCAATGATGATGCTGAGGCACAAAACCCAGGCAATCACTCAGGAGGAGATTTGTATTTCAACCTCGGAAACATTTCAGAGGATATCTTGCCGGACTCTAGAAAGAGTTTTGAGCACGGTTTGCCAACATCAACAACGGCAACTGCGGACAATATTGATACAACGATTTGGGCGCGAGTCTCTACGCAACAAGTAATTGTGAATGCTTTTGATGCCGACCCCGAAACACGCGCAAATCAGGATGTGGGGATTGATGGATGGAGCAATGCCGATGAAGCGCTACATTATCAAAACTATGTGACGTGGGTGCAGAACAACGGAACCCTTGATGCTGCAACAAAAGCACGCATGCTAGCCGATCCATCTTCGGATGACTACAACTATTATCGTGATGATGATTATGATGCGGCTGACTTGAGTATTTTGGAGCGCTACAAGCAATTCAACGGAATGGAGGGCAACTCGCCAACGACAGAAATGTCGGATGCCATGAACCCAAATGGAGGAGGCTATCCAACGCTTGGATCGAATACGCCGGATATTGAGGACATCAATCAGGACAACAACCTTTCAGAAACGGAGAGCTACTTCCAGTACAAAATTAGTATGCGTCCACAGGACATGATTGTAGGACAAAACTACATCATCTCTTCACAAGATTACACCGTAGGAACACCGACGGGGAACAAGGTAGAGACATGGTATCAGTTCCGAGTGCCAATTGTAGATTTCGAGAAACGAATTAACGGAATTACTGACTTCCGCTCTATTCGCTTCATGCGTATGTTCCTGAAAGATTTTAACGAGGAGGTTGTTTTACGATTCGCACGTTTGGAGTTTATCCGTGGAGAATGGAGACGTTACGCTGAGGATTTGACAGAGCCGGGAGATGGTGTTACTGTGGATCCAAACCTTACAACCTTTAATATCGGTGCTGTAAACATTCAGGAAAATGAGCAGCGTTCGCCAGTACAGTACGTAATTCCTCCAGGAATTCAACAAGAAATTGATCCATCTCAGCCGATTCAACGTCCTTTGAACGAGCAGTCATTGATGTTGGAAGTTTGTAATCTTCAAGATGGAGATGCTCGTGCTGCCTTCCGTAATGTGCAGTTCGACGTTCGTACCTACAAGCGGTTGAAAATGTTCGTTCACGGGGAAGCTGTAGCAGGTGCATCTACTCCGCTTAATGATGAAGATGTGACGGTTTTCATCCGTTTGGGGACTGATTTTACCGACAACTATTACGAGTACGAAGTACCGGTGAATTTAACGCAGCCCGGAGCAAGTTCTGACCTCGAAATTTGGCCAGAAGCCAACAATATTGACATTGAGTTCCAAAAATTATTGGATCTGAAACAAGATCGTAATGCAGCGGTACTTTCCGGTACAGCGGGAGTTGCGAACAACGTTGTATACGAAAAGAAAATTCCAAATGAAGAACGCATTATTCGTGTGAAAGGTAATCCGAACTTACAGGGAATGAAGACCATCATGATTGGTGTTCGAAACCCTGGCAAGAATTCTCACGAACTTGACACGTGGAACGAAGACGGACTAGAGAAATGTGCCGTGATTTGGGTAAATGAGTTGCGATTGACCGACTTCGTAGATGAGGGAGGATCAGCAGCGACAGCAAGCATGCGTGTACAATTTGCCGATTTTGCCAACGTAAATATGTCGGCGAACTACTCGGGAATTAACTGGGGAACGGTAGACAGCCGCGTGCAGGAGCGTCAACGAAACCAGCAAATTGGATTTGACCTAAACGCCAATGTTCAACTCGGTCAGTTCTTCGGTCGTAAGGCACGTGTATCCTTGCCATTCTTCTATGCGTATTCGATTGGCATTGTGAACCCTGAGTTCGATCCATTCAACCCGGACATCAAACTTTCTGAATACGATGATTTGGCAGAACGTCGTCGTCGCTCAAGATTAGGGCAGGACTTCGCAGAACGTCGCTCATACAACTTCTCAGGAGTTCGTAAGGAGCTTAAAGCTGGAGCCACAAATCGTTTTTGGCGTATTTCCAACTGGACGGCATCTTATGCTTACACTGAAAACAGATTACGCGACTTTAATACGAAGTACGACAACACGAAAACGTGGACGGGGAATCTATCTTACAACTATTCCTTCAACGCGAAGCCAATCATGCCATTCAGAAACAATAAGTTCCTGAAGAAATCGAATTGGTTCAAAATCATTCGTGAGTTCAACTTCTATCCAATGCCGAAGAATATTTCCTTCGGAAACGATATCATGCGCTCGTACAACGAAAGAGAGATTCGCAACACGATTGATACATCGTTCTCGTTCCGTCCGGTATATGTAAAACAGTTCAACTGGAACCGTAATTACAATCTTGGTTGGGACCTGACAAAGAAATTGAAGTTCCAGTTTACGGCTACCAATCGCTCGCTCTTCACCGAGGCAGATGGAGAAGTAAATCGTAGAACGGGAGCTGGTTGGGAAGAGTTTACTGACAGTATTTCGCGTCAGTTAGGAACCTTCGGAACAGCGATGGACTACACGCACAATTACTCGTTCAGCTACTCGCTTCCATTCGATCAGATTCCAGCGACGGATTGGATCAACGGTAACGTAAAATACGCTGGAACGTACAACTGGCAGCGTGGACCATTGAATCAGTCTGAAATTGGAAACTTCGGAAACACGGTTCAAAATAGCCGAAACATCAACTTTACTGCGCAAGCCAACTTCACGAATCTTTACAACAAAATTCCATGGTTGAAGCGTGTAAATTCAGATGGAAGAAGCGCTCGAGGTGGACCACGTGGTACGGCGGTAAGTCCAAGAAGAAACGCGACTGACGGACCAACTTCCAATGAATCTCCGGAAAGCTCTAAGTTGAAGAAGCCTGAACCTCCGAAGCCAGTGGAGGATATGACCAAGAAGGAAAAGCGTAAGTGGGATCGTACCTTGAGAAAGTGGGAACGCAAAGTGAAGCGCGAAGAGAAGCGTGAAAAGCGCGGCGGAAAAGTACATCCAGTTGCAGGATTTGCAGCACGCGCATTAATGAGCGTACGAAACGTATCAGGAACGTACAACCTTACCAATGGTACCGTTCTTCCAGGGTACAATCAGGAAGTTGGAGTGTTAGGGTTCAACCCAAGCTTCAACTCAGGAATGGGTGGATTTATCTTCGGACAGCAACGTTACGACGTCTTTGGACGACCAACTGGGTACGACATTGCTTCAACAGCAGCGAATAACGGCTGGTTGGTTCAAAATGAAGGATTGAACCGTCAGTATACGAATACGAACAACCAGACATTGAACATGCGTTCGACATTGCAGCCATTGAAAGATCTTTCGATTGAGCTGTCATTGAACCGAACGTACTCTGTGAGCCAAACGGAATTCTTCCGATGGAATCCATTGTTGGGAACAGATGGAGGCTTCGAGTCGCAATCACCGTTTGAGACGCGCACCTTAACGTATTCGAATGTATCGTTCAGCTCCGCGTTTACAACGCTTGGAGGAGATTTCGAATCGTCTGTATTTGATCAATTGTTGGTGAACCGTAAAGAAGTTTCGCAATTGTTGGGGGCACAAAACCCGAATTCTAGTGAGTTGACCTCCGGCTACTACGATGGCTACGGATCGACGCAGCAAGATGTAATTATTGGTGCCTTCATGACCTCATTCTCTAACAGAAGTGTGAATGATCGCAACGTGAATCCTGTTCGAAATATGCCATTGCCAAACTGGTCGTTGAACTACAACGGATTGAAGAACTTCGAGTTCATGAAAGACAAGTTGAAGAACTTTGTAATTCGTCACTCTTACAGCAACACCGTGAGTGTTTCAGGAATGCAAACCAACTTGAATGCCGAATTCGATAACGGAGGATTTGCTACTTCTCGTGACTTGAATAACAACTTCATTCCGGGAATGGTGGTACAGAACATTGCCATTTCAGAGCGCTTCTCTCCATTGATTGGTTTGGATGCTACCTGGATGATTAAGACGAAAGGGAAGCCGCAAGGATTGATCACGAAGTTCGAGTACAAGAAGGATCGAAATGCGACCCTGTCATTGAACAACAATCAGGTGACGGAGATTCTTGGAAACGAATGGGTAATCGGTACCGGATATAAGTTTACGCAAGTGAAATTACCGTTCGGTAAAATTGAACCGAATGATTTGAACGTTCGTGTCGATATTTCCTTCCGTGATAACTTGACAGTGATTCGTAAAATCAGTGAACAAACCAACCAAGCAACAGCAGGTCAGCGTGTAATTTCGATTCGGTCTTCAGCGGACTACAACCTGAATAAGTACTTGGTGGTATCGTTCTACTATGATCAAACGGTAAACACACCAAAAGTGACTACCGCGTTCCCAACAGGAAACCTAAGCACAGGTATTCGTTTGCGTTTCAACCTAGCGGGTGTACAATAATGATAATTCGTAATGCACAACGCGGCGATGAAACGGCAATTTTGGAATTGATCCAAGGTCTTGCCGATTTCGAAAATGAGCCCGATGAAGTAGTCAATACCGCAGAAAAGTTGGGTGCTGACCTATTTGATAAAAAGGTATGTGAAGCCCTCGTAGCAACAGAATCAGATCGTATTATTGGTTTTGCCTTGTACTACATGGCGTATTCTACTTGGAAAGGTCCTGTTTTGTATTTGGAAGACTTGTACGTTTTACCCGATTATCGAGGTACCGGAGCTGGATCAAAACTCTTCGATGCGGTGGTAAACATCGCCAAAGAACGAAACTGCGCCCGCATGGACTGGCAAGTCTTGGATTGGAATACCGACGCCATCGCTTTCTACGAACGCAAAGGAGCCACGATAGATAAAGAATGGTACAATGGACGCATGTTCTTTCCTGAAAATGAAGGGAAGTAGGTTGGGGTGCAGGTTTAACGGTTCGGCGCTATACTATCGCGCCTTTTCTCTAATATAGTTCGTTTAAGGCGTAGAGTATAGAGCTTGTTATGCATATTAAATTGAATATACTCCGTTCCCTAAATGATTCTCTTCAAACAAATCGTTTATTTCTTCCACAAACCCCTCATTTTCATCAATAAATTGTTCCAATTCACCTAATGGGTACAATTCGTCAACTTTATTGAATGTATAGTTTTCGAATTTGTAAAACTGGAACTGCTCATCTCGCTCAACAATTTTAATTGTTTTATATTCCAATCCAAGTTCTTCGCATATTTTCAAATTGTTTTCATCGTATCCACCCCAAATTAAAGAATAGAAGAACATGGTTGGACTACCATCAAAAAAAGTATCCCAAATTTCATTTAAACTAAATTCTTTTTTCTTCTTGTATCCCAAGTACCCTAAATAAGTGTCACGTTGATTTTCCTTTTCCACGATTAATTCATACAATGGTAAAAATTCAATTCCATTTGGCCTTGTTGTGCTAAGGTGAATCGTATATATGACGTTCATAGGGTTGGAAATTATACAACTAGATTTAACAATAGCTGTTTCCTTTTTTAGTTCATTGATGATTGACAATATGTGATTTTTCCAAACGATGTTATCACTTAGGCAAAAATCAATTTCATCGATGACCCTATTAATATTAGCCTTACTGTCAAAATCTAACTCTGATTTGTATTTCTGCTTAGTTGTTCCTGCCGATCCCCTAAACTCTCTGACTAATACCTCATCCTTCAGTAGTTCATTATCTTTTAGTCTTCCATAACGATGAACATCACGGATCTTCCATTTTTGTTCGTCAAGAATATTTTCAAATTTTGCAGGGTAGCCAATTTCAGTGTAATCTGCATCAGGAAAAGGTTCACATTCCGTTAACATTGCATTTAGTTCCTCCAGCTTATCGAGTTTTGGTCTTGATTCATCTTCCATGGTTTCATCAAAAACTTCGGGATATTCATAGTTCTTAGAAAGTATATCTGAATATTCATGGTCCGTGAGTAACGTGTTGCCTGAATAAATCATGAACTTATAGTTATAATGCTCATCAATTTTAGACATGAATTGATTATTCTTTTCATAAGAACCAAGTTTTTCATTCATTAAATCCCTAGAATAACCTATTGATGCCTTAACCATGTCAAGATAGTTTTCAGGAGCTTCCAAAACGAACAACACGTAATCTCTAACGCCGAGAACATCAAAAGAATTTTCATGCTCCTTGATTCCGTTATTCAAAGATTCTTCGGTGTAGTAATATCGTACGGCATGACTATTACTAATTAATCTGTTTTCTGTAACCGGAACGATTGAAACTTCTATGGCTTTATATGTCTTTTTATCAGCTAAAAAATCTATTTGAAAGCCCTTAGTGTCGAGGTTAACTCTTTGCACGAATGAGGAGAATGGGATCAATAATTCATTCCAAACCGTTGAAACAACCATTAGACGTAATTCATCCTCTTTTAAAGATTTATTTTCTTTTATCGCTTCAACGTATTTTAGTAGCTCGTGAATTGCTTGACGCGAAGAAGCATTGGCTCGTTTAACTTCAATAATTACAAATTTGCCTTGTCTGTCTTTTGCGAGTATATCGATGAAGCTTCTTGTGCCTTCAACATTAGGTAAATACTTTTCTTTATCGAGAAACTCTAAACCTGATTCGAAAATTTCGAGTTGATTAATTAGTAAATCTCGTACTTTCGATTCTTTCATATTATTCTTTCAATAAATTTTTCTATATACTAAAATGGTAATTCTTCCCAATCGTCGTCAGCATCTTCCGATTGTAATTCTGCATCAATTCTTTCCTCTATTGTTAATATGAACTTTATCGAATTGGTAACGTTATTAAAGATCAATAGACTCTCATTGTAATTGAGAAGAGCGTTATCATGTGCAAGACTTTTGTTGTTACGAACATCATTAAAAGCTTCAATAATATTGATAGAATACTTAAGTATTTTTTCGGTCATGCTTGATTCAACATATTCAGTTGAGACAATATACTTGACATATTTACCGAAAATAGCATTAAGGGATTCCCCACTACCATATTCAATTTGATGTTTGTCGCATAGATTTCTGAAGAATTTCATACAATACGTGTGCAGTCTGTCTAGAGCTACTTCCGGCTCATTTTTTTCTATGCTCTCTCTTATAGATTTTGCTAGGAGTGTGATGTCCTTATCATTAACATCTTCCTTAATCACTTCAATTTCGTCAATTACGGAGTCTTGCTTTAATCTGATTGCTATTTGTTTGCATTTATCACACAAATGCTGATCAGCTGAATCGAAAGTGGAACTATATAGCCCCACTTGACTATTCCAATATTCACAGAAGGCATCAATTAATACACCTACTCGATGATTTGATTCAAGCTTTAAAAATGCTCTTAACCTATTAGCTTTAGATCCGCTTTCAAAATCATATTTGTTTTCGTAGATGTTGATTCCGACTGAATCATAAACAAATTCTTCAAATGTTCGATTAGAGAAATCAAGAACGTAACCTGACCCCATCCCTAAGAACTTTTCAATAATGCGTTTATCAGCGTAATTTAAATCGGCCATTTTTTGATTTAGGTATATTTATGCATAACTCATCTATACCAACTACTCCCTCCAAATAACAAAATGAAATCAGCAAAAGCCCATTATAATCCGTTGTAATTGTTTGTTGAGTGGCTCGAGTAAACCCAAAATACGCATTTACCAATAAATGCACATGAAATTCCTAGAATGTTTACATCCTAGCCCCTACAGCAAATCATTCGCCAAATTCGCCAATTCAGAGCGCTCACCTTTCTCCAGCTTTACGTGCGCGAAGAGTTTCTCCCCCTTCAAGCGATCAACGAGATATGCCAAGCCGTTACTGTTTTCATCTAAGTACGGTGTGTCAATTTGATTCACATCGCCGGTGAAGACAATCTTGGTGTTGTCGCCTGCACGCGTAATGATGGTTTTTACCTCGTGGGGCGTTAAGTTTTGGGCCTCATCAATAATGAACATGATATTCGACAAGCTACGTCCTCTAATGAAAGCTAAGGGCGTAATAACGAATTTTCCGCTCTCTTCTAACTCTTCAATGGCTTTTCGTTTGCGTTCGTTCTCGCCAAACTGAGACTTGATGAACTTGAGGTTGTCCCAAAGCGGCTCCATGTACGGACCAATTTTATCTTTTGCGTCGCCCGGTAAAAATCCAATTTCCTTATTAGACAAGGGAACTATGGGGCGCGCTAAAATGATTTGGTTGAACTTCTTTTGTTGCTCTAGAGCAGATGCCAAGGCTAGAAGTGTTTTCCCGGTTCCTGCAACGCCCATCAAAGCGACGAGTTTAATATCAGGGTTGCGCAGTGCGTTCAAAGCAAACGCTTGTTCTGAATTTTTCGGTTTCACTCCGTAAACAAACTCTTTCTCGATGCGTTCAATGCGATCCAAGTGTGGATTGTAAACCGCCAAGGATGACGACTTTCCGTTTTTTAGGATATAATAGCCATTCGCCGCCTTGTGATTGCCCAAAATTCCATCTTCATCAATGAATCCTTTCGTGAAAATTTGGCGTATTTGTTCCGATTCAACATTCTCAACCGTAATAACGCTTGTTGGCTCCGTATCGTCATGAGACACTTTACCTGTTTCGTAATCCTCAGAAATAATGCCCAATGCTTTTCCTTTGATCCGTAGGTTAATGTCCTTTGTCACCAACGTTACTTCATCGCCGGGTAATTGCTCCTTTAAAAACAGTGCTGCATTGATAATTTTATGATCGTTTTTCCCACGCGCAAAAACATCTTCTGCATCAAAAGACTGCGGTTGTGCGTTGAGAATCACTTTAAATTTCCCTTTTCCTTTCCCCAGTGGAATCCAATCTTGCAAACTGTTGCCGTTGGATAATTTGTCGATAAAGCGAATGACTTCACGAGCAGAAAAGTTCTTGGTGTCGTTTCCAATTTTGAACTTGTCCAATTCTTCCAAAACGGTAATCGGAATGGCAACATCGTGCTTATCGAAATTGGTTATGGATTGATGGTCGTGCAGTAGGACCGAGGTATCCAGTACAAATACCTTCTTTTTTTTTGATTTTGCTGATTTGGTAGTGGTTTTAGCAGGCGCGGTTGTTTTTCGGGGCATAAACAGAATTTTCCTTTAAGGTAGGTTTAATCCCACGCATTCCCATGTAAAATTGCCGTGTAGTTTTCTACAATTTGCTGTTAAAATCGTGGATAAATTATTTCTTCACCGCGTACCAAAGGAATTCAGGTAAGAGAAGTTTTTCTTGCTAGCGAAATACTCGGTTCCAAATCAAAATTTCCAATCCAAGCGCATGGTCAAGCTTTGAAACATCTCTGCATCGTACCCTGTTGAAGGGAAGTTATCTTCATCATACAGTTCCGCTTCCATCATGCGTGCGTAATCAACCTTCAATCGAATGGGCAATTGGATCCACAAATGTATGGGGGCTTCAATGCCGATTCCATAGGTAAAAGAGTTTATAAAAGGGTCGTTCAGGAGGAAGTCGCCAGCGGGAGAACAAAAGACGTCATTTGTTGATTGATAGTAGTAGCCGGCACGCAGATGCAGCATTTTTACAAGGCTGAGTTCAACTCCGGCTTTAAACGATCTTCGGTAGGGTCGCGTGAAATCATCCTCATAATCGGCTTGAACTATTGCACAAAATAGCGGTATGGTATCACGAATTAAATGATTGATGGACGTAAATTCATAGGAAATCCCAGCCCGTCCGTAAATGGGATATTTGTCTTCATTTGCTGCATTTTCAGGCTTAGAGGCGGTGAAATTTGAAAAACTGAGTCCGGGTTTGAGTACATGACGATTGCTATCCAATTGGATTTTTCCAACGACGCCAATGTCTGACATAAATCCTGTAAACGTTTCGCCTTGGATGCTCTGCGACTCTAGATGTTTTAGATTGACACCAAGATGCCAGTTTTTGATCAGTTCCGCACCATAGCCAAAGGTGGTGAAGGTATATTTTCTGTCGTAAACGTTTCCAAACACATCTATAGGTTCGTTGGAGTCAAAAGAAAATCGTGACAATTTGAAGTTTAAATATCGATTGATTTTCCCGCCAATGCCCAAATAGGTATAGAATGCTTCATCAAAATTATAGAACGCATTGGCATAAGTACCGCTCGCTTGAATGCCTTCAATTGTACTAAGCGTTGCTGGATTATAAAAGCTGGTGTTGATGTTGTCCCAACTTGTCACATTGGTAAGTCCCATGGCTTCAGATCGAGCATCAGTTGATCGACCAGCAGCAATAGGCTCAAAATAGTCGGAACAGTCAGGGTTGGGTGATTGAGCAAAAGATAGACCGACGTTGCAGAGCAAGATCGTTAGAAGTGCATTTTTCATCGTATCGAATAGTGAATTTCGATATCTATTACGACAACAAAAACTATTTATTGCGAAAATGAAGTGAAAGGCACATTTTTAACATTTCTGTCCACAACAACTACCGATTCAAATCGTGGGAAACGGCCATTTCAATAACGGTCAAGAGTTCCGAGAATCGAGCATCATCCATTCCATCCAAATAGAAATGTCCAATTTGGTTTCTGTTTCCGACAAAAGTTAACTGGTTCATTCCGGGTATATCTTTCATGTACATGATACCGAGCAATGGGCGGTCTTTCTGAACGTCCAGGTACGCCACGTTTTTCTTCAACATGAAAACAGGCAGCCCCCATTTTTTTACCAGCTGAATTCCAGGATGTGCAGCCAGCATTTGATCGTGTACCAACCGCAAAACTTCGTGATGTTTGGGGTCTTTCTTCTCTAGGTACGACTCAAAATTCATCGGTGGTAATATTGCTTTGTACCAAGTGATTCAAAGGAATGTGCAAGCGGCAATAATAAGTATTGGTGCCCAATGAGTCGAGGTGTACGGTATACGGTGTTTTGTTGTAGGTAAACATTACACTGTTCACAGAACTAGTATCCGGCTTCTCGTAGTAAGTCGCTGTGTGCAAAGTGATAGATGATTCTTCTTTTTGCAGTGCCAATGGAGGCGAAAACAACAGTCGATAGCGCTTATCTGGTTTGGTTAAAATACCTTTGATTTTGAGTCGATTCAAGAAATCAGGGTAGTTTTCATTCATGCCGAGAAACAGGGAGAATCCAGGAAGCTTGATCGTTTTGTACTTCACAACTTCCGTTACATTGAAATTTTCATCCAATTCGGATTCTATGTATTTCTCGCTATAGCTTTGCAATCCTCCTTGTCTAAACGCTACGGAACCTTGCCATGCCGTAAGAAAATCCTGTAACGGAAAGCTAATTTTCTGAGCAATCTGCTTCATGATGAGGACCAAAGGATCGTTCGGGTGATCCTTCAAACCGGAGATATCCATGTGTAAGTTGGCCAAAGTCTTCGTGAATTCTTGTTTTGGGTATGTTGGGCCGCTATCCAACAAGCGGATGGCAATGGAATCGTTTTGATGAATTTGACTGAGAAGGGTGATGCTACTGCTATCGTTAGCTAGGCAGACATCTACCGCGTTCAAACCGTATCCATCCAAGTCTTTCGAACTCCACTTGGCAACTAGCGGAGTTCCTTCCATTTTGGTTTGGTTCAGGAAAGCACGCCAGTTGGGTGGAATTTCGTTGCGTTTCGCGAAAAGCACATCGTGATACGTCCGTTTGAAATCTTCACCGCAATACACCAACAACCAGTTATCTCCGTAGGCGATAGAAATCTGTGCAGCCGAATTTCGATATATTTTTTGGTCATAGATCAGCGTATCAGAAAGCTTGATGACCGAGGAAAGTCGCTTAATTCCTTTGGTAATTAGCGAGCTGTCCTTCACGTGGAACATCGCTCCGTAATCTCTGAGTTCCCAATCAGATTCGTTCGCAAAGAAATACACAGGTTTCTGAACATCGACGCCAAATGATTTGGATTGGAGAAGTATAAATTCACGCGTGAGAAACTCACGAAACGGAATGCGATAATGGTAAGTGGTTTGTTCCAGCGACTCAGAAAGCTTCAACAAATCGGTCTTACCAATGATATCGGCATCAGGTAAACGATCGAAAAAACGCGGCATGTCTTTCCCAACAGATTCCCACGGTCGGACAATCAGCACAGCTGCGAAGAGCAGCGCTAAGGCAAAAATGATCGCTAATTTTTTACGCATTCTTAATTAGAAATAACGTAAAGGCTATTGATTAAGTCTAAAATGTACTTTCCTGAATCTTCTTCCGACTCAAAGGTGTACGTCAATGCGTAATCTGATTTCGCTCCGGAAGATTTTTCTGATGTTAACTCTACGGTTCCAGTTTTTCCGCGGAAAACATCGAGCATTTCGTTTTCACGACTATTGAACATCTCTCTTGGCAACTCGTCAATCGCACGATTCATATCTGCAAACGCATACAAGCTTCCTCCTTTTCGAGCCGCTTTCATGCGCTTCTTTGGAATGGCTTTGGAACCAAAACCGTTAGAGTTTTCCATGGCAAGGTTTGCGTCGTTGGTCACAATGAAAACCCCATTTTTGTTGATCAAGTACATGGAAACGCTTCCCATCATTCCGTTGGTAATTTCCCAGTAGCCTTCATGCTCTACAAGGTATGAAGCTCCTTCCCAAGTATATCGGGACATAGAACGCTGCGAATGGCGCATGATGCGTTCAATTAGGTCGTGGTTTTCGGTAGCGAAGCCCCAAGTGAAAATGGGCAGATCTTCCTCCGCTTCCTCTTCGCGTTCGATGTATTCAAAGGTCTCTTCGTCGTAATCAAACACAATTTTCTTTGTCTTTACCTTCTGAATACCTTTGTAGGTCATAAACGCCGCTCCTTTGAATGTCTCGAAAAGTGTTTCTTTATCTAAAAAGGAGTAGAGGATATCAAAAGTGATGGACATAGCTACCATTTCCTCACGATCGGATTGCGTAACGATGGACATTCCCGCATCGTAAATCAAATCGTAGGCATTTTCGTAGTCTGCTTGAAACGACGCATAAGCGATATCATCCTCGTGAATGTACGGCAGGAAGTTCTTGTCGAATTTAGCGGACCCCAGTTTTTCATAGATTTCGCCTAGCTCTTCCCCGTATTGTGCTTTCAAATCCAATTTGATCGTGTTGTCGTCAATGAAAAAGTTTCCAGAAAGAATATTTCCGTTATACAACTGTTCAATGCGTTTGTAAACATCCGGATTACGGCGCTTCATCCAATCGAAATCGTTTGAATTTAGCATGTTTCTTGTGTTGTTGATGAAGTAAGATCCCTCCGAGTTAGCATCCAATTGCTTTGCAAATTCCGCATTTGCCTTTTTTAGATTGCGTTTTTCAACCAATAACTTTTGAGCAAATGTCTCTAAGTACAATTCGTTCAATGCTACCTCGACAGAATCAAGCAATTCGTAGTAGGTTTTTTCAGGATAGGCTTCTTCCAAGTCCTCTTCTTCTTCCCACTCATCTTCTTCCATGACATCCCACTCATCATACTCTTCGTATTCATCGTAGTAATCCCAGCGGTATCCACCACCGCGGCTGTACCAAATAGAGTCGGTGATATCACTCACTTGATCGTAATCGGTCCAAATTCGATAGAAAATGGCGTTTTCTCCTTGAATTGCTAATCGGTTGAAGTAGGACGCGTACATTTCCACTCCGGAAATGCCACTTTCAATAGATTCAAAGTCATCAAAAATCTTGAACATACTCTCTTTGTCCTTCACACCGAAAGACATTCCTGTAACGTAATAATCCCCGTTTCCACCTTGGAAAACGTTCATTTTTTGATCAAAATCAAATCCAGAATCTTTAAGCGTCCAACCTGCCGTAGAGCCATCGGTAATTTCGTGGTGCAACTCCTCCATGAATCGATATTGAACCAATTCGTCCAAGGAAATTTTCTGCAATAGGTTGATGTTGTTGATACTTAGAACCGAAATGGCTTCTTCGGGAACTAAATCTTCTGATTTTTGTGAAAATCCGCTGAATGAAGCGAATAATAATGTGATTAGCGTTATGTATTTCATGACTGTGAAAGGCCGTTTTTTGTGACCAAAATATTGTGGCACAAAAGTACGAAATTTCAAGTCCTAGTTGGACGATCCCTTCAGATAAATAACATTATCTAACAAATGTGGATTCTGAGTGAGTGAATAGGGGTCCGTTCGAATCATTACCGCCTTTTTGTTCGCTGACAGCCGGGCACTTTCATTGTCGTAGTGGTCTACTTCCGATTCAAATCGGGTAATGGAGGTATACGTTCCGTCGCGCAACAAGTCACGGTCGGTATCTTTAATTTCCTTAGATTTTTTGATCGTCAGTTCGGGTACAGATCGTTGCAAGGTGTTTTCAGCAAATGAGAGCCATTTGTAATCGAGCTCTGGGATGGGTTTGTTTTTGTTCTGATCAATGATCACCTTTTTCATGGCAGCCTGAAGTTCCTCTAACGATCCGAAGTCACAGTTCAGTTTGAAGATGAAGTTCGCGTAATCTGCCTCGATCTTGGCATTGCTGATCCCAGCCTGCTCGTTGAGCATTTCCTCGATGCGGCTCACTTTCGACTTAATTTCAGGAATGGAGGGTACTTTTTTACCATCCAAACTATCCAAAGCAAGAATGGAGTTGATTTTCACCTTACTCGAACTTAAATTGAGGTTGTAGCGAAGTGTTCCGCTGCCATCCAAGTTCAGCGTCAAATCGTCAATAATCTCCACACAACTTGTGAGGAAGGTCAATGCAGATAGTGTGAGAAGAAGTAAGCCTTTACGCATAATGCAAATTTACAGAATTCCAATGTACCCAAAATTGTACCAAAGATATCTCTGAAATCCCGTATATTTGCCGAAAATTCGATTATGTCTGAAACATCACGTATTTCCACGGATAGCGCACCAAAACCTGTTGGTTCTTATCCGCACGCGCGCCGTGTGGGAGAATTGCTTTTTCTATCGGGTGTTGGACCGCGCGTTGCAGGTTCGGATGCCACGGATTCTGCCGTTCCAGGATTGAAGTTGGATAAAAACGGGAATTTTTTAGAGTTTGATTTCGAGGCTCAATGCAGAAGCGTGTTTGATAACGTTCGTGCGATTTTGGAAGCGTCGGGTTCTAGTTGGGATGAGCTAGTGGATGTGACGGTGTTCTTGGTGAACATGAAACGCGATTTTCACACCTACAATCGTATTTATGCTGAATACTTCAAAGACAATCAACCTTGTCGAACAACCGTTGAAATCAACTCTTTGCCTACGCCTATCGCTATCGAATTAAAATGCATTGCAACCATTAAATAGTTATGATTGGATTTATTATTCGCTGCGTTCTAGCAGCCGGGACTTTATTGTCAACGTACCTCTTATTCGCCGAAGGATATTGGGGATGGGGAATTACCATGATTCTCCCTCTTTTCATCATCGGCTTCTCGTTCTTCCGTAACGAAAACATGATTTTGGCGCTGAACCAAATGCGACTTGGAAACACCGAAAAGGCTAAGAAGTACATTAATCGGATTTCAGCACCGCAATTTTTACCGAAAAAACAGCATGCGTACGTTTTGTTTTTACAGGCGGTTTTGAATACGCAAGAATTGGGCTTTGCGAAGTCCGAGCAACTCTTGCGCCGTGCCATTGAAATGGGATTGAGAACTTCACAGGATAACGCCGTTGCGCGTATGCACCTTGCAGGAATTTGTGTTCAAACAGGGCGACGTAAAGAAGCACAAACACTTTTAGCGGAGGCTAAGAAGATGGACAAGTCTGGAATGATGAAAGAGCAAATCAATCAGATGCAATCGCAATTGCGCGCAGCTCCATCCAAAAATCAAATGCGTATGGCTCAAATGATGGGCGGACGTAAGAAGATGCCTAGAAGATAGATAATTAATAATCTTCCCGAGATTTCGTCTCCCCCTTTGGAACGCTTTCGCCAAAAGCTTCAGCGATGGCGCAGGGGGACAAAGGGGGAGGACACAAGCGTTGATTCAATTCTTCCCTAAAAATGAGCGACACCCCAAAAATTTTCACAGAGCCTTGGCAGGATTACGAACTCATTGATGCCGGCGGCGGAAAGAAACTCGAACGCTGGGGAAAAATTATCACCATTCGCCCCGAGGTGCAAGCCTATTTTCGATCTGGAAAGCCCTTCGAGGAATGGCGGCAACTGGCGCATTGGGAGTTCGTTCAAAAAGGAGCGCAATCCGGACAATGGAAGCAGTTGAAAAAGGCACCCGATTCGTGGTCGATCCGTTATGAATCTTTGACGTTTGAATTGCGATTGACAAAGTTCAAACATGTCGGTCTTTTTCCTGAACAACGCACCAATTGGGACTTCATTAAAGAGCGTCTTTCGAATGATAGTCGTTTCCTGAATTTATTTGCATACACCGGAGCGGCATCATTAGTAGCACGAAGCGCGGGTGCAGAAACATTACATGTTGACTCTGTCAAGCAGCTAATTTCTTGGGCACGAGCCAATATGGAGCAATCGCGTCTAATGAATATCAAGTGGGTGCATGAGGACGCACTGAAATTTGCTACACGGGAATTGAAACGAGGGAACACCTACCAAGGCATTATTATGGATCCACCAGCATGGGGAATAGGTGCGAAGAAAGAAAAGTGGAAGCTAGAGGACAAACTCGATGACCTTCTCGGCAATGCGAATCAATTATTAGCGCCAGATGGGTTTCTGATTATGAACACGTACAGCCCGCAGGTGTCAATCGAGTTTTTAACGGATCTCAGTGCGCTTTACTTCGAAGACAGAACGCATCAAGTTTCCGAATTGTGGATGGAAACCACAACAGGTAAAAAAATGTACTTCGGAAATATGTTGCGCGTGGGTTAGTCCTTCAACGCTGTATGCTTTACTTGCAAAATGGCCATTAGCATGTAATAAAAAGTAACCCGATTTTTATGGCTGTTGTCGCTGCCCATCAATTCGCAAACCTTATCTATTGCCTTATCTAAACGTGGATCATCGGCATCCAGCCCTAGTTTGCCAACCAAAAACTTTTCCTTGATATAATGGGTTTCGTTTTTATCGGAACAAGCAACTAATGAAGCATCCTTATTGTGAATAGACGGGCCTAAATATTCGATAATTGCGTCTAGCTTTCTCGGATAATAAAACAGTCCCATGCTTCGCATATCCTCCTCGAACTTTTTGTGAAATTTGCTATCGATATTCATAACAGTGAGATTAAGTGTTTCCGAAATATACATTAATCATGCGATACCGCCTACCCAAAATCCGCTAATATTTTATCCGCAAGAACATCACTAAGTTTGAAGTAACTTTCATAGGTCCATCCACCTACATGTGGTGAAAGAATCACCTTATCACTCGTCAATAAATCCTTAAAAATTGGATCGAGGTTTTGCTCAAAGAAGGACTCAAAACTTGCCTTTTCATACTCCAAAACGTCTAGGCAAGCGCCTAGAATAGTTCCTTTTTCCAATCCACTCATCAGAGCTTTCGTGTCAACAATTCTTCCTCTCGCTAGATTGATGACGTAAATAGGTTTTTGAAATTTCGCGAAATAGGCTTCGTTTGCTAAGAAAATAGTTTCTTCGTTTTGAGGAATGTGAAAACTAAGCACGTCTGCCTGTTCAAATATCTCTTCCATGGAAGCAGCTTCGGCGTAATCATCGCTATAATTGCATTTGTATTTATCGTATGCCAAAACCTTGACGTCAAACCCGGAAAGTTTCTTCGCAAAGGCACCGCCATTGTTTCCATAGCCGATAATCCCTACCGTTTTTCCATCTAACTCATAGCCGCGATTTCCTTCACGGTCCCATTTTCCGCTTCTTACTTCGGCATCGGCCAAATGCAGACGATTGAGTAGGGATAACAGCATACCCAGCGCATGCTCCCCAACGGCATTTCTGTTCCCTTCTGGAGCATTGTACAAGCGAATATTTCGCTGTTGGCAGTATTCTTCGTCAATGTTCTCCATTCCCGCTCCCGAGCGTGCAATGAATCGTAAATTCGGCGCGTGATCTAAGAGCGTGGCATCCATTCGGTATTTGGATCGAACCACAATGCCTTCTGCTGCGCTGAGCTGATTCGTCAGTGCATCAAAATCGAGTTGAGTTGCGTCAATGCAAGTGAAATTTGCTGCTTCCAATCGTTGTTGGAGCACTTCATGGACGGTATCAATGAAAACTACGCGCATTTACAATCCGTAGAATAAAACGCCAATGGTTAAGTAAATGAACAATCCAAGAACGTCGTTTAGAGTCGTGATAAATGGTCCAGTAGCAAGCGCTGGATCAATTTTGTATCGATCTAAAAGCAATGGAATGAGTGTGCCAAAGACGGCGGCAAACATAATCACAGTAAAGAGCGAAAGCCCAACGACTAAGCCGAGAGTCGTGCTATCGAAAATGTAAGCAAATCCGTATACAATGAGGGAAAGTAGAATTCCGTTCACGACAGCCACGAGTGATTCTTTGCCAATTTTTTTAAAGATCGACCCAAATTGATCATCGCCCTTCGCAAGTGATTGTACCACGATTGCTGAAGATTGTACACCGACATTCCCGCCCATCGCGGTAATGAGTGGTATGAAGAAGGCGAGGGCAGGAACCTCACTAATTCCTCCTTCAAATCCCGAAATTACTTGTGCCCCCAAGATTCCGCCAAGCAGACCAATGATCAACCACGGCAATCGCGCTCGTGAAATTCTCCAAACGCTACTGCTGGATTCAATTTTTTCGGAGATACCCGATGCCAACTGCATGTCTTTCTCGGCTTCTTCCATAATTACGTCGACAACGTCATCAATCGTAATTCTACCCACCAATTTGTTGTTCAGATCGACAACTGGAACCGAGACCAAGTCATACTTTTCCATGATCCTCGCCACGTGTTCATCATCGTCGCTCGTTTTCACGGAAATCATGTTTTTATCTTGATAAAGGTCCTTGATCAACGTTTTTGGGCTGGCAAAAAGTAAGCGTTTCAATGAGAGAAAACCTACCAAGCGATCATCGTCGTCAACAACGTAAATTGTGAACACTTTTTCTACTTCCTCTGCTTGTCTGCGTAACTCAACTACACAACGGTTCACTGGCCAATCAATTTTCGCCTTGATGAACTCTTTCTGCATGAGTCCACCAGCGGTGTCTTCCTCGTAATTCAGAAGGTCAACAATGTCGTCGGCAGCTTCATCATCTTTGATGTGGGAGATCACCTCTTCGATCTGCTCTCGTGGTAGGTCCGCAATCAAATCGGCGGCATCATCCGAGTCCATATTCTCTAGTTGAGAGGCAATTTCTGCTGGAGAGAACGATTTGATTAATTCTTCCTGTGCTTCGTCGTCTAGTTCCGCAAGAATGTCCGCTTGACGTTCACCGTCGAGTAAGTAATAGAGAGATTTTGCTTCATCCTCGTCCAACTCGTCAATAATCCAAGCAAGATCGGCGTCGTGAAGATCCAATGCATGCTCTTCCAGCCACTGAATATCGTTCGATAGTACAGCTTCAGATACTTCCTCGAGAAACTCTTTTGTTAGTTGAAATCCCATGACTCGTCATTTCCGCCGTGAAAATGTGACTTTCACGCCAAGCAAAATTACACTTTCCTTTACGGAACTTCCAGTGAAAGGTTAGGTTTTCCGTTGTTTTTTCAAAGGAATGATGTAAAGTCCGTAGAACAAGCCGAAATAAGTAATTCCCGATTGCGTTTCCAGTGTGTCTTCTACAAGGTAGGATATCATGATGATTATAATGAATCCGAGACCGACCAATTGACCATTTCTGAATTGCTCACGTAGAAAGTGAATGTGAGAAATAAGTAAGAGAAACAAGCCCGGTATTCCAAAGCCAAGAAGCATGGTTAAATACATGTTGTGTGTTCGATCTCTATGTTTTTCGGTGAGCGATGAATTAGTCGCTTCGTAGTAGTCATTAAAGCTGTCTTGAATATCGCCGCCACCCACACCAATGAGCCAATTCTCTTTGCTCAAGTGAACGCCCACTTTCCAACACTCAATTCGCTGTAACAAGGAGTGTCCATTTGGATTGGTCGCATTATTGAGTTGATAGCGAAGTCCGTTGACGCGGGCCCAAATTCCTTTATGATAAATACTCGTATGTCCTTGCTCCACCGCTTTAATGTCTTTCTTGCTCATGGAACGAAAACCTTCTGCGTCCTTTCGAACATCCATGGAGGCCATATATCGCGTGAGCGTTCTGAATATGTACTGACCTTTTTTATCGCGTCCGTAGTAGGGGGTTTCTGAGGCTTTTTCCCATTCGCGTTTCAACTCTTTGTGGCAGATAAAAATATCAATGGGCTTCCCTGTCTCTGGAGATACTTCCCCAGGATTGTTGTAGTATCCATTCCCCTCTGCCGTGCGTTCCTTGTTCAAAATGTCCTTGTGAAACACTTCCGGATCGTAGGTGATTGGGTTGAAAATCCAAATGAGTGCAGCTACGATGGCGCCAACAAAAATAGCCAACCCACCATACGCTAGGTATTTGTAACGATGATACATCCAGTAGAAGCCATAAACGGCATAAATTCCTATCAAAACGATTGTTCCTGTGAGGACCTGTGAGTAATAGGTGTAGAAGTGGAGCCAAACAACAATGGCTACCATTGCAAATACCGGAAGCTTTCTCCACCGATAAAACTGAACGGCAATTACTATTCCCATAACCACCATCAAGGCGTGTCGCACGTGCGAATCAAACAAGGACATACCACGGATATCATCGTAGTAGCGCGGACCGAATACTTGTTGATAGGATAGAAAGTTATAGAGGGAAGCAAAGAGAACCGTGGCGAGGAAAATACCCAAAACCCACTTTAATCGCTTGCGCCGACCGATAGGCTTACACGTTAGCACCAGCGGAAGAACGATTAATGGTAGGGTGACTTTAATGTCGTGGAATCCGTAATCCCAGTTCTCAGACCAAAGCAGACTGATGAGGTGCCAGGCAAAGATGAAAGCGACCCAATGGAAGAGTCTCGTGGACTTAATGCGCTCCCAGTACGATTTAAAATCTGCCTCCAAGAGAATGTTGAGCAAAAGAAGGATCATGCTCAGCGACATCACAAACTTACTCACGACAATAGCAGATGCTAGTGCGCAAAGCAGAAATACGTGAATTTGCGTATGTATGTTGGAACCGAAATATCGGCGAAGCATGATGAGTAGTTTAGAGCTACGTTAAGAACGATTAATTTCCTAGAATCGTATTGTACTCATCAGAACTTTTGAAAATTTCCATAGCGCGCTGCATGAAAACGTCGTCCTTAAAAGCATGAATGGAGCGTCCTCTTTGATAATGATATCGTGAAACAATATCATTTTCAATAAGTTGCATGATTTCTTTCTTGAATTTCTCCAAGTCACGCTCTTTCGATGGAACTACTTTCTTTAGAAGTGCATCATATTCATCCTTCATGTCTTCATAGAAGCCTTCCTCTTCGGCAGTTTCTTTCATTTTCTTCAAGCGCTCTTCCGAAGCGGTGGAATAGGTGAAATCTTGCTCCAACACGTACTCTTTGAACTTTTTATATTCTGCTTCGGGCAAGTCGAAGTCCTCAGAGGGCGCATTTTCCAAATTTCGATAGTAATAATCAGTCGCGAAATCAAAAACGAAATTTTGACCGTACAGCACAGCAGTCAATCGACTGAATTCATTGGGTTCAACATCGGCATCCGGCTCGATACCTCGTCCATCTATTACTTCACGTCCATTCTTGGTGTGAAAAATTTGAAGCAATGAATCGGGTACTTCTTCGGGACGGTCTCCTTCAGCGCGATCGTAGTACTCTAGTCGCTGCACACATCTACCTGACGGCGTGTAATACTTAGCAATGGTCAGCTTCATTTTGGAACCATAACTAAGGTCGTACGTTCGCTGCACCAACCCTTTTCCGAAGGAAGTGGTACCCACAATAACAGCGCGGTCATAGTCCTGTAAACTTCCAGCAACAATTTCACTCGCAGAAGCCGAGCCTTCATCAATCAAAACAATTACGGGTATGTCTAGATCCACCGGATTGGACATGGTTGTATATTTTCGATTTTCCTCAGCTACTCGTGCCTTAGTGGTAACAACAACTTCATTTTTTGGGATGAACATGTTCACAATCTTCACAGCCTCGATGAGCAATCCACCACCGTTTCCGCGCAAGTCAAGGATGAGTTTCTCCATGCCTTCTGCTTTCAAGTCGGTGTATGCACCCAAAACTTCTTGATGCGCAGTTCTTGTAAAACTATTCAGCTTGATGTAACCAACATTGTTGTCCATCAGCCCGGAATACGGTACATCTGGCAACTTGATTTCGTCACGAGTGAATTTGAATTTTTTCGTATCTCCATTCGGACGCTCAACTTCTATTTCAAGCTCTTTTCCTTTCGGGCCTTTCAAGGCAGTGGATACCTCAGAGGAAGGTTTGTCCTTCATGTCTTTTCCATCGATGGAAATGATTTTATCTCCAGCACGCAATCCAGCTACCTGAGCCGGCTTTCCTTCATACGGTTCAGTGATGTACGTGTAATCATCCACCTTTCGAATCAGAGCACCAATTCCGCCGTATTGTCCGGTAGTCATCAGTTGATAGTCTTCAATTTCGGTTTCATGATAATACACTGTATAAGGATCTAGATCCTTTAACATAGCGTCAATAGCAGCTTTCGACATGCTTCCAGAGTTGAGGTCATCCACGTAGTATTTCTCCAAGTTCTCATAAATCTCATTCATGATTTCTAGGCTACGGATCACTTCAAACCCATTGTTTTGGGCCATTCCAGTAACGGAAATGAACGAGGTGATAAAGACGATTAAAAGAGATCGAAATGTGTTACGCATAGTTGTGTTGTAAGTCATCAATAATTTTCTGAAACAAAACTCGTGTTTTTTGCTCCAATTTAGCGGGTAAGATTTCTTCTTTTCCCGTGTAAAGTAAGAAAATTCCCAATTGCCGATTTTGATCGTTCAAGAAGGATTCTAGTTCCGTTTTATTTTTCCGTACAGCTTCCCTGCAAATTCGTTTGATGCGATTTCGTTGGACGGCTGTTTTAAAGGTTCGTTTTGGCGCTGCAATTACCATTTGGAAAGGAGTGTTGCTTTTCAATTCCTGCACAGCGTATTTAACAATGAAGGGGTATTGCTTTTGTGAGCGTCCACCATCAAAAAGTGCATCAATGAGTTGTTTGTTGCAGAGTTTGTACTCTTTCCCTAGTTGTTGATTCATGAGGTTCAGTCGTCCTCCTCTTTAACAAGGCGTGGTAAATTGATGTCCTCTTCAATGACAAAACTCGTAGGGAATTCCGCAGTCATAGCAGCTTTGATTTTTTCAGCCTCCAAACGCGTTCTGAAATCTCCTACCTTAAGATAGTAATTGGGCGCGTTGTACTCAACGTAGGTATCTACACGCGGGTACTGAGCAATGAAACGCGAGCGCGCATTATTAATAGTACCTCGATCAGCATCAAAATACAATTGAACGCGATACCCTTTGATTTTTGTTTTGGTATCCGGCGGAATTACTTCACTTTGTTTCGCGACAAGTGCGTTTATTCTAGCGTCTTTCTTGACTTGTATGTCGCCCTGCTGAGCCAAAGAAAGGCTAGAGATACTTAGAACAGCTATCAAAATTTGTAATGTCTTCCTCATAGGTGCAGATCAATGTTGATTCAAAAATACAAAAGTTGGGTCAATGACTGTGCCAAAATATCTAAACAAGCCGAAAAGTGCTGACTGAACAGGAGTTGAAAGATTGCGTAGAAATATCCTTATTTAGAATACTTCTAAATTAATTCGAAGCCCTCCAAAATTGTCATGCAAATGTCATGTAAACTGACTTTTGTGCTAAATTTGCTATCGTCAAAACTCGCGTTTTTGGCGCAAGACGAACAGTTTTTTACATGAAAATATCTAGTAGTCAGATGTTTAGAAATTTTAACAAATGGTGTTTGGCCGTCGTAACGCTCCTGTTCTTAACGGGTTCGTATACTGCTCAGGCACAAGATGGAGGAACTTTATTTAAGGCCAATTGTGCCACGTGTCACCATCCGTTCAAGGATGGTACTGGACCGAAGCTGTCCGGTGCTCGTGAAGCTTGGTTGGAGAATGCTGATGAAGCGACCTTAATCCTTTGGGTGCGTAACTGGCAAGAAGCAGCGGCGCAAAACTCGTATGCTCAACAACGATCACAGATTAAGCCGACAGCAATGACCGCCTTTGGTGATAAGTGGACGGATGAACAAATCCTTTCCATTTTCGATTGGATCGATGCTCAAGTTGAGGATACAGGTGGTGGCGGACCGGGTGGTCCCGGGGCTGCGGAAGGAGGAGCTGTTGAAGAGGAAGAGTCTTCTTTAGGGTGGATTTGGATCGTGCTCTTCGCTGTATTTGCAACAATCATCATGGCTGTTGGAGGTGTTCGTCGTCAACTTAAGCATGCGCAAGCAGAATCCGAGGGTGATGAAGAAGGAGCGAAAGCAAGCTACGCTGATGAATTGAAGAGATGGGCGTGGTTGAACCGAAAGTATGTCGGAATTGGTGCCTTAGTAGTGGTTATCGGAATTTTGGTTGCATTATTCCAAGGACTCTACAGCATTAACATAATGGAAGGGTATCAGCCTTCACAACCAATCGACTTCCCTCACGCGACGCATGCAGGTATCAACGGAATTGACTGTAAGTATTGTCACAATACAGTTACAGAGTCAAAAACAGCAAGTATTCCATCTGTGAACGTTTGTATGAACTGTCACAAGCAGATCAAAGGGAATGAGCCGGAACAACAAGCGAAAATCCAAAAGATTTATGATGCTGCCGGTTGGGATGGTCAGAAATACACAGGAAAAACGAAGCCAATTGTTTGGAACAAGGTGCACAACCTTCCGGATCACGTATACTTCAACCACCAGCAACACGTAGTTGTAGGAGGTTTGGATTGTGCGCAGTGTCACGGAGACATGACCAAGCAAGTGGAAGTTGCGAAAGTACAGTCGCACGAAGAGTTGAACTTGGTTCAGGAGAACATTGATGCTGAAATCAAATTCACAAAAGCGACATTGACAATGGGGTGGTGTATTGAATGCCACAACCAGTCAACAATCGCTCCAGGTATTTTGGCGGATGATGATTCTGAAACTTTGACGTATTACGACGAGATTCACAACCGTTTGGTGAAACACAACAAGACATTGTATAGCAAGTTCCTTGATGATGACAAAGTGACTCCGAGAGAACTAGGTGGATGGGAGTGTGCTAAGTGCCACTATTAATAAAGAACTTGAAGAATTCGAATTAAGGATATGGGAATGAATAGAAAATATTGGAAAGGAATTGACGAGTTGCACGAGACTCCTCAGTTTCTCGAATCCAGAGATCAGGAATTTCCGACTCAAACTACCGTAGAGGAGTTTTTGGGTGACGATAAACTAAAAGAGTCATCAACAGGACGACGCGATTTCCTAAAGTTTTTAGGGTTTAGCGTGGCAGCGGCTACGGTTGCAGCATGTGAGGCTCCCGTAAATAAAGCGGTACCATACGTAAACAAGCCAGAAGATGTAACACCAGGTATGCCAACTTGGTATGCATCTACTTATTACGATGGTATTTCTTACGCAAGCATTTTGGTGAAGACACGAGAAGGTCGACCAATCTTTATTAAAGGAAACAAAGACTTCGGAATTACAAAAGGAGGGGTAAACCCGCGTATTGTTGCTTCCGTTTTAGGTCTCTACGATAGCGAGCGCTTAGTACGTCCAACAATCAACAAAGAGTTGACTTCTTACAGCAAGTTGGACCAAAAAGTAATCGCTGGCTTGAAAGCTGCCAACAAAGTGGTGCTTGTATCGAATACGGTTACAGGACCAACGGCACGTACAGCTATCGGAATGCTTGCTGAAACAGTAGGACAAGACAAATTCCAACATATTCAGTACGATGCAGTTTCTTACGCGGGAATGCGTGAGGCGAACAAGCGTTCATTCGGATTGACAGTAAATTCTCCAGTGGAAGGTGCAGCGCCAACAGAGCCTGTAGCAAACGCAGAAGGAGAAATGACTGATGAGGCTGCAGCAGGAGCACCAACTGATGTACAAGACGGAGTAGGAATCATTCCTAATTACGACTTCTCCAAAGCGAAGACAATTGTCTCTATCGATGCGGACTTCTTGAACTCTTGGTTGATGCCAACTGTGTTTACAGGTCAGTATGGCGAGCGTCGTAATCCTGACGGAGATTGGATGTCGAAACACTTCCAGTTCGAGTCAATGATGTCGGTTACTGGATCGAATGCGGATGTTCGTGGTCAAATTAAGCCATCGGAACAAGCAAATGTTGTTGCTTACCTATTGAAAGAATTCGGCGTTTCTACTTCTGTTTCTACAAAACTAAGTGGAACAGCACTTACAGCAGCGAAGAAAGCGGCTAACGCATTGAAAGTATCCAAAGATGCTTCCTTGGTAGTTTGTGGTTCAAACGACGTGGATGTTCAGATGATGGTGAACAAATTGAACCACGTTCTTGGAGCTTACAAAACAACGATCAACGTTAACGATCGTATCAACATGTTCATGTCGAATGACAAAGAGATGAACGAGTTTGCTTCTAATGTAGCAAAAGGAAAAGGACCGGATGCAGTTATCTTCTACGGTGTGAACCCAGTGTACACACTTCCAAATGGAGACGATTTCGCAAAAGGACTAGATAAAATTAAAACGTCTGTTTCTATGTCGCTTTATGCGGATGAAACAGCATCTCGTTGTAAATACGTAGCTTCTGATCTTCATGCATTGGAGGCTTGGAACGATTTCAATGTTGTTGGAGAGCATTATGCAATCGCACAGCCAACAATTCGACCATTACACGGAACATCTTCTGCCATTGAATCATTCTTGGTTTGGGCAGGTGCAGAAAGACGAGCGGGTGATTCAAAGGATTCAAAAGTAGTATACGACTTCATGCGTGAACTTTGGGTGAAAAATGATCCTTCTGTTTCCAACTATGCGGATGAGCACACCTACTGGGGAATGATGGTTCATAATAGCTGTTCTTCAGGAGAAACACCACAGCCGACGCAACCTTCATTCACGGGAAGTTTGGCTTCAGTAAAAGCGCCTTCTATGTCAGGTGAATGGGAAGTGGTTATGTACCAAAAGTCAGGTATGGGTATCGGTCAACAAGCGAACAACCCATGGTTGCAAGAGATGGCGGATTCATTAACGAAAGCTACTTGGGACAACTACATCACGATGGCGCCAAAGGATATGGACGCTAAGGGTTGTACAAAATACTTCGATCAGGAGAACGGTTTGACAGTAGCAACGTTGACAGTTAACGGAAAATCGGTAGAGCTTCCAGTAATGCCATTGCCAGGACAAGCACGTGGTACTGTGGGTGTAGCACTAGGTTACGGTCGTGGTGCGAACGGTGAGAAGATCGGTAAGGCTGCTTATCCAACTGCTGAGTACGGTGGTTACGAAACAGACGAAAAAGGAAATAAGAAAACGATTGGAGAAAATGCCTTCGCATTGACTTCCGTTTCTAATGGAACATATTCATTGTACGGGGCAGGGTCTCTAAAAGTGCAAGCAGATAAAACACACTTGGTAGCGGTAACGCAGATTCACGGAACAGCAATGGGGCGTAACTCTGTAGTTCGTGAGACAACGTTTGACATCTACAAGCACAGAGATAAATCTGCGTACAATCCGGATTGGACACTTCAAAAGGTGAACGAAGAAGGACATCACGTAGAAGCGCCATTAGAAGAGTTTGACTTGTGGGATGCACATCCAGTTGAAAACGTAGGCCACCGTTGGGGAATGACAGTAGACCTGTCTTCTTGTATCGGCTGTGGATCTTGTTTGATCGCATGTCAGTCAGAAAACAACGTTCCAGTTGTAGGTAAGACAGAGGTGCGTAAAGGTCGTGAAATGGCTTGGTTGCGTATTGATCGCTACTTCGCATCAACTGAGGAGGCAGCTCCGGGAACACGTTACGATCACGACAAGAGCAAGATGGAGTGGTTCGCAGACGCTGAGGATCCGGAGGATAACCCGATGGTTGTTCACCAGCCAATGATGTGTCACCACTGTAACCACGCTCCGTGTGAAACAGTTTGTCCGGTTGCAGCAACAACACACTCAAACGAAGGATTGAACCAAATGACATACAACCGTTGTATCGGTACGCGTTACTGTGCGAACAACTGTCCGTACAAAGTACGTCGATTCAACTGGTTCAACTACCCTTCTTACAAAGCACAAGCAGAAATCAACCCAGCACAAGATGATCTTGGACGTATGGTATTGAACCCAGATGTTACCGTTCGTACACGGGGTGTTATGGAGAAATGTTCTATGTGTGTGCAGCGTATTCAAGCAGGTAAATTGGATGCGAAGACAGAAAATCGTCCGGTTCAAGATGGTGACTACACCACAGCTTGTTCAGATGTATGTCCAGTAAACGCAATCACAGTAGGTGACTGGAACGATACTAACTCGGCAGTTCGCAAGAGTGCGGATGACAAGCGTGCATATCAAGCTTTGGAAGAAGTAGGTGTGAAACCAAACGTATGGTTTAAAGTGAAAGTTCGTAACGAAGACAACAAATTCCTAAACGAACTTCAGCATGAAAAGCACCATGGTGGGGATGAAGGACACGAGGACAAAGGTCACGATGGACACGGAAAGAAGAAAGAAAAAGCTCATTAATCGAAATAAAACCCTGTTGTAATGCATAAGGAAGCAGCAATTAGAGAACCCCTCATATTAGGTCACAAGACCTATCATGACATTACCGAAGACGTATGTCGTCCGATTGAGGATAAGGCACCACGAATGTGGTACATCCTTTTCGGGATTGCATTAATCATCGGATTGTACGGTGTAGGATGTATTCTTTACCTACTTGGTACCGGTGTCGGTGTTTGGGGACTAAACAAAACCATCGGTTGGGCATGGGATATTACCAACTTCGTTTGGTGGGTAGGTATCGGACACGCCGGAACCTTGATCTCAGCCGTGCTACTCTTGTTCCGTCAGAAATGGCGTATGGCGATTAACCGATCTGCAGAGGCGATGACCATCTTCGCCGTATTCATGGCAGGTTTGTTCCCGCTAATTCACATGGGACGTCTTTGGTTAGGATACTGGGTATTGCCACTTCCAAACCACTTTGGTTCTCTTTGGGTAAACTTTAACTCACCACTTCTTTGGGACGTATTCGCGATTTCGACCTATCTTTCCGTATCACTTGTATTCTGGTACATCGGATTGATTCCCGATTTCGCTACTATTCGTGACCGTGCTAAAAAGCCAATTCCAAAGAAGATGTACTCAATTATGTCTTTCGGATGGTCAGGACGTGCAAAACACTGGAACCGTTTCGAATTGGTTTCATTGGTCCTTGCAGGTTTGGCAACACCACTTGTATTCTCGGTACACTCTATCGTATCCTTTGATTTCGCCACTTCGGTAATTCCAGGATGGCACACGACTATCTTCCCTCCATACTTCGTTGCAGGGGCGGTATTCTCAGGATTCGCAATGGTACAAACGCTTCTTTTGATTATGCGTAAGGCAATGAGTCTAGAGGCGTACATTCACACGAAACACGTCGAGTACATGAACATCGTAATCATGGTAACAGGTTCCATCGTTGGTACCGCCTACATTACCGAGTTGTTCATTTCATGGTACTCAGGAGTGGAATATGAAGCGTATGCATTCATCAACCGTGCAACCGGACCTTACTGGTGGGCGTACTGGGCAATGATGACATGTAACGTAATCTCACCACAGTTGATGTGGTTCAAGAAATTGCGTCGTAGTCTTCTATTTACATTCATTATCTCTATTGTAGTAAACATCGGTATGTGGTTCGAGCGTTACGTAATTATCGTGACATCACTACACCGCGACTTCCTTCCATCATCATGGAGTATGCACTACCCAAGTCACATTGACATCGGTGTGTACATTGGAACAATTGGATTGTTCTTCGTATTCTTCCTATTGTTCGCGCGTTACTTCCCAGTATTGGCATTGAACGAGGTGAAATCCATCTTGAAAGGCTCAGGAGAATCTTACAAGAACATGCCGGATGATCATCACGCAGAGCCAGCGGCTGCAGAGGCAGCACCCAAAGCAGAAGCTCCAGTAGAAGAGCCAAAGGCGGAAGATTCTACCGACGCGTCTGACGATGCAAAAGGAGAAGATGATTCGGAAGAGAAGAAAGAAGATAATAACGATAATAACGAATAAGACATGGCAGATAAGGTAATATATGCAATGTATGACGACGACAACGTACTGAAAGACGGTGCGAAGAAGTTGGTATCGAAAGGAGTAAAGGTATCGGAGGTATTCTCTCCGTTCCCAATCCACGGTATTGATCCTATCATCGGTGTGAAAAACACGCGATTGGGAATCATGGCCTTTATTTACGGTTTGACGGGTCTTACGTTAGCAACTATCGGAATGCGCTACTTCATGGTAGTGGATTGGCCGATGAACATTGGTGGTAAACCAAACTTTACATACTTGGATAACATTTTGGCATTCATCCCAATTTCATTCGAGTTCACTGTATTGTGTGCGGCACACGGAATGGCAATTACGTATTTCTTGCGTAATAAAACGCTTCCAGGAATGCCAGCGCAAAACCCGGATCCAAGAACAACAGACGACCGTTTTGTAATGGAACTTCGTACTTCTGAAAACTCTCAGTTTTCTGCAGAGGAATTGGAAGCCATGTTGAAAGAAACAGGAATCGTAGAGTTGGATCAAAAAGATGTAGCATAATTATTCAGTTCAGAAGATGAAAATGAAATTGAGAATAATAGGAAGTTTAGCGATTGCAGCAGTATCCATGTTGATTCTTGGATCTTGTGGTAGCGATCCGGATAGCCCGGGACTAGAATACATGCCAGACATGTATCGTTCTCCGGCAATTGAGCCAAATGTGGACTACGGTCACATCAAGGAACGTGAAAAACCTGAGTTGAAATCACGTTTGTCTGCAATGACACCGCCGAATGGAACGATTCCTTTTTACGGAACGGATTCAGCGGAAGTAGCATTGATGTTGCCTTACAAGCACAAAGCGAACGCTGAGTTTAAAGAATCACACGGAATGTACGGAGAGGAGCTTTCTCCAAAAAGTATCAATACATACGAACTGGCGAAGGACGATAAAAATCCATTGGCACTACCTGCTGAGTCTGATTCAGTAGCGTACAAAGCCTTTTGGAAAAATGCAGAGAAGCTTTTCGTAGCGAACTGTGCACACTGTCACGGCGAGAAAGGAGACGGAAATGGTCCAATGATGGTAAATGAGACGTATGTCGGAGTTCCTAACTACGCAGACGTAGCAGCAACAGAAGGACAGATGTTCTACTCTATTTACTACGGTAAAGGAGCCATGGGATCGCATCGATCACTCATCAACAAGAAAGAAATTTGGACATTGGTTCACTACATCCAACGATTGATCAACAAAGATTACGGGACATCAAAGATGGATGAGGAAGCAACAACTGACGAAGAAGGCACAGATGAGGAGATGACCGATGAAGACGGAGAAACTGAAAGCCCTGAGTAAGAAGAATTTTTAATAAGACGAACGAAATACGATGGAATTTAAAGTATCAAATAAATCAAACATGATCTCCTACGGTCTTATCATCGCAGGGGTATTAAGTTTAATCATTGGTTTGATTGTTCACAGTGGTGATGGAGATCTTTACGTAACACGCATCATGGGTGGATTGCTTTCCAATAGCTACTTCTACTTCTGTATCGCACTGGGAGCTTTGTTCTTCTTGGCTTTGAACTATGCGACGGAAGCGGGATGGTATGCTTACATCAAACGTCCAATTGAAGCGATTGCTTTGGCACTTCCTTATGGAGCAGGATTACTTGCAATAGTTCTTTTGGTAATTACCGTATTGGACGGAGCGCATGTATACGGATGGATGGATCCTGAGCTGTACAAAGAGGGCGGACATCATTATGATCCTATTGCTGTTGGAAAACAATTCTATTTGAACAAAACATTCTTTTGGATCAGAACAGCAGCCTACTTGGCAACTTACTTGATTTTTCTTCGTGGGTTCCGCAAGCGTTCATTGGAAGAAGATAGAGTAGGAGGTACGGAAATTCACTTCCGTAACTACCGAAAGGGAGCATTGTTCTTGGTATTCTTTGCCGTATTTAGTTCAACATCCGCGTGGGACTGGGTAATGTCTGTTGATTACCACTGGTTTTCTACCTTGTTTGGATGGTACAACTTTGCAGGAATGTGGGTATCAACAATGGTAGTTTTGGTTATGTTGGTATTGTACCTAAAAAATCAAGGATACTTACCAAAAGTGAACGATAGTCACATTCACGACATCGGGAAATGGATGTTTGCCATTTCATTCCTTTGGTCGTACCTGTGGTTCTCTCAGTTCATGTTGATTTGGTATGCAAACATTCCAGAGGAGGTAACGTACTACGTTGCACGTATTCAGGACCACAAATTCTTGTACTTCTTCATGTTCATTATCAACATGGTTTTCCCAATGTTGATTTTGATGTCGCGCGATGCAAAACGTCATGCAGGTATTTTGACATTCGTTGGAATTATCATTCTACTAGGACACTGGTTAGATGCTTATCAAATGATTGCTTTTGGATCTCAAGGACCAACAGCGTATCCTGGATTCATTGAATTCGGAATTGGAATCATCTTGGCTGGAGTATTAATTAAAGTGGTTTTGACCAACCTTACGAAGGCACCATTGACGCCGGTGAATCACCCTTTCTTAGACGAAAGTATTCACCACGACATTTAATAATTTTTGATAGTATAACACACAGATAGATGGCTAAATTGTTCGTATTACTGGTAATTATTTTGGGAGTTATAGCTCTTGCGCAATTGATGCGTGTATACGAGTTGTCCTCAAAATTGACTAACAAGAAAGAGAACGAGATTTCAAATCGTGATAACCGATTGAATGCGAAACTCATGCTTGGGTTTATGCTTTTCCTTTTCATTGGCTTCATCTGGATGATGTTGAAGTACGGATGGACAGGTCGTGGTCCGGCAGCATCCGTGCATGGTGAACAAACAGACTGGTTATTGAACCTGAACTTCGTAATCATCATTTTGGTATTCTTCCTTACGAATGCATTGTTGTTCGTATTCGCTTGGAAATACGTAAAGAAACCTGGAGTTCCAGCATTCTACTATCCTCACAATAATAAGTTGGAGATGGTATGGACAGTGATCCCGGCAGTTGTTTTGGCGGTAATCATCATCCTCGGATTGAACAGTTGGAACGAAGTGACAGACAAAGCGAAGGACGATGCAATTCGTGTGGAACTATTCTCTTACCAGTTCAATTGGAACGCACGTTACGCTGGTGTTGATAACCAGTTGGGTAAATACGACTACAAGTTGAATGATGACGCTGCGAACCCATTGGCTTTGATGACCACAGAAACTATCGACAAAGCGATAGAAAACATGATAACGGGTCCTAACGGAATCGAAGATCTTGAGAACAAACTGAATGATCCGAAAAAAGTGTACTCCGAAGAGATGCGCACGGACATGGAAGAAAGTTTGGCGCGCAAGGAGCAGTTGATTCGCTTGTTATACCAAATGAAAGCGAGAAATACTGGTAAGTACGATAAGCGAGCAAAAGATGATATCATCACGGATACTTTGTACTTGTGTAAGGACCAAAACTACGAGTTGACTTTCCGCTCTAAGGACGTAATTCACTCGGCGTACATTCCGCACTTGCGTACGCAGATGAACACTGTTCCGGGTGCAATCACTCGATTCAAAGTAACTCCAAACATGACTACGCAGGAAATGCGTGAAATCAAAAACGACGAAGACTTCAACTTCATCCTCATGTGTAACAAGATTTGTGGTGGGGCACACTACAACATGAACATGGTAGTTGTGGTAATGGAAAAAGAAGAATACGACGTTTGGATGAAAGGAGAATGGAAGAAAATGGATGGAGAGAAGCGCCTAATGAAGCGTGGAAAAATCCATGAAGCTACTTTCGAACACACGTATTACAAGAAAGAACCTACCAAGACGTATCCTGAAATCCAGGCGGAGAAAGCTGAGGCAGAAGCGGCTAAAGCGAAAGAAGCTGAAGGAGAAGATGGTGAAGAGCCAACGGATGGAGGTGATGTTGTAGACAACGAAGACGGTCAAACAACATAAGAGAAAGATATTTACACTAGTTAGACTAAAAAATTAAATTAAGATAGAATGGGGGCAGTAGCGCACGAAGCACACGGACACCACGATGATCACGGACACCACGAGGAAAGTTTCGTATCAAAGTACATCTTTAGTCAGGACCACAAAATGATTGGTAAGCAGTTCCTTATGACTGCTGTCTTCATGGGGGTTGTGGCAATGTTGTTATCTATTTTGTTCCGTATCCAATTGGCATGGCCAGGAGAAGAGTCTGAATTCCTTTCGTTCTTCCTTGGTGACCAATGGGCACCGAATGGAGTTTTGAGTGAGGACATGTATCTCGGATTGGTAACAATTCACGGTACGATCATGGTATTCTTCCTTCTTACAGGTGGATTGTCAGGAACATTCTCTAACCTTCTAATTCCATTGCAGGTGGGAGCACGCGATATGGCATCAGGATTCCTGAACATGTTGTCGTACTGGTTCTTCTTTATCTCGTCTGTATTAATGTTCGTTTCGTTATTCGTTGAAACAGGACCAGCCATGGCAGGATGGACAATTTATCCACCACTTTCTGCACTTCCAACAGCAGTGCAAGGTTCAGGTTTGGGTATGACATTGTGGTTGTTCTCCATGAGTATCTTCATCGCATCCTCATTGATTGGATCGTTGAACTACATTGTAACAGTATTGAACTTGCGTACGAAAGGAATGTCAATGACGCGTCTTCCATTGACTGTTTGGGCATTCTTCGTAACGGCAATTTTGGGGGTACTTTCCTTCCCGGTTCTACTTTCAGCAGCAGTGTTGTTGATGATGGACCGTATGGCGGGAACAAGTTTCTACCTATCGGATATCATTGTTCAAGGAGAGATGCTTACGCAGCACGGTGGTTCGCCACTCTTGTATCAGCACTTGTTCTGGTTCCTAGGACACCCGGAGGTATACATCGTACTCTTACCGGCACTTGGACTATCATCAGAAATTATTTCAACGAATTCACGAAAACCGATCTTTGGTTACCGTGCGATGATTGGGTCCATTCTCGCAATTGGGTTCCTCTCCTTCATTGTATGGGGGCACCACATGTTCGTTACCGGAATGAACCCGTTCTTGGGTAGTGTCTTCGTATTTACAACCTTATTGATTGCGATCCCATCGGCGGTGAAGGTGTTTAACTACATCACCACGCTTTGGAAAGGTTCGATCGTTTATACACCAGCAATGTTGTTTGCCATCGGATTGGTTTCAACGTTCATTACTGGTGGTGTAACAGGAATCATCCTTGCCGATTCAGCATTGGATATCGCTATACACGATACGTATTTCGTAGTAGCTCACTTCCACATTGTAATGGGTATGTCAGCGGTACTCGGTATGTTCGCCGGAGTTTATCACTGGTTCCCTAAGATGTACGGTAAAATGATGAACACACGTCTTGGGTACGCGCACTTCTGGATTACTTTGATTGGAGCGTATGGGGTATTCTTCCCAATGCACTTCGTTGGATTGGCAGGAGCGCCACGTCGTTACTACGATTATTCAGTGTACGAAACCTTCGATGGAGATACTTTCGAAATGATTATGGATTTGAACGTCATTGTAACCATTTTCGCAATTATCGCGGCATTGGGTCAGATTTTGTTCTTGTTCAACTTCTTCTACAGCATTTTCCGAGGACCGAAAGCACCTCAGAACCCATGGCGTTCAAATACGCTTGAGTGGACAACGCCTGTGGAGCACATTCACGGAAACTGGCCGGGAGAATTGCCAACGGTACACAGATGGCCGTACGATTACTCTAAGCCGGGTCAAGAAGAAGACTTCGTTCCTCAAACTGTGCCATTGGCGGAAGGAGAGGAAGAGCATTAGTCTTTTCGAAACCAACAATATTGAAAACCCTGACTGTCCCGATAGCTATCGGGAGTCAGGGTTTTTTGTACATTTGAATAAAGCGGCGAGCATTGGACGATTCATTTGATTACAGAGAAGAGGCGGAAGGCGGATCAAACGATCAGGATTACGACAAAGTCTTACGCCCCAAACGTCTCGAAGATTTTACCGGACAACGAAAAGTAACAGAGAATTTAGAAGTCTTTGTGAAAGCGGCTACACTTCGTAATGAGCCACTCGATCACGTATTATTGCACGGCCCTCCGGGGTTGGGGAAAACAACCTTGGCCAATATCATAGCAAATGAGTTAGGCGTTAATTGTAAGATAACAAGCGGGCCCGTGTTGGATAAACCCGGTGACTTAGCTGGATTATTGACCAACCTGGAGCGTGGCGACGTATTATTTATTGATGAAATTCACCGATTAAGCCCTGTAATTGAAGAGTACCTGTACTCTGCGATGGAGGATTACACCATAGATATCATGATCGATTCGGGACCGAATGCACGCACCGTTCAGATTGAATTGAATCCGTTTACGTTGATTGGAGCCACAACGCGATCTGGTTTGTTGACTTCACCTCTTCGCGCACGTTTTGGTATTAATTCTCGTTTGGAATATTACGATTCTAAGACCTTGACGCTAATCGTAGAGCGTTCTGCCGGACTGTTGGATATCCCTATCACCGAGGATGCCGCTTATCAAGTCGCTAGCAGAAGTCGCGGAACACCACGAATTGCCAATGCATTGTTACGTAGAGTGCGTGATTTTGCTCAGATTAGAGGAGATGGCACAATTACCTTAGATATTACCGATCATGCCTTAGAAGCGCTTAATGTGGATAAGAACGGTCTCGATGAGATGGACAATAAGATTTTGTCTGTGATCATTGATAAGTTTGGCGGCGGACCAGTGGGTATGTCTACTATTGCCACGGCAATTGGTGAAAATGCGGGTACCCTAGAAGAGGTATACGAGCCCTTTCTCATTCAAGAAGGATTTATCATGCGCACACCGCGCGGAAGAAAGGTAACTGAGAAAGCCTACAAACATTTGGGTAAAAATTTGGGGTTCTCCCAAGGAGGACTTTTTTGATGGAACTAGTCTCAAACGATCCACTTACATTAGACATCATTGAGTCCGGGTGCGTAACCTGGGAGGACTTGGTGCGTAGTGTTCGCAATTTTAAATACGGTCGCGGTGAAGATCGTGGCGATTTCGAAAGTGTTTGGTACCGCCGAATGGGAACATGTAGCACCAAGCATGGATTTTTGTACCAAATTGCTCAATTAAACGAGTTGGATTCGGTAGAGTTACTGGTTGGCATCTATCTAATGACACCTGAGAACACGCCGAAGGTTAAAGATGTATTGAACAGTTATCAATTAGATGGAATCCCTGAAGCACACTGTTATCTGAAAGTAGGGGGAACCTATGTAGACGCAACCTCAAATTCAAGTTCGTATGAAAAAATCGCATCTGACATACTTCAAGAACGTACTGTAGAACCAGAATTCTTAATTACAGAAAAGATTCAGCACCACAGGAAATTCCTGAGATCATGGCTAAAGCTTGCCAATGCTCCTTACTCGGAGGAAAAGTTATGGAAGATTCGTGAGGAATGTATTGCCGCTCTTACAGAAGCCTAATCAAGCGTTATCACTTTCAAAGCCGGTTTTAGTAACTACAATTGTTTTCAACCTAGCTGGTTTCTCGATAAAAATGAGACGGGAATGTCGCGCTACTTTTTCAGCTTGATATTTAGCACGGTTGTAATCATCCAACTCCAACAACGAAATCGATTTATTCAATCCTAGACTGACCAAACGAACGTAGTAAAACGCATCTGTATCATATTTTTTTCCGGTCATACTGCCAACCAATCCTCGGCGTGTCTTTAACTTATGCTGATACACGCGAACACTATCGAAAGCACCCAAATCATGCCAATTGCCTGTTCGAATTCCTAAAAATGAGCGGTATTTTCGAATCTTTCCGTTTTTGAAATCAACTTCAATACCCTGAATATCCATTATGTACGCCGAAATGGGAACGAGTAGTGGTAAAATGGCTAATCCAACTATGAAATTCCCATTAAAAATAAGACTAATGGAAGCCACAAGAATAACCATGACCACTAGAACCAAATAAGGACCTCCGGGTCTATCGAATTGCATTCCTTGATTGAGTCGAAGCATACCCGATTTGGGCGTTTGTTTCTTAAACATCGCTTCTAAGGTTCGTTGAATGTTTTGATAGTGACTCATGCCGTGAAAATAAGAGTTCCGTGTGTGTTATTCATTAAATACCAAAGATAGCAGAAGTAACAGGGCTTTTTACAGGAAGAACGTTTGACGTAACTGAGCAATGTTGAATCCAGCTTTACGAACACGCTTTGCTTCCTCACTATTGGGATTAATAATAGGATTGGTATGATTGAAATGAATAAAGTGAATTTTGCTTTTCTCTTTGGCATCAAGATTTTGAAATGCTTTCAAGCTCTCTACGACGAAAGGGTGCGGGATTTGTGAGATATCTCGGTTATTGATTTCCTCTCCACTGAAAAAAGTCGCATCCAAAAAGGCAAAGTCTACCTTCTTGACTTCTTCTATGATGTCTTTTTCCCACTTGGTCCATTTATCAATGTCCGGAATGAAAAGTGCACTTTTATTTGGTCCTTCGATGCGATACCCGACAGTTTCAGAGAACTCATCCCGATGTGGAACCAAAATGGGAGTTACCGAAATTTCACCTAGGTCGATTGACTCTCCATCTTGCAGTGCTTGAATTTTAATGTTTTTTCGTTCTACCAGCAGACTCCATGGTCCATTTTCCTGAAGGAACTGTTCCATACGCGGCATGGCGAAAACGGGCACTTGGTTTGCGTCCATAGCTTCTTTCCCGAGATACATAAGCCCGGTATAATGACCAATATGCGCGTGTGTTAGAAATATTCCGTCAGGAGCATTATTCGGAGTTCTTTTACTCACTTTTCGAAGCAGTTCAAATTGGCGTGGTAAATCGGGGCTTGCATCGAAAATGTAGTTGCGACCTTCGCTGTCTGATACACCAAGGGAAACAACCATACGATCGGGGTCGGGGTTGGTAAAAAGATCTTTGCAACATTCTTTTTTACATCCAATTTGAGGAGACCCGGCATCTTGAATGGTTCCCAAAACAACCAGTAATGGTGTCGTTCTTTCCACAAAAAGTTCTGCTTGCCCCTCCTTTTCAGAGTTGCGAGATGCATCCGAACAGGCGTTCAATAGAAAGAACAATATTGGGAGTAAGAGCGAATATTTCATTGCACCGATGGATTGGTTTTGAGCTAAATATACGAAGCTTTGGGAGCACTGCACTTTGAGGAATATTGTGTAAGTTGCGGCAACGAATAAACGAAACAAACATGTATACCCGACGCAGGTTTCCCATGCGAACTGTTCTGATATGGACTCGCAGGGAGCTGATCTTCTTTATCTGCCTTTCAACTGTTGTCACCGTTCTGTATGAATTACTGGACATCAAATGGTTGCAACTTCCTTTCACTCCAGTAGGTGTTGTGGGTACGGCAGTGGCATTTCTTATCGGCTTTCAGAACAACGCGGCTTACGATAGAATTTGGGAAGCTCGCAAAATTTGGGGTGGCATAGTGAATGTTTCACGTTCGTTTGTAATCACGGTGAAGGATAGTTTTTACATCCACAAAGCGACTGAGGCAAAGGATGAAAAGGAGAATATTCGAATTATTACGCGCCGTCATGTTGCTTGGTTGACTGCATTGCGCTACGCGATGAGAACCAAGAAGCCTTGGGAAGCTACGTATAATATGGAAGGGAAAAAGAAAGTCAATTTTGAATATCATATTCCCGAACATCGAACGCCTTTGGAGGAAGAGCTTCGCGATTATTTATCTGAAGAAGAGTTAAATTATGTCATGCAGAAGGACAACAAGCCGAATGCTGTCATCAACTTACAATCTAAGCATTTACGAAAGCTGGCAGATGAAGGCAAGATTTGGGACTTTTCGTTGTTGCGAATGCAAGAAATGCTTCAAGAGATGACCGCACTGCAGGGGAAATCGGAACGAATTAAAAACTTCCCTTACCCCAAACAATACGGAAGTATTAGTTATCATTTTGTACATATTTTTATGTGGTTACTGCCATTTGCCATCATTCCAAGCTTCGCCAGTATGGGCTCGGACTTGGGCGAGATTGGAAAACCGTATGAATTCATTGGAGATTATTTTATTTGGCTCAACATTCCATTTACCGCGTTGGTGATTTGGGTATTTAATACGATGTTACGTATTGGCTTGGCTGGAGAGAATCCATTCGAAGGTTCGGTAAACGACGTTCCAATTTCGAATATTTCACGGGGTATTTCACGCGACATTTTACAGTTGATAGATGAGGAACCTGAGAACATTCCTGAGCCATTCGAGAATATCAATAACGTTCAGATGTAAATTCGATTATCGGATGACTGTAACGTGGCCTACACTCTCACCGGGAACATTGTCGGAGAATGCATACTCTATTTTCCAAGTGTACGTTCCGTCTTGAACTAGCTTCCCGTTGTAGGTTCCATCCCACCCGTAATTCACGTCAGTTGAAGTAAAAATTATTTCACCCCATCGATTGTAAATTTCCAACTCAAAATACTGCAATGCACAATCAGTATACGCTTGGAAAACAGGGTTAAGTTCATCTGCATCCGGGGTAAAAGTATTGGGAACGTAGATGTCACAGAAACACTCAACAGAAACTGCTTGAAAAGCAACAGTGTCAGACCCACAAACATTGGTAAGAACAACCGAGTACACGCCCGGAGCATCAACCAAGAATGTATTGCCGGTTGATCCATCTTGCCACTCATAGGAAACACCCGTTGCATCTATGGAAACAAGTTCTTGCGCTGATTCACATATCTCGATATTGTCGATGGACACGTTTGGTGCAAAAAACTGTTGAATTTCAATCGTATCAGAATCTGTACAACCTGAATTGTCCAATTCTACGTAATAAACTCCAGCGGATGAGACATCCAAGTTTGGTCCGGTAGAGCCATCTTGCCATTCGTACGTACAATTAGTGCAACTTGCATCCAAAACGTATTGCACCGGTCCACAGAAAGTAGTGTCATTCCCCAAATCTATGTCCGGTTGCTCAGCAATTACCACATTGACTGTATCTGAATTGGAACAAGAACCAATGGAACTTTCTACCCAATACGTCCCTGAAGATGTTACGGTAAACGTGGAGTTTGTCGATCCATCTTGCCATACATACGATGCGCCGGATTCTGAAACATCATAAAAAATAGTCGCGCTGATGTCACAAATAAGCGTATCGTTACCCAATTGTGGATTCGTTCCCGGGTTGATCGTCGCTTGAATGGTGTCGGAGTCAATACAACCGCCTACATCTACGGTCACGGAATACGTGCCGCTTGCAGTTACCTGATACGTCGATTGCGTACTTCCGTCCTGCCACAAATAATCGGCTCCAGCGGTGGTTGCATCCAAAAGAAGTGTTCCGGGTGCGCAGAAAGCTGTGTCCGGTCCAAGATCAACCGTGACATTTCCGCCAACGACGTGTACAGAGTCTGTAGTAATGAAACAGCCGTTAACGTAAACATCTACTGAATACGTTCCAGCTTGAGAAAGTGTTAGCTGTTGCGTTGAATCTCCCGTATTCCAATAGTAATCGGCACTTGTCCCCCAATCAGCAATAACGTCAATGGTGTTTGGAGCACAAAATTGAAGTGTATCTCCACTGACAACATTTCCTGTGTTGACTTCCAACAATTGTCCAGTAGAGGTTCCTGCACCCAGTAAATAATTGTATCCATCAATTTGATCGGGCATAAAGCCTGCAATTCCGTCTAGGGGAATGTTGGGCGTTTGCGGTGTTGAGAAATCAAGATCGCTTGGTACCATGTTAATGGGCATAGGACTATCCGGGTTAGGGATCACCATTAGTTCCTGAACATTGGATTTTGTGAAGTATAAATTCCCGTCGTAACAGCTTTGTAAGCGACCCAACCCCCTACGATTCCAAAGGTTGGTATAATTGGATGAACTCCAGGAATCTCCAACCCCAGTAGTAGGATTATAAGTTCCTGCCAAATTGGGCTGCTGCACTTGTAAGCGAACCACATGGTTGCCGGAAATGGTTTGGTTCAGATCAACTTGAGCAAGGTAGGTAATGTTTTGTGCTGCTCCCGATTGATATCCTCCCCCGCAGAAATAAAGATAGTCACCGCTGGGGCTGAACTCCCAACCAATGATTTTCCTTTCGAAATTGCGAAGAAAGTCAACTCCGGAACCATTAGTGAAGTCGAACTCACTAGCTTGGTGAAAGAGTCCTGTCATTCCAGTTGGAGGCGTTGTAAATTCAATCCACAAATCACTCAGACGAATTGTGTTGGGCGCTGCAGTTAAATTGGAAGGATCAAACAAGTATACTTCCTGTTGGTTGTTGTTTTGCGTTCTAGCTGTTACCGCTAGCGTGTTTTCTGAAGGCGAAAGCTCTATCGGACTTCCACCTACCATCAAATTCCAAGAGTATCCACTTATGGTATTGGAACTTCCAGTATGGACAATGTCGTCTTGCGTTGACACTGAGAAACGGTCAACTTGAAAAGTGGAACTAATACTTCCCGAACCAAACGCTTGTGTTCTTCGCTGGACATAAATGTCATGATCGTATCCTGCTACAACGGAAGTTCTAGAGGTAGCTTTACCAGGGAAATATTGATAATTTGTTCCTCCAATACTCAAAATTCTATCTTGTATTGGGTTGCCCAATCCATCGAGGACATAATTGGCTGCACCACTGTTCACTTCAATTAAAGAATACGCCAAATAACTCGACTGGTAACCGGGGTTTCCAGAAGGGTAGGAAGTTGGTGCTAGACTGTAGATAACAAACCATTGGTTGGGAAATCCTGGTCGACGAACAATTTGTACTTCATAATCCCCCGCACTAGCATTCATGTCTCCACCTGCCAATGGCATGTAGGTTCCAGTGGGAGTATACAATTCTAACGCTGCAACGGAAGCATTGAACTCGCCATTGTGTAGGGTGAAAAATTCTAGCTGATTGCATCCGTTAATTCCCGCTTGAGAAGGACCAACACGATTACTTCCCGTGCCTGCTAACACCACTGATGTTGGATTTGCTGAGGTCCAGTCCACATATTGATGCGGAGTGATAGATGTTGTGTTGTTTGTAGGTCCAGATTGAGGGTATCCTGTAACTAAAGGCCAAACGGGCAGTTGTCCCAAAGTGATTTCTGAGCAGAATAATAGTAATATTATCAGTAGTGCTAATCTCAATTGATTAATTTCATCTTGCGTAAGCAAAGGTATGGATTAAACGTAGAGAATTCAATGAGGGTTGTCCCTTGTTTATTGATTTGTGAAGAATATCGAACGAAATACACATCAGATTAAAAAAAAGGCGCATGAGTTGGGCTTTATGTTCTGTGGTGTCTCAAAGGCTGACTTTTTAGAAGAAGAAGCAAAACGTTTGGAGGAATGGCTGAAGCGTGATTATCATGGCAAAATGTCTTACATGGCAAATCATTTCGACAAACGTTTGGACCCTCGTTTGTTAGTAGATGGAGCGAAGTCGGTTGTGTCGTTACTCTTGAATTACTATCCTGAAGAAACTCAGAAGGACGAGGAGGCACCCAAAATCTCCAAATATGCCTACGGAAAAGACTACCATTTTGTCATCAAGGATAAACTAAAGTCACTGATGACCTTTATTCACGAAGAAATCGGTGAAGTAGGAGGAAGAGTATTTGTAGATTCAGCACCAGTAATGGACAAAGCATGGGCGGCGAAAAGTGGCTTGGGCTGGGTAGGAAAAAACAGCAACTTAATTCATCCAAAGCACGGATCTTTCTTTTTCGTCGCGGAACTCATCATTGATTTAGAACTGCGGCCAGACGGACCGATGAAGGATTATTGCGGTACGTGCACAAAATGCATTGACGCGTGTCCAACGGATGCCATTGTGGAACCTTATGTCGTGGACGGATCGAAGTGCATTTCTTACCTGACCATTGAACTAAAAGATGCCATCATTCCAGGAGAATTTAAAGAGCAAATGGACGGTTGGATGTTTGGCTGCGACGTCTGTCAAGACGTTTGCCCTTGGAATCGATTTTCAAAACCACACCATGAATCTTCTTTTGACCCGCACGAAAACCTACTAAAAATGTCTAAGGCCGACTGGGAGGATCTTACTGAGGAAGTGTTTCGTGAAATCTTCCGGAACAGCGCTGTCAAGCGCACAAAATACAAAGGGCTCAAACGCAACATCCAGTTTATTAACACTTCAACTGATTGAATGTTAGATTTCTAAATTCGTTTGGGATTTTTGGCAAGGTTTTCGTAATTTGCTGACTGCTAACTATAAAAAGCACTAAGATGCCGGAAAACGAACCGCTACCGGGCGTCTCACTTAGTTTAACTCCCTATACGGGTCCTTGGACAAAAGCAGAGGCTGCTCACCTATTACGAAGAACTACATTTGGCGCTACCAATCAAGAAATTTTGGACGCTGTGACCAACGGAATGAATGCCACGGTTACCTCGCTCATGCAAATTCCTGCTGTTGGACAGCCACTTGCCTATCACCCTGATGAAACAATTGTTGCCCAAGGACAAACATGGATCAATGCTGTTTATCCCGCAAATGCAGTGGATGCACAATCAGTCGAAACTGCTCGTTTGGGTTCTCTCGGAGCATGGATGATGCAACGAATCAATAGTGAGTCGCTAACAATTGCTGAGAAAATTTGCCTGTTTTGGCACAATCATTTCGCAGCACCGCCAACGCAAGATGCACGTGCTACCTACGATTATCATGTTTTGTTACGTTCGCATGCATTGGGCGATTTCAAACAAATGGTCAAAGATGTGACCGTGAATCCTTGTATGCTGTTGTTCTTGAACGGTGCAGAAAACAATGTTTTCAGTCCGAATGAGAATTATGCACGCGAGCTATTGGAATTGTTTACCATCGGTAAAGGACCTCAAATTGGCCCGGGAGATTACACCAATTACACAGAACATGATGTTGCGGAAGCCGCAAAGATATTGACAGGTTATTATGTTACTGGACTTCGAAGCACATCGCAAACTACCGTGGATGCCGTGTACGATTCATTACTACACGACCAATCGAACAAGACAATGTCTGCGGCGTTTAACAATGCCAGTATTCCAGCAAATGGAGCCACGGAATACGAAGACTTGATCGAGGTAATTTTCCAACAGGATGAAGTAGCAAATTACATTTGCCGTAAGTTCTACCGTTATTTCGTGAATTACGATTTAACGCCTGCTGTGGAATCGACTGTCATTGCTGAAATGGCCAATACTTTCATCGCAAATAATTATCAAATTGAACCAGTGCTTACGGAGTTATTCCTGAGTGAGCATTTCTACGATATTTCAGTTCGTGGTGCCTTAATCAAAGGACCGATGGACATGCTGTATTCAATGTTGAATCAATGCGAGGCTGAACCGAATTTCAACCTTGCAACGGATTATGAAATGTTGTTAAATGTATACTGGTTGGGAGAGGCACTCGGTCAAGCGTATGCATTTCCACCAAGCGTAGCAGGATGGCCCGCTTATTATCAACTACCATCATTTTCCAAACTTTGGGTGAATGCGGCGCATATCAAAACACGCTTTGATATCGCTCTTTGGTTAACTATCGCCACGGGAATTCCAGTGAATGGAGACAATTTCAAAATTGATGCATTGCACGTTGTGGACAATCTTTCGGTACCAGCGGATGCACCAACGGTGATTCAGGACCTCACCGATATGTTCTGTCCAAAAGGATTAACGGCTGCTCAACAATTGACCTTGAAGTTGATGTTGACCAATGGGCTGCCTGATTTCGAGTGGACCTTGGAGTATAACGATTATCAAGCGAATATTGGAAACCCGGTGTATGAGGATCCGGTGCGAACACGCGTTGAGCTCGTCTTATCGCAATTATTCCAAATGCCCGAATTCCATACAATGTAGAACCCCTCGCTCTCCCTTCACAGGAGAGTTAAAACGAACGCAATGAAAAGAAGAGACTTTGTAAGAAATATAGCCATTGCATCCGCCGGGGTGCCGATACTATTTAAAAATGGAATTAGGATTCAATCGCTGGGACAGAAAATGTTTCAGCCAGCGAGTATGGCAGATGACCGCGTGCTGGTAATCATTCGATTGAACGGAGGAAATGACGGACTTTCTACGGTAATTCCAATCGATCAATACGATAATTTGGTGATTCAACGCTCCAACGTGTTGATTCCCGAAACAAGTATTTTGAACATTACACAAGAGGTTGGTTTTCACCCTGTAATGACGGGAATGGAAACAATGTTCAACAATGGAAACTTGGGGATTATTCAAAACGTAGGATACCCTGAACAAAACCGTTCACATTTCCGCTCAATGGATATTTGGACGTCTGGATTGATCGATTCGCCGGCTGATACAGGTTGGTTAGGACGAAACTTTGATAATCATTTCCCGAATTACCCCGATGCTTATCCAAATGCTCAAAATCCGGATCCATTTGCAATTAGCATGGGATATCAGGTTTCAGCTACATGTCAAGGATTGATGGCGAACTTCAGCCATGCCGTTGTAGATCCAACCGATGTTTACAATTTGAATACAAGTAATTCTATAAACGACGGAACGTACTACGGTGCGCACATCGAGTACTTAACAACATTGATTAACCAAGCGAATGCCTACGGAGGTCAAATTAATGCCGCAGCGAATTCAGGAAACTCAAACGCTGGACTGTATGATATCGCGAACAATCCTTTAGCGGAGCAATTGCATCATGTAGCCAATATGATTGACGGAGGTCTACAGACTAAGGTGTATGTTTTGAACATAAACGGGTTTGATACGCATGCAGCTCAGGTAGAGCAAAATGATCCGGAACTCGGAATGCACGCCGATTTGATTTGGCGCTTATCCGATGCGATCTCTTCGTTCCAACAAGATATTCAAGCACTTGGACACGGAAGTCGCGTTGCTGGAATGACCTTCTCCGAGTTTGGTCGTCAAATTGCCTCAAATGCAAGCTACGGAACGGATCACGGAGATGCCGCACCTTTGTTCTTATTCGGAGAATGTTTGGACTTCCAAATTATGGGACCAAACCCTGTGATTAGTGATACAGTGGTGAATCAGGCAGGAATTCCTATGCAAATTGATTTCCGGGATGTATATGCTTCCGTTTTGAAAGATTGGTTCGGTGTGGACACTGCAAGCATTCAAAGTTTATTTGAACATACGGTAACTTTCTACCCAGTTCTTGGGGCTTGTAACGTGGGAATTGATGAGGAAGAAGAAGTGGCAAAAGATCAGGCTATCATTTATCCAAACCCTGCTGGAGCCAACGCTACCGTGCGCTTCGCTTGTTCTGCTGAATGGGTGAAAATAGAGGTGTACGATATGCAAAATCGTAAAGTCTTGGATGTGTACGATGGTAATTTGTCGCAAGGTCGTCACGACGTGCCTATGGTTACAGAGAATCTTCCAGCGGGAAGTTACGTGGTCCTTATTCGAAAAGAATCGGGTACCGTACACAGTACTTTGGTGCGTGTGGAGTAAGAATTGTATAGAAAATGTTGCAATACCGTAACAAAAATTGTAAATTTACGTTTATATGATTGTAAAAATACAATAATGAGTAGCGCAGCCGAACAACTCGACCCTTCATTGGGCACGCCATCAAACAAAACCGAAAAGTACTCACCACTGTGGGTAGCTTACAACTCGAAAGATGCTCCGGGGTATCACCTAGAGCTTATTGATCGAATTCGAAACGGAGTAAAAAAATCCGATTGGAAAGGTTTTATCACGAGCATAGGTGCCACCGAGAAGGAATTCGAAAATATTCTCCCTGTATCCATCAGCAGTATGCAGAAAAAGCAGGTTTACGGCAGAGAAACTTCTGAGCGTATCTACGAGCTTGCGCGCTTGTTTGGTTTGGGCTACGAAGTCTTCGATTCTACCGAAGACTTCAGACAGTGGCTTCTTACGCCTTCCAAAGCATTGGGTAACAAAATTCCCTTCGATCTACTTGATAGCAGCCTTGGTTTCGAAATGGTTAGTGATGCCATTAACCGAATCCGCTACAACGTATACAGCTAATGTTCGTTTACCGGATTGCCAATAATAAATTCAAGCATTACACACTTTCGGGCATAGGCTCGGAGAAATTCGGTGGTCGGTGGAACGAAGTTGGCACGCGGGCGGTATATTGCTCCGAAAATAGGGCGCTTGCCTTGCTGGAGTACTACATTCATTCAGATAATATGGCGCTCCTCCCCAAGGATCTGCTGTTAGCGGTGATTGAAATTCCCGATGAATTACCTATAAAAACGCTGGAACGACTTCCGGAGCGCTGGAAACAATATCCGTATTCGTCAAAGACTACGTCAGTATTTACGAGTCATGTACGGAAAGAAGATTTCTTTGCGCTCAAGGTACCATCTACCATTGTGCCCATGGAGAACAACATCATTCTAAATCCGCTGTATTCCGGGTTCTCGGAGGTCAGAATAAAAGAGTTTGTGAAAATACCCTTGGATACTCGCTTGAAGCGATAGCGGTTGATAAATCAGGCAAACTCCTTTTAAGAAATGGGTACCAATATTAGTACTCTTACGAAGAAAGTAGTGGTGTTTCGGTTTAAATCCGTAGCTTTGACCATCTTTCGTGGCGGAATGCAATGAAGCATCGCCCTTTCGAGTTAACAATTCCTAAGAGCTTTCCTTTTTTTCTTTCTCGCGTAAGCGTAAGTAATACCAGCGTTGAACGGTTTAATGTTGGTAATAATTTAATACCATTTAATATGAAAACAGGATCAGTAAAATTCTTCAATTCAGAGAAAGGATTTGGATTCATCGTGGATGCGGAGACAGGTAAAGATGTCTTTGTACACAAAACAGGATTAGTTGACAATGTTCGTGAAGACGATAAAGTTGAATACGAAGAGGAAGACGGACCGAAAGGGAAGAACGCCATCAACGTAAAGCGCGTATAAGCAATACACTAAACAGCTTAAAAAGAAAAGCCACTGTTCATCGAGCGAAGTCGAGATGCAGTGGCTTTTTTCGTGTCCAATGATTTCTTCTTTAACTAAAGAAGAACCTATAAATGTCGTTTCCGTTGGCGTACAATACCAAACCAAGGATAATTATCAAACCGACGTATTGTGCAATCTCTAATACTTTCTCCGGAGCTTCACGTCCGGTAATCATTTCATACAACAAGAAGACTACGTGACCACCATCCAAAGCTGGAATAGGTAAGATGTTCATGAAGGCAAGAATAATGGAAATCAGTGCCGTTCGTTCCCAGAAAATTTTCCAGTTCCATGTTGGGGCGAACAAGTTTCCAATGGCTCCAAATCCACCAAGTGAGGTTGCTCCCTTTTCTGTGAAGATGAATTTCATTTGCGCTACGTAATCGTGCAAGGTCCAATACCCTTGTGAGATTCCGGCACCAATGCTGGCACCGAAAGAGTAATCATCATGGTACTGTGCGTCTTTGTCCGCATACTGGATTTTATCACCACTTTTTCCACCAAAGCCAAGTTTTCCGTACTTTGAAATGGTTACTTCTCGTTCAATTCTTTCTCCTCCACGATTGACCGCAACGGTAATTTTCTCTCCTTTCGCTTTTTGCAAAGCCGTAGTAATTTGGTCATAAAATTGAACCTCGTTTCCATTTACTGCAACAATCTCGTCTCCGGGCAAAAGTCCTCCGCTCAAAGCAGGAGCGGACCAAAGAAGTAATTGGAATTCCTTTTTATTCAGTGATACCGTAAAATCACCCTCAGTATTTTTAAACGTAACCTTATGTCCTTTGTTTCTGAAGGAATTGTCGAGTACGTCCACTTCCGATAATGGCTTTCCGTCAATCTTTTCAATACCTAAACCTTTACTGAACTTGGCGTCCTTACCTACATATTTGGCTACCGCAACATCTCCAATCGTTTTGTTTCTAAAGCGAAGATCGAATACGGCATCGCCACCAATTTTCTTAAAAATGTTGTAATCAACATGTTCTGGTAGTTTGATTGTTTCAACCGAACCATCTTGATGCTTTACCTTGAGGTTGCGCCCTCCACGGACCATGATTTGCTTGGTTACGTCTTGTGGAGCGTATACTTTTTCTCCATCAACGGCAATAATGTTGTCTCCGGAAACAAGACCGTATTGTTCCATGAACGGATGTATCGCCATTCCATGGTTCAATTTACTTGTGTCAATTTTATCCTCTCCGTACGCAAAAATGACGCAAACGTAGATCAACATCCCTAAAAGCAAGTTCACGATAACACCGCCCGTCATGATGATCAATCGTTGCCAAGCTGGTTTGGAACGGAACTCCCACGGCTTAGCGGGCTGTTTCATTTGATCTTTGTCCATGGACTCATCAATCATCCCGGCAATTTTCACGTAACCACCCAATGGAATCCATCCAATTCCCCATTCGGTTTCACCAATCTTTTTCTTGAAAAGTGAGAACTTATAATTGAAGAAAAGGTAGAACTTCTCAACGCGTGTTTTGAACAATCGCGCTGGTATATAATGACCGAATTCGTGTAAAACAACCAAGATGGAAAGCGACAATAGTAATTGTGCAGCTTTGATCCAAAATTCCATAGACTCTGATATTAGGATGCGAAGATAGTCATTTCAGGCATCAAAAAAAGTTAAATGAGCCCGCCTTAATCACGTCGAATCAACCTACTGCTTTTTTAGAAACGTATTCGTTTGCCTCCATGTAGTCAATGATCGCTTCTTTGATGAGGTGTTGTTGTTCACGATCTTGAAGTGGCGGTAACTTTTTTAGAAGTTTGAAATGGGGCCAATTCTCGGTATCGCGTCCTTCAAATTCGTAATATCCGTGCGGTTCAAGTAAGGTACAAATAGCCACGTGCAGCAAATCGGTTTTTTCGCTCTTGCTAAAGTCCTTGTAGCCAATTCCAAGCTCATTCACACCAATAAGAAACAGGATTGCTTGAACGTCCATGCCGCCACCAAATTGTTCCTCCAACTCTTTTACAACTTCCTGAAAACGCAATTCGACATTAAAATCCATGGAGGCAAAATTAGACAAAAGATAAAAGACTGAAGTAAAAAGTGAGATGTAATAAGAGAAAAGAGAAAAGTATGATTTCGGAACTTCTCGCTTCTCTGTTCACCTCTCACAGAAATCTAAAATATGTTTGTTAACTTCGTGAGAACAGAAAAGCGTAGTTATGAAAAAGCAATTTTACATTTTAGGAGCACTTTGTTTAACTTTTGTTTTCGCGTCTTGTAGCGGCGGAGAAGACACAGATAAAGAGGGGGAAGGAAAAGCGAAGGAGGAAAAGTGTTTTTACTCTTTGAATCAGGATACGTACGAGTTGAAATTTACAGCGTATAAAACAACTGGGAAATTGCCTGTTGGAGGTACGTTTAATGATGTGACTTTCATCGCGGGAGAAGCTGAAAGCATGGAAGAAGCAATTGGTTCCATTGCGTTTGAAATTAACACGGCATCCATTGAAACAAATGATGAAGGACGTAACGCGAAAATTTCTGAACATTTCTTCGGAACAATTAATACGCCGACGATTACCGGAAAAGTAGTGTCGATTGACCCTGAAGCTGGATCTGCTGAAGTGAGCTTTACAATGAATGGAATGTCAGTAACAGTGCCAGGAAACTTCACCATGGATGGGCAAGATTTCACCTTCGGAACAGAAATCGACGTGCAGAAATGGAACGCTGTTTCAGGAATTACCGCTTTGAACGAGGTTTGTGAAGATTTACATACTGGAGATGACGGTGTTTCATTGCTATGGCAATTGGTGGATATTTCGTTCTCAGGAAGCCTGAACAAAGACTGCGAATAACACTCACCGCGTGAACGTACTGGACATTGTTTTCCTGATCCTGCTGGGTCTTTCCGGCTGGAACGGGTTCAAGAAAGGTTTCGTCATTGAAATCTTCGGTTTTTTGGCTCTTTTTGTTGGGCTATATGCTGGGATTTTATTCTCAGATTGGCTCAGTAGATTGATCATCGAAGACTTTGGCTCGAACTCGAAATACGTTCCGATAATTTCATTCGCCATCATTTTTATTGCCGTAGGTGCCATGGTGTACTATGTTGGTAAATTGGTGGAGCGCGTCATTAAAGTGGTGCGTCTTTCACCATTAAATAAGGCTTCTGGACTCTTTTTTGGGTTGTTAAAAATGGCATTCTACCTCGGCGCAGGACTCATTTTGATGGACTCTTACGACGAGCGTTCAGACATCCTCAGTGAAGAAACGAAGTCGGGCTCGTTACTCTATCATCCTTTGAAAGATATGACACGCGCATGCATTCCTGCTTTTGACGAAAGTACTTTGGTGCTAAAAAATACGTTAGAAGTAATAGAGGACAAATTACCTGAGAAATGAAAAACTGGTTGATGATTTCCGTTTTCTGCCTGCCCTTGCTTTGTATGGGTCAGCAGTTAGACAAGCCTTTAGCTTCGTCGCCAAATAAGCTTTTGGGAGCCAGTTTGAATGTGGTAAAAACCGGTCCCTACATTGGTTTGCAGCAAGGCAAATACCTTTTCCTAGAGCTTGGAGCAGAACGTCAATGGAGAAAGATTCGAATCTTGAAGGCTCAAACGCACGCTGTGCACATGGGGTTCAATTACAACTTCCGGTACAACGTTTTGGGGTATGATGTGGGCTATTGGTACCGCCCCAGCCGACTAGGATTAACTTATGGTGGAAACCTCTTTTTTCGAACTGATTTCAACAATCCAAAGGTGGGATTTGCACCGGTGATCGGCTACAAGTTTTGGTGGCTGCATTTACAAACCGGATATCATTTCATGCCGAGACCTAAGGAATTCGAAACCAATACTTTCTTCATTTCGTTGCGCTTTGGGATCATCAACGATCGCGACTTCGAGTTGAAGCGCTAAAAAAATCACGATTTTTCTGCTGAAAAGCGCGTGTAAACTACGTTTATTGTCTATCTTCGCGGACTCAAACCGAAGTTATGTCTGCAGGAGTGAAAATATTTGCCGGAAGCGGTACCAAAGATTTAGCCGAAAAAATAGCGGCTGCTTACGGTACTGAGTTGGGTGAAGTAAGTAAAACGCAATTCTCTGACGGCGAGTTTACTATCTCTTTCGAAGAGACGGTTCGCGGTCAAAAAGTGTTTATCGTACAATCGACAAATCCACCTGCTGATAACCTTCTTGAGCTTTTACTTTTGGTGGATGCTGCACGTCGCGCATCGGCTTACAAAATCTGCGTGGTAGTTCCATACTTTGGATTTGCACGTCAAGATCGTAAAGACAAGCCTCGTGTTGCCATTGGTGCCAAATTGGTGGCGAACATGATGATGGCTGCAGGTGTAGATCGTATCATGACGATGGATTTACACGCAGATCAAATTCAGGGATTCTTCGAAGTGCCTGTAGATCACTTGTTCGGTTCAACCATCTTCAATGAAGAAATTGAAAAGCTCAATACGGGTAACTTAATTATGGCGGCGCCAGATGCAGGAGGAGCAAAACGAGCGAACTCTTATGCGAAGCGCCTAGATGTAGGTTTGGCAATCTGTCACAAACACCGAAAGAAGGCAAATGAAATTGCAGAAATGACGGTGATTGGAGATGTAGAAGGTAAAGACGTTGTATTGGTAGACGACATGATTGATACGGCGGGAACGTTGACCACAGCCGCGGATCTCTTCATGGAGAAAGGTGCCAAAAGTGTTCGAGCCTTCTGTACGCATGCTGTTCTTTCAGGTCCGGCGTATGAGCGTATCGAAAAATCGCGCATCACAGAATTAATCGTAACGGATACGATTCCTTTGAAACAGCAAAGCGATAAAATCCGAGTACTCTCTGTAGCAGAATTGTTCGGAGACGTTATTCATCGAGCGGTGAATGACGAATCAATAAGTTCACATTTTATAATTTAAATACACAAACAAATGAAAAAAGCGCAATTGAGCGGTTCGTTAAGAGCGAACGTAGGGAAGAAGGACGCTAAGGCATTGAGAAATGCTGGACAGGTTCCTTGTGTGCTTTACGGTTTAGGTGAGCAAACTCACTTTTCTGTAAGGTCAGTAGATGTAGAAAAGTTGATTTTCTCGCCAGATGTTTACCAAGTTGAATTGGACATCGATGGAACGAAGAAAGTAGCGATCATCCAAGATTTGGATATGCATCCAGTAAAAGATAAGCCACTTCACATTGATTTCTTGGAGTTGAGCGATGATAAGCCGGTGAAGTTGCAATTGCCATTGCGCTACACAGGATCTCCAATCGGGGTTATGAATGGTGGTAAATTGCGTCAGCCGTACCGTAAGTTGCGCGTGGTTGGTCTTCCAGGAGACTTGCCAGAAGCAATTACAGTGGAAATCGGAAACTTGCGTATCGGACAGTCGATTCGTATCTCTGATTTGAACTCTGACGGTTTAACATTCCTTGAGCCTGCGAATGCGGTAGTACTTGCTGTGAAAATGGCTCGTGGTGCGGTTGCAGACGAAGAAGAAGAGGAAGAAGCAGCAGAAGGTGGTGATGATGCACCAGCAGAAGGAGCTTCTGAAGAATAAGAAGTATCTTACTCGAAATACGAACCCTGGCCTCATGAGAGCGTCAGGGTTTTTTGTTTTCTGATGAACAATTCTACAAGAAAAATGTACCGTATGAAAAACAGCGTATGAAAACATTCTTCGTCGTAGCGAACGCTCTTTTATATCAAGGAACTGTCTTCTCGCAGGAAGAAAAGACTTTTGACGATTATTATTCAGCTTTGTTTGATACCACATTAAATGACTCCGCTTTTCTAGAAGTTTTGTTGCCATTTTACGACAATCTGCGAGCAAGAAAAAAGATTTCTGAGACCGAGAACATAGGAGAAACCTATGAATACTATGAGGTAACATTCGAAGACTCATTAATTCTCTATGCCGGGCAAACTTATGTTGTTTATCCTCAGCACTCATCAAGTTTATTTTACCTTGGGGACCGAATTATACATCACGACGGAACGTATCAAAGAATACAGGAGATAGTTCAGTGGACGGTTGCCGATTCTACCGTAGAGAAGAAATTTCAAGCGCCCATACCAGTTTTGCCGGATACGATCTATACTTTGGATGAGATTATTTACAATCCTACTTCAAACATTAAGGTGAGCTTTACAATTGAGTATCAACCTTCCTTGTTTGGCTCTGCGTTCCTGCGCATGTACACACTAGATGAACTCAGTCATTCGAATAGAAGCATTCTAAGGGTAAAGAACGTTCAGTTTTCGGATATGAAAGAAGGTGATTAGTTCTTGATAAGTTTCCTCACCACAAACTCACTACCTGATTGAATCACCAACTGATACGTTCCTGAAGCTAATGAAGCAATGGAAACCGGTTCTCCCGAGGAAATAGTTTGTTCCAAGCATTTCTTGCCCGCCGCATCGAACAAAACAACGGTAAATTCTTTCTTCAAACCTTCGATTTGAATGATGTCGGAGGAAGGGTTTGGATACACATTCACGGAATTCCAGTCCTGTGTCTCAATGCCCAAATCATCAATATATCGTTGTCCGTCAGAGATAAAGGTTTCTACCAACCCTGCGCCATTGGTTACACGAATGGAAATATGATACACTTCATTGTAGACCGGACTTCCGATAAGCTGCGAGAAGGTTTCTGTTAGTCCATTTGCGGTCCAACCGACTACATCGTCTAAGTTCGGGAGCGTTCCAATAGCTACTTCGTAATTGGCAATATCCGAGTGAATGTCCTGCGCTGACCAATTTGCCTCCAACGTGGCGGTAGTAACCGTATCGATATCATTTCCTACACCGTCATTCAAGCTAAGCAATTCCGGCAGAGAGAAATCCAATAAGTACGTTTCTTCATCTATCGTGGACCAATTATCAGTTGAGTCGATGGCAGTAGCGTAAACATAGCCGGTAGGCACCGCGCCTTCGCTTTCAATAGATAGTAGCTCTCCAAATCCAGCGGTAATTGCTACTTGAGATCCACGTGACTGGTAGACGCGAACATCGTCAAAATGAATGGCGCAACCTCCTGAACGCAATGAGATGGCATTTCCACTTGTCAATGGAGTTTGATCTTGCCATTCACCCACGAACATGTCATTTACAAATACGCGAATCCAACCAGTGGAGGGGTCGTACTGCACTTTACATTCGTACATGACATCCGTATCAATGGTGAACGGAATGTTTTCTTGCAAGGTGAAAACATCGTTCTCCACGGAGTAAATCTGCACCAAATCAGAAGCTCTGAGGTATACGAAATAAGAATTTCCACGATTCGGGAGCGTGGCATCGTCACAAAAGAAATGCAAACCTGCACGCTGATTAGAGGCAGTTCCAGCAATCATTTGGTTCCAGCTATACAAATAGCTTTGATTGGCATTCTGTTCGACGAGCGTGTACGCATTAGAATTTTGCTCTGTCGTATCGTCCAAAACGTACTCTCCTGAGTTTATCGTAAAGCTTCCTGTTTGATTGGTCCAAAGTGCGGAACCATCTGCAAAAGATTCATTGACAAACCCGTAGGATCCTTTACTTTTTGGTGCATTTTCAGCAATTTCTTTCTCTGAAACAAGATAATAGCGATTACTCACGCCGGATTGATTGTCAGTATCAACAAAATCGACTGTGAAGTCGTCGGTTTGCCATAGGTTTCCAGCTACAACGGATGATTGCGGAGGAACATTGTCTAACGGAACCGATGTATAACTCGCCTCCCAACCAGGAGTGGTCGTGGCACAATCACTTCGGAACTCCAGTAGCAAAGAGCCTCCCGAAGAGGTAATCTGCGGAATGGTTGTCCCCGTGAATTGCCCAATCAGGGGATCATTGATGGAGTCACCATCGTACACGAACAAGTAGTCCCAATCCAATTCGATATCAAAAACGTTAAAATCCAAGGTGATGTAATCGGTGTTGGGCGGTTGAATGAGCCAAAACAGACGTTCATCATCTGAGTAAGGCCCTGTTGATCCACCTGAATCGTATAGAGTGCTGCTCGTATTCGTGACAGTTGTGTACGTTGGATTATCATTAATCAATCGGTAGTAGCGCTCCCAATCCCAGTTGATTCCCGGATCCGTATGTGTTTGATTGGGATAGTGTTGATGCCCTTTGATTTTCGTACATCCGCCTAAAACGTCCACGGTTGTCGATGAAGGTCCAAAATACGTGCGTAAGCTCGGAATTCCATATCCACTGTTGATGATGTCCTTGGAAAGATCCGAAGAGGAGTTGTACATGGCGTCAGTGTACCAGCTAGGGTCGTTCACGTAGCCCTCGTGCTCGTATCCAATCGTATAAGGATTTTCGCTTCCTACGTGCCAGCCTTTATCTTCCTCCAAAACCATTTGAGTCACTTGTCCGTCCGAAGAACGAATGACATAATGGAATGAGACGTTCGAATTACAGTTTTGCGACCAAGAAATGGCTCCTGCGTACGATCCTTGAATGGTATGGATGGTTATGGCCGAAACTGCGACTCCGTTTCTAGAACTGAAGTTACAAGATGGGGCAGGATTCCAAATGGCAGGTCCGTATTGCAGGGTGGCGTTTGCGTTGATGACAAACTCGGCACCATTTTCATTGGTGATGGATGTTTCTGTTAACGTAATTTTCTTGGCACTTAGAATGTCGTAATGATCTTCTCCAAAAACAGTAGCGAGGTTATAATGATGTGCAGTGAATCCAAATGTTTCTGCTTGTTTTGGGTCTTTCATAAAACGAAGCACCTCATACACTTGCATTTCGCGCGCGAGAATGTTTACAATCCCTGTGTCTGGGATTTCACTGAGCTGCATCAATGAAGCGGCAATATTGGAAGGGTCAAGGCTGTTGTTGGTTTGTGCTAAGATGGACTCCAGTGCAATTGCATAAGCTTCGACCTGAAGTTGTGGATCGCTTTTCTGCTGTGCGATAGAAATACCAGATAAGTTGGCCACTACCTGACCGTTTTCAATGAAGTAGCTTTTACCGTTGTCATGCAATCCCATAATCCCGTATGCATTTGGATATCCCGAGCAGGAAGGCGCTTGATTCTGCAAATGCTGCATGCGGGTGTTCGTCCATGCTACTCCTTCCAATACTCCGTGAGGCAATAGCGGATGATCTGCATAAATGGACTGAAACGTTACTTGCGCGTTTGACGTGAAGCTCAAAAATAATAGGGCAAGAAATAGAATTGACCGCATTCGTAGTAGTTTTTGATTACGTCAAAAATACGAAATCGGAGCATGCATTACTAACGATTTTGAGTCTAAATGACAGATAAACAGTGGTAAACCGATTTGGTAGAAGGTGAAGTGAATGTCCGAGAACTGAAATTAAAAAGTAGAAGGTTGAAAGTGAAATGTCTTTTTGCTTTCAGCCTTCCACCTTCTACTTGGACTATGATTCCTTCTAATCGGCGCTTTTCAGTCGCTGTGTTTTTTGCACGAGCTGGATGAACTCTGAACGATAACCGTAAGGATCGCGCCCCAATCCGAGGCGGGCATTCTTGAGAATACGCTCGAAGTTAGCTGTGCCTTTGAATTCAGAATTTCGCAATAATAGACCGAATTCTACGACAGCTGTGATAAATCGCATGTCAGTACTACAAATGGAGCCGACGTCACTGATGGATGTTGTGATCAGTTGACTGGTAGAACCTTGTGGTTGCTTATATCGGAATTTCAGTACCGCCAATTCATCATCGCCTGTACTTTTTCCTTCAATAATATTCTCCAACTCACCAATCACATCGCGGTCCTTGGTATTAGAATTCGATTGAACCGGAACGATTTCATAAATGGCGGTAACGGTATGTCCCGCGCCCAACTCTCCGGCATCCACCGCGTCGTTATCGAAATCTTTGTTTGCCAAGACACGGTTTTCATATCCAATCAATCGGTATTTCTCTACTTTTTGCGGATTGAAGTCCAGTTGAAGTTTCACGTCTTTCGCGATAGTTTTTAACGTTGCGCCCATCTCCGTCACCAATACTTTCTTTGCTTCCAAGATGTTATCGATGTAGGAGAAATTTCCGTTACCGTTGTTGGCTATTTTCTCCATTTTCGAAGATTGGAAATTGTCGTGCCCAACGCCAAGAACGGTCAACGCTACTCCCGATTCGCGCTTGCGTTCGATCAACTTTACCAAGGCATCGTCGTTTGATACGCCCACGTTGAAATCTCCATCCGTTGCAAGAATGACACGGTTATTTCCTTCTGAATTGAAGTATTTCTGAGCCGTTGCATAGGCGAGTTCAATTCCTTCTCCTCCTGCCGTACTTCCTCCTGCTTCCAAGCGATTGATGGCATCCATAATCTTGTCCTTGTTGGCACCGGAAGTCGGTTCAAGAACCAATCCTGCTGCTCCGGCATACACGCAAATCGCGACGCGATCTTCTTCCCTCATCTCCTGAACAAGGAGGCTGAATCCTTTTTTAATCAGACCGAGTTTTTCGGGACTAGTCATGGAGCCGGATACATCCATGAGGAAGACCAAATTGTTCGGTGGTAAGGCCTCTTTTTCGATGGACTCACCCTTGATTCCGATTTTCATTAGTTGATGTTCGGCATTCCACGGACAGTCGATTACCTCGGTGTGGAACGCGAAGGGATGATCGCCTTTCGGTTCGTCATAATTGTAAGGGAAATAGTTGATCAATTCCTCTATGCGCACAGCATCAGGGTTTGGCAATACGCCACGCTTAATCATTCCGCGAACATCACTGTAAGAGGCACCGTCGACATCAATACTGAAGGTAGATTGCGCTTCCTTTTTGGTCGAAATGAATTGATTTTCGTTGATTTGATCATAGGTTGAACCGTGATAGGGTTCGGTGTCTAAATCAAAATCGGGAGCGTATCCTTGCATTACACTTCTATCTGCTGAGGAGTTGATTCTTCCGCTAAAATTCGTTGTTAATCCATTTGACCAACCAATTCCATTTCCGGAAGTAACGGTTGAATGAGAAACGTCCGCAGCAGATATATTGTAATACACTTGTGAATTACCTACGGCTGCCCCCCATTCATAAACCACACTTTGACTTTTGCTTGCAGATTGTTTCTGCTGTACACTAGCTAGAGATTCTACTTTTTTAAATTCTGACTCCTTGGCATTTCCCAAGTTCTTATCCTTTGAGTCAAACTCAGCTGACGCTGCATCATTGCCGTTATCTTTAGTTGGAGCGCTTTCATCCCTGTTTTGCTCTGTTTCCGCTTTGGCCATCATGGGAGCTTTCTTTTCTGAGAGTCTTCCTTCTTCATTTTGATTCCAAACGAGTAAAGAAACCAATACGGCTGCGGCGGCTACTCCAACGGATGATATCCACCAGCCAATGCGTCGTTTTTTGCGCGGTTCGTCCAATTGCTTTTCGATGTTCTCCCAAAGTGTGTTGGGCGTTTCAAAAACATCGTATTCCTGATTATATTCCTTTCGATTCATGCCTCAATTTTTTGTTTGATAGATGCTCTGAGTAGCTGTTTCGCTCTACTCAGCTGAGATTTTGTGGTAGATGTCGAGATGTTTAAATGGGAGGCAATTTCCTCGTGTCGCAATCCCTCAAAGTAGTACAGCGTGAACACTACGCGGCAACCTTCGGGAAGCTCCAATAAGGAAGTGTTCAATTGCATCATCAATGCAGCCACATCTTCTTGATCATCTTCCGGTTCAAAATGCGCTTTTTCTACCTCGGGCAAATCGTAGTGCATCGGTCGGCGCTGCAAATGATTAATGGACCGATTGACCATGATTTTTTTTGCCCAAGCACCAAAGGTGGACTTGTACTCGAAGCTGTCTAACTTTTTGAATATCTCGAGGAATACTTCTTGGGTGACGTCTGCAGCATCGTCAGCATTTCCAAGCATCCTCATTCCAATGTTATACAGCGCCTTACTGTACAGGTCGAAGAGCGATTTCTGAGCGTAGCGTTCGCCTTTTTTGGCGGCTTCGATCAGATCGCGGTGCATGTGAACTATTTCTTTCATCTATTTAAAAGACACGGCCTTTTTCGAAAGGTTGGAAGTAAGGTAGAGATTTTTTTGCGCTTGGTTAATTTTTCATTGTTGACGGAGATGCTCGAGAGCAATAGAGATTACATTTGAAATAGTTGTAAGTGTAGATGTTTCAGGAAAATTATTTCACAATGGAATAGGAATACGTGGTATAATCAACACGTTACCAATACGATATATCTATAAACTTTCAATTGAGCTTGGGCGATGTTAACTCAAACATACAGAACACTCAACAAACGCATTTTTTGTCAGAATTTTAACAACTAAATCAGTTTAGCAAACCTTAAAACCTTCTTTTATAAGTGGTTATATTCACGTCCAACTACGAACGAATTGACTAACTACACATGAGAATGACGACTACGTTATTGCTGATGCTCTCTACAGTATTATGCAATAGTCCAGCCTTTACACAAAGCGACGCAAAAAGTGACCTTACCTTAAACAGATCTGTTCTTCGATATTACAACGGATTGGAAATTCAAGCATTTGAAAATGAGTCTCCAGGCGAATATCAAGCTCTAGCGAATTATTTCACTAGTTCTTTTATCGTGAGTCCCAAGAAATGCATTCAATGCGATGTGAATTATAACGACTTTTTCAATCAAGACTTGTTCAATATTGTTGAGTTCGAAAGTACGCGTCATCAAACGGATACCGTTTCTTTTCTTTTTAAGGATAAGTACAATGTCATGTTATTACCGTTGAGTGCTCTCACAGTGAGTCTGAATGGTATCGATGTTTCAAGTATGTCTGAGTTGGTGGCACCGAGACCTTTGCCAGAATGGAATCCGACCGGTAATGACAGCGAAGATTACGAAATCTACAAAAGAGATTTGAAAGTTTGGATTCGTGACTTTCCTGAGAAATACAGAACACTAACATCTGGTTCGTCCATTACAAAAATTCGAGTGGCTGAGTTTCTAAACTTGCCAAGTGCCCGGCGTAACGCTTTTACAGCAACTCCAGGAACGTATCTCATTATTGACTAACCTACCCCACACTACTAATCATGAAAAATAGAATAAAAATTATAGCATTGTTGGTGTTTTCAGTATGGTGCACTGGCTCTTTTTCACAATGTATAAATGGTTTCTCATTTGGCTCAGCAACGGCTGGAACAACTACTACTCCCGTTCCAATAAGCGGTTGTAACTGGCAAGGAGATTACGCAACAATCAGCGGAATAGTCGCTGGAAATACCTACGAAGCGGGCGTGGATATTGGAGGTTGTGTGACTGTAACCAGTGGAACACCTGGTGGTCCCGTGGTTGCCTTCGGGAACGCACCATTATCGTTCATAGCACCTTCCAGTGGAACATATTACTTTCACTACAATACCAATTGTACAACTTGCGGTACAGCCAGCACCTGCGCAACAACAACGGTAACTTGCACATCATGTGGAGGTGGAGGTAGCCCAGATCCTTGCGCTAGCATTACCAATATTCCCGCATGTGGATCAAGTGTCACTGCAAACATGAGCGGATCAGGTGCAGGTTGGTCAACATCATTCTGTGGTTTTACAACTCCCGGAGAAGAAGTCATTTACAGTTTCACCCCCACAACTTCAGGTACGTATTCAATTGATGTTACAGGAATTTCCGGTGGTTTTATCGACTTTGCATGGGTAGATGCTTCTCTAGGTTGCTCTAGTGCCGCACCTTGGAACTGTATCGGTGATATTTTTTCTACTGGATCATACGGTGCAATGAATTGGGTGGCTGGAACAACGTATTACATATTACTAGATGCTGAAGGAACAGGCGCTTACTCCACCACATTTTCGGTTCAATGTCCAACGGCTGGAACAGGTCCATGCGCTTCCATTACTCCATTAATTGGTTGTGGCACCAACACAGGAGCTACGGTGAGCGGGACTGGCGCAGGTTGGGATATTAGTTCTTGTGGATTTACAACTCCGGGTACGGAAATGATTTTCAGTTTTACTGCCACTGCTTCAGGCATTCACTCTATTGACATTAACTCTTCGAACGGTGCTTTTGTCGATATGTTTTGGATGGACGCGACTACGGGTTGTTCGCAAGCTGGTCCTTGGAATTGTATCTCTGACTTTTCAGCACCAGGGAACTATGGCTCCATGAACTGGATAGCGGGGAACACGTATTATATTTTATTTGATGCGGAAACAACCGGGACCAGCGACTGGACCTTTGATGTAAATTGTCCGAATCCAACGGGGCCAGTCACCGCAAGTGATTGCTCCAGTAGAGCACCAGTTTGTACTGATTCAGCATTTCAAATTGATCCCAATGGATATGGTTTGGTGGATGAGTTATGTACCAATTGTACATCCAATCCTTCTACCAACCCGAGCAGTGCAAATACAGGGTGTTTGAACAGTGGCGAATTGAACAGTACATGGTTTGAAGTAAACGTAAGTGTTGGGGGTACCTTAGAGTTTAGTTTTGGTACTGCTGGCACAGGGAATTGTTATGACTGGATTATGTGGCCACTTACGCCAACTGCCTGTACTGATATAATCGGAAATACACACGCTCCTGTGTCGTGTAATTGGAACTTCCCGTGTGACGGCTTTACAGGTGCGGCAGGAACGCTTCCACCCGGTGGACAAGCAGGGAATTTTGAACCGGCATTAAATGTGAATGCAGGGGATCAATTTATTATTTGTTTCTCCAATTTTAGTAGTGCCTTGACAACGGTTCCAATTGACTTTTTTGGTACAGCTGATATCAGTTGTTCCACTCTTCCATTACCCGTTGGATTGATAGAGTTTAGTGGAGAAGACTTAGGAGGATTTAACATGTTGCGCTGGAAGACTGGGGCAGAATTGCATAATGCAGGCTTCTATGTTGAAAGAAGCGAAAACTTGGTAGATTTCGAAACCATTGGTTTTGTCGAAGGTATGGGGAATACGCTGGATATGACCGAGTATGTTTTTAAGGATTTGAATCCATCGAGAACAGTGACTTATTATCGATTGAAGCAGTTGGATTTTAATGGATCCATCACGTATTCTAAAGTGATTTCAGTGGTTCAAAGTGGTATTGATGAAATGCAAGTGGTAAACTTTTACCCGAATCCAGCTCAGGAACAATTCAATGTAGATATTGTAGCAGCAAAGTCAGGTGAACTGGATATTGAAGTGTACTCTACAGGGGGTAACATGTTATCGACTTTCACCAAATCTATTGAGGAAGGATCGAACGTCCTGCATTTGAATACAAGCGAATTAAAAGCAGGAATGTACATGGTGCGTATCATCAATCAAGAGTCAGGCAAAACGGAAGTTATTCGTTTTACGGTAGAGTGATTTGGTCTGATGGGTAATCACTTTCCCTTCTTTTAATACAATTTTGGCTTCCGCCTATTAAAAAGGAAACTCCGAAATATAGGAAAGAGAGAAAAATAAAGAGTCGAATAGGAGGGACAAAACGTACCCGTCTGCCATCTAAATACTCCTCTGTGAGTTTTCCTGGCTGACAGAGTAAAGGACGCATTGTGGAATAACTTACTTTCAAAACTTAAATACGTATCTATAAAGTCCTTTATAAGCAGTCGTGTGGATGCCTGCTTGCTATGGTTTTCTTGTCCGCAATTCGGGCAATAATTCTCACTATTGACTAGTTGTGTTTCACAATTGTAACAAACCGATGATTTCCTTCTGAGTTTGGACATTGACAGCGTTTTCGAAAGGAAGACACTAACTCTATAATAGTGCGGCTTGACTTCAAGGGTCTTAAGCTAGTCTCGTACTGAATATCCCAATGTTGTGAAGTATCCAAATTAAAAACGTCCCGCCCAATTTTCATCGAGACGAGACGTGTTCAATTTTCAGAGTGTGTAGGTTTATTTCTTAACTACGCGTACAATTGCCGTCTGATTGTTTTGGTCGGTCAATTCGACTAAGTAGACACCCGTAGCGGCATCAATGGTCATGTCTACATGATCCGTATTGGATGCGCTCGATGTTGCAACTACTTGTCCCGAAAGTGTTGTCACACGAATGGATACTGCTTCCTGAACATCGCTAAAGTCGATGGAAAAGTTGCCCGAAGTTGGGTTCGGATACAATGCGAAATGCGTCATTCCAAACTCCGGCATGCCAATAGTTGTAATCGCAACACACGCAGACGTATCCGTACATCCGTTCTCAGTTACGATAACTGCATAGTTACCATTTGCGGTTGCCGTGTAGGACTGTCCTGTTTCACCACTAATTGGAGCATTGTTGTTATCACAATCAATCCATTGGTAGGTTGCTCCAGCGGCATCCGCTGAGATGGTGAAATCTGTGGTAGTCGTCGCCGCATTCACTGAGTTAATGGTCAGGTCCAACGTAACGATGGAGTCACAACCGGCAGCATTTTGCAAAGTAAAGGTTGCTGAGTTGTTATCGGAGGTATACGTATTGCCGTCTATCCAAGTGAAAGGACCACAAGCTGTTTGAACATCTGTTCCTGTATTGGAGTTAGTGATCGTCAAATCTAGTGTTACAGTAGAATCACATCCAGCAGCGTTCGTCAAGACAAAAGTTGCTGTGTTGTTGCTCGTTGTGTACGTGTTTCCATCAATCCAAACTAGGGAGTCGCATGCGGTTTGAACATCTGTGGCTGTAGTTGGGTTTGTGATTGTCAAGTCAAGCGTAATGAGTGAGTCACACCCCACTGAGTTCACCGTGTTAAATGTTGCCGTGTTGTTTGATGATGTGTACGTATTTCCATCTATCCAAGTGAAAGTTTCACACGCTACATGCACATCAGTAAATGTAGATGGTTGATTGAATATTATCTCAAATGAGTCCGTCACAGTAGGACAGCCTGGTGCATAAATATCAACCCAATGTGTTCCAGTTGTGTTGTAAGTGCTGAATGAGTCTGTGGAACCGTTCGACCAATCAAAAGTATGACTTGGATTTGGTGGAAGTGTAACGGTGAAAGTTGGGTTACACGTATTGGTATCCCAAATGTTTGCTTGAGGCAGTTCTACTACGTTATAAGCTAGAGATAGGGTATCATCACACGTTTTCGCAGAAAGACCAAAGTGATCGAGGTAAAAGTCAATATTAAATGATCCCGTTGATGGGAACTGAAGGTTATTCGTAAGTGTGATCGTATCAGTGACACCAGCAGGAATTGTATCTACAAGCTGTTGACATGTTGTTGCAACATCTCCCCCAAAGCAAAGTCCTGTATTTCCTGGGTTTGCTTCGTTATTTCCAACATTCGTTACTACCAGCTGTACTGATTCCGAGTAAGGGAATGATGTACAAAGGTTTCCACCTGCGGGAGATAAAACCTCAACCAACTCAAGGTCAACGTAGAAGTCAGGACCAATATACATGTTATCAAATCCGATCCCTTCTCGAGTTACGGATCCATCTGATGTAAATACAAATCTAAGGCGTACTGAAGATTCTCCAGCTAGACCAGTCAAATTAGCCTCAGTTGGCACCCATGTTGCATCATTGTCCCACCACTGATTTCCAGTATCGTTGTACCAGTTAACTCCTGGTCCAAGTACTTTTTGCCACGTTGCTCCACCGTCAATGGAAGATTCCAGCCACACTTCGTCGCAACAGGACTCAATGCGTCGGAACATATCAAACTTAATAATTGGATCTGAGAATAAGCCACTGAAATCAAAGTACGGAGATTCAATTACTTCAAACGCATTGTTTGAGTAGTTCGCATCAAGGTCAGTAGCGATAACATTGTTGACGCAATTGGAGTTTGCACTAGTGAAACTAGAGGTTGTTGGTATTCCGTGTTCCCAAAGGGAGTTTGGAGTGAACCAATCACCGTTACCATTTTCAAAGTCCTCCGTGTACGGGAAAGTATTTATTGGTATGTAGTGCTTAATGCTCATCGACATTGTATCATTACATAGGTTTACATCGTTAATTGCCGAGCCAATAAAGAAATTGACATTATACAGTTGACCAGGGTTGGAAAGATCCAGTGTACCAAGCAATGTCAATGTTTCCGTTCCATATCCTGGAATGTTGGTTATTGTTGTGTTACATTGTGGTAGAACGTCTCCGTTTATACAGATGGAATAATCTGAGAATGGCACAGTAGCAGGTCCGTTATTTCGAACGACAACGGTGATTGTTTCAGAGCTTGACAAGTTCGGTCCAGATGTTGGACTTACAATTTCCACGATTTCCAAATCCGCAAATGTTGGCTCACTTACCACTACGTTATCAAACGCGTGCCCTTCATACGTTACGGAAGCGTCAGAAGTAAATACAAAACGAATGCGAACATCGTTAACGCCTGCAGCACCTGTGAGCGTTGCCACAGAATTCACATATTCATTGTTTGTGTTGTTATCCCACCACTGGTTTCCTAAATCATTGTACCAGTTCTGTACGCCAGCGGTAACTTTTGGCCATGTAGCTCCGCCATCCAAACTGTACTCAACCCAAATTTCATCACAACATTGTTCATTCAATCGAAACATGTCAAACTTGATCACAGGGTCAGATGTCATACTACTACAGTCAAAAACTGGAGAGGTAACAATCTCTAGAGCACTGTTGTTGTAACTTCCGGTAAGGTTGGTCGCAAACACATTGTTGATACATTGTTCATTGGCAGCCACCATATTCGTGGTTGTTGGCGTTCCTTGTTGCCAAATCCCACCCGTTGGTGTCCATCCTCCCGGACCAGATTCAAAATCCTCCGTGTAAGGAAACGAAGTAATTTGAGCCAAGCTGCTAAAGCCGAAAGCAAGGGCTGCAATTGTTAGTAATCGTTTTTTCATTTCTATGCATTTAGTATTTCTCTCAAAACTAGCAGCCAAAGAAACTCGATGCAGAAATTTGTAACGAAGGCTCCCATTTATGTTGTGAAATGAATTCTTAGTGTCACGAAATCTGCCAACTTCCCAAAAATAACACACACTTCTACCTTTGTTTTATTGCTGCTATATCTGTTTGGAGATGGAGTTGGAGGTTCGGAAAAAGACAAATTCATCAATTCTCCTTATATTGTTGGAAACTACGAATGCGTTATTATGAACCGAAACCACTTATTACTGCTACTTGTATTTATCTCTTTTACCTCTTTTTCACAGACTGTAGACGAATACATAAAAACAGGTATTGAATACCATGATGCTCAGAAGTACGAAGATGCGATTGCTGCTTACGAGAAGGCATTAGAAATCGACTCAAAAAATCAATTAGCGAATTATGAAATGGCGCTGACTTACTTTACCATGTCGGATTACGACAATGCCATAAAGTATGCGGATGCGGCGATTAAAACGGATGGTGATAATACGGTTCCAGCGTATATTTTGAAGGGTTCGGCACTTGATAATGACGGCAGAACTGATGAATCCATCAAAACCTTTAAAAAGGCAATAAAGAAAACAGGCGGACACTATTTACTTCATTACAATCTCGGCTTGAACTATTATAAAATCGGGGAGAGAGAGATGTGTGAAGAGCAAATGGTCGCGGCTATTGATGATAATCCCTCGCACAATACTAGTCACCTTTTACTGGGACTAATTCATGATGAAATGGGGCATAAGGTTCAAACCGTTCTTGCGCTGTGCTTTTTCCTCTATTTAGAGGATGATACGGAGCGCTCAAAGATGGCGAATGAGACATTGATGGCGGCAATTGGTGCCAATGTGGAGCAAGACCCGGACAAACCCAACACCATTAATATTGGCTTAACGGGTGATGCGGACTCAGAGTTCATGGCGGCAGAGTTGATGATTAGCATGATGGAAGCTCAGCGGCTATCCGAGGAAAACGAGGACAAAACCGAAGAAATGATTTTTCAAGAGAATCTTACTTCTTTTTTCGGTGTCATGGGCGAATTAAAGGAAGAGGGTGCCGAAGGAATTTGGTGGAATTTGTACACCGATACTTTTTATGCGCTCAGCCAAAGCGAGCACATGGAAGCCTACTGCAATGTTATTCGTCAGTCAAACGATGAGGAAGCTGGACAATGGTTGAAAGAAAATGTCGAGGCGGAAAAAGCCCTCGATGAATGGTTCCAGTCCCAGCCGATTGAGTAATTAATTACGACGCCCTTTCTTTCGTTTTTCAGCCAACCACTTAGGCATTTCTTTGCGCTGATTATTACTCCGATGTGATTTCGACTGTGCTCGATCCGAGCCTTTGTTTTCACCGAGTAGCTTTTCTGCAAGGTCGTTACGATTCGCCTTTTTCAAGGTGTTTCGGATGAAGGAATGGTTCTCTTTTTTGTACCAAAAGAAAAATCGACGTTGATTCAATTTAGACTCCTTATCCTTTACCGTGTTATAAGGCTTGAGTGTATACGGATGCACACCGGCATAGTAAATCACCGTGGCAACCGTCATTGGAGTAGGCGTAAAGTCTTGCACTTGCTCTAGTTGGAACCCCATATCTTTCGTTTCCACAGCAAGATTTGCCATGTCCTCGTTCTCACATCCAGGATGCGAAGAAATGAAATATGGAATAAGCTGTTGGCTCAATCCGTGTTTCGCCGATATTTCATCGTACTTTTCCTTGAACTTGTGGAAATATTTGAAAGAAGGCTTACGCATCACCTTGAGCGTGGCATCAGATGTATGTTCCGGTGCAACCTTTAACCGTCCGCTGACATGGCGCGTTACTACCTGTTCAATGTATTCGTCGTGATTTCCGTCATCGTTGTTTTTGTTGAAGTCATCCACCAACAAATCATAGCGAATTCCCGAACCAACAAATGCCTTTTTTACTTCCGGTAGAGCATCTACCTTACGGTACAGTTCTGTCATCGGTTTGTGCGAAGTATCGAGATTGCTACAGATTACCGGGTGAATACAACTCGGACTGGTACAACGTTCACAAATTGCTTCGTCCTTTCCCTTCATTTTATACATGTTGGCCGAAGGACCGCCCAAATCTGAAATATACCCTTTGAACTCAGGATGCTTGGTAATTTCATCCACCTCGGATAGTATCGACTTCTCGCTGCGAGATGCAATAAACTTCCCTTGATGCGCAGATATGGTGCAAAAACTACACCCTCCAAAACAGCCTCGGTGCATGTTGACCGAGAACTTGATCATGTCGTAAGCTGGAATAGCTCCACGCTTTTTGTATTTCGGGTGTGGCTCGCGCGTGTAAGGCAAATCGAAGGAGGCGTCAATCTCTTTTTCGTCCATCGTTTTGTATGGCGGATTGATGACCAATCGATGATCGCCCACGTCTTGCGTTATCCGGTTTGCTTTCCACTTATTCGATTCAACCTCAACAACTTTGAAGTTCGCAGCGTACTTGATTTTATCCTCCAAACATTCTTCATGACTGGACAATGAGACGGTTTCCCACTGCTTGTTTTTGGGTAGAGGTGTTTCTTTATCCTGAAGAAAGGCTACTTGTTTGATGGTATGTAAATTCTCAAACGGAACGCCTTTTTTAAGCAAGCGAAGCATCTCTCGCAAAGGTTGGTCGCCCATTCCATAAACGAGTAAGTCGGCACCGGAATCCACCAAAATGGACGGCATTAGTTTGTCTGACCAATAATCGTAATGGGTAACGCGTCGCAGTGACGCTTCAATTCCACCAATCATTACCGGAACTTCTGGATATAACTCCTTCAAAATTTTGGTATACACGGTAGTTGCGTAATCGGGTCGAAAACCGGAAACACCGCCCGGCGTGTATGCATCTGTTGATCGCAGCCGTTTGTTGGCAGTATAGTGATTGACCATCGAGTCCATACAACCTGCCGTTACACCAAAGAAATAGCGGGGCGTTCCAAATTTTTTGAAATCGCGCAAATCATCTTGCCAGTTGGGTTGCGCAATGATGGCAACCGTGAATCCTTCATCCTCAATAATCCTCCCGATAACTGCCGTTCCGAAAGCAGGATGATCCACGTAGGCATCCCCGGAAACCAACACAACATCCACTTGGTCGATACCGCGTTTTGTAAGTTCCTTTTTCGTTAAGGGAAGCCAATCTGTTATAGGTCGTTGTTCCTGCATAAAGCAAAATTAAGGGAAAATAAGGGGAACCTAGAGTTATTCTTTCACAATCCGCTCTTTTTGATTTACTTCTGCTGCTACAAGTGATACAAGTTCCTCTATTTTTCAACCTCGGAAACTGCTGCTTTTTCGTACTTTTGATGCATGAAATGGAGGTCTGTTCTTTTCCTGATTTTACTGACGAGTTTGGTTGTCTCTTGCTCGCAGATTAGGAAGAAGCGTGCCAAGGCTAAGAATCCTGAACTAAAATCGTTCGTTTTCCACACCTCTTATTTTATGTCCGGCGATAAGCTGAATTATTCCTTTCCCATGTGGTTCAATGATAGCATTGTCGCCAAGGAAAAAATAAAAACAGTCGTGCACAAATGGTATTCTGTATCAGGCGGAACATCTGCCGGAGATCTACTCAAAGTTCGGCGTTATTCATTTGACGAGTCGGGGAAGCTGCTTTCTGTGCAACAGCAGCGGTTCTATGAAAACATGCAAGTGGAAAATATCACCTTCAACTACAAGGAAACCCCAGACAATATGGGATTTGCTGCTGTGGAGACGATTGATTCGTTACATGAAGAGGATGTCGTTGAATACACGACTTATTCCAAAGACACTTATCTGAATGCTTTCGTGGTATACGAGAATGATCACACGGGCGACTATCTATTTTGTTTGTTGAAGAAGGAATTTCAAGGTACGGTAGCGGTAGATTCGTTGTTTGCACCGACACCCGATGATATCATTCAGTATGGAATGCCCTACAAGCCTTACAAACGCTATCAGATTGAGAACTTGGTGGAAGAAAGAAATGTTTCGTTGTATGAATACTTCAAGGAATCTCAGGAGTTGCAATACCGAAAATCGGAGAATTATCCCTTTTCAAACAAAACTTACGTAACTGTTGCTAAAAACGGAACGTGTACGGGCTTTATCGATTCCACTTTCAGTGCTGATGAGTACTTAAACCGTACCGTAAGTACCTTCTCCTACAACGAGAACAATCTTCCTAATCGTTTAACGCACAAAGGAATGCGTAAGGGGAAGTATGAAACGTTTGAGTATGTTTATTTCGATTAGGGCAAATCGAATTCCTTAGTTTTCCACTGGAAGAAAAAGGTCGAAGACATCTAATCAAAGGTCAAATATGAATGCCATTCGATGTATAAGTATTTCATCTTTGGTCTTTTAGCGAAGCAGTCTTTTGTCGCTGTTTAATGTTTAAATTTGTATCTCTATTTGAAGCACATGAAGATTAACAATCAAGGGAATTTTGAGAACGTAAAAAACCGAGTGATTATCGTTTCGGAAGGGATGGATGATTCCGGGTTTTCAGAGAATGAGAAAGTTTGGATTTCTCGATTTCAAAAACAAGACAAAGATCTTGTATCAGTAAACGATTTGGATGCTGAAGTAATTCTCGTGAAACGTAAAGATAGTGCTGAAAAAATGCGCATGCTGGGTGCCTCTGTCCGTTCTACGGTGAGTAAGGATGTTGCTTCCATCGCCATCTCGGGTGGTGCGGAAGATAGTTTTCATCTTTCTGAGGGACTACTATTGGCCAACTATCAATTTTTAAAGTACTTCAAGAAAGAAACCCGCGAGAAAAAAGAAAATAAGTTGAACACATTGGAGTTGTCGTCAGAAGTATCCAACGCAGCTTGTGAGGAACTCAAGCATATTTACCAAGCAGTGAGCTGGGCTAGAACTATGGTCAATGAACCCGTTTCTTTTCTTACGGCAGAACAATTGGCCGAGGAGATGAAGGAGATCGCCGAAGATGCCAATATCACAGCAACAGTTTTAGAGAAAACGCAGTTGGAGTCGTTAAAAATGGGCGGTATTTTAGCTGTAAACAAAGGAAGTATCGATCCACCGACATTGACCATTCTAGACTACAAGCCTAAGAATGCGAAAAATAAAAAACCGATTGTACTTGTTGGAAAAGGAGTGGTTTACGATACGGGTGGATTGAGCTTAAAGCCAACACCCAACTCAATGGACTCCATGAAAAGCGACATGGGCGGAGCAGCATGTGTAGCAGGAGCGATTTACCTCGCGGCGAAACAGCAATTGCCCTTGCACATTATGGCTGTAGTGCCCGCTACGGATAACCGACCTGGATTGAATGCCTATGCACCGGGAGACGTCATCAAAATGTTCAACGGATTAACCGTAGAAGTCCTCAATACAGATGCCGAAGGGCGCATGATTTTAGCGGATGCATTGGCGTACTCAAATAAGTTTCAACCGGAGTTAGTGGTAGATGCAGCGACATTGACAGGAGCTGCCTTCCGAGCGGTAGGAGAGCATGCTTCATGCATTATGGGGAATGCCGATGAGAAGTATTTTGATCAATTAGCAGCGGCAGGAGAAGCTAGTTACGAGCGAACAGTTCGCTTCCCATTTTGGGATGAATACGGTGATGAAATGAAGTCGCCTATCGCGGATTTGAAAAATTTAGGGGGCCCAACAGCAGGAATGATTACTGCAGGGAAATTTTTAGAGAATTTTGTTGAGGCACCATACATTCACATGGATATCGCCGGGCCAGCGTGGCGCACAAGCGATAGTGGATATCGTACCAAAGGAGGTACAGGAGCAGGAGTGAGGCTATTGTACCACTTCCTCAAAAATTACAAATAATGGAAAAAGCAAAAGATAAGTCGAAACGTACGCCCATTCGCGTTGGAATTTCCATCGGAGATATTAACGGTATTGGTCCAGAAGTAGTCATAAAGGCTCTAAATGATTCACAAATGCTGGCAGATTGTACTCCGGTTATTTATGCATCAAGCAAGACCATTAACTTTCACAAGAAACGTGTTCATGCTGGAGAGTTCAACTATGTTACTGTGAGTTCGGCAGATGAAATTAAGAACCGTAAAATCAATATCGTCAATGTTTGGGACGACGAAGTTCCTATCGAGTTGGGTAAGATTACCGAAAGTGGTGGAAGTCATGCCTTGAAATCGTTGGATTGCGCGACAAAAGATTTGGCCTCGGGGAAGGTGGATGTTTTAGTAACAGCACCCATCTCTAAGGAAGCTATGGCGAAAGCCGGATTCAAGTTCCCAGGACATACGGAGTACTTGGCCGATATGGCAGGCGAAGAGGAAGCCTTGATGCTTATGGTTGCCGGAAATCTACGTGTGGGATTGGTTACAACCCACATGGCGCTGAAAGACGTTCCTGCGGCTATGACGATTGAGAAAATTCACGGAAAAATCAAGGCGTTTGAGCAATCCTTGCGAAAGGATTTCGGAATCCGCAGACCGAAAATTGCGGTTTTGGGTCTTAACCCTCACGCAGGAGAAAACGGCAAAATGGGCGATGAAGAGCAAGAAGTGATTGCTCCATCCATTAGCAAAGCGAAAAATGAGGGAATAATGGTATTTGGTCCGTATCCGGCAGATAGTTTCTTTGGATCTTCGAATCGTTTCAACTTTGATGGAATTCTAGCCATGTTCCACGATCAAGGGTTATCGGCATTTAAAGCGATTGCCTTTGACGAAGGGGTAAACTTCACCGCTGGACTTCCGGTTGTTCGTACCTCTCCAGATCATGGCACAGCCTTCGATATTGCCGGGAAGGATTTGGCTTCCGGTGCCTCTATGCGTCACGCCATTTATTTAGCGATGGACGTGTATCGCAATCACCAATTGGAGAAGGAAATCAATGCAGATCCTTTAGAAATTACGCCGCCAAAAGAGTACGAACGTAAGGAAAGAAAAGGAAAACCGGGCCCGAAAGGAGGTGACAAATCGAAGGTTGAGACGGCAAAAAAGAGTGCTCCCCCAAAAAGTGAAGAGAAAAAGGAGCAATCACATACCGAAACTGCGCCGAAAGGAGAAGAGGCACCTGTAGAGGAAAAAAAGTCAGAAAATCCTTCGGGAGAAGCGGAATCTTAAGTCTTAGGGCTTAACATTCTCCCGTGTTGGGGTCGCAGCTTTCTCCTGTTGAAACTGCATTAACCGGGGCTATTGATTGTAAAGCCTCTAGAAAAACTTGCGGTGGTTGTGCTCCACTTACTCCAAACTCATCGTTGAAGACAAAGAAGGGGACGCCCGAAACGCCTCTACTTTGATAATACTGAATCTCAGTTTTGACTTCGTCTGCAATTTGTTCGTCCGAGATAATGGCATCCACTTTTGTGGCATCCCAACCAAAATCTTTCAGTATAGAATACAAAACGGATCGATCATTGAGGTGCTTGGATTCAACGAAATAGGCAGAAAGAAATCGTTCTTTCAAATCCGCGCCAAATCCCTCTTGATTGGCTACATGCAATAATTGGTGCATTTCAAGTGTGTTCACAGCTAACCATTGATCTCCAAAATCAAAGTCAATACCGACTGTTTTTCCCACATTGCTTAAATGATCAATCATTTCCTGCACACGGTCCACACTTCCAAATTTTGAAGTGAGGTAGGTTTCACGATTCATGCCTTCCGAACGCATTGAAGGATCCAACTGAAAAGGATGCCAATGCACTTCCACAGTAGCACCTTTCCATTCTTTTAGTGCTGCTTCTAACCTTCTTTTTCCAACATAGCACCAAGGACAGGCCACATCGGAGATTACGTCTATTTTAATTGTGTTTTCACTCATTATTTTACTTTGACGATTTGATGCAAATTATCTTTCAATATAACTGCGAATTACCTCCCACAGCTTTTCCGCTTCATCCATTCGATAAGAGTAAGGAGTGGTTTTTGTCACTTTCTTATTTGCGTAGTATTCGCCGTTGGTTAAAGACGAGTTCTCCGTATCAATAACATGAATGTGCGTTTGCGCCCCTTTTTCAGGAGATTTTCCAAACAATTTGAAGATCATACGTGCAAACCAACTTGCATCGCGCCCAAGATCGGTACTTACCATGCCAGGGTGCACGCTGTAAAAGGAAATTCCTTCGAATTCCGTTTGGTTGGATAGCCATCGAGTGATCATCATTAGTCCCAGTTTGGACTGGCGGTACGCTTTGAATCCGGAGAAACCGTTTTCGAATTCTAAGTCATTGAAGTAAATCTCACCTTGGTGCAACGCAGAAGCCGTGATAATCACCTTGCTTGTTTCGTTCTTGGGAATGCACGTCTCCAGTGCTTTGAAAACCTGAATTTGGGAAATTAAGTTCACCTGTAATGTTTCTTCAATACCGTATTCTGTTTTCTGTTCGCTTGAGTTCCAAAGCCCTGCATTGAGTAGCATGACATCAATTTTAGGCGACTTCTTAGCGATGGCATCGCAAGCTGCATTCGTGGATTCCATCGAAGAAAAATCGCAGAGAAAGCCATCTACTGAAATGGTAGCATCAATGTCAAGAAGTACTTCTGTAAGTGTCTTCAATTTTTCCGGCGATCGCGCCATGATAAGGAGGTTATACCCCTTTCTTGCCAAGTGTTTGGCGATAATAAATCCAATTCCGGAAGTAGCTCCGGTAATTAACGCTGTTCTTTTTGTCATTACATCAATTCTATTCGTACGCCGTATCGTCCCGTTTTTCGCAAGTTTTCATCGCGTTCCTCAAAAACGAAAACAGATACTGTCTTGTGAACAAATCCAAAATGCGAGTCTAATGGCTTGGAGGCTTTCCAAATTTTAATTTTTTCTTCCGAGTCGTACGTTCTTTCGGTGATTTCGTAGGTCCATGTGGAGTCGGCCCCTAGGCATGTTTTCACGGAGTTGAACCAGTATTCTGCATTTTCTAACTGCGCATCTTTATCGGAGACAATGGATGAGGTAACTTGATAAATCCAAAAATCCATAATTCCGGAATGGTCCTGATAAATAATTTTACCAGGGTTTCCCGGAATTAAATCTTGTGTTGCGGCATATTCAGTAACCTTCATTTGCGCTTGACCTGCTCCTTTAGTAAAATTGGAAATTTCCTCCCCACGAGACTCGGTAAAGCTCTCCTCAAAGGCGATTTGCTTGTGTAAAATCTTCAGGTTATCACAGAAATATTGGGAACGGGCAGAACTTGAAGAAAGGATGATTGCAAGTATCGTAAGGATGCCAGCGATTGATTTCATTGTGTGGTTTGTTTGCTGATTTACAACCCTTAAAATACACTTTCTTTTTGTCATCGAAAGTAGTCCTACGACCAATCTTTTATGTAGAAATTGAAACAAATCATTCATCTACCCAATCAGAGCTTTCGTAATATTTGTAACGATCATAGATAAGTTCCAACGAATTATCCGCTTTCACCGAATAAATACGCTTCCGCCATTCAGGAATCGGATCAATGCCTGTTTTTTGAAAGCGATGGGAGAGAAGCACAAGTTGATTGCCTTCAACGGTCAATGTTTCCTTCATCCAAAATAAATTGTTGCAATCACCTCCCTGGTCTTGGTAGGAATAGAACGTGAATACGGGGTCGCCTTCTTCTTTTTCTTCGAAATAAACGAGTTGAAGGGTGTCGAGAGTTCCCCATTCATTGGAAATGATCTCCGTTTTCATTTTGAAGCCAACATCATTACAATGAAAGGTACGCAGTTGTCCGAAGGAAAGTATTGGTGTCAGCACAATTAGAAGGATCGCTATTCTCATCATTCAAAGTGTAAGAAACTACTGGACAATCAATTTTTCAGTGGATGATTGACCGTTGCTCGTTGTTAATTGAATGAAATATACGCCGCTTTCTAAACTCGAAACGTCGATTTTATTATTCGTAAGTGTTCCGCGAAGGACTGTTACCCCCGAACTATTGATAAGGTTGTAGGAAAGTGGCTCCACACTGTTCGATTGAACGAATACAATGTCTCGAGTTGGGTTTGGATAAATCGTTGTTTCCAATAAAGTTTCTGTTGGTTCCAGCGAAAGTGGCAATTCGTAGGTCCAAAATTCATACTCCGCACGTTCCGGATTCAGCATTAATGCGTCAGAATTAGTAGCACGAATGTAGAATTTTGCCATGCTTCCTCCCATGTACCAGGGGAAAGCAGCGGTGTAGAAATTATCTCCCGCTACGGCATCACCATTCGTTCCGTCATCCACCATGGGTACAGACACAAACTTTGAGTTGTACGGACTCGTAGTTGCCATAAGTTCTACCGATGTCGCATTTGTGACATAGCTTGTAACAAAATTCTGTCCTTGGGGTCCTTGTTGCGGAACAATCGTTGGGTTTCCAACTGTTGGAGGTGCAGCGCTGAAGGATGGTAAGGATTCTAAATAAGGCTTTCGAAGGTCAATGGTAGAAGTAATGCCCGCCGCCGAAAACACGAAGGGAATGATCATCTCAGAAGTTACGTTGCTGTAGTATTGATTCATTCCAAACAGCTTATTCGGATCTGCTGTAGCTGCGGCTTGTCCCAAACTTTGCAGGGAATCAACAAACGTTTGAACCGTTTGAGCATCGAGACTTTCGTTCAATATTGTTCGCATGTGCGCCGTGTAGATTTTTCCGTAGTGTGAATTTGGGTCCGAGGTTAACAGTTGTACAAGCGGCGTCCAAGAAGAATTGTATCCGTTGTATGGATCGTATTCGTACAGTTCGTTGAAATTCGGATTGAATTGTAGCAAAGCTCCAACGAAGCTTTCGGATACGTCCCAAGGAATCATTTGAAAAAGTCCGTCTCCCGTTTGATAGAGGTAGTAGTTGTGTTGAAACAATCCGTTATAGGTGTCCAAATTGGCAATCACCTGATTCACCGCAAAAGCCCAAAGCACACGATCGATGTTTAAGATGGTGTCAAGGTTCGCAGGATCGTTATTCAATACATCAATTAATTCAACCAATTCGCTCCAGCCGCTTAACGACCGTAGCTTGTAATGATTGTAATACAATGATGTGTCCGGTCCCAACCAGGTCAAATCGGAATTTCCAGTAGGTCCTCCAGATTGCCCGAATTGCTGAATTGGGTCGCACTTAAACAAGGCGCCACCGCTTTCGCCGAAATGCTTTTCAAGAAATGTTTTGTCAATAGCCTCTGTATTCACGTACAGTCCCAAGTAATCACCCTGCACATTCAGACGCATCAAATTTGCTTGGGGAGAAGGAAGGTAACGGCGGTAAATATCGTACCCGGTAATCTCTTTGGCAAACGTAGGATCGAAAGCTGCATTCGCCAATTTCATTTTTCGATATCCCATCACAAATTGACCGGGAACAGAATCGTTGAAATCTAGATTGTACGGTAGCTTTGGATTGTTGTTGTCGTTCGGAATTGCGAAAGTGGAATTTCCCTTGTAGCGCACCATTACGTTGGAGTAGAAGATGCCATCAAACAGCACAGTTGCAGGCAAACGAATTCCAGTTTCGTTCGTCCAGCCGTCCACTAGAATTTGATGATAGCCCGGATCATGAAAGTTGATATCTACCGTTCGCAGATAATTCGGGTCGAATAGTCCGCCCGGCCCATCATAAAGCGTTTGTGGGTTGTAGAGTGTTTGCGCATTCCCAAATTGAACAGAGAACACGAGCAGCAATAGTCCGATCCATTTCATTACGTGCAAGTTACGAAAGTTCAAAGTAATGGTTGGACTGTGTTATTCTAGAAAGGTTTAAAATGACTCAAAAATGAGGTCACAAAATTTTATAGTCGTGAATACCAAGTGCTAGGGCGATTATTTTTAACGTTCGATTTCGTTCCTCCATTAATAAGTTCTCCTGTTTTTTGTAGAAATAGGCATCTTCTTTATCAACCAACATATAACGCGCGAAGAAAGAACTCAATGAAGGGTCGATGAGAATGGAAGCGTCCATAATTTCAGACTTATAAGGCAATCTTTCGAAATAAAAATTGAGGCTCTTTGTTCTTCTATTCCAATATTCACCGGGAAGCCAATATCTGTAATCAGCAAAAATGCTCATGTTGGATTTGTACAAAGGCTCACGAAGAATTGAGTCTTTCAGTTCTTCATTTTGCGCCAATATTTGCTCTATTTTTTTCTCTGACCACGGTTTTTCAATTCTTACTTCAAATCGCAAAATGCCCTCAGGCTTGTATTTGTTAACCAAGAATGCATGACGTTCCTCCTCCGAATATGCATCCAAATTATGGTAACTACTCACCAAAGGAACGAAAGCGATCGAATCAATCTTGTCTTCCGCAAAAAACTCTGTGATGCTTCTTTCTCGCAAGATAAATCCGCTGCTATCCTTGTAATGCTTATAATTCTTGGCACACGATCTACAAAAAGTCACCTGAAAACCGTCTTTAGTCGGCTCTAAGTACCATTCATCTCCGATTAGAAATTGAATTTCGTCATAGAGGGAATCGAGGAATTCTTGGGTGGGCTGGGCGTGTGATTGCCAGCTGAAGAGGATTAGTAAAAGGAAGAAATTTAGTTTCATTGAATTGGGGCTACAATTCGACGTAGTAATTGTTCCAATACAATTGGAAGAGGTTTCTTGCGCAATCTACTTTCGCAACATGTATTTTATTGGGTCCTGATAAATTTTTTATTTTCTCAATATCTTCAAAAAATTGATCTAGCTCAGGTATTTCCGAGCATTGGGATTTCACCCATTCCAATGTATTCCTATCTTTTTTGGTTTTATATAAAGGTCTAAATCCAACAAGTTTGTCCCCCTTAATAAATATTATGTTTTCGATATATCCAGGCGCAAAAATAGAGGCATAACCACCGTTGCTGGTAGGTGTTGATGCAGTATTAAGAATAAAGATGTTCTTCGTACTGTCATAAAATAGTAGTTCGTACAAATGGAAATCTTTTGTTAAGTTGACACTGGTATCCGTCCCTAAGATTGCTTCGTAAACCTTAACCTTGTTTTCTTTTGATATTAGCTTCCCTTTGTCCCAACTTATACATTGATGAAATCGTATACTCTCTTTTTTATCATTTTCTCCCGTTTGTTCATCTTTGACACGAGTTTTATAGACACCGCAAAATACAACTGATCTAATCAAGTTATTTTTGAACCTATGTCCGTTTGGGCCATCTCGATAGACATTGTCATTTTGAACGTTAACCAATGTGTCAAAATAAATTTTCACACCAGTGTTTTCAACCAAGTAAGTTTTGTACCGAGATGGAATGGTATCACCTTCGTTGTATTTCTGCGCAAAAGCTGAATATGTTGTTAGGGTTGCAATTACAATTAGAACAAAAAGCTTCATTCGGGGGTAGATTTTTGGTGAAAACTCAATATACGGAATTATTTTTCTTTCAAATGTTTCGAGTAGCTGGTATCCTTTAAAGTGTTAGTTTTTTTCTTATCCATTTCACTCTTTCTTCACAGTCCCTCTCAATCGCTCCTGCGCTATTGTTGACGCTGCTCCTTACATAGCAAGCATTGCGGCGTAAGAGCTTTTAACGAAAGCGTTACAAAAGAGGAAGAGAATCTACCTTTCAACAAGTGTAGCATCTAGCGTCGTACAGTCTCGTGTCTTTAAAGCAATTATCGTATGTCTGAGGTGTTGAACCAAGCTGAAAGTGCACCTCGAGAGCCTCGGCGTACTTTCAGCGATAATCTGCCTAACTTATAACTCATAACTCCGCCTCAAAACAAGTCTCGTATCTAGTGTCTGACAGTCTAGTGTCGCCCCAAAAAAAGAAATCCCCACTTATCTGTTGATTTCAAATAAAATCTTTACCTTTGCCGTCCAATTTTTTACGCAGTGGCGAAGACTGACAGAGCATTTGTGATACCCTTTGTGGGACTGAAAATCGGAATGCATACGTTCGAATTCGACATTACGAATGCGTTCTTTGAACAAGTTGAGTACTCTTTGATCGAAAAAGGAAACGTACATGTGACGCTGAATTTGGAGAAAAAAGAAACCATGATGGTTGGTGATTTTACCATCAATGGGAAAGTAGAAACAAGTTGCGATTTGTGTAACGATCCCGTTGAAGTAGACATCGAAGGGGAATATCAGTTGATCTTTAAGTTCGATGATAAACCCACAGACGATGAATCGCTGATTATCGTATATCCCGAAGAATTCGAAATCGATATTCGGGAAAACCTTTTGGAACTGATCTCCGTATCGCTTCCAAGCAGAACCATTCATCCGGATGGAGAATGCAACGAGGAAATGTTGGAACTACTCAACGAATACCGTATCAATGCCGACGATGAAGACTTCGACGACGAGGATTTTGAAGAAGCAGAAGATATGGACGAAGAATCCGACGAAGATGATGAATACATTGATCCGCGTTGGGCCGCATTAAAAGGATTGAATAACAATGAAGAATGAAAGCACGTCGAGCGGAGTCGAGACGTGAATTGATAAGAAAAAGAACAGAAAATTTAGAATTTTCAATTTTTAATTGAATATAAACAAAGTAAAATGGCACATCCTAAACGAAAAATATCCAGAACGCGTCGTGACAAGAGAAGAACACACGTGAAGGGTGAAGCGAAAAACATCGCAACTTGTCCTACAACTGGACAGCCGCACTTGTTCCACCATGCACACTGGCATGAAGGAAAATTGTACTACAAAGGAAAAGTAGTAGCAGAGAAGGAAGTTGCAGTATAATTTCTGTACTTTAGTTCTTCTTTATGAAGATAGGTATAGACGTACTTGGTGGTGACTTCGCTCCCGAAGCCAATTTGGGGGGCGCAAGCTTAGCACGAAAGGAACTTCCAGCGGACGTAAAAATCGTTCTGATAGGCGACCAGGAGAGCATTCTGAGTGGCCTTTCTTCGTTAAATGAGGATGCCTCAAACTACGAAATTGTGCACGCACCCGATGCGATCACAATGCACGATCATCCCACCCGCGCAATCTCACAAAAACCCAACAGCTCCATCGCCGTAGGCTTCGACTTGCTGGCGAAAGGTGAAATCAACGTATTTGCCAGTACCGGAAATACCGGAGCCATGCTCGTAGGGTCTATGTTCAAAATCACGAGCATCCCCGGAGTTATTCGTCCGTGTATAACCTCGACATTACCAGGAATCGACGGAACTAAATCCATCATACTGGACGTAGGGACCAATGCCGACTGCAAACCCGATGTACTGCATCAGTTCGCCGTTCTAGGTTCTTTGTATTCGAAAAACGTGTACGGAATTGAAAAACCGCGTGTTGCACTACTTAATATTGGTGAGGAACCCGGAAAGGGAAATGTGTTGACGCAAGCCACCTACAAGTTATTGGAAGAGGCCGACAACTTGAATTTCATCGGGAACATTGAAGGCCGAGACTTGTTTTTAGGCAAGGCTGACGTTGTCGTTTGTGACGGATTTACTGGAAATGTGGTTCTGAAACAAGCAGAGGGAATCTACGGAATCATGCGAAAACGAGGAATTCGAGATGAATACTTCGATCGATTTAATTATGAAAACTATGGTGGAACTCCGATTTTGGGAGTAAAAGGAAACGTGATCATCGGTCATGGAATTTCCAACGATATCGCCGTAAAAAATATGTTATTACACTCACACGAAGTAGCCGAATCTGGGTTGGCCACTCGAATTGGAGAAGCATTTGAATAAACTATGAAAACCACAGCCGCAATTACCGGTGTTCAAGGATATCTTCCCGAGCACATTTTGTCCAACGAAGACCTTTCGAAAATCGTAGATACCTCAGACGAGTGGATCACCACCCGTACAGGAATCAAAGAACGACGCATTATGAAAGATGGCGCTTCTTCCGATATGGGAGAACATGCCGTTCGAGGTCTTTTGGAGAAAACAAATACCAGCGCCGAGGAAATAGACTTGGTCATTGTTGCCACAGTTACGCCCGATTATCCTTTCCCAAGCACAGCAAACGTTATTTGCGACAAAGTGGGAATGAAAAACGCGTGGGGCTACGACTTAATTGCCGCATGTTCAGGATTTATTTACGGACTAGCCACAGGAGCACAATTTATTGAAACAGGGCGTTACAAGAAAGTAATCGTTGTAGGAGTAGATAAGATGTCTTCTATCATCGACTACCAAGACCGTACTACGTGCGTGATTTTTGGTGACGGTTGTGGAGCTGTGATGTTGGAGCCGGATACAGAAGGCTTCGGAGTGCAAGACTTCATGTTGCATTCAGACGGTTCAGGACGTCAATACCTGCTACAAAAAGCTGGAGGGTCGGCGAAACCGGCATCCATCGAAACGGTTGAGAACCGCGAACACTATGTTCATCAAGAAGGAAAACAGGTATTCAAATTCGCTGTGACAAACATGGCAGATGTTTCTGCAGCCATCATGGACAAAAACAACTTAACAAGTGACGATGTAGATTGGTTGGTACCGCATCAAGCCAACTTGCGTATCATCGACGCTACAGCCAACCGTATGGGATTGTCCAAAGAAAAAGTGATGATCAACATTGAAAAGTACGGAAACACCACAGCTGGAACATTACCACTATGTTTGTGGGATTACGAGAAGCAATTGAAGAAAGGCGACAACATTATCCTATCCGCATTTGGTGGAGGGTTTACATGGGGAGCTGTGTACCTGAAATGGGCCTATAATTCTTAAAAAATACTATTTTTAAAACGGAATAAAACCAGAAAACAATGAATATCAAGGAAATACAAGATTTGATCAAGTTTGTTGCGAAATCCGGTGTAAGCGAAGTGGAGATCGAGCAGAAGGATTTTAAAATCACCATCAAGTCTGAAGATAAATCTGCGAAAGAAGAGAAGCAAATTATCGTTCAGGCGGCAGCTCCAGCACCACAATCGATTCCAGCGGCACCTGCTCAAGCTCCAGCGGCGGCTCCGGCAGCAGCACCAGCACCAGCACCTGCTCCAGCAGCAGAAGCACCAGCAGCGGCAAGTGACGATTCTAAATATGTACAAATCAAGTCTCCAATGATCGGAACATTCTACCGTTCCGCTGGTCCGGACAAAGATCCATTTGTTCAGGTAGGAGATACAGTATCTGCAGATAGTACAGTATGTATTATCGAAGCGATGAAGTTGTTCAACGATATCGAAGCGGAATTGTCCGGTAAAATCGTGAAGATTTTGGTAGACGATGCTACTCCGGTAGAGTACGATCAACCATTGTTCTTGGTAGATCCGTCGTAAGACAACCCTACTATTTCATGATTCAACGCCTGTTTCAGGCTCAACTAATTCGAAAATTATGTTCAAAAAGATATTAATTGCGAACAGGGGAGAAATTGCGCTTCGCGTAATCCGTACTTGTAAAGAGATGGGAATCAAAACGGTAGCGGTTTATTCCACTGCTGATAAAGACAGCCTTCCTGTTCGTTTTGCTGATGAAGCGGTATGTATCGGTCCTGCCGTAAGTGCAGAGTCGTACTTGTCGATTCCGAACATCATCGCAGCAGCAGAAATTACCAACGCCGACGCAATTCACCCCGGGTACGGATTCTTGTCTGAGAATGCGAACTTCTCTCGACGATGTGCTGAGAACAACATCAAGTTTATTGGTGCTACTCCTGAGCAAATTGATGGTATGGGAGATAAGTCGAACGCGAAAGCAACGATGATCAAAGCGGGTGTTCCGTGTATTCCAGGGTCAGATGGACTTTTGAAGGATATCGCACACGCGAAAAAAGTTGCCAAGAAAATCAAATACCCAGTTATTCTGAAAGCTACTGCCGGAGGTGGTGGTAAAGGAATGCGTATCGTTTGGGAGGAAGAAAACTTGGAAGAGGCGTGGGACAAAACGCGTCAGGAAGCCGGTGCGGCGTTCGGTAATGACGGAATCTACATGGAGAAATTCATCGAGGAGCCACGTCACATCGAAATCCAAATCGCAGGCGATCAATACGGAAATGCATGTCACCTTTCTGAACGTGACTGTTCTATCCAACGTCGTCATCAAAAATTGGTCGAAGAAACGCCATCACCATTCATGACGGACGAGTTGCGTGAGAAGATGGGACAAGCGGCCATCAAAGCAACAAAAGCAGTAAACTACGAAGGTGTAGGTACAGTTGAGTTCCTCGTGGACAAAAACCGCGACTTCTACTTCATGGAGATGAACACGCGAATTCAGGTAGAGCACACAATTACCGAGGAGGTAATCAACTATGATTTGATCAAAGAGCAAATTAAGTTGGCTGCTGGCGATAAAATGTCAGGAGAGAATTACTACCCGGCGTTGCACGCCATTCAGTGTCGAATCAACGCGGAGGATCCACACAATGGATTCCGTCCATCGCCAGGAACGATTACGAGCTACCATGCACCAGGCGGACATGGAATTCGAATCGACACACACGTATACGCAGGATATACCATCCCACCGCACTACGATTCAATGATCTCGAAATTGATCGTCGTGGCGCAATCGCGTAGCGAGGCAATTACTAAGATGAAACGTGCTTTAGATGAGTACATTATCGAAGGAATTAAAACAACCATTCCATTCCACCAGAAATTGATGGAAGATCCAAAATTCGTTGAGGGTGATTTCACCACAGCGTTTATGGACACCTTCGAATTCTAAGGAAAACCAATGCATTCTAAAACCCTGATTTCCGGTCATCGAGCTTGTCGAGATGAGGAGTCAGGGTTTTTTGTTTCTGATACTGCCCTTCGACTCTACTTGATCACCAATTTCTTTTAAATTCCTTATTCCTTATTCCTTATTCCTTATTGGTTATTCCCAACTCTGTCTAAACTCCCTCGGCGTCATCCCTTTCAACGCTCGAAACTTCCGATTGAAATTCGATAAATTCGTAAAGCCCGATGCCTCACTCACAGCTACCACGCTTAAATCCGGCTGATTTTTCAACTGTCTTGCTGCTGCATCAATGCGAATCTCTAGTAAAAACTGAAAGAATGTTTTGCGGGTCCTGCGTTTGAAGTAGCGACAAAATGCATTCGGCGTCATGTTCGCTAAATCTGAAACCTCCTGCAGCGAAATGGGCTCTCTAAAGTGCGTCAGTGCGTAGTTCATTACTTTACTCATGCGCTCGCCTTCATCATCGGAATATACTTTTTGCGAGACAAATGAGGATAGAACTTCTGTTTCCGAATCCGCGGATAACTTCATGATTTCTAAGAAGGTCATGAAACGTTCAAATGCAGATTGGTCTCCCACCGCCAAAAACAGTGTTTTGATTGCATCTTTGTGTTCCATTATGCGAATACCACTTTCCGATTTTCGGAGTAACGGTTGAAGGACTAGCAACTCGGGAGTCTCAAAAAAGGTGGAACCAAACGATGCTGTGGTAAAGAACAACGTCAACATGTGAGCAGACTCTTCCTTGACCAAATTGTTCCGAAACAAATGCGGCACATTCGAACCAATAATGAAAATATCATTCGGTCTGAAGAAGTTCACGGTGTCGCCCACAATCAACTCACCTTCGCCCGCCAAAATCAGAGAAACTTGAATCTCCTCGTGTTGGTGCAAATGAGAATAGAACTGCGGCGCTCTATCTACTTGATAAATAAGTGCACGTTGCTCCGGTTTCGGTATTTGAAAAGGTAATACCTTCATTAATTGATCCTTTTTACCCTGTAAATTTACTAAATAGGATAAAATAGTATCATAAATGGATAGTTTATGTGAATTTTTAGCGATTGAATCCTTGTAGATTTGATTCCAACTTCAAAGTCGAAAACATGAAATGGAACGGAATTTTCCCAGCAGTAACTACCAAGTTTACCCCTAACGATACCTTGGACCTTGAGATGTTTGAGGTGAACATCAAAGCACAATTGGATGCTGGAGTACACGGAATTATTTTGGGAGGCACCCTTGGAGAAGCCAGTACGCTTAGCGATGATGAGAAACGAACTCTAGTTCGTGAAGCAGTCCGTATTGCTGAAGGTCGAGTTCCGGTAGTAATTAATATAGCGGAACAAACAACCAAAGCAGCCATAGAAGCGGCGCAAAAAGCCAAAGAAGATGGTGCCAGCGGGTTGATGATGTTGCCCCCGATGCGCTACAAGGCGGATGATAGAGAAACCGTAGTTTACTACAAAGCCGTGGCAAATAGTACCGATCTGCCTATTATGGTGTACAACAATCCCGTAGATTATGGTATCGAAGTGACTTTGGACATGTTTGAAGAATTGCTTCGTGATTGCCCGAACATCCAAGCGGTAAAAGAGTCAACAAGGGACCTTTCCAACATTACGCGTCTGAGAAATCGGTTTGGAGATAGACTTACGATTCTATCCGGAGTAGATACGCTCGCTTTAGAGAGTTTGTTCATGGGTGCCGATGGCTGGGTGGCTGGTTTGGTCTGCGCATTTCCGAAAGAAACCGTCGCGATATATGAACTGGTCCAAGCCGGTCAGCATCAAGAAGCTTTGGAGATTTACAGATGGTTTTTACCTTTATTGGAGTTGGATATCAATTCGAAACTGGTGCAAAACATTAAGTTGGCGGAGGTAGCGACAGGAATTGGAACAGAACACGTTCGTGCCCCACGACTTCCGCTTATTGGTGAAGAACGGGCCAAGGTCTTGCGCATCATTGAACAAGGATTGGAATCAAGACCAACACTACCAAATTATAAGAATCTTTCAGCAACAGTATAATATGATCACAGGAAAAAGTTTTATCGGATTTACACAGAAATCGAGCGGGAATACTGCCTACAGAACCATAAATCCAAAATTGAATGTAGAGAATGAGTGGTCCTTTACGGAAGCTACTTCCGAAGAAATTGACGAAGCTGTACAAATGGCTTGGTCCGCATTTAAAGTGTATCGAAACACGCCCGAAAAGGAACGAGCAATGTTTCTTTCTTCTATCGCTGATGAAATTGAAGCATTGGGAGATGAGCTGGTCAGCGTTTATTGTTCAGAATCCGGACTACCTGAAGGGCGAGCAATCGGCGAAAGAAATAGAACCATTTTCCAGTTGCGTTCCTTCGCGGAAATGTTGCACTCTGATGATTGGAAACAAATATCCATTGATACTGCAATTCCTGATAGGTCTCCTGCTCCCAAACCTGATTTGCGACGAAGCGTTTTGCCGCTTGGACCTATAGCCGTATTTGGCTCCTCGAACTTTCCGTTGGCATATTCTACAGCGGGAGGAGATACAGCAAGTGCCCTTGCAGCTGGGTGTCCGGTTGTTGTTAAAAGTCACCCCATGCACGCCGGGACAGGCGAATTAATTGCCGGCGCTATTGTTCGAGCAGCGCAAAAAACCGGAATGCCAGAAGGCGTGTTTTCCAACTTGAACAGCAAGGGAATTGAAGTTGGACAACGTTTGGTAAAGCACCCGAAAATCAAAGCGGTTGGATTTACGGGAAGTATTCGTGGCGGTCGTGCCTTGTTAGACTTGGCAGCGCAACGCTCAGAACCCATCCCGGTTTTTGCAGAGATGGGAAGTATCAACCCAGTGGTGATTACGCAAAAAGCCTTAGAAAAGAATGGGTCAAAATGGGCGGAAACCTACGCCGGTTCTATCACTCTTGGCACAGGTCAGTTCTGCACCAACCCCGGACTTATTCTTGGAGTAAAGTCATCAGAGTTGACGGCATTCACCAAAACTTTGGCAGAGAAGATTGTCACCATCGATCCTATGGTAATGCTGCACCCAAACATCAAATCGGCTTATGGGAAACTGAAATCTGAAGTAACAGATCAGAATGGAGTGCAAGTGTTGAGTGAGCCAATTGCCGTGGAAAACAATTATGCAGATCAAGCAGTTGCAACGGTAGATGGAGCTACATTTCTCAATAATCCGAAATTACACACCGAAGTGTTTGGACCGTTTTCCATTGTGGTGCAGTGTGATAACGAGGCGCAATTGTTGGAAATTATTGAAAATTTAGAAGGACAACTGACAGGAACCATCATTGCGGAAGATGAAGACTTGCCAAGTTTGAGTTCCATCGTTGATGAAATGCGCCAACGTGTCGGAAGGTTGATTTTCAATGGAGTACCAACTGGTGTTGAAGTTTGTCCATCGATGAATCATGGCGGTCCTTATCCGTCGTCTACCGACCCAAGGTTTACGGCAGTAGGAACACACTCGGTACGTCGATGGGTGCGATTGATCTCGTATCAAAACATGCCTGAATCACTATTGCCTAATGAATTGAAAAATGGCCAGAACTGAGTTTCGTTGTATTGACGGTCATACCTGCGGAAATCCAGTACGTGTAGTCGCAGAAGGTGGCCCTAAGCTCCACGGAGCGAACATGTCAGAGAAACGCCAACATTTCCTCCAAGAATACGATTGGATTCGCAGAGGATTGATGTTTGAGCCTCGTGGTCACGATATGATGTCCGGAAGTATTTTGTATCCTCCAACAGATCCGTCAAACGATGTTGGCGTATTATTTATCGAAACGAGCGGTTGTTTGCCTATGTGTGGACATGGAACCATTGGAACGGTGACCATCGCCATCGAGGAAGGTTTGATCGAACCAAAGACTCCCGGGAAATTACGTTTAGAAACACCAGCCGGATTGGTCCATATAGAATACGTTCTAGAGGGTGCAAAAGTAACTTCGGTGAAATTGACAAATGTTCCCGCGTTTTTAGCAGAGGAAAGTATCGCGGTAGCTTGCTCCGATTTAGGCGAGTTAAAGGTAGATGTTGCTTACGGCGGAAACTTTTACGCCATCGTTGACCCACAAGAGAACTTTTCAGGTTTGCAGGATTATTCCGCTGATCAACTCATTCGTTGGAGTCGTGAAATTCGAGAGTACTTAAATGCAAATCATTCTTTTGAACATCCGGAAGACCCAAGCATCCGAGAAGTTAGTCATTTGTTGTGGACCGGCGACACGTTAGACCCCATGTCCACGGCGAGGAATGCCGTTTTCTACGGAGACAAAGCAATAGACCGATCGCCTTGTGGAACTGGAACCTCTGCTCGAATGGCACAATGGCATGCCAAAGGAAAATTGACTCTAGGCGAACGATTCATTCATGAGAGTATTATCGGATCGAAATTCATCGGTAAAATTGAAGCGGAAACTACGGTTGCTGGGAGAAAAGCAATCATTCCGAGCGTAGAAGGATGGGCGCGCATTTACGGATACAATACACTCATCATCGACGATGAAGATCCTTACGCTCATGGTTTTCAGGTAATTTGATGGGGAAGCGCGTTGTCATATTGGGCGGAGGCGTCATTGGTTTGTTTTCGGCGTATTACTTGGCGAAATCCGGACATTCGGTGACTATTCTAGACCGTCAGAACGTTGGAAAAAGTTCCACTGGTAATGCCGGAATGATTGTTCCATCGCATGTAATTCCGCTGGCCGCACCGGGAATGATGGCAAAAGGGATTCGCTGGATGTTCAACAACAAAAGTCCATTTTATGTAAAGCCCCGTTTGAACGGCGATTTATTTTCGTGGGGATGGAGTTTTTACCGTGCCGCAAACCAAACGCATGTAGACAACAGTACGAAGGCATTGCGTGATATTTCTTTACTCAGTAAGAAGCTATACCAAGAGTTATCCGAGGCAGCCAACGAATTTGAATATGACGAGAAGGGACTGCTTATGTTGTTTCAGTCTGAAAAGATTGGGCTGGAAGAACGAGAAGTAGCAAATGTTGCATCCAACTTGGGACTAGAGGTAGAGTTTTTAGATCAAACTGATTTGAAGGGTCTCGATTACGGCGTGAAAACGAACGCCTCGGGTGCCGTTTTGTATAAGAGCGATGCGCATTTACAACCCAACAAGTTGATGGCATTTTTGACAACCGAAGTGGCGAAGATGAATGTGCAACATATCGAGGTTTCGAAAATTCAAAAGATCGAAACCCGCAATAACAAGGTAGTCCAAGTTGTAACCGGTGAAGACTCATATCAAGCCGATGAGTTTGTCGTTGCGGCCGGTGCTTGGAGTAAAGAGTTGGCAAAATTAGCCGAGGAGCGTATCCAACTACTTCCCGGAAAAGGTTACAGCTTCACACTTCCAAAAATGGAGCATGCGCCGAAGATTCCTACAATTTTGTGTGAAGGAAAGGTTGCCGTAACTGCTTTTCAGGATCAAATTCGATTCGGCGGAACTTTGGAAGTTACCCACGTAAAGGACCAAAGCATTCATTGGAATCGCGTGCGTGGAATCGTGGATACAATCAATAGTTTCTATCCCGAAATGGAAATTAAAATACCAAAAGAGGACGAAATTTGGGTAGGATACAGACCGTGTTCACCAACCGGGATGCCGTACATTGGACGAAGCACAAAGTACTCCAATTTAACATACGCCACAGGACATGGAATGATGGGATTGAGTCTAGGACCAGCAACAGGATTCCTTGTCAATGGAATAATTTCAGAAGAACCTGCGAAATTGGTAGATGCATTTCAATTGTAGTCAAGTTAATCTCTAACTGTTAACTATCTGTTATAGTTCAAAATGCAAAAGTTTCAAGTCGTAATTTGAAACTATGAAATACGCACTTTTCCTTTTGATATCCTTTTGCTGCTTCCAACTTTCCGCAGTCACTCATCCCGACAATGGTCAAGAATTATGCTTCGAGTACTCCAATGTTGACAGAGGCTTGAAATATCAAAAAGACGATGACACAGCCTTCTTTCCGTTCGTAAACTGCAGCGACCGGAAGATTATTTTGGACACGGTATATTCCAACAAGACAAGCAGCCACACCATTTACCGATTTTACAATCCCAAAAAGCTGAAAGTCATTTATCCCGGCCAAAGAGATACGCTTTTCTTCACGAAAAGAGAATTGTATTCAGAAGTCACGGGTTTGTTCGACAATAGTTTTAGCATCGAATTCGAAAACTCAGACGTGGTGCAGCACCTCAATATCTTCTGTGAGATCGACTTTAATTACGGCAAGCTTACTGCGGAGGATGTGCTACTTCCAACAGTAAATAGAGGAGATTCCATTCTTTTTTCCGGAGCTTTTTACAATGGTGGTACAGATCCTGTCACCATCAATCGTCCGTATCGCTATGGAACAAATTCGCAACTTGATTGTTTAAATGAATACCCGATAAAAATCATGCCGGGGCACACGAAGGAGCTCCAATTTTCCTTGAAAACAGAACATTTGCTCAATCAATATGAAGGTTCTGTCGCCTTTGAAACGAATGAAGGAAGTCGAAGATCATATCGGTCAACAAAAATTGATTACTCCGGGAGACTAATTTCCGTTGGGACTCCATCCATTCAATTCGATTCCTTGACGCTCCACAAGTTCGTGGACAAATCTGGCGATGGAAGATTTGAGTTTTTCTTTGAAAATGATGGAGACGAACCGTTGATTATCAAATGGTGCAAAACGAGTTGCGGTTGTTTGGTCGCTTCATGGCCCAAAGAACCCATTGAACCGGGAGAAAGAGGCGTAATCAAGGTGAGATACGACACAAAGCGCATAGGCCCGATAAATAAATCAATCACTGTATCGTCCAATGCACCACAAGAAGTTGTTATGCTGCGTGTGAAAGGATACGTTAAGAATGTTGATCCGCAGCCGGGTAAATAAACAAAAAGAGCAAGCATTACACTAACTCTTAAAGTCATTCTAGCGCCTAGAAGTCTAACATCTAGAGTCTATTTTTACTTCTTCTCTATCACTCCAGCATCTCTCAAAGACTCAAAGAATTCTACTACAGTCTCATTCAAAGGACGGTAATTCATCTTCAATTTTTCAATGCTTTTGGAATTGTCTGCACTCCAAGGGTACCCAATGTTCTTCGACACCATTTTTCGTGTCATACCCACCGATGGAGCCATGAGCCAAATCATAAACTTTGGAATCTTTTTCGTTCCAATTGGATAGTTGGGATACTCGTTTTTAATGATAGAAGCAAGCTCTCCGAAACTAGAATCGTGTGCAGAAATAATGTGTCTTCCTTCAGCGTCAGGCATTGTTCCTGCCTTGTAATGAGCCTCGGCCAAATCGCGTACATCAATGCAACCAATATTGAATTCAGGTGCTCCCATTTTAAAGTCTCCTTTAGCAATTTGCTTCATGATTCCGTATGACTCAGACGTTGCGTGCGGGTTGATTCCCGGTCCTAACACAAACGATGGATTGATAGTTACCAATCGCCAGCGATCTTGTTCCTCGGCAATTTTCCAAGCCTCTCTCTCCGCTAACGTTTTCGAATAAGAGTAAGGCTGATGTTCCAACGATGAAGTCGTATTCCAAATGTTCTCTTTCAACTGTTGATTGGGCATGTCCAGTACATCTTTCGAATCGCCATAAATGGCAGCACAACTACTTGTAACAACCACACGCTTAACGCTTTCGGTTCTGTTCGCAGATTCCAAAACATTGCGTGTTCCTTTCAATGCTGGATCAATCAAATCTTTCTGAGGATCATCAACCTGCAAAGCGAAGGGCGATGCTGTATGATACACCACTTCACAACCTGCCATCGCTTCGTCGTAAGAGCCTTCATCCAAGAGGTCAGCTTTAAAGTATTTTATATCGCCTGGAAGTTTCTCTGCTAAAGCATCTAAGTACTTCGTTTTCTCCTTATTATCCGGTGTTCGAACTGCGGCATGTACCGTGACTCCCTCTGAAAGTAATTTCTCAACCAATCTTCCGGCTACATATCCCGTAGCTCCTGTCACCATTACTGGTTTTGTATTATCGATCGTTTGCATATCGTGTTTTTTAGTTAGATTTTATTTTCAACACTACAAAGGAAGTCAATTGATTTTCAGACCATCAACACAGATCAATGAAGAACTAACACTTTTTACTTATTCCTACCGAATGAGCACTTTAAAGGTCTCGTTTTGTTGATTTTCCGTCAGAATCGTTACCGTGTACGCCCCCGTAGTTAACGAGGAAATATCGAGCGAACTTCCCTCGCTTGGAATGGATTTCGTCATTACGATCCTTCCGCTCATATCCGAAACTTGGACGTGTGCAGGTGCATTGGTTCCCGGTTTTACCACGAGTACCTCGCTTGCAGGATTCGGGTAAACAGTTCCATTTTTAAGGGTTACTTCGTCGACATCCAATAAAGCGGCGTCCATTACGCGCAGACCAATGGCTGGTGAGAGGTCTTCTCCAAAACCAAGGGCAAAAAATCCATTATCACTTTGATTGGGTGTTTGTGGTTGCAAGTTTAGTCCAATGGTAGAAGTATAATCAATGCGGGTATCGTGTCCAAGGAAGACATCGGCATTGTTGATTTGCACACACGCCAAATAGCGCTGATTATCTACCAATTGCACTGGAGTGTCGAATTCAGCATAAACAGTTTCGCCCTGCAAGTCACTCGGATAATAGTAAAAACCAAAGGCTACTGCATTCAAGTTGGCAAAATCGAGGTTTGGATCGTTCAAATCGGTGAATTGATCGTCCCATTGATAGAGCGTAATTGGAATTTCTTCTCCATCCAAAGTAACTCCCGAATCGTATCCAGTCACTGCTGAGAAATACATTCCTCGTGCTCCGAGACGACTGGCATTTGGATCCCTAAAGTGCTGACAGGATTGGAAGGAACCTGAATTGGCTGCTCTGTAGTTTGCGCTCGGTATTGGAATTCCGGTTAAGGTGTCAACAGACGAGTAGGTAATGACATCGTCTGAAATCACAAAGTCATAACTGAGTGTATTGTCAAAATCGGAAGAATCGGGAATACCGAGATCAACTTCATACGTTAAGGTGTACCTTCCATTCGGGTAGTTTGTAAAGGAAAAAGCGGGAATATTGTTGGTTCCGCCTGTGTAAATATCCAAGGTGTCACCAGCCATAATTGAATAAGGTCCAGCTGTTTCTGTCCACGTTCCTGCCGGTCCCGTTACAGTAGCGGTTAAGGAAACATTATTTTGATCGGCGCTTCCGAAATTAAAAACGCTTGCTCCCACATCGAAACCGAATTCTGTATCGTCTTGGGCAATTAAGGACGAAGTAGAAGCGATAATAGGGGCAACAGTACTTTCTGAGGTCAATCCGGCATCGTCCGTGTAAAGTCCCGACTTGTTTCCAAGAAAAGCGATTACATCATCTCCAGCTTCCAATCGCTCGCGTAAAACAGCTCCATCAGAAGAAGAAATGAAAGCAAATGGAATGTTACATTGCGGACCTCCATTAACACCGGGAACATCAATAAGTACATCTTCTCGGTTGATCATAATCACACCAATGGCACCCGCGTTTTGACAGTTCAAAATCTTCTCAGCGTACCAGCAAACGTTGCTTGATGAACCATCGTAACGATACACTACTGCAATTTTACCAGCAATGTTATTAGTTATGGGACCACAAGCCTCATACGAAAATGGAATGCCTTGAGCGTTTAAGCCTGGGGTTCCGTCCTCGGCAATAACGCAGGTGTCTAGTATGGCATCGGCAGGATTTAAAAGATCGGGAAGTCCCCAATCGGTACCATCACCGTTGCTCGTAAAATTGTATCCCCCAGCAATAGAAGCCGGTTCGATGATTGTAAACGAAACTTGCCCAAACACATTGGCAGCTAGGGAAAAGAAAAGTAGGGTAAAAAGCGTCTTCATGTTCAATAGTTTAGACCACCAAGATACGATTATTACGAGTGATAAGAGAGAAGTGAGAAGCGAGTAGTTGGAATACCCCTTTTACTTTTGACTTTTCACTTATCCCTGAGTTTCCCCCTAATTCAAATGTTGCTCGCGGTATTTCTGAGGTGTCATACCCGTTTCTTTCTTAAACATTCGACTGAAATAGTGCGGATAATTAAATCCTAAGTCATACGCAATCTCGCTCACGTTGCTTTCCGAATTAAGCAAAATAGTTTTCGCACGATCCACCACAAAATGATTGATGTGCTCCTTTGTGTTGCGCCCCGTTTCTTTTTTCAGTAAATCGCTGAGATAGTTTGCCGACAAGTTCACCTCATTAGCCAAATATTGAATGGAAGGTGTTCCATCCCTCAACTGCAAGCCATCTTCGTAGTAACCTTTGATCAAACGCTCTACATTGGATACTACATCACTATGACTCGTGGCTCTAGTGTGGAACTGACGTTCATAAAAACGATTGCAATAATTCAATAACAACTCGATATTAGAAACCAGTAGATTCTTGCTGTGTGCATCAATATTTTGCTCCAATTCAAACTCTAACTTGGCGATGCAGTCGTTTAAGATTTCTTCTTCCTTGTCCGATAAATGCAAAGCCTCGTGGACATCATAGCTGAAGAATGAATAGTTGCCAATGTTCTTCCCAAGGTTCGATTGACGAATCAAATCAGGGTGAAACGCCAACATCCAGCCGGTTTCACTAAAGTTCTCATTTGTCGTAGAGAAAACCTGCTTCGGACCAATAAATGTCAGCAGTCCCTCGTCAAAATCGTAATAATGACGTCCGTACTGTAAGCCACAATCAGCATCCTTCATCATCACAGTGTAAAAGTCGCTCATATAACGCACCAACGTTTTCTCGGTTGGAGGTGTCAAATCCTCCCAATGGATAATGGAAATCAGCGGATGCTTGGGAGGAGCAATACCCAACATTTCATGTGCTTGACTGAGGTTGGTGATATGAATAATTTGATCTGACATACAGTAATTTGATTCTAATATCACAAATCTACGTCGTTCCAACAAACGTGAAAAACACAAAGAAAGGCAGAAATAACACATTTTACGGATGGCAAGAAGTAAGAAGAGATTAGTGAAAATGGTAAGAAGAGATCAGTGAAAGGTCAAAAGTGGACGTAGACTTATGCCTTCTCACTTTTCTCTTTCTCTCTTATCAATCAGCAATCAACAATCTGCATTTTAAAACTCCTACTTCAACCTAATTTCTCAGTAAAGTCTTTCCGTAAATTTGATCTATGAAGAAAACTGGAGATAATAGTACCCGTCGTGGATTACGTACAAGCTACGTGTCTACCATCATTGGGATTTCCTTAGTGCTGTTTCTCATTGGGGGAGTGTTTGGTGGTTACATGGGACTCGACAATCTTCAAACGCAAGCTCGAGAAAGTGTAGCAGCCGATATTTTCTTCAACCCAGAATTGAACGATGCTGACATCAAGCAAATAGAGCAAGAGCTCAAAACCTGGAACGAATTCAGTGATTTAACCTATGTTCCGGAAGATCGTGCATTGGAAGAGTTGTTCAATCAAGACGAAAAAAACGAACTCAAAGAGTGGTACGAGGGAGAGCAGATCATTCCTTCAAGTATCACCTACAAACCAAAGGAACAATACGCCACCCTGGAAGGTATGGAGGAACTAAAAGCGAAAATCATGTCAGCTTATGGTGATCGCGTTTTTGAAATCCACTATCAGGAAAGCATGGTGATGGATGTCAATCTTGGGTTCAAACAAATAACCGCGCTATTCGGAGCCGTGGCCTTATTACTGATAATTATAGCCGTTGCTATGATCAATAATACGATCCGCCTAGCGCTCTATTCGCGACGTTTCTCCATTAAAACGATGCAGTTGGTGGGAGCCACCTCTCGCTATATTCGCAAACCGTTTATTTGGCAATCTATCGGAATGGGACTTATAAGCGCCGTTATCGGAATGGCGATCCTTCTTGTACTGGTGTTTGCCTTGGAAAATATCTTAACGACCTATCAAATATCTTTCGACTTACAATTGTTCGGAATCATCTTCGTATTGTTAGTGGTTTCAGGGATTATCATCACAATGGTGTCCACGTATTTCGCACTTAACAAATATTTGAGGATGAAATTGGATGATTTGTATTAAATTTGGCTCTATGAGCAAAAAAAGAGCGAAAGATACATTGGACGAAGCCCTTATCGGAAAAGAGGAAACGTCTGCATCAGCACCAAAGAATAACCAAGGTGAAGTAAACTTGTTGGAGTATAGCAAAACTGCGCCTTTCTCATTTAGTGCAAACAATTACATGTTCTTGTTCATTGGATTGGCAGTGAATGTTCTCGGATTCCTACTAATGATTGGTGGTGGTACCGATGATCCATCAAAATTTGATAAGGAGGCGCTTTTCAGTCCAATGCGAATTACTTTTGCTCCAATTCTCATCGTAATCGGATATGCTATCATTGCTTACGCGATTATGCGTCGTTCAAAGGCAAATAAGGAGTAGATAATCCATGGGTTTTGTTGAAGCCATAGTTCTTGGAGTCATTCAGGGACTTACCGAATTTCTTCCGGTCAGTAGCTCCGGACACTTGGAATTGGGGAAAGCTGTTTTGGGAAGTGTTCCTGAGGAAGGGTTGCTCATGACAATCGTCTTGCATTTTGCTACAGCCCTCAGTACCGTAGTTATTTTCAGAAAAGATATTGCCCAAATATTCAAGGGCTTATTTAAATTCAAGAACAATGAGGAGTCGCGCTTTTCCTTGTTCATTGTAATCTCCATGATTCCGGCTGCCTTGGTTGGAATTCTTTTTGAAGATCAAATTGATGGCTTTTTCAGTGGGAACCTCGGACTTGTGGGCGCTATGCTCATAGTAACCGGAGGGTTATTATTTGTGGCGGACCGAGCTCGTGCAACGGAAGGTAAAGTAACAATTTCAAAAGCTATCATCGTCGGTATCGCTCAAGCGATTGCCATTCTTCCTGGTATTTCACGTTCAGGTGCCACCATTGGAACGTCGGTCTTGTTGGGAATTGATCGTCAAAGAGCTGCGCGGTTCTCTTTCTTGATGGTTGTTCCTCTTATTCTAGGTGCGATGGCTGTAAAAACCAAAGATTACTTAGAATTGCGCGAATTGGAATCGACAAAAAGTGAAAAGGCACGCGCTGCAATGATTGTAGAAGAGTTACAAGACGACATCCCATCAATTAAAGACGAGAAAGTAGTTTCCATCATTACCGCTAAAGAACGCGATTGGGCAGAATTAAAAGAGTTCGGTGTTAGTTGTTCTTGTCAAACCAAAAGTTTGCGGCAGCGCTACGAGGAAAACCTCAAAACAGCTGGGTTAAATAACAAAGAAGTGGAACAAGTAATGACAGATGATTTCGCGAAAATCCGACCTTTTGAGTCTACCTCAATGATGGTACTCGGAGCAGGATTCCTTGCTGCCTTCATCACAGGATTATTCGCCTGCACTTGGATGATTTCCCTCGTGAAGAAAAGCAAGTTGAAATACTTTGCCTTCTATTGTTTCGCGGCAGGAATCGCAGCAATTATTTGGGGGATAATACAAGCTCAGCCGTATCAACCGTACTAGTTAAATTGTTCTTTGGCACTAGACACTAGACCGCTCGAAAACTCGCTTCTAGATCAAATACGAAAGACTCATTTTTTCTACACTCAAAAAACTGCTGATTCGTTAATCGAACTCGTTCAATTCCTTGCGTTCACCAAAAATTAAACACTTTGGGATTATACCTTTGCGTTCCTAGCGTCCTTGGCGGTTAAAAAGACACGAGACCGTTCGCCGTACGGGCAGTTAACCTGGCTTCTAGATCAAAGACAATCGACGCACTTTTTCTTTATTCTATCAACTTCTAATTCGTTAATCGAACTTGCTCGATTCCTTGCGTCCACCAAGAATTAGACACATTGGGAATTCCTTTGCGTTCTTAGCGTCCTTGGCGGTTAAAAAGACACGAGACCATTCGCTGTGCCGGTAGTTAATCTCGCTCCTAGATCAAATACGAAAGACGCACTTTTTCTTTATTCTATCAACTTCTAATTCGCTAATCGAACTTGTTCGATTCCTTGCGTCCACTATCGGTGTTAAACCATAATCTTCCTCGCACCCACTCGCATGGAGCCTCTCGAGGTGTTGCGATCCTCGCGGTTAAATAAGACAATATTTATAGCTTTGCGGCAATCCAAGAACCAATGAACATTCAGGAATTTAAAGAAGGCAAAACGCTCATTGTCGACAAACCCCTAAACTGGACGTCCTTCGATGTCGTGAACAAGTTGCGCTGGAACTTGAAGCAGAAACTAAACGTCAAAAAGATAAAAGTTGGACATGCGGGCACCTTGGATCCATTAGCAACCGGCGTTTTAGTGATTTGCACCGGAAAAAACACCAAGTTAATCGAGACCTTGCAAGCCGGAGAAAAAACCTACACAGGAACGATCCTTTTGGGCAAAACGACACCTTCCTACGATCTCGAAACAGAATACGATCAAGAATTTCCAACCGAGCACATCGACAAGGACCTTATGGAAGGAGTCAGAACTGCTCTCATTGGAGAGCAGGATCAAATGCCTCCGATCTTTTCAGCAAAACAAGTCGATGGTAGACGTGCTTACGATCTCGCGAGAGCAGGCAAAGAAGTCAAGCTAAAAACCAATCGAATCACGATTTCCGACTTCACCATTGACGCCTCCCGCTTTCCAGAGGTAGATTTCGAGATTTCTTGTAGCAAGGGAACGTACATTCGCTCCATCGCCCATGACTTTGGCAAGGCACTTCAATCCGGCGGAACACTTATCGCCCTTCGCAGAACACGGTCAGGAGAGCAACGCATTGAGGACGCAAAATCGGTAGATCAATGGATCGAAATCATCCGCAACGCGGAGGAACCTTTAGAACAATAACGTTCAACTCGCGTCTCTGAAAATCTATCTCATTGTTCGATACAATCCTAATACCCTATAAGTTATTCATTATTTCTGATTCAATATTCACAATTCGTCATTCATAATCCATCTTTAAAATGTTAACATTTGTATCTTTGCATCCCTTCGATAAAAGTGGAGTAGTATGAACAAAATGAAACTATCGCAATTTAACTTCGACCTACCGGAAGAGTTGATTGCTGAATATCCAAGCGAAAACAGAGATGAGGCACGATTGATGGTGGTTCACCGTGACACCGGAAAAATCGAACACAAATTGTTCAAAGATTTGATCGATTACGTGGATGAGGGAGATGTAATGATTCGCAATAACACCAAGGTTTTTCCAGCACGTATGTACGGAAACAAGGAAAAAACAGGTGCAAAAATCGAAGTATTCTTACTCCGTGAATTGAATCGTGAAAGTCTCCTTTGGGACGTATTGGTAGATCCAGCTCGTAAAATTCGTATCGGAAACAAACTCTACTTCGGAGAGGATGATTCCCTTGTTGCGGAGGTCATTGATAACACAACTTCTCGCGGTCGTACTTTGCGTTTCTTGTTTGACGGACCTTATGAAGAGTTCAAGAAAACGATTACGGAATTGGGAGAAACGCCACTTCCAAAATACATCAAGCGCGATGTAGAGAAAACGGATGAGGATCGCTACCAAACTGTATACGCAAGTGTAGAAGGAGCAGTAGCCGCACCAACTGCCGGATTGCATTTCTCGAAGCAATTGCTCAAGCGCCTTGAATTGAAAGGAATCGACTTCGCGGAAGTTACTCTTCACGTTGGATTGGGTACTTTCCGTCCAGTAGAAGTAGAAGACTTGACCAAGCACAAAATGGATTCGGAGCAAGTAATTATCGACGATAAATGCGTGGAGATAGTAAATAGCGCCAAACAGAACAAGAACAAGGTGTTTGCCATTGGAACGACATCCATGCGTGCTATTGAAAGCTCTGTTTCAACAGATGGTTTGCTGAAGCCATTCGACGGTTGGACGAACAAATTTATCTTCCCTCCATACGAATTCAGCATTGCAGATGCATTGATTACGAACTTCCACACGCCACTATCAACATTATTGATGATGATCTCGGCGTTCTGTGGTCACGAACTTATGTTCAAAGCCTACGACGAAGCAGTTAAAGAAAAATACAAGTTCTACTCCTACGGAGACGCTATGTTGATTCTCTAAAAAGAAAAGAACTCACAACTTTAAAACCGATCTATTGGTCATCGAGAGGAGTCGAGGTGCAAAAGGGTCGGTTTTTTTATTGTCTAGACGTCGATACTCTATGGAGCTGCACTGATTTCGGGTAACCTTAGTCATTCATAACTTTTCCCTAAACAAAATCCCGAGTTCTCAACTTCCTGCTCATCTATTACTTATTCAATATTCATTATTCCTGATTCATCATTTCCTTTCTAGTTTAGAACAATTCTTAATTACAAATCCCGTCAAATTCCGGGGAGTTCCTCAAAACTACCCTCTAAATAATGACTATTTTTGTAGGTGGAAAAAACGAGAATGGAGCTCGCCGTAGAAAAAATAACAATGGGGCAAAAAGTGAAAGCATACATGGTTTTTACCAAGTTTCGATTATCTGCATTGGTAATTGTTTCTGCTTTAACTGGTTACTTGTTCATGGGAGGAAGCGATGGGCTCACCATTACTTATCTGCTATTAGGCGGACTCCTCGTTACTGCTGCTTCTAACGGCTCCAATCAAATTTGGGAGCGCGACCTCGACAAACTCATGCTGCGTACTTCAAAACGACCAATCCCAATGGGGTTGATGTCTGTGCGCGAAGGATTAATTGTGGTGGCCGTAACCCTCGTCGCTGGAACCGCGCTTTTGTACATGATTAACTTGTACTCTGCACTCCTTGGATTACTCGCTTACGTAATGTACGTGTTTATCTACACGCCGATGAAACGTATCAGTCCATGGGCAGTATTTGTGGGCGCCTTCCCCGGAGCAATTCCGCCAATGCTTGGAGCGATCGCGCATACGAATGAATTCGGATTGGTTCCCGGAATTTTGTTTTTTGTGCAATTTACATGGCAGTTTCCACACTTTTGGGCAATTGCATGGGTAGCTTATGACGATTACAAAGCAGGAGGATTCTCGCTACTACCATCAAAGGAAGGACGTACAAAAGGATCAGCATTTCAGATCGTTGTATACTCGCTTGCATTGATTCCTTTTAGTTTGCTTCCATGGCTCATGGGACTGACCGGAATGGTTTCATTGATTGTAGCCACAGTACTTGGAGGTATTTTCTTTTTGTACTCCTACAAACTCTACTTAAGTTGTGATACAAAAGATGCGAAACGATTGATGTTTGCATCCTTCATCTACCTACCCATTATTCAATTTGTATACGTTTTCGATAAGTTCGATGACAACATTCTCGAAGCGATGAATACCGCCTTTTGGGCGAATTAAAATATAGGATATGAGTGAAGCGGGACAACAACAAATGTGGAACGACCTGAAAAAGGACGGCACGAAGTTGTACGAAGAGGGGAAGTATGAAGAAGCCATTCAAAAATTCGAACAAGCGCTTAGGATTCAGCAAGACGCAGAGGTGCGTAAGATGTTACTTGAGGCCGAGGCGTACTTGAATAAAGAGAAAACAGATCGTTCCAAAAAGAACCTTGTGTACCTTGGAATGTTCTCTGTGTTTATGCTCTTTGCCGGATTTACATCGGCGTACATTGTCTCCATGGGCGATAACTTTTGGATCAAAGCACCACTTCCACCCGCATTTTGGGTAAGTACAGGAATCATCGTTGCGAGTAGTGTTACCTTCCAGTTGGCAGTTATGTTCAATAAAAAAGGAAATTCAGCCGCATTGAAGGGATTGATAACGCTGACGTTCCTGCTTGGGCTTGGATTTGTGTATTTCCAATTCAAAGGTTACGGCCAATTGATGGATAACGGAATGCACTTCACAGGAAGTGGAGTCATCGTATCTGACGGAAAATATGAGGACTACTATACCGTTAAAATGAACGGAGAATACCTCTTCGTCAATGGTAACGACTATTACAAAGGAGACAAACTGCTGCAAGGTAGAGAACTTGCGATGTACCAAGAGTTCATGAAGCAGTTCCTTGATGTGAAGTCAACGGGACCATTTCCAATCAATACGGCAAATAACTCATTCGAATTGATTTACCGCGATCAACCAATGGTCGTAGTTGATGGCGAACTTCGAATGAACGATTCATCCATGGTGCTTCCTCTAGATAGAACTCGTTTATCTGCTTTAGCAAGACACGTGGTAGATGGACGCGGGGACTTTTTTGTTCACGGTAAAATGGGGAAAGATTTCCACATCTTCTATAAAGGAAAAGAGGTTACGTACAAAAACCGCAGCTTGTACTGGAAAGGACGGCCATTAGATACACGTTTACAGATCAAAATTCAAGAGTCTGCAGACACGTCATCGTCCTATTTGTTCCTGATTACATTCATGCATTTATTGCACATTATCATCACCTTGTTGTACCTGGTGAAGGTTGTAATTCGCTCATTTACAGGGCGTATAAATAGCAGTAACGACATCGCTCTCAGGGGTGGTGCCATCTTCTGGCACTTCCTGGGAATTTTGTGGGTGTATTTGCTACTGTTTTTACTATATATTCATTAAATTCGCACAATTAAAACTCATTGAAAGATGGCTGGACACGCTACGAAACAAATTGATGCTAAGACTCTGTGGGGAGGTAAAATGTCTCCATTCAGCACGAGTTACGGTAAGCTGATGATGTGGTTTTTCCTTGTATCTGATGCCCTTACATTTGGAGGGTTATTGATGGCATACGGGTTTACACGTCACGCAACCGATCAAGCTTGGCCAATTGGTGAAGAAACATTTAACTCTTTACCATTTTTAGGACACGGTTACCCTCTAATCTACGTGGCCCTAATGACATTTATCCTTATTGTTTCGTCCGTGACAATGGTACTAGCCGTTGAAGCAGGTCACCGTATGGATCGTCGTGGAGTTACCAAGTGGATGATTGCAACAATTATCGGTGGGTTCTTCTTCGTAGGTTCACAGGCGTGGGAGTGGTATCACTTCATCCACGGGTCTGAGTTCGGGAAAATTGAATTAGCAGATGGTTCTCAAGCGATCGTGAAAGGACATTTCGGAGATATCGAAAATTTCGAAATCACCAAAGCTGGTCATCACTACAAAGAGGGTGGAAAGCTGATCGAAGGTAAGAGTGATAAAGACAAGAAGATTTATGGATTGGAAGAAGGTGAGTTGATGCACATGTATCAGCACGCTGCAGCCGATGGTCACATCGTTTACAACAAAGAAACGGGAGCTTCCACAATCACATTACATGACGGTTCGGAAGCGAAGATTTCCAAAGAGCGCAACGAACATTTGGAGTTGATTGTTAAGAAGAAAGGAAAGGACTTCAAGGTTAACCAAAAAATTGAGGGTGCGAAGGCTGAAAAGATGTACGAGGAAGTGATCGGTTCAGGTGAAAAGAACCGTGTCATCTACGGAGCAAACTTGCAACAAAACGAGTACGGTCCACAGCAATACGCGCAGTTCTTCTTCTTCATTACTGGTTTCCACGGATTCCACGTATTTTCCGGAGTTATCATCAATATCTTGATATTAATGATGGTATTGAAAGGGACAATTCACCGAAGAGGACACTACGAAATGGTTGAGAAAACAGGATTGTACTGGCACTTTGTCGATCTTGTTTGGGTATTCGTATTTACCTTCTTCTACCTTATCTAATTAATTTGAAATTCGACTGTTATGATCAGAGACGATATATATGAATACTCCCTAGACGCGCATCACGACGAAGAAACAGGGAAAAAGATCAGAAGAAAAATTTGGATAGTTACCCTCGTTCTTACTGTCATCACAGGTGCCGAGGTGTTTATGGGAGCAATCATCAAGCAAGGAGATACTTGGAGCTGGTTTTTCACAAAGTGGGCTTTCGTAATCATGACAATCTTCAAGGCATTCTTCATTGTAATGACATTTATGCACTTGGGTGATGAGCGTAAAGGATTGCGCTACGTAATCTTGGTACCATACATTTTGTTCATTCTTTACTTGATGTTTATTTGTTTGTGGGAAGGGAAAGCTGTTGGAGCTTCGTGGCCTGCAACGTATGCTGGTTAATTAAGTAAAGTACCGTATGGCACGTAACAAAACTGCCGGACGCCAACGTAAAGTAGGATTAGCTTTCTTACTGATGTTCGCTCCGGCTTTTTTATTGATTTTTATTTCGACGCGCTCTTGTTCGCATAAGTTCGAAAAACTACCCGATTACGGTGAAGTTAGCTCGTATACCTTCATTGATGCAAACGGGAAAAAACGTTCGTCCAAAGAGTTCAAAGGTGAAATCATCCTTGTAACAACTATCCAACCGACTTGCCCGAACAATTGTGCTGTCGCATTAGGTTTTCTCAAGTTACACATTTATAAAATCCTTGCAGGTAAGAAAGGAATCCGCATTATTTCGTTCGTTACGGATGAAAACGGTGAGCCATTAGAGGATCTGACGGCAACTCAACAAATGTTGGAAGACGAAGTACTCGATTACGATCCTGACTTGTGGATTTTAGCCAGCGGAGACCCGAGTGACATCTACGACATCGAAAAAGGAGACCGGAAGCTCATTGAGGAACTCGAGAAAGAAGACCTGACCGAATACGGATACAAATCCATGATGCTGCTTTTGGATAGAGACAATCACCTTCGAATGATTCGCTCCGGAAAGGAAGAAGGCATGGTGCGACAAATGAAGCAGCACATCGCCTTGTTAAAGAAAGAATACGACATTAAAGAATATGAAGAAACGCATTAACTACTTGCTTTTACCTTTCGTTTTGATGTCGGTATTTACCGCATGTCAAGGGGGAGCTGTGGAAGAAGTAAACGATCCGATGGCAGCCAAGAAGGAAATCCTGCCAATTATTGGAAACAGAGACGTACAATACACAACCAAGAACGGAAGAGAGATCGTAGATACGATCTATCATACCATGCCGAACTTCGCTTATCTGAATCAAGATTCGGTAATGAAAACCTCAAAGGAGTTCGAAGGTAAAATCAAAGTTGTTGATTTCTTCTTTACGCACTGTCCTTCGATATGTCCACCGATGACAGCTCAAATGCGTCGACTGAACATGAACACCAAGGATGTTGCCAAACATTTGGAATTTCTCAGTTTCAGTATCGACCCTGAAAGGGATAATCCCACAAGATTGCGCGAGTACATCAAAGAGAAAGACATTCATGCCACGAACTGGAACTTTTTCACAGGAGAAGAGGACGCAACACATCAATTGGCAAAAGAATTCTTCAATGGTGCCGAGCGTAACAAGGAAATAGCCGGTGGATTCGGGCATACGCCGTATTTCATTTTGGTAGATAAGGAAGGGTATCCGCGAGGAATTTACGATGGAACGAACCCTGATGAAGTGGACAAGCTGGAAAGCGATATTCGAAAATTATTGAAGTTAGAATACAAAGTTAAGTAGATGGAGATGGAGGCGAGTGAGTTGAAAAGAGCAAAGACGTTAATTTACGTGGCATCAGCGGCAATTCCATTGGTTGTTGCCCTTTTGTTTAAAGTAAAGATTGAAGGGATAGATTTAACATTTCTTCCGCCGATTTATGCTGGAATTAATGGCTTGACAGCCATTCTTTTGGTTGGTGCTTTAATAGCTATAAAGCGGAAGAATATGAACTTGCATCGTGCTTTGATTCGTTTTTCGTTGCTGCTATCATTGCTGTTTCTAGCCTCGTATGTTGCGTATCACATGACCTCTGACTCGACTCCCTACGGTGGAGATTATAAACTCTTGTATTTAATCATTCTTGTGTCGCACATCACCCTGAGCGTGGCCGTAGTTCCCTTGGTTTTGTTCACCTATCTTTTTGCTTGGCAAGGCGATTACGAGCGCCACAAAAAATGGACAAAATTCACTTGGCCGATATGGTTTTACGTTGCTGTTAGTGGTGTCGTGGTCTACTTGATGATTTCCCCTTTCTACGCGTAATTGTTTCCCCTTTCCAAGGAAACTCACTAGAATTGCAATAAGTTCTAGCTTATGCCTTTTGCAAAAGTGTTACTAAAGTGTATAATCGTGCTTCGCTTTTTTGCAGGTACGACTAACAAGGTAAAGACAATGCTGTATTTTTTACCACGAAGGCGCGGAGAACACGAGGGAAATTGGGTAAAAGTTACCTTACAGAGGTGCATTAGATTATAACGTCGTTATAATCCACCGTGTACTTTTCTAATTTTAGGTTTACTTATGCTCTGTGCACTTTGTGGCTCCGTGGTAAACCAAAATCTTGGGCATCTTGCCGAGATATAGAAAATTGCTTTTAGAAGGAGTTTTCTTTTCAGTCATATTCGCGTTTTACTGAAACAAAGTATAATCAAACGCCACCTTGGAAATCGTCAACGGAGGCCCATCAGTACCATCTTCTCCTGCGTTTCCTTGGTCTCCTTTCACACCCGCTGAAGCATCGCTCGAACCATTTTTATCCTTCCCTGCATTTCCGGGCACACCGCCTTGTCCTTTATCGCCACCTTTTCCACCATCATTAATCAAGCGGATACTCTGATTCATATAATACGCATTCGGATGAATGAAAAGCAAAAGCGAGCCACCGTCTCCACCGTTGCCGCCATTGCCACCTTGACCGCCATCTCCACCATTTCCAGCGGCTTTTCCCGGTTTGGCATTCTTACCATCGCCTCCGGTGCCTCCCGTGCTACCGTTTCCTGCATCGCCACCACTCAAATCAATAATGACTGAATCGCGCGCAATTGAACGGTAGCAGTAGTTGATGCCAGTACTATCGCAAATTAGTAACAGTCTCAGCTCTTCATCGGACTGCCAAAGATATCCTGTAAAATGCCTTCCTTCTTCGCCATTTCTTCCATCGCCACCCGGTCTTCCTTCCAAGCCATCCCTACCGAATAAAGTAGCTGCGCTGGCTCTGGGTTGTGTTCCGTTGGCACCGTCGTTTCCAGCCCAAAAAGCGGCAATCGGCCCTTTAAAATTCAGTGTTAAAGTATCAAGACTGCTAACCTCATAGTCGCCAATTTTCAATCCTATTTGATACGGGTATGTATCCGCCTGAAAATCATTTAGTGGTTCCAAAATCTGTGCTTTGTGTTGACCGACATCCTTCAATTTGTTATCAGGAAATTCAAGCAGAGCATCATTTTTAATCTTCCGTGTTTCGCCTGTCTTTAACTGTGCATAGGCAGTGTATGAAAAACTGTTTCCAACGTTTAAAACGGCGTTGCGATCAATTTCTAACGAAAGCGAATCTACATTATTCATCAGAACCTTCTCCGATTGGCAAGAAGCCAATAGCAATAGTGTGAGCACAGTAGACAGGGCGAATCGCATGCCCACAATTTAGTGAGAATCTAATTGATCTTTAAGGACATTCCACACTTTCTCGGCTGCCGAATCCCATGAGAATAACTTTGAACGTTCCAATCCTTTCGAGGAGAGATCGTTGCGCAAGGCATCATTGTTCGCCAATTCGGTCATCTTTAAGGCTATATCTTCCACACTGAAAGGGTCGCAGTACAACGCTGCATCTCCAGCAACTTCCGGAAGTGAAGTTTTGTCTCCAGCTAAAATTGGAGTGCCACAGCGCATCGCTTCAACCAAGGGAATTCCGAATCCTTCGAAGTAGGGAACAAAAGCAAAAATATCTGCTGCACCCATTACCAGTGCTAACTCCTCCAAAGGTAAATGGCCCGTGAAACGGATGGAACTTTTTAATTCGTCGGAAATTTCGATATCCATACCAGCGTTGGCCCAAAGCTCTGTACCGACAATCACCAAGGGCATGTTTGATGATGAATTGTTCTCGCGGAATAGCGCAAACGCTTCAATAAGTCTGCGAACGTTTTTCCGTGGATGGATGGCACCTACAAATAAGAAATAGGGCAGTCCACCGCTGTATTTGTCTCGCACCGATTGAATTTCACCCTCTTTCAATGGTTGGAATACTTCAGAGGCACCGTTCCAAATGGCAGTAACGCGATCCTCTGGAACTTGATACTGCTCACAAATATCTTGCTTTGAATATTCAGAAACAGTAATGATATGTGACGCTTTCTTGGCAAATTTGGGAAACTGCGTAAGGTAATACCGCCGCATAACTGGCTTCAAATCTTGAGGGTTATGGACAAAATTCAAATCGTGCATTACAGCCACTTGCTTCACATCGGTGGTTAAAGACAAATATCCATCGGGAGAGAGGAAAATATCGGCCTTGTATTTTTTCAAAGCACGCTTCACCGACTGATTGAACCAAATCTTGAACAGAATTGGGTGTCGTGCCTGAGGAGAGAGAACAACAGGGATGACATTATCTCCAAACACAAATTTCGAGTCATATTTACGATCAAAAAATAGGATGAATGTCACATCGGGATGCTGTTCAACCAATCGCTTGGTGATTTCATAGGTGTACCATCCGAACCCTTCCATTTTGTGAGGAAGTAAAAAACGTGTATTGATGGCAATACGCATATTAGGACTGCAAAATATAATTGGTTGATTTTTCGTGTCCGATGGTCGTCTCAGGACCGTGCCCAGAATAAACTACCATAGAGTCGGGTAGAGAGAACATCACTTCGAAAATGGATTTCTTCAATGTTGCCATGTCCCCTCCAGGCAAATCAACACGCCCGTAAGAACCTGCAAACAGAACATCACCATTGATAACAAAATCCTCAGCACGATTGACATACACCACATGTCCCACGCAATGTCCAGGAGTAAACAACACATCGAACTCCATTTCACCAAATTTCAATGTCTCATTTCCTTGTAACAGTTTATTCGGTGTTTCGGGTCGCACAACCCCGGGAATTCCATAGGTCATAGCAGAGCGCTCTGCTAAATCCAGCGTAAAAATGTCTTTTTTGTGCATGTAGACATCGAGGTTGTAATGCTTGGAGATATAATCGCAGCCAAAGATATGATCCAAATGAGCGTGTGTTAGCAAGACAGCCTGAGGTGAAAGCTTATTATCATCGATGAATCGAACCAACTGTTCGCCCTCTTCAGCAAAGTAACAACCTGGGTCGATAATGACACACACAGAACCATCATGAACTACGAAAGTATTTTCCTGAAAAGGATTGAACGTAAATTTCTCAACGGTAATCGCCATGTGTTTTCGGTTTCTGCAAAAATAGATAAAAGACCAAAGATCGCTTCGCTTTTAGACACTGGACCGCTGCGCTCAAAGATAAAAGTCCTAAATGGTACGGTACAAAGAGATATTTACATGACTTTTTGAAAAGTAGAGTGTCTGATAATAAAGTGAACAGAGCCTTCTATATTCATTATTCCTAATTCATTATTATCTATTCCGAAGTTGTATCAATATCAAAATTCCGAATCTCTTCCACTGAATTTTGGTCTTTTGGCGGCGTCTCTTGCTTCGGTTGATCTCGAAAGAAGTAAATCATAAAAATACACCCGGCAATCAATGCTGCATAAACGACAATTCGTATCAAATAACTCCGAGGAGCTTTTGGACTTACATGCTTTTGAAGGTCTATTGGCTTTTCATCACGCATACTGCTAATTTACACCATTTCTGTTACCTTTGGAGAAGTGAAAAAAACGGCAAATATTTTGGTCACTGGTGGCGCTGGTTTCATCGGCTCACACACGGTTGTATTGTTGATAGAGCAGGGGTTCAACCCAGTAATAGTTGACGATTTTCGGAACTCGGAGAAACGCGTTTTAAAGGGCATTGAAGAAATCACAGGTCAAATTCCAGTTGTACATGAAGTGGACGTAGTGGATAAAGAAGCCATGCATGCCATTTTCCAACAGTATAACTTCGAAGGTGTTATTCATTTCGCAGCGTACAAGGCAGTGGGTGAATCTGTACAGAAGCCACTGATGTATTATCGTAATAACTTAGTGAGTTTGATGAACTGTATCGAGCTGTGCGAGGAGTTTGAAGTGAAGAATTTCGTCTTCTCTTCCTCATGTACGGTCTACGGAGAGCCAGATGATATATTGGTAAACGAAAATACGCCTATTAAACCAGCGAATTCACCATACGGGCAAACCAAACAAGTTTCGGAACAAATTCTCAAAGATGCTATTGACTCCAAAAATGGACTTCGCGTTCTGTGTCTGCGTTACTTTAATCCAATTGGAGCGCACGAAAGTTCTGCAATTGGTGAATTACCCATTGGAGTTCCGAATAATTTGGTGCCGTACGTAACGCAAACAGCTATTGGAAAATTGGAGCAATTGACCGTTTTCGGAGACGATTATCAAACACCGGATGGTTCTTGCATCCGAGACTATATTCACGTAATGGATTTGGCAGAAGCACACATCCATGGGATGAAATGGCTCTCACGTCAAAAAGACGATACCTACGAAATACTCAATGCAGGAACGGGTGTTGGAGTAAGTGTGTTGGAAATAATTCATACCTTCGAAAAGGTAACGGGAACAGCATTGAACTGGAAGATTGGTCCGAGAAGAGAAGGCGATGTTTCACAAATTTATGCGGACCCGAAACGTGCGTTTGACCTCCTCGGATGGAAAACAAAACGTAGCATTGAAGAAAGTCTGAAAGATGCGTGGAATTGGGAACAAAAACTGGCGAATGAAAAATAGCATACTTCTTATCGGGTGCCTTTTGATGTCCGCGGTTGCTACTGCGCAATACGATAGCAAAGGAGAAACGCCATCCATGTTCCGCCCAGGTTTCATGTGGTACTACACGGGAATTCGTCCGGCAAAAGTAGAACGGGTGCGAAAATATGACCGACTGATTTTTGATGTGACCTACAACGATTGGGTGGGAGATCAAGAACCCTTCAACAACCATTGGGCATCCATCGGTTTTAATACGAACTTATTGTTTGATATTCCTCTTTCAAAAGGAAATACCGTAGCACTTGGGATAGGCTTATCCCACCAATTAACGAGGGTTCGACACGATCAATTGTTTACCAAATCAGACAGTCCAGCGAGTACTAATCTCGTGCCGAAAACAACCCAAACCTTTGATAAGAACATTTTGGTTGGGAACGCATTCAGTCTTCCGTTGGAATTACGTTTCCGAAAGGAATCTTGGAGACATTTTAAGTTTCATATAGGAGGTAAAATTGGATATCAAGCGAACATGTATTCCAAAACTATTTTTGGCTCTGGAAGCAATCGAGATGTTGTCAAAGATTATGGCTTCCCGGATTTGAATCCGCTCATTTACAGTGCACACGTTCGATTTGGATTGCGCAGCTGGGCACTTTATGCTAGCTATAATTTCAATCCTATTTTTTCTGAATCTGCAAGCACGCAGCTCAATCAACTTCAGTTTGGGTTGAGTATATCACTTTTTTAAATATGTACGTAGACACGCACACGCACCTCTTCACGGACGCCTTCGATGATGACCGTGATCTTGTTGTACAACGCGCCATTGATGCAGGAATTGAGTATTTGCTCCTTCCCAATATCGATGGAGGTACAATTGATGCTATGCATAACCTTGAAGCGAAGTTTCCAAACAACTGCCGTTCTATGATGGGATTGCACCCGGGCTCTGTTAAGGAGAATTGGGAGGATGAATTGGCAAAAGTCAAAGAAAATTTGTTCAGCCGAAAATATGTCGCCGTAGGTGAAATTGGAATGGATTTGTACTGGGACAAGACATTTATTCAAGAGCAACGCCTCGCCTTTCGTCAGCAGGTGGAATGGGCAAAGGAGCTACAATTGCCTATCGCCATTCATGCAAGGGAAGCGTTTGAGGAAATCTTCCAAATTTTGGACGAAATGAACGATGAGCGATTGACCGGTGTTTTTCATTGTTTTACTGGAACGTTAGAGCAAGCAAGGCACATTGCGTCTTATGGTGGATTTAAAATGGGTATTGGCGGCGTTGTCACCTACAAGAAAGCAGCCATGGATCAAGTACTGGAGGATGTAGAATTGAAGCATCTTATTCTTGAAACAGATTCTCCTTACCTATCACCGGTACCTTTCAGAGGAAAGCGCAACGAGAGCTCTTACATTCTTCACATCGCAGAAAGGCTCAGTAATATTTACGGCGTACCATTGAAGGAAATTGAAGAAGTCACCACGAAAAACGCGATGGAATTGTTTAATTTGACCGCAAAATAAATGGCTACGGCCATTCCCTCAACAATTGAATAAGGGACATACGATAATTAATTTCGACGCGTAAATTACATGAAAGCAAAGCCTAAAGTACTGATCATCTACACGGGTGGAACGATAGGAATGATTAAAGATCCAGTGACTGGAACACTTTCAAATGTGGATTTTAATCTCATTTCGCATCATGTACCTGAGATCAATCGTTTAAACATCGAAATTGATAGTGTGAGTTTTTCAGAGCCAGTGGATTCCTCGGAGATTAGTCCTGACCATTGGATTGAAATAGCCCAAACGATTGATAAAAACTATACGAATTACAACGGTTTTGTGGTCCTGCATGGTTCCGATACAATGGCATTTACTGCTGCTGCTTTGAGTTTTATGCTGGACGGATTACAGAAACCTGTAATATTTACAGGGTCTCAACTGCCAATTGGTGTCATTCGCACCGATGGAAAAGAGAACCTGATAACGGCACTGGAAATCGCGGCGGCAACGAACGATGAAGGCAAGTCCCTGGTCACAGAGGTAGCTGTCTATTTTGATTACAAATTGCTCCGCGGTAACCGTTGCACGAAAGATTCAGCGGAACACTTTGAAGCGTTCCGTTCGCCGAACTATCCTGAGTTGGCAAGTGCGGGTGTGCACTTACAATATTTCGAGGATGAAATGTACCGATCGCCGAGCAAGGATTTATCCTATAAGTCGGAGATCAACTCACGCATAGGCTTGGTGAAATTGTATCCAGGCATCCCATTCGGGTTGTACCGACATGTGTTCAATCGAGATACTACAGATGCTGTGGTTTTGGAAACATTCGGTGCCGGAAACGCACCTAAAAACCCCGAAATGTATGCCATCCTCAAGTCCTTTATTCAAGACGGAGGTATTGTGCTTAACATTACTCAATGTAGTTCAGGAAGTGTGCAACAAGGGCTCTATCATACGAGTTCGGAATTCAATAAACTCGGTGTTATCAGTGGAGGCGATATGACCACAGAAGCTGCAATAACGAAGTTAATGGTGTTGGTTGATGCTAACAATCCATCAGAATCCATCGAAAAAATCACGGAGAACCTGCGCGGAGAACGTAGCGATTCATAAAGAATTTCCTATTTTTGCCCTCCGCTCATAGGTTGGGTGGACAAAAAGCCACGGAGAGGTGCATGAGTGGCTGAAATGGCACGCCTGGAAAGCGTGTGTACCCTAACCGGGTACCGAGGGTTCGAATCCCTCTCTCTCCGCAGAAGGGGATTGAGTAGTAAATAGACTGCTCAGTCCCTTTTTAATATCTGCGAAATCCCCGCTATCACTAATAAGTAGCCCGACAATAGAATTCAATTTTGGGGTTCGACATTTATTTCCGTCGAAATAGAACTTTTCAGGGAATATCGAACCCACGATCTTGTGCTTGATCTGAATTGCAGCGTTTTCGTACGTTTCAGCGATATTCGACAAAAGATTCAATCCTGATTGTAAATACACAGCAATCTGCTTGCTGTTGGTCGTTAATGCGCGTAGTTGACTTTTCAATTCATCCTCTTGCGTTTTGTAGCGTGTTTTGATGCTTACGTATTCATCAGGGTCTAATTTTCCATCTAACATTAAATCTTGCGACCGCTCCAAACGTTCATTTATTGCATCCAATTGTTTGTTTAGTGCTGTTCGTTGCCTTTTGTCATCTCCCTTTGATGCGTTGAGCATTTCTTCCAAGATCGCATCGTACAGCTCTCGCATAGCAGGATCAATTGTTACGGATTCCAACAATTCATTGAAAGCCTCATGCACTTTCGTTGCAGATATGCGCTCTCCTTTGCAACCATTACAGTGATAATACCCATATCGCTTTCCTAGTTTTCCACGAGAGAAACTTGCCGTTAGTGTATCACCACAATTTGAGCAATTCAAAACACCACGCAAATGCAAATCGTTCCGCAGCTTCTTGTATTTAGGTTGATTCTTGCCTCTCGCCTTCAAATTCAAATTTAGCTTTTGCTGAACTTCGTAGAAAAGAGATTCACTGACCAATGGCTCGTGAATACCCTGAACGATTTTCATGGGTTCTTTTTCACGAGCGGGAACAATGATCTTACCCATGTAAAGCAGACGCTTTAGAATCTTGGACATATTATTTCTTGAAACTTTGATGCCTCGTTCTTGAAGACTTTCTCTTATTTCCTTTTGGGAAACTCCTCTCGCTACTTCTTGAAAAATTTCTTGAACCACGGGTGCAGTTTCAGGGTCAGGAACGATAATGTGTTTACCAAGTTCGTCTGTCGCCGACTTATAACCAAATAGTGGTTTTCTGGGCCAGCGTCCTTGCGATAATCCCTGACGAATACCTCTGCGAACAGAATTAGAACGTTTTCTATTTTCAACGTCAGGGGTAGCCAAATAAACTGCGAGTATGATTCGTTGTTCAGGTATATCTAAATCAATTGGCTGATCAACTGCCTCTGGAGTGATTCCTTCATCATAATATAACTGGTCAACCATACTTAATCCTTCTGAGAGATTTCGAGAAAACCTATCCCAAGTTAGAACTAGCAACTTATCTGTTTCTAGCTTGCCTTTAGTTACAAGTTCTCTCCACTTCTTCCATTCGGGGCGATTAAAAGTTTTGGCAGAATGATCTTCCTTGATAACATGAACTACCTCATAGCCCATACGATGGCAGTGCTGAGTTAATCGTTCGAACTGATCATCCAAACTATAACCGAGTGCCTGTTCATCAGAACTTACTCTGCACATTAAGGTTACTTTTTCCATAGCTTCTTGTTTTTGTTTAACAACTTCTCTTTTGACGATAGAATGATTTGAACATTCAATCTTGCCAGTTCCATCAGGTAATTTCTAATTGCTAGAACTTGCTCATCTGTAAACTTCTTTTTCTTCGGGTCAATGATCTTTCGGCATTGTTTTAATGAAAGCATTCATTTTCGAATTCTACTCAACCTCCGAGGCTTTCGGTCAGTCAAGTTTTAACTGTATTATTTCCGGTGGCTTCCGGTTATTTATATTTCGTTTTTCGTCTCAGACTAATAATCCTACCATCCTGCGACTTACAAACAATTTCCTGAAACTTATTTCTCATAAGATAGTTGGTCAGTTCTCCAGCCGCATTCTCTGTGTCAAGCTGCTCTTCTGCCTCTATCAATTTGATTTGTTGATTATCATCAAATCTAATAGTAAGAGATGTTAGCTTCTTTGAGCGAATAAGATTCAGTACCTGTGATTCCTTTTTTGATAATAATGCGATAGATTCCAACTCATGGTAATCAACAACGTCACCTTGAACAAATGAACTGATAAGCGAACTTATGGGAAAATTGATGTGCGGATTCTCGAAAATAGCTAACTCATCTATTTCCATTTGAGCAGCCTCTCTATTGCCAAAAATGAAGTTTCCGTCCTTATCAATTAGTAGCCTCAATTCTTCACGATGATAAAATGATCGAAAAACTAGCATAGCGATCAGCGTTGTTTGGTAACGCTCTTCAAAAGTGTAAAGGCTTACCAGTTTTTCATTGAAATTCTCCTCTCCTAAATCTTTTCGTAATTCTTTCATTACATCATCAACAGTTTTAAGCTGCTCTTCACTAATCCGTTTTGAGAGTTCTTCGCGCAATTCAGGATCGTTGAGAATAATATTGATATTAAGCGGTGAAATGTCGGCAAGAAGACTTGATCTGAGATTACGAATTGCATCTAATGACAATCCAAATTCACGTAGACCAATTACCAATTTGAGCCACACAAATTCTACGACGCTATATTTTCTGCGTGACTTTGGTTTGACTGGATCAAGGAGAAGTCCTTGTTTCGACCAATCGAAAATATTCTTGGAAGACAATCCTATGTCGTCTAGCGAGTACCTCCTATCCATGAGGAACTTGAATATCTCTTCGTTTCTTTTATCTGATGAGTTCATATTTAAAAAAAACATTACAACGATGTAATGTAACAAAAATCTTACCAAAATCCAAATTGGTATCTTATTCAGACAAGTTGACATGGTTGACATGGTTGAAATCGAGAAGTCAATTCATATTCAGCACTATGTGGTAAACTTCACTCAAAACTCCATTAGACTCATGTTGTGAAATCAACACTTTCAAATTAGACCGAGAACTTAGTTCATTATTAACACTGAAGGATTTTAGCTCAGATCGCGGATCATAAAGTCTATGCATGTGTAAGTTTTGAATATAATCGACATATTTTTTCCAAAACTCTCCAAATTTCTCAGTCTTGGCGTAAACCATTATATAGTTGCGAGGTAATCCATTTGTATCATACTTAATTAGAAGTTTATTCAAATGTTCAATAAGGGAAGTATTTCCAAGTCCAATTGAAGTTAACTTAACCGCTTCTAATATTGCAATCGGCATACTGCGAGGATTTCTTATCATAACGTCTAATTCGCCTGAGTGTGTGTTAGAAATACCACTTCTTGTTTGATCGGTTACAACATACCCTTTAGATCGCAGGTTATCTGTGAAATTATCAGTAATTAAATCCTCAAGTTTTACCGTGTTTCTTCTTTCCAACATGCGAGTGCCAATTTCAATAATATCGTAGGTAAGATCTCTTGAATTAAACCTAAACTCTTCATTAACCTGCTGAACTTTTATCTCGTATGGACCGATCAGCTCCATTAGATTCACATTTGTCAAACTTTGTTGGCAAGGTACTTTTGAGATTTTGGCAGTCTTTGCTCGCATCAAATATTCATAATCAAACATATATGGATCATCGGAATTAATACAATTTGAACAATTACATTTTATCCTTAATTGATAATAAGGGTTGTTGAGAGATTCATTTATATTATCAAGCTCGAACTTAACTTTTTCTAATAAAAATGCCTTAGATTCTCCCGAAACCTGAATGATGATATTTCTTGAAAAAATATTCCCAATTATACTTCCGAATGTTTTTGATTTATACTTCAAATAGATACCATTTTTCCATATCTCACCATCATTAACAAGTTCTTTCAATCGGACTGTTAATCTTGGAATAATACCAGCTGGCATGAAATCGTATTTATATTCTAAGCTTATACTTTCTTCCATATCCCAATCTAATTCAGGCTTGCTTGGACTCAAAAGCTCCGGAATAACGTAAATGTTTTTTCTTAACTCGAAACATAGCTCAAACTTCTTCATTAACTCAATAACATAACTGATTTGTTGAGAACTATATTCACTCAATTGATCCTCTAGCAATGAAGAGTCAAATCTTCCGTTACTTTCAATAACATCCTTCAAGTCAAGTATTTTGTAAACGAAATTTGTTGCCCATTCTGGCTTTAGGAAGACAACAGGCTTCAGAACTGAGTTATCAATAAAATGAAGAAACACTCCCAAATCGTGATAGTACTTACTCAGATGCTTTGATTCATCTTTACTTAAACCAAATCTGTTACATATTTCGATGTAACTTTCATAGGTTATGTAATTATCATTTATATCCTCTAGTTCATCCCTAATATCGCTCCATACTTTTGGCAATTTATCACCAATATGAGGTAGCTTTAAAATGTTTTTTTGAATCAGTTCGGTTAGTTGATCTAAATTTACACCAGTTTTTGCACTAACGGATGCAAACCCAATAATATTCTTGAATTTATCCATTAACGACTTTCGATCAATTTCTTTTACCCTTTCATCAATTTTGTTGAGTACTACAATTACTGGTGAAGAATTACTTAACACCTTAATAATGTTAAGCCAATAATCAAAAGTAAGAAGCGTTTCATCCGTACGAGCCTCCCAAACGAATAAATATAGCGATCTTTTTGTTAAAAAGAATTGATGAGTTGAATGGTAAATTTCTTGACCTCCAAAATCCCAAGCATTGAGTCTTACTCTATGTTTCTTATCGCTTTCTTGGATATTCATTGTCCATTTCTGAATGTCGATCCCTTCCGTTGTAGTTGTTTCCTCACTACTTCCATTTATCAAGCTGTTCATTAGATAAGTTTTCCCTACCGCTCCCTGTCCTACAATTAAAAGTTTAGCTTCATTCAGCCTTACCGAAACCCCTAAATGCATGTAGTAATTTAGTACAGCTTTCAAACCTTGACTGCTTACTTCAATAGGCACATCTCCAATTGGATTACCATTCAGGTTTAACTCTTTTAGTTTTTTTAGCTTACCAAAAGCTTTAGGGAGCGTTCCAATTTTATTACCAGTCAAAACAAGAGTTCTTAAATTTTCAAGCAAACCAATTTCTTCGGGTAGCTCTTTCAGGTCGTTATAGCTCAAATCTAAATATGTCAACTTTTTCAATTCAGCTATTTGATTTGGAATACTTTTAAATTTATTTCCTGAAAGTTTTAAGACAGTCAATTTTTCGCACTTCATTAAGCTTTTGGGAAACTTTTGAATGCCATTATCGCTAAGGTCGAGTTCTTTTAATTGTTGAAATTCTTCAAAGCCAAATCGAAGCACAGTTAAACTATTCGAAGCTAAATCCAGTTTTTCTAGGTTTGGAGATAAGCCATCTAAACTTCCCAAATCAGTTAGCTTATTTCCTTTGATTGAAAGTGCTTTCAAACTTCTTATCTGAGTTATAGGCTCAGGTAGAATGATAAAATCATTATTGTTCAGGTTTAGATTATTTAACTGATTGAAATCAGCAAAGAATTCCGGTAGCTCTTTCAACTTATTATTGAAAAGATTCAAAAACTTGAGTCTTGTAAAATTTTTAACTTCGTTAGGTACCCATTTCAGGCGACCGTTTTCCAGTCTCAATTCAGTAACTTTTCGCGGGTTACTATGGTTTATTTTTTTTAGAATATCAGGTTTCATGGTAGACTTAGGTTTTTCGTCAGAATAGCTTAAACATAAGCAGCAATTTCATTAATCGCAATAGGTATAAATACTTAGGCACTTTGTAACCGCCATATAATTAAATGGATACAGAACTTTCGATTATGAAGTTTTAGTCTACCAAATCAATTTATTCTGTAAATCGTCTTTACTTTCACTTACTTCACTTTCATTCAAAGCCGTAACCCTCTGTAATGTCCACAAACAAATGGATACAGAATAGTGGTTTACTTCCGAGATGCCCGTATTCATTTATGGTCTACTTCTGTTTACCCCGCGTTTACGTCGAATTTTTCGTTTTACTCGATTCTTATAAATTACACTGAAAGAATATCATAAAACCACACAATTTCACTACTGAAAATGCCGTAGAGACTCCTCTTTTCACGACATATATTTCTATCAACGTTTTTCCTTTCAAAGCCCTCTCTTTTTGAGTGTTTTGATCACTAAAATCAATTTAAATTAGGATATGATCTATTGGCTTTGCTATAATTAAACTGTTGAACCTGAAGAAGTCGTTTGATTAGCCGCAAACCGCTACTATCCTTTAAATATATAGGCTTCACAAGTTTGGTTTATGCCCGAGAGGTCTTTATTTATCTTTGGTTGGTCTGTATTTACCCCGTGGTTACGTCGCGTTTTGCGTTATCTTTTTGAAGTTGTGATACTCTTTAAGACCACAAGCACTATAACAAGGTTTAATAAGATGTTCAGAACCCCATGTATAGCCCAAGAAGCGTCATTGCCAGTTGTAAACATTTGGTTCGCAAAAATGAAAACGAACAAGCTCCCAAGGAAGTAAATAATTGCTGTGATAGAGAAAATCAGGAAGGGATTGTTGAACCAAACTTCATCCCTGTAATGTCTACTTTCAAACAGATAATAGAGGGCATAGAAAACGATTAGCGCACTCTCAATATGTCGCTGCAAAGAATTGAACCCGAAAGCATTTTCAAACCAAGAAACGACTATTGCACTGAAGATCAAAAATAGAGGAACCAAGAACAAAACTAATACCTTGAATCGCCGACTCCTCGTAATGTTGATGTAGAACCATGACAAAAGTATGAATTCGAAGAATGTGTGCAGGTGAAAAAAGAAAAGGTTGTTCCATTCTAGGTAATAAAAAGTAGCCACGCCAATTTCAAGAACCGCCGTTATTCCAACCAAAAGAATTAGAATTTTTGTCGCATTCAATACTCTACGAAAGAAATAAACTCCAACTGCTAACGGTACGAATACTGAGACAAAAGAAATGAAATCAATATCGAATTTCAATCACTAGCTATTAAGGTCGTTAGATGAGCCACATCGACTTGGACATGGCATTGATAAATCTGCGATGAGATCGAGTTGATCATCTTCATTACTATCGGCACCAACAAAAACTAGTTGTTTGTCTCCGTTGTTATCTATACCATAATAAACCCTTATTCCCATGCAGCCTTCTTGATTTAGAATTTCAAGTAGAATATCTCTGCCCATGAAATGTCCCTTCGTTTTTCCGGGGTTTTGGTCACGATATGCACTCGTCATATCAGCTCCTTGTTCTAAGGTGATCTGTCCACCTTCTTTACCAGTAAATGCCATATTTCAATGATTAGTTTTAATCACAATATAGCAAATGAAGGAAATTAATGGAGAAAGCTAGTGTTTAAATAATTCAAATGTAAAAAGGTCAGGAGAACTCCCATATTACTATGACTGCCCCAAATTCGCCTTGTTAGCGTTACATTTCTTTCAAAATCTTTTTTTGATATGTTCAGCCTTCCAAGAGTTATATCAGTTGGACCTCCTTTCAAGTCTTCCAAAAAAACATATCGTTGTCCCAATGAGTAGCTTGCAGGCCAGATAGAGTTATTATTGATATTTAACTTCAAACGCCCCTGATCAATTTCCTTTCTCACTAAAAAGAGAGGATCATTCTCACAGAGCACTTTAGACATTGAGTTCAATACACTGGATGAAATGGCTTGTTGGGAATAGAAGAATTCCTCAATGATTCTATTTGGAATATCTGAAATACGCAATGCTGTGAGGCATGCACCAATTTTTCTCAGACTGTCTTCTTGCGTAAGGAAATTGTACGTGAAGCGGTTTAAATAATCAAAATATATAAACCCGGCGGTGTTCAAATTATCTAAATCAATTTTAGTGTCGACTGAATGTTTCAATAGTGGATATGTCTTTACTCGAACATTGTCAAATTGCACGCTTCTCATTCGGAAATAAACTGGCATTATTACTAGTATTCCATATTGAATACACTTCCGAACAAAGTCAGCAGTTCCGGCAATATTCAAATTTTGTCTAAACTTTTGCCTTTGATACTCTACACTCTTGACAGTCATATTCAAGTCCGTAGCGATTTCATCATTTAACCTACCTCGCAATAACAAAAATGTAACTTCAAGTTCTCTATGATCAAACTGCCTTTTCTGAGGTTTAGAGTTTAGCATTAATATATCGTAGTACTTTTTTTCAAGGCAAATTAGGACCACTAGATGAATAAGTGACGAAGCTCTGTATTTTTCTATCAATGATCTTCTAGCGGCTTTAACCGTAGGAATTGAAGAATTTGTAATATTGGCTATCTGCTTGTTCGAATAATCTTTTAGAATGAGCAGAGCTATTTTTTCCTCTTTGACTGTCATTTTAGCAAAGCATCTTAAATCCGGACTCATCCTAATTTGATTTTACCATGAATAATCACGTACATTGCTGATACTTGTTTCAGTTCAATGGAATCATCCTTTTTCAACTGAATACCGAGAATCTCTCGTAATGCGTTGATTTTTCCTTTTCGATTCAACGATGACCACCAAATCAATGCTTCGGTATTAACCCTTTCTAATGGGACTATTTTATCACTCTCGGGAAAGAATAACAATTCGGCTTGCTTTTTCATTTGAATAGATTGAAAAGCAATATTCTTATTAATGGGCACTACATCAAAGTAGTTCGGGCTGAAATAGGACTGATACTGGACTGATTTTAAACTGACATAACAATTTCAGACCACGCTCCCCTATGAATTAATTGTTTTCTCTTAGTTTTTTCACCAACTCTTCTCTACTATGAACATTAGTTTTTGAGAAGATTTTAGATGCATGACTAGTAACCGTCGAATGACCAACATGACGCAACTTAGCAATTTCGTCATAGGAATGACCCTCTACTATGAGTCGCGTAATTTCTTTTTGAGTTTTGGTTAACCCGAACTTGTCAAGAGGGTCGGCTTGTTTGATCTGTGGCAAAGGGGCAACCCTTTTTTCAAGATAGAGGTAGAAGTATTTCAACCCAGCAAAGAGTAAAAATGAAGTATTGGTTAAAATTAACCTCCAAAGTTCTGAATCATCAAAGTCTACTAGGAAGCTAAAAATTACAATCAGAATAGGCACGGATAGTAGAATCCAATAAAAAAAACTTCTCGCTTTTCTTTTAGAAACACTCACTGCTAAACTAACAACAGTTAAAGTTAAAAGAACGGGAATGATATTGAATGTAAAGGCATTTAAAGTTTCCAGTGACATTGGAATCACTGAGCCTAGATTAAATGCAAAGATTGTCAATAGAATGGAAAACACTACTCCCAAAACTTTCCATTTTAGTGGTGCAACCCTTCTAAAGTCCTTCCAATTAATGACTACTAAATAGATAGCAATACCAATCATATTGGTTGGATAAAACCAATCATCTATTGTTTGATTTGTGATATGAATTGCAGAAAGTAAATAATAGATATTGTAAATCACGAACAGAGTAGTAATCCCAATAAAATGTTGCATTGGCTTAGACTTCAGATTCTTGTAAAAAAGAAACTGAGAAGTAAGAAGTCCAAATTCAATTAGAGCAAACAATAATGATGATATAGCGATCCCCACTCCTTCCAATTCACACTGGATATTCAGAACTAAAATTCTGATCCTAAGCTATAAAAGAAGCGAAAAAACGGCTTGCTTTCCAACATCAGTAAAAGGATTGCTGAAATTTAGGTATATGTTGCAATCCAATTAAGTATAAATACTAAGCTCTTATTTCAGGGCTAAGATTTTGTTAAAATGAGTACATGTTCCTGACTTTTTACTCATCTCAGGTTTTATAATTCTTTTTTATCACATTCGAATCGTTAAGCCCTTTTACATGAAGTGAATAGTGGATAGTCAAGAGCGGGATATCTCATGGTAAAACAAGGGATATCCCCCGATTTCCTACTTTTTGGCTAAACGTAAATAGATTACGGTCTGCTGCACGAGATTAGATTCAAAATCAATGGATTATGGATTTAATTTACATCACCAAACACCTTAATACGCAGCGGAAATGCGTGAAATACCTTGAAG
>JANSYQ010000023.1 GCA_024742305.1 bacterium | reverse complement strand
GCTATGGCACTTGAACGTAAACTCAAAAACCTTAATAGGAAGAGACTTATTGAATTCATTAAGAAATATAGTTAAGCTATAGTTCAGACGAAGCCATGCTTGTCTGAATTCCGATCGCAAGCGTCGGAAGAATTAGAAAAGCCTTGAGAGTATCAATTTCTCAAGGCTTTTTGCTTTTAAAGAGTTGTAGAACGACATCGCCATCAATACCTCTATTCAATTTAATGTACCACCCACAACGTTTTTTTTTTGAACTTCATACTACATCCCTCCGCTTTCGGAAATGCAACCTCAACGTTTGGAAAAAACGACTCCACCGACAGATGATTATTGATAATTTTTGAAAGAATCCAAGCACAGTAAATGCCTGTAGCTTGGCAAAGAAACACGTCATGAAACATCTGTTTAGCACCATACTGATTATTTTATGCACCGCTCTCTTCGGGTTTGGTCAAAACACTATTTCAGTGCCTTTTCCGAATGGTTTCATCGGCAACAATACCGGGAATAACTCGGCAAGTGTAACCTATTACTTAAACGGTGCGCAAGGAGTTGGTTGGCACGACATCCGTTTCGCTCAAACCACGAATTCTTCCATATTCACGCAACAAGGAAACGATATTCCCGGCGAAGTGTGGATTACCGACAGCGCGGGAGTTAAACACGAGATTCCCGGATTTATCAAATGGCGCACGCCAAGCGGAGGGAATCCGCACACGATGGTTTTTCAACCTGCACCCGGCACGTACATTTTAGCGACGAACGGTTACAATGGAAGCCCTACTTACACGCTCGATGATACCAAGTATATTGGTTTGACCAAGCCCGGAGCCACATTAACTATATCGCCAATTCCGGGGACCGTAACGGGTAATTCCTCAACTAGCGGTTTGTTGGATGCATTAAATGATATACTCGCTGAACAATCTCAATTAAGCATTTCAGGAACTTCGGTATTCGAGTCTGAAGGCACGGCACAAGTTTCTGTTCAACTCTCACCGGCCACAACTCTAGAAGTGAATGTTAACTTACAAACGTTCTCGAGCTCTGCATTGGCAACAGACGATTACGACTCTACTTCGCTCGCGTTGACTTTCTTACCAGGAGAAACGCAAAAGTTCGTGGATATTCCCATCACCGTAGATACCATTGATGAAGTAGACGAATTCTTTTGGGTACGATTGTTCGAGTCTACAAACGCGGCGATTATTACCTCTCAGGACTCTGTGATCATTTCAGAAATTACGCTTCCTGCCTCGCATGTGAGCACCTCTCTTACTTGTGAATCCGATGGTATTGTTCTACGTTGGTCAACAGACAGTGAGCATAACACGTCGAACTTCTTTATTGAAAGATCAGAAGATGGAAGTAATTGGAATACCATTGGTTCCATTCCCGCACAAGGCAACTCGAACCAGCTTACCGAATATGAATTCAAGGATTGGGATGCTTGTAAAAGATGTCAAAACTATTACCGAATTAAGCTGAAGGATTTAGACGGTGCCTTCGACTATTCTTCTTTGCTCTCATCCGAATGTGATCAAGATTACGACCAGGTCTACATTCAGCCCAACCCAGCTAGTTACGTGGCAAAACTGTACTTAACATTGGAACGAGAAGAACACATAGAAGTAATGATGCTGGACCTTTCTGGAAAGCCAGTAAAGTCGTTTGGATTTAACGGTAAGGAAGGGCAAAATATCTTCGAAATAGACGTTCAACACCTAAAGAGCGGCACGTATTTGCTTCAAATTCATACCACTCGAGCTTCAATTACAGAGCGTTTGCAGGTGGTGAGGTAAGCTTCCTAATAATCAGAAAAAAGGCAGACCTCCAATTGGAAGCCTGCCAGTGATCATGCTTATGAAAAAAGTCTACTCTAATTAGGAGGAATGATCACTTATCATGTACCACGAGCCGTCGATTTTCTCTAGCAAAACAGAAAACCAACCCTGTAGCATAGTATCAGGCACTTGATAGGTCAAGTTAAATCGACCAACCACGTAGTAATATTCATCGGACAGTCGTTTCAGTTCCATTTGATCAAAATGTAGTTTCCCCATTCGATCTTTTGGAAAATATTTCTGGTAATCTTTTAGAATAGCATCGTACCCTTTGGTAACTCCAGCGCGAGAAACTGTTTGAACTGATTGGGACGGATAGTAAGCTTCTACGTAACACTCCAAATCCTGAGAGTTCCAGCATTCTTCTTGCTTTTTAAAGTTCTGCATGATTGCCGTTGAATCCTGAACATTAGAGGCTTGAACATTGGATTCAGACACTCCTGATCTCTCGTTTTGGCTACCGCAGCTGAGCACTCCCGCGGAAATGATAATTATAAATACATGCTTCATTTTGATTCGTTTTGTTGAAACCAATGGTTATTTGAAAGACTTTTGAGGTTAAAAAAATCACTAGGGATATCAGGTGATGCATCCACTTCAATATATTCTTCTGTTTGAACAAGTTCACCGTCTACATAAAATGAGATGTTCTTAGGGATTTCATGCCCGGAGACGGACTGAAATTGAGTGACTTGCATATCTAGCTGTTTTCCGTTACCCATAAACTCGATGGAACGAACGACTTTTCCAGTCTTCTGTGAAATCCAAAGTTCTGATTGATGCGTTTCATTTTCCATTGTTCCCAGCACCAGCAAAACTTCCCCGTTAAATGTATCGGTCCGAAATGCATTGGTATCGAGCTGCATTGCATACAATTTGTTCATCGCTTCTGCCACCGATTGATGGAAAATTCCCCCTTCCATTAACAAGAACGAATGTGGTTCGAAAATTTTACCGCGCAACTCGCCGCCACGGAATGCGTAAAGGGTATCGCCTACATTCAAATTGGTATTTCCACCAAGCGGTTCGTTAAAATCGATGCGAAACTGATCCGGGAACACAATCGTCTCGTACCATAGCGCGGTATCGACCTTCCACTCGGTGTACATAATTGTTTCTTGAACAAAAGTATACGCTTCGAGGTAGTTTTCGGCAAACTCATCCTGCATCCAAGCAATCGTATTTCGGATAGTCTTGGGTTGATACGCGAACAAGGGATCATCCAAGTCGGGATTGACCTGCATTTCCGTATAGTAAATTGATGTCGTATCTTTTCCGTTTCTGATAAGATGCTCGGTAAATGGAATCAGGTATCCATCAATGTCTCGGTAGTCTTCGAATCGCGTAGTGTAGAAAATGCCATCATGCGCAGGGTCTTCAGAATATTCTCCCACCATTTCTAGCATATATGACTTTTTATTGATCCAGTACCATTGTTTGTCCGTTTGGGATTTCGTCATACTAATTTTGTAACAAGCCACCCCTCCAATGACCTCTTCACCTTCCATGAATAATGGAAATCCTTCCTCACGGGCAATGATCAAATCTTCGTAAAACTCCGGCTCTTCTGCCATTTCAATTTCTTCACCGGGGCGCATTTCTTGGTAGTTACCATCCAATTCCAACCAACCGTTGTGCCCGTCGTATGACTTAATCGCCGTGTTCCCATTTCTACTAAAAACCAATTGAAACTGATCCGGCTTCTTTGCGAACGAAATAACCTCCAAACCATTTTTTCGGTGAGATGTACGCTTCCAAGATTGCAGCTTCCGCCAATGCTCCGTCCCTCCCATCACATCTACATAAGCGTCAAAAATCTCCTCAACGGTAGGTGGGTGACAACGCACAATACCAGAAGAGAAAAGCACCAGTAATGTTAACAACAATTTCCAATTCATGCGGTCAAATTTAGGACCAGCGACCCTTTTGGCATAGTAAATAATAGACATCTCTTGTTGTCGAAAAAATACTATTTCTTGATAGCGCCACTATCTAAGTTTGCGAGAAGAAATGCAGAAATCAACCATGAGAAATACCCTCACTCTCCTAATTTGTAATCTTGTCCTTTTTAGTTCATTCGGACAGGAAGAAGAAACAACACCCTATACATGGCAAAGCAAATTCGAACAAATCGACAATTTGTTGCCTACTCCAAATGTCTACCGTTCGGGAGATGGCTCTCCGGGACCTTCCTATTGGCAGCAACGCGCAGACTATGATATTCAAGTGAGTTTGAACGACGATCTGCAAAAAATTTCAGGCTCTGAAGACATTACGTATCATAACGAGTCTCCACATCAACTCTCGTACATTTGGCTGCAACTGGATCAGAATATCCGCGAGAAAGGCAGCGATAAGTTTCTTACCAAGAATTTGGACTTCACCCATTTGGATTCTGTAAGCACGCTTGGGGTAGTTTTCAATACTCAATTGACCTCGACAGAAGGAGGAATGCATATTACGAAAGCAACCGATAACAAAGGAAAAGCATTGCAATGCACTGTTGTAAAAACAATGATGCGCATTGATCTTGAGGAGCCTTTGGAACCGGGAGACAAATTCAAATTTCACATCGAATGGTGGTACAACCTGAACGATCGAATGGAAGAACACGGACGCAGTGGCTACGAATATTTTCCGGAAGATGGGAATTTTCTCTACACCATTGCGCAGTTCTACCCGCGATTGGCAGTATATGATGACTTCAATGGCTGGCAGCACAAGCAGTTCTTGGGAAGTGGTGAGTTCGCCTTAACTTTTGGTGATTTCGACGTGGAAATCACAGTGCCTTCAGACCACATTGTTGCTGCGACTGGTGAATTGCAAAATGCGAAGAAGGCTCTTCCGAGGCGACATTACGACAAAATGCAAGTTGCGAAATCGTCGTTTGACAAACCCATTATTATTATAAGCGAAGAGGATGCTATTCAAAATGAAAAAAGCCGAGCAACTTCCACGAAAAAATGGGTCTATCATGCTGAAAATGTGCGCGACTTTGCTTTTGCCTCCTCTCGAAAGTTTATTTGGGATGCACAGGCCGTGAAGTTGAACGATAAAGAAGTACTGGCGATGTCCTTCTACCCCAAAGAAGGGAATCCCTTGTGGGAAAAAGAATCAACCAAAGCGATAGTTCATACGTTGAAAACGTACTCAAAACACACAATTGACTACCCATATCCTGTCGCGAATTCCATTCACGCGGCATCCATTGGAATGGAGTACCCGATGATTTGTTTCAATCTTGGTCGTCCCGCTCCTGATGGCACTTACTCTGACGGGACAAAATACTCCATGATTGGTGTGATTATTCATGAAGTTGGACACAATTTTTTCCCGATGATTGTGAATTCTGATGAGCGCCAATGGGCATGGATGGACGAGGGTATCAACAGTTTCTTGGAATACCTCACGAAAGAGGAACATTACGATAATTTCCCACACGATAGAGGTCCGGCACATTTGGTAGTGAAGTACATGAAAGGACAGAAACAATACATCCGACCAATGATGACCAACCCTGAACAGGTAATGCAACTGGGCTACAACGCCTATAGCAAGCCTGCGTCTGCCCTCAACATTTTGCGCGAGGTGGTATTAGGTCCGGAACTCTTCGATAAAGCATTTAAAACCTATGCCGAACGATGGGCGTTCAAGCATCCAAAACCTGGCGACTTCTTTAGAACGATGGAAGACGCTTCCGGCATTGACTTGGATTGGTACTGGAGAGGTTGGTTCTACAGCGTTGATTATGTTGATATTTCCATCGATACCGTGGTCCATTATGACTTCCTTCCCAATAATTTAGCGCCTGACTATTATGTTTCAAGTATAGATTCCACGGTAGCAATTGCCTCCAAAAAAATAAAAGTGGTCAACACCCCCGATCATTATTATGGAGAGTTCAGGGAGCGGCTCAACTACAAGGAAGTTTTTAACAAAATGGACAGTCAACACTACTATCAAATGAACTTTTCCAATATCGGAGGCTTGGTAATGCCGATAGTTATGAGAATTACATTTGACGATGGTTCCACCACTTCGCTAACGGTTCCTGCCGAGGTTTGGCGCTATCATGAAGATTCGTGTAGAAAAATATTCAGTTTTGATCAGCCTATCAAATTGGTTGAAATTGATCCTGGTTTAAAAACCGCCGATGCCGACACCGAAAACAATGTGTTCCCTCGACAAGAAACAAAGTCGGAATTTGAACAAATGAAAGAACAGAAGCATGATTAATATTCTTACGGCCCCATTATTGTCGTTGTTTCTACATGCGCATCACATCAGTGTGTGCGAAATGACGTACAAGGAGGATTCCAAAACACTGGAAATTACGCAGCAAGTTTTCGCTGATGACATTGAGTTATTTATTAAGCGCGAAAGCGGTAATGAAACTTTCGATATACGCGCGGAAGAGGATCAGGTACAAAAATATTTACAGAATTTCATTGAAAAACATATTGTAATCAATCTTGATGGCACCTCGTTATCACAGCATTGGATAGCTTATAAAATCGATGGAAACGATGTCCGGTTTTTTATCGAACTCAAAGATGTCACAGGCTCACAACTCTCTGTCACCAATACCATATTTCTGGAAATGTTGGGTGGACAAGTAAACGTCATTCACTTCCATGACAAAGAAGAACGAAAGACAAAGGTATGCAGTCAGGAAAAAAAGACTGTCTTCTTTGATTTATAGATTCTTACAAGCTCTATCGTTCCTCATTAATCCCCAAAGTTGACACTTTATAACCGATAGTCGCCTGTTATCATAAATTGTATTTCCATGGTATAAAAGAAGGTATTCTTGTAATACGAGTTTACTTTCCATGGAGCAATACAATTACACAGAATATCCGGTATCCCATCCACTTTCACCTTACATTGATAAGATATGGCACAACACGCAGGATCAAGATATTCAGCATCGTATTATTCCTGATAATACGGTAGAACTTATCATTGCAACTTCTTCCATTATAAGACAAAAAACTGGGGAGAAAGAATCTATTGAAGTAAAAAGTCATTTGGCCGGATTGAAAACCAAAGCACAGAAAATTCAGGTCTCAGCTGGCGAGATTGTAGGAATTCGATTCAAACCCGAGGGGTTGTACCCTTTTGTGGAAAATGATATTTCTGAAATCATCAATGCATCAGTGGCGCCCGAAATGATCTTTGGTAACCGTTTTCACTGCCTAGAAGACTCCATATTAGAATCCTTGGACCGCTCCGACGATAAAAATGCTTTGGTTCACGCGATCGAGAACTATTTCATGGAACAGGTTCATCACTTGCATCAGGACAAATTGATCGACCACGTAGTGCAGAAAATAAAGGGATCAAATGGAAATTTACCCGTTTCTGAGATTGCCAAACAGATGGGGTGTTCCATTAAAACCATTGAAAGACGGTTCAAACAAAAGGTTGGTCTCACACCGAAAAAATTCTGTGGACTATATCGCTTTCATCAAAGCGTGCTGGGCATGCAAACGCCCGTCGATAAGCTTTCGGATATCGCTTATGATTTCGGCTACTTTGATCAGATGCACTTTATCAAAGATGTGAAGAAATACGCCGGGCTGACACCCAAAAATCTGTTCGCGATAAAAAACGGTTTACAGCAGCCTACGCTGAATCGTCAAATTCAAGTCTAGTTTTTACTATTTCTTCGCTTCTCTTCTTCGGAAATTTGTAAGAAAAGCGCATGAAATACCTACTCTTTTCCGCACTCATTCTTTGCGTTGGCAATTTCGGTTTTACTCAATCCGGCACAGTGACTGGAAACATTATCGAACCATCAAATGAACCGGTTTTGTTTGCCAATGTTGTTTTGAGGTTGGAATCAGATTCTTCACTCGTAAAAGGTGAAATCACGAATGAAAACGGCGACTTCCTCTTCGAAAACATCCCGTACGGATCGTATTTTTTGACCATTACTGCAGTAGGTTATTTGGACACAATCATCTCTTTGGACCTGAACGAACCGCAGATGGACCTTAATTCCATTTCACTTACCTCGGTAAATACTGAACTTAATGAGGTGAATATTACAGCAACCCGCCCCATGTTTACCATGCAACCTGATAAAATGGTGGTGCATGTAGAAGGAAGTCCCATTAGTCAGGGGAACACCGCTTGGGAACTGTTGGGAAAACTACCGGGTGTAAGCATCATGGACGGAAGATTGGTACTTCGAGGCAAAGGGGGCGTGAATATAATGGTGAATGACAAACCTTTGGCGCTATCGGGGACAGACCTTGAAAATTACCTAAAATCAATTCATGCTACGCAAATCAAAAATATCGAATTGATCACGAATCCGTCGGCAAAATACGATGCCCAAGGCAATTCGGGAATTATCAATATAGTGCTCGCAAAACCAAGTGGAGAAGGATTTAGAGGATCGGTGGCAACGGGTTACGGGCGCGGACGTGGCACCAATAAATCGTACATGACGGTTAACCTCAGTCATTCGGGCAAAAAAGGAGATTTGATCTTTGTGGTGTCAGGTAATTATCAAGAAGCGTTTAACAATTTGGATGTTCGCAAAAACTTTTATGACGCTGATACGCTTGCCGCCATCGTTAGAAACGATAACCGACTTGATCTTGTCAATCAAACACTTGCTGCCCGACTTGGATACGATTGGTACATTTCACCCAAGACATCGCTTTCCTTGCAGGCTACAGGAAACATCCGTCGCGGAACTTGGGACAACAGTTCAGAGTCTCTAATATTTGATGGCAACGATGTGCAAAATACCCTCATCGACTTTGGAAGCTTTATGAATGATCGGTGGTCGGCGTATTCCGGAAATGCACATTTCAGTCATCAATTGGATAGCATGGGGCAGAAAATTACAGCCGATTTTGACCTTGCTCGATATATGACCAATTCCAACAATATGTTTCAATCCATTTATCGACAAACCAGCGGAAATCCTTTGGATACACTCTTTGAAACGGGGCATCAAATTGGTCCCTTGAGTATCTATTCTGCCAAGGTGGATTATACCAAACCGTTCAAAAGCGGACTAACTTTCGAAGCTGGGGTAAAATCGAGCTACGTGAAAAGCGACAAAGATGTGGCCTTTTTCTTTGATGGTGATGAAAACGCACTGGACTCAACCAAGTCGAACCACTTCGTTTATTCGGAAAACATCAATGCCGCATACATCAATTTTAGTAAGCAGTTCAACAAACTATCAACGCAGTTCGGACTTCGAATGGAGCATACGAATGCAGCAGGTAACCAGCTAACGTATGATATCACTTTTAATCGACAATATGCCCAGGTATTCCCAACGCTTTTCCTCAATTATCAACTCAAAGAAAAGCACGCTCTCAGCTTGAATTCCGGGCGAAGAATAAACCGACCGCATTACCAGCAACTTAATCCATTCATTCGACCGATAGATGCGCTAGCATGGGCATCAGGGAACCCCGATTTACAACCCGAACTTTTGTACAATTCCGAGTTGACCTATTCCTTCGCCAACAAACTATTTATCCAAGGAAGTTACTCGTATACAACGCAGGGAATTATTACAGTTTTAGCCGTGGACCCAATCACTCAAAATACTCTTCAACAAGAGGACAATGTGGATACGTATCACGAATACTCGCTCATGCTGATGTACAATGCTCCTATCAAGAAGTGGTGGTACATGAACCTCAACTTTACTGGTTTCTTCGCTCAATACGACGGTTCATTGCTTGGTTTTTATTTCAATCGATCCTTGCCAACCTTCCATGCTGCTGCACAGAATACATTTGTATTAAAGCGAGGGTTTAAGATTGAGCAGAATTACATGTACATGCACCGTCATTTGTACGGAACTACCACTATTAAACCGATGCATAGTTTATCACTTGGCGTTAAAAAGGATATTCTGAAAGGCAAGGGTACCATCGCACTAAACGCCTCAGACATTTTTTGGACCAACTATCCGCGGGGAGAAGTGGAATTTAATGGTGTGGAAGAGTTTTGGACGTCGGAAAGAGATACGAGAACCGTTTATCTTCATTTCACTTACAATTTCGGAAGGGGGAAAAATGTTCAGGTACGAAGACAGTCAGGAGCAGATGACGAGAAGCAACGGGCCCGTTAATGAACTCTCTAGTTTGTACACGAATTCGATTGACACAAATGTCTTCATTGTTTGGATAGATGCGAATTTGCTGTATGAACGAAGCTCGGTACTTAGTGCCGAGCTTTTTTAGATCAGATAAAAGCTACTTCACCTCCACAGCTTCGTACAATCCTACCTCCTTTGCGCAGTCGTGCTGTACCTTGTCCATCAACTCAGGTTTTTCGGTAACCTCATCAAAGGACCACTTCTCAACCACTTTGTCCATTACGCAATCCAGCCATGCTTCTTTCACTTTGGGATCAACAGACTGCCCCGATCCTTCCAATCCTTGCATAAAACCTTCATCTATTGCTTTTCGTTCCGCTTCAATTTGCTTATCCGACCATCCGCAAGCAGTTAAGAACAATGTTCCGGAAATAAAAAATGTACATGTAAGATATTTCATAGGGCTGGTTTTGTTCCATTAATTTACGGAACTTTTCGCAAATGGTCTACTCGATAATTTCCTTCACCCGCCCTACTTTGCCATCGTCAAGCATCACTTTAATTCCATGCGGATGGAACTTGGAGTTGGTTAAAATCCGCTTCACGAACCCATGCGTCAAAGCCCCGGACGCTTGATCCTTCTTCAAAACCACCTCTACTTCTAATCCTATTTCGATGTTTTCTCTTTTTCTGCCATCCATACGGTGAAATTATGAAATTTAGTAGTACCTCTCGGCTCTTTTAGTTGTACCTCTCAGTTCATTCAATAATACCTCTCGGCTCCGCTCGAGGTACTGCTAGTTCTTCGAGGTAGCCAAGGTTCATCGAGCGGAGCCGAGATGATCCGTCTCAGACCAAAATGATCCTCCGTAATTTATAACTTAGCGCAATGCAAACAACTCTTTCTCTTCCGCCTTACCCACGAGGATTTCATATTATTACCGAACTCGTAGAAGATGCACTCGAACTTCCCAATTCAGGGGTTTTGCACGTTTTTATTAAACACACTTCCGCAGGATTGACCATCAATGAAAATGCTGACCCTACCGTTCTTCAAGATTTTGAATCATCATTCAATCATATCGTCAAAGAGAACGAACCTTTCTACAAACATACCTTCGAAGGTCCCGATGATATGCCCGCACACATAAAATCATCGATGGTTGGATCGTCCGTAACGGTTCCCATAACAAACGGTAGACTGCAATTGGGAACTTGGCAAGGCATTTACCTGTGTGAGTTTCGAAACCATGGAGGATCCCGAAAATTGGTATTAACCGTCCTTTCTTAGTTGGTTGGAAAATCGTAAATGGTAAAATGGGCATACTGCGAAAGCGCCGTTGGATCGTACGTCAGACTAATACTTCCTGAACTCGTAAACAAGGTAAAAATACGCACCTCCACTGTGTTCGAAACACCAGCATTTACCGCTATCGGATGTGTAAAATTCGTAGGGACAAATCCCGAGGAGACATTCTTAGTGGTTTCAGAATAGGTTTGTTTGTAAAGCGCTCCATTCACATAAATTCGATACAAATAATGCTGAGCTGGCGACGCTGGAATAGACGATGAAGTGATATCACCCTGCGCACAAAAGTTGACCACAACAGTATCATTGTCCGGTACGAATGAATAACTCAATAAAGAACCGGAAGGCGCTGAAGAGTTATTGACAGTGATGGAAAAAGTACTCGACAAACTACCAAAATGCATCTTACCTCCAGAAGAACCTGACGCCATCGTCGTCCACTCCGGAGCCAACCCAGGACCTTGAGAGGTCAACACCTGTCCGGTTGTTCCCGTCTCCAAGTTGATCAGTGTACCATTTACATCAGAAACCACCACATTGGTGTCTGTGTTCGCCAATGAATCGCTGCGTATAGCACCGTTCACATGCAATTTCTCCTGAGGTGTATTCGTTCCAATTCCAACATTTTGTCCAAACGCGGTAAACGACACTAAAACTATAAAGAAAACAAGGTATCTCATGTCGGAAAAATACGACGGGAATCCTTATGTTTCACAGGTCCAGTGTTTTCAATTAGCAAGTGGTCGCTTTATTTAGAATTTGGTTGATATGCAAATGAATATGATGCGTTAAAATGTTTGAACTTTAGTTCGAAATGTCGATTTTTAAGATATGAGTAAGATATCAACGCTCTTTATGGTAACTTTCCTAATGATTTCTTTGGGCTGCTTTCGCAAAACGAAAAGTACTCAGCTGGAAGCGTCGGAGGAAAAACTGCCTAAATGCGGCGTAAAGGACAGCGGCGACCTAAGAGATATGGCTGGACAGAACCCTCCAACTGTATTCAAAGCGAAATGTGCGACGTGTCATCATTATTCCAAAGATGGAACAGGTCCGGCTCTGAGGGGCTTTATGAAAAAAGCACCTTCGGAGGAATGGTTCAAATCGTTTATTCGAAATCAAGATGAATTGATAGAAGCCGGCGATTCTCTTGCCATGGAAATCCAAAAACAAAAGCCGACGAAAGGACTTCACTACCACAATCTAACGGACAAAGAATTCGATCAGTTGATTGAATATCTGAAGTGACTCGCTTTTCATCTGTGAAATGAATTTTCATTTTGGTCAGAAATCTTATTAGTTTAACTCCGAATTCAACTTTGTGGAATCTATTTTAACGCAACTCCTGAAAAAGAAGGTCGAAGTACTTTCCAAAACGCCCTTATCCGGTGGCGATATCAATGCTGTATTCAAAATTCAAACCGACCAAGGAATGTTTTGTGTTAAGCAAAACGATCGCAAGAGATTCCCCGAGATGCTACAAAAAGAGGCAAATGGTCTCGTGGAGTTAGCCGAGAAATCCAGTTTTCATGTTCCAAAAGCAATTGGCGCAGCAGAAGATGAGAACTCTCAATATTTGGTACTGGATTTCATTGAGCCGGGAGCAAAATCCAACACATTTTGGGAAGATTTTGGCAAAGCACTGGCCGCGATGCACCGTCAAACAACTAATCACTTCGGCTGGAAGGAGGACAACTACATTGGTTCTCTGCCGCAATACAACCGAAAGCATGACAATTGGAGCGATTTCTATGCAATAGAGCGCATTCTGCCGCAAATACAACGGGCTTTTGATTCAAATAAGGTAGATGATAAATTTGTGAAAGCAGCAGAACGACTCTGCACAAAGTTGGACGAATTATTTCCGAAAGAGGTCCCTGCTCTACTCCACGGTGATTTATGGTCAGGGAACTTTATGGTGAATGCCGACGGAAGTCCTGTTTTAATCGACCCTGCCGTTTACTACGGGCATCGAGAAATGGACCTCGGTATGATGCATCTTTTTGGTGGCTTTTCAGACAGTCTTTTTGATGTATATCATGAGGAATTTCCGCTAGAAACGAATTGGCGAGATCGAATTCCCTTGACACAATTATACCCTCTCCTCGTGCATGTGAATCTTTTCGGCGGTGGATACGTGCAAAGTGCTGCTACCGTTATTCAGCGTTATTTATAACTCATCTTCAAATATTTACCGTAGATGTATTGAATCGTGGGTTTAGGATGAACGGTTGCCATTCTGACTTTCAACTTGCGTATTCTTGGAAATAAATTACACCTCCATGAAATACTTTGCAATCGTTCTAATGAGCCTTTCATTTTCGGCTTTCTCACAGGATTCTGAAACAACAATAGATGACAGTTCTGCCGTGCGAGCAACAATTGATCAGTTATTCCAAGGAATGAAAAATGGCGATAGCACGCTTGTTGCAGCGGTATTTCACCCTGAGATTCAAATGATGTCTACTTTTACAGACGAAGAAGGCAATCCGCGATCACACAAAGGAAGCGCAGCCGAATTCAAAAATGCCGTTGGAACTCCTCACGATCAAGTTTGGGACGAGCGCATTTCAAATGTTCGGATTCAAATTGACGGCAATCTTGCGCAAGCGTGGATGGATTACTCCTTCTATCTTGACGACACATTCAGTCACTGCGGTGTGAATGCTATCCAACTTTTTAAAACAAATGAAGGTTGGAAAATGGTGCATTTAGCCGATACTCGACGTCGCTCTGATTGTAATTAAACTGCCGGAACCTTATTCGTGGTGCGTTTTGAAAGGATGAAAAACAATCCTACACCAAACAAGTTGAAGAAAGCAAACGGTAGGTAATCGAAGGTGCTTACCCCGAGTGTTTCGGACATATACAACGCCGTCACGTGCCACGGAATGAGCGATTCCAGCAAGGTCATAGAGTTCTCCATACTTCTTGATAGAAGCGACAAGGGTAATTTTCGTTCTCTAAATCCACCCCGAAACATCTGTCCTGTAGTGAGAATGGAAAACATGGCATTTCCTGAAACCCCGTTCAATAAACCACCGGAAAAGAACGCAGCTAGAACCAATCCGTATGCACTACGTATCCAGCTAAAAATAACGCGCATTAATGGTCGAATAAATCCACCTTGCTCCATGATTGCACCGAAGGAAACTGCGAGGACGCAGAAGAAAACGGCTCCGCTCATCATTCCTTCCATACCACCACGATTTAGTAATGTTCCTAAAAGTGCTGGCAATTCGCTTTGAGTGACCATGCTAGTGTTGAATCCAGAAACCATGGCAAATGCTCCTTGGTAAATATCAAATCCATTTAAAAATGTTCCAATCAAAATGGCGGTAAAACTCGATACGAGCATCAACACCACAGGAGGATAGCCTTTGTAACCACCAAGAAAGACAATAGCTGGAGGCAATAACATGATAGGGTTCAAATGGTAAAAGGAATCGAGATGATCAAGAACTACATTGATTTGAGCAGAAGATGCCGCCGTTCCAGAATACATTAGCCCAAAAACAAGAAAGGTGATTGCCGCTAAAATTCCGGCCAAACCGACGTTGGGCAGCATGCCTCTGATATGATCATACACTGAGATTTCCGATGCCATCGCACAGATATTTGTCGTGTCAGAAACCGGAGAAACTTTATCTCCAAATACAGCACCAGACAATACCGCCCCTGCGACAAGTTCTGCCGGCACCCCCATGCTATCTCCAATACCCATAAACGCTACTCCCGAAGTAGCTGCAGATCCCCAACTAGTTCCTGTAAACGTAGAAACTATAGCTGTAACCAAAAAGGCTGTCACAGGAAGATAATCCGGATGAATCAGTTTCAGTCCGTAATAAATCAAATAAGGAACAGTTCCGCTGAACATCCATGTTCCAACGATTGCACCAATAGCGATTAATATAACAATGGCAGGCATCGCTTTTCGCAACGTATCGCCAATTCCATCGAGCATCTCAGGCACTTTTATTCCACGGCGATAAGCAAAAATACCAGCAACCATCACGGAAAGAAGTAGCGTTAACTGGAGAGGAAACTCCAATACATTGCTTCCTCCAATAACAAGAATCATCATAATCAGGAAAGGCAAAAGCGCTTCCCAAAGAGGGATATTAGAAGAGTTCAGGTTATTTTTCGATGGCATGGAGAGGAAAGATAATTAAAGGATTCGAAAGTTGGGAGAAAAAGGAAATAGTGGAATAGATTTACGTGAATAGATTGAGAAAAATGTTGCTCAAATTCGACATTTCTCGAATTGTATATTTATAGAATTCTACATTTCTAGAAATGTCAAAAATTAAAGATGATAATACCAAAAACAACCCCTTTTGCTCACTATCCCCTCTCAATAACATTTTCACATCAACAAAAACGAATTGAGCTTAATTTTCAAACAATACTAACTTTGCTAAGCATCCAAAACAACAACAGTCGTAGCTATGACAGAACCATTTCATATCATTCCACCAAAAGGAACTCCTGCTCCAATCATTCTGAGTGTTCCTCATTGCGGAACAGACTTCCCACTGGAACTTCAAAGTGATTATGTTCCGGAAAAAATGAGCGCTCCTGATGATACTGATTGGTTTGTTCATGACCTCTATAGCTTTGCTTCAGAGCTGGGAATTACCATCATTCATGCGAAATACAGCCGCTGGGTCATTGATTTGAATCGTGATCCTAAAAGTGCTCCTTTGTACAACGATGGCCGAATCATAACAGGGTTAACACCCAACACAGACTTCTTTGGTGAATCCATTTACAGAAGTTCGGAAGTTGAGCCAGGTCAGGAAGAAATCGAGCGTCGATTGAATAACTATTATTGGCCGTATTATCAAAAAGTGGAAACCTTACTGAAAGAACGAAAGGCACAATTCGGTAAAGTTTTGTTGTGGGACGCACACTCAATACGACATTTTGTACCAACAATCCGCAAGGAGGTATTCCCTGACATGATTCTCGGGAACAACGACGAGACAACTGCCGACCCACAGCTGATTTCAACCGCATTATCGGGTTTAAGGTCAGGTAAATATGGCGTCAACCACAATACCCCATTCAAAGGCGGACATATTACGCGATACTTCGGAAAGCCCGCCAACAACGTTCACGCGCTGCAGCTTGAAATGAACAAGATTTTGTACATGGACGACTCTGAAAAGGAATTTCACGAAGATCGTGCTAACCAAGTTCGATCTGTTTTACAACCAACATTTGAGTCTTTAATCGCCACTTTGAACACCTTGTAATGAAGCACTACTTCTTCGATAAAATTTTGCAAAATGACGGCTGGAAGTCGAACGTTTCCATCGTTACACAGCCTGACGGAACTATTTTTTCCATAAAAGAGAATCAAGAGCGAACCATTGCGCATCACGTTCGTGGTTTTGCACTCCCCGGATTTCAAAATGCGCACTCTCATGCCTTTCAGTATGCTATGGCAGGTTTGGCGGAGGTACATCCAACCGGACAAAAAGCCGATGATTTTTGGTCCTGGCGCGATGCCATGTACCGCTTGGCGTTGTCGGTAAACCCCGATCAAATGCAAGCCATTGCCACCATGCTGTACACCGAAATGGTTCGCTTGGGATATACCAATGTTGCCGAATTCCATTACGTACATCACCAGCAAGATGGAACGCCTTTCGATAATTTGGCAGAAATGGGTGAACGATTGATTGCAGCGGCGAAAACAGCTGGAATTGGCATTACCCTCGTCCCTATTTTTTATCAAAAAGGTGGATTCGGCATGGAGCCAACTGAAGGACAAAGGCGCTTTATCTCGAAAGATATTGATACTTACTTCAAATTGTTGGAAGCTACCAAGAATGCAACTGAACACTACGAACGTGCAAACGTGGGAATCGGTATTCACTCCATGCGCGGCGTGGAACCTGAAGTAATCGCTGAGGTAGCCAAAACGGGAGATCAGAACATTCCTTTTCACATTCATATTGCTGAACAATTGAAAGAAATTGAGGATGCGAAGACGTATTTGGGCAAAAGACCGGTAGAGTGGTTATTAGATAACGTGGATCTAAACGATCGTTTTCACTTGGTGCATGCCACCCATTTGACCGATGCCGAGACCGATGGAATTGCAGCATCAGGCGCCAATGTTGTGCTTTGTCCAACAACAGAGGGGAATTTGGGCGATGGACTATTTCCTGTTCAAAGATTCCAAGAGAGGAACGGAAAGTGGAGCATTGGAACCGACAGCCACGTGGGAATACACCCGCTAGAAGAACTACGACTCTTGGATTATGGACAGCGTTTAACGACACACAAGCGCAATATCATGACCAGTGAAACCAATGGAAACTCCGGCGATTTTGCTATCCAAATGGCCACCATAACGGGAAGAAAAGCCATGGACAACTTCAATTCGCATTATTTTAAAGTGGGAGAACCACTCAACGCTTGTATTATCGATGAAAATGTACCGCTACTTCAGTCCTGCCGTGACGAACATTTGAACTCATCCATTGTATACTCATGTGACGCGTCGCATCACTCTGGTACCATTTCCAATGGTGATTGGATCGTTCAGCGTGGAACCCATCGTAATATCGAAGAGGTACGAAACAACTTTGTCAGAACGATCAAAGAACTCAAAAACAGATAATCATGAAATTCACCTACTCACTGCTACTTTTGCTTCTTCTCTTTTCTTGCCAGGATGAGAACAACGATAAAAATTCTGAGAGCAACAAAGTCGAAAGTCCTTCTCAGGACCAAGAATCGGCCACTCAAGTCGAATCAGATGAAGAAACGGAACTGAAATCATTCGATTATTACGCAGGTACCATAGGGCTTTATGGCGAAGATGTACTTGTTGAGATCAATACCGATAAAAATGAAATCACAGGGCGATACTGGTACTTGAAGCATGGTCGTCAAATTCAATTGAACGGAACGACCTCCGCAAAAGGCAATGAATGGCAAATGACCGAGTCCGTGAAGAATGTTGTCACTGGACACATGACTTTGGAAAAGAATGGAGATCAACTTTCAGGACAATGGTACGCACCGGGAAAGGAGTCTGATATTCAAGAGGTTGAACTGCAAAAAGTTTATAGTTCCGAGAACGGCAAAATAACACCGAATTTTGAAACCTATCTTTATTCCAAGACCATTTCTATATATAACGGTGAAGAAGATGAGGAAGAAACAGCATCGGACGAGTTACGCTTGGTTCGCATCGGAGATTACGTACTTTTCCAATATTTTGTCATCGGGCACAATGCACACGTGGGACATATCAACGGGCTAGCAAAAATGGTGAGCAAAAACAAAGCTATTTTTAAAGGAGAAGAAGGGTGCGAACTCTCGCTAACATTTGATGGAAAAACAGTGACCGCGCTGGAAGAAGAAAGTTGCAGTTACTACCGAGGTATGCGCGCCTACTTTAGTGGAACTCTCACGAAAAAATAAGTCTACATGTATCGTTCCGCTCGTTTTGCTTCTCTTTTCAGGAGGGATGTAAATTTGTTCGGAATTGGAGTTTGAACATCCACAAATGCCTGCGTAATTGGGTGCAGAAACTTCAATTGGGTAGACGATAAAAACAATCCTTTGTTCCGAAACGTTCCATTTGGATTCCCGTATAGTTGATCACCAACAATAGGATTCCCAATACTTTGACAGTGAATTCGCAATTGATGTGTTCTTCCGGTAATCGGCTCCAATTCAACCAAGGATAGGTGCTCATTTTGTATGGAATCCACCGTCTCGATAAGTTTTAGTTGCGATTTTGCTTGTTTTCCGTCTACCGGAACTTCTATTTCACCTTCCTTCGGAATTCCATGCACCACGGCGTGATAGCGCTTTTCTATCCTTTTATCTTCAAGCATCTCCCCCATCGCTCGCCTAATGGAAACAGTTTTCGCAAAAAGGACCAAACCACTGGTTGGCGCATCTAGACGATGTACAGGCAATCCCCAATCCAACGCATCTGATGCTTTACTTGGTTGCAATTGATCCACAAGGCAATTTTCCAAAGTTTTGAATTGATTCCCGCTCACCACCAATCCTGCAGGTTTATTAACAATCGCCAAATAATCATCCTCAAAGACAATTTCAATCTTTTTGTCGTATGCCTTCGGTTTCTCTCGACGCTCCAATAATTCGATGCGATCTCCTTCTTTCAACCAAGTCCCGGTTTCGGCCAACTCACCGTTGATCAGAAACCTTCGCTTCTTAATACCCGTTTTCACTGCATTTCTCGTCTCGAAACCTTCAAAAACGCCAATGAGGTAATCAACAAATCGGATAGATTCCTTCAAAATGCCGACTGTATGTGTCTTCAAAGTGACCATCGCTGCAAGATACAAGAATCGAACTGAAGTTTTTTTGCCACCGATTAAACCATTCATAAAGAAATCCATCTAACACTACAAATAAATGATTTTCAGATTGTTTCAAATTTTATTACCTTGACCTCATGAATTGGCTACTCACGCTACTAATACCGATGCTACTCGGCTTGAATACTTCTACTACGGAACCCAAAGCGGATTCCCTAGATATCTACTTTTTTGTGGCAGAAACATGTCCTATTTGTCAATACTACACAGCAAAAATCAACCAAATAGCGAACGATAATCCAACACACAATGTCATTCTCATATTTCCTAATTCATTGTCATCGGAGGAAACCATGGCAAAGTTTAAAAAGAAATACAAGTTGGATGTTGAAATGCGACTGGACACGGACCACGAATTGGTACAAAAATTTGGCGCAACTGTAACCCCTGAGGTGGTTGTACACGACCCCAAATCGGACAGCGTTCTGTACCAAGGAAGAATTGATGATAATTATGCACGTGTTGGACAGCGAAAACGTCAAATACAATCGGACGATCTTGTCGACGCATTGAACGCCATACAGAATGAAACACCTATAGCTACTGCCAAAACTTCGCCAGTAGGCTGCTACATCTCTCAAAAATCCAAAAAATGAAAACGATTCTAGTACTTTTTGTCGTTGCTCTCGGAGCAATTTGTATTTCGGCGAATGGATTCAACAATCGCAAATTTGTTGAAATGGAAAAAACATCCATGAAAACTCCACCGAAATCTGTCCCAACGTATTATGAGGACATCTCCCCGATTATTTACAATCACTGTACAAAATGTCACCGACCTGGAGAAATTGGTCCCATGCCTTTGACCAACATTACGGAAGTTACGGCATATGGAGCGATGATTAAATACGTGACCGAATTGAAGTACATGCCGCCTTGGAAAGCCGATCCAGACTACAATCATTTCTTGGATGAAAATTATTTGACCGATGTTCAAATCCAAACAATAGCAGACTGGTACGATAACGGCATGCAGCCTGGAAACCCTGCGAACGAAGCGACAATGCCAACTTTCCCAACTGGTTCTGCCTTAGGAACGCCGGACTTGGTACTTCCAATGGCACAATCATTTGAGCATCAAGGAACAAATCAGGATGGGTATCAAGTATTTGTATTGGATCCGCAATTGACACAATCTGAGCAAGTTCGAGCGATTGAATACCGTCCGGGTAATACAACTATTTGTCACCACGCAGTTATCGCTAAAGACAACACCGGACAAGCGGATGCACTGGATGCCGCAGACCCAAATTACGGATACGAAATGTTCGGTGGTTTTGGTTTCGAGCCACAAGATCCTTTCTACGCTGTATGGGCACCGGGTGGCGAAGCACGTTTCTTTCCTCCCGAAATGAGTAAACCGCTGGATCCGGGCGATAAATTATTATTGCAAATGCACTACGCACCAAGCCCGGTAAACGAGTTTGACTCTTCATACATCAACCTGTTCTTTGCACAAACACCGGCACCGAGATACGTACAAACGCACATCATTAGTCCGTACGATCTTTCGGTTCCATTTGCCATCCCACCAGATCAAGTTACATCGTTCAAAGGATCATACACTGTTCCTGTGGATATCAGCTTGTTGACCGTTTTCCCGCACATGCACTTGCTTGGCGAAACGTGGGAGTCCTACGTGGTAGATACCAACGGAGATACAACCAAATTGATCCGAATCAACGATTGGGACTTCAACTATCAAAATGGGTATTCATTCACGAATCTTATTAAAGTAGATGCAGGAAGCACGCTATTTGTAGAGGCATCTTATGATAATACAGCTTCTAATCCATTGAACCCGAACAGTCCACCGGAGTGGGTGTTTTGGGGAGATTTTACCGGAGATGAAATGTTCCTAGGCTTCTTTGACTACGTTCCGTACCAAGCGGGTGACGAAAACCTTGAATTAGGAACCGAAGATTTGGTAATTAATGGGCAAGAAACGAATATCTACCCCATCTATCCGAATCCGGCCAGCTCAGAAGTGAAAGTAGGATTCAGTTTAAACGATGGGCAAGATGTTACCTTGAAAATCTATGACATCAATGGAAAATTGATTGAAACAATTGAGGAAGAAACGTACTACACAAAAGGAAAACACATTCTAACGCTGAATACGAGTCATTTATCAGCCGGAGTTTACCGCTTTGGAGTTGAGGTCAATGGCGAACAGTTTTCTGAAAATTTTGTGGTAGAGTAAGAGTATTAATCAGTTACAAAAAAAGGAGCTTTCGGGCTCCTTTTTTGTGTTTTGATGAAATGTAACATGGGTAGAATACAACCGTTAACAATTGATAATGTGGGCATTACAATGAAACTGAAAAATCATTCAACGCAAAACCTGCCTACCGGACAGGCACGGCGCGTTTAAGTATTATTACAATTATTAGTTTTTGATCATTGATTTCAGTATTTTATTTAATAGTAACCTTCTCCAAACTACAATCATCCTACTACTTCACCTCCGCATTTTTTTCCGTATCTTTCTATGCATAAACTACTACAATATGAAGCATTTCTTACTCATCGCATCCTGTTGTGCCTTACCTTTACTAAGCTACTCTCAGCAAAATGCTGTTCCAAGCGGTGGAACTGCCACGGGAAGTAATGGCTCTGTAACCTATTCCATTGGACAAATTGACTATTCAAATGCAAGTGGAACCGACGGCAACACGAATGAAGGGCTTCAACAACCTTTTGAATTCTTCGATCCGGATGCAAGCATTACAGAAATTAACTGGGGAGTTTCGCTCTTCCCTAATCCAGCGGAAGATCAAGTAGAACTGCATTTGGATAATATTCCGAATGAGGCACATTACTTCTTTTACGATCTCAATGGTAAATTGCTTCTTTCAGGACCTATATTGAACAACGAGACCTTGCTAGACGTAAGTTCATACGCTGCTGGTAATTATCTACTAGAGATGCGGTCTCCCACAATTCCAACATCAACCATACAAATTATAAAACACTAACAATGAAATTATTATCTACTCTTATTGCCGTTTGCTGCATCTCATTTTTGTATGCGCAAGCCCCTGACAGAATGACGTATCAAGCGATTGTTCGCAATTCAAGCGATGCACTTGTAAGTAACTCACCTATTGGTGTACAAGTTTCCATTTTGCAAGGATCGCCAACCGGAGTCGCCCAATACATCGAGACGCATACACCAACGTCTAATATCAACGGATTGGTAACTTTTGAAATTGGTGGAGGAACCATCGTTGCTGGAAACTTCAGTACTATTGATTGGTCCAATGGTCCTTATTACATCAAAACAGATACGGATCCCACAGGAGGTACGGTCTACACGATTTCATCTACCACGCAACTTTTGAGTGTGCCTTACGCACTTCATGCAGAAACGGCTTCCAACGTAGATGATGCCGACAGCGACCCAAACAACGAAATTCAAACATTGAGTGTTAACGGAACAGATTTAACCATCTCTTCGGGCAATACAATCACTTTACCTGCGGGCGGCGGAAATACTTTGGATGAAGCCTATGACCAAGGAGGAGCAGGTACGGGACGCACAATTACGACAGACGCTGGTGCCGTAGAAATCATTAACTCAGGGACGAACGCGACGGGCTTGGAAGTTTCAACGTCTGTGGCAAACTCAACAGGAGTTTTGGCTACGCAATCAGGAACCGGTGTAGGATTTAGAGCCGAAAGTACCAACCCATCCAATTCCTTCTCTGCCATTCAAGCGAATACCAACAGTTCAACTGCAAACAACGCAGCAATATTGGGTAATAATACAGGAGCTGGATACGGTGTCACAGGTCAAATTCCCGCGACGGCAACAGGAGAAGCCGGAGTGTATGGTTCGAATTTACGCACAGGTGGCGGATACGGAGTCCTAGGAATCGGTTACAATGGCGTTGTTGGACAAACAAGTTTCTCGCCTGGATTTGGAGTATACGGATCGAATACGAACCCAACTGGATTAGCTATTGGAACCTACGGAATTGGATTTAATGGAGTTTACGGTCAAACAACAAATATTACAAACGGCTGGTCAGGTTATTTTACACAAGACATCGGCGTTGATGGGTCAGGATACTCCATTGGAGGTTGGTTCACTGTTTCTGACCGAAGGTTAAAGTCCAACTTTAAGCCCATTGAAAGTCCTCTAGATCGTTTGCTGCAACTTAACGGAATGTCATACGATCTTACAACAAAATCAAAGCCAGCAGAAGGTGAAATGATTACCCGAACTACACAACAATATGGTGTAATTGCTCAAGAAGTAGAAGCTGTTTTCCCGGAGATGGTGAACGAAAAGGCGGTATTTAACAATGCCGGAGACGATACAATCTACAAGACTGTTAACTACGATCAACTGGTTCCAGTACTTATTGAATCGATTCGAGAATTGAACGAAAAAGTGGAACAATTGGAAGCTGAAGTTGAAAGGCTTCAGGAATAGCTTTTTTGATTCTGTTTTAATGGACGTATTTCTTCTGAATAGCTGAATTCTCTATCTTTGATAGAATGAAGTCCAGCATCGTTTTACTAGCATTTACTCTCACGAGTGTGGTGGGAATTGCTCAAGTAAGCGAACGCTTTAACAGAGGAGAATTAGGAATTGGGTTCAACAGCAAGCTGAACACTTCACCGCAAGTTGGACTTCCAAAAACTTCCTTTTTTCTTGGCTATCGAAGAGAAATTAAATACGTACGCTACGAAGCCATTAATTTTATATCGGGAGTTCAAGGCTGGCTTCCAAGGCAAGGGGAAGATCAAGTAACCCTGCTAAAAGATCAAGGAATTGTTGAGAACAGTTTCTTACCCAGTACACTTTTGGTTGGGTATTTAGAAGGACATTTTGCTCTGAAGTATACCTTCAAAACCAAAGGTAATTTGAAACCGTATGCTGGCATGGGAATCGGAGTCGTAGTAGCCCCTTTTCAAGAAACCTTAGACGATTATTCAGAAATTCCAGATGGGTATTCTTTACCGGAGTTTTACAATGACAACCGGAGTTTTACAATGACAATAAATACGGCGGAGTCATGATCGGTATTAATGTGAATGCATTACTAGGAATTGAACGCACTTTTAAAGAAAAGGTAGGCTTCATTGAATCGTATATCCATCTACCTGCACGAGGCCCTTTGGGAGAGCCTTATGAAATGAGTCTGCCCGCAATGCTCGGCTTTCGCATGGGACTAATGTTCAAAAAAAGTGAATCTGTAAATTGAATCTGGCGGACCTTCTTGAAGATTATCGCATAGAAAAAGGGAAGCCAATTGACTCCCCATTAGGGTACTTCCTAAACAACCGCAATGCTGTTTTTTTTCACCACAAGGGCACCGAGAGCACTGAGTAAAGTGGGGGAAGTTACTTTAGGCGCTCACTAAATTATGGCGAAGTCATAACCCATAGTGTACTTTAAATGTCTTGGACATTAAACTATGCTCCGTGACGTTGTTCCTTCGCCAAAGCCTTGCTTTGCTGAAGCTTCTCCTTTAAAGCTAGTATTGCGTCGCAGGAGCTTCGCGAAGGTATGGCTACGGCAAAAGCGCTGTGGTAAACTCACAATTGCGGGCATCTCGTCAATATCTAGGCAATCTCCCTCTTTAACCATTCAGATTTTTACTTCCCAGCTCTCTTACGATCTGTTTCTTTCAAAAGGATTTTACGCATTCGTAAGTTCTCAGGGGTAACCTCAACGTATTCATCGGCCTGAATGTATTCCAAACATTCTTCCAAACTGAATACCTTCGGTGGTGCTAATTTTACCTTATCGTCTGCTCCCGAAGATCGCATGTTGGTTAACTTTTTCGTCTTCGTCACGTTCACTACCAAATCGTTGTTACGACTGTTCTCCCCAATTACTTGACCTTCGTAAATATCCTCGCCCGGAGCGATAAAGAAAGTACCGCGTTCTTGAAGATTGTTCAATGAGAACGGAATGGAAGTTCCTTGTTCCATGGAGATAAGTGATCCATTCAAACGCCCCGGAATTTCACCTTTGTACGGTTGATACTCTAAGAATCGGTGCGTCATAATTGCTTCTCCAGCCGTAGCTGTTAGCAAGTAATTTCGAAGTCCGATGATTCCTCTTGAAGGGATTTCAAATTCAATGATCATACGATCTCCTTTCGGCTCCATATTTTTCATCTCTCCTTTACGCTTCGAAACCGCTTCAACAGCCGTCCCACTGTGTGCTTCTGGTAAGTCGATTGTCAATTCCTCCACGGGCTCGCATTTAACACCATCAATTTCTTTGATAATCACCTGTGGCTGTCCCACTTGCAATTCGTACCCCTCGCGGCGCATGGTTTCAATCAATACAGACAAGTGCATGACTCCACGGCCAAACACCATCCATTTATCCGCCTTATTAGTTCCCTCAACGCGCATCGCTAAGTTCTTTTCGAGCTCTTTGTCCAAACGTTCAGAAATGTGGCGCGAAGTCACAAACTTTCCTTCTTTACCAAAGAACGGAGAGTCGTTAATCGAAAACAACATGCTCATCGTTGGTTCGTCGATGTCAATCGTTTCTAGCGGCTCAGGGTTTTCGAAGTCACAAATAGAATCTCCAATTTCGAATCCGTCAATTCCAGTAACCGCACAAATATCGCCCGGTTGAACGCTCTCTACTTTTACACGTTCCAATCCTTCGAATACAAATACTTCTTTGGTTCGGAATTTCTGCAAACTTCCATCACGCTTCGAAAGTTGGATCGGCATATTTGGCTTCAACTCCCCACGTGTCAAACGCCCAATAGCAATTCGTCCAACGAAAGATGAATAATCCAAAGAGGTAATCAACATTTGTGTATTTCCTTCTTCAATTTGCACGGGTGGATAGTAATCCAAAATTTTATCAAGCAATGGAAGAATGGAATTTGTTGGCTTTTGCCAATCTTCCGACATCCATCCATTTTTCGCAGAACCGTATATCGTTGGGAAATCCAATTGTTCCTCGTTGGCATCCAATTCAAACATCAAATCGAAGACTTTCTCATGAACTTCATCCGGTGTACAGTTGTCTTTGTCTACTTTATTTACCACAACGAGCGGCTTCAATCCCATGGAAAGTGCTTTTCCAAGAACAAAACGCGTCTGCGGCATTGGTCCTTCAAAGGCATCTACCAACAAACATACACCATCCGCCATATTAAGAACACGCTCTACCTCTCCTCCGAAGTCGGCGTGACCGGGAGTATCGATAATATTGATTTTCGTTCCCTTGTAGGAAACCGAAACGTTTTTAGATACAATGGTAATCCCACGTTCACGTTCCTGATCGTTGTTATCCATGATCAACTCACCTTTCGGTCGCGTGCGTTCATCGGCAACGTTGCCGGCTTCAATCATTTTGTCTACCAAGGTTGTTTTTCCGTGGTCTACGTGGGCAATAATTGCAATATTTCTAATTTCCATACAATTTATTTGGCCTTTCGGCTAGTTCAATTTCATTTTTATTCGCCATTCTTTCGGGTAGCCGTTGTTGAATCGATTTCCCAAATGTTTGATCCACCCTAGTGGTTCATTGTTATAGGTAACCATCTGCATTCCGCGATCTCCGGATAACGCAAACGTCTCTCCTTTTAAGTATTTCAGTGCTTCTATACGATTCAGTTCGATACTTTTATCAACCCTTCGCAGCGAAACATTCATCGATAAATCGTGCGAAGGTACGAAGCCTTTTCTTGCCAACGTTCCTAATTCGGTACCCAATTTTACAATTCGCATGGTATCGGACACCGAAAGCATTAATTCTTCTGTTTCTTCTGGGAGAGCCAAAAGAAAATCTTTCCAGCGCCAAACCTTGATTTCGTTGAGTTTTACCAAGTCTGTAAGTTGAGATAGGTCTTTTTCGCGAGTGATGTTTTTGGGTTTAGACTTCTTCTTCCCCTTCATCTCGACTCCGCTCGATGTTCGGGGGAGCGGTTCACCGTTCTTTCTCAAAGCTGCGATATAAAAGCCTTCGGCGTTGGTTTTACCAGGAATGGCATAATGACCAACTTCCCCTCTACCCTTTTGGAATTGAGAAGGCATTTCTAAAGAAATGATTTCAGCTCCTAATTCTTCCTGCATCCAAGTCACGTTTTGTTCGTTCTCATTTTCGTTGAACGTACATGTGGAATAAATGAGGAGACCGCCAGGTTTTAGACTGGACCAAACATCGCCAAGGATGCGTTTTTGTCTAGCAGCGCACAACTTTACGTTATCCTCTGACCATTCTTTTCTCGCCGTAGGATCTTTTCGAAACATGCCTTCGCCGGAGCACGGTGCATCTACCAATAGTACATCGAAAAAGTTGGGCAAACGCTGGAACTCGGACGGGTCGTTATTCGTAACAATGCTGTTCGAAAATCCCCATTTGATGGAATTCTCCTTTAGAATTCGTGCTCGAGATTGAATTACCTCATTGGAAACCAACAATCCTTGATTGTTCAAATAACTGAGCACCAAGGTTGATTTTCCGCCCGGCGCTCCGCATAAATCCAAAACAACGGGACTTTCAGGCAAGGTTAACTGGCGAAGAACAGTGTCTATGACCATGGAGCCAGCCTCTTGCGGATAATATGATCCTGCGTGAAACAACGGATCTAAGGTAAACGAAGGTCGCTCCGATAGAAAGAAGCCACCTTCGCACCAATCAATATGTTGAGAAGTAGGTAATTCCGCCTCTATTTTCTTAGGATTTCTGCGCACAGAAATGGGTGCCGAGTTATTCAAGGCATCCAATAATGATGTTCCCAAAAAAGGATCAACATTCACACGTTTTACAAAGTCTGGATGAAAATCGAGGGTTTCCATTACTAGTTTCTACGACGCGGCGCTCTTCTCTCTCGTTTTCCTTTGAATTTTCCACCACCGCCTCCGCGATGATTTCCACTGCGTGGACGACTGTTTCCTCCTCCACGTTTTTTCTTAACATTAGCGCTCTTAGTCACTTCAATGCTAACGCTGTTTCCTTCGTATTCCGTTCCGTTTACTTTGGAAAGAATGCGATCGACATTTTCGTTATCAGCTTCGAAGAAAGAGAAAGACGCCATGATATCAATACGACCAATGGAGTTGGATTTCAATCCCGTAGAATCACAAATTACGCGTAACAATCCTCCTGGATTCAATCCATCGCGCTTACCAAGATTGACAAAGAAGCGTGTTTTGTTCTCGTCATTTCGTGGTCCACGACGTTCATTCTTGTCTCCGCGATCTCTGTCGCGTCGACCGTCCTTTGCATTCAAATCTCCTGCTCGCTCGTAATATTCAATAAATCTATTGAATTCTGCAGAAACGAATTTTTTGATGATTTCTTCTTTCGAGAAGTCTTCAAACTCGGCCATGGCGATAGGCAAAAACTCAGCAATGTCATCTTCTTTGACAGGCGTTGTAATTACGTTATCCACCAATTTCATCAATTGAATTTCACAGATTTCCTTCGCGTTTGGAATCAACCCTTTTGTAAACTCCGTACGAATCTTTTTCTCAATCGCTTTGATTTTGTAGCTTTCACGCGGTGTTACAAGAACCATAGATTCTCCCTTCTTTCCAGCTCTCGCCGTACGACCCGAACGGTGTGTGTAGTTCTCGATCTCGTCGGGAAGATTGTAGTTAATTACGTGTGTAATATCGTCTACATCAATTCCGCGAGCTGCTACGTCAGTTGCCACAAGAATTTGAATGTCCTTGTTACGGAAACGACGCATTACTTGATCGCGCTGCGCCTGAGAAAGATCTCCGTGAAGCGGCTCTGCGCTGTATCCTTCTTTTCCAAGCTTCTCTGCTACAGCCGCAGTTTCGCGACGTGTACGACAGAAAATCAGACCGTAAATATTCGGGTTGAAATCAATAAGGCGTTTAACTGCCGAATAGCGATCTCTGTCCGATACGGTGAAGTAGATATGTTCAATATTTTCGTTTGTCTGGTTTTTGTGACCAATGGACACCTCGAGTGGTTGCTCCATGTAGTTCTTTGCAATTTCTGCCACTTCTTTCGGCATGGTTGCAGAGAATAACCAAACATTACGCTCTAAAGGCGTTTCATCAAGGATGTGATCAATATCTTCCTTGAATCCCATGTTGAGCATTTCATCGGCTTCATCCAAAACTACCCAGTCAATTTCACGTAGAACAATCGCCTTACGCTTTGTTAAATCGACCAAACGCCCCGGAGTTGCCACGATGATTTGTGCTCCTCTTTTAATTTCTTTGATTTGACGGACGATATCAGTTCCACCGTACACGGCCACTGTATTTACATCAACGTCTTTCGAAAAGTTCTGAATGTCTTTAGAAATTTGCAAGCAAAGTTCTCGTGTTGGACAAATTACGAGCCCCTGAGGTCGTTTCCGACCCTCTTCTACTTTACTTACTAATGGTAGACCAAATGCTGCGGTCTTACCTGTCCCCGTTTGAGCTAAACCAACAAAATCGGATTCCTCTTTTAATAAATGAGGAATCGCTTCCTGCTGGATCGGAGTGGGTGTTTCAAACCCCAGTGTTTTTAACGACTTCAACACCCCACTCTTCAGCCCTAGTTCTTCAAATGTCATCTAAGTGCTTTATAATGTGGCGCAAAGGTACGGAGAATAAAAGGATTAGCGAGAAAATAGTTGTCAGGGCACTTGTGTTTATAAGAATTCGGAAGGAACTGACTTGGCGTAATTCACATTTATTTCACATTTTGGCGACACATTTACTCATTTATCATGGAAGACTTACCTCAAAAGATTGAAATGCTGACCAAGCCCGAAGCATAGGGTGGATGTATTTTATTGCCTTTATGATTACAAACATTGTGGTTCAATGTTCTTATCAGCTAGATTCTCAATACAACTTGTTGCTAGGTTGAGGAGTCATACCCGTTGGTGTATTCAGCATTTATTTGATTCACAGATACTGCAAGGGGAAGCGTCGGGATTGACGATTAAAGATCGCCAAAGTAAAGTTAGCGGAAGGGATAAAAAAATTAAATCCATTTACCGTATATTCGCAAAAATTCTTTGCATGGACATTAACACGCTATCCATCTTGATTCCTGCTTACAACGAGGAAAAGACCATTCACCTTATTTTGGATAAAGTGAAGGCGGTACAGTTGATTCACAATATTAAAAAGGAGGTGATTATCGTAAATGATTGCTCTTCAGATGACACAAAAGGTGCTGTGGAACGCTACATGCAAGCCAATCCTGAGCTCCCTATTTCGTATTACGAACACGAGGTTAACAAAGGAAAAGGTGCCGCACTTCATACAGGTATTAAAGAGGCAAAAGGTGATTTATTGGTTATCCAAGATGCCGATTTAGAATACGATCCAGAGGAATTTAATTACCTACTAAAACCGATTTGCAACGATTTCGCTGATGTTGTTTATGGTTCACGTTTTATAGGAGGGCATCCGCACCGAATTTTGTTCTATTGGCACTCTATTGGAAACAAATTTCTCACGAGAATGTCCAACATGTTTACCAACCTGAATCTTACGGATATGGAAACGTGTTACAAAATGTTCCGCATTGATATCATTCAAGGACTTTCGTTGAAAGAGCAGCGCTTCGGTTTTGAGCCAGAAGTAACGGCCAAAATTTCGCGAATTAAAAACGTACGCATCTACGAAGTGGGGATTTCCTACTACGGAAGAACTTACGAAGAAGGAAAGAAAATCGGTTGGAAAGACGGCTTCCGTGCACTTTGGTGTATTGCTAAGTATGGTCTTTTTAAGGCGAAGTAGATAAAAGACTAAAAGAAAAAAGAGCAAAGACATTAAAAGAAGTACGCTGAGCCTGTCGAAGTGCACTTCTTATTAAATTACTCGTAATTCGAGAGCCTCATTGACCTCGTAAAAAGGTCTTTCCTCTCACAATTACATCCCAATAAACGGTCGCGTCTGGAATGTCTTAATCTCTCTATCATTCGCAGCGGAAACACCTCGATTAACCATGTCATTTTCTCGAATTGGTGGGACATTTGGACCGCTTGAAACTGTTTCAGGAATCTGAACGGCAACCTCTTCTCGACTGCTTGATTTGGTCGCATTCACTTCAACAATGCGATAGTCGATTATCGTATCCGTTATTGTGTTTTCAACGATCAAAGTATCACGAATAATTTTAGTCGATTCTGCCTGACTTCTTCCTTCATCTACTTGACTAGGTTGCATCAAAAGAAAAACAAGAATTGCGGCCGCCGCTGCTGAACCTAACGATGCTACCCAAATGGGTACTACATTCCTCTTCGCGGGCAGAACCAATGGACCGGGCAGCGGAGCGTTTGTCGTTTTTGCTTCTGTCATAATGCGCCTTTGCAACTGGTATTCATCCTTCGTCATGATGGAAAGCACCAATACCTCTTCCTCGGTTGACAGATCATCAAAATGCTTCGACTCCAAACAGTCAAATACTTTTATTTCTAGCTCTTCTTTATTCATATCATTGCAATTTGAATAGGTTATTTTCGTTCGGCTGAAACTCTTTCAAGGCAGCAGCCATTTTCTTTGTTGCGTGGAACAGACGTGACTTTACCGTTCCCAGTGGGATTTCTTCAATCTCACTAATTTCCTTCAGCGACAATTGATTCATATACCGAAGGATAAAGGCTGAACGGTGTACCTCATCCAACTCATTTAAAGCTGACGTCATTGCATCTTGAAATGCATTTTTAGTATGATCGTCGTCGGAAAAAAATGCCTTTTCGTGACCATCAATCGGCAATTTCGTTGGCTCATCCCTAAAGGAAGTCTTACTCATATTTCCTGCGATGGTGAACATCCACGTCGAAAACTTCTTGCTGGGATCAAACTGTTGGTGTCTTTCCAAAATTCGCAGGAACAACTCTTGAACGAAATCTTGAGCTTTATCTCGATCTCCACGGAACATTTTGAAAAAATATCCGAACGCACGAGAGCCGTACCTACTATACAGTTCCGTTAAAGCCTCGTTCCTTCTATTCGAAGACAACAAGGCCATTAACGCTTCGTCTGATGCAGACGTTAACTTTTGATTATTTCCTTTTCGAAACAGCAACTAGTGGATAATTTTCTGAATTTCTTCCGACATTTCACTGTTTTCGCCTACTTTCTCCATGAGTACCGCTAGTTCATTCATTTTTCGAGATTCACCAGTAGCTTCATACATTTTGTACAGCTTCACCATGGAAGCGAGATAAGTTGCATCGAAACTTTGTGCAATTTGATCCATTTGGTGTGTTGTGAATTTTACTTTCAAGTAGTCGAGCATGAATCGTTGTTCAAAATTTCGTCGCAGAAGACTGTGGTTGTCCAAAGGTTTCTCAGAATACTGATACGTTAAACCTGTCAAGTACAAATTACTATCGATGGATGCGTCTTCTAAGCAGTGATACGCTGTTGTAGCAATATGTACCGGTTGGTCCTTGGTATTTCTCATTACATGTGCAATCACTTCACTTAGAGATGGTTTGTCAGTTTCAATTGGAGGTATGCCCAACGAATTAAAATTTTTCTCTCGGTATTCCGGTAGAAAAAGCATGTGAATGTTGAGTATAGTGACATCCGGGCGATGGTTCATTCCATAATTATTTAGCCAAAGTGCATACGTATCGTTATCGCCTGCAGACAACACAATCCCATTCTCCTGCACCTCAGAAAGGACGTTATACCCCCATTGCATTACGCCATTCGCAAGGTAGTTTGAGCCAATCATCTTTTGTGCCATTTCCAGTCGTTTCGTGGCATTCTGCTCGATTTCATAAGCAATTAACAAGTCGTCAAAAAGCCGCGGGTCGTCGGGGTTGATTTTGTATGCCTTCCACATTTGATCTGTCGCTTTGTTGCTCAATCCCGAGCTCCACATGGCTACATAATGTGCTTCAAAAGTTCCTTCGTGTAATTCGAGGAATTCCTTCGCGATTTCCTTTCCTCTTTCGGCATACTTTGATCGTTCCTCGTTCTCACTTAAGTTGATGAGCGCCCGGCACGCAGCGTAATAATTGTACCAAGCGTTTGGTGTATTCAACCCTTCGAGAGCTTCTTTCTCCCATAGTTGGAACTGTGTTTCGTACCAAGATTTGTCGTGAATTTCTTCAACAATTGAGTAAACGGTTTCTTTTTGTTGTGCGTTCGTTGTAATTGCAACGCTGCAAAAAATGAAAAATAGAATGCGTTTCATGTGTAAATTTTAAGAAGAACCTGTACTCCTTCGCTAAGGCATAGCTTTGGCGAAAGCCTTGCACCTGTTCATGAGTTCGGAGGTACTACTCGGAAAGACGCGAAAGGTTCACGAAAAAATGCGTTTTTTTCGCTTTTTGACATTCTTTAGGAGTTTCAAAGAGACAATCTCTTTTTTCAAAATGAAAAAACTATGAGAACAAATAGACACTTAACCACTGATTATCAATAATTTAAAAAACAACTTTGTTTTGGTATTAAAATTGAAGTTTTACAAATCAAATTGATAGAGATGAAAATACTTTTAACCCTTAGTCTAGTTGCGTTCATGAGTTTTGGGACTTTTGCGCAAGTGAATTTCCGAACTGGAGACGCTTCTTTGGATACAGAACTGAATGAAATAAATAACGATGCGAAAAGTGATCTTTCCGCGTTCAAGGATCGATTGCTGAGTGAGCACAATCTTTCGGGAGGTGTTGTGGATGACCTATTGGAGATCATGCAACCTGCGGAGGTATTGTTGTCAGGAAGATTGAAAGATATCTTAGGAATTGAGATTGATGTTGTCGTGGGAAGTTATGAAAGAAATAAGGACAAAGGATGGGGAGCCATCGCAAAAGACCTTGGGATCAAGCCCGGGTCGGCTGAGTTTCATGCATTGAAAGGAAAATCAAAAAATTCGAACGCTTCTGGTAAAGGGAAGGGCAACTCCACCGGAAAGGGGAATTCCGGAAAAGGAAAAGGGAAGGCTAAAAGCTAACCCTCCCTTCCCTTCTTGTTTGATTATTGAAACTTATTCTTTGACGAAGCGTTCTCTGTAAGTACCTGAATCGGACTTTAGCTGGAATACATACACTCCAGTTGGAAGGTGAGAAACACAAATGCTCGTCATGAATGGTTCTTTGAACTCCAACATTTTCGTTCCTGTGAGATCGTATATCTGTACACTTTCTTGAATACAATCTTCGCAATTCCACTCCAATATATCTTTTGTTGGGTTGGGATGAAGAACTATACTTTCGAAAGATGTTGAAGGGCTGGAAATACTCAATAAACCTAGCTCTTTATTGACTACAACGTAGCCGCTATCGCCTACTGCCCAAGTAACGTCGTTCCCGTACGAATCCATAGAGTACACGGGCTGATCAACACTTCCATAGTCCCAACTACTACCCGTACGTTCGAATATTAATCCACCCGTATTGAAATAAGGAACTGCCGCCATGTATACCTTCCCCGCATTATTCTCAGTAGCTCCATAGTACGCTGGATAGAAAAAAGTTGCGGAGTTGAAATCCTCTTGCCAGGTGAGACCGAAGTCACTCGAGTACAAAATTCCAAATCCTGAACCGTTTTGATTGTATCCGGCGTAACAAGTATCGTTATCCGCTATGAAAACTGATGTCAAAACGTTCCCATTTCCAATATTAGAATTGATGGAGTCCCACGTGGTACCGCCATCTGTAGTTCTTAGGAAGAATTCGTTGTTCACTGCAGCCAAGCCAATATTGCCGTCGAAATCTATCTCCCTTACGAAGTGCTGCGTGTCCCAAGTGTTGTAATTGATCGTTAGGTTGGTCCAGTTAGGCGTTTGATAAGAGTTTAATGTCGCGCCCTGAAAACAATCAGAACCTCCGGTGATTAAATCATCTGTTCCAAAGGCGTAAACACTCCAAGGGAAACACTGATTGGTTTGATTGTTCACGATTGCTGTCCAGTTGAGTCCACCATCGGTAGTTTTGTATACACTTCCGTGACTTTGAATCGTAAGATACCCGGTTGAAGCGTCAATAAATTCGAGTTCTTGAATATGATAACTCCCTCCTTGACTGGGCAAACCCTGTGGGGACATCACCGTCCAATTAATTCCTCCATCTGTTGTTTTCAATAGTGTCAGATTCTCCCCCGCGATGTATCCAATTTGGTCATCAATAAATTGAATGTCGTTAAGTTTTTCTTGCGTTGGAACCGCTACCTGATTCCATGTTTGGGCCGCACCAGAAAATGATATCACGAGCAGTCCCATTCCGAAAAGTATCTTTTGTGCGTTCATAATTTTGCTTTTAAACAAAGTTATGACAGAGGAATGGTCGTCACCATGTATATTTCATCCTTCCACATGTATATTTCGGAATTCTGAGGGAGATTGCCCCGTTTGCGACTTAAAGAACTTGCTGAAGTGCGCGGGATCATCAAATCCTAATTCATAAGCAGCTTCCTTTGCAGAGATTCCAGTCAATAACAATCGTTTCGCTTCTAAGACGATTTGATTATAAATAATGCGACTTGCACTGTTTCCCGTGTGTTCTTTCACCATCTCATTGAGTGATTTTTCGGTCACATTCAATGCTGCTGCGTAGTCTTTCACTTTTTTCTTGGTGCGAAAGTCTTCAAACAGCATTCTTCGAAATTGTGCATAATCATTGGAGAACAGCGGGCTATCCTGCTGATCCCACTCCATACATTTTAAGCAAAGCTGCTGAATTCCTGCTCGAACTTGCAAAGCGGAGTAGCTCGAGTTCGTATTAAAATCCTCCCAAATGGAATTCAGCATGGTTTCGAACCAAGCTTGTTTGTCGGCAGGCACCATATATTCGGGAATTCGTTCCTCTAAATCGTGGCAAATGTGATCGAAAAGAAATCCTGCCACCTCTTTGGGTGCTTGGAGTCCTTCCAGCTGAAAAAGGAAGACGAAACCATTGGAATCCAAATCGCGACGTACACAATGAACTTGTCCTGGAGCAACGATGTGCATTGAATACGATTGAATGGGAACATGCGTGAAATCTATCTCATGCGATCCTCCACCTTTAACAAAGCAGAAAAATTCAAAATACTCATGTCTGTGGGGATGACTGAAATCGTATTCCGTGAGTGTTGACAGTCGATTAACGACCACCTTTGTGTTCTTCGTTCGTTCGGATTGATGCGTTGGAATCATGCAGAAAGTTTCCCTTTTGCTACATGACGACTAATCCTCTTCCTTGGGTTGGTCTTTTGTGGTTTCTTTTTCTTCAATGCCGGGATTCCTATCTTCTTTCTCCTCTTTTGGAGTATCTACCGGTTTTGGCGCGTGTCCCATAGGTTTCCCATTGTTCGGACGCCTTGGAGGTTGATACTTCATGGATTGATCTAGGTCGGCGGCGTACTGATCGAGAGGACGACGAATATCATCGGCAGTTTCACGAATAGTATCCTGCAGGTTGAGGTCTTTTTTCATTTCATCTCCCGACTTACGAATTTCGTTCTGAATATCGGAAGACGCTTCACGCACCTGACGAATCGTTCGACCAAACGTACGAGCCAATCCGGGTATGCTTTTCGCACCGAAAAAAATGAGAATAAAAACGAGGATCAAGAAAATTTCCCCACCTCCAATATCATTGAAGATTAACTGCATGGTACAAAGATATTCCTTTTACGGAGTTGACTCGAGTTGTTGCTGAAAGAATAGCGGTTTTCGAAGAAATTATTACTTTAATTAACAAATTGAGACCTTATGAAAATCCTATCGCTACTTATCATTGCTTCACTATTCGTGCTTGGCAGCTGCTCTTCTGTAAAGACTTCTTCGAGTTCTTCAGGAAAAAATGCAGGCTCCGGTCCGGTAAATTTAACCAAAACAGCATCTGATGACACGTACGGCTATTCTTCGAAAAACCCGATTAAAGTGGGCGGTGTTGTGGATAGCCAAGGACCGGCTATGGAACGCAGATTCTTGGACCAATTGGCAGGACCAAATGGTGAGGAGATTAGTTATCATAGAGCTTCGAGCTGTTGCAACTTTAAAACACCAAACGGTTTTATGGGCGGAGGATTATTGGATGTTTACGAAGTGACATACGAAGGTTCCGGTGGCCCGATTGAACTGTATATCAACATGTATGACTACGAAGAGCCTATGATTCCTGTTGGGTTTACGAGGAAGTGAGTGGGAGATGAAAGACGTAAAAAGATGAAAGGCACTAGACTTGGAGACGCTAGAAGTTAGACTAGAGCGTATTTTAACCTCAAGAAAACCTACTTGATTCTTAAGAAAAATGTCTTGCGTCAAGAAGCGGAGCGGTCCAAAGACTACCCAAAAAATCCCGCTTTTTCCATCGGATAAGCGTTAAACGTGCCGGTTGCAACGGCTATTTTCTTCCCATCTTGGTTTTCGATGAGTCCTTCAACGAATAAGATTCTGTGTCCGCTTTTTACGATTTCAGATGTCCCTCTGAGTTGATCTCCTAATTTTGCTGGGGCCAAAAACGAAATTTTCATCTCAATAGTAGAGACGACTTTATTTTGTTCGATGACTTGTGATAGTGCCGCAACGCCCATCGTAGCGTCCATTAAGGCAGCAATAGAACCACCATGAGCAGCGATTGGTGTAGCCAAATGCTTCTGCTTGACCTCCATGTGATAAATCACTTCTCCGGGTCCGACAATTTCAAAATCCTTTTCTAGGAGCTCGCCAAATTGATTTGCTGCAATGTAGCCCTTGACAATCGGATGTTCTAAAAAGTTCTGCATTCTTAGGCTTCCTCCTTTTGAATGTGCACATCCATTTGTGGGAACGGAATGGACAAGCCAGCAGCATCGAATTCTGTGTAAACACGCTCATTCATGTCAAAGAAAACGGGCCAATAATCCTCTACTGCAACCCATGCACGAACGGTAACATTTACGGAGGAATCTCCAAGCTCACCCAAGCCAACGAAGTTCTCTTCTTGCTGCATAATACGTTTGTCTTCTTTGATAAACTTCGTCAATAGCTCCTTCGCCACTTTCAAATCGTCTCCGTAGGCAATTCCGAAACTCCAATCCACCCGACGTTTTTTGGCTTTGGTGAAGTTGATAATTGTATCGTTTGCTACGGCACCGTTCGCTAGAATGATCACTTTGTTATCCAGTGTTGTCAGAATAGTATTGAAAATTTGCACCTCTCTCACGGTTCCTTGTTCCCCCTGCGTTTCGATATAATCTCCCACTTTAAACGGCTTCAACAATAGGATGATTACTCCACCGGCAAAATTGGAGAGCGTTCCTGAGAATGCCATACCAATGGCCAATCCTGCAGCTCCGAGAAGCGCTACGAAAGAGGTCATTTCAACACCGAGCTGCGTAATCACAGAAATGATTACCATGACTTTAAGCCCGATACTCGTAAGGCTAGTAAGGAATGTGGTTAAGCTTTCATCGGTTTCGCGTCGCTCTAAAATCTTACGAAAACCTTTCGATAATTGTCGCGCCAACCAAAACCCTACGATGAAAATGACCAGTGCCATCGCCAAGCGCAACCCAATTTCCGTTGCTATCCCAGCGATTGTTCCTTCATCTAGTCCAAACCAATTATCTATTGCCTTCATAACTTTCTATTTAAATAGTGATATTTGTCTGTTCAAGTGCGTCAAATTTAACGATAATAACTGTGCGCGCATTGCATACTGAATAGAATCCGATATGTTTTTTTTCTTTTCTAAAATGCTGTTGTTCTTGTTGTCACCCTTTTTTTGGTTGATGCTGTGTCTTGGACTCTACATCTTTTGGAAAAATCCGCGCTGGAAGAAAACATTGAAGTGGACAAGCGTAGGGATTTTCTTCTTTTTTTCAAATTCCGTTATTTTTTCTCTTTTCTGCGGGATGTGGGAGTACCCGGGAATAAAACAATCGCAGGTAAAGCAACACGATGTTGCCATTGTTTTGGGAGGCATGTCTGAGTACAATAATGATCTCGGTGTTTTGAGTATCCGGAGGCCCGCAGACCGAATTTTTCAAGCGATTACCTTGTACAAGAAGGGGAAAGTAAAGAAAATCCTAATTTCAGGTGATTCCGGCCATTTAGGAGATCGCGGATTGCACGAAGCTCGTCAAATGAAAGAGATTTTGGTTCAGTGGGGAATTCCTGAACAAGATATCATTACGGAAGAAACCTCAGTGAATACCCACGAGAATGCTCGAAATACTTGTAAGCTACTCCGCAAATCCTACCCTGAGTTCAAGTCTTTTGTATTAATTACATCGGGGATGCACATGCGCCGCGCCATGGGATGTTTTCAAAAAGAAGGATTGAAAGTAACGCCCTATTCAACGGATCTTTATGCCAACAGGACGAAAAACTTCTATTGGGACCAATACATCATTCCAAACGTGAGCAATTTTTCTGTTTGGCAAGATTTGCTCAAAGAAATGGTTGGGTACGCGGTGTATGATATCGCAGGATATATTTAATCCTGACCTTCGTCTTGCGCTGGTTTGTTTCCTTCCAACTCTTGCTTGAGTTGATTCGCCTCTGCCCATTTTCCTTTTCGGACTAGTTTGCGCAACTGTGCTTCTTTCTTGGCTCTTTCTTTGCGCTTCTTTTCCTCCGCTTTTCGCTTCGCCTTTTCCTCCTTTTTCTGACGTTTTACTTCTGCCTTGGCTTCTTTTACGGTCTTCTTGCGGTGTTCTTTCAAGAATTTCTCACGGTCCATGTCTTTTTTATCGCTTGGCATGGCATCATCTTCATACTGTTCACCCGTGTTGTGTTTTGGATGGGCGTAAATCTCTCGTCCGTGTTCGTCGTATTTGTATTCCTCCACCAATACACCTTCCCAATAATTCTGTCGGTTCTTGATCTCATTATTTGGGTGATACTCCTCGAACCAGCCGTGTTTCCGACCGTCTTTGTATGATTCAATTTTCTGTATTTGCTGATCGTAGAAAAAGGTTTTAAACTCACCATTTCTCCGTCCTTTTTCCCACATTTCTATACGTAAAAGCACTCCATCATCGTAATAGTGTTTTGCTTCGCCGTCTTTTTTTCCTTGGGTATATTCGATTTCCTGAATAATGACGCGATCCTCGTTATACAGGCGGAACGTTCCATCGTACCATCCATGATCGTAATTCACTTCCATTTTCAAAGCGCCATTATCGTGGTACGTTCGCTTCATTCCATGCAAATAACCCATGTCATAGTTCTCCCACTTTACCGTATCTAAGCGGTTACGATCGTTTGGATTTTCCTTTTTCTGTGGCTTGAAGAAAATGTGCTTACCGTGCTTTTCGCCCATGTAGTAGTTCATCTCCCAAGCTAAAAGCTCTGTACTATCGTACATGTAGTACCAAGTTCCGTGGTCTACACCTTGCACCAATTCACGAATAATTTGCGGACAACCGCTTTCGTAAAAAGTGGTATCGATGCCATCTTCTTTTCCATTGACAAAATTCACACGTCTTTGAACTCGACCGTTTTGGTGACAAGATTCGCACTTGCCTGTGAACGGTTTATCGGTCCCGGCATAATTGCTTCTATCATTGTTCATCAAATAAACCGTGTTACTCTCTTCGCTGTACGTTAAATCGCTGTTACAGTCGTACCAGCCTGGTTTACGACCACATTCCCACTCCAGGTAGCGCAATTCTGCCTTTGTTGTGATGCGTACCTTTTTCTCCTTGCCTGATTCATCGCGAACCGTTTTGTAGCGGAAATAGCATGAGTCCTTCTCCGCATCACCGAATTGAGCGAATGCGCTAGATACGAAGATTAAAGAAAACAAGGCAAAAATGTACTTCATGGTGTCGTTTTATACTTTAATATACTAATTATTGTTCCCGATTCAATTGATTCAGGGCTTCTTTCATAACGGGATCAATGGGAATGGTTGCATGTTTTGAACTATCGAAACAAACAAGAACAGATTTGCCGGTTGTATGCAAGGTGTCTCCTACTTTAATCTCGTAAGAAAGTGTGAAACTTTTCTCTCCAATATGATCCAAATACATGTGAACCAATGGAGCATCGTGCAAGAGAATTGGTTTGTGATATTCTACCTCGTTTTTCACGAGTATTACGCCATTTTTCGACCAATCCCATTCTGTACCCAAAAGTTGGGCAAAGTAATGCACACGGGCAATTTCAAAATAGCTGAGATAAATGGAGTTGTTCACATGTCCGAGTACATCTAAATCTGAAAATCGAACGTGAATTCTTGCGGGTTTCATCATTTTTTGTCCAGTTGTTCAAACATCGAATTATTGCTTATAAACTCAGGAACAATTTCCTTCATTTTCCGCACCATATCAACGTTGTTCTGTTTTCCGAAAAGCTCTATGAGCGCATTGATTTTCTCAATTTGCTCGCCGTCTTCTTCGCGCATTTTGGCTTTCAATATTTGAGGGTGATGTGTTGGAAGGGTATTCTCTTCTTTTGCCAGAAGTTCCTCGTACAATTTCTCACCTGGGCGCAATCCTGTAATCTTGATCTCAATGTCTTTACCAAGTGTCAAACCACTTAATTGAATCATCTTTTTCGCTAGGTCGATAATCTTGACAGATTCTCCCATGTCGAAGACGTAAATTTCGCCTCCATCACCCATAGTTCCTGCTTCTAGCACCAGCTGACATGCTTCCGGGATGGTCATAAAGTAGCGAGTGATACGTTCATCAGTAACGGTAAGCGGCCCGCCTTGATCGAGTTGTCGTTGGAACAATGGAATAACCGACCCGTTCGAGCCTAAGACATTACCGAAACGTGTGGTGATAAACTTGGTTTCTCCAACTGTATTTTGCGCGTAGATTTCAGCAATTCGCTTCGAGGCGCCCATGACATTGGTTGGGTTTACGGCTTTGTCCGTAGAAATCATGACGAACTTGAAGACTTTGTATTTTACGGCTAAATCCACAAGGTTTCGCGTACCAAGTATGTTGGTTAGTACCGCCTCTGATGGATTGTCTTCCATTAATGGAACGTGTTTGTACGCTGCGGCATGAAAAACATAGTGTGGCTTGTAGGTGTTAAAGACATTCTCCATTCGATCCGCGCTTCGAATATCGCCAATGACCACTTCAAATTGCAGTTGTGGAAATTCATCTCGTAGCGCATTTTGAAGATCGTAGAGTGGTGATTCTGCTTGATCAAGTAGGATCAACTTTGAAGGTTGAAAGGCGGCAATTTGTCGTACCATACCACTTCCAATTGACCCCGCGGCTCCGGTAACCAAAATAGTTTCTCCGGTCAACTCTTGGCGAATTTTCTCCTCATCCAAGCGTATGGGTTTGCGCCCAAGAAGGTCGTCAATTTTGATTTTTGAAATCTGCTTGGTGGAAAATTCTCCGTTGATCCAGCTCTTCGTGCTTGGCACTTTTTGAACATCTACACCCAGTTCCAAGCACGTTTCCACCACAGCTTTCCGATTGTCCTGATCGGGTTCTTGAATGGCGATAATCAATTGAGAAACCTCGTTACTTTCAATCACTTTCCGAAGATTCGAAGTGTGATAAATCGTAATTCCTTCCAATCGGTTTCCCGCCAATTTTTTGTTATCGTCCAAAAATCCAATGATCCGATATGAGGCTTCGGGAGCCTTCTCAATGGTGCGCTTGGTAATCAATCCAGAAATTCCGGCTCCGTAAATGAGTACCTTTTCATCTGCCGTTTTACTTTTCACGGATTCGAGATATATCAATTTGACTGAGAATCGCGATCCGACAATAAGAATCGTCGCAAAAGCGAACTCCATGATTAGCACGGACATCGGGAAAAGATAGTATCCGTCCATGGCATTCGCACGAACCATTCCTGCCGCGAAAAAGATCACACTACAAATGGCTGTTGCCTGAACAATGCGCGCGAAATCTTGCGTCGAGGTATGACGAATGAGCCCTTTGTGAATCTTGAAAACGTAAAATACGATGAGCTTTACTGCGATGTAAAAACCTATGGACTTAGACAAAATTGCCCACTCGTCGCGAATCATGTACTCCTTAGTTTCCAAATCGAAACGGATGAGATAGGCGAGAAAAAGTGCCATCAAGGACATTGCCAAGTCGGCAACAATCACAATCCATCTCGGAATATTGGATTTAGGAAGAAGCATGGTCAAAAATAATCAATTTAGGGTTCAACGATTTCCTTGGTTCTTTAACTTTCGCGCCCACCGGAACCAAAAGGGTGCGCGGTTCGACTCAAAATAATGGTATGATTGATCGACACCTCCCAAGTTTTTGTTGAAACGTTGCACACCATGTATGTTGGATCCACCAAAATCAAAATGTAGGTTGTGTTCCTGAGCGAACTCAATCGCGGCGTTCAGAGCGAGGTACATTCCTCCATTTTTCTTCAATTTATCAGGGCAGGCTCCTTTCAAATAGAGCACTTGTGTCTCATCAACCAGGCAGACAATCCCACCAGTTTCTTGGCCATCAGAAACTTCAAAGACTTTCAAAAAATTGTGTTGTTTTGCCGATTGGAACAATCCCTTCAATCCTTCGATTTTATCGGCATCTACTCCTTTGAATTTGTCTTGTAGTTCTTCTTCAATGGCTGAAACAACGTATTTATACGATGAATTCCCCGTGAGCTGAATCCCGGAATTTATCGCTTTTTTCAGGGATCGCTTCGCTTGAGAGGAGAGCTTTCGTTGCTCGAAATCTGTAATGATTTGATGAACACGCTGCTGACTGGACCCAAATAGTTCTGTGGTTGTGGCGAACTCAATCACGGAAAACCGCTCTTGAATTTGTTGGACTTGAGATGTGCCGAATTCGCCCATTGGATGCAGAAACCGACTGAAGATTGGTACGTATAAGATTTCGACTCCCAGTCGTTTTGTGAAGGGCAAGGCAATTCCTTGGGAGTAATCATCATTTACAAGAATGCACCAGTTTTCTGCTACTGCATCTAAATACCAAGAATAGGAGAAGAACGATTTACCCTTCGAACGGACGAGTTCGTCCCACTTTTTCGTATCGATTTGTTCTCGGTCTAGAAAATTCATACCACTTGCTGAAACGAAATGAACAAATGATTCTTGTGATGCTTATCGATGAATTGCTCCAATTTTTTCACGGAGTACAGGGTATTGCCCTTGGGATGTCCAATAACCACCAAGTCTTGAAAGTTCAAATTTTCATACTTATTCAGGGCTGCCTCCAACTTGCTTGCGTAGTATCCATCAGAGGATACATGTCCTATAGTGAACTGCGTAAGTTTTCGTTTTTTTCTTCCGCCTTGACTTAAAAATTGACCATCGCCGACCATTTTATGTTGACTCGGAAACATTCTCCCTAAAATGTACAAGCGCCAATAAAAAAGAGGACTGTAGCGCATGCTTCCGATGGGGAACTCTGTGAAAATTCCATTTTCGTCTTCAATTAAAACATCTGATTGAAAGCGATATCGAGATTTCATTGGTGCAGTCCTAAAATCAACGGCGTAGGAGGCAGTTTCGAGAAAATCGCCCGGAATTACTGTGGAATCAAAACGGATTCCAGTTTCTTCAAAAACGTCTTTAATATGTTCGAAGGGCTGAATACACCAGCCTCCTGCCCGAAAAACAGAGACTTTTCTTCCTATCAATTCTTCTAAATAGCTTTTGTATCGTCGCACCATGTCGGCTGCTTCGTCCCTTGAAAAATCCGATAGTTTATAATGTGTTTCCGTTCCGAAATTCCAGCGGTTATTTTCCCACGAACTCTTCTCCCAATGCGGATGAATGTGCAATTGTACATCGTGTCCTTTAGAGATCATCGATTCAATTTGCGCTTTCACCTCCTCCAACTCTTCTTTCAGTTCAGGATATTTCTCCGCTTGGATCAAATAACCAACATCGACGAAAAAAGTCAGAAAAACGTCCTTTCCCTCGCAGAGCCGCATCAATTCATGGGTAGGCTCTAGCATACATTTTTGCACAGATCCTGAGCGATCTCCAAAGAAAAGTTCGTAGTCGTATGTGAGAAAAATATTCACCTCGCGAAGATAACCGAATCTGCGGGAAACTGTCTATATTGGTCGTATGAAGCAGCTTCTTTTTATCGCGATTTTCTTCACTTTGCCGAACTTTCTTTTGGCACAGGAGATATCGGAAAAGCAAAAATCATTTGTGAACAAATTCGTAAAGGCGGTTGACGCTAATAACGTGAGGAAGGTTTACACTTTTTTGGATACAAAGTATAGAAATGAACAACGTCGATTTTTGGGTGGTGACAAAGAGCAATTGGTGAATGAATTGTTCAGCGGAAACGAAATGGGAGGCAATGCTTTCGTTGTAATTCCCGTAACGGAGGTGGTACGAATTGAAATCGCTGAAATTGAAGAAAACGAAGATGGTAGCTTTGTCTATATTTTTCGTGTTCGAGATACGGAGCACGATATATTAGCACCGTTAACGTTGCAAAAAAAAGGCCGGCGGTTTGGATTTGTTGGAGCCGTTGGATAGTCATGGGAAAAGAAATCGAATACAAGTTTTTAGTCGACACGGAAAAGTGGGAAGGAACGGAGAAACCCGAGCCACAGCTGATCATTCAATCGTACCTTCAAAATGAGAAGGAGCGAAGTGTGAGAGTTCGTGTGAAGGGAGATCGTGGTTTTTTAACGATTAAAGGTGCTACCGAAGGGGTTACGCGAACCGAGTATGAATACGAAATACCGGTTTCTGATGTCGAAGAAATGATTGCAAGGTTTCAATTGCCTCATATTCGGAAGTTACGTTACGAGATTCAAGTAGGTGACCACGTTTGGGAGGTAGATGTTTTTGAAGGCGCGCTAGAAGGACTGGTTCTCGCAGAGGTAGAAGTACAGGAAGAAGGTGAGGCGTTCACGAAGCCAACTTGGGTGACGGAAGATGTTTCAACGAATCCTGCTTATTATAATGCGGTGTTGATTGGGAAGTGTTGATAAAGAACATTTCGACTTTATTGATGCTTTAGAGGGCGTTCGACAACTTTTTTACAATTCTGCAATTATACATTTCTAGAAATCTGTAATTATACAATTAGGCAAATGTCTAATTTGAGCAATAATTGAGATTTTTAAGTTCAATTAACGAGATATATTCGTAACAACAGTCTTTTGCCTCACCTCAATCCGCCACCAATTCTCCATCTTCTGCATCAAACACAGTCGCCCCAAGTCGAACACTAAACCATTCATTAAAAACCTCCCAACGAATCGGTGGAAATTTAGAATCTTTGTCTGTTACGGCGTACAACTCGTTTTCAAAAATTCGTTTGAAATATCCTTTGAGAACAGCTTCATCGTCGTAGAAATCCTCTTCGATGAGGTACACATTCGGTTCGTTGTCTTCTAGGTTCGAATAATCGGAATCGTTTTCATTTGCCCAAACGATGAAGGCTTCTTTTGGACTAACGATAATGTAGCCGCGGTTCACAAATTTCATAGGTCGGTTAGGTCTTTTAATTGCTCTTCTTTGCGCACATACCAGCGCATGTTTCCAAATTTACGTTGTTTGATCCAATAATCTCCCTCATCCATCCACTCTTCTTGCTCAATTATTTCCTCCCACTTTTTAAAATCAATGGCACCGCTTAATTTGAGAATAACGGTATCCGTATACATCATGGCGAACGGATCTTTTTGTATGTTCTCTTGTGCTCCCAAATACGATGTCCCACTTCGATCTAACCAATTGTAAAAAGCACTTCCGGTAATGATTGAATCACGGAATACCATTCTTTTGTACTCCAGCGAATCACCATCCTCCAAATACCACACATACTTCTCTGTACGCAAGGGCTGAAAACGTTCTAGGAAAATTCGCTCTTCCAAAATTCGAATGGATTTCAATTCCGGGTACCACTTCTGAAACTCGTTTAAAAGCAATGTTGTCGAGTCCTCTACAACTGTTGTATCCGTTTGATTATAATCACGTTCCGACTGCGGTCTTAGTTCTGAAAGATCAATGACTTTTTCTTTCTTTTGCTCGCAGGAAGCAAAGAGTAGAACAAGTACAATCAAAAAAGTGAATCGTTTCATCCTTTTATTTTTTTCAGCACATCGATGGTTCTTTCGATATCCTCAGAAGAGTTATCCAAATGCGTGACCATACGAATCATTCCCGGTCCGAAGTCCATGGCAAGAATTCCTTCTTCTTCTAATTTCGATAGCACTTTGTTCAAATCATCTGCATTGGAAAGAACCCCCACAACAATATTCGTATCCACCGGCACAACCTCTTTGATCCAGCTTTGAGAAGCCAAAGTTTCGCCAAGCATACGCGCATGCTGGTGATCAATTTTTAAACGATCAACGTGGTGTTTTAGTGCGTAAAGTCCTCCAGCTGCAATGATCCCGGCTTGTCGCATTCCACCGCCAAATACTTTTCGTACTCTACGTGCCTTGTGAATGAACTCCTTCGACCCAATAAGCAAGGAACCAACAGGTGCTCCAAGTCCTTTGGAAAGACAAAGAGAAATAGAGTCAAATTGTGCGGCATACGTCTTTAATTCGATACCATTTTCAATCATGGCATTCATCAATCGTGCGCCGTCAAGGTGCAATGGCAAATTATTATCCAAACAGACTTTTCGAATGCGTTTGATCTCGTCGAAATCGTAAATAGCGCCCCCGCCTCGGTTGGACGTATCCTCTAAACTCACCAATTGTGTTATCGGAAGGTGTACATTGTCAGGATTGATCCATTGTTTCACATCTTCAGCGGTCAATCGCCCTCGATTCCCGTGAATCAATCGTACGGAAGCTCCCGAATTTCGGGCAATACCTCCACCTTCGTATTTGTAAATATGGCTGTCGACATTGGTGATTACCTCACCGCCTGGCTGAACGTGAATATTGATAGCAATTTGGTTCGTTTGCGTTCCCGAAACACAGTAAATCGCTGCTTCCATTCCGAACATCTCCGCTGCAAACCGCTCCAATTCATTGATGGTTGGATCCTCACCAAAAACATCATCTCCCACAGGTGCGGCAAACATCGCCTCCTTCATTTCGGGCGTGGGTTTGGTCACCGTATCACTTCTGAAATCGATCACTTTTTTCATACGTGACGAAAATACTGCTTTTGGTCAGAAGTCAGATGTGAATAGAGAGAAGTGATGAGGAAATTCTTCTCTCCTCTGACTTCTGACTGATCAATTCTTGCTGCATCTTCCGAACAATTAATACAAACTTCATATTCAACTCGCGAACGTTCGCTAATTTCGTTACATGGATTTGGTGATTGTCGCTATTGCTGTTGTATTTGCCTCAGGTCTGACCTTTTTCTCCGGGTTTGGCTTAGGGACCATCATGCTTCCAGTGTTCAGTCTCTTTTTTGATGTTAGTATCGCCGTTGGAGCCACCGCTATTGTTCACTTGGCGAATAACATCTTCAAATTTGCCCTCGTTTCAAAGCATATTCACTTCCCTACTTTACTTCGGTTTGGTATTCCAGCGATGATTTTTGGTGCGATTGGTGGATTATTGCTCAAGCAAATTGACGGCTTACCTATTTTGCTTACCTACGAGTTGAATGGAAGCACTTTTGAAATCACTACGGTGAAAGTGGTCATTGGTATTCTCATGATTTTCTTTGCGATTTTTGATCTTTCACCTCGATTGAGTAATATCCAAGTTCAGCCCAAACATTTGCCCATTGGCGGGGTTCTTAGCGGATTCTTTGGAGGCGTTTCCGGACATCAAGGTGCATTCCGCGCTACGTTTCTAACGAAGGTAGGATTGACAAAAGAACAGTTCATTGGAACATCCAACTCCGTTTCTTTAGCGGTTGATCTTGCTCGATTGATCGCCTATTTCGTTCCGGCAGCTATCGTTACAAGTTCTAGCGAAATTCGATTCCGAGAGGCAATTTTAGATGGACAAACACTTTTAATCGTAGGTATTGTTTTCGCCTTTTTGGGAACTTTCTTGGGAAAACAGCTCGTAAAAAAGACCACTATCAAAGGAATTCAACGAACTGTGGGTGTGCTGCTCATCGTAATGGGAGTTCTCATGGGGTTCGGTTTGATCTAAATTTCTCTTACTTTTAACTAGAACAAACGCCCTCAGTCACATGAAGAAACTTTACAGCCTTCCGGGACTTATCTTGTCCGCAGTATTTTTGATTACCACCTTTTATTTTGTTTGGAAGAGTTACGAATATTCGACAGAGTTTAGAGAAGATAAATCGGAAATTGCAGAGATTCTAAACTTCAATGATCGCATACTTTCCGCCCGTGATTGGTTGTTCACCGAAAAGGCATGGGAGGAGAAAAAAGTGGCGTTTGAAACGGCCATGACAAAAGCAGACGATGACATGGCGAAGGCGCAGATGCAAGGAATTTATGTGATTTACATTTCCATCGCCTATCTCATTATTATCATGGCGATCTATTTCAAGCGGCGTAAAATGTACGGACTAACCATGGGATTGAGCTTTGTTTGTATGTCATTAATTGGTGTTGGAGTTATGAATCCCATACTGGAAATGTCAGCATACAAAGAAGATCTAACCATTCAGATGTATGTGGAAGCGGATGACATTCCGTATTATGACGAAGCTGTAAGTATTGTTGGAGAAGCCGCGGAATGGGTCGGAGTCGTGAATACTACCATTGAATTGGTAAAAGTTATTCCGAAAACGGAAGACATTGTTGATGCAGGACATGAACTGATTGAAGGATATGAAGAATTGCTCGTTAATGGAAAACAGTACTTAGTAGATCACAGACACACACACATCGGCGTTGATAAAGTTTTTCCCGGAAAAACGTATTTCTATTATCAGAACAAAGGCATCATGGAGGTGATTACTATGCTTTGGAAGACAGACAACAAACCTGTAGCCATTTCCATTGGACTTTTCAGCGTAATTATTCCTTTGTTGAAACTGATATCAACGTTGATCATCCTGATTTCTCGCACCACTGGCGCCAAAATGTTCCGAAAAGTACTTTCATTCTTGGCCAAATGGTCCATGGCAGATGTGTTCGTTGTGGCATTATTTCTCGCCTTCTTGAGTTTTTCCAATATGAGTCCAGGAGTGACAATGGATGCTAAAATTCTCTTTGGAATGTACTACTTCTTTGTGTATGTGCTGCTCTCCATCGGACTTGGTTTCTTCCTTGATTTAAGTATCAAAGAGCGAAAAAGGAATTTGGAAATAGCCGAAAAACAATTAAGTGATACTATTGATTTAACTACTGACACTGAATGAAGAACACAAAAATAAATTCCGAAAGAGTGGTGTTGGGTATTTCCTCGAAGCAAAAAGGCGACGTTACGGAGAATAGAGAGAGTGAAATTATCATGTTAGGATCTAATGGGAGATTGACGTGTTATACACCAAATTCAGATGATGACGGAATCGACCTGATAATTAATCCGAAATCTGAATTTAAGCCCATTTTCATTCAGGTTAAAAGCCGGTTTGTTCTTCAGAAATCAGGGCGTTTTGTACAAAATGTGGGAAAAGGAACATTTTCGGCGAATAAAAATTTCTTCCTACTGTTTATGTACTTCGATGAAGCATCCATGGAAGTGGACACCTTATGGTTTATTCCTTCTATCGAATTTGCATCCTTAGCATATGACAAAAAAGAAGGCAAAACTTACAAATCATTTTATCGCTTCAACGCGGGGCCTAATAGCACGAAAGACAAATGGGTTAATTACCGAATATCCAAAAGTGAATTGGGAAATAAAATATTACGGATAATTGAAACGAATTACTAGTAGGTTAGCCTACTTCTTCCTTGCTAACAACAATCCATCTCGGATAGGAAGCAATACTTCTTCCACTCTATCGTCCTCGTGAATCATTTTGTTCAATTCCATCAATGTTTGGGTCGATGTATCATTCTCCTTCACTGACTCAATCACTTTTCCTGACCATAACACGTTATCGAAGAGAAAATATCCGCCGGAACGCACTTTGTCAAAAGTCATGTTATAGTAATTGATATAATTATGCTTATCTGCATCAATAAACACCAAGTCAAACTCACGCTTTAAACCAGGAACAACTTCCATGGCATTGCCAATCACGCATTTAATCTTGTCCTCAAACGGAGACTTCTTGATGTAGCGCTGCACCAACTCGGCCAACTCTTCGTTGTTATCAATGGTTACAATATGTCCACCTTCTGCCAATCCTTCTGCCATGCAAAGTGCCGAATAGCCCGTGTAAGTTCCAATCTCTAGAACATCCTTTGGCTGAATCATTTTGGAAATCATGCTTAAAACTCGCCCTTGAAAATGTCCGCTCAACATACGCGGTTGCATTACATTCAAGTGCGTTTCACGATTCAATTCGTATAGATAATCGGGCTCTTTTTGCGTGTGATTTGAGATATAATCGTCGAGTTCTTTTGAGATGAATTCCATTCTAGATAAAAGATTTAAAGAGTAATGATGCCATGCCTGCGGCAGGCAGGAAAGACTTTAAACGCTAAAATACGATAGAATTAGTGAATAGGAAAGAGTGAAAAGAAAGAATAGGAGACAACTTTTCACTTCTGACTTTTGACCCCTCGCATAATCTTATCTCTATCTTTGCACCATGATTACCTACAATTCAAAAGGATATTGCGCCATCGGCGTATTTCGTGGCAAGACGCATCACAACATCGGAACGCTTTGGCGCTCGGCGTACATTCTTGGGGCATCGTACATTTTCACCGTAGACGGGAAGTACAAAAAGCAATCGTCAGATGTGATGAAAACGTGGTCGCGTATTCCTTTGTTTAACTACGATGATTTCGATGAATTGCTTAAGAACATTCCTTATGATTGTCGTTTGGTAGGCGTAGAATTAGACGATAGAGCCGAAATGCTGTATGAATTTGAACATCCCAAAAGAGCGATTTACTTGCTCGGTGCAGAAGATACCGGACTTCCTGAATTTGTCTTGGAAAAATGCCACATGGTAGTCAAATTGCCGGGCAATAACTCATTGAACGTAGGCGTAACGGGAAGTATCGTGCTGCACGATCGTTGTTCGAAAATGCCGACGGATTTTCCGCCCTACCATAAGGCAGATTGAGTGGTAATGTGAGAGCGATTTTCCCTTTCTGCAAATTAACGAACGGACATCGAGCATTGCTTCGCGAAAGCAAGCTTGTCGAGATACCGAAGTTTCGAGATGGAAGTGTTATCTTTGCCCCCTTAAATCCGAAGGAAGCACCGCATGAAAAAAGTATTCAACTTATTCGATCTCAAGCAGAAAGTTAACTACAAAAATGAAGTGCTGTCCGGACTTACCGTTGCTTTGGCATTGGTTCCGGAGGCTATTGCCTTTGCCTTAATTGCAGGGTTATCGCCTTTAACAGGACTTTACGCGGCATTTTCCATTGGGTTGGTAACATCCATTTTAGGCGGTCGTCCAGGGATGATTTCCGGTGCAACCGGAGCTGTAGCAGTTATTTATGTAGGAATGATTGCCTTGATTCGTCAGGCGAACCCGGAAATTACGGTCGAAGAAATTACGCAGTACATCTTTGCGACCGTTATTCTCGCAGGGCTTATTCAAATCATCGTTGGACTTTTGCGCCTGGGGAAATTCATTCGTTTGGTGCCTCAACCTGTGATGTTTGGCTTCGTCAACGGACTGGCAATTGTCATCTTTATGGCGCAATTGAGCTCGTTTAAAGAGGATGTGAAAGACCCCTACGGCAACAATCTGAAAGAAATTAATCCGACTGAGCAGGTACTTAGTGTAAATAAGGAATCGTACGTAATTTCCTCTGAAACTGGGGCATTGACCTACAATTTGATTAATGACACCTTGTTCAATTACGAAACGGGCGAAGCCAAACTTTGGATTGACGGCGATCATGTTTACGATATTGAGAAAAAGCAGGTCAAATACGCTTACAAAGAAGGTAGCTTTTTCAACATTGATGTTACCGGAGAAACGAAGCGTTGGTTAGATGCTGAGTCGATATGGCTCATGGTGGGGCTTGTTCTACTCTCCATGCTGATCATTTGGGGATTGCCAAAACTCACCAAGTACGTTCCTTCTGCTCTCGCCGCAATTGTCATCGTTTCCGCTATTGTGATCGGCTTTGGAATTGACACCAAAACCG
>JANSYQ010000028.1 GCA_024742305.1 bacterium | reverse complement strand
AGATGTACGAAATGGTGTACCGCCAATTTGTAGGTCTGCTTGGTGTCAAGGAGCACGAAATAGATCGGCACAAGGACGTTTTTGCCAACACGCTTGGACTGGTTCGTGGGCGTGTCTACTACAATTTGCTCAGTTGGTACAAAATGCTCGCAATGCTTCCGGGCTACTCCATCAATGCTGAGTTCATGGAAAACATGATGGGCGTAAAAGAGCGTTTTGAACTGAAGGAAGATTATCAAATGAGTAAGGGGTTGGCACGAATGCGTATCGTTGGAATGCTTTTCAAAATGATTCGACTGCAGCGACGGTTACCCAAAGAACGCGATCGTTTCCTCGCACAATTGGAAACCATTATGTCGGAGTACCAAGCTATGGATTACAGCCAAATGACTCCGCAGGAAATCGCATCACATTACGCCCGATTTGAACAAACTTTACTGCTCAAGTGGAAAGCACCGTTGATCAATGATTTCTTCGCGATGATTTGGTTTGGAATTTTACAAAAACAAACCAGCAAATGGTGTCCTGAAGAACCGAATATTCATAACGATCTACTTTGTGGAAGTCAGGACATTATTTCGGTGGAGCCGATTCACCGCAGTATGTCCATTTCGCGTAATATTTCTGCTGATAAAGAATGTAAGGCATTGTTCACAGAGAACAATCCGAAGGATATTTGGTCTGCTCTGTCGGATGGACAGTTCCCCAAAATCAAGGAAGAAATTGATACCTACATTCATTTATTTGGCAATCGCTGTGTGGGGGAATTGAAGTTGGAAACTATTTCCCACGGTCAAGATCCTACCTTGTTCATTAAGGTAATCAAATCGTATGTAGAGCAAGGAATTACGGAACGACATGGGACCGAAAACATTGAAGATACGTTGCGCCAAGATGCTGAAGAACGCATGAATGCCAAACTAAAAGGAAAGCCAATCAAGCGTTGGTGGTTCCGATATGCATTGAAAAAAGCACGGGATTTGGTGAGCAACCGCGAAAATTTGCGCTACGAACGTACCCGCGGATTTGGAATGGTCCGAACCATGTTTTCACACCTTGGCGAACGTTTGGCAAGCGATGGCAGTATTGATCATCCAAGAGATGTATTCTACTTGGAACTGGATGAAATTCTTCAACTACAAAAGTCTCCTCTACCGGACGATATCAAAGCAACTATTTCTGCGCGAAAAGCGGAGTTTGCCGAATACCAAGAACAACGTGATCCTGAGGAACGATTCTTCACTTATGGAAATAATTTTTCTGACGAGTACATTTATTCAACCGAGAAAATGGAACCTATCGAAGGCGATTTATCAGGAATTGGCTGTTGTCCGGGTCGTGTTCAGGCAAAAGTTCGTGTAGTAAAAGATCCGAACGAAATAGATTCCTTGAACGGAGACATTTTGGTCACTTCTAGTACCGATCCCGGTTGGGTAACCCTCTTTCCCACGGCCTCTGCCATCATTGTAGAACGCGGTAGTTTGCTTAGCCATTCTGCCATCGTTTCTAGAGAGATGGGAATTCCATGCATTGTCAGCGTAACCGGACTATTACGTACGCTGAAATCCGGAAATGAAGTAATTATGGACGGAAGCACAGGAGAAATTAAAGTGGTTGAGAAATAACAACGAAGCTATGAAAGAACAGTTAAACAACGTGCAACACGACTACATTCGTTACGCCAATTGCTGGGAAGATGCCGACGTGCTTTTGGAAGGATTGAACATCACTTCCGGCGATCGCGTACTCTCCATTGGATCGGCGGGAGACAATAGCTTTTCGCTACTTTCAAAAGGTCCGGAAATAGTGGTTGCAGTAGACATCAATGCCATACAGTTGCATCTCATTGAACTGAAAAAAGCAGCCTTTGCGACGCTGGAATACGAAGAGTTTCTTGAGTTTCTCGGCTTTGCAGCCTCCACACGTAGAATACAATTGTTTGAAAAAGTAAAGACCGCCCTCTCAGACGAGTTACAAGTATTTTGGTCATCGAGAGAGCAAGAAATTACCGACGGAATAATTTTTCAAGGCAAGTTTGAGCGGTACTTCCGCCTGTTCCGGAGAAGGATTTTACCTCTCGTTCACACAAAAAAGCGCGTGAACCGACTCTTTGAAGGAAAAACGGCCGAAGAACAAGCTGCCTTCTTCCACAAAAAATGGAACAACCGCCGATGGAGACTTTTGTTCAAACTGTTTTTCAGCAAGTTTGTAATGGGACGCTTCGGGCGCGATCCTGCCTTTCTGAAAGAAGTAGATGTCGTAGTCTCGGAATTTATTTTAGGACAAGCTGCAGCACACCTGAGTCATATCAACGCACAGAACAACTACTTTCTTCATTTCATTATGAAAGGAGAATTCGGCGACTTTCTGCCACATTACGCACGAAAAGAAAACTTCGAAAAAATCAAATCCAATTTGGACAGTCTCTTGGTTTTTAATGGATTGGCTGAACAAGCCTTTGAAGAATATCAGAATTTTTCGAAATTCAATCTTTCCAACATTTTCGAATATATGCCGATGGATTTATTTGAACAAGTCGCTCAAAACATCGTGGATAACAGTTCCTCCAACGCTCGAATTGCCTATTGGAACTTAATGGTCCCTAGAAAAATCCATAAGATGATTTCAGGTGTTGAAAGTGAATCGGAACTGACAAAGTCATTGATTCAGAAGGACAATGGATTCTTCTACATGGGACTTCAAATTGATAAAAAAGACTCGTGACAAATTGGATTAACATAGGGGTTTTAGGGACAGCGTTTTTGGTCCTGTTTGCAGTGGCTGAGTTGTTGTATCATCGCTTCAATTATCATGCGGAGGTTACACGCAAGATTGTCCACATATCGACAGGTATTTTAACGCTCCTCTTTCCGCCGATGCTAGAAAATCATTGGTCCGTACTAGCGTTATGCGCAAGTTTCTTATTGATTTTGATCGCCAGTTGGCCACTGAAGTTATTGCCATCGATCAACGCCGTGAAGCGAAAAACCACTGGGAGCATCCTCTACCCTATTATTGTATACGGTTGTTTCCTGAACTACAACTACTTCGATAATTTCGCGCTGTACTACATTCCTATTTTAACCTTGGCACTATGTGATCCGGTAGCAGCGTATGTTGGACAAAAGTATCCGTACAAACCCTACATTGTCTTCCGACAAAAAAAGACACTTAGCGGATCACTCGGATTTGCAGTTGCGGCGTTTGTACTTTCGTTTGCATTTTTAATTGGCTTGGAGCAATACTCCTTCATTCATGCCGTGGTTATCGGTTTCGCCCTCTCGATTTGCACCACTTTTGCGGAAGGAATTTCTCACGGTGGATACGATAACTTTACCATCCCATTCGCAGCTACGGTTGTTTTGATGATTGCTGAATACTTCTTAAACTATGCGTAATTTTCAACTTATATCTACTCTTCCTAATCAAGGTGACTTTCATCATTTTGAAGATGTCCCAAAACGCCTTTACTCCAAGGAAAGTCAACGTTTCATTTTGGGGCATGATCCGGTTCCATCAGAGCATTTGAACAATTGTTTCGTGTTGTTGGAGGATGATCTTCCGATTGCACGTTGTGCGCTTTATGTAAAACCTGGATTAAGTTTCCAGCAGAAAAAAGCCTGTACCATTGGGAGTTTTGAAAGTATAAACGATCAAGAAGCGGCTCAATTTCTATTGAACGAAGTGGTGAAAGTTGGTAAATCATTGGGCTTTGAATATGTGATAGGCCCCATGGAAGGATCGACTTGGAACAACTACCGATTTAGCGACCACAACGAGCATGCGAACTTTTTCATGGAACCGTATCACCACGATTATTACGGAAAGCTATGGCAAAATTGTGGATTCGAGACGATTTCAAACTACATTTCCAACCTCGATACGCAATTGGTCTTCAATGATGAGCGTATCACACAATGGGAAGATCGCTACAATGAAAATGGTGCAGTTTTTCGATCACTGGACCTTAACGACCTTGAAAACGACCTCCGAAAACTTGCGAAATTCAATAACGAGGCGTTTCAGGAAAATTTCTTGTTCACACCGATAGCAGAAGATGACTTCGTAAAGAAGTATGCATCGTTGAAAAAATACTTCGATCCTGAACTCATTTGGGTGGTGGAAGATCAAAATGGTGAAATTCAAGCGATCTCCTTCTCCATTCCTGATTATTTAGACGCTTCCGGAAAGACGTTAATTATCAAGTCGCTTGCAAGAAAAAAAGACACGCCCTTCCGTGGGATTGGTTCGTATTTGGCTGGGAAAACCTATCAAATTGCTGCCAAACGCAATTTTCAAAGAGTGATTCACGCACTAATGATCCACGACAACAACTCAGTGAGCATCTCCAATAATTATGAGGGAGACCATTACAAATCCTACTCGCTATACGGAATGAGCCTATGAATATTTCTCAACTTTTTCTTGATGCCGCCAAAACGTATCCAGAGCGCCTGGCCATCATTGACCCTAAGCAAAGCATCACGTATGAAGAACTTCAAAGAGATGTGTTGGAAACAGCTGCATATTTCAAAAGCAAAGGTATACAAAAGGGAGACCGAGTGCTGGTTTTTGTTCCGATGAGTGTGGATCTTTACCGAATCGTCTTGGCTTTGTTCTATTGCGGAGCTACGGCCGTTTTCTTGGATGCTTGGGTTAATAAAAAACGATTGGAACTGTGTTGTGAAATCGCGGATTGTAAAGGGTTCATCGGCATCCCCAAAGCACGAATATTCGCATGGTTTTCAAAAGAGCTACGTCGTATCCCGATCAAACTATCCATGAAGAAAAAAAATTCGGGAAAGGAACCCATTACGATAGTTTCCGACGATGACTCTGCGCTGATCACCTTTACTACTGGTAGTACTGGAAGACCCAAAGCAGCCGATCGAACACATGGATTTTTGAAAGAGCAGTTCGACGCATTAATTGACGAAATTGATCCAAAACCCGAGGATGTCGACATGCCTGTCTTGCCGATTGTACTGTTTGTAAACCTCGGAGTTGGCTGCACTTCTGTTATCGCCGACTTCAAAATGTCGAAACCGGAAACGATGGAGTCCGAAAAATTGGTTCATCAAATTCAACAGCACAAAGTCAACAGAATTACCGCTTCACCTTTCGTCGTGGAGCAACTTGCAAAAAAAACCTCCAACTCCACTGTGTTTGATGGAATCGAAAAAGTGTTCACCGGCGGCGCTCCTGTGTTCCCTAATCAGGCGAAAACTCTCTTGAACGCATTTTCGAATGCACAAGTAAACATTGTTTACGGATCAACAGAATCAGAACCTATAAGTTCTATTGAAGCCAAAGAACTCGTTAGTAAAGAAGCCGAATTGTCTGACGGTTTGCCCGTTGGACATGTATATCATAAAACCGAATTACGTATAATTTCCATTAGCGAAGGCGCCATTCCTACCGCGACGAGTGAAGATCTCGATGCTCTTACCAAGGAAGATGGAGCCATTGGAGAAATTATCGTTGCGGGACCACATGTATTGAAGCGTTATTTCAACAACGACGAAGCATTCAAGAAGAACAAGATAGTTTGTGGGGATACGATTTGGCACCGAACAGGTGATTCCGGATTTCTGTCAAATGAACAGCTTCACCTTACGGGGCGATGTCAGCAGCTCATTGAACACGAAGAAGCCATTCTTTCTCCATTTATCATTGAAAATCGCTTGCAACAAATTCCGGGGGTGATCATGGGGACCTTGCTCAAGGTGAACTCGAAATTGATTCTGACTATCGAGGGTTCTATTTCACCTGAAACCGTTCGAGAGCAGCAACTGGAATTCCCGTACGATGAAATCAAAATTTTGGACATCCCAAGGGACCCAAGACACAATTCAAAGATTGACTATCCGGCGCTGAAAAACCGCCTTCATTCATAACCGTTTTCCGATAATTTAATTTTTTGTATTTCCCAAATTACCAAGGATTTTCCTTTTTGTGCTTTTGTCAGGTGCTGCTCACAATATTCAGTGATGGATAGTATTGGTTTGGGGAAATAGAAAGGCCCAATTTGAAAATTTAACGGTCGCCAATCGCCTGTGGTGATATCAAAATTCAATGTTTGATTGGTGTACGTAGTCCCCATCAAATAACGAGATTCACTTTCTTTGATTCGTTGTAAGGCTTGATAAATATGCGCGTACGAAAAGTGAATAAAGCAATCTTTGTTGAGTATCAAGTCGGATTTTGGTAATTGATCTTTTGTTATATCAAGATGAGAAAAATGAATGTTCTCGGCTCCAAATTTTGCTTGATTTTGATTTATTAAATCCACAACGATGTCCGCACCGCGGTAATCAATTCCCTCGAGGTTCACGTGTTGCATCCAGTTGAAATCGCCACAAGGAATGTCTAAAATAGTTTTAACTTCCAGTGTAGCAAACGCTTCTTCGATTGCCGGAATGATTGGTTGCATTTGAGTCAAAGTTGAACCCTGACCCGAAACCGTTTCGTTATCCTTCCAACGATTCTTTTCGTAAATCTCCGTGAAAACTTGGTTAATGTCACGATTTTGATAGACGGAACTCTTTCGTTGATACTGAAGTTTCATCCAGCGATCCAAAACCCAAGAAGGAAGCAGCTTTTTAACCGTTTGTTTCATGTCTATATGGTCACGGCACAGAAATAAAAAAGAAAAGCTCCAGCTTGAAGAAACTAGAGCTTTGTCGAACCGTATTTATTCATATAAACTATCAAAATCTTCAAGTTGCAAGTCTCGTTCTGCTCCACAATTTATAACCATTAAGTCGTTTTGAAAGTCGTTGTACTCCCCAACGTTTTCTTTCATTTTCTCAAAGGCTTCATCACATCCAGAGAAATATTCTGCCACTTTATTAATGTTCTCCACGTTCTCCTCTGCTTGTCTCTTAGCCTTTCCTTTTGGGAAAGAAACTTGGTGCACATCTAATTTCTTTTCAATTATATTCCACTCACGATCCCAAACATAGAACCAAGTATAATCTTCACTATCCAAAGCCCCCAAAACATAATCATCGGAATACAATACGATACGTACCTTGGTCAAGGTTCCCATACCTGTAATTGGAAGACTTGCGATCCCTATCATTCCATCTCTCGAAATAGCCTTTACATCTCTCTTCTTGATTTTTTCATCTTTTCCACTGCTTGTTTGAAACGTATAAGTCGTTTGATTACTTATAAGATAACCTTCTACAGTTACTTCTCCCCCATCAACTAGATGCAACACCAAACTCTCTTGAGAAAATGACAGAGAGGTGATCAAAAGCATTGACAGTAATAGTAAGTTTTTCATGGTGTTTGGTTAATTTGATTTGATTCAAAACTATCGAAAATAAAACATAAAGTGAAATCTGTTCGTGATTCACGACCTTCATTCAGCATGCTAATAGCCCATGTACATTAAGTTTCCTCAATAATTATTCGTACGACAAATTAAAGCTGAGGATTACTTCTCCCCTTCGCTCAAACGCTCCATTTGACGTGATAATTCATCCAGTTGCTTCTGCAACAAATCAATTGCCTCTTGCTGATTTTCAATTATTTCTTGTTGTTCCTGCGTTGCTTTAACTAATGGCACCACAAACTCAGAGTAACGCAATCCGTAGTGATCTAGAGCATTCTCTGGAGCATCTACACCGTTAAATCCATAACCGTTTTGATTCACCAAAGCCTCTACCTCTTGCGCGATGAATCCGCTTTGAATTACTTGAGATTTTTCATTAATCAACGATGAATATCCCTCAGGATCGTCTTTTTGCATACGTTCCGATACTCCTAAAAACTTGTCTAGAGAACTGTAATCAACATGATACGTTACTGGACGCAAACCCATAATAAAATCTAGTCCAACAACATTTTCCTGAACATTCTTCTTGAATCTTCCGTCAGACAGGTTGGTCCATCCAACATATCCGCCGATACTGGTTGTGGTTGTAATTCCGACACGAACTTGGTTAGATGCCGTAATTCGGGAATTATACCCAAAAGCGGAAGAGTTGTTGAATCCATCAGCATTGAAATCCGACCAATACCCGACAGTGGTGTTTCTATTTCCGGAAATGTTGTTATCTCCTGCTCTCCGTCCAACAGCAATGTTATGATCTCCTGTTGTTAAATCTTCATTAGCAGATGTTCCCACAGAAACATTGTTATGTCCGGCTGTTAGCACTGGATTTGTGTTGTAACCAATAGCAACGTTTTGATACGCGGTAGTAGCAATAGTGAAAGCAGAGGCACCAACCACAACGTTATCATAACCTGTAGTAAGATTCTCCGCTGCGCGATATCCTAGTACAGCATTATCCGTTCCTGTGCTCAAATCGTACAAGGTGTAGTAACCAACGGCAGTATTATTATTGGATTGGTCGCTATTCACCAAAGCCATCGCTCCAATTGCCGTATTATACAACCCATCCACATTGTCTTCCAAACTTCTATAACCGACAGATGTATTATACGTTCCCGCCATATTGTCGTATCCCGAGTTATATCCCAAGCCAGTATTGTAGCTTCCTGTCGTGTTATCAAAAAGCGCGCGAACGCCCATAGCGGTATTGTATCCACCAGTCGTTACGTTAGACAGAGTGTAGTACCCCATGGCAACATTGTACTGTCCTGTAGTGGCAGCTTGCATGGTTTGGTAACCCATTGCTGTGTTGTAATCCCCAGTAGTTAGTGACTCCATGGAGCGCCCACCAACTGCCACGTTGTAATACGCTCCGCCTGTCGCTTGATTCAAAGCGTTGTATCCAATGGCCACAAGAAAATCTGAGGTTGTGTTGGTAGCTAGAGCTCCGCGGCCAATAGCAATGTTTCTAAAACCAGTTGTATTACTGTACATTGCGCTGTCACCGATAGCCACATTTTCATACCCCGAAGTGGTTGAATACATTGCTGCATTCCCGAAAGCGGAGTTTCCATATCCAGTAGAATTTGTGTAGGCTGCTCGGTGCCCAACAGCCGTGTTGTTATTTCCTGTGCTATTGAACAAAGATTGTGTTCCAATGGCCGTAAGTCTTTCTCCGAGTATGTTGTTGTATCCGGCTTGATAACCAACCCCAACATTTTCTGATGCGATTTGATTTTCTCTCAGCGCGTGCATTCCAATCGCTGTGTTGTAACTACCTGTGGTATTATCCCCAAGGGATGCCGTTCCGATTGAGATGTTACGTTGCCCGGATGTATTATCGTATAGAGAAGCCGACCCGAGAGCTGTATTGTAAGAACCGGTAGTCGTCAATCGCATGGCGGCCATACCAACAGCTACGTTGTAGTCACCTGTTGTTAAGGTTGTCATTGAGAAAGAACCTGCTGAAACATTTCCTGTTCCTCCAATGGCAGCCGTTTGAGACTGGTAACCGATGGAAACATTGTTCACCGAGTTTACGCTAGAAGTAAAGGACTGATATCCAATGGCTGTATTGTTATTATTAGAAAGGTCATCGGCATCTCCTGCTTCTTCACCAATAAAAACCGAACGACCTGAATTGGGTGTATGCAGAACTGCTCTATCCATCACAAAGCGTTCCACGCCTTGTAAATCGAATCGAATGATATCTTCATCGGGACTTTCTTCGACTTGCACTCTTGTATCACCATCGGCATCAACAAGTCCTGCGAGGTCAGATTCTACCACCAGCTTTATCCATTCGATACCATCCCAATAGTAATACCCTGTACCGCTACCACCTGTTACCGCTGCATTCGTGTTCCAAACCAACAATCCTGTTGCTGGAGCCACAACGGGCGCTGCCAAACTTACATCCCCGATAGATACATTAGGAATTAAGAGTCCGCGGTTTGCATCGACAATTTGAAGTTTCGCGCTTTGGTCCGGCGTATTTGTACCGATTCCAACATTTTGTGCATAGGACACCGTTGCCCCAATAAGGAAAGAGAGTAAAAGAAGTTGTTTAGACATCTTGAGTGATTTAGTTAGTGTTATCAAGTCCAATTACCGAGGTGACATTTTTCCGTCTGTAAAAATCACCACTCGAACAAGAAAACTTGATTACAGTAGTAGAATTTGTTTGCACAAAAAAAGGAATTAATTCACTGAATCACAATATTTAAGAACAAAAAAAGTCCCAACGTTACTGCTGGGACTTTTCATTATCTCTTACTTGACTTAGTTCGACGCTAATTCTGCGAATTTGTCGTAGTCAACTTCCTTCTCGTTCAACTTCACAGTCTCTTTGAAGTACTTGGTCAATTTTTGTTCAGCAAGCATATCGTACACTTTGTTCGCTTCCTCGCGGTTTTGTAGAACTTGCATCGCCGATTGCGTCAACTCTTCATCTGCAGGAGCTGGCATTCCGTACTGCGCGTAGTTGTTTGCTAACAACCCTTTCGTGTATTCGATCACCTCATCGTTTTCCAACTTGATATCGTTCGCTTTGAAGATTGCGCTTTGAATCAACTGCCATTTCAAACCTTTCGCGTAGTTTTCGTAATCTGCTTCGATTTGCTCCATGGTGATCTCTGTCTCGTTCGACATTTGAATCCAACGCTTCAAGAATTCGTCCGGTAAATCCACTTCTGTTTTCTCCAAAAGCGAGTCGTATACAGAACGCGTAAGCATGCGATCTGAGTCGTTAGAGAACATGTGCGTCAAATCATTTTTCACCTGATCGCGTAGTTCTTGCTCACTCGTTACTTTTCCTGGACCGAATAACTTATCGAATAGCTCTTCGTTCAATTCCGCCAACTCCATTACTTTGATTTCGTTGATGGTCATTTGGAACTTATCCGACAATCCTTCTAACTCATCCTCTTTCACGCCCAACATAGCAGCTGTGTCAGCACCTCCACGGGAAACATCTGTTGGATTCACCACCATTTTGTCTCCTACTTTTTTACCGATCAAAGACTTTTTCACTTTATCGTTCGAAACGAACTCCAATGAAACAGTAGAAGTGTGCATAATTCCACCTTCTTTAATAGACTCGTCATCATTCAATTCAACGAACTGTGCCAAAACCATGTCTTTCTCCCCCACTTCTTCACCAGAAACTAGTTTTCCGTAGCGGCGACGTAAATCTTCAATTTGCTTGTCGATCAAAGCGTCATCAACTTTCACTTTCAAGTAATCGAACTTGTTCTTTCCTGACAAAGGAACATTGATTTCAGGTGCCAAAGCGATGTCGTAGTAAAATTCAAAATCACCAGGATCATCGAAACTTCCTTTGAAGCTGTTCTCACCTTCAACTGGAATTGGGTTTCCTAAAAGGTCCAAATTGTTTTCCGTAATGTACTCTTGTAGCGACTGGTTAACGACTTTGTTCAGCTCTTCGGAGAGAACTGCTTTTCCGTACTGCTTTTTCACCAAGCCCATTGGTACGTGTCCCGGACGGAATCCAGGTACTTTTGCTGTTTTACGATAGTTGTTCAAGGTATCGTTCACCTTTTTTTCGTAATCAGCTGGTGTGATTTCCACCGTAAGTTTTGCGTTCAACGCATCTACATCCTGACGAGTTACATTCATTACTCTTGTCTTTGATCGTGTTTAAACAAAAAATGGCATAAGACGATCTTACACCATTGTTTTATGTGCGGGTGGAGGGAGTCGAACCCCCACGCCTCGCGGCACTAGATCCTAAGTCTAGCGTGTCTACCAATTTCACCACACCCGCATTATTTCAGTAATTCCAATGGAATTATTCGGCTTGTTGACCGTCGTGCTTTCCGCTGAAAGCTTTCTTTTCTCCGCAAAAGCGAGGTGCAAAGATATAGATTTATTTAAAAAATACACATAGCAAACCTTTAATTTTTTTGAAAGAAAGTTGAATCGGTTATATTTTTTTTAGTTCTCAGTAAATTAATACTTTAGGACAAACAACAATTCAATTGAAAACGCTCGTACGATTTTTATTTGCCATTAGCTTAGTTTTCAACTCAAGCAGCGTATTAGGACAAGTCTCAATTGCCATTGACCCTCTCGACCAGGGCGGAGCTGTTGGCAATTCTTTCAAACATGGAATTTTTTACGTACCAAAAACTCAGGAGGCAATTGATCTATTTGAGAACAATGGTAGTGAGTACAACGCCATCCGTTTACACATCATTGAGTCGGCACTGAATAATACTACAAATTTGAATGATGCCCTAGCATATCTAGATTTGGCCGAACAACAACTACAAGATATTTCAAATCGCTCCGAAAAGGTTATTTTCATTTTTGAGAAAATGCCTGCGTGGTTGAGCTCATCTTCTGACGGTTCGCCAGCTCAAACCCCTGGCTGGTTTGTATTGAACACAAAACCACCGGCGGATTATAATGCCTGGAATTCTGTTGTTTCAGCTTTAACGGATCAATTGGTGAATGGATATGGAATTGATAACGCTTACTTTGAGATCTGGAATGAACCCGACTTAGGCTCCTGGACCGGAACAGAAGCTGAATATTTTGAGCTTTTCACAAATACGTACGACGCTATCAAATCGGTGAATAATACAATTCCTGTGGGCGGACCAGCAACCAATTTTTGGGGAAATCATATCAATTGGGAGCCGCCGTATGGGTATTTGAGAAATGAAATCGCTGACTCTTCCCTTTTGGCTGCATTGCTTGATTCTAGCTCCGTTTGGAACAAACCTCTAGATTTCGTGAGCTGGCATAACTTTCACATGGCACATTCCATTCATCTTAACATACTCAATTACACCTCCCAAAAATGCAGTTCATTAGGAATTCAGATTCCCGAAACGATTATAAGTGAATGGAATACTCCGTCTTCTTTTCGTGATACGGACTTACAACGCTCGTTTTTCATAAAGAATCAGATCAATATTTCAAAAACGGCAACCGATAATAATGTCGTTGCGGCATGGCAGGATTTCAATTCTGACCCTCAAGAGTTTCACGGAGACTACGGATTATTGACCTATGGAGGTATTGAAAAACCAGCGCATAAAGCCCTACAACTTTCAGAACGATTACAAGGCAGTTTTGTGAATTACAACATCAACGAGCAAATCCCGATCGTCGCTTCGGCACATACCAACACGCTGCAAATTCTTGTAACCAATTATGCTCCCGATCCGCTTGGCGAGACAATCAATCATCTTTTGTTCGATTGGCATTACAACATTGAACAACTTGATAGTGCTGGTTTCATCGATATTGCTGGTAACTCCTTATCTCCTCTTGACTCTATTCTAGACGGAACTCTTTCCTTTACCCCGGTCAGTAGCATGGACATTATTGTGGCAAATGCGGCTCAAAATTTCACATACTATCAATCTATTGCCAATGGACCTCGCACGTATGAATTCAATATAAATAATCCATCATCCATCAACGAAATTCGCTTGTTTAGGGTAGATTCTCTAAACAACAACGCACAGTTTGAGTACGAAGCTCTGATCGCAGGGGGCATGACGCAAGCGCAGGCAGTTTCTTCACTCAATGGATCTGATATTTTGAGCATGGAGAACATTTCACCCACTAGTAATTTTGTAGTGACGCTGGAACCAAATGCCGTGCTTCTTGTGGAAGTTTTGTTTGCTTCAAGTTTAGGATTGATTGTCTCTGAATTGCAAAAGAAACTCTTGATTTATCCTAACCCGACTAATGAGGTTTTACACGTAGAACAGCATGTAGCGGCTAACGTTTGTTACCGAATCGAAACCTTATATGGACAGTTGTTACGAGAACAGGAATCGCAATCGATAAACGATACTATACCATTAGATGGATTAGCGCCCGGTGTTTACCTATTACGATTGAAAGACCAAAACGTTGTTCAGCAATTTATCGTGAAATAATGTCTATAACTTGTGGATAAGTCTGCGTTGTAGCTCTTGAAGAAACCCTGAATTCCTCTTACCTTTGCCTTCTGCAATTTAATGCACGAACGATATGGTAACTTTTGACCCGAAAGATCTTTCTGTTCCTATGGTTCACAAGCACTTATTGGGTGCTGTGGGGCCTCGACCAATCGCGTTTGCTTCTACCGTAGATGCGGATGGAAACGACAATTTGGCACCCTTCAGTTTCTTCAATGTATTTAGTGCGAATCCACCAATAATGATTTTCTCACCAGCGAGAAGCGGTCGTACGAACACCACGAAAGATACCTACAACAACGTGAAAGTTGTCCCTGAGGTAGTTATCAACGTAGTGAATTACGACATGGTCCAGCAAATGAGTTTGGCTAGTTCACCTTTTGAACCGAATGTAGATGAGTTTGTAAAATCGGGGTTGACGGGGATTCCTTCGGAAACAATTCGACCGAAACGCGTGGCAGAAGCGCCGGTTCAGTTCGAGTGTAAGGTCGTCGAAGTAAAAGAGTTAGGCGATCAAGGAGGGGCAGGAAACCTTGTTATTTGCGAGGTGCAACGCATCCACATCAAGGAAGATTTGCTCGATGAAAACGGTTTGATTGATCAGAAGAAAATCGACTTGGTTTCACGTATGGGCGGGAATTGGTATTGTCGTGCCGATGAAAACTCCATGTTCGAAATCACTAAACCTATCACAACAGTGGGAATTGGATACGATGCCATTCCGGAAGATATTCGCTCGAGTGAAATTCTTTCCGCCAACGATTTGGGACAACTAGCGGGGATTGTTGAGTTACCGAACGAAACCGATGTAAACGAGCACAAACTTCTGGAATTGAGTGATTTATTTGTATCTTTAGAAGACAACGCTGCTCAATTGGAGAAAGAATTGCATCTGAAAGCGAAAGCGCTTTTGCAAGAAGATAAATTAGAAGAAGCCTGGATGACTTTATTGGCATTCAATAACGGATAGACAACACAAACAACAACCATAAACTAAGAAGCAATTATGTTCAAATTAACAGGACAAATCAAAGTAATAAAAGACACAGTGCAGGTGACTGAGAAGTTTGCGAAGCGAGAATTCGTGATCACAGATTCTTCGTCGATGTACCCACAAGACATTATGTTCCAAGCGGTTCAGGATAAATGTTCTATGCTCGATGGAATGACGGAAGGAGAAACAGTAGAGGTATCTTTCAATCTACGCGGTCGAGAATGGACAAGCCCGCAGGGAGAAGTGAAATACTTCAACACTTTGGATGCATGGCGCATTGAGAAAATGGGTCAGGGAATGCCACAAGGTGGACCATCAGATATGAATTTGGACCCAGCGGCGTCTCCGATGCCTTCAGGAGGAACGGATGCATCAGATGATGACGATTTGCCGTTCTAAGGAAATTTAGAAATGATGAGAAGGCTGTCCTGATGGACGGCCTTTTTTGCACTTATTTTTCTCGTTTGTTGCTCAAATTAGACACCGTGCCTGCGGCAGGCAGGTTTGCCTAATTACATAATTGTATAATTGTATTAATGTCAAAAAATAATTCCTACCTTATTAAGTCGTACTACTCACCAAACTGTAACCTTTCTCTACTTATTTTTGTTCCTCTAAAAAGATCTCACCTCTCATGAAACACATCGCCATTTTAGCCCTTTTACTACTTATTCTCACTTCTTGCATCAAGGACAAACTTGAAAAAGACAGCCTTGTCCTCTCCGGAACATGGAACTGGCAGTACTCCATCGAGTACACGTATGACAGCGTGAATGATACTGTACTAACGAGTATCATTCCTGCGAGTAATTACTCTGATAGCTACAGCATCCGAATTGAAGAAAAAGGTCGTATTTATCAAATTAAAAATTCCGAGGAAGAGAAATATCGATTGGTGTTACCTGAATTCAAGTCGGGATTGTGTTTCGAAATCAACAACAGTTACAAATACAAAATACTGCCTGATAATAAGGAAGCCGATTCATTGGTAGGCTGTGTAAACGAAGACACATTAATTACCAGCGATTGGCACTTGCCTTTGAGTAAAGGAACATCAGAATATCCGTATTACAAACACGTATTTACTAAGTAATGGCGAAGCAAGGCTGAATGTGTTTGCTACCTCAATTAACTTGGGCAATACTACTTCGAAACAATTGTCCTCCCCTTCCATTTGGGTCGGTAAAAGGGAATCAAGATGGCTAGTAAAATGGAGTAAAGCGGAAACCAAATTTCGGCAAATGGCAACATTAACAGGAGTCCTAAACGTTTGATTTGCTTAAAATAAGCGCTAAACACCAAGAAATCAGTGATCATTTTACAGAGAAGTAGATAGATTAATCCGAACCAAAAACCTTGTAGCACGGTCCAACCCAATAAGCCGATAAAAGCAAGCATGAATAGCAATTGCTTCACCGCCACGAACGTATTTAGCCAATCACCCAAGGAATTTGTTTTGCTCACCCACCGCAATCGCTGAGAAAGATATTCTCGAAAGGTGGACGGTGTTGGCGTCATAACCGCTAATTCAGGATCTGTACTCAAATGAACTTTTGCTTTGTTCCGAGTAAAATCGCGTAGCAGGAAAGTATCATCACCGCTAGAGATATGATCATGTTGATCAATCGAATCCAATTCTTCAAACATTCGAGTTCGGTAGAGTAAGTTCGCGCCACTAGCAAAAATAGGTCTGCGCCAACCTGAAAGTCCTGTATTTACAGCATTTGCCACCACTACGTCGAAGGTAAATAGATGCTGAAGAAATGATTTCGAAGTAAAAATCGCGGGCAAAACGTACATATCTGCTTTCGAAACACGCTCTATTGCTTTAAAATAATCCGTGCTCACTACCACATCTGCATCCCACGTGAGCGTGTATTCCGTTTTCACCTCCTTTGCACCCTTGCGAATTGCGCTTTTCTTTCCATTTTTTCCTTTATCAGCATGAATGACACGAATGGGCAAATTGTCAATTTCCGCCTTGATGATCACTACAGAATTGTCATCGGAATGATCATCGATGAAAATAAATTCAGCAGGAAGCTTGGACAAATTGCAGATGCTTTCTAATAGCGCAGGAAGATTCTCCGCCTCGTTTCGAAAAGGAACCAGAACGGTAATTTCGCTTGCTTCCAACTTCTCCCCATCTTGATAACCACGCTCTTTATTACGTTGTAGCGAGAATCCAAACAATCCAATCAAAGCGAAGAATATTCCATACGCCCAAAGGAAATAATTGATCCAATCTATGCTTGTTGCCTCCATGATTTATCTCTACAAATTAACAATCCCAACAAGGCTGGAGAAACGGTGTTCAAAATCCAAATGGAAAGTGACGCAAACAGAATAGCTACTTCATTCACGCTCAATGAAGCTAGAACAAATAAAGCAATAGATTCCTTCACCCCCACTTTTCCGAGAATCAAAGACGGTGCAATCATAGTGAGTAAATACACTTGCCAAATGGCGGCGATCAATTCAAGGGTCCAATCCGCTCCGAAGGCCATCAACATGAGCGAAAATTGCAAGGTAAAAATGAGAAAACGTCCGAAACTGAGGAACAAAATTTGCGTTCGAAACCATGGACTTTTCTTCAATAGTTGTTTGAAAGACGCCCCAAATTTCATCTTTTTGAAAAAACGCAGAAAGTTGTCGATATAAAAGAAAAACAAGTAGCTGACCACAACGATAATCAGCAAGACGTACATCAATCGTTCCTCGTCTTTCCAAACTAACAATTCTCCCAGCCAAATCACAGACACGGCGCCAAATGTGATACTCGCCAAAAACTGACCGATATTCGAAAGCACGGTAAATGCCGCGATATTTGCACGATGCTCCTTCTCGAAATAATAGAATCGACCGATGAAATTCCCAATCATGTTGGGCGTTAGCAATCCCGTGACCAAACCGGCGAAAAAGGAGTGCACTTTTGTTTTTCGATCCGCGCTGATTTCAATGGTTTTTAGTGTAACCAACCACTTTCGGTACGCGAGATAGATATTGGGGATAACGAGTAGAATCGCACCGAACAAGGCCCATGATTTCGAGATTCCGAATTGCTCCCACGCTTCTTTTTTTACGCCGTTCAATTGATACCAAAGCAACACCAAAACACCGGAAAAGAGTAGCATCTTCAGCAACAAGAACAATCGTGTCCGCAGCTTGTTCGTATGTCGTAATTCGGTTTCGATAGTTGAATATAGCACAAAACTCAAAACCCATCCTTTCGATTGCCATAACATTCCGTTGGAAATCGCTAGTTTTAATGACAGATGCCAACTTCAGTCGATAAAGTAATTTTGGGAGTCGATCCGGGAACTACCGTGATGGGATACGGAATCATTCACGTGCAGGGTAAGCAACTGAAAATGATCAATTTTGGTGTGATTCAACTGCAAAAACTTTCGAGTCACCCGGACAAACTCAAACGCATTTACGATCGTATGGACGGACTCATCAAAGAGTTCAAACCGGATGAAATGGCAATTGAGGCACCTTTCTTTGGGAAAAATGTACAGTCTATGCTAAAGCTAGGTCGCGCTCAAGGCGTTGCCATTGCTACGGCACTTGCCAATAATCTGCCTTTTGAAGAATACTCGCCGCGTCGCATCAAACAATCGATCACTGGGTCGGGAGCAGCGTCTAAGGAACAAGTGGCAGGTATGCTACAGAAAATGTTGCAGTTTGGCGAAATGCCGAAGTACCTCGATGCCACCGATGGACTTGCCGTTGCTGTCTGTCATCACTACTCAAAAGGCGTTGGAGAGCACAATAAGTCCAAATCATCTAGCTGGAGTTCGTTTGTAAAAAACAATCCTAATAGAAAGAAATAAAACAGAGTCATGGCAAAATTCAAAGACTTTGACGCTTATATCGAAAGTGCAGAGCCATTTGCGCAGCCCATTTTGAGCTATTTCCGTGATGTCGTGCAGGAGGCATGTCCCGAAGCTGAAGAGTCCTTCAAATGGAGTATGCCATTTTTTGTGTATCAAGGAGTTAACCTGTGCCACATGGCAGCGTTCAAACAGCATACGAGCTTTAGATTTTGGTTGGCGGGTAAAATGAAAGACCCTCATAAAGTTTTCGTTACCTCTGCGAACTCCGGAATGGGACAGTTTGGAAAGATTACCAAGCTAGAGCAACTTCCACGCCGTGATGTTTTGATCGCCTACATTTCAGAATCGATGGAACTAATTGAATCGGGGGAAAGGCTTGAGTCACCGATGAAACCATCAGCACGACAATTTGAGGCTCCGAAAGAAATGGTAGCCGCTTTATCTCAAAACAAAGAAGCGAAGGCAAACTTCGAAGCATTCAGTCAAAGCAATAAAAACGATTACATCGAATGGATTGCCAGTGCGAAAACAGATGTTACGAGAGATAAACGCATTGCTCAAATGCTGGAATGGATTGAGGAAGGTAAACCGAGGAACTGGAAGTATATGAAGAAGTATAGGTAAGTTATGTGCAACTGACCGGCACCTATGAAGAAAAGAACGATAATCATTTTAGGAATCATAGCCATAGTACTAATTGGTTGTTATTGGTTTGCTACGCACTATCCAACTGCATCTGACCAATTAACCTTAGACGACGGCACTGTGATTAGCCTTTCTTTCTCTGAAAACATTATGGTATTTCTTGATCCTGAAGTCACAAAAACACTTATCATAAATACTAGAGAATTTGAATTACATCATGAGGATTGGTCTGAAGACTATCTTTACACCTTGATGCTGGTCAAATGGGATGGTGAAAAGCATTGGATAATTCAAAACCGCTACTGGTCGGACTTAATTGCCCCATACGGAAAGAAAAATGCGAGTTTCAAAGAACATCACAAATTTGAAATACCTATTGGAGCTGACACCCTTTATCACATAACATTTGAAAATTTCAAGCTTACATTGAAATGAGAAGCACATAACAGCACCTCACACACTATGCGGGCTTTCCTCTTCGTTTGATAAATCAAACTCAGAAATTTAATTCTTACTTTAGAAAATAATCACGGTAGCTCGCCGCACAGTGCGTAGCTGCCGACCGCTATGTACAATAATAAACCACCATGAACCATCTCCTGATTTTCGCGATTCTAGAATTTATTGGCTTTATAGTGTACGCATCCATGTATTCATCAGCAATGCAAGATATTTCTGCATTACACAAGAAGAGCCGTATTAAAATTATTAATCAAGATTCTATTCGTGCCAAAATTCAAAAGAAACAGCGATTTGTGAAAGAATTGAAATGGTACATTTATGGTTTTTTAAGCCTTGCAGTTCTAACGCATTTACTATTGATCATGCTTCTAGGAACCAACGGATGGATAGAATTCATGTTTCCTTTTGTCGTCGGTTTAGGAACCTTACTTCTCATAGTCATCATTACATGGATGAAAGGCGCTGGTTCAATTGATAATACACCGAAAAACCACAAGAGTCCATGGATGTGATGTGTATAATAACTGCGAAGCGATCAAACCTTAGTTGTTGCACGAATCACACTTTTGGGTAAAATTTAAATTCTTCGTTAAGAAAAAGTCAAATCTGAGTTAGCCGCTTAGTACCGTACCGCTACTCCCCTTTCTTTCGCTCCTCTTCTTCCAACTCCAATTCCGTCATTTCATGATTGAGGTTGTCCAAAACGGCTTCATAAATTTCCTCTAAATCGGATTGTTGGTGTGCGTAATATTCGAATGACGCTTCGAATTGTTTGGAAGAGACTCCTTGCGCCTTAAACAGCGAATCCGCCGATGCTGTGATGATTTCCTCGTAGCGCGTAACCTGAATGAATTGTGCGTTGGCATGACCTTCTAACTTCATGAGTTCGGTCATTACCTTCACCATTTTTTTCTTTCCGATTAGATTTTCGGGTGCCTCCTTTCTGTCTGCTCCAGGAGAACAGCTCACAAAAAACAGCGCTATGAAAATCCAATGTTTCATCGATTAAACAGAAGGCGACTACCGCTCGCGTCGCTTTGAATTTTACCATTTGCAAAAACACAGTTCCCATTCACAAACGTGCTATCAATACTGTGCTGGAACGTTTCTCCTTCGAATGGCGACCATCCACACTTATACAATAACGATTCCTTGGTAACCGTCGTTTTCACCTTTGGATCCACTACCACGATATCAGCAAAATAACCTTCTCGTAAATAGCCACGTTCTTCCACACGGAACAAATCTGCCGGGGCATGTGCCATTTTTTCCACCACGCGCTCAATGGTAATTTTTCCTTCGCTTGCGCGTTGCAACATCGCCAACAAAGCGTGTTGTACCAATGGTCCTCCGGATGGTGCAGAAAGGTATTTGTTATTTTTCTCTTCCATGGTGTGCGGCGCATGATCGGTCGCCACCACGTCGATTCTATCGTCTAATAGTCCTTCCCAAAGTCCCTCACGATCTGCCGCCGTTTTCACCGCTGGGTTCCATTTGATCAAACTGCCTTTGGTATCGTACTGGCTATCTTCGAACCACAAGTGATGGATACACACCTCTGAGGTAATTTTCTTTTCGGAAAGAGGAATATCATTTCGGAACAGCGACAATTCCTTCGCCGTGCTTAAATGGAAAATGTGCAAACGACTTCCATACTTCGTAGCTAATTCTGCCGCAAAAGAAGAACTCAAATAACATGCTTCCTCGCTTCGAATCACTGGGTGCATGCGCATTGGAATATCCTCTCCGTATTGCTCCTTTGCTTTCTCTAAGTTAGCTTTAATTGTTGCTTCGTCCTCGCAGTGCGTAATCAATTGATGGTCCAGTTGAAAGATGCCTTCTAAGGTTTTTTGCTCATCCACCAACATATTTCCAGTAGAAGAACCCATGAAAATTTTGATTCCGGAAACATTTCTTTTACTGACTTTCTTCAGTTCCTCAAGGTTATCGTTAGAGGCTCCCATGTTGAAACTGTAATTGGCAATGGATACCTCACTAGCGCGCGAATACTTCTTCTCTAATTCTTCAATAGTCAATGCCGCTGGCTTGGTGTTCGGTTGCTCCATGTATGAAGTAATTCCACCCGCTACCGCCGCACGCGATTCTGAATAAATGTCTCCTTTATGGGTGAGTCCCGGTTCACGAAAATGTACTTGGTCATCAATGCAACCCGGCATTACGTATTTACCTTCAACATTGATCACCTCATTGGCTTCACTGCCATCAATGGACACGGCAATCTTTTCAATTCTACCGTTTTTGATCAATACGTCTGCCTCAAACTTCTTTCCTTCGTTGATGAGGGTTCCTCCTTTCAATAATGTTGTACTCATAGTTTCATTCCGCGCATCTTCCAGACACCGAAAAATGCTTCTTTGAAAATTCCTGTTGACATTTTAGATTCTCCGTGTTCTCGATCAATAAAGGTGATTGGAACTTCTGTAATCTTGAATTTGTGACGTTTTGCCGCATATTTCATGCAAATTTGAAATGCGTAGCCCTTGAACGTGACACCATCCAAATAAATGGTTTCTAGAACTTTGCGACGATAACACTTGAACCCGGCGGTAGTGTCTTTGATACCGATCCACAAAATCATGCGTACATACACGCTGGCAAAGTAGGACATTAAAATTCGTTTCATGGGCCAGTTTTTAACTTTCCCGCCTTTTACGTAGCGAGAACCGATACTAACGTCGGCACCGTCTACGGCACAGGCATTGTACAAACGAATTAAATCGTCTGGATTGTGAGAAAAATCGCAGTCCATTTCAAAAATGAAGTCGTAGCCATTCGCAATGCTCCATTTGAATCCATGAATATATGCGGTTCCCAAGCCGAGCTTTCCTTCACGTTCTTCAAGGTGAATCCGCCCTTCAAATTCTTTCTGAAGTGTTCGAATAATGTCAGCGGTTCCGTCGGGCGATGCATCGTCAATAAAAAGCACATCAAATTCCTTCTCCAAGGACATCACTTTGCGCGCCATACGCTCAACGTTGTCTTTTTCGTTGTATGTGGGAATTATAATGACAGAATCTGACACTTCGCTCTTTTAGGTGGTCGCTAAAATAAGTAATAATAGCCAATGAAATACCTTGTAACAACGGTATAAAAGCATTGTTTTATCTTTACCTTAACAAAATTTGTAATCTCACATGTGGCGCTATTTCGTGCTTTTATTTCCACTCTGTTCTTTTGCTCAAACCAATTTCAATGTGCAGTTATTGGATCAATGGACGGATGACGCTTTGGTACCCGGTTTCAACGATTTGCGTTACAGTGATTGCTGGGGTTACACTGCAAACGGAGAGGAATACGCTATGCTGGGGTCAACAGAAGGGGTGCACTTCTTTCGAATTTCTGAAAACGATGCATTTGAACCCATTGATTTCGTGGAAGGAAATTATGCGCATCCATCCGTGGTTCATCGTGATATAAAAACCTACCAAAATTACGCCTTCTTGGTATGCGACGAAGGCACGAGCAGCCTGCAAATTGTCGATCTTCAATACCTCCCCGATTCAGTGCATGTTGTTTATGAAAACGATTCCACTTTCACGCGTGTTCATAACCTTTTTATTGACGAACCGAATGAGCTGATGTATGCCTGTTCGGTGCAGCCCTCTGTAAATGGAACATTACAACCATTGATTTCCATGCAAGTGTATTCCATCAGCGATGTGTTGAATCCGGTGCTGATGTACGTGGGTCCGAATGGCATTCCAGAAGTGCACGATGCCTACGTACGAGACAACATTGCCTACCTCAACTGTGGATTTGATGGCGTTCGTGTGTACGACTTCAGTGATCCGGCAAATCCTATTTTCTTGCAAAATTTTGACTTTTATCAAGATCAAGGCTACAACCACCAAGGTTGGCTGAGTCCTGATGGAACAAAATATGTATTTGCAGATGAAACGAACGGTTCCTCGGTGAAATCGTGTTCTGTAAATGCCAATCATGAGATTGATGTTCGCGGAAGAGTTTCCAGCAACGCACAGGATGGAAATGTACCTCACAATGTAATGATTACAAACGATTTCGCTTTTGTTGCGTATTACAACGAAGGCTTGCGCGTGTATGATATTCGTCCGCAGGTACCACAGGAAATCGCTCATTTTGACACGTATCCGGAAGACGAAGAGTTGTTCATGATGAATGGTGCCTGGGGAGTTTACTCCGAGCTTCCTTCGGAAAGAATATTGGTTTCTGATCGGAAAAATGGACTCCACTTACTGGAGTTTGATCGTGAAGTTTTTCAATCCTCAGAACCAGACAAAATAATTTGTTACCCCAACCCTACTTTACCGTCCAGCACTTTTACTATTCGCTTGGAGGAAGATCGAGAACCTTCATTCCTTGTGGAAATACACGATACGAGAGGAAGAGAAATCTATTCGACTTTCGTCAGCAACGCAAACTACGCCGTGTTACCGTCGCCACAATCCGCTGGAATTTATAGCGTTCGAGTTTCCTATCCCAACGAAGATCAAAAGGAAGTAGCCGCGACGTTTCGCTTAGCGGTTTTTTAACGTTTGGTTGACTAGATAAGTTACGTTTTCCAGAAATGTTTTCCAAGGGATTTAACGTTTGGTAATTAGGCAATTGTCTAATTAGCTGTTTGTAGAAATGTACAATTACCTAATTAGAGAAATGTAAAGTTACTTTCCAGGCACGTCCAATTGCCTTGCTTACTGCAACTTCTCGACATCTCGGCATCTCGGCATCTCGACATGCTCGATGACCGAGTTTTTCAATGACCGAGTGTATTACCAATATTCAGCGCCTGCGCGGAAGCCTTGCTTTGCTGTAGCTACGCGAGGGCGTAGCTACAGCGAAGGAGCATAATTTATAAATCCACCTAATTGATTTCTTTCCGCGCGGCAACTACCTCTAACCAAACTGATTTCTTCGCGCCTTCCGTGTCATATACAGTGAGCTGGTGCTTTCCTATTTCAGGTCGTATAACGATCTCGTGAAACTCCGATGTTTGTTGCACAAATTGACCGTCGAGGTGCCAAAAAAGTACGGCATCATTGTTCGAATGAGAACAGCGAAAAACGGTGGCTTGTTGTTCTCCATTGAATCCGACAGGAAGGTAGATTTTCTGTCCGGGATCGGGATACAAAATAGAAAGTGCATTGGACGCATTCGCGCCTTCACAATGTTGCAGAAATGGCGGCAATGGAAGGTACAACGGATGATGCTTCTTATAGTATTCCTCAACATCTGGCGCCACAATCATCCAATTGGCATGCGTCATGTCCATGGGGTCAGCACAGGAGGAATTTACGCGCTGTCCATTTTTGTTCAAGTGAATTCGTTGGTGATATGGACATGCGGTTGTTTGCAACGATCCTTTGGGCCACCATGCCTTGGTTTGTTTCTCACAATTTTCTGTAGGCCGATGCCCACTAACGGTACAAACATCCACTTCCACAAGATCCGATTCAGGCTTTTCGAACCACTGCGTTTTGATCGGTAGCGTTTGAAAGATATCGAACAAAATAGGCGCAGCAGCTTGAACTCCAGTCAATCCAGGTCGCCCTTCTCCATCAGCATTCCCCACCCATACACTTACTACGTAATCTGGCGTCACACCTACTGCCCATGCGTCTCGAAAGCCGTAGCTCGTTCCTGTTTTCCAAGCAATTTTTCGCGATGAATCGAACATGTGCCAATTGTTATCTTCATCAGGTCGGCGCACGTCCAACATGGCTTCAAACGTAGCATAAATACTCCCAGCACTCATGGGGAACTCCGATTTGTACTCTTTCATTTCAGGAAAAAGATACAAAGGTGAAGTTTGTTGAAACCTCAATTGCTGCGCCATGTTGGTGTACACCTGATTCAATTCGAACATGTTCACCTCCGCTCCACCCAAGATCAAACTGAGTCCATAATGCGTTGCACTTTTGCGAATTGTAGAAAAGCCCATCCGCTGGAGATTGTGGTGAAATTTCGTCAATCCGTATTGCTGCAATAAATGAACCATTGGGATGTTCAAACTCCTTGACAGTGCCTCATTGGCGGGAATCAAACCTTCGAAAGTACCGGCGAAATTCTTCGGTGAAAAGTTACCAAAACGAGAGGGAACATCGCGTAAAAACATGCTAGGAGCTATGGTTCCCGACTCCAATGACTTACCATACAACAAAGGTTTGATGATACTTCCAGTGCTTCGGGATGCGTCGATACAATTCACCTGATTGGCGTGCTCTTTGCCCGAACTTACCACATTCCCAACGTAGGCAAGTACTTCGCCCGTTTCGACAGATGTCACCATTATCGCACCATTAAAAATGCCGTTTTCACGAAGCAATTGCGCGTGATTGTCCAGCAGAAAATTGACTTTGCTCTGTACTTTGGAGCGAATGTTTGTTCGAATTACCTGTCCCTTTTTTCCTTCGGCAATACACTTCTGCAAAAGGTGTGGTGCCAAGTTTGGCAACGGATGTGGCTTCTCCGGTAAGCGTTCTAGCAATGCCATTCGATACTCAGATTCACTCATCTTTCCGATCTTTCGCAAGCGCTTCAAGAGCCGATTACGTTTATCACGCAACAAATCGTGGTTTCTCCCGGGGTAAATCAATCCGGGAGCATTGGGAAGTACCGCCAAGGTAGCCGACTCGGCCCAACTCAATTGGTTTGCAGGTCTTCCAAAAAAGCGCCACGAAGCCGCATCCAATCCAACCACATTGTTTCCGAAAGGTGCATGCGAAACATATATCTTTAGAATCTCCGATTTGGAGTAGCGCATCTCAATTCGAGTAGCCAAAATCATCTCGTATAATTTCTCCGAGTATGTCCGTGGTGGATTCTTTCGCATCAAGCGCACCAATTGCATCGTTAAGGTACTTCCTCCACTTACCCGCTCTCCTGATGTCAAATTTTGCCACAAGGCTCGTCCTACGCCTCTTGCACTTACACCCCAATGCTGGTAGAACTTTCGGTCCTCAAATTGAATAATGCATGTTTTGAATTTATACGGTACATTTTTGCTCTCGGGAAATCGCCATTGTTGGTCATCGGCAATATGCGCCCCCAACAAATTCCCGTTGCTATCCACTAGCACCGTTGAAGTGCTGTCATTGAACAATTCTTTAGGTAAACAGTCGGCATACCAAACAAGAAACACCCAAAACAAAAAGAGGTACCATTTACGACGTAAAATTTTTCGTTGTCGTCGTACTTTCATGTATCCATAGAGGGCGTGTGCTGACATAGGGGCGATTTTTACCGAAGGTAAGGCACTGTTTTGGCAGAATTTACTGCCTCTGATTATTCGTTTCCAATCGAATTGTATCCGTTTCTTATCTTTGATTATCCAAACCTCAGCCGTGCTTCGATTTTTCATCATTGTTCTGTTTTTAGGCTTTTCAACTATCGTTGTTGGGCAGCAATTCAACTTCCGCAATTTCAATGTAGAGGATGGACTGGGTCAGTCACAGGTGTATGCCATGTGTCAAAGTCCAACAGGCGCCCTATTGTTGGGAACACGTGGTGGAGGTGTTTCTATTTTTGACGGGATTGAGTTTCGGACCTTAACTACGAACGATGGACTTTCAAACAACTATATCAATTGTATCAAATTAGGTCGCGATGGCACCATTTGGATGGGCACGAACAATGGAGTTACCTACTTTGAAGATGGTGAATTGCACGCCCTGAAACTGGCGAAAAACACTGTAGTTCGCGACATTATTTTTCTATCCAACGGAGAAGTTAGAGCAGCCTCGAATAAAGGAATTCTTCATGTTACTAAATCCGCGTTGAGCTTTGGAAACATTAAGTCGCTCGATCAGCCAAATACCTCATGCGTTATTGAATACCAAGGCGCTTTGTGGTATGGAACCAATGATGGACTTTTTCGAACGAATGGGAACGACAGGCATTTCTGTGGCGACGATTCCCGATACATGCGCAATGCCATTACGTGCATTTCGAAAGATTCGCGCAACAACTTATGGATAGGCACCTACGGAGATGGAATGTATTGCTACAACGGAAAGGAATACTTCCGCGTGGATTTACAACTGGAACTTTATCGAAAAACAGTATTGGATATTTATGTTGACGGTGAGGACAACCTGTGGATTGCCACGCTTCGAAGCGGTGTTGTACAATACGATCAATCGGCGAAAACGTTTACCACCTTGGGAGAATCTGAAGGACTGAGTAACAATCACGTTCGTTCCATTCTTCAAGACAATACGAAGCAGTTTTGGTTCGGAACATCGGGAGGCGGCGTATGTCAGTTCTTGGGGAAACAATTCGCAACTTTTGATACCCGCTCTGGATTGGCTGGCAATTTCATTTACTCTGTAATGCGTGATTCTCAGAACCGCCTTTGGGTTGGGAATTCACAACGTGGAGTTAGCGTGTATCAAGGAGGAAAGTTTGAAAACTTCACCAGCGAAAACGGCTTTTTTAATGTGAAGGTGAAATCTATCGCCGAAGATAGAATTGGAACCATTTGGTTCGGAACAGACGGTTCGGGCGTTTACATTTACAAGAGCGAAGAGTTTCAAGCAATCGAAGGACTTAGGGGTGTATACGTAAAGCAAATTAAACGTGGTCCGAATGGAAATATCTGGATTGCGACAGCCGGAAACGGATTGATAAAAGTGAAGCCGCAAAATGACAACTACGTCATTACGAAATGGGGTTACGCAGATGGCGTCCCGTCCAATCGATTGACATCGTTGCAATTTGACAAGCAAGGATATTTGTGGTTTGGAACCGAGAACGATGGCTTGGGATGCTTCGACATTCGACGCGAAAAAATGCGTGCTACTTTCCATGCTGGGAAAAATGGACTTTCCTCCAATCAAATTCGGACCTTGGCACTTGACAAAATGGACCGTCTGTGGGTAGGAACTGCCGACGGAGGATTGAATCGTTTTGATACGAAAGCCTATCAACCCAAAGTGCAAATTCTTCGCCAGCAAGACGGACTGAAATCGGATAACATCTACCTACTTACCGTAGACAAAGAGGGCAACATCATTTCAGGAACCGAGAAAGGGATCGACTACATCATCTTTGGCAAAAACGGAAGCATTCAACAAATCAAATATTACGGGAAACAAGATGGATTTAGTGGGGTAGAAACCTGTCAGAATTCTTCTTGGTTGGACAAAGATGGCACGATTTGGTTGGGTACAATCAACGGTCTGTGTCAATTCAACCCAAATGAGTTGGCAAGCAATCCGGAGCCGCCATTACTTTCTTTCAAGGACATCAAATTGTTCTACGAATCTATTTCTGAGAAACGAACCAATGGGAAAAAATTTGGATCTCGGAAGCATCCATTGTCACTAGCTTACAACGAAAACCATATCACTTTCGAGTTCCTTGGCATCAATTTGCGACGCCCCGATATGGTGCGCTATCAGTGGAAATTGAGCGGATTTGATGCTGAATGGTCACCCTTGTCTAAAGATCGGAGCATCGTTTACTCCAATCTCGATCCGGGTGAATATCAGTTCCAAATACGTGCCTGTAATGAAGATGGCGTTTGGAGCAAACCCATTTCGTATCATTTTACCGTAGAAACGCCTTTTTGGGAAACGGTGTGGTTCCGCGTTTCTGTTGGAGCCGGAATCATCATTCTGCTGCTACTCGTATACATTCAAACCATCAAACGTATTCGAAAAAATGCGCGGATTCGACAACGTGAGGTGGAGTTCGAGAAAGACCTGTTGGAACTGGAGCAAAAGGCAATGCGACTGCAAATGAATCCGCATTTTATTTTCAATGCGCTGAATTCAATTCAAAGTTTGATTGGTACCGGGAAAGAAACCGAAGCGCGGTATTTCTTGGCGAAATTCTCCCGTTTGATGCGTCAAATACTCGATAACTCTCGAAAATCGAGCATTACACTGGAAGAAGAAATTCAGTCCTTGGAGAACTACCTGCTCATCGAACAATTCTGTAACGGAGACCGATTTGACTATACGATTGAAGTCGATCCAGCGTTGGAACAAGACTTTATTTCTCTGCCTCCAATGATCTTGCAACCATTTGTCGAAAATGCCATCAAACACGGAATGCGCGGCTTGCCGGAAGGCGAAAAATCAGGGCTGATTCGGATTCATTTTTCGGAAAGCGACGGATCCTTGAAGTGTGTGGTAGAGGACAACGGCATTGGACGCGAAAAAGCGGCAGAATTGAATTTGAAAAGCAAAGAAACGTACCATAAATCAACGGCGCTCGAAGTGACAACCGACAGACTGGAACACCTAAAAGAGGAAGGCATCGACACACCGCTGGAAATTGTAGATTTGTACGAAGACGGAGCGGCGACAGGAACACGAATTATTATACGATTACCACTGAATTGATATGAGTTACAAGGCAATCATCATAGACGACATTGAACAAGCGAGAACAACATTAAAGCAGGACCTTGCGGTGTATGCGAAGGACTTTGAAGTCATCGGCGAAGCTACAGGTGTTGTTGAAGGAGCGAAATTGCTAAAAAACACGCGCCCTGACATCCTTTTCCTCGACATTCAAATGCAAGATGGAAGCGGATTCGACCTACTGGATTTATTGCCGCAAGTTGATTTCAAAATCATTTTCATTACCGCTTCCGATGCGCATGCTATTAAAGCATTTCGTTATGCCGCCATTGATTATTTAATGAAACCCATCGACCCGGATGAATTGACAGAAGCACTGAAAAAATTCAGAGAATCGCACATTGATGAATCGGCGAAATACGAACTCCTGAACGATCGTTTGAAGAACCATCAGAAACCGAACGAACGCCTTGCTTTGCATTCACAGGACAAAATTCAAGTGGTAGAAATAGACACAATCATTCGTTGTGAGAGCAGTGTAAACTACACGACTTTCTTTTTCAAAAACGGCGATCAAATTGTGGTGACACGCACCTTGAAAGAGTTCGAAGATCTACTGTCCGACCAAGGATTCTTCCGCGTACATCAATCGCATTTGGTGAATACGCGACAAATTAAAGAGTACGTAAAATCCGAAGGTGGACACCTCAACATGAAAGATGGAAGTTTGATTCCCGTTTCTGTTCGAAAACGTCCCGACGTCATGAAGATGCTGGATGCCTTGTAACCATCGACTTTCTTATCGTTTCACTAGTGTGAAAACCCTTCTTTCAGTATACTTTCTTACACTGTGCTTTCTTTCCTTTTCACAGGATAACCGTCAGTTGCAACGCCCGGCAAATCATGGGTTTAAAGGTCCTGTAAAAAAAGTCCATTGTACCTCGAAGCATAAGGAGGTTTGGGATCAAAACAACAACTTTGAGAACATGTTTGTGGGTGCTGAAAAAATACTGGAGTACAATGAAAAAGGATTTCTGACAAAATTTTACATCAACAACCATAACCGGCAAAGTGCCCCCTTGGTAAAATCGGATTTGTTCTTTTACGATGAAACGGACACCATTCCTATGAAAAATATCACGCTAAATGCTACTGGTGATACGTTACGTGCTATCCAATACGAGTGGAAGTCGGAGAATGAATTATGGACCACAGATCTCGGAGGACACGATTATCAAAGACATATATACAAGAATCATTTTGATTCATTAGGCAGAGTAGATTATCGTGAGATTGAGCATATTAATAGTGGAAACATTCGCTCTCACACCTATACGTACCACCCAAATGGACTTTTAAAAAGTGAACTTTACCAAAGCTCCGAAGCTTATCAGAATGAAATTATAACGTATCGCTACGACTCACTACGGCGTGTTGTAACAGAGCGTAAAAAAGAAGGTGATTTCCTCGTTTTTGAAAGGATATACTCCTACGAAGGTCAAACCATCAAAATGGAATCTCAATCGTATCGAAACAATAGAACCACAAAGCGAGGGTGGATCAAACAGTTGGATGAGCACGGCAATGAAACGAGCTACACATACTTCGGCATTTCCGGAAAAGACCCGGAAGTTACCTATCGTTATTGGTATGATAACCACGGAAACTGGACCAAACGCTACATGTATGTCGCCGGGATAATTCGTTCCGTTGACTACCAATGGTTTACCTACTATTAAGTCCGATTGCCTAGAATTTCATCACTCGATTTCGATACAGCTTCGCCTCTACTTGATCGGTCATTGCTTTGATGTCCAATTCTTTATTTAGAAAATCAGCAATCAGTTTTGCAGGCTCTTTTGGATTCTCCACAACATCTTTGTAAGCAATCTTAATCACTTCAAATCCGGGTTCATGTTCTATGCGCTGATCTAACTTTTGTAATTCTTTCTCAAAAGATTCCCGAACGCCTTCCTGAGGTTTTGCTCCAACTCGACCCAACATTTTATCTTGGGATGCCAAGACTTCATCCAAATCGCGTGTCATAAACACTACCTTGTAGCGGAAGTTAGAAGGCAAATGTTTCAATAAAGGAGCCACAACTTTAATCACCTTGCCCTCTGCTTCATGCAGCCAAGAATTGTCTTTGTGCAGACCTTTCGTTTTCTCGTACTCGAAATATCCCTTGGGATTGCTTACATCTTCTTTTCGTACATTGTCGGTCAGGGGCACAACACCTCCGGCAGCCAACATTTGCATCATCATCGAAGTTCCCGAACGTGGTAAGCCGGAAACGACAATCACCTCAGGGAACTCCGAAACATTCTCGGAAGCTTTCTCGCTTTGGGACACCTTTCCCATCAGATTTTCGACCGCCATTTTTGCACGGCTCAACTTAGGTTGAAGCAACTGCGCTGTTCGATACGCATTTAAAGCATTCTCTTTGTCTCCCATCATCTCCAACGCTTGTCCAACGGTGTAGTGTGCATCTGGAAAGTGACGCACCAATTCTACACTCGTTAATGCACGGTCCAAAGCCTTTTCGGGTTGATTCAATTGAATATAAGCCTTTGCTAACGCATGCTGATTCTTTGCATTTTGTGGTTGGAAGTCAACGGCTTTTTGAAATTGCTCCGCGGCCTTCTCATATTCTTCTAAGCTCATGAAAAGTTTTCCCAACTCTAAAGCGATGATGCCAGTCATTGAAGTTCGCTCTGATAATTCTTCAAGCAAGGTTTTGGCCTTCTGGATATTCCCCTCGCCCAAGAGAATTTTCGCTTCCGTTAATTTCGTCTTCCCGGCTTTGGTTGCATCTTTTTGGCGCAGAAGCTCCAAGAAATTTCGTGCCTCTGAATAATTTTCTTTGAGCAGGCAAACCTGAATCAAATCTACGAGATAGGTGGTCGTTTTGCTTTCCTCCAAAATGAGTTCTCTCAGGATTTCTTCGCACTTATCGTACTCTTGCTTGCCCAAATACACGCGTGCCAAATTGAAACGCAAATCGCACTTGGTTTCGTGAATCGCCTTCTCCATGTTTATATCCGGTCGATCTACATATCCCAACTCAATTAACTGCTCCATTGCCGCTTGTTCACTCAAAGCATCTCCCTTCACTTCCTTTTCCAGCTCACCAAAATCACCTTCAATTTGATCCCAAGAAGGAATTGTTTTCGGAGACGTTGGTGTTGTAAATACATCTTGAAGCACGCGTCCGTCCATATCCTCTCCAACTTCCAGCCCCATGTAGTGCAATAAGGTAGGAGTGATATCCAATAGAGAGGCTCCATAAACCGTCTCGTTCTTTCTAATTCCAGGACCCGCCATTACGATCATACCAAATTCTCTATGCTCAAGTGCTGGTGCTGCATGCATATCCAAATGCTCCAACATTCTGTTGTTGTCAGAAACATAACCATGGTCGGACATCACAACTACCAAAGTATCATCCCCAGCCAATTGAAGCGATCGTTCAAGCATCATGTCCTGAAAGATGTAGGCGCCGTCGATTACATCCTTAAAAATCTCAAAACTTTCCTTGGAAACCCTGGGCAATTTCGGCGGGTAAAACTTCATAAACCCATGACAAAAATGATCGATCATGTCATAGTAAACACCGGTAAAATCCCACTCTTTGTTTTCCATCAAGTAGGTGGAAGCAGCGTGTAATGAGGTATTGTGAGAAACGATTTTGGCTAGAATCTGTAAACTTTTTTGATCCTCATTTTTAATTTCCGCTGCCCTTGGAATAAAAGGTAAAATATGTGCTCCAGTCAATTCTTGCGGATGCATACGAAGATCTTCCAGTTCGTTGCACAATGATTTTGGATGAACGCACCCTGGAGCTAACGGCCATGGCTCATCGTACTTGGCAATTGGCTTTGGAAATAAGTCTGAGACAACTGCACCATTGATTGGCTCCGCTGGATGACTGGGCCACCAACCTACAAGATTTGATTTCATCCCTTTATGATGAAGAATATTCCAAAGTGCACGTGTTTTTCGTTGCGAAACCGTTACTGGCCGAACCATTTGTTGTTCGGTGTCAATTTCAATGAACCCCAAAACTCCATGTTTATCCGGTGTTTTACCTGTCGCAACGGAGGTCCAAAGCATGGGAGAATAAGGGGGATTCATGGTACTCAAGTTCCCTTTTACACCCCGATTAATTAAACCTTGCAGGGCGGGCATTTTGCCTTGCTGAAGCAATGGGTTAATAATATTCCAGTCCGCTGCATCCCAACCTATTAAGAGTACTTTCTTTTTCAATTTCTTGACTTTTTTTTCTTGTTCTCATCTCGAACTTTACGCCACGCTCTAAGCCCTCTATCTCCATACGCCAAAAGCCCTAGAGAGCCTTTCACCGGAATATCGTATACAACCTGTTGTAACTTGTTGGATTTATCCATTTTATTTTAACCATTTCTTTCGTACCTTGCGCATTGATTTTCAAAACGCAAGCGCGAAAAGCTAAGTTAAAACATTCGCGCTAAACACAAACACCTATGAGCACTACTAACTCCTTACAAAAGAGATTGGCGCAGTACGGTATGTTGACAGCTGCTATTGCAGTAACAAACGATGCTGATGCGGCTGTGGTTTATACCGATGAAACTCCGGACTTCACAGGAGGAATCGGAAGCCAATATTTCCTCGATGTCGATAACAACGGTACAGACGATTTCCGTATTTGGCATGACGGCAGTCAAAACTTATACATTTCACCATTAACGGCTACAAATGAGTGCCTTGGAAGTGGTGGAGCAACATTCGCTTACCCGTTTGCACTTAGTAGCGGAGCTGTGATAAGCTCTGGTGCTGGACAGTTTTTTAATAATGGCTTTGCTGGCGGGTTCCAATCACTGAACTACGGTTCATGTAGTTTCGGGAACTGGTGTAATGTTACCGATCGCTACATTGGGTTGCGTTTTGATATTTCAGGGACGATACACTACGGCTGGGTTCGATTGGACGTAAATTTCGCCGGAAATTCATGGACAGTAAAGGACTACGCATACGAAACGAATGGTGGAGCCGCAATTAGTGCTGGTGACACCGGAAGCGGTGGTACAGTTGCATCGCAAGCAACAGCAATTTCAGGATTGGATGTTGCCAATAGCTCTAACGAAACGGACCTTGAGTTCAGTTTTGACGCCGCAGTAGACGAAACGACAATTTCAGAATATCGTGTAATCATTGTAAAGTCTGCTCTAGTCGGAACCTTTGATATTACTGCTGCAGAAGCCCTTCCAATGGCAAACTACACGGCTGTAACTCCTAACGGAGGGCCGACATACACGCAAGTATTAACAACCGGGGCAATTGATTCCGATGGCGATGCAATTGTTATTGGTCAAGCATACCGTATTTACGTGCTTAACGTTGCGGACGGAACAAACGCTACCATTAACTCATTGTCCGTTGCAGCAGCAGACGTTACCTTGAACACCCCGACATACGGAGCAACAACAATCGTTGGTTCTGATGTAGGTGACAACGCAAATGCTACGGATCTTCAGGCTGATTTTGGCGCCGCATCTAACGAATTTGGAATTCAAGAATATCGTGTAATGGCAGTGAAAAGTGCTGTTGCAGGATCATTCGATTTAGCAGCTGCGCAATCAGTTCCAGCTACAGCATACGAAACACAAACACCTAACGGTGGACCTTACTCATTAACGTTTAACGCAGCTACTACCGACACAGAAGGCGACGCGATCGTTCTAGGTCAGCCGTACACACTCTTCGTTATGAGTGTAGCAGATGGTACGTCTGCTAATATCGACTCATTAGCGTTTGCAACTACAGACGTTACCTTGGAAGTAGTAACAACACCAGTTTCAGGTGCCGCAATCATCGGTTCAGATATTGCTGACAACGGAAATGGTCTTGACCTTCAGGTTGATTTTGATGCTGCTTCAAGCGAATTTGGAATCTTGGCCTATCGAGTAATTGCCGTAAAACCAAGCTCTGCTATTGGTTTTACATTAAATGACGCCTTAAACTTGCCTTCAACAGCATGGATGTTTGTTACCGCTAATGGCTCTCCCTCTTATACAACAGTATTTGAGGCACAAAAAACAGACTCTGATGGAGATTTGATCGTTGAAGGTCAGCCATACTCTATTTTCATTGTAAGTTTTGCAAATACGCAACAGGCAACAGTAAGCACAATGGCGAACTCTCAAACAAGTGTAACGCTAGTGAGTACTGTTGGACTTAGTGAGGCGACCTTGAATGAAATCAATGTGATTTCTGCCGAAAACAACATCGCTATCGAAATTCCTGAGATTTTGCTTGGTCAAAACTTGAACGCAGAATTGGTGAACTTGAATGGACAAGTGGTAAGAGCTATTCACGCGAATGAAGCTCAAAACAACATGAACACGATCGATATTAAAAGCGGTGTTTACTTCCTACAGATAAAGGATACAGACGCAACGATTAAATCGTTTAAAGTGTTTGTTCAATAATATAAGACGAAGAAAACAACTACAATCTTTAATAAATAATAACTATGAAAAATCGATTACACTTATTAGTGTTAAGTCTTTCGACTCTCTTCTATGCGAGTAGTGTCAATGCGCAGATTATTGACACTTACCCGTACACGCAAGATTTCGAAAACTTTGTAACATGCGGAACCGGTTGTGGAGCATCTTGTGCCCTTTCTGAAGGATGGGTGAATGATCTTGGAGACGACCTTGATTGGCTTACAGACATTGGAGGTACTTCCTCTTCATCTACAGGTCCATCTACTGACCATACCCTCGGAAACTCTTCAGGTACTTATCTATACGTAGAGACTTCTTGTAGTGGAACTGGATATCCAAACTACACAGCGAACATGTGGTCTCCTCAAATAGATCTTGTTGGTACAAACGATGTTCAATTTGAATTTTGGTACCACATGTACGGGTCTACAATGGGAACATTGCACATTGATCTGAGTAACGACTTTGGAGTTTCTTGGACCAACGATATTGTTCCACCATGGACGGATAACTTAAACGAATGGCAAGAGTCTCCATCTATTAGTTTGGGAGCTTGGTCAGGAGATACGGTAATCGTTCGTTTGCGATTTATATCAGGAACAAACTTCTACAGTGATGTTGCTGTGGACGATTTCAATATTTATGACCTTCTTGCAGAAGATGCAGGTATCTCTGCCATGATCAATCCGCAAATCCCTACATGTTCCTTCAACGATTCAGTAGAAGTTCAGCTTACGAACTACGGAACAGATACTTTGACGTCGGTAAACATCGACTGGGAATGGAACGCGACTCCTCAGACGCAAGTTGCTTGGACAGGTAACCTCGCTCCTGGAGCAACGGAAAACGTATACCTAGGTAGTGTAGCTTACACCGATGGAGATGTGCTTTCAGCATACACAGGATTACCTAATGGTGTTATTGAACCAGCTTCAGGAAGCGGTAACGATACAACAACCGTTACTACCACAACAGGTTTGAGCGGAACCTATACCATTGGAACTACTGGAGACTTCTTAACCTTCAACGATGCAGTCAACGCTTTAAATACATTTGGAGTATGTGGTCCTGTAGTAATGAATGTACAGGACGGTACGTACAGCGAACAGTTTATCCTTTCCGAAGTAATTGGAATGGATGCTACAAATACCGTAACGTTCCAAAGTGAAAACAACGATCCTACCTTGGTAGTTGTTGACTACTTCTCTACTATGACCACTGATAACTATGTTGTTCAGTTGGACGGAGGAGATTATTACCACTTCAACAATATCACCTTCCAAAATTCAGGTGGAGCCTACACGCGTGTTTTTGAAGTATCCGGTGGAGCATCATTCAACGAATGGAACGGAAACATCATCAAATCTGCAAACGTTGTTACCTCAACATCCACAAACTATGCATTGGTTTACTCCGCTTCCGGAGGTTCGATTGATAGCATGAACGTTTTCGATGGTAACACTTTCGAGAATGGATCTTATGCTATGTATTGGTATGGCGATGGAACTGCTGATCTAGAAACTGGAACGGTGATTACTAATAATGAGTTTACCAACTTTTACTACCGAGGACCACACCTTTACTACCAAGAAAACTTGGAAGTATCAAACAACGTCTTTACACCGGGAGACATCTACACTGGATCCATCTACCGCCTATACATGGTGTACTGTGACGGACCAACACAAATTTCCGGTAACGACATTCGTGGAATGAATTACGGTTACGGAATCTACACATCCAATAGTGACGCGACCGTAACAGAGCCAGCACGTTATTACAACAACTTTGTGCACGTTGGTGACACTGGTACAACAAGTACATCTTACGGTATTTACATCACAGGTTCTAGCAACCAGCATGTTATTAATAACAGCGTGAATATCCAGTCTAATGGAACTAGCTCACGAGCATTCTACCACACTGGAGGTGCAAATGGTGCGGTGTATAACAACATCTTTAGCAACACAGGACCTGGATACGCAATGTACATCAACAACGGTGTTTCAGATCAAGACAACAACAACTTTTGGGCACCAAATGGAACACTTTTCTACCTAGGAGGTCCAATTGCAGATTTGGCTACTTGGCAAGCAACTACTGGATTTGATAACAACTCTGATACCTTGAGTCCTCAGTTCAATGATCCGGAAGATCTGCACACTTGTCAGGATCAATTCATTGATGGAGGTGCAATGCCTTACTCTTGGTTAACGATGGATATCGACGGTCAAATGCGTGATTCAGTTACTCCAGATATCGGAGCTGATGAATTCCTTGGATTGGCGAACTTAAGCTTTGCAGATGATACTCTTTGGAAGTGTTCTAATGAAGCAATGGTTATCGGTGGATGGCAACCAACGGACGATGCAATTTCGTACTTGTGGAACACCACTGAAAACACACCATCAGTTACGGTTACATCACCTGGGACTTATTCGGTATTGATTACAACTGCTTGCGGTCAAGCGAATCCAACAACTGTAGTTCAGAATATTCCTGATGCTGTTGCTGATTTTGATTTGTTCACTTCGTTCTTGACGGCACAGTGTACAAACACTTCAACGGATGCAACAAGTTACCTTTGGGATTTCGGTGATGGAAACACATCTACTGACGAAAACCCTACGCATATTTATGCAGATACAGGTGACTACGTAATTACATTGACAGTTACTGGTCCTTGTGGTTCAGATGTAATCACACAAAACATGAACGCCAACCTCGTAAGTGTTGATGAGTTGCCAATGTTCGCTTCTTTGGATGTGTATCCAAACCCGAACAACGGTTCATTCACTATCAACATGAACTTGAATGAGGGAATGGACGTGGCATTTGAACTTACAGATGTTCGTGGTGCTATCGTTTGGTCTTCAAATGCAGGAACTGTTGACGGTGCATACACACAAAATGTTCAATTGAGCAATCAGCCGGAAGGAATGTACTTCCTAAAGATTGCAGCAGGAGAACATGAAACTGTTAGAAAAGTGATCATCAAATAAACGATCACTTCACCATATTAAAATCCCCGTTGAAATTCTCAACGGGGATTTTTTTTAGAACTTATCAAAACTAATTACCAAACCGTGCAAACATTGCTCTCCTATTTAACGGTGCCCTCGGTGTTCCGAATCCATATAGGCCTAGTTCGTAAGCATCAAAATTGAACACAATGTAGTCTTCGTTTAAATTGAAGTCATACTCATACACTGAAATATGATCAAGTCTTCCCATGCCAATAGACTCCGTGATAAGATCACACATCAATACTGAATCTTCACGTGTGTCTACCGAGAAAAGATCGTAGAAAGAAAGGCGCTCCCCTGTGGTTTTGTTAAAATTGAAAGATTCAAACTCATACATGCCATGAACAGCACCAGCCGGATAACTAGAAATGTAAAAACTAAAGCTGACATAGTTCGAATCCTCATATGCGGAAATTAATTGTGCGCGGAAGTCGCTCTCCATTCCTTCTTTTCGAAACGGACTACTCAAGACATCATTCTTCCGCAGTTCTTTGAGGAAATCCTCCTTCCAACTCGTGAGTTCTTTTTTAATCGTTGTATTCATGCGCCAAGAGGCTGTGCTTGGTAAATCGATATAAATACTACAGTCAACAGCAGCATTATATTCAACGAGCGATTTCAAGCAATACCAATCACAATTAACAGGAGATAGATTGTCATTTCTCAAAAACGCATCGTTGTCCACAAGGAAAGAATCCAGCTCTGAACGTTGGAAATTTGAACTGAACTTTGTGCGAGCTGCAGTAGAGTCCGTGCGAAGCAAATTACTTATCTCGTAATACGACGTATGCAACACCGACGCGTTCTTCGATTCCTTGCGCTGATTACAAGCGAATAACATAGCTAGGCATACTATCCAAATGACATTATTTATGCAATCTTTATTCATTTTTCCTAAAGTCCTTCCGATTTGTCCCCCTTCCAATGGAGAGGCGCCAAGCGCCAATTCACAATTCATATTTCAGCGCCTGCGCCGTAGCTATGCCTTCGCGTAGCTTCTGTGAAGGAGCATAATTCTAATAGCGCCTGGGCGCACCCGCCGGTCAACCTAAATATTTACATGCAGAAACATTCGCCCGAAACTGTTCCTGTTTTTCGATGTCTATCAGCACTTCAGACACCATCTTTTACCTTTGGATGCGCCAGGACTTCTTCTTAGTGGTTAATCAAATTACTTCTACCCATTGTCCCTTCCGTTGCGCATGAATACTATGATCATACATGGCTTCCGTGTAAATTCCCGGCAAATAAAACTTCCCTTTGTAAGTGGCGTGTAATCGCACTTTAACACTTGTCATTCCATGCGCCTTTAAGGAGTAGTAAGTTAAAACTCGATCATCTCGGATGTCTTGGTAATCTACTTGTGCTCCTGAAGTTTGCCCTCCAAACATGCGCGAATTATACACCTCCCAGCCACTCGGGAAAATTTGATTTAGCGCCATTTCATGGTAGTTCATGCTAGTGATATTCCGCAGTCGAACGATGGCGTAAAACTCTGTTCCTTGTTTGATCTTCGTAGGGTCGATGCGTTTGCCATCCATATCCTCATACGAAATGGTCGCCTTCAACTTGGATTGTTTGTCCTTCTCCTTCCCGACCTTCGGAATCTTCTTAGTCGTGACAGTTACAAATAAAGAGGAGCCACCCGTATTCTTTAGTACGAGCGATCGCTTTCCTTTTCTTTCAGCAATGGTAAAGTTGACCAGTTTTTTGCCAATGTTCGCTGTCTGTGCTTTGCCATCAACCGTTAGAGAAAAGGTCGATTGCGCACTGTTGGGATTCACTTTCGAAAACCTTCCGATGGCTATCAATGAATACGCCGTTTCTTGTGTACTCAACCATTCATCTGAGCGCATTTTCTGAGCCAAATACTTCATGGACTCCATAGCTCCTTCGTTCTGTTTTAGAGAAGTCTGAGCCTCAAGAATGATTGCTCTGTCCCGGACTTCAGAACCAAAGGTACCTGTCAGCTCGGTAAAGACCGGAACGTAAGTTGTCAAACTTTTGGTCATTTCCCGCGCCGTTTCCAACTGCCCGATTTTACCGTATGCGGTGGCCAACCTCCAAGATGCTGTAGTACTCAACCCATCATATTCTTTGAGTCGGTTCATGGCTCCTACATCCGGACTTCCAGCCAACGCTAGTAAGTAGAGTCGGTAGGCCTGTGTCAAATGTTCTCCTTGACCCATTCTAAATCCACTCCATTCTGCCGCTCGATCTTTTTGATAAGCAATCCAACGATCTTTCAATCCCGGAGGTAATTTGTACCCAAGATGCTCTGCCTCTAGTAAGAAGTGACCTGCGTAATTTGTTCCCCATTCACTTGCAGACGACTGCCCCGGCCAATAGGCAAATCCGCCCTCATAAGTTTGGAACAACTGTAGGCGCTCAATTCCAGCCTTCACGTTGTGAGTAATGACTTGCTTTTGTTCCTTAGTTAACTCTTCCAAAACGGTCAGGTACAATTGAGGAAATACGGCACTAGTAGTTTGCTCTACGCAACCATGTGGATAGTGCACCAAGTATTTCAATCGTTTCTCTAGGTTCATTTGTGGCACTGTTGATACCGAAACCAATGCCTCCTGACTTCCAGTAAGTCCATCGAATAGCACTTCTGCGCTCTCACTTTTACCTCCGTCCAATTGGAATTCTTGCATTTCAAAGGTGTATGGATTAGATGGTCGAACATCAATCTCAATTTCCTGCGTTGCGACTTCGTTACCGCAGACCGCTTTAATTTTCACCTTTCCGATTCCAATTTTCTCTTTCGTTCTCAGTTTAAAATCCACGATTTCGTCGCCTTCTTGCGTAAATTCTATGGACTTTGATGTGGCATCTTCGTTGATGAAAATATCGTTGGACTCAATGGTCACTTTCACATTTTTAATATGCTTCTCCATGGCAAATACATCTACGGGCAAGGAGAACGTTTCTCCCGGACCGAGAACTCTCGGCATGGTCGCTAGAACCATCAACGGTTTTTTCACTTTTACGGTTTTGTGGGCATTACCGTACGATTCTTCATCTCTTGCAACGACCATTACTCGCACTGAACCGATGTAAGATGGAATATCCACTTTATGCGTTTTCGATCCACCGGCAGGCACTTCAAAAGGACCGAGGAATCGAACCATAGGTGGGAAACGATTGGCTTTTGGACCATTTCCAACAATGGCTCCTGCCCCACCTCCAACGCTCAAAAGATGATCAAGACTTCCTGAATATGCGCCAAGGACATCGTCGTATAAATCCCATGTTTGAATGCCCAACGCTTCCTTCGCATAAAAGGTGTTCCATGGTTGCGGCGTTTGAAAATGCGTAAGATCCAACAATCCATCGTCAACAATCGCCAAAGTATACGACATTTTTCTTCCGTTTTTCTCACTCACTTTGATACGAGCGGTGGACTCAGGACGAATTTCGTCTTTCATCGAAATTGTTGGTTGTAAATGGGT
>JANSYQ010000020.1 GCA_024742305.1 bacterium | reverse complement strand
ATTAGGTGATGAGCATAACAGCACCTCACACACCATGTGGGTTTTCCGCTTCGTTTGATAAATCAAACTCAGAAATTTAATTCTTACTTTAGAGAATAATCTCGGTAGCTCGCCGCACGGTGCGTAGCTGCCAACCGTTATGGGCAACCGCCCGGATTACCGCTCTCCTACTCTGGAACTACAGCGCTTTGATTCAGCAGCGGCTCCCAGTGCCCGAAAACCATAATTTGTGCTGTGTTTACAGATATTCGTGAGCCATAGTTGTAAATTACATTCGTAAGCCATACTGGGAAGCCAGCGTTTTAACAGTTACCGTTCCAATGCAGACCAAAGTAGGTTGCTTACGAGAGACGCACTGTGTTTGATGCCCAAAATGGAAAGCCAAAGTAGGTCGTGCGCGGTCGGAAGCCCATAACAGCACCTACATTTCACGCCGAAAGTATTATATTCGAGAAGCGGCGCGAAATCGTAGCTGCGAAACGTTACCCACAAGCTGAAACCAGCCGCACATTTTAGCACTTTCGGTTTTTGCCGACACATAAAGCCAACGCAGAAAAAACCAAAAGAGCTAAAATTTTCCAACGCTCGAATTGAATAATCGAAATAAAATTTATAGATTTGTCAAAAAATGACAAGTCTTATGAAAACCACATTTGGAGAATACATCCGACTTTTAAGAAACGAAAACGAATTGACTTTAACTCAACTTGCGGCCAAATTGAACTTGGACTCTGCTAACTTGAGCAAAATTGAGAATGGAAAACGTGACTTTGATGAAAAGCGATTACCAAAACTTGCTAAAATCTTCAAACTCGACCTCACAGAATTAAGGAATGAATATATTACCGACCAAATCGGTAAACAGATTTACGAAACAAATTGTACCAAACAACTTTTAAAAGTTGCGGAAGAAAAAGCAGAATACAGAAGAACATTAAAAGAAAAAGTAATATGAAAATAGTATCATTTTTTGCAGGAGCAGGCGGACTTGATTTAGGTTTCCAAAAAGCAGGTTTTGACGTTATTTGGGCAAACGAATACGACAGAGAAATTTGGGAAACTTATGAAAAAAATCATCCAAATACACTACTTGACAAAAGGAGTATCGTGAATATTCCAGCAGATGAAGTTCCAGAATGTGACGGAATTATTGGTGGTCCACCTTGCCAAAGTTGGAGTGAAGCCGGAGCAGCAAGAGGAATTAAAGATAAAAGAGGTCAATTATTTTACGATTTCATTAGAATATTAGAAGCGAAACAACCAAAATTCTTTTTAGCCGAAAATGTAAGCGGAATGCTTATTTCTAAACATTCAGAAGCATTGGAGGGAATAAAAGAATTATTCAGAAATGCAGGAATTGGGTATGAACTTTCTTTTCAAATGCTAAACGCTTCTGATTACAATGTTCCACAAGACCGAAAAAGAGTATTCTTTATAGGAATTAGAAAAGACCTAAATTTCAAATATCAATTTCCTACGGAAACGTTTCCTAAAATCACATTAGAAACTGCAATTTCAGATTTGAAAGAAGGTGTTTTACCTGCTTTAGAATACAATAACACAAATGGAGAAAACTGCGTTGTTCCAAATCACGAATATATGATTGGTAGTTTTTCAACAATATTTATGTCAAGAAATCGTGTGAGAAGTTGGGATGAACAATCATTTACAATTCAAGCAGGTGGCCGACACGCACCTATTCACCCACAAGCACCAAAAATGAAATTTATTGAGCAAAATGTTCGGGTTTTTGTTCCAGGGAAAGAACATTTATACAGAAGATTAAGCATAAGAGAATGTGCAAGAATTCAAACTTTTCCTGACGACTTCATTTTTCATTACAAAAAAGTTGCAGCAGGTTACAAAATGATTGGAAATGCTGTTCCAGTCAATTTAGCAAAGTTTTTAGCCAATAGCATAAAAGAACAACTAAAAGCAAACGAAAATAAAGTTGAAAAACCAAAATCAATCAAAAAAGTAAAAGAAGCATTAGCAGTATGACAAATATTTTAGAAGCAATTTACAATATCGTAAATCAAAAGAACTTTGAAATACGTGCAATGTATTCAGGTAGAAATCGAGCAAACGGAATGGGAGATGCTCTTGAAAACTACATCAAAGATGCTTTTGCAGGAACTTTTGGACTTTCTGACGAATTGCAAAAAATTCAAATCTATAATCAAAAATTTTCTTGGTTAGGCTCACAAAACAATCCGCCAGATATTATGATAAAAGGTGGAGATGCAATTGAGGTTAAGAAAACACAAAGTGCAAATTCAAGTTTGGCTTTAAACAGTAGTTATCCAAAAACGGATTTAAGACACACAAGTCCAATGATTACAAAGGAATGCAAGGAGTGTGAAGCTTGGACTATTAAAGATTTGATTTATTGTGTTGGGCATACAACTGATACAAGTTTAAAATCTTTGTGGATGGTTTATGGTAATTCTTATGCTGCCAAACACGAAACCTACCAAAGAATTAAAACGACAATTTCAAGCGGAATTAAAACAATTCCAGATGTCGTTTTTGCGGATACTAAAGAATTAGGTCGAGTAAATCAAGTTGACCCTCTAGGAATAACGAATTTGAGAATTAGAGGAATGTGGCAAATCGAAAATCCAAGGAAAGTATTTAATTATTTACACGAACCAACCGACAAAGATTTTGAATTAGTTTGCATAATTCCAACCGAAAAATACAGTAGTTTCTCAAAAGATAGTAGAACAAAACTTGAAGGAATAAAAGAAAATGGATTTAGTATTGAGGATAAACAAATAAAAGACCCGAACAATCCTGCGAAATTAATGGACTGTAAACTGATAAAACTTTGTGTGTAAGCCAACGCTAAAAGCCATACACATTTGCAATTCGAACCAGCCAACGCTCAAGCCAAAAATTGCAAAAGAGTATGTCTTTGCCAACACTGAAAACCAAGCAGAACGGAATAAAGCCAGTGGGTAACAATGTGTATAAGCAATAGCGGTTTTAGTGCAAAATTTAAAAGAAATGAATATTAATTATGGTAAATGTTTAACCGAAAAGTTAGTGGTTTTTAATCCGCTACTGCTCATACACTAGAACGTTAGTAACAATGAAAAACATAGTTCAATCAATATTGTTTGCCCTCTCTTATATTCCGTTAACGGGATATGCGCAGCTAGATTCACTTGAAGGGTATTGGTTGAACGTTGAGCAGCCTGACACAATTATATTGAAGATTGAAGGGTTTAGATCGAAAAGAAGAAAAAATGACCTTGTTCGAAAAGGTCTACTAAGGTCAACAAATAGACAATTGGAAGGGGTTTACTACTATACAATTGACAATGATAGTCTATCTATTATTGATGCTTATGGAAACGTAGAGTGCAAATCTCTATCTTTCAATATTAATTCGGAAAATCTAGATATTTATGAAGGCTGTGATATCCATTATTCTAGAATAACAAAAGAGCAGTACAACAAATTAAGTGAATTAATTAAATCTGGAAGACTGAAACAAAGCGGCTCTGAAGAGATCAATCGTGTCGACTACTGAAATACTGTTACTAACAATGCCTAAACTGCATGCTCCGTTTATGCTTCGCAAAACTAGCTATGTGGAAATGCCTATCTTTAGTTCTAAAACTCAAACAAGGTAAAAAGGCGCACGCCAGTTTAGCCTTGAACGTTATCGGTAACTACAATCATACATGCAGATATTCTTAAAATTGAACAGATGGATTTATATAGCACCTTTCGCGCTGTACTTTATACCAATTAGCCCATTGAAAGAACTTTTTGCAATTGTTGGAAGTGCAATGGTATTATTATGGCTTTTTACTGTTTCAACATTTGGACAATTACAGTTGATTCGTGATAACCTACCTTCAAGTAATATCAAGATTTTCAAGATTATATTTGCGACGGCTCCCTGTTTTATTCTTCTCAACATATTGATTAGCGAGTGGTTATTAGACAGGAATAACACATTTGGAGTAGTAACTTTTGTACTTCTTGTTTTAGGAACAATATTGTCAGTATTTTATTTGTACTACTTCACTGCAAAGACAATTACTACTATTGAAAATAGAAGAGAAGTATCGCTACAAGAGTGTTATAATAATTTAGTACTAATCGGACTTTCTGGAGTCGGAATATTTATCTTGCAACCAAAAATTCAAAGACTGATTGAAGCCGATAACACCAAATAAACAAAAGCGCCAAAACGATTATATTTGAGAAGGCGCCTTTGCCTATTTGGAAACCGTTAGCACCAATTAAAACCATAATATGAAAACCATTGTTCTTTTATTTCTCCTCACTTTAGTCGGTAATGCAGCCAATGCTCAAAATGAATTATTTGAAAATGATTCGATATTTGTGAATTGCAAATTAGATATACCACTCACGTATAAAAAGAAAGACAAAAATGAGGTTCTTAAAAAATCAAAAGAACTACATGATCAGCAATTGATATACTTGACAGTTTCAAAAAATACTGGCAAAATTTACTATAAAAAATGCTACCTAAGAGATGATGGAGAATATTACTACTTAGTATCTCCTGAACACGCATATTCGGAAACATTTAGCGCTGTTTTCGCACCATACAAGGCGAAACAAAATTCATTCTTTAACGCTGACTGTTTTGAAGAAATTCTTAATAAATATCCCGAATTAGTGAAATCTATTGAAGAGGTTTCATTGCTTGAATATTAGATGGTTTAGATATAAATGATGTTGCTAACAAAGGCTAAAAAGCATAAGGGTATATGCTTCGTTTCATAAATTATAGTTGAAAAACATTCCTAACTTTAAAATAAAATGCTGGTTGCGAGTCCGTATGTCTTCCTAGCCTTGAACGTTAGCAACAAATAAGACGAATGGAATTCGAGACGGAGGAAAAAATTTTCAAGGCAGTATTATTTGTCCCCCCTATAGTATTGACCATACTAATTGGATTCATTTACGGCTGGCACAATATTGGAATGTTTTTGTTTGTCCTTTTGGGCTGGACTGTTCTTGTTTTAATTCTTATGTTTATTAAATGGACATTAGGTGATCTGATTGAGGAGAGAATAAGTGAATATAGAGATAGAGTGAAGCTCAATTCGCTAATTATTGAAACGTTCAATTTTCAAAAAAAAGAATGGTACAATCTACCTAAAGACATCCGGTCAAATCTGCACTATGACAAAAAATCTCTTGACAAAATTAAATCCAAAATCTTCTCTACAGTTGCAGAATCTGAATGGTTGAACATGAACTTAAATGAGAAGCTATCAACGATTGAAAGTGCCGTTTTAGCATTAGAGAAAGAATTTGAGAAACAGCAACTAGCGCGTCAGAAAGAAGCCGAGAAACGTCGGAAATTAGAAGAGCAAAAAGAAAGAGAAAGAAAAGAACGAGAGGAACTTGAACGTAAACTAGAAGATGAAAGAAAAAAGCAGAATGAGGAGTTTGAAAAAAAGCAGAAGCTTATTGATCTTGAAAAACAGAAGAAAATACTAGAAGAAAAAAGACAACAGGACAAAATAGCGAGGCAAGAACGAATAGACCGAGAATATAAAGAGCGAATAAAACGTGATTTACTGCGAAAGGAGCGCGAAAAAGAATTAGCTTCAGAGGCCATCAAAGAATTAGAGGCTGAAGGTAAGTTATCTAAAGATCACTTTAAAAAACACGATAGAAAACCTATTCCAAGTCATATTAAACAGGCTGTATGGAAACGAGATAGGGAACAATGCGTTAATTGTGGAAGCCAGAAGGACTTAGAGTTTGACCATATTGTACCCGTTTCAAAGGGGGGGAGCAATAGTTTAAAAAATATCCAACTCCTCTGTTTATCCTGTAATCGGACAAAAACTAATAAAATAATGTAGAGCTGTTGCTAACATCAACTAAAAACCACGGGCTGAACAACCACAACCGAGAAGCCCGCGTTTCCTAGTTGAGAACCGTTATAGACAATGACGAGAACACTACATATTAGATTGAAAAACACCGCTGGATTACTTTGCCTTTTGTTGTTGATGTCGAGTTGTAATTCAACTGAGGAAGGAGAAAAATGTGCAGAAGAGTTTTTCTCTAAGTTAATTTCTAAAGACTACCAAGGCGCAGCAAATTTAATTGATCCCAAATCTGATTTATATCCAAATAGATTTAGATTGGTTAATCAAATCGCTAACGATTCGGTTTTAGGTAAATTAAATTCTACGGGGGGTGATATCATTGCGTATAATGTTACTTCCGTTCGGTCTTTCAGATTCTCAAGTGTTGATCTTCCTGTAATATTAAACTATGACAGCACTTCAATAATGGTACGTGTTCAAGTTATTGATCGTGGCAAGGGGTTTCTAATAAACGAAATTAGATATGAGCATGATTAATGAATTTGAAAGTCTATAACATCAACTACAAGCCACGGGCTGAACAACCACAACCGAAAGGCCCGCGTCTCCTAGTTGAGAACCGTTATCGTACATTGAAGACCATAACAACCATATTATTCATTTTGTTCTCAAGTTTGGCAATATGCCAAAGTGACATGTCATTGTCTATATCTATCCCGCAAAATTCAGGGTTAGCTTTTGTAGACTATAAGAGGTTTGAAATACATAATGACACTCTATACGTCATCGATAGAACTTTCCATATTTCACTCGATGACTCTATAAAGGGAAATAACTATAAATCTGATACATCATCATTTTACATACTTGATAAATCGGAGTTGACAGAACTGAGAAAGCTGTTGGGCGGAATTGATTCGCTAGGGCATCATTCTGCTGATGGTTGCGTGATTCAAATGGGATGGCCTAGATTTTTTATTCACGCTACATTTGAGGGTAAAGAGATGAATGGATTTATTGCAAACTGCTATAGAGAGGATATCTATAAACTTGTTGACTTTATGAATAAGTGTTATCCAAAAGGCCAAATTATTAAATATGACAAAGCCGAACTTATCGAACAAGAGAAAAAATGTAATGAATATGATTATGGTAGGGGTGATAAAAAATAGACGAATGCTAACAGCACCTACACCCCATCGCACAAACCTTACTCTCAACAACTAATTCATTTAACTCAACTATTTGTAACTTACAACTACAAACATTTATAAAACGTGCGGCGTTAGTATAGCCGCAAAACTCAATAAGTAATGACAAGAACATCCCACATGTACCTAATACCCATACTCAAAAACAGCATAATGTTACTGGGTGTTATTTTTATGTTGTGTCAGTGTAATAGCCAAACAGAAGAAACAGACCTAGAAAAGGATTGCAAACAGGATGAATGTTGTTCAAACGAAAGTATTACAGCACAATCATCAACATCTGAAATAACATGCCCGAAGTGCGATCATAAAGAAATAGAAAAACTGCCCACAGACGTTTGCCAAATAAAATACACATGTAAAAAATGTAGTACAGAACTTACACCGAAAGAGGGAGATTGCTGCGTTTTTTGTACGTATGGAACGCACAAGTGCCCGTCCATGCAAGATGATTAAATACTTATAACAGCACCTACAAATCAAGCCGCAAAATGACTACATTCGAGAAGCGGCTCGCATCGAAGCAGCAAAACGTTCAGTGCCATAAACCACAGTGAACCAAAATCCGAAAATATCGCGAAACAAAATTACCATAGTCGTAACCGCCGCACTTTTAATTTCCTTTATGAGCTTAAGATGTTCCCAAAAGATTGAGAACAAAAAGGTTCAAGAGAAATGTGATTCGTTTGAACTTGAAAGAGATTTTGACAATTTTTCAACAGCTCTAGGAAATGATGATTCGCTCATTTTAATAGTTAACGCTTCAATTTGCGTATGGTCTGAGATGGATCGCTTGGTGTTTATAAAAAAGGATGGAAATGTGAGATTCAATACAACTGTTCATATTTGGATGGAAAATGAAGAAATACACAAATTGGGAACTGTTGAATACACAAAGGCTACGGACAGTTTAAACTTTGAAAACCTGTTTAAATTTGTATCCGATAAAGGAATTTCGCGTCAAGGAGTCAATTCTAGCGTATTCACGTTGATTCACGGAAAAGATACGCTACGCCTCTATTCTGACCACTTACTAGATCACATGGAAAATCTAGGATACTTCGCAAACATCCAACGGAGGTTCTACCCTGACGCTGAAATGTATAATACCGTTCTAGAGCCCACGGAAGAGTGAAGCAAGCAACACCTGCAAACCACTTTACGTAACCCCTTCACTCATTACAGTTATGATAACAAATCATGAACAAAGCATTCGTATTCAGTCTAATATTTACCTGTAGTTTTCGGATGAGCTATGCTCAGCCAGCCATCGTCTCATGTCCATTGGATACCAATGCCATTTTCGAAATCGCATTTAATTACTACCAACTTCTTGATTCCTCAGGAAGAATACAAACGAAAATTCAACCAGGGTGGGCCATACCTCATTGGTATGAACCAAAAGCTTTTATGAATAGACAAACGAATGAGCCCTGTACTCCATTCAATATTGAATTCGAGGACAATAAAATTTATGTGTATGATTCAACCGGGCACTATCCCTACTATGCACATCCCGATTCAGCGAATCGATTTGAACTAAATCAGGACAACATTAAATCTTTGAGAATCAACATAGTCAATGAGACGAAAGAAACGATCCATCTCAACGATATACCTTTTCTATCGACTTGGGATCTTGCTGTGGTCTATTTGGAGATTGCCTGTAACTGTTACTATCTAGAATCAAGAGTGAAAATAGACGCAAAGAACTGGGAATTCCTAAAGCCGGAATACCTCATGGATTTAAAAATATACGCTACTCCGGCAGAGGGCAAGAAAAAACTACTGAAAGATTTAGGGAAATTCGAAAACCTACAGGTAATTGAATTACGCTGAAGTCAACTTCCAACAAATAGACCCTCCACGTTACGAAACCTAATTGACAATTGAAACAATTGATTCAAATATGGATTTAGCCAATGTTTTGAATCCTACTTATCGATGAAAAACTCATTAATTATTTTGGTGTTACTCCTAACTGGTCTGTCATGTCGAAATACTAAAGACTACGTGGACATTGGAGAACATTATGATACTGAGTACAGCTCTGAAGTTGATACTTACATCTACCGAAACAGTACCACTGGAAGAAAACTGAAGGGGAAGATTTTACTTCGAGATCGAGGCTATATTGATACGAGTTTGATCTTTAAATCCTACGCAACTTTCTCCAAGGGAATTCAAATTGGAACAGATTCCGTTTTTAGGAATGATACGCTGATTGAAATTAACAACTACTCAGCAGGTCGAAAACATGGTGAGCAAGTCCGTATTTACGATTCGTCTATAATGATCTCTCACTATCAAAATGGAGTTATCCATGGCGAAGAATTGATTCTCAATCATGATGATGTGGTGATCCAACGTTCAAAATTTAGACTTGGAGTGAAGCAGGGAACCGAATATGAGTACAACAATCAAGGAAACGCAGAGCGAACGGTAAAGTATGAACTGGATTCGAACGAATGGCAAATTCCGTACAGGCGAATGAAATCTGTAAAAATCAAAGATTATAATGACTCATTGATTTCCATTTACGACTATGTACAGAGGAACAGAGCAAAATTCATGGGGGTTATCAATATATTCCCGTCAGAAAATACGTGGATATGGCCCGATGAAGTTATTCATCCTTCTGAGGTAAATAGTCCATGTTCAGATTGTATCTTTAATGGTAGATATTATATCATTGTATTGTGGGAAGGAGATAACCTTGATCAAATATGGACAACGGAATGGATTGCATATACTTCGCTATTTGAATCCAACTATGAATTTATTGAATTGAAGTCGCCCTAATAGAACCATTTAATTAATGTGTCTTCTAGAAAGCATCTGATGCAAATAACCAAGGGAAAAGAAAAAAGGAGCACTTAAAAAGCGCCCCTTTCTCATTTATCTGGTGGTATTAATTTCCAGTGGTTAACTTCTCTTGCATGAGTTTCAACCTTTCAATCTCTTCAGCTGATTTACCCATTTGCTGGTTCAAATATCCATCGAACACATGACTAATATAAATAGGTGAGGTGTGACTGCTAAACCCTTGAGCGAAGTGACAAGAGAAACAGTTCGCAAGGTTGTTAATGTTAATATCCGCATTGGATGACTGGAAGGTTTGCGTAAATGTTTCCATTGTAATGTTTGCATTCCCTAAGCTTCCTCGTGCAGAAGATCCGCTTGTAGCCTTGGCAATACCACTACCCTGCTTCACTAACAATTCGGCTTGCTGCGTTGGAGTTAATCCATCCGTATTGAGCCAAAGCGATCCTTGATAATGATAATTTGCCCAAACATCGTTCAGTTTCGACTTAACACAAGCATTTATTCCTTTGATATTATCGATGTTTTCCGGTTCTTTTTGCGCAGTATTTGTCATAACGCTGTTATCCATACCTGTCGGAACACCGTAAGCGAACAAGTCGAATACTTTGTGCGGATCTTTGCCAAGCTTCGTGCTTTTATCGTAGACAATTCCATTAATATCAGTGGTAGAACCAGCAGCAAACAGCAACATATCGTCGTTTGAACTAGCGCTATTCGTTGCACGGTCAAAATCAGGACCAAGATCGTTGTGCTCGAATGTTGCCCAAATAAACTCTGGGTGATTTTCAACAACGCCTACCACGTGCATCCCCAATAGAGCCATTTCCATATTCTCAAAGGTTGTTCCTCCATCATTGGACACAGAAACCATAGTTGTATAGTAACTGCTTCGTTTCGCTTTTTTGATGGCGTTCACACTGATCCATGATGCCTTCAACTCAAATGATCCCACAGGAAACGATTCCAAGTTGCTCGGGTCCGTTGTACCATTGATAATGTCTTTGGCAAATCCAGTTCCCGCATTAAACATAATTGGGTTCATATGAATGGAATAATACACGGTGTGCGATTTCCCGTCCTCAGCATACGCAGGGTTCGACTGTAGAATCGCTTCTTCAAATCCAGCTTGCTCGGTGTCCATTACCGAAACCGTTGTTCCCGCTTGCGGCGTGATTTTGTTCATATTGGCATCTACCTGATACACCTTGTTCAAGTTAAGAAACAGCGGATTCCCGCCATTGTCAGGCTTAGTGAGCCAAAGAAATTTCTGCCACGACCATTGATGGAAGATCTGATTGGTGGTAGAACTGGTGTCAAACGGACTTCCTTTCCCTTCCATTGGTGCAGGTGTTTGTGCGTGAGGGAACCAACTTGGGTTGGTAATACATAATTCGTCAGGATTGTCACCCGCCATGTAATCCTCTGTTTCGGTTTCAGGAGTTCCTTCTACTTCATCGTTGGAGCAGGCATAGAATAAAGCGCTCAGGCATAAAAAAGCCAACACGCCAAGTGTAAGATTTCGCGTTTTCATTTGTGTGAATTTTGGTTGTTCGCTGGTAAGGTAGTTAGAGTTCTTGAATTAAGGAACCGAATTTATACGGAAAATGATAAGTATTTGTACGTTGCTCGTCATTAACTCCACTACAAACAGTATCGCTTCTTATACATAGTGAATCACCGAAAAACCGTGACATGACAACAAATAACTGACTTATTTAAAGCCGATTGTAGAAATCACTCAGAATAAAACTTGCTATAAATGTAAGCTAAGTGTCAACCAAAATTGCTATCTTCTCCCGCAACCTATAAACTCAATACTATGGACTACTTCATTGAAGAACTCATCTATTCTCAATTGCGCTATTACGGATCTTTGCTCTCTGGCGTGATCATTTTATTATCCTCATTGTACCTGTTTCCTTTGGTTCAGGCGCTGTACGCCTACAGCAAAAAAAAGTGGTTGGAAAAGCAATTTGCCGCAATACCATCATCCGGAGAAGGAGAAACGAAATTTCGGGAATCATTGCTTCAAGCTGCAGAGCCGGGACAATCCTACCCGATTTATAAAATTTTCAAGTTCTATCTCGCTTCCACGGGAATAGCAGCCTTCATTGTCGGAGCCTTCATCGTAATGCTACCTGATGATCTCGGTCCAGATGCTATGGATTGGCTTGTCTTCATTCCAGGAATTATCGGAGGTGGAATTTATTTCCTCTACGTTGCTGCATTTCAAGGGCAAGGACTCTATCGTGAAATTGCCGGCGTATTTGGGTTTGCTGGTTTCATCATAACAGCTATCGCCGCATACGAACAACATGAAATGGGCGAATGGTTACGAGCGGATATTTTGGCCTTTGTGATTCTCGGCGTTGGCGGACTCATTATTTGGCACTTGAAATCCATTCTCGTTTCGTACATGTACATGATTGCCGTTGCCATAGCAGGAGCGACAGTTTACTTCTTCTTAGAAGACAATTGGTTGAATTTCTTACCGCATTTATTATGGGTATTTGCTGTAGCGATTTTGTACGTATGGATTCCAAAGTTGAAGGAAGCGAAAGATATCGGTCCAAAAGAAACCATTTTCGGAATCATCTTCGGGTTCATGATATTGAGTTTGACAACAACGCAACTGTCTGCCGGCTCCGGATTATTGATTCCAGCCATGGCTGTCGTACTTCCAGCACTTTATGTTTTTTCGAAGACCTACTTTTACAAAGCCGACACTATTATTGGAAGACCTATTGAAGTAGTCGTGATCGTCATTGTTTTGATATCCGCAGCAGGATTAATAACCAATGCGGGGATGACGAACGCAAGCGATTCCATTTACCTTTTTGAAGAATATTCTTTTGAAAAACAAGTATCGTACTTCATCCTTTTAGGAATTATTGCTGGAACCTTCTTCATTTATAATCGAGACTTTAACGAGTCTACTGCGGAAATCAATCCGAGTATTGCTTTGTTGCCTGTTGTTGGGTTTATCATCACCTACATAATTGGAGAGTACACAGGGCACTATATTATGACGCTTTTACTATTCGGCGTTGCTTATCTTTATGTACGCAAAGGTTTCGAATTAAGAGACTCGCTTCGAGTGGCGCTGGGAGCTTTAACCTTTATTTACGCGCTCATTATTAAAATCAACGACATCGGACAAGAGGACCTGTACTCAGAAAAAGAAAGCATGGGAGCAACGATCATGTTGTACGGAATGATTTTCCTCGGTGTTATGATTTATCTGCGCAGCCAGTGGCAAGTTTCAGGTGGTGCTTCCGAGTCTAAAACAACGCAAAAGGAAAGCGTTGATATTTTGGATCGAAGCAATGACGCACCCACAATAGACTCAGAAGAAAAAGAATGATTACTTAACTATACAATAGGAAAGGTCGGCGCATGTCGGCCTTTTTTGTTTTCCCGCAACTAAAGAATGAAGATTTCGCTGCTAGGAAAAAGTACTAACTTCGGGGCGTGCAAAGCCATTTCGGAAAGGAGATAAAAATGATCAAGAATTACATAATAGCTGCATCAGTTGTCACGCTTTTAGTCAGTTGCGGAAACTACAACTCTAGAAGCCAAAAAGATACTCCGTCCGACGGTTCAAATAACAAGGAATTCATTTGGGACTTTGACCAAGAGAAAATTTTCATTTACTCGTACACGCAAACGGTTGTGGCTAACAATCTACTATCGAAGAATGGTTCAGGTTCTAGAGCAGAAATGAAAGCTGTTGGAAATGTAAACGTTCGTGTAAAGTCGGATAAACTGGCAGATGTCAGCCTAACAAAAATGGATGTCACCATGATTTCCTTCAACGATGACGGAAGTCCAAGTGATACAACAACAGACAGAATGCCGAACAATGTCGTTCAAGACATGACACCCAACGGGAGGTTCGACTCTCCATCGGTAGATTTTCTCTTTAAAGTATTGTTTCCTCTTCCCAATCGCGACTTAAAAGTGGGCGAAACGGATTCCATCCCAATGAAAGTTCCTTTCAACGCTAATGGTTCCATGCTGTATTCAAAGGGATATAACACACTTACGTTCACGGGCTTTGAAACTATCCAGAATCGGAAGTGTGCCGTGCTAGAGGGAGTGATTGACGTTTCTAAAATGGACATCCCCGAAGAATTGAATGGCTCGTATAAAAATGCGACCACCGGCAGGGCAACCTACTATTTCGACCTCAAGGATCGCTGTTTTGTTGGAGCAGATATCTACTTGGTGATGGAAATGTTCATGGATTCGAATACAGATGAAGACGAGGAGACAGGAATGTTCGCTAAAATGAAAAGTGACAATACCTTCAAAATTCGACTGGAAAAAATAAAGTAGCCTTAAATTTAATGGATCGTTTCGTCCTTATTCGATCCAAAACACACCACATTGCCCCTTGAAAAAGTGATTTTTTGAACAAAATGTTCAGCGATTAGGTATTTATGTTCATTGATTAAGTGCATTTACTCAATGACATTTAACACACTTCCTCTGCACCCCTCTACAATAGTACAACTAAACAGTTTTAGTAAACTTCAGCCATCGGGCAACCTTGCATTTTTTCATCCCGTTGATGAAGTAACTACCGCCGACAAAGCCTGGTTAAACCCCAAAAACTTAAACTATGCGAAAACTAATTACTTTCTCCCTTGCGGGACTCTTGTGCCTGTTCATTTCAGGACAATCATTTGCCCAACTAACAACTGTAGATGTCGGAGTTTGTTCCGGATGTGAATCATACGTAACAGCCACTTTTGATGGTTGTGATGATTGCGTTGATATCACTAGCTGTAAAGATTTATCCAATGTGGTTCTATTACTTTGTGACAGTACGGAATACAAATATGACGGATTGAGCGGAACCTCAGGAACTTTTTGTTCGCCTGACGGTCAAGACATTCTTGGTGTTTGGGTGAAATCTGGATGTTATCAATCAGGTGACGGACCAGGATACGGATACTACCTAGAAGGACCTTGTGGAAACGGAACTGGAACAGGAACATTACCGACTGAAACAGTAACCGAAGGATCATGTTCAGGATGTGAGTCTGAAGTAGAAGTTACTTTTGATGGATGTTCTGACTGTGTAGACATCACGAGCTGTAAAGAACTATCAAATGTGGTATTGCTCCTTTGTGATGGAGAAGAATACAAATACGACGGTTTGAGTGGAAACTCAGGAACTTTCTGTTCACCAGACGGACAAAACATCGTGGGTGTTTGGGTGAAATCAGGATGTTACCAGTCAGGAGATGGACCAGGATACGGATACTGGGTGGAAGGACCTTGTGGTGCCGGAGCGTGTGACGGATCTAATTCACCGGTATGTAGTGGACCAACGGGTCAGCGTCTCGGAGCACCGAAATTAGAAATCACGGAAGATAACTTCTCGTTGGAAGGATCTGCGAATACGTTGGCAACATTCAACCTATTGAACTCCAATGGTACCATTGTATACTCAGGTGCTGTTCAGGTAGACGAAAACGGAAACTTCAAAGTACCTTCATTCGAAGAGCTTGGATTGACGCCAGGTGTTTATATGTACCAAGTAATTGGTGATTACGACACAGCTTCAGGAAAGCTCTTCATTGACTAATATTCCTTTCTCTTTTTTTAGGGTAAAAGGCCTCGGTGGAAACATCGGGGCTTTTTTGCGTATTGAAGGTACACCCAAACAACTACTCCTCCCTTTTGGCGTTTTTGAAATGTGCTATATTTAAACGTCGCTTTGAAGAGCAAATACGGATTGATCAAGATATGACTCCATTGGAAAACTCCCAATATCGAGAACATTCACTCAAAAGTTTTTGGGTAGTGCTGGAATTCCGTCTCACGGGAGAATTGTATAACGTTGGGGACGGTGAATTGAAGGGGTTCTCCTGCGAGGGTATCTATCTATCCCATACCGACAATCAGTTGCAACTAAGTCCTTTAAGCGATCATCAAAAAATTCAATTGAGCGCATGGTTAGGCGTTGATGGTCAAGATAAGTACGACGCAACCATCCATTTTGGTCCGAAAGCATTGAGTTTGTACGCCCAGAATTTGCCCTTGGAGGATAGTATTCCCGAATACGTGGACAATGAACAATGGTTTGAAATTGACACCAAGAAGAAAACCATTGAAATCCAATTAAAATAGACATGATGAAAACTGCTATCAACGGATTCATGATTCTGACCCTAATGCTTTTACCACATTTTACAATCGGTCAAGAGGATTCATTAAAGAAGATGAACCCACTGAACGAAGATGCGTATTTGCACCCTGTTGATTGCATTACACCCTATACACTCAAAAAAGGAGAATGGATTTATGCCCAATCTATTCAAACACTCCCGTTTCCGAGTTGGGCATTCGTTGGGATTACAGATAAGATCACCGCTCAGGTAGATTTACTTCCATGGATTTATGGTTCATTTTCTGAGCTTAAAAAACCCATTCCAAGTCTTAATGTGCGATATCGATTCAACGAACAAAAAGGAGCTGTACCTACTTTCGGAGTGGAGGCCATGTTTGTTCATTTTTGGGATACTTTACAGCGCTTCACAACTCCAACGCTAACTGTTTGGGAAAATGGCTCCTACTTTCATTTGAAACCTTCTGCCAGCTATAAGTTTGAAAATAACATCTATCTAAATGCTTCCATCGGTATTGATTACATCGGCGAACTCATTCTTCAAAACAACGATTCAACGAATTTTCAGCAAAAAACCTTCTCAAAAAGCTGGAATCCCAATTTTTCGTTCGGAATTGATTATCGACCTTCCAAATGGATTAGCTATCATGCGGGCTATACCTATGGATCCACCTTGACTTTTTTAGAGAATGTTCCTAGAAAACACCAATTGACGTATGGCGTTCGAATTGCACCTTTTTACAAAAACCGTTGGGGAATTCTTCGATGTTTCAGAGTTGAATTATTAGGAATAAATGGCTTTTTCCCTGACATACGAGCGCAGCAAGTATTTCCCATTCCAGTGTTTCCCTATTTCTATTGGCAGTGGCATAGGAAAGATAAAAAAAGTAAGTAAATCCCTACCTTTAAGAGCAGACCTACTATTCTCAGCGAAATAGATTTCTTTGAAGGTAGTTCGATAAACTTTGATTGTTATGGCAACACAAGCAACACCAGAACACAACGAACGCATTGCGAAAATGACTTTTGCATCCGTATGGCCGCACTACATTTCCAAAGTGGAGAAAAAAGGCAGAACCAAAGATGAGTTGTACGAAGTGATTGAGTGGCTCACTGGATTCAACAAAGAAAACCTGCAGGAATTAATTGACGAGAAAGTCGACTTTCAAACATTTTTCGAAAAGGCCGAGTTGCACCCCAATGCTCACCTTATTAAAGGAATGATTTGCGGATATCGTATCGAGGACTTGGAGAATGAAACCACGCGTCAGGTGCGCTATCTTGATAAATTAGTAGATGAACTAGCCAAGGGCAGAAAAATGGAGAAAATATTGCGTTCGGATGCATAAACGAACCTACCCCCCCCCTTTTCCGACAAAAATTCTAAAAAGAAAGAGAACTTCTCGGCTTACTCAGAGAATTCCTGTGTACTTTTATTAAGATCGACACTAGAAATTATGAATTACAAAGCAGCAAGAGATTCGCAAATAACCATGTCCCTACTCATGACTCCCGAACATTCCAATTTTGGAGGAAAAGTTCATGGAGGCTACGTTTTGATGCTCATGGATCAAATTGCCTTTGCCTGCGCATCCAAGCACTCGGGGCATTATTGCGTCACAGCCTCGGTGAATAAAGTCGACTTTTTGAATCCAATAAACGTTGGAGAACTCTTACACCTGAAAGCTTCTGTGAATTATACCGGTCGCACTTCTATGGTGATTGGACTGCGTGTGGAGTCAGAAAACATTCAAACTGGCGATGTCAAGCATTGCAATTCTTCTTACTTCACAATGGTCGCTAAAAATGATGATGGAACAAGCGTACCCGTTCCGGGACTTATCATCGACTCTGAAACAGGCGTTCGCCGCTTTGCTAGAAGCATCCAACGCAGAAATCACAGTATTGAACGCGAGAAACGTTTCGATGAGAACGATTTCAATGTGGCAGAACACATTACCATCATCAGAGGTGAAAATCTACTGCTGGAATACGAGCCTTGATTTCCATTTCTGCGAGCACCAATTTATTCCTTCACATCAAAAAAAGCTCTGCCAAAATTTATTGACAGAGCTTCTCATTTATATGAAATAGGCTATCGAACTACAAGTCTTTGCAATCCTGAACCTAGACTATTCGTAACAGTGATAAAGTAGACACCACTTTCCAAAGCAACATCGATGGTGTTTGAACCGGAGAAAATAGTTCGTGAATGAACTTTTCGTCCTTGTGCATCTACAATTTCCAATGTCGCATCCTTTTGATCTTGCGGCAAATCCACAGTAAACAAGCCACTATTTGGGTTCGGGTATATTGAGAACTCAAGCTCTTGTTGCTCCTCGATAGATGCCAATTGTAGATCGAAACAGTTGCTCGTCATATTATCATAATGACTTTGTACAAAATCTGCCGTTGTTTGCAGCTCTGCAATACTGTTCAAATGATCAGTTCCTTTCGCATAAACGATTGCGTAGGTCACCGTTTGACGGTTTACAGCGCCATAGGTCATGTCCGGTGTGAGCACTCCTAAATCCAAAGACGATACGAACCTTCTATCTCCTGGTGAATTTGCCAATTGAAATTCTGACCAATCATTTACATCGTTTGGGTCGCCATAGTACGTAAAATTTGTAGGGTTACCCTGTCCGTCCAATTGATCGGAGCCATCTCGATAATTTCCATCCATAATTTGGTAAAACTCCGGTGAGACGCTCGGGTCATTGTATGGGAATGTCGCCATGTTTGTAAACGAAACTGAGGCATGCAAATCGTGCGAAAGCAATTGCAGACCTACAGCGGGTGGCGCGCTTCCATACCCCGGTGCACCTCCGTTTGCTTCATCAAAATCATCTGCGTTGTACGCATATACCATATTTCGTAAAGTATCCGTTCCGATGTAATCATCTTGATAGTTTCCTAAATCTGTATCGAGGAAAAAGCCGGCTCTTGTATCGAAAAGGGTTTGTGTACCCATATTCAAAACTTCGATATCCATAAACGTCACATCCTCTAATCCAGGTACGCTCGAATATTGATAAAACATACAGTGCAGTTCAACTCCAATGGGTTCTCCACCCGATCCAAAGTGCAACCCGCCTTTGTCATTCAAAATCGTGTACGTTGCTAAGTCACCTTTAATACAAGGATAATCACCATTTTGAGGATCATATTGACCGTTGTTGTTCACGTCTACAAAGGGTGCGATATATGCCAACATTCCTGTGCCTTGAGGCCCTAATGAGGTATCCCCTTGTGCTGGCCAGTTCGCTATATCATTGGGCATGGTGTACGTTGAAGACTGGTAATTCGCAATATGATCATCTATCTCTGCTCGACTCACTTTCCATATCGTTTGCCCGAAGTAATTCTCAACAGTAGAATCAGTATTCGCTTCGTATCTCCACAGAGGACCTTTATAATAGTCGTTTCCAGTGCTGTGATATTGCTGTGCTGCCATTTTTAGTTGACCGTTTACATCCGTACCTCCTATCCAAAAAGACCCGGTGAAAATCGCGTGATTACCTGAACCTTTCGGCACCTCATAACCAGGCGATGTTGTTTGAGTGTTCGTCAAGAAATAACCGTCGTCCGTGAAAGTGGCATTCACATTGTTTTCGTCTAACGGGGTAAAAAAGGTCACCTGTGCCATACTAAATGAGGCCAGTGCCATGATAAGTGATGTTATGTAGTACTTTTTCATATGAGTTGTTTTCAACCAAGATAACATGGGAAACGTGCTGATTTCTGCAATTTCATATCGATTTCCACAAGAATTACACAAGGCTAGATGAGGCGACAATTGCTAAACTCAATGAGGGCTACATTTCAATGTTCAAACGAGTAAGTTCAAACGAGAATGGAGTGCAAACCACTGTACATTTCTACCGGAATACCATTTATAAAAGATACGTGGGGTGAAAAAGAAAACGCCGATCTAGTTGAATAGATCGGCGTTTCATCGTTTGGAAGAACCTATACTCTCTAGTGAAACTGTTAAACTTTCCTCTTCCTCACGACTCTTGGACTAAAAGCCCTCAGAGTTTACCTAACACAATAAAGATTCACTAGCTAAGGTACAGAGCAGATGCGCCTATTTTTTCAAAAACTGATCAATGTTCGCAGGAAGTTCACGCTTCCAGCCACTCCATGCTTTTACTAAAATCAAACAGAGCTACCATTCAATTCGCATGGAGAACCGTTGCCTCTAAAAATGCAAAACTCGCGAAGCACAGGTCTACGTTTTTTCTAACTCCAAAAAAGTTTGTTTGATACTTGAATTTCGTGTGACAATTCTCTTTTTGTATCATGATTGACTTTTCGGCTAATTCTTAGAGGATAAGACTACGTTCTATTTTATTCCTATTACAAAAATGTCGCTGATGAGTAATCGTGCTTCCCCCTTTGGAACGCTTGTGCAGAAGCTCCTACGCCGCAATACTTGCTATGAAGGAGTAGCTTAAGCGAAAGAATAGTGGGGATTCGAGGGGGAGGACACAGACAAATTTAGCGTCTACATACCACTATGATTGATCGGTGCCCTGAAGTAGGTATATTAGTGTCACCTCATTCCGTGATCGTAGAAAAAGAAGCGTTTTCCGCTTTGAAGATTTTCACGAGTAACATGGAACCGTTAGCAGCACCACCTTCTTTTTCAGGTTTAGCGGCCAATTCCGGATACTTCAACTTAAGGTTTCCGAGTGCATCCGACCATTTCGTTATCTCCATCACGAAATCACCGGTGAATGCGTCATAGAATACAATCCGATACTTACTGGTGAATTCCATTCCGGAAACTTTCAACAACTGCGCTCCGCCAATACCACGCTTGTCATTCCAGTCAAAGGCAGTAGCCTCTTCGTACACATCGGGGAAAAAATTCAAATCACTTTCACTAAGGTCGCAGTCGCATGCGTCAGGATTTTCATCGCACCAAGATTCGCGCATCGTATAGCGATTCACTGTTCTGTTACTAATTACGGCAACCGCACGCTCTGCACGTTTGCCCTCCGTTAAGTAGAGCAACTCTGCGCGCTCGTCTTTCCGAATGTCGAACCCAGCAATCCAATTCCCTCGATTGAGTGGAACATCCGAAAAGAAATTGTCCATTACAGGCATGATTGACCACCCCAGCTCTCTACGGCGAACACTGTCGTAAACAGCCATGTTGTTGTTGTAGTGCCACGGCATTCCGGCTCCTGCTGCTCCTGTAAATGGACTCATCACATACATTTGTCGGAAGGTGAATAAATTATCGCATCCGTGCTGTCCGGTTCCAACCTCACTGTAAATAAGAGGTTTCTCGTAATTTTCTTCCTCCACATTTTGCTTCTTGGCGAACTTCTTCAATTTAATCAAATCACCGTGCTGGTATTCGTACTTTTTGGGCCAGCTGAAGTAATCATTGTAGGTCATAACGTCTACATATTCTGAGAAATACGCCTCGTCTCCACAAGCCAGTGCTGCCCCGTCTTCCGGATCGTAGGGATACTCATCAGGAGTTACATAGATAGGCGCACCGCCATAATTCACTGCATACGGATGATGATAGAAATGTAAATCTTCCTTGAGAAAGCGTCCCATTTCAATTTGCCAATCACTAACTTTTCGAACGTACGAAGTATCGTTAAAATACGGCTTGTACTGCGATGCTTGATCCAATTGGCAATCGTCGGTTAAATCAAATAACACACCGGAAAAGTTGATTTCATTGTACAACTCAAAGACTCCAATATGTGTAGAATATCCCCAACGAGCCACCATGTAGCGCAAGCGATTCTGATAATATCGAATTAGATCTTTGTCCGTCAAAAACTCATCAACGGTCTCTACGCCGTAGGTTGGATCCGTATGATAGCAAAATCCCACATCCTTCTCGAACCAGTTGGGTAAGAGATCACATTGACACATGGAATCACGCGCATCGGTCCAATCCCAAAAATACAATCCAAATACGCCGATGTACGATAATTGCGTCATGTACGACATGTTCCAGTGAATGCGAATGCCGATATCCTCACACTTCTCAACGAGTTGATCCATTTCCCATGCTTGCGGGAGCCTCTCCGTGTAATCACCCAAAGTTTCAAACTCCACTTCTGTTGTCCATGGAGTTGTCATAAAGCGAAAGTAGTTTCCTCCGGCATCGCGCAATTCCTGAATTCGATCCATGTATGCAACATATTCTGCTGGTCTTGCCCCGTCGCTTCGGTAACCCGTACCATTTCCTCCTTGCGTGGGCATATTCATTCCCTGCGGTAGGAAAAGTTCTCCATCTACCTCCAGATAATGATTGTTCTCGCTGACTACTATAAAACCGGGAAGGTCAGAACGTACCACTGTAAAGCTGAGAGCAGGTGAAACAAATACTTCCTCATTTCCTTTCACTCTGACTCGGGCTTCACATTGCCATTCGCCGGTTTGCTGGGGTGTAAATCGAACACGGAAATTTGGGTGCACCACGCTTCTAACGTTGCCCCAGCTTTTCATATCATTGTTTCTTCGAAACTCTTGGTAGTAAAAACCAAAGGCTCTCAAGGTGTCCGTTTCACCTTCTTTATTCGCATGCATGAAAAGGACCGTGATATCAATATCTTGCGGATCGAAGGGGTTCAGTTTTTCGGCTCCCTTAACGCGATAAACGAAGTTATCGACGCGCTCTTGAACATGTCCTGGTAAAGAAACGGATAACTCTAGTTTACCATTTTTCTTAACAGCTTCTAAAGAACTGTAGTTCACAGGGCTCAACTGAACAAACTGAGCAGGCCTATCCATTGAAGGAGACTCCAAAAAGTTGGACGAATTCAAAGCAAGCTCTTCCTGCCCAAATGTTAAAAAGGAAACGAATAGGAAAAGACTACTAAAAGAACTTGTGAATGCCATCCGGATGCTTTTCATAAACTTTCTTGTAATGGAAGGAAAAATCATCACCTTCTAACTGCCCTTCATCTTGCCAACCGGCGTATACTCTAATACCGTCATCTTCGGTTTTTAACACGTAGTAATAATCGCCTTGTCCGGCAAACCAGCCTCCTACCGCCGCCATCGCTTTTTTGGGAATATTATAATCGTGATAATCTTGCAAATCCAATGGGGCACAGGCATTACACTCTCCTACTTTGTGGGATGTACTGTCGTATTCAACGAAAACATCGTACTGAGGTACACCGTATTCATCCTCTCCTCGCTCGCGACAAACCAACCATGCCTTATGGATTGCCGTTTTGGGTGGAGTACCGTCACCGGTGACCGATAATTTTTTTTGTTTTCGTCTTTGTGCCAAAAACGAGGGAGATTCTTCGTCTTTTTCGGCTTTGGAATCCTCGCTATTACCGCAAGAAAACAAGAGAGCAAAACAAAACAAGTACAATGTTATTTTCATCAATTTGACTTTGAAATTAAAGTTACTCAAAAAAAATCGCCCATGCATGCAGCGTTTTTGGAATAACATGCATCTATATTGATAAGCGTGAAAAAATACTCTGACAAAGAACTGATTCGGCGTTGTCTGAAAAACAAAGCAGATGCCCAGCGAATGCTCTATGAGAAGCATTCTTCCATGGTGTATACTGTGTGTTATCGCTACGCGAAAAATGCGGAGGATGCAAACGATCTTTTACAGGAAACGTTTATCAAGGTTTTTTCCAATTTGGAAAAATTCAGCGGATCAGGATCTTTTGAAGGCTGGGTGCGACGCATTGCGGTAAATTCTGCTATTCGTCATTATCAAAATTCGCAACGAAGAATTGACGATGGCGATATGGAATATAGTCCGGATGCGGAAACGTATGCCGATGCGATTGATCATTTAAGTGCGGAAGAAATTATGCATCAGATCAACCGGTTACCAGACGGGTATCGCATTGTGTTTAACATGTATGCAATTGAAGGGTATAGTCACAAGGAAATTGCCGAACACCTCAATATTTCCGAAAGTGCATCGCGGTCGCAGTTAACACGTGCTCGCGCTGCTTTGATGGAAATGGTGGGAGCACTTCAAAAAGTAGGACAAGGATGAAAAACGATTTTGAAAATAGCGACAAGCGTTTGCAGGAAAAAATGGACGGTTTCCGTATGACTGCACCTGAGGGCGCATGGGCAGGAATCGAACAAAATATTGGTGGGAGATCGAAAAGACGCGGAGGATTCTTCTATTTGTGGATGTTACTACTCTTTATTGGAATTGGCGGCGGAACAATCACATTCCTTTATTTTAGTGCGGATGACACTCCCGCGAAAAACACTGACGCCATCTCATTGAATGTACCTTCAGAAAATACTACTCAGAAGGATTCATCAAATGAGAACGATAGAAATAATACTTCTTTCTCAGAAAATGATACACCAAGCATTGATTCTAAAAAAACTGCCGATATCTCGGAAACATCAGGCAAGTCAACTAAAAGTGTAAATGCTACAGAAGGTCAGAAATTCGACAAAGTTACAAGTGAAGACAAGTCAAGAGATTATCGATCAAACTCCAATAAGAACACTTCGAATGCAACTAAATCGGATGATACAGGCGTAAACACACTTACACCTGACGACATTGCAGATTCCAACGAGGACTCAAATGATAATCAAACTAAAACGAAGCAATCAAATACGGATGGTTCATTGGATAATTCATCAAATAACACCAATGATGTTGCGGAAGAAAATACAAGCAAAGATTCTTCCAACTTGGTAACAGAAGAAACAACTCAGTTGGACTCAGCTGAAGCAGAGAACAAGGAAGAACCCGACTCTTCTCGACTGACTGCCACAGTTCCTGCGGAAGAATTGGCAGTAATTCAAAATGCTGTGAAATCAACCCCTCCTCCTGTTGAAGAAGAAAACTTGCGCCCAAGCTGGTCACTGGAGGGTGGATTGGATGTGTCCTCGTTCAATCTAAATCATTCTGCAATAAACAATGACAGCTTGACTCAGGCTTTAAATGCATCGTACTCACAGAATTTTGGTCAAGCAGCGTTTTTACGCGTGAACTATCAACCGTTCCAGCGATTCTCTTTCCATTCCGGACTGGAGTATCGCCAAAGTAAAGCTACGCAAGATTACATTTCAACATCAACCTCCTTATCGTTCCAGTACGACACTACAGGTTGGTATTTTGATTCTATTACACAGCAGCAACTGCCAATTGTGGATACAACTGAGATCATCAGTGAAACCGAAAACCTTGCACAATTCAAGAGCAGTGTGAGTCAAATCTCCATTCCTTTCGGCGTAATGTTCCATGTACCCCTTGGACAAAAGTCAGAACTTGGTATCAATGCGACTGGTCTTGTTGGAATTCGTGCCATTAGTTCTGGTGAGGTTCTCTTCGATCAAAATGGAAACTCAATTGCAGTTAACGAAGCCTATCGACAGTTAAACTTCTCGGCGAGAACAGCACTTCGATACACGTATTTTGTTGGAAGCAATTCGGCAATCTACGTTGAGCCTTACGTTGGATTTGGTTTGAACAACCGTTCGAACACCGAAATGCCATTCAGCACGCGCTTCCGAAATTCCGGAGTACGCGTAGGTTTCCGTTACAATTTCTAATTTTTTTTGGGTTTCATGCAGCGTTTTAGGAATTGGCTGTCTCTTACTTAATAGAACATTCAAATTCCTTTTTTATGACTAAGTTACTTTTTACCCTATTAGCGCTCGGACTTTACCTGAACGCATCTGCACAGTGTCAAGCTGATTTTTCATACACTGTCAACAACGGCACCGTTTCATTTACGAACACCTCCACTGGGATGGGACTATTCAACAGTTGGACATTCGGTGACGGAAACAATTCCTATCAATCGAGCCCAACGCATACATACACAACTACTGGAACTTACGTAGTTTGTTTGTCCATTTACGATAGCTTGTCACAGTGTCAGGACTCTTACTGCGACTCCATCTTTGTTCAGGCAGACACAACAGGTGGATCTGGATGTAACGTTACCTCTAACGCCTATGCGAACCCGAACGGAACTATTATTGGAACTGCATCGGGAGCATCCATGTATAACTGGATTGTTTATGACAACTCTTGGAACTACTTATACGATGTGAACAATGGTAACCTGAATTACAATCCTGGATCAAACGGAACGTACAATGTTTGCTTGACTGCTTATGACAACTTGCAAAACATCTGCGATTCGACCTGCTATTCGGTAACCGTTATGGATTCCACAGGAGGCGGTGGTTCAGGCTGTTTGACTTCATCGAGTGCCTCAATAAACCCGAACGGAGTCATTACAGGAAGTGCTTCCGGAGCTATTATGTACAACTGGATTATTTATGATGCCGGATGGAACTATGTGTACGATACAAACAATCCAAATTTCACGTACCAAGCCACTCCACAACAGACGTACAATGTTTGTTTAACGGCGTACGACAGCCTGCAATTTGTATGTGACTCTATCTGTTACACCGTTGGCGATAGCCTCGCAGGATTAAACGTGGAAGATGAAATTGTATTCAACATCTACCCGAATCCAACGCAAAGTATTGTTTACTTGGAGACATCCAAAGAGCACATTTCGGCATTCGTACTAATGGATATTACAGGAGCTGTTTTGCTTCAACAAGAAATTACAGCAACGACTACTGAAATAGATTTGAGCCTGTATCCAAAAGGCATGTACTTCATTCACGCTTTAGGTAGAAAAGGTCAACGACTGAGCACAAGCAAAGTTCTGCGACAATAGTTTTGTGTAATTCAGAAGAATTACTCGAAGTACAGTTGATTGGTATGAAAGGTCGTCCTGAGAAGGACGGCCTTTTTAGTGTGTACTAGTAGAGTATAGTAACTTTTTTTGGCAAAAACGAGTAAATGCATATAAACATAAACGCACCGTGGCTGTCCGGCAGGCAGGTTTTTGCGTTAAAAAATTTTGGAGAATCCCTTACACCCCTCTTCTATTCATTGGTTGAAGCCATTTCTATCACCAGTAAAACTTACTATTTAAGATTCCAATGTAAAACTCGCTGTCAACCCTACACTAAAATTCCTCGGAAGTTTATGTACGCCAAAAATAGCGCGCGAATGCTTTCCCTTTTCCCCAAGCAGGTTCACAAACAGATCAGAGGCACCATTTACAACGATAGGCGCTTCATCCCATTCTTCATTGCTTTGATAGTATGCATCGATATGGTTCAATCCATGAACGCGCTCCATACCAACTTTCTGATTGATCTGCGCGATGACGTTTAGCGCCGCCATCTCCATTGCCTTGTATCCGACGTCAGTAGAAATTTCATTTCCCAAACGCCCTTGAAAAAAGTATTCGCCATTTTTTATTGGGAATTGAATGGCAACATACGCGATATTGCCACGAACATTCACAGAAACATAATTCCCGCCAGGCGTTGAGGCCTCCGGCAATTCAATACCTAGCTCCTCAAGCTTCATCTTAAAATCTTTCTCCATAACTAAAAGTAAAAAGAAAAAGGGATGCTCTTACGAACATCCCTTAACTCTCTATATTCTAGAGGCACATCGAGCATTGCTTCGCTAAAGCTTCGCCAAGGCAAGCTTGTCGAGATGCGCCTAATTACCGAATATTACTTCTCTTCAACTTCTTCGAAGTCAACGTCGGTCACCTCATCTTCCGGGCTTCCGCTATCTGCTCCTGCATCCGCACCTGCTCCAGCGTCACCGCCAGCTGCACCTTCAGCATTTGCTGCGTTGTACATTTCCTGAGATGCTGCCTGGAACACTTCGTTCAATTTGTCCATTGCCGGATTCAGGTTTTCGATGTTTTTCGCTTCGAATTCCTTCTTCAACTCTGCCAACGCGTCCTCAATTGGTGCTTTCTTGTCAGCAGGAATCTTGTCTCCGTACTCTTTCAATTGACGCTCTGTTTGGAAGATCAAAGAATCCGCTTTGTTGATTACCTCAACTTCATCACGTTTCTTTTGATCCGCATCCGCATTTGCTTCTGCTTCCGCCTTCATTCTTTCGATTTCCTCGTCAGACAATCCTGAAGAAGATTCAATCTTGATCGACTGCTCTTTTCCAGTTCCTTTATCCTTCGCGGAAATGTTCATGATTCCGTTTGCGTCGATGTCAAATGTCACCTCAATTTGAGGAACTCCGCGTGGCGCTGGTGGAATGTCTGCCAATTGGAAACGTCCCAAAGTTTTGTTATCCGTTGCCATGGAGCGCTCTCCTTGTAGTACGTGAATATCTACTGATGGCTGATTGTCCGAAGCTGTAGAGAATACCTCGCTTTTTTTCGTTGGAATTGTCGTGTTTGCGTCAATCAACTTCGTGAAGACACCTCCCATTGTTTCAATTCCCAAAGACAAAGGAATTACGTCCAAAAGAAGTACGTCTTTTACTTCTCCTGTCAAAACTCCCCCTTGAATTGCTGCACCAATCGCAACAACCTCATCTGGGTTCACCCCTTTTGAAGGCTCTTTTCCGAAGAAATTCTTCACCGCATCCTGAATAACTGGGATACGTGTCGACCCACCTACCAAGATTACTTCGTCAATATCGCTTGTTGACAATCCTGCGTTTTTCAAGGCAGAACGACAAGGTGCAATCGTACGCTCAACGATGTCAGAGATCAATTGCTCAAACTTCGAACGTTGTAGAGTACGTACCAAGTGTTTTGGCACTCCGTCCACTGGCATAATGTACGGCAAGTTGATTTCAGAGGAAGTTGTAGAAGACAATTCAATCTTCGCTTTCTCCGCTGCTTCTTTCAAACGTTGCAACGCCATTGGGTCATCTTTCAAGTTAACGCCTTCGTCCGCTTTGAACTCGTCCGCCAACCAGTTGATGATTGCCTCATCTACGTCGTCACCTCCAAGGTGCGTATCTCCATCAGTGGACAATACTTCAAATACACCGTCACCCAACTCAAGGATGGAAACATCGTGTGTACCTCCACCGAAGTCAAATACTACTACTTTCTGATCGATTCCTTTCTTATCCAATCCGTACGCCAAAGCTGCTGCCGTTGGCTCGTTGATAATACGTTTGATTGTTAGTCCTGCTACTTCACCAGCCTCTTTTGTCGCTTGACGCTGAGAGTCGTTAAAGTAAGCCGGTACTGTTACTACCGCTTCAGAAACTTCTTGTCCCAAGTAATCCTCTGCAGTTTTCTTCATTTTCTGAAGAATCATTGCTGAGATTTCTTGCGGTGTATAGTTACGATCATCAATTTTCACACGCGGTGTATTGTTGTCGCCTTTCACTACTTCGTAAGGAACACGCGAAACTTCCGACTTTACATCGTCGTAAGAAGATCCCATGAATCGCTTAATGGAGTAAATTGTTTTTGTAGGGTTGGTAATCGCCTGGCGCTTCGCAGGGTCTCCAACTTTGCGCTCGCCACCATCAACAAACGCCACTACGGAAGGTGTTGTTCTTTTTCCTTCAGAGTTTGTGATTACTACCGGCTCGCTTCCCTCCATTACAGAGACACAAGAGTTCGTAGTTCCCAAATCAATTCCGATTATTTTTCCCATGATACTATTTTGTAAAAATTTATTTCAGTTAATTACGCCCCACTTAGGTCAATGATTATGCCATTGGCTTTTTCTGACAGAATTATGACAAAATGAAAGGATTTAGCGATAAATAGGGGCTTTTCAGACTGACAAAACGTCAATGTGTCAGTTTGTTCGAAGAGCTACTAGTGTTTGATAAATCAACATTCCCCGATATTCAAATGACAATTTTTGAGCGAATATTTTCGTTATCTTATGGTTAGTCCATTAATAACCAACACCTTCTGTCATGTTAGCTAATTTCGATTATCATTGTCCACACTGCCAAGTGCAGTTAAATAAAGAGAGCCAAATAGAATTTTTGGTCGCATACAAAGACCATCAAAAATCGCAATTACTGCTCTCGAAACAGCCGGGCGTGTACGGTTACAAGTCCGACCATAACCTCGTTATCGAAAATGGTGATAAAGTAGACTTCTTCTGTCCATCCTGTGAATCACCATTGGACTCGAAAAAAAGACCAGGATTTGTGCAAATTCAGATTTGGACCCAAGACTCACCCTATCTCGATTTGTTTTTCTCTCCGATTTGTGGTGAACGTTTAACCTATGTTGAAATGGAAGGCGAACTCATGCGCTTCGGGTCTGATTTCTTCAGTATTATGAAGAATAGAGCGTCCTAAATAAGAAATATTGCATAAAGTTTCTTTCGATGACTGAGGGTGCTGTGATCAAACTAAAAACTCACAATTCCAACTCCCATCTGTTTAGTCCATTGCCTCATGCGAGTTCTCACTCATCTCAAGCATTTGCTCGTATTGTTCAGGAGTAAGGTCTGAATGGAAATAACCGATAGGATTAACCTTCACACCATCTTTGATTACCTCGTAGTGTAAGTGTGGCCCTGTAGACTTTCCCGTGGAACCAATCAAACCAATCAATTCTCCACGTTTCACTTTTTGTCCTTCCTTCACCTCAAACTGGCTTAAATGCGCGTACAAGGTTTTGTATCCAAATCCATGGTTGACCACAATACTTTTTCCGTATCCCCAGCGCTTGCTCTCCACGGTCTCTACTACTCCATCTCCCGTTACATACACTTCAGTTCCGCGATCTGCTGTGAAATCCAATCCGGAGTGCATCATACGCGTTCGATAAATAGGATCAATTCGTACACCGTAGCCTCCAATTGGGCGTTTCAACTCCGAGTTACGAACCGGTTGGATGGATGGAATACACAGTACCATCTGCTCTTTCTGTCGCACCAGTTTTGCCAGTTCGTTGAAAGACAGAGACTGCGCATACAGTGTTCTTTCTAGCTCATCGAGTTTTCTTGAAGTAGAGGAAAGTAATTCGGAGTTCGGCAAGTCGGAAAGATATGCGTATCGATCACTTCCTCCAGTCCCCATTGTTCTGAGCTCTTCAGGGAAAGCTTTAGCGTGTAGCGCCTTTCGATACATTTCTTCGTCGCGCCCTTGGATTTCCTTCAATGCTTCTAGTGAAAGGTCCAAGTCGTTATTGAGTCGTTTCAATTCGCGTTCCTGTCTTGCCAATTGATCCTTTAAATCGCGATCTTTTGGCGAATCAATTTGACGGGTAAAAATGAACGCTAGCAAAAAGGCAACAAGCACGTTTGGGGCAAGCCAAAGTACCACTCGAAGTACCTTTCGGCCAAAACTTACCTTGACCTCTTCATACGACAGGGTTTTCGGATTGTATTTGAACTGCTGCTTTGCCACGAAGGCAAAAATACGGCGTTTCTTTAATACGGGCTGTTAAAGAAGATTAAAACGAATACCTAATTACTTTTCAACCTCAAGCTATCAAGGCTCACAAGATGATATTCGGCGCCATCATAAACAGAAGTGGAATTCACGAGAAAACCATTCCCCCCTGCTTTAAAGCAAAACGTCCCTTTATAGAAACCGACCCCCTCCTCCTCTTCAAATTGGGTACATAATGTATCCTTTTCAACTTTTTCCCAAGACAGATCTAGTTCGGCACCTGCGACTTTCAAGGAACGGTACATAACCTCATAGCGCTCTTCCAACTCCTCCTCCGATTTGGCTATCTCAGTAAAGGGGTGTTCTTCATCCATTGCTAGATTCCTGTTCTGCACAATTTCCTGAAGTTTCTTCCAAGAAATAAAATGATCTGCGAATTCAGACGGTTCCAAAGAATTCATCGAACTAAGAAGGCACTCCAATCGATTACCAATATCTTCGGTGGTGGCAATAACTTTCTTTGATTGACACCCTGTGAAAATGAGTCCAATGAGTGCAAAAGTGAATAGCGTTCCTTTCATACAATTTCTAATCGCGCGATTCGTATGGACCTCTCAAAGATACCAAGCAATAGCCGGATCCATCGTAAATGGAAACCGTGCTCATTGAGTACTTTTTGCTTCCACTCTTGAAGATCACTTTTCCACCACAGGCTTTCATCCCACGGTCTTTCTCCACTTCATATTCAAAATCAACAAACTCAATTTCATCCCACTTGATTTTGTGTTTGGAGCCTCTTTCTACAATGCGCGCAAAATCTTTGTCCAAGTCTTCATTTCTGTCAGATTCTTTCATTTCCTTGATTCGTTTGCGTGCCTCTTTCTCTGTAACGACTTCTTCGTCCTCCGCTAAATCTTGAAATTCGTCAAATGTCATGAACTCATCTCTAAAATCTTCCTTGGACATATCATCCATATCCTCTATGATATCCATTACTTGATCAGCAATATCTTCGGGATCAGAAACTCTTGAAGAAGGGCCGCAAGCAGTTAAAACAAGGAATGATAGAGCAAATAGACCGATTATTTTTTTCATAGTAGTGTGTTTTTTAAAGGTTTCAATATAGTAATAATCCATCATTGCTCCATGGTTTCATAAAAGGAAGCATTATCTTCGCGTGTTGAATGAAAAAATCTAGATTATGATTCATTATTTCATGAAGTTAAAACACTACGGAACGACCAAAGATTTTCCTGAATGGACACCCGATTGGATGCGCATAGACTGGGGACCCAACAGCGTTTATGACTGGTTGGTTTCCATTGCTATTCTCTTGGGAGCTCTTATTGTTGGAAAACTGTTGTACAAAATAATTGGTAGTGTGGTAAAAAGCTTCGCAGCCAAAACGAAAACGAGTCTCGACGACATTTTGGTAGACAAACTGGAAGAACCTGTTGTCTACGGAATTGTTATCCTAGGATTTTACTGGGGATTCAATCGCTTGCATTTTACCGACAGTGTAGATAATTTCTTCGCTGCCACCTTCATGATTATTTTCATCCTGAATGTTACATGGCTCGTTTCCCGCGTTTTGGACTCACTTGTAGAAGAATACCTCGTTCCAATCGTGGAAAAATCGGAGAGTGACTTCGATGATCAATTGTTGCCAATCGTTCGAAAAACGGTAACGGCTATCATTTGGATCATGGGTATTTTGATTGCGCTTAGCAACAGTGGTTTCAACATTGGAGCCATGATCGCTGGACTCGGAATTGGAGGTTTGGCCTTGGCTTTGGCCGCGCAAGATACCGTGAAGAATATTTTCGGTGGAATTATGGTCTTCCTCGACAAGCCGTTTACGATACACGACCGCATCAAGGTGAATGGAATGGATGGTTTCGTAGAAGAAATTGGTGTCAGAAGTACACGATTGAGAACCCTTGAAGGACGTTTGATCACAATACCGAACGGACAATTTAGCGATAATGCAGTGGAGAACGTTACCTTGGAGCCTACTCGAAAAGTGGTGAATACACTCGGGCTTACGTACGATACAACTCCGGAACAAATGCAGAAAGCAATGCAAATTCTCGAGAACATTATTCTAGAGAATCCGCGAGTTACGGATGAACCGCTTATTTCTTTCAATACTTGGGGCGACTTTTCTATGGGGATATTGGTCATTTATTACATCCGTGAAACCGATGATATTTTGGTGGCTCAATCCGAAATCAACCTTGAGATTTTGAAGCGATTCAACGCTGCCGGATTGGAGTTTGCCTTCCCAACACAAACAATTTACAAGAAAGAATTGCAATAAATACTGCGACAATAGGACTTCTCTCTTGGCGAGCGGTCCAAAAAAACTTACGCAATACGAATACTAAAATGACAGTTTCAGAGATACGCCAGCAATTTTTCGATTACTTTGAATCGAAAGGACACGAGATTGTTCCAAGCGCACCGATGGTAGTAAAGGACGATCCCACTTTGATGTTTATCAACGCTGGAATGAACCAGTTTAAGGATTACTTCCTTGGGAATGCCGTTCCGAAAAACCGACGTGTCGCCAATTCTCAAAAGTGTTTGCGCGTATCCGGTAAACACAATGACTTGGAAGAGGTGGGTGTTGACACTTACCACCACACCATGTTCGAGATGCTCGGAAACTGGTCGTTCGGCGACTATTTCAAAGAGGAAACAATTGAATGGTCATGGGATTTGTTAACCGAAGTCTTCAAAATTGATAAGGATCGCTTGTACGTTACGGTATTCGAAGGGGACAAAGATGACAACCTACCAGTAGATCAAGAGGCGTACGATGTTTGGAAAAAATACGTCGATGAAGACCGCATCATTCTCGCTTCCAAAAAGGACAACTTTTGGGAGATGGGTGATGTAGGACCTTGTGGGCCTTGTTCGGAAATACACGTAGACCTTCGTTCTGAAGAGGATCGTGCAAAAGTCGATGGGAAATCGTTGGTGAACGAGGACCATCCTCAAGTGATTGAAGTTTGGAACAACGTTTTCATGGAGTTCAACCGAAAAGCAGACGGTTCCTTAGAGTCGCTTCCTGAAAAACACGTGGATACCGGAATGGGATTGGAACGTTTGGCTATGGCGCTGCAAGCAAAGCAATCGAATTATGATACCGATTTGTTCCAAACTCTGATTGGTAAGATGGAAACAATCTCCGGCGTTAAATATGGTTCTAATGAAGAAACCGATATCGCCCTTCGTGTTATCGCCGATCATATTCGTGCCATTGCTTTCTCCATTGCTGATGGACAGCTCCCTTCTAATACAGGAGCAGGCTATGTCATCCGTCGTATTTTGCGTCGTGCTATTCGTTATGGATATCAAACCTTAAACCTCAAAGAGCCGTTCATGGCCGAACTATCCAAAACCTTGGTGGAACTGATGAAGAATCCATTCCAAGAGTTGGAGCAACAGCAAACATTAATTCACAAAGTAATTGAAGAAGAAGAGAAAAGCTTCTTCCGCACACTAGAACAAGGACTTCGTCGTATGGACAATGTCATTGAAGAGGTGAAAAAGGGTGGAAAAACAACGATTGACGGTTCCGTTGTATTTGAATTGTACGACACCTACGGATTCCCGTTAGACTTGACATCGTTGATTGCTCGTGAAAATGACCTCACGGTGGATGAAACTGGTTTTGAGACAGAACTGAACCGTCAAAAAGACCGGTCTAGAGCTGCAACCTCGATTGAAACGGATGACTGGGTTGTATTACGAGAGGATAATGTTCAAGAATTTATCGGATATGACCTGCTTCGAACAAGCGTAAAAGTGGTGAAATACCGTAAAGTAACGCAGAAGAAAAAGTCATTCTATCAAGTTGTTTTCAACCTAACACCGTTCTATCCAGAAGGTGGTGGACAAGTTGGAGACAAAGGATATTTGGAATTCAACGGAACGAAGTATTCAATTTTCGATACAAAGAAGGAAAACAACTTGATTGTTCACTTGATGAACGATCTGCCTGAAAATGTAGACGCTACCTACGAAGCCGTGGTCAATGAGAACATGCGTGTGGCATCAGCGTACAACCATACAGCCACGCACTTGCTTCATGAAGCATTACGCTCGGTTTTGGGAACACATGTTGAGCAAAAAGGATCGTTGGTAAGCCCTGATTACTTGCGCTTTGACTTTTCTCACTTCTCGAAAGTAACGGACGAAGAGTTGGAGCAAATTTCTGCCATGGTGGATGCTAACATTCACAAGAACCATCCTTTGGAAGAAAAGCGAAATACGCCGATGGAAATGGCGCTCGAAATGGGTGCAATGGCATTGTTTGGTGAGAAATATGGAGACACCGTTCGCGTAATTAAATTTGGTGATTCCGTGGAACTCTGTGGAGGAACACATGTCCAAACCACCGGAGAAATTGGATTGTTTATCATCACACAAGAAACTGCTGTGGCGGCGGGAGTTCGTCGTATCGAAGCCATTACCGGAAAAACGGCTGAAGCATATTACAAAAAGAAAGCAGGCTTGTTGGACAGCCTCGCAGCGCAGTTGAAAAATCCGAAAGATATTGTAAAAGCAGTTACCGATTTGACGGAGAAGAATGCACAACTCCAGAAAGAGATAGATCAACTCAAGAAAGATAAAGCCAAGGGCGTAAAATCCGAATTGAAATCGGCAATTAAGGAACATAACGGCATTCAACTATTATCTACAACGGTAGAATTAGACGGTAACTCCATCAAAGATATTTTGTTCCAGTTCAAAGGCGAGATCGACAACTTCGTAGGAATCATCGGTGGCAAGGCTGATGGAAAATGTACATTAAGCGTTATTGCTTCGGATAATTTGGTAAAAGAAAAAGGCATCCATGCCGGAAATCTTGTTCGCTCTGCTGCCAAGCACATTCAAGGAGGCGGCGGAGGACAACCGTTCTTTGCAACTGCCGGAGGGAAAAACCCGGAAGGACTAGCAGCAGCGATAGCGGAGATAGAGGGAAGTATTAGATAAAAGACGGTAAGATACTAGATCGCTCGCAAGCTCACTTCTAGACACTTGATCGCAAACCTTGTTTGCTTTTAGACTGAGTACTCCTTGCTATCTAGTGTCTAGTGTCTAGTGTCTAATAATCTAGTGTCCCAATTGAACTTTCCAGCATCATTTTTGTACAGGGTCAAAACATTGATGATGAGAACAACGTATCTTCTTCTATTCTTCCTCTTGATTTCAGCGGTATCTTTCGCTGAAGAGAAGCGCATTGCAGCAACTTTCATTTTTGACAGATCCGAGCCAGCCGAGGGATTATCGGACGAACAAGCACTATTTCACTTTAAGTTTAAGAACTTAGACAAGGAGGATGAATCGGCTGAAATTACATTGAGTTGTGATGGGGGCGAAAACGAGCTTTTCGAACTAAAGAATGGTGCCTTCGAGTACCGTACGTCTGCAGGAACGCATCATTTCACCATTTATATCAACGACAAGTACTTTGAAATGTACTCGCACAACTTACTTATTGAAGCAGGTAGAAAAGATTTTTATTCGGTGAGAACTTCCAAAACCGAAGGTATGCAGATTCAAGTGTACAAGCCCATTATTTACTTGTATCCTGAGAAGACATCCTCATTTGAAGTTAGCGTAACACCCAAAGGAGAAATGGCATTTACGTATCCACGTTACGAAGACAAGTGGACAGGAACCATGCATCCTAACGGAAATATAGACATTGATGGCGAAACATTTCGCTACTTGTTTTGGGAATCGAATCAAAGAATGGATGCACTAGATCCTAAGGAAACTCCCGGTTTCGTTGTGAAAGGTGAAAATATCACGCAGTTTTTAGCAGAGAAACTCAATCAGGTTGGATTTTCAGCCAGTGAACGCGCTGATTTTATCACGTACTGGGGTCCACAAATACAAGCAGAGGAACAAGTATTCATCACTTTTCATCAAGATTCCGAATGCGACGCTTTTGCAGAATTGAATATTTCACCAACTCCCGATAACATACATCGTTTGTACATATCTTGGGGCGCCTACAGCGGTCAACAAGTTCCAGAATCGCAGGAACTACGTCCATTCAATCGCGATGGATTTACAGTTATCGAATGGGGCGGTCAGGAAATACCAACAATTTCTAATACCTTATCACTATGAAACACGTACTTCTTTTTAGCATTTTAATGGTCTCAGCCATCTCTTATGGTGGTCAGGAGGAAATGGAACTCGAAATTGCCATTTTACAGCCAGATTCCGTAGTCGCTGACCCAGCATTGGATAGCACTTGTATCTTACATTTCAACTTTCCGGATGCCAATGATGAATCGGGAATTATGATTCAATATAGTATTGATGGTGTGTCGGGCATACACTCGCTAATCGACAATGAAGAAGATCTGCAACTGGAAACAACAGAAGGTTATCACGATTTTCAATTCTATTATTCTACAGACTTCTACGAAGAGTACACCTCAGCCGTTGTAGAAGCAGGAAATCACTATTACTATACGGTAGTTTTTACGCCCGCGGAAGTGATGATTATGACAGAAAAGCCGGTCATTTATTTGTACCCAACCGAAGAACAGGAAGTACATGTGAATGTAGAACCAGCTGGAGAATTCACTTTCACCTACCCGAAATACGAAGATGGCTGGGATGTGCTTGCCTCACCAAACGGAAAACTCACGGTGAACGAACAGTCCTACAACTATTTGTTTTGGGAAGCCTCAGAACAACTGTCGATGGAGCAAATTGATTTCAATATTGGCTACACCGTTGCTGGCTCCGATGTGACAGAATTCTTGGAAGAAACCTTATCCGAAGCTGGACTAAACAGCACTGAAATTGCCGACTTCATTACTTTTTGGGCACCGAGAATGTCCGTTCACGATGATGTCTTTATGCAGTTTCAATTCAACGAAGCATGTAACCGTTTTGGAGAATTGGACATAACACCAAGACCCGATAATTTGTATCGAATCTACGTAATTTGGCAACCTTTGGAGCAGTTAAGAATGGCTCCTACTCCACAAGAAATACCGAAAATGAATCGAGAGGGATTCACTGTTTTGGAATGGGGAGGACAAGAATTGCCCGCATCGACAATGACTCGCTCGCTATGAAAAATATCCTTTTTGCACTATTTGCCTTCAGTTCATTTGCTGGCAACGCATCGGAATCGTTTTTAATGATGCCGTATGCGCTTATTTACGATAGTTTGGACACTTCACTAGCGGAAAATGAAGCGTTGTTCTTGTTGGACCTAACCTCTTTGAACCCCGAGCTGAGAGACGATCAACTCATTTATTCAATTGATAATGGTGAGAATCAATTCTATGATTTTGCTCTTGGCGACACCCTAGCCATTCTAACAACTCCAGGTTCGCATTTCTTTGAGTTGTATGCGGGAAACGAGTACCGTGAATTGGCGTTCAGAATGGATACCATTCAAAATCAACATCGAAGATTGTGTCGACTCAACTTTTCGCGCTCGTACAAATATGACGCAGTCAAAAAGCCTATACTTTACTTGTACCCAAAAGAATCTACACAGGTTTCTGTTAATGTCCATCCGGTGGGCGATTTCACCTTCGTATACCCGAGTATAGAGGAAGGATGGATCTTCGAATGTCATCCTGACGGAACATTGAAACGAAACGACGATACATATCGATACCTATTTTGGGAGTCGGAACAGGACATTCCTTCTGAAATCATCAACAAAAAAGAAGGCGCGGTAGTCAGCGGACAAGGGGCAATTCAATATCTCGAAACATGCATGCAAGAATTCGGCATGACCAGCGAGGAGCAAGCGGATTTCATCACCTATTGGGGGCCGATAATGCAAACAAAAAGTAATTTGTATATTTACTTGCTTTTCAATGAGGTGTGTGATGCATTTGCTTCATTAGAGATCAGCCCGAAACCTACTCAAATTGGACGTTTTTACGTCATTTGGGCATCGGTACCTGACGACTACAATCCTTCGCTGGAGCCACAAACGGTTCCGGAATTGCAAAGAGATGGTTTTACGGTACTAGAATGGGGTGGTGCAGAAGTAAGTGCTTCGAAAATCTTTTTGGAAGATTTGTAAGAAGATGAAATTTAAGTTGCTGACATTATTCTCGATCATTTTGGCGTTGGTCATCAAAACGTACTCTTTGAGTGCGCGTGACGGCGTTATTGACGATGATGAAGTGGAATTGTTGGCTCAATGGGAACTCATGAATGCGGATGATTCTCTCCGCCATCAACAACACATCGACATCCTTGCTAATGAACTTGCCGAATCCAGTCAAATTACCGAAGAATTCACGGGGGCTGGTGCCATGGTAAAATGTACAACCTATCATCGATACGCACGACTTCGTAAAGCAGCAAATGAATTTGAGTTGAATGAACTGTTAACGCATGAATCTCCAGTGATTCGTGTTTATGCGCATCGGGCGATGATGGAGCGAAACCTGAATCCAAACCCAGATGTTGTTGCACAAATGGCGGCAGATTCTACAGAGATTGAATGGCTGAATGGTGATGTTTTAATTCACACCACTGTGATGGACATGGTTTCTTCCAATATGTTCCGTCCTGAAGAACGAGACTCTTTGGTAGCCTTCCTTAATTTTTAATCGTTTGCCACTACCCTTTTCATGCGTTTCCATGTAAAATAGGACATGATTACTAAGGTGAGTGCAAGTATCGGTGCAAAAATTTGTGATTCACGATTCATAGCGTGGACCCCGATAGCCAGCAACATCATAAAAGTGAATCCTGCATAGGCCCACTCTGTCAACGATCGATTAAATTTCGTGAGAAGCAGTATTACTCCGCCAATTTTGGCCACAGCCATTGGATATACGAGCCAGGCTGGAAAACCAAAGTTGATCTCAAAAGTTTCACTGACGTCATCGTGTCGAAAAAAGTAGGTCAACGCCGATAAAGTGAAAATGATACACGCCAAAACGGTAACCGACCAATGAGCGATCTTCAAAGCTCTTTTCATATATAACGTACTTAGTAATTGAAGTTAGAAACTCCTTGTCAATAGAACGCTTTGAACTAGAAATTATTTAAGATTTGCCTGGGTTTGCGAACATTTTTACTTCTTCACCAGTAATTTCATCGCCACAGAGAATGATTAATCGCTCAACGATATTTCGCAACTCGCGAATGTTTCCGGTCCAATTGATTTTCTGAAGTTCTTCCAACGCTTTTGGCTCAAAGGACTTACGTGAAATCCCATGCTCTGCACAAATCATCGTCATGAAGTGATCAGCCAACAACGGAATGTCATCACGACGCTCGTTAAGAGACGGAACGTGAATTAAAATAACCGCCAATCGGTGGTACAAATCCTCACGGAAGTTTCCTTCCTCAATTTCTTTTCGAAGATCCTTGTTGGTTGCCGCTACAACACGTGCGTTTACTTTAATGTCTTTCTCCCCTCCTACTCGTTGGATCACGTTTTCCTGCAATGCGCGTAGTACTTTCGCCTGAGCACTTGCCGACATGTCTCCAATTTCGTCTAAGAACAACGTACCTCCGGAAGCCAATTCGAATTTTCCTTTCTTTTGTTTTACAGCCGAAGTAAAGGCTCCTTTTTCGTGTCCAAACAACTCGCTCTCAATCAACTCTGATGGAATTGCCGCACAGTTCACCTCAATAAACGGATTCCCCTTTCTATCGCTTAAATCGTGGAGCGAGCGCGCCACTAGTTCCTTACCGGTACCATTCTCCCCAGTTACTAGAACTCGTGCATCGGAAGGAGCCACTTTTTCAATCATTTCACGAATGTTGTTCACTTCCTCCGTCTCGCCGATAATTGAAGAACCTTTGAATTTACGTACGGTTTTCTTCAGTACCTTCTTTTCTTCAATTAACACGTTCCGGTCCTTTGCATTGCGGATGGTCACCAAAATACGATTCAAATCCAAAGGTTTCTCGATAAAATCGAAAGCGCCCTTTTTGATTGCCTGAACGGCCGTTTCAATATTCCCGTGCCCACTGATCATGATCACCGGAGCATCAACTTTAGCTTTCAACAACCCATCAAGCACTTCCATACCGTCCATTTCCGGCATTTTGATATCACAAAAGATAACATCGTACTGCTCTGCTTTCGCTTTGTCTAGACCTTGTTTTCCATTTTCTGCCTCGTCCACTTCGAAGTCCTCAAATTCAAGGATTTCGCGCAACGCTCTTCTAATGGCTCTTTCGTCGTCAACTACAAGTATTTTGCTCATGCTGGGTTGTTTTTGAGGGAATAAATATAAGGAGAATTGAGTGTTTGATAGTGCGACAATTCGACTTTTCGCCAGCTAGATTAACCCAACTGGTTTGGTGCAACACTCTCTCTACTTGAGGAGGGACTTCCTGCATAATAGCAAAAGCACCTTTTTTTTACCACAACGGCACGGTGAAATAGAGGAAAAGAGGGAAAGCTGATGGGAAGAAGGTCACTAAATTATGACGTCGTCATAATCCGTTGTGTACTAAACAAATCTCTGTTTATCATAAGGCTCTGTTAACTCCGTGCCGCCGTGGTTCATTTTATATGTTGCGCTATTTGTTGCAACTAGCCTCTGAGACGACCTTCTTGCTAATCAACTTTCTAGGAATGCTCCTTCTTTTAGCGAGTAGGGACAAATGGAAACACTTTGAGTTTGTAATTTTTGCATTACCCAAAGGATGGAATAGGCAGCAAAGGGCAACATTTTCTTCCGCATGGGAATGATCCAAGGATTGTCCATTCGCTCCTGTAACGATGCTTTCAGGGACCAATCAATCATCTTGTGGACCTCGTCAATGGGCAAATCTTTCATTTGTGAGTCATTAGGGAACCGTTTTTGGTGCATCATTTCGTACAATGTTTCAAAGCTTCCCGAGGCACCAATCAAATGTCCCACTGTTTTATCATCGAAAAATCCGCGGGTTTCATCCTCAAAAAAATCATCGATGCGTTGGCGAATTTCAGGGGTAAATACTTCGGGCTGATCAACCATTTGGTACATACGCGATACACCAATATTGAAACTTTCCGCTTGAATTACTCCCTGACTATTTGCCCAAATGAATTCGTTACTTCCACCGCCAATATCCATAATCATAGCATCCTGATCGAACGAGTGAAGAAGCGAAACTCCCTGATATATTAACTCGGCTTCTCTCTCGCCAGTGATAATTCGAATATCAACCTGCAATTCATTCTTTGCCCAGTCAATCAACGCTGATGCATTGGAAGCACCGCGCATGGCAGAAGTTCCGTATCCAACAATATCGTCTACTTCTCGCTCTCGAGCTATTTCCTTGAATCGAATTAAGGTGGATTTCGCACGTTCCAAGGCGTCTTCAGCTATCATTCCTTCATTGATTCCTCCCATGCCGAGCATGACGGGTTCCTTGGTGGCAAAGGTGATATCCAATTGCCTTCCGCTAATCGATCCGATTAACAGGTTAAATGTGTTGGTTCCAAGATCAATAACTGCTCGCTTCATCTACGTTTTTCGCAACCATTTAAGCAAATGCACCAAGCGAAGTCGGTGACCGAATTGAAGAATTCCGTTCTTATATACGCGGGACGCAATGAGTAACATTGCCACGGCACTGGCATAGAGCAGCGTCATGGAAATGTAAATTTGGTAGCCATTCTCGCCATACCCTTGCGCTAGTTTTACCATCGCGACGACGGGCGCTGTGAATGGTACGTATTGTAGCCAATCTACCAATGAACTGGAGGGATAATTCATAGTATAATATCCGGTGTAAAGAGAAATGAGTAAGATGAATACTAAGGGTAAAACGAATTGTTGTCCGTCACTTTCCGTACCCATCGAAGCTCCCAAAGAGGCAAAGAACGCGGCATAGAACAAATAACCACCGATAAAGAATCCGATGAAATACGAAAGCATCAATCCAAAGTTGATTTTATTGTAAACAAGGTCGACGAAGCGATTGTATTCTACGGAAGAAAACTGTTTCGCTGCGTAAGACTGATTCTGCATTTGTTGAGATACTTCTTCAAAATTGGCGTTTCGTGGATCGAGCAAATCCACGAATAAGGTCTCACGCATCCAGTACAATCCAAATCCAATGATTACGGTCCAAATGATGAATTGTAGCATAGCACTGAGTCCAACTCCGAGAATTTTTCCCGTCATCAACTGTCTTGGTGAACACGTTCCCATTAGCACTTCCACGATACGATTGCTCTTTTCTCTAGCAACGCTGCGCAGAATGGTCATTCCGAACAAACCGATAAACAAAATGATGATTCCTCCCATGAAGAAACCAACCCAACCGTTGTCGCTATTTTCTTCACCGTATGGATCGTAAACATCTACGAAAGACATGGTCAGCGGCTTCTTGATTCTTCGATATTTTTGCACGGAGATACCATGCTTTTCACTCGCGAAGACCTCTTCCATTCTTCGCTCTATTTGGTATTGAACTTTCGTTCTTAATCGCGTGGATGGTGCTTCCCTGAAGAACACGTGGCTTACCTTGTTCTCTAAAACCTTCTCATTGATTTCAATAAGTGCATCAAAATCCTTGAAGCGAGAACCTTCTCTAAATTCTTCGTGATCAATGGTATTATTGGCAAAAGAATAGGTCACCGACTTGTCTTTCCCAGGCATGATCTTGCCTTGCATGTAATTGGTTGGATCGGCAATAAGAACGTTCCATTTTTGTTCTCCTTCATCTCCAAAGGCAAAGATGAGATATGTAAATATCAAAACGGCAACAGGTCCTAAAGCCGACATGGCCAAAAACGACCGGGATCCGACTCTTGCTCGCCATTCCCGTAGGGCAATTAAAAGACTATTTTTCATTACTTACGGGTTGAACTAGGTTAATAAATACATCTTGCATGGTTGGTAGAACTTCCCATGCAGATTCAATGCTGACCTGACCGATGAGTACTTTCAACAAGTCGTCAAAAGTGCTTTCATTTCGCATGGTAACCCGCACAGTGAAACGATTATCTCCATGTTCGGTTTTGTCATAAATTTCAAATCCTGTCCATAACGCATTTACAAAGGTGAGCATGTTCCCTCGGAAACGAATGGCATACAATCCTGTTTTTTGGGCTCCTTGCAATTCCGAAATGGTTCCATCTGCAATTTTTTTCGCCTCGTGAATTAATGCAGCGCGATCACATATTTCCTCTACATTCTTCATGTTGTGCGTCGATAGAATGATTGTCTTACCGGCTGCACGCATGATCATCAATTGTTTTTTGATGAGTTCAACATTCACTGGATCAAACCCACTGAATGGTTCGTCGAGGATGAGCAAATCGGGTTCGTGCAGAACGGTACACATGAATTGAACTTTCTGCGCCATTCCTTTGGACAACTGTTCGATGCGTTTTTTTCGCCATTCGTTCATTTGAAATGTATCGAACCAAAACTCCATTTTGTTGCGGATATCCTTGGTTTCCAAACCACGCAACCTTCCAAGAAAGAGGGCATGTTTTTCTACGGTCATATCCTTGAATAATCCACGCTCTTCGGGCAAATATCCGATTCGACGAAGGTCGTTTGCCTCCATCAGGTGACCGTCAAATTTCACTGCGCCTTCGTCGGGTTCAATAATTCGATTGATGATTCGGATCAACGTTGTTTTACCGGCTCCATTGGGCCCAAGCAGTCCGAATACTTCTCCCTTTTTCACAGTTAAAGAGACGTTATTAAGCGCTTCTTTACGGAAAAAACTTTTGCGGATGTTGCGAACTTCTAACAGGGTTTCGTTCATAGGGGTGAAGATAATAAACTGTTAGCATATAACGTCGATTGGCGAGAAGGTCACGCGAGGTTAGAAGAATGAACGAAATATAAAAGAGCAAAGACGCAAAATTAGACGCTAGATACGAGACGGTTCGACAGCTTGAACTTTTGCATGCTTGACAGTTCGATTTTTCGAAGTGTCGAATAGTCTAGTAGGGAGTAAAACGACCGTTCTAGCGTCTGGAAACGACTGCAAGGAGTGATCTAGAGTCTTCCATTCTAATGTGCACTATTCTGCTGATCAATCAGTTCCAGTTGACGTTTTCGGTTTCGCAGAGTCATGAGGTATTCGTTCGCCAATTTACTACCTCCTTCTGATGCGGCTCTTTCTGCAAAAAGAATGGCATTGTCCAGTTCCCCTTGCCCTTCATTGGCGAGTGCCAAGTTGAACAATACTCTAGCTCTTTTGCGTCGTTTGTGATATTCTTCGTCTTGTAACAAAGTTCGTTCTGCAAGATCCCAATTGCCTTCGCGGAGCATGTGACGAGCATTTCGAACAGCAGGCGTTCCTCGGGTGTAGTATTTTCGACCTACCCAAACCCAATTTGGATAAATCATGGACCCAACCTCGAAGCCTAGTTGAAATCCGAGGGCACGGTAGTACTCTCGCTTGCGTTGAATATCATTTAATAAGTCGATAATGTTCGTGGAGCCGGAAATAGGAATATTGTAACTTCTCGTGGCAGAGAATCGCTCAAAGTTTTCTCCCGTTTCTACAACGTGTACGTTCATAAAAACGGTCCCGGTTAATCGATTGCGCGTCTGTCCTGTTGCATTGGCCACCAACGTTCCTCCTACTGGGGAAATCGTTCGTATTTCACATAATTCCACAAACCCATCAATTCCTCTTTCCTTAGCAATACTGTCCAAGACGGTCCAATCTAATTCACCATCGGCTCCAAAATGCGTTGAGTCTATGGCAAATATTTCGCCTCGCATGTCTCTTGAATTTGTGAGAGCACGTAAAACGCCATCAACCGCTCGTTCTGCTGCCGCAACGTTTCCATTTAATTCTTTGGAATTAATAATTGCCGCGATGGGTTTCTCAGGACTATTGGCTTCTGTGACGTTATTAATGACACCGATGACGCGTGTTTCGGAAGGCAAAGGAATGACCGCAGGTTCTTTCACGGTGATACGGTAGGAATTTTTACAACTTGAGATGGTCAGAAGTAGACCGGATACGAAGAGTAGTAGTAATATTCGCATAAGCACAGTTTTACGCCTTCGCTAAAGTTTAAGCGAAAGCAATTTGGTTTTCACTAAAATACCAAAAGTTATGCCATTGAAGTGAGAAGTAGCTGATTAGAGTGTTTGATCCAAACAAAAAGTCCTAGTCTGCTTCGAGAACTTCAGCAAACTAGGACGTATCTATTTTCTAGTTATTAATTGCTAGCAGCAACCTCCTCCGTCGTAGAAATACGTAGATTCCGAGATAAAGATATCGTCACGGTTAAGCGCAGCCAATGCTCCGGCTGTTTTATCGCATATTGCCAAGGGTTGGTTCGGCAGTAAGGTATGACCGTTGTGATCATCAAAATATTCCTCGTCACCAAAGTAAATTCCCGTTTTTCCGGTGAACACACATGGTCCATCTTCTGGCATTGGATCTTTGATGGCACACACCTCCACACTTTCGAGATAAATCATTTTATCGGTGTCGTAGTGCTTTGGATCCAATACGCGGTACGGTCGTTTCGCACGAACTTCAATTGTTCCAAAGCCTGCGTCTGTTAACATTTTGATGTATTCATCCAATGGTAGCGATCCACTCAAACAAAGTGCACGAAGACGTTCGTCATTCCGCAATGACTCCGGCATTGGATCTTCCGTCACAGGATCGGAGAGTACCAAGCGTCCATTGGGCTTGAGAACACGATACATTTCCGCGATTGCCTTTTCCAAATCATCCTTCTCAAAGATATTGAACAAGCAATTCTGTGCAGCCACGTCGATAGAGTTGTCTTCAACCGGTAAGTTTAAAGCGTCGCCTTTTCGAACATCTACAAATTCCGATTTGAACCACGGATTTGTTTTCTCAGCCGTTTTTAGGTTCTCCTTGCATGCCTCAATCATTTCATCTACGACATCAATACCGATAACGCCGTGTTTTTTGCGACTGAAATACGAGAATTGGAACACTTCCATTCCACCTCCTACTCCTACGTAAAGAACTGTTGGTTCATTGACCAAATCTCGTGGGTTTACTGTACTTCCGCATCCGTAGTTCATTTCTAACATGATGCTTGGCATGTCCAACTCCGGCAATGCCCAAACAGGTGTAGTTGTACAGCACAATCCTACATCTGGTGTCAATGCAGCCTCCCGGTATACATCGACCGTTGTATCTAGATATGATTTCATCTGAATTAAGTTGTTGTTCCGCCACAGCTTGAACCAGCACCTGCCGTACAGCCGTAACAATGTTGGTTTACAATGATTGATCTTTCCTGCAGTTCTGTTGCATTAAAATCGCTCAAATGTTGTCCTTTCGCCGCTACTTTCAAATCCAACATTTGGTTGAAATCGCAGTCGTAAATATAACCATCCCAACCGATAGATAGTGTATTTCTACACATGACGTTTGCCGCAGCCACTGGATTGTAGGCATTGACGAGCTTTTCCATGTAGCCTTCGTAATTTCCACTTGCTACCAGGTATTGCAAATATCGACTGATGGGAATGTTTGTAATCGCAAAGAGGTCATTGAAAACGACATCGTACCGATCTTTCAATTTTGAATGGAACGTACCGGCCAATTCCGATTGGTCAGGTGGTAAAAAGGCCCCCGATGGATTGTAAACGAGGTTTAATGTTAAGCCTGATCCTTCTACCCCATAACCCACGGCATTTAGCATTTTCAAAGCGCGGATACTTTGTTCAAAAACTCCATCACCACGTTGCGCATCCGTCTTGGTTGAGCTGAAGTACGGCAAAGAAGAAACGACTTCAATGTTGTGCTTCTTGTAGAATTCAGGAAGATCGTTGTATTTCTTGTTGGCAACAATGATTGTCAAATTACAGCGCACAATAATGTGCTTGCCTTTTGCTGACAATTGTTCCACAAACCATCGAAAATCCGGGTTCATTTCTGGCGCTCCTCCTGTCAAGTCAACAGTCGAGCAATTGGTTTTATCAATAGCGTCGAGGCATTCCAACATGGTTTCGCGCGTCATGATCTCCTTTCGATCAGGTCCGGCATCCACGTGACAGTGCTTACAAACTTGATTGCACATCTTTCCCATGTTGATTTGAAAAATATCCAACTCAACTGGTTTCAGCGGGAACAATCCCGAGTCTGTTAACTTGTCTTGAAAGGGTGTTAATCCGGCTTCGTGTAGCAGTTTCAATTGTTTATCGGATTCCGACAATTCGTGATCCTGTGCAGCCAGTGATTTGTGCGTAAGTACCGCCATTACATTGAAAGATCTTTGTATTTATTCATCATCTGAACGCCATGAACTAACGACGCTCCTCCTCTGATAGCACCTGCCACGTGTACAGCTTCCATCATTTGCTCCTCGTCATATCCTCTTTCCATTGCGTCTTCTGTATAAGCATCAATGCAATACGGACACTGAATGGCATGAGCAACCGCCAAGGCGATGATAGACTTCTCTCTTTTCGTTAAGGCTCCATCGGCAAAAACGCTTCCGTAATAATCGAAAAACTTCTTCCCTAATTCCGGTTGAAAATCACTGATGTTTCCAAACTTTTTAAGGTCCTCCGGGTCGTAATATGTCTTCATAAGTTGTTTCGTTCTGAATTTGAATTCGACTAATATACGAAGACGAACATCAAGAAAAGAACTTACAGTTTATTCTAAAATTCTTTTCAAGGGATTTTTCCAGCGGAATATTCGATAGAAAACAAAAAGCATGGCTGGTTGAAGCACTAATAACGAAAGAACCATGCCCCATCCAAAGTTTGGCTCGGCGTAATCTGTAAAAAAAGCATCGGTTTGATACACTTGCCAAGTATTGGTAAGGATGACGGCACCGAAGAAATTATTAGCGAAATGATACCCCATGCCCAATTCTAGTCCGTCGTCAAAATGTGCCAATAACCCAAGGAAAAGTCCAGTGACGATGTAATACACCAACGCAACGTTCCCGAGCACTTTTACTTCGGGATTCCCTGAGTGAATAAGACCGAATATAACGGCAACAGCAATTAATGAAGCTCCAGCTTTGCCCGTAAACTTCGTAAAGGATTGAAACAGAAATCCACGAAAAAAAACATCTTCCGCTGCTGTTTGAATCGGCAGTAATGTCAACGAAACGATGAGCAAGGGAATAATTTTCGACGCTGAGAATTCAAAAACAATGGGTGCTCCGGACATTCGTGCCATCATAAGGAAAACCACCTGCATCAGGAGCCATAAGCCTGCCGCAAAGAAGAAGCGTTTCCAGTCGAACTGTTTTCTCGACGTAAGAACGGATAAAACGGGACGTTTAAGGATGAAATGAACGCTTGCTAGTAATCCTGCTAGAGCCATTGTGAACGGAAGCAAATTCATTGCGAATTCCAACGATGTCCATCTTTGCGGATTTCCATCCATTACGATGCCCATGCCAAAAGTTGCTACAATGAGACCGATAAAATAAGCACCAAGGGTTGCGATGATTGTGAGGAGAAACTTCTCCCAAGATAATTCTCCTTCTCCCGATCCTTTGGCGAAACTCATGCTAGTGGAACATGTCTTTCATACGCTGAAAAAAGCCTTTGTCGTTGTGATCTGGCTGTGGAGCAAAATTCTCGCTATCGCGCAGTTGTTCCAGCATTTCTTTCTCTGACTTAGATACTTTTTTCGGTGTCCAAACGTTGATATGAACGAACAAATCTCCGTGACCATACCCTTGAAGCACTGGCAAACCTTTTCCTTTTAATCGAAGGGTTTTACCACTTTGCGTACCCGGCTCTACTTTGATTTTCGCTTTTCCTGTTACGGTAGGAATTTCGATAGAGGCACCCAAAACAGCATCTACAAAATTGATGTAGGCTTCGTAGTGCAAGTGCTGTCCGTCGCGACGCAACTCTTCGTGTTCAACCTCTTCAATTACAACAATCAAATCGCCTGGAATTCCGTTGAAAGGACCTGCATTACCTTTCCCGGTTACGCTCAGTTGGATGCCTTCCTCAACTCCTGCAGGAATTTCGATCTCAACAACGTCTTCCTCTCGTTTCAAGCCTTGTTCGTCGGCTCCGTTTGGACGTTTGTCAATCATTTTACCGGCACCACGACAGGTGTTACAGGTTGTTTGCGTTTGCATTGCTCCAAGGAAGGTTTGCTGCACACGCGTGATGCGACCGGTTCCGTTACACGTTTGACAGTCCTTGTAAGTTACACCATCGACATTGACCAATTTGTTGACTTTGATCTTCTTGGTTACTCCTTCGGCAATTTCCTGCAAGGTTAACTTCATTTTTACACGAAGGTTGGAACCTTTCACGACTCGAGAACCACCACGTGGACCGCCGAATCCGCCTCCGCCACCGAAAGCGTTTCCAAAAATATCTCCGAATTGCGAGAAAATATCATCCATGTTCATGCCGCCTCCGAAACCTCCGGCGCCACTCATTCCAGCATGTCCAAATTGATCGTAACGTTGTTTCTTTTCAGGATTACTGAGCACCTCGTAGGCCTCTGCAGCTTCCTTAAACTTTGATTCCGCTTCGGCATCGTCCGGGTTTTTATCCGGGTGATACTTCAATGCGAGCTTTCGGTACGCTTTCTTGATCTCTGCTTCGGAAGCGCTCTTTGAAACGCCCAACACTTCGTAATAATCTCTTTTCTCGCTCATACTTCTAATTACTGTCCTACAACTACTTTTGCGTAGCGTATTACTTTATCGTTGAGGTAATATCCTTTTTCTACTGCTTCCACTACTTTTCCTTTCAGCTTCTTTTTGGGAGCTGGGATGTTCGCAATGGCTTCGTGCAATTCACTATCAAACGTTTCTCCGGCCACTTTCATTTCTTTCAAGCCTTTCGCTTGTAAGATGGATGAAAACTTGTTGAAGATAAGGTTGAAGCCTTCCTTTACGCTTTCGATGTCCTCTGCGTTTTGATTGTTGGCAATCGCGCGTTCGAAATCGTCAAGAACTGGAAGTAGATCTTTCAATACACCCGCATTTGCCGTGCTGATCAAATCCACTTTTTCTTTATTCGTTCGTTTGCGGTAGTTATCAAACTCAGCGTGAATACGAAGGTACTTGTTATTCAACTCGTTGTACTTGTCCTCCATCGAAGGCTCTTTCGGAGTTTCTTGAGACGTTTCGTTTGCCTCCGCTTCCGCAGTAGCATTTTCTGCAGATTCTGTTGCCTGACCCTGCACGTTCTCTTGTTCTTCGTTCTGTACTTTATTTTCTTCTGTCATTTTTGCCAATTTTCCGATTTCGAAATGGCAAAGATACTGCCAAGCATGAAAAACGGACAGGATGGCAGCAGAAATGTCATTTCATGTGAAAAGTTGGCACATTCAACGGTGATTCCCTGAACCCGTCACGGCAAAACGGTGAAAAATGTCATAAAGTCGGGATTCTATGTAATAAATAGGTTGAGCAGCCCGTTGCATAGGTATAGCTTTGTAACAAGCTAACATCTCTCCATGAAAAAACTAGTCGTTTTACAACTCTTGATCTTGATCATCCTTTGGATTTCAATTCTCCTCTAACTCTCAGTATTCAATTGGTGTGCCGTCTAACTTGAAGTAGAAGAATTCTCCTTCTTTCACTGCCTGAATGACATCACCATGAAGTACTTCAAGACGTTCATATTCTGTCTCTAAGATGACTTTTCCATGATGATCAATCAATCCGAAGAGAGAAGAACTTTGCGTGGTGAACAATCCAAGCCCGTGAACGTCAATCTCCCCAAATGAATCCAGTGACTTGGCACGTCCGTTGGCATCTATAATTGTCCATCCTCGACGCATTTTAACAGCCGCGTATCCATCTTGAAATGGTTTGGCCTCGGTGAATTTTTGTTCGAATTCATTCTTTCCTTCAGGAGTTAGAAAAACATATTTGTTTTCTTCTCGGAGCTTAACAAGAACAAAACCTGAGTTATATTCACCCGTAGGACTTGCTTTTATGTAGAACTTCCCATATCGCTTAGAGAAGAGATGATTTCCGGGTTTATTCAAGTAAAGCACTCCATCACCCAAATGCTTACATCGTCTAAAAAAATTTCCGGCTAACGATTCATAAACGTTCCAATTGAGATCCACCACTACCCATCCATCTCGTGTTTCTAAAATGTAGCCCGTTTCACCGGCACTTTCTATGGTTTTGATACCATGCTGCGGAACCGTTGTGCCCTCCTCTACTGCCATCGCAAAACCTCTACTTCCTAGTTTAATCAGCATTCCATTCACGAAAATATCCGGAGCAATGCCTTTGATTTTCTCCACTTTCGTTCCGTCGGATTCTAAAATGGTCACCTTATCTCCTTCGCAGACAGCAATTCTATTGGTTACGGAATCGATAAGAATTTTCTCGGTTAGAAACACGAAAAGTTCCTCGCCCTTATGGTCGTAAATTCGAGTGTCTTTTCCCTCCGCCAAAAGCAAATCTCCGTACTGCTCAATGCTTTTATACTCTTCGGGTAGCAGTGTATCGCCTCTTGAATCTACTAAACCGTAGCGACTACCTTCACGGTACAAAATGAACGCATCGAAGAAAACATCCTTGGGTTTGGCATCAATACTAGCGAACAAGTTTCCCTCTGAGTCATACACGTTCGACATGCGATCAACACGAGCTAAGAAGTAGCGGTCGTTCAAATCACGAAAGCGTTCTCCTTCTGAGGAGATGATCTTATGATCGCTATTGATTACCATTTCCTCTCGTCCGGAAAGCACGATAGCGTATTCTTTCTTTGCTTTTTTGACCTCGGTGAGATGGTACTTCAGTTCATTCGCTTGGCGGTCCAAAATACGATCGCCGGGCCGCGTGTTGCGAACGCGAAAAACGGTATCGTTGAACTCTTTCATTCGGTCGATAGAGCTGAATTCTGCAGGAATCATGAGCGAATCGGTATTGACAACGCCCCATTTACCATTCTTTTTCACGATGGCCGTGTGCTTGTAAAATCGGTCGGCAAAATCGAACGGTTCGGGGAACATCGGCTGTCCCGTTGGATGTAGAAAGTTCCATTTGGCATCCTTTAGCACAACATGCGTATACACATCATTTCTCTGTTTCCATGTGCGATAACTGGGATTTTCCGGATCGTTCAGTTTGAATGTGCTAAGCTTAAAGGCTTCTCTATGCTCATCATTCAACTTCTTCTCAAAATCGCCCGTTTCTGAGGTAGAAAAGCGCAAATACGTATCGTTTTCACGATCAAAATGGAAGACTTTATGCACTTTGTTGTCTTGGGTAATGTAGCCGAAGCCTTGTTGGGATGAAAACCGCAAATACTCTCGTGTTAAAGCATCTGTTGTGTCGATATCCAAAAAATCTCCCGGAATAATGCGCCCCGTATTAAGATCAATGGCGTTGTATACTTTTTTGTCCTTGAGCTGACTTCCCATGAATTCCATTTTCCTGACTCCCATCGGAATGAGACTGAATCCTGCGGAAGGAACGAACATGGGGGTGGAATAACGTGGATTTGCCAATACACTGTCGGCCGCATCCTTGATTCCCCATTTTTGAATGGTACCGATATTGAATCCTTCATCATCGAATTTTGGCTTCTCTTCAAAAAACCAACCGACAGTTAATAATCTTGGATCAAAATCTCCTGTGCTCTGTGCTAATGCGAACCGACTCACCGTATTGTTGAGGGTGATTTTCTTATCGATTCCATGATCAGCGTTGTAATATAAAATCTGTAATGTTTCGTTGAACCAACCACGAATTCTGTCCTCTGAAATGGTTATTTTTTTGAAGGTAGTTGGTACAATTAACTTCTGTGCCTTTGCCGAGTATACACCGAAAAGTCCCGTTTCTGATTCTACGATGTACAGATTGCCTTGCTTATTTATCGATTCAAACTTGCACGGCACTTCCATTCCTCCGCGTTTATTCAAAATGCCAGTTCCGGATGCTTTCGTGACAAAATAACCTTCTCTTGTTGAGTTGATGAAGAGATATTCTGCTGGCACCAAAATCTTTCCCTGTCCGTCCATGATGCCGAATTTCCCTTTATCCCCAAAGACAAATCGGTTAAAACCTGCATCTTTTAAACTGCCATAAGGGACGTCCAATAAGACTTCTCCAAAAAGATCGGTTCTTACCGTTCGATTTGCAATGGAGTACTGAAAATAATTGCCATCAAATTTGAAATCCGTAGTTTTTATCGGCAGTTCAAAAGACTCTGAATTGGCTAAAATAAGATGATGAGAATCGTTGTTTTTTAGTCGAACATAGTGCTCTCGCAGGTGAGCAAATCCTCCTTCTAAATCAACCACGTCGCCTTTGGGATCATATAAGATGTCCTTGCCGTCAGAATTGACCATAGTGTAGCCCAGTTGAGACTCTACTACAAATGTCGCACTGTCGAGAGCTATGGTTCTTCCTGAGTAAAAATTCAACAATTTCTTCTCACGAGATTCAAAGTAATAGGTCCAATGCTTGTCAATCTTATCCCATCGCGAACAAGTATCAACAACCAGCTCATCTTTTAGGTTGATCAGCATGTTCGTCTCTTCACCAATTCCTCCGAAGTAGCCCCATCCGAAGGATTCCATGCGAACACACTCTGCTGGGAACACTTCTTTTCCTTCAGCATCAATGATACCGTAATGACCGTCTTTAGCAAAGTACGCAAAGCCCTGCTGATCGAAATTGCCCACGTCGTGGTAATCCTTGGGAAGTTTTTTTTGGGAGGAGCCGTTAATGATAACCCAATCGCCATTTTTAATTCCAATCAAGGGTTGTTGCGACCAGCAAAGATGCGCGCTTGTTACAAGAAATAGGAGAAGTAGTATCCGCACATTAAATCAATTGATTCATATACTTCATGATATCTTTTGCCGACTTCAGTTTGATTCCGGTTTTCTCCAACTTGAAGGTATGTTCCGATCCTTTGGATTTACCTCGTGCAGCATTAAAACCATTATTGGACATGGAAACGATTTCGTTATTGGGAAGAATGCCGATCAATAAATTGCGTTTTTCGGGATCGAAAGAGAACATTGGATCCTCGGTGGAATTGTACTTGACTACGAAGTTTTCTTCCGGTGAAATCAATTGTAAGCTCACCAAATCTGGATTCACTCCTTTTGGATAAGAGAACTTCGCAAACAATGGTAAGGAGTTTTCGCGCTTGTAAATAACATCCCAGTTGTATGTTCCAAATCCAGTAATTGCTACACTTCGAATTACTTTTCCAGCGGCAACTTTGGCTTGATAGGCAATTAACTCATTCGCCTGATCTTCCAAGGCTTTCTCATTTTCTTTGCTATCCGCTATGGCTTGTTCTTCCGTATACGGCGTCACATCATACGATTTCGTCGCTTTTTTATCCTTCGCCTCTAACTGATAGGTTCCGTTTGCATTCTTTTTTGCGATGCGCACTTTCGTTGTCGACTGTCTGATCCAACTACGTTCTTTTGCGCTCAGATCTTTTTCGGCTTGCCACCCAAGAATACTTTGGTTAGCGAGTTCGGGGAAACTGTGCGTATTGAGGTCCATTTCGAAAATGGTTCCCGTTTCTTCAGAGGCTTGATCCTCGGTAGCGGCATCCTCTTCCACTTTTTCACCGTTTTTGGTCATTTTGTAATCCCAATCACCCGTTTTTTCATCCAATTCGTAGAAATTATAGCACGGCGTATCTTGCATGGAAGCTAGATTCACCTCAACGGATTTTCCCGGAGCAATTTCTGCGGGTTTTCCTTTGTGATTGGCAGCAATGGTAAACATTCCTCCCGATTCAAAATCGTGTGCTACTCCAGCTGAGTCATACTTCATAGGGATTCCCGAAGCGATGATGTCGCCGAGCGAATGAAATTCTTGCCATTCCACTTTCACTTTTCCTTTGATTGGCTTTCCGTCGGCATCCACAAACGAATTTGGCTCGAAAAGAATAGTGCTACCCGTTGGTGCAAAAATGGTGTCTGCTTCATCAGCATTGACCATGTACGTTTCCGCACCTTGATCAAAACTCATTGGTTCTATAACTGAAGCCAACTGCTCTTTATCTTCATTTTTTGATTTGTTCTCTTTCTGTGCCACTTCGCTCGTTGTGCACCCGAAAAGAACCAAGCTTGCTAGGAGTATGGAATAGTAAATTTTCATGGTTTGATTTTTTAAGTCTTTATTATATAATGTATTGGGATGAAAAAAGTAACGGGTGGCAATGAAAGATGATGGATAAAAAAATAAAATAGGTCTAAAAATGAAACTTAAAAAGTATGATGAAAACTCAACTGTAGTTGGTTCTTGCTCCATCCGTTGGTTGTTTGTCGCATGAGTCCGGCTTGCACTTTCATTCCTTTTTTAACGACGTAGCCAAATGCTCCGTAGAAACGATTTCGGTCGAAGAGCTCAACGTCGATACCCTTACCAATATTTCGTTCCCCGTTGATGAATAGCTCGTTGTAAAGCGCCAAATAAATCGTTCCTTTCTCCATTGCTTTTTTGTTGAGTGCAACGTTCAAGAAGAAGTTGTATCGATATCGGGTGCGGAAGTTTTGATTTTCAACAAATCGCTGCTCGTAGCGAAAGCGGTGGTTGGAGTAAAAACGATCTCCAAATTTCACAGGAAACAACGCCTCTTGATAGATTCGGCTCTCACTCACCGTGGAGTTATTGTCACCGTATGCACCAGTGGTAATATTTCCGTAGCCTAAGGTGAACTTAACATCGGCATTGGTAGGGCTGAAAGTTGCGCCTCCTCTGAGTAGCAATTGCTCCAAGTCGCCTCCAAAGTTCCAGTTTCGTAATTGAATATCGCCTTGAAATCCCCAGCGGCTGTCTTTTTTAAAGTCGTGATTGAAAAAGTACATGTACCAAGCTCCCAATTTATCTGCATCAACTTGGCCTTGTACAGTAAATGAGCCTGCGAGAATGAAGAGTGAAAGAAAAACGTGTTTGTATGGCATCGCTACTAATCCTTGAGTTGATCGTCAAGAGTTAAATGCAAATTCATGCCGCGAACCTCGTTTCCGGAAGCGATGATTTTACCGTCTCCATCGACTAGAAATGCCTTGGGAATTGAGGTAACACCGTACAATTTGGAGACCTCGCCGTCTTTATCCCAACCGTGATTTTTCCAAACCAACCCATCTGCTTCGATCGCCTGTATCCATTGATCTTCATTGCGATCCAATGAAACGCTCAACACTTCAAATCCTTTTCCGTTTTTGAACTTTTCTTTGCGGTATTTCTCATACGCTTGCACCACATTCGGATTTTCACCACGGCACGGTCGGCACCAAGATGCCCAAAAGTCAATGAGTACCATTTTCCCCTTCAACTTAGACAGTTTGACTTTTTTGCCTTTGGGAGATTTCAATTCAAAATCAGGTGCTTGTGTTCCGTTTAAGGGAGCACTTTGTTTCATGCCGCTTAGGAACAATAATACTGGAAATAGTAGTAAAAGTATTTTCATTTTAAATCTTCTTCGGTTGCCGGAATTAGTATGTGTTCTACCCCATCTTGACGAATGAACATCAGTTCATTGCGCTCATCGGAATAGAATAAATCGAATGAAAATGTCTCATGCTCATGTTCCATCCAATAGCCCATTGCATTAGTACCTATCATGATGCACTCAAAATGACCGTCCTTTCTCTCGTAGGTAAATTGTAAGTTGATCACAGCACCCCATTCCGGATCGATGTAACTGGTAAAATAATTGGACTCTTCACTAAAGATTAATTTGTCTCCACCTGGCGTCATATCACAGTATTCTTCTTCCTCCCGACACAGTGGGTTGATGTATTCGTTCGTATCTTTTACTATCCAAATGCCGTTGAACTGATCTACTGAACTTACAGGATAATATGCTACTGACTCGAATGTTTGCGCGGACAAATACCATCCCGAAAGGACAAGAAATAGAGCAAGTGTATAGCGTATTTTCATAGATGCAAAGTACGAAAAAAGGCCCGAATTTCTCCGAGCCTCTTACTTATCTGTTTTCTAGTTTTATCCGATTCTGCGAATATCTGCGCCCAAATTATTCAGACGAATGTCGATATCTTGGTATCCACGATCGATTTGTTCGATGTTGTGAATGGTAGATTTTCCTTTGGCTGAAAGTGCGGCAATCAAAAGAGAAACTCCGGCACGAATATCCGGGGAGGTCATTTGAATACCTCGCAGTTGCGTTTGTCGGTCCATTCCAATGACTGTAGCGCGGTGTGGATCACACAAGATGATTTGTGCTCCCATGTCAATCAATTTATCAACGAAGAACAAGCGCGATTCAAACATCTTTTGGTGTACCAGTACGCTTCCTTTTGCTTGGATGGCCGTTACCAAGATGATCGATAACAAATCGGGTGTGAATCCGGGCCAAGGGGCGTCCGCTATTGTCATTATGGAACCATCGATGAAGGTTTCTATCTCATACGATTTTTGCTTCGGGATGAACATATCATCTCCTTTCTTCTCTATTTTAATTCCCAAGCGGCGGAATATCGTAGGAATGATTCCGAGATTCTCCCAAGAAACATCTTTGATGGTAATTTCGGAGCCCGTCATCGCTGCAAGCCCAATAAAAGAACCAATTTCAATCATGTCAGGCAGAATTCGGTGATAACATCCACCTAGTTTCTTCACACCTTTAATTGTTAACATATTGGAGCTAATTCCTGAGATTTTTGCTCCCATGCTATTCAACATCTTACATAATTGTTGCAAGTAGGGCTCACAAGCAGCGTTATAGATGGTGGTTGTTCCTTCTGCCATAACGGCCGCCATAATGATGTTGGCAGTTCCGGTTACGGACGCTTCATCCATGTGGATGTAGGTTCCTTTCAATTTTTTTCCTTCCACCGCGTAGAAGTGTTCGCCGGCATCGTAGTTAAACTTCGCTCCCAACTGCATCATTCCGGCAAAATGCGTATCTAGACGGCGACGTCCGATTTTGTCACCTCCTGGTTTTGGCAAATAACCTACTCCAAATCGTGCCAACATGGGACCAACGATCATAACGGAACCACGCAGCGAACTTGCGCGTTTCTTGAAATCGGCAGTTTGCATGTACTCTAGGTTGATGTCTTTGGCTTGAAAGATGTACGTTCCTTTCTCAACCTTCTCGATTTTCACTCCCATAGCTTGTAACAAACCGATTAGCTTGTTGACATCAACTATGTCGGGAATGTTGGAAATGGTTACTTTTTCGGGGGTTAGTAGTGGTGCGCAGAGGACCTGAAGCGCTTCGTTTTTTGCTCCTTGTGGGATCAGTTCTCCCTTTAATGGTTTTCCTCCGTGAATTTCAAATGATGCCATTTAAATCGTTGATTATTGTTCTTTCGTGAAGCTACGGAATGACTGGGGAAGTATGGTTGGTTTGAAGAAAAGTTTTCCACTTTGTAGCGTTAGTGATTATAATACGTGAGTTAGCTCTGTAATTTCATCGTTTGGACATATGAAGAAGTCTTGTGTTATTGATGTTACAATGCAACACTCTTGTATTTTTTTTAACCGCAACACTTCGACGGGCTCAGTGTAAGAGGGCGCTAGGAAGAGTGAGTTGTTATTACTGTGATGAACGCAAAGAATCGAACATATTCTATTGTGATGTGACAATATATCAAACATCAAAGTATGAGAAGAACGCGTCTTTTATCTTTCCGTCTTTAATCTTTTCTAAAAAGCGACTGCTAGGAGGAATCTAACTTTATTTAACCACAAAGCCACGGAGTGCACGGGAAAGTACATAACGGTTAAGCGCACTAAGAATCGAACAAGTTCGATTGTAATTGGGCAATAGAACAAACATCAAAGTATGAGGAAGAATGCGTCTTTGATCTTTCCGTCTTTAATCTTTTATCTAAAAAGCGACTGCTAGGAGGAATCTAACTTTATTTCACCACAAAGTCACGGAGTGCAAGGGGTAGTACATATCGGTTAAGCGCACAAAGAATCGAACAAGTTCGATTGTGATGGGGCAATAGAACAAACATCAAAGTATGGCGAAGAACGCGTCTTTGATCTTTCCTTCTTTAATCTTTTTTATAAAAAGCGACTGCTAGGAGGAATCTAACTTTTTTTCACCACAAAGCCAAGGAGTGCAAGGGGTAGTACATATCGGTTAAGCGCACAAAGAATCGAACAAGTCCGATTGTGATGTGACAATATATCAAACATCAAAGTATGGCGAAGAACGCGTCTTTGATCTTTCCGTCTTTAATCTTTTATCTAAAAAAATCTATCTGCGTCTCTTCTGCGACTTCTTCTTACGATTGTTGTTATTGTTTCCGCGACGATTGTTGTTCTGAGGTGTAATCGTTTTGAGCATTTGCTTCGTTGTAATCAACTCGTCTGGGTTGTCAATTTCAAGCGTTCCTTTGGAAAGCTCTTTCAACTGTTCCGCAATTACACTGTTTTCTACCGCGCTGTTATTGTGCGACAAAAACTGGCGCTTCATGAAGTTTCCCATCTGACTCGTAAGGTATTCCTTCTCTTCTTCTGAAGTCATTTCTTGAGCCGTCTCCAAAATTTTTTGAGTGTACTGTCCGTAATGCCCGTAGCGAATACGACTTTTCGGATATTCCATAGAATCTGGTTTTTCGTCCAGCATTTCTTTCTTTGGAATTTCGTACGGAGAGTCCACGTCCAATTTGAAATCGGACATTATGAACAAGTGCGTCCACAACTTGTGACGGAAATCGTCTACATCACGAAGGTGCGGGTTCAATTGCCCCATTACTTCGATGATTGCCTGTGCTGCTCGTTGGCGTTCTTCACGATCTTCAATGTCCATCGCATGACGGATCATATTTTGGACATTGCGCCCGTATTCTGGAAGCAGAAGCCTCCCTCTAGTTGTGTTATATTGCATAATCTAATTTCCGCTGGCGCGAATTATGGCACCAAGCTACTAATTTTCAAGGTGCTTCGCAAGTCCGCTTTCGTAAAGCTTGCGTGCCTCTTCAATAAATCCGAAATGCTCGTCGTCTACCATCATCTTTCCTTTGGTAACATGTCCAAGCAATGTAAAGCTAATTCCTGAGTTCATCATGTACTCCAAGAATTCATCTTCTTGATCTTCGTTCACGGTGACAACAACGCGTCCTTGACCTTCTCCGAACAAGAATGCATCTTCACGCACCTCAGAGTCAGTAACGATATCGAAACCAAGTCCGTTTGGCATGGCCATTTCAGTAAGTGCAACGAATAATCCTCCATCGGAGATATCATGAGCTGCATTAATATGTTGATTCTGAATCAATCCTTTTACTACTTGATGAAGTGCGTATTCTTCCTCTAAGTTGAAGTAAGGTGCTGGCGTTTCTTTAATTCCGTGGTACGAAGCGACATATTCAGAAGAACCGATATCGTCATGCGACTGCCCCAAAATGAAGATCAAATCTCCTTTGTATTTGAAGTCCAAAGTCATGATTTTCGACTTATCGCTAACCACGCCAATCATACCAATTGTCGGTGTTGGGAAAACCGGTACTTCTACACCGTCTTTAACTGTTTGGTTATAGAAAGAAACGTTTCCTCCTGTTACCGGAGTTTCGAATTTACGACACGCATCAGACATTCCTTTAATCGCACCAACAAACTGCCAGTAAGATTCAGGATTGTATGGGTTTCCGAAGTTCAAACAGTTCGTAATCGCGCTTGGTTCTCCACCTGCAACAGTGATGTTACGAGCTGCCTCGGAAACGGCAATCATGGTTCCAACATGTGGATCAGCATTCACGTAGCGTGAGTTACAATCTACGGTCATTGCCAAGGCTCTGTCCGTTCCTTTGATATTCACGATTCCTGCGTCTGCAGGGCGGTTCGTTGCCATGTTTTTCGTTCCTACCATAGAGTCGTACTGTTCGTACACCCAGCGTTTGGAAGCTATATTCGGATGCTGCAACAAGCTGAACGCTACTTCACGTAGATCGTCGGGTTGTTTCACATCGTCGATGTTAAATTTCTTGTACTCTTGATAGTATGCTGGCTCTTTGTACTCGCGTTCGTATACTGGAGCTCCTCCTCCCAAAACGAGAGACTCAGCAGGAACATCTCCTACAATTTCTCCGTTCATGAAGTAGCGAACCTGACCTCCTTCTGTTACAACGCCAATCTCTTCAGCGTGAAGGTCCCACTTATCAAAGATATCTTTTACGATTTGCTCTTTTCCTTTGTGCACTACGACCAACATTCGCTCTTGCGATTCTGAGAGCAAAATCTCGTAAGGAAGCATATTTTCTTGGCGCGTAGGCACTTTATCTAGGTGGATATCCATTCCTACATTTTCGCCAGCGGCACTCATCTCACAAGAAGAACAGGTAATTCCAGCTGCTCCCATATCTTGCATTCCGACAACGGCATCTGTTTCTGCCAATTCCATGGTAGCTTCCAAAAGCAATTTCTCCATGAACGGATCTCCAACCTGAACCGATGGAAGGTCGTCGGCTGAATCCTCTGTGATGTCTTTGGATGCGAAAGCTGCTCCTGCAATTCCATCTTTCCCTGTGGAAGAACCAACAATGAATACTGGGTTTCCTGGACCTGCTGATGTTGCAGAAATCATTTTGGAAGGATCTATAATTCCCGCAGAAAAAGCATTTACCAACGGATTCGTATTGTAGGAATCATCGAAGAAAACCTCTCCTCCGACAATAGGAATACCGAAAGAGTTTCCATAATCGCCAATTCCCTTTACCACACCTTTCACGAGCCATTTGGTACGATCCCGTTCGATGTTTCCAAAACGAAGAGAGTTTAATTGAGCAATAGGACGAGCGCCCATGGTAAAGATGTCACGGTTGATTCCACCAACACCTGTTGCTGCGCCTTGGTAAGGTTCCAAAGCACTTGGGTGGTTGTGCGATTCAATTTTGAACACACAGCCAATTCCTTCGCCTAAATCGACAAGTCCGGCGTTTTCTTCACCTGCTTTTACGAGCATGTGCGGACCGTCTTTTGGTAATTGCTTTAACCAGAAAATGGAGTTTTTGTACGAACAGTGTTCAGACCACATCACGGAGTAAACCGCTGTTTCAGTGAAGTTTGGAGTACGCCCCAAAATTCCTTTGATCATTTCAAATTCGTCTTCACGCAATCCTAATTCGACTGCCTGTTCTACTGTTGCCACTTGTTGTGTTGTACTTTCCATAAACTCTGAATGATGCTGCAAATTTAAGGATAATTACAGACGTGGATTGCGTTTTAAAGTGAGTTTATTCACGGGTTTTGAACAGGGTATTTATAATGCCAATTGTAGACTGTAAAACTTTGAAATGTTCAAACAAGACTTATTATTAAAGACTAGACAAAAAAAAGTGCTCGCAATTCGCGAACACTTCTTCGTTATCTATTATTCTGTGATTAGAATTCGTCTTGATGATTTATCGAAACGACTTTCTTTCCTTTCCAAAACTGCATGGTAACAAACGCCACTACTGCGGCACCTGCCATACCTTCTAAGAAGAGTGCAATTAAGGTTTGAGGTACGCTTGCCGATTCTACCATCAAAATTCCAGTGGATGCTGAATCCAAGAAAGTAAAGCCGACAATAGCGTCAAACACCACCAAACCGACCATACTTAGAAGTACATTCAAACTATTGGCTGCGAAAATCGATCCTAAGTTTCTTACATACGAATTTGATCCAAACCTTTCAACGTTGTGTTGTCCCAACTTGAATGAGAAATACAAGATGATGGCGAGGTTAAAAAATCGTAGTTCCGAATACTTTGTTAATCCCAACGAGTACAGTGCGAGGAAAAATAATCCTGTAGCCAAGAACATTTTCACTCCATATTCCATACTCCTCGATTTCATTCTTACTTTCATTGGCTGTTTGTAATTTTCCATACATATAACATAGCGAATTTCTTTCGAAAAGTCAAGTAAATAGGGGTTTAATCCTCAAATCGTCGCCTTTATCCAGGCATTATGTCGTAAAACAAAAGAATGCTAATTAGCATCTCAAATGACACTCAAGATGCATATACAAAAGAAAAAGCACCACGCCTCGAGCTTCATCGATAACCGTGGTGCTTTCGCGTACAAACTATCCTATTATACACTAACTGCTTTCTGTGATTTATTCAACAATCGCAGTTTCGATGTAGGTTTCGTTATAAATGGTAGTTATACGAACTAAATATTTTCCTGGAGCCAATGCGCTCGCATCAATATCTCCGTTTGCTACATCAATAGGAATCTGTAACGCTCGTCCGGTCATGTCCAATATCTCAATGGCACTCAATTCTCCGTTGAAGGAAATGTGGAACTGTCCGTTGGATGGATTGGGGTAAAGAGTCAAGCTAACATTCGCCAATTCACCCGTATTCATTACCGCAACTGTTTTACAATCGGAGTAATCGACGCACTGTCCTTGCGTAATGCGAACCGCATAATCACCATCTTGCGAGGCGGTGTACGTTGCGTTTGTAGCCCCAGGAATCTCGATCATATCACCCGCACATTCCATCCATTGGTATTGCGCATTCGAAGCTAAGGATGTCAATACATTTCCATTCAGATCTACATCAGTATTCACTTCATTAATAGTCAAGTTCAATGTCACTATCGAATCACAACCTGCGGCATTTGTTAAGATGTATGTTGCTGAATTGTTCGATGCCGAATACGTGTTACCATCCATCCATGTTACTGGCACACAAGACGTAATTACATCCTCGCTCACAGTTGGCGACAAAACTGTTAAGTCCAACGTTTTGATAAAGTCACATCCTTGAGACGTCGTAATTGTATGGGTTGGACCACTAACGCTTGTCATGTATGTATTCCCATCAATCCACGTGTAAGGACCACAAGAAGTCACGGTCTCTATCGCCGTTTGAGTGAAGTACATGGATAAATCTAGTGTTACTATAGAATCGCAGCCAACTGAGTTTGTTAAGGTGTACGTTGCGGTATTGTTTGATGATGTATACGTATTTCCGTCAATCCAAGTATAGGCGTCACATGCAGTCACAACATCTACACCATAGGTGGTATTATTAACAGTCAAGTTTAAAATATGTACCGAGTCACATCCATTTAGCGTTGTGAAGTTCTCCGTATACACTCCTGATGATGTATAAGTGTTCCCATTCACTACCCACGTAAAACTATCGCAAGCGATTTCCTCCTCGATGATCTCGTGGCTATTATTAATTGTAAGCTCTAACGTAACTGTGGAGTCACAACCGGATGTATTCGTGAAGACCGCTGTATATGTTCCTGATGAAGTATACGTCATCCCGTTTGTAGCCCAAGTGTAGCTATCACAGTTTTGTGCTGTTTGTACACTTCCATTTGAATAACCAAGTGTTAAATCAAGCGTTGCGATGGAATCACAACCGTAAGTTGATGTCAAAGTATCTGTGTAAATTCCACTTGAAGTGTAGGTAACACCATTAAATGCCCAAGTAAAGCTGTCACAAGCCGAAACAGTCTCTGATGTAGAAGTTGAATGATGTATGGTTAAATCCAACTTAACTACGGAATCGCAGCCGTTTTGATTGGTCAAATATTCAGTAAAAACACCTGATGATGCGTAATTGATCCCGTTTACCGGCCATACATATCCATCGCAAGCCGTCGCGTATTCCCATGTGACAGTGCTATTCAAAATGGTTAAGTCGATTGTTAAAATACTGTCGCAGCCTTCAGTATTAGGAATTGTATCCATGTATACGCCACTGCTTGTCCAAGTGTAATTGCCACTTGGTGAAGTATATGAATCGCAGGCAGACTCTGAAATGCTCGCTGAGGTGTTTGTTGAGTATAGGGCTCCATCAATTCGGAAAGCAATGTTATAGTTCCATGTCCCTGTTGTTAAATAGGGATCTGGGAAATTCGGAAATGAGGTGATGGTGTTATACTCTGAGGTATTACTTGCAAAACCTGTAAAGCCAAGGTGAGTAGGAGATGTAGCCGTTTTCACATAAATATTTCCGGATGTAGTAATCGACATGATTCCCACACGGTATTGCGTATTTGCTTGAAGTGTGACTCCCGGGACATGACTCTGACCTACCAATTCATCGACCCCGCCGGTGACTTGCAAAGAGCCCGTTTGGTATATCAGTTGATTACCTTCATACAAGCCAAGTACAATGGTTCCTGAATTTGAATTAGCATCAATCTCAACACCGAGGAAAGAAACGTCTACGGTGTTACAGCCAAGGTTTTGAATTTCGTTTGCAACAAATGATTCGGATATCATTCCTACAGATCCGTTAAAGGAAGATGGATCAACGGACAAAATTTCTGTTTGAGCAACAGATAGATTTCCGAAACTTAGAATGCACAGCATCAAAAATGCACTGAGCAAAGATTTAGGTTGTGGTGATTTTTTCATGAGGATTATTGTTTAAATACAAATCAAAGTTGCGTATTCAGTACCCCCGAAGAACCCAGTAACTTTCCATCTTATCCGTTGAATTTCCGAACGTTGTTGTCAGCCACACAAACGAAAAATCAACAATTGCATGCGGGTTCAATAAAAAACGCCATCGAAACAATCTCCGATGGCGCTTCACTTAACGGTTACCAGCTTACTCCATTATAACATCTAAAACCACTACTTCACTGTTTTTCAATTGAACCGCTAATATGTATTTCCCTGATGCAACTTTATCAGTTGTCACCTGCTTACTAATTGGGTCGGCATTTATGTTGATCGCTCTTCCCGTGAGGTCATATAGTTCTACTGAATCCCATTCACCTGAGACCGCAAACTGACCATTCGATGGATTTGGAGAAATGATTACTGAGGTTTGACCATATTCATCTAAACTTGCCACGTTGATCGTGCTACCGGCTGACATTGCGTTACAGGAACCTTGAGTTACTTCTACAACGTACTCTCCATTTTGAGTTGCAGTATAAGATTGTCCTGTTGCCCCCTGAATAAGTTGTAAACCATTGTCATTCTCATACCACTGGTATTGAGCGTTTGCTTGATTACTGGTTAAAACCAAACCACTAACAGAAACAGAATTATCCAATGGAGCAATGGTTAAATCTAAGGTCACAACCGAGTCGCATCCAGCCGCATTGACAAGAGTATATGTTGCAGTATTGTTTGAACTCGTGTATGTATTGCCATCGATCCATGTGTAGGAATCACACGCGGTAACAGTATGAGTGGCTGATGTAGGCTCTAGTATGGTCAAATCCAAATAGGTAACCAAATCACAACCGTTGGTAGTGGTCGTTGTCACACTTGGCATCGTTGTCGGTGTTTGGGTATAAGTAACACCGTTCACCCATGTATAATCATCACAAGTAACTATTGTTTCCGTTACCACCTGATAAACTACAAATGAGAGGTTTAGTGTGACAATGGAATCACAGCCATTTACTCCTTGATACATCATTACTGCTGAATTGTTATTCGATGTGTAGGTAACACCATTCACCCAAGTATAGGACGGCGCACACGTAACTACAACATCCTCAGTGTACGTGGGATCTGTAATTAATAAGTCTAGAGTTACAAGCGTATCACAACCTGTAGAACTTGTTAAATACCCTGTATACGTTCCACTGTTGGTATACATATTTCCATCAACCGGCCAGTAGTACCCACCGCATGCAGTTTGACTTTGCGAGATTGCAATTTCTGGATTCACAGTAAGACTCAATTGGTAAATATCAGGACATTCTTGACCGTCCGCCTGAACCTCAACGTTGTATATACCGGAATTGGTGTAGGTCAATCCAGATTTGTCCCAATAGTATGAACCGCATGATTCTACTTGAGATTCGAAAATGTTAGGATAACTTACATCTAAATCCAAAATCACCACAGAATCGCATCCTAGCACGTTTTGATACGTTTCTGTATAAATACCCGATGAGTCATACGTTTGTCCGTTTTCCGACCACGTAAAGGATTCACAAACTGAGACCTCCTGAACAGTGCTATTATTGTTGTGTACAACTAATTCCAAAACACGAACGGAGTCGCACCCATTGGCTCCAACATACTGCGTATAATAAGTACCACTGGACGTGTAGGTTTGATTGTTTTCTTGCCATGTATAGTCATTACAAGCATCAATTTGCTCCGTTTCATAAACGGGACTATTAATAGTAACGTGAAGTGTGAGAACGCTATCGCAACCAACAGCATTTGTTATAACATCTGTGTAAACACCATCGGTCATATAAGTGGCATTTCCGGAAGGTGCATTGTACTCACCACAAGAAGACACAAATAACGTTGCATTCGAGTGCGTGGAAGTCAAGGTACCCAAAATACGAAAACCAACATTGAAGTCGTACATATCAGTGCCCACTAGATTGGTTGGAAGCACGGGGAAAGTTGAGTTATGGTCCACTGTTGAAGAGAGAACACTAAAACTTAACGGACCTGAATGTACTGGTGCATTTGACGTTTTAAAATAAATCGGGTCGGCTCCTGAATACATTACTCCGAGCGTGTAGGTACTTGAGGCATTCATTTCCAACGTTGAGGAAGGATTAAAGCCTACCAACTCATCCACACCACCTTGTACGGTCAAAAAACCGGAGTGTGTAAGAAGGTTGCCGTTTTCGTATATCGCTACTAAAATCTGTCCCGGGCTAGAATTTGCGTCTATATCGACACCAATGAATTCGACATCTACTTTCTCGCAGAGCAACTCTGTAATATCGCTTGTCAGTAGATGTCCTTCTCCGGGGTCGAATGTTCCATTATAAGATTGATTGTTAATTTCTAGGATCGTGTTTCCAGTGGGCGTACCGTTTGCAAAAGCAAAACTACCCAAACATGTCAGGAAAAGCGTGATCATGATAGCCATTCCAAAGCGTAGATTTGTCGTTTTCATTTTGATGTATTTATTTCTAGGTTTAAATCAAAAGGAGTCAATTCAACCTCCTCAACAACTTTAAAATTTTCACAGGTACACTTTCTCTTTCCCAACGTTGAATCTGAAAGGCTTATCTGAACAGTACAGGTTGATAAATGGGCTTCAAAAGGTTCCAAAAGCGGCAGGTCGGATACACCCGCTAAACACAAAAAATGATTACCTTCGCGATGCTTAAGTTTAGAACAGAATTACATTTCAAATAGTATGAGTTACGATATTATAGTTGTTGGAAGTGGTCCTGGAGGGTACGTTGCTGCCATCCGTGCATCACAACTTGGATTGAAAACAGCCATTGTGGAGCGTGAGAATCTCGGTGGAATTTGTTTGAACTGGGGATGTATCCCTACAAAAGCGCTTTTGAAAAGTGCACAGGTATTTGAGTACATCAACCACGCCTCTGATTACGGTATTAACGTGAAGGATGGAAAAGCAGATTTCGATGCTATGGTAAAACGTAGTCGCGGAGTTGCTGATGGCATGAGCAAGGGAATTCAGTTTCTCATGAAAAAGAACAAGATTGACGTTCTTATGGGAACTGGCGTGATTAAAACTGGAAAAAAGGTTGAAGTAACCGACGAAGACGGTAAAAAATCAGAATACGCTGCAGACAAAGGAGTAATCATTGCTACAGGAGCACGTTCTCGCGAATTGCCAAACTTGCCACAAGATGGTAAAAAAGTAATTGGGTACCGTCAGGCGATGACTTTGGAGAAGCAACCGAAGAAAATGGTTGTTGTTGGTTCAGGAGCCATCGGTGTTGAGTTTGCGTATTTCTACAACGCTATCGGAACTGAAGTTACTATCGTAGAGTATTTGCCGAACATTGTTCCAATTGAGGACCAAGATGTTTCGAAAGAATTGGCGAAAAACTTCAAGAAGTCCGGAATTAAGGTGATGACAGATGCCTCCGTGGAATCTGTTGACACAAAAGGTTCAGGTTGCAAAGTAAAAGTGAAGACTAAGAAAGGAGAAGAAACCATCGAATGTGATGTAGTTCTTTCTGCGGTTGGAATCGAAGCGAATATTGAAAATATCGGTTTGGAAGACGTAGGTATCGTTACAGATCGAGGTCGCATCCTTGTGAATGATTACTACCAAACAAATATCCCTGGTTACTACGCTATCGGAGATGTTCTTCCGAACGCTGCATTGGCACACGTTGCTTCTGCCGAAGGAATTATCTGTGTAGAAAAGATTGCTGGTCACGATCCAGAACCGTTGGATTATAACAACATCCCAGGATGTACTTACTGTTCACCTGAGGTTGCATCAGTAGGAATGACAGAAGAGGCTGCAAAAGAGGCGGGCTACGATGTGAAAGTCGGTAAGTTTCCATTCTCTGCTTCAGGTAAAGCAAGTGCTGCCGGAGCCAAAGAAGGATTTGTAAAATTGGTATTCGATGCGAAATACGGAGAATTGCTTGGAGGTCACATGATCGGAGCAAACGTTACCGAAATGATCGCAGAAATCGTTGCGGTTCGCAAACTGGAAGTTACCGGACATGAATTGATTAAAACTGTACACCCTCACCCTACAATGTCAGAAGCGGTGATGGAAGCTGCAGCGGCGGCTTACGATGAAGTAATTCACTTGTAAGAAGTCCGAGAAACGAAATAGAAACCCTGACATCCGCAAGGATCGTCAGGGTTTTTT
>JANSYQ010000013.1 GCA_024742305.1 bacterium | reverse complement strand
TGATACGAATATTGAAGATCGAGAATTAGCAGATGCTTTGTACAATTGCTTTCCGAAGCTAGCGGCGCACATGGTGAATCGGTAGACTCATTATCTCTAGTTCATCGAGCTTGTCGAGATGACGACCTCCAAAGTGAAATATAGTCAATGTAAATATCCGGCATCTCGACAGGCTTGCTTTCGCAAAGCTCCTTCGCCGCAATGCTAGCTATGAAGGAGAAGCTTCAGCGAAGCAATGCTCGATGACCGGATGAAGTTCGATGACCTGAAGAAGTTCGATAATCGGAATAAGCTCGATGAACTTACTGAATGATGATCAAGAACAACTACATTTTTATTCCTAGCGTTCCGGTAGATGAAACTCTCATGAACAATGCGTCTTCACGTGGGTAGATGTAGTCTATTTTTATATCGTCTACTGCTCCTGTCATCCATACGCCTTTGTCCACTTCACCGTTTAAACTTTCGTCTACGGTCACCTTGAATTCCTGCAAGTACTCAGCGAGTTCCATGTTGGCAGCATCTCGAAGCATGTTGGTAATCTTTTTGTCGAACAACCACTTGGCACTTTTGATGAGCGCACTTTTCGTTTTAACATCAAATTCAAGATCGGGAAAAGAGATGCGTTGTTTTTCAGCATCGAATGACGGTGTTCCTGTTAAGTAGATTGTCCCTCGTTTTTTACCACTGAAATCAACCTTGATGTGTAAGCGTTGATCTGCCGCGCCGTGAATTTCCACATCACCGAAAATGACCTTTTTCCCTTTTACTTCGGTCTCCATACCTTTGATGTCTCGTGTGAGTATGGTACTCAACGAATCGTACTTGGCAGTGATGTCCATCTTTACGTCAAATCCATCGTCCACCTTGAAATCAGATAAGTTGGGCAGTGGCGTTGGTCGGAAACCTATGGTATCCAATCGCACCTCAGGGTATGCTTGAAGATATGCATCCAAATACGCTGTATCACCCTTGTAACGGATATTGCTCATTCCCACCTTTTTTGGATTCAAGAACATGTATCCGTAACCCTCTAAGTCAATCGGTGCTTCAATGGCTTCCCAAGTAATCTCCATGTCCGGCTTTAGGTCCACCTCCTCAATCGCACCGTCAATATCTTTTTCAACAGATCTCAATGCTTTTTTGACCTCTTTTTCAAGTGTTCCTGTGGCGTCAAACTTGAACATGGTTACTTGACAAGGCGTAATTGCTTTAACCTCTTTTAGTTTTGTGGAAGAAGTAAGGCGATACTGCTCATCTACTCCAATTTTTGATCGGAAAGAAACGCGCATTTTTCGCATCGGTTCACCAATTCCGCAAGTAAATCCAATTCTAGAACTGATGCAACCTGGAGCGCTTCCAAGTACACTGATACATTGTGGGCAGTATGACATCCGCATCCAATACGAACCTTTTACGCTGTAATTCAAATACGAACCGTCTCCACTAAATTGGATGGGGTTTCGTTTGAAGTAATAGTCGTAGGAAACGCCGTCACAAGGGTGGTCGCCGCCTTCAAATTTTGTGGGTATTTCCTTATTCGTTGCTGCAAAGTATGGAGCTAGGTCAATTTTGACTGGAACTCTGACTACGGAAACGGGCTGCTCCGGGATTTGTAATGATTCTTTGACCTCAATCTCCGGTGCTTCTGGCTTGATGCTTACGCATGAACTCAGGATAGCAACAGAAATTCCAAAAACGATTAGCTTTTTCATTTTTCGCGAATAAACAAGGCGGTTTGATGTAATACGGGGCGGTAACTTTTGGCTTCGATTTCCTCCTCTTCATCCGTTGTTGAAGTTACCATTGGATTGGCTTTGGGAGCCGCGAAAAGGTCGTAAAAGATATTACCATCCGTGTATTTCATAGTGGTAATAAACATCATGTCCATTACTTCATACATTCCATAAAATGTGCCATCCATTAAGGTGATTTCCATGACAATACCGTTGTTTTCATCAAGCAGGTATTGATTCTTATTGTCTTTGGATGTAGCTACAATCTTGTAGTCCTTCACGATCGTTCCAAACTTTTCTGAAAGGAAGGTCATTTTGTACGACCAGATGGAGTCCTCTTCAATGGTGACCATCTCGTATTCGACAGGAATGGTATCTGTGGGACGCCCAAGGTTGGCAATTAGCATCTCACCTTTGTAGGAGCCCAACCAGTCTTCCGGAAACTCTTGCGAAATTCCTTGAAAGGAGATAAGTAGAAACAACAAAAGAAAATGTCTCATAATGGCAATTTTGTCTAAAAATAAGAAAGGTTTCCGCAAGATGAACCCGCAGAAACCTTTGAAAGTTTATTGATACACGCTAAAATTAAAGCGCGGCAATTAAATCGTTAAACGTTTTACTCGGACGCATGGCGCTGGATACAACATTTACGTCAGGGAAATAGTATCCTTTGATGTCCATGCTCGCTCCTTGCACAGCATTCAATTCTTCGATGATTTTTGTCTCATTCACTGCCATTTCTCGGTAAAATCCAGCAAATTTCTTTTTCAGATCTAGATCCTCACCTTGGTTTGCAAGTGCTTCGGCCCAATACAGTGCCAAGTAAAAGTGAGATCCGCGATTGTCCAGCTCTCCTGCTTTTCTCGAAGGAGATTTGTCGAGCATTAAAAATTTCGTTGTAGCCTCGTCGAGCGTATCCGCTAGAACCAGTGCCTTTTTGTTGTTGTAGTGTGTTCCGAGGTGTTCCAAGGATACTGCCAGTGCGAGAAATTCTCCCAAAGAGTCCCAACGTAGGTGATTTTCCTCGTTGAATTGTTGCACGTGCTTTGGCGCAGATCCACCGGCACCTGTTTCGAACAATCCACCGCCATTCATCAACGGAACAATGGAAAGCATTTTCGCCGAAGTCCCTACTTCAAGGATAGGGAAGAGGTCCGTGAGATAATCTCGCAATACGTTTCCAGTAACTGAAATGGTGTTTTGACCGTTTTTCAATCGTTCCAACGTTACCGTTGTGGCGTCTTGTAAAGAGAGAATGCGAATGTCCAATCCTTCTGTATCGTGATCTTTGAGATACTTGGTCACTTTTTTAATCAGCTCTGCGTCGTGTGCGCGATCTTTACTCAACCAAAAAATAGTCGGCCACTTGGTCGCTTTTGCTCGGTTAACCGCCAGTTTTACCCAGTCTTGGATTGCCGCATCTTTCACTTGACACATGCGCCAAATATCTCCTTCTTCGATGTAGTGCTCCAAAAGGACTGTTCCGTCTTCAGTTACAACCTGGACTTTTCCGTTTGCAGGAATTACGAATGTTTTATCGTGAGAGCCGTATTCCTCTGCTTTTTGCGCCATCAAGCCAACATTCGGAACGGTTCCCATGGTTGTTGGATCAAAGGCTCCGTTTTTCTTGCAAAACTCAATAGTTTCCTCGTACAACGGAGCATAGCTACTATCAGGAATTACGGCTTTGGTATCTTGTGAATTACCTTCTTTGTTCCACATTTGTCCGGATGTACGAATCATGGCTGGCATGGATGCATCGATAATAACATCGCTGGGAACATGTAGGTTGGTAATACCTTTATCAGAATTGACCATCGCCAAATCTGGACGGTTCGAGTAACAATTCTCGATGGTCGCAGTAATTTTCTCTTGTTGTTCTGATGGTAGCGTTTGGATTTTGTTCAACAGATCACCAAAACCGTTGTTTACATCTACTCCTAATTCATCGAACGTAGCTTCAAACTCGTTGAAAACGTCTTGAAAGAACATACGAACAGCATGTCCGAAAATCACGGGATCAGACACCTTCATCATTGTCGCTTTCATGTGAAGCGAAAACAAAACGCCTTTGTCTCTTGCATCCTGAATTTCCTGCGCCAAAAACTCCAACAAGGCTTTTTTTGACATGTAGGTAGCGTCGATTACCTCGCCCTCCTGAAGCGCAATGCCTTCTTTTAAAATGGAGGAATTTCCGTTTGAATCAGTGAAAACGATGTTTACCGATGTAGCCTTTGTTAGTGTGGTCGACTTTTCATTTGCACGAAAATCGCCGCTATTCATGTACGCAACATGAGATTTCGATTCAGACTTCCATGCACCCATAGAGTGTGGATTTTTCTTCACGTATTCTTTCACCGCTTTCGGAGCACGTCGATCCGAGTTTCCTTCACGAAGAACTGGGTTTACCGCTGAACCTTTGATTTTATCGTAGCGACTTTTGATGGCTTTTTCATCCTCATTCGACGGTTCCTCAGGGTAATCCGGCAAGGCATAGCCTGAATCCTGTAATTCCTTAATGGCTGCTTTCATTTGTGGCACCGATGCACTGATATTGGGCAGTTTGATAATATTGGCTTCGGGTTTCTTGGCCAATTCACCTAGCTCTGCGAGTGCATCACCCATCTGTTGGTTAGGCTGCAAAAAATCGGGAAAGTTGGCGATGATTCGTCCAGCAAGGGAGATGTCGCGTGTTTCCACAGTTATATCAGCGGGAGAGGTAAATGACTGAACAATAGGAAGTAATGAGTACGTAGCCAAAGCCGGTGCTTCGTCCGTTTTCGTGTAAATAATCTTCGACATAGCGTAAGATTCGAGTTAAAAAAATGTTGTTTCGTTGGTGCAAAAGTACCGCAACATTCGTCAAGAATCAAACTGAATTATGAACAATCTCTTAACAGTGCTCTGAGAAGGGCAATAAGTACTGTAGTCATGCAATTTCACGAATGTAATTTGATGAGGTAATCCACCAATTTTTTGATGGCGCGTCCACGATGACTAATGGCATTTTTTTCATCCATACTCATTTCGGCAAAGGATCTACTTTCTTCTTCCGGTGAAAAAATTGGATCATACCCGAAGCCTTCTGTTCCTTGTTTTTGATGTAAAATTTCACCTTCTACGATGCCTTCGAACTCCATTTTATTGTCGGGAAGGTGCAAGGCGATAACGGTTCGAAAGCGTGCTGAACGATCTGCTTGATTTTCAAGTTCTGAAAGCACTTTTTGCATATTGTCTTCATCGCTACGATGTTCTCCCGCATATCGAGCTGAACGCACACCAGGACGATTTCCCAAAGCAGAAATTTCTAGACCTGTGTCATCAGCGAAGCAAGGAACTCCATATTTTCCCATTACGTATGCAGCTTTCAAATGGGCGTTTCCCTCTAAGGTGTCTGCGGTTTCGGGAATGTCTTCCGTTACCTGTAAATCTTTCAAGGTCACTATTTCAAAAGAGTCGGGAAGCAAACGCGCAATTTCGGCAGCTTTGTTTGAATTGGCTGTGGCAAAGGCTAATTTCATTGGAAAAGAGATAAATATTTTTGGGTATTCGCTTCAACGGAATATCGTTCCTTCACGGTTTTTCGTCCGGCTTTTCCTATAGATTTCCGTAGCGCGATATCTTGAATTAATTCTTGTAATGTTCGTTTCCAGTCCTCCTCGTTTTCACAAAGAAATCCATTGGTACCGTTCTCTATTATTTCCGTGTTTACGCCTACCGCTGACATTACAGAAGGAATTTCTAAAGACATGTACTGAAGCCCTTTGAACCCGCACTTTCCCTTGGTCCAGATGGAATCTTCCAGCGGCATAACACCGATATGAATGGCGGCCAAATCTTCAATTTCTGTTTCCTTGTTCCATTGGATGTATTCGAGACAGTCTAAATCGAGTGCAGGCGGATGATTGGAAATGACGCGAAATTTAATTGGATGCTCCTTTTCCAGTTCTTTCAACGTTGGGACCAACAACGGTAAATACTCCATGGTTGTATGCGATCCGGTCCAACCAATTCGAATGAGTTCATCATCATGCTTGGTGACTTGATTGTGAACATTTTCAAGATCAATTGTGGTAGGGATGATTTCGACCTGATCATTGAATTGAGCTGCGTATTCCGCCAAGAAGGCATTCCCTACTACGACTTTGTCAGCCCAGCGTATAATTTTTTTGATTTTCCCGTAGGCTTTTAGTCGATGAAACTTTGCGTTGCTTTGACTGTAATTCGGGAGCCAAATAGCGTCATCGAAATCGTAAATGTATTTTTTACGAAGAATTTTCGCGATGACGAACTCAAAGATCGGAGGTCCAATCATTGCTGCTTCCCGATGAATGAAGATGTAGTCGAACTTGCGAATTTGGGTCATCAATACCCACCGTTTCATAAAACTCCGGAACATGCTCCATCCTTTACGAGCGAAGGATCCTTCCTTGTACAATGGTGCCCAATCTTTGGCACTTAAAAAAGGGTGAACTTCCACATCGAATCCGGCATTTTTCAATGCTGGAATGTACTGCTCGAATCGAAATCGCTGAGAGGGTGCTTGTGCATGAGGGTAAGGTGCTATGAAAAGAATCCGCTTACTCATATATTTTTGAATAAACGTCGAGGAATTCAACAACGCCAGCCTCCAGTGCGAAGTAGTCTTTTGCTCCCTCTGCAATCGCTGTGGAATCGAATTCTTTTGGCTCGATAATGTTGCTTTTGTATGTGGCTGTGTCGAATGATTTAATCACTGTCCCCGCCTTGTATTTGGCTACAATTAAATCGGTATCTCCTACATTCGAGTTACAAATAAGTGGTACCCCCATTGCCATTATTTCTCCCTGTTTTGTTGGCGATGATGCTTTTTTCGAGTAGGACGGTTTAATGAAAAATATCGAGGCATCCATCAATGAAATGTAATGAGGTACCTCGTGATGTAGGACGGAAATAACGGAAATTGCACTTGGGTCAACGTCTTTTTCTATCGCTACTTCTTTCAGCTGTTCCGGTGATTCTCCAGTGACAAAAAGAAACTGTGCGTTCGGTTTGATGGATTGTAATTCCTTAAAATAGTCCATCATTTCTGGTAGCATGTACCACGTTCCGATAGAACCGATGTAACCCAAAACAAATTGGTCCTCTGAGATCCCTACATTTTCGCGACATTGTTTTTGAATCTCGGAAGTAATTTTCGTCGGGTCGAACAATTCAAGATTGGTGCTACACGGAATCACTTTGATGCGAATATCTTTAGAGGTGGAGTCCCAGGAAAGCATTTCATTCTTACCATTTTCTGTAAGTGAAATCACGTAATCGGCTTCTTTGAGAAACGCACGTTCTTTTCTTTTGAAGTACGAATAAATTTGTTTGTAGAGTATATTTTTTAGATCCCAAAGTCCGCCGTCTACACGCTCATCAGCCCAAAAACCTCGCATATCGAAGATGAATTTTGTGCCAAATTTCCGTTTCATGCGCATTCCTGCCAGTGCTGAGATATAACTTCGACAGTGGGTAATATCAAATTGATGTTTGTTGTGCAGATAAAATGCGACTTTACACATTCTACGCACTTGTCTTAAGGTGCTTTTTAAGCCTTTCCCTTGCGCATAATGCTGGGGGTGCCAAACAATTCCGTCTTCATCACACATTGCTTGAATGACTTTTTTATGCTGTGCAAAACGGTCCGCTTTCTCGTAACTAATCAAATGAAACTTGTAGCCATGTCTCGACAACGATTTGATGTACGGTAAAACTTGCGACTGCCCGAGGGGGTCGGTCATTCCATCGTATGATATGTATAGTACTTTTTTAATTATGAATAAGAAATAATGAATATTGAATTAGGACAAACTTAGATTTTTCCTAGCAGTAATTATGATGCTTTTTAATATTTTCAATTGTTCTGATGCCAATGCGCAGTAATTATCAAATTGAGATTCATTAATATAACCAGCTTCCTTAAGTAACTCTGCCCAATACATGGATTCATCACATTCCTTTTGGGCAATATTGAGTTTATAGATAAAATCCTTTTTTGAAATCGTGTTAGTCGCTTCGCGAACATTCGCCCCCACGGAGGTTCCTGATCTCATGATTTGCTTCGATAGAATGTATTCATTTTTGGAATGGAGTTCTTTTGCTATGCTTATTGACATGAGAGCAAACTCAAAACTCTTCTCTCGAATAATGTTTCTTTTCATTGAATTGTAGATTAGGTTGTTTACTTAAGTTACTGAAAAATGACCTATTCAATATTCAATATTCATTATTTCTTATTCCAATTTCATAACTCCTAATCACTTCATCCACTTCTCATACCACATTTGGAACATCAGTACATACCAAAGCTTCATGTCGTATTCTTTTTTACCGCCGTAGAATGCATTGAGGATGGCTTTGATTTCTTTCCATTCGAATAGTCCTTGTTCTGAGATGTTTTTTTCGTTGATGTGATCGTGAACGAGGTCACGTAGTTCTTTCTGCAGCCACTCTGCAATTGGAATGGCAAATCCCATTTTGGGGCGATCCATCAAAGATTGAGGGACATAGTCGTAAACGATGTCGCGTAGCAGTCGCTTTTTGATACCGTTGTGATATTTGTACGAATCGGGTAGAGACGCTACGTATTCTACGATACGATGATCCAATAAAGGTTCACGGCCTTCCAAACTTACGGTCATTGTCGCGCGATCTACTTTTTGCATAATGTCATCCAACAAATACGTTTGAAAGTCAATCGCTTGCATGTAGCCCAAGGAGCTATTGATTTCGAGGTTCAGCTCACCTGACAAATACATGGTTTCCAATTGCTGTGGATCGTGTTGCATGATCTTTCGCATTTGTTTGTTGGTGAATTGCTGACTCAAACTCAACATGATTTCACGGTTCGATGGATTCTTCAATACTTGTTTGAGCTTCTCGTATCGATTGTGAAAATTGTATTTGCCTCTTAGTATAGGAATTCGATTCGAAGGTATGACATTCATTGCGCCGACGAGCGAGTGTCGCACAAATCCTGGGATTCGATTCAATTTCTTGCCGTAACGATGTAGGTAATCGTAGCGATTGTAGCCTGCAAATATTTCGTCGCCACCATCTGCACTCAGGGCAACAGTGACATGCTCACGCGCCATTTTCGAAACCAATGTCGTGGGAATGGCACTGGAATCTGCGAAGGGTTCATCGTAATAAAACGGAAGGTCGTTAATGTGTTCGAATACCTCTTTTTCGGTGCATTCAAACTCATGATGATCGGTTCCCAAATGAGCGGCAATGTCTTTTGCATACGGTGCTTCATTCAACCCGATGTCGGGTACGCCAATCGTGAAGGTCTTCAGTTTTTCCGTGCGGTCGCTTTGTAAAATAGCTGAAACACATGTGCTATCGAATCCTCCGCTGAGAAAAACGCCCACGGGAACATCTGCCACCATGCGGTAATTGAAAGCGGAGTGCAACAACGATTTCACCTCTGATTTCGCTGTATCATAATCAACTGTTGATTTGGGAGCATTGTAGGCATCGTACACATTCCAATATTGTTTTTCAGTAATGGAACGATCTTCAAGATTTAAAACGTGATAGTGCCCCGGTTTTACTTTGAAACAATCTTTGAATATACAGTGAGGTGAAGGAACGTTTCCGTATTGAAGGAAAGCACTAACGGCGTTTTTATCTATTTCCTTTACAAAAGCCGGATGCTCATGGAAAGCTTTAAGTTCTGATGCGTACAGTAGAACATCGTTGCTCCAATACACAAACAGCGGTTTTACCCCAGGGCGATCGCGCAGCAAATACACCTCGTTTTTAGTCAAGTCTACAATACCAATGGCAAACATGCCAATAAAGCGATGGACACACTCAATCCCCCATTCCTGATATGCATGCAAAATCATTTCGGTATCGGAACCACCCGTGAATTGATGTCCCAAACCAATGAGTTCATCTTTGATTTCTTGGAAGTTGTAGATTTCACCATTGAAGGTGATCCAAACTTCGCCATATTGCATGGGTTGTGTTCCGTGTTCGCTCAAGTCGATGATCGACAACCGTCTATGACCAAGTCCGATTTGCGCCTTTGGAGTTGCTAGAAATTGATAGTCGGAGCCGTCAGGTCCACGATGGAACATGGTATCTGTCATTGCGACAATATGCTTCCGTTCCGAGCTTTTTGTAAAGTCAATAAAACCAGCGATTCCGCACATGCTACAAATCTACTTCTTTTGGAAATAACCTTTTAGACTATCTACAATAATTAGCAAGTTTAAGTCTACGCACTGTACTTGGAATGGTATTCTTTCTTGACTTTTATTCATTGTTCCTCCAACTTCAACATAAAACCAGAAAGTCGTTCTTCTTCCAAAATATCAATGGGATAGCGCTTCTTTTCTCCGTCAATTTCAAAAAGGATGAATTGGTTGCAGTCGTTCAAGCACTTGAGTTGAGAGATGGTCCGTTCAAAGTCTTCAAATTGTTCGAAAATAGGGAACGGAATCATCAAACTGGATACCATTCCATCCGTGTAGCTCAGAAAATACACGGCAGCACTATCATTACTGATTTTGCATGTCAGATTGTTGATCGCGATAAACTCATCGTTTACACGTCTTTCTGTGCGAATAATGATTTTGACCTTCTCTGCTGATGCGAAATTACTTGTAAGCAGGGTGGTATCCTGACCAAAAAGAATAGAAAGGTTGAGAATACAGATGATGCAAAGGAGGTGTTTCATTAGTTTACTTCGAGAATTTGCACGGCCGTGCGTCGATTTTCTTGGTGTTCTTCCTCAGAGCAATTCACCCCATCCTTACAACCATTTACTAATTGCATTTCACCATATCCTTTCGCCCTGATATTACTCTTTTTGACGCCTTTTTCGATCAAATAATCAACACAACTTTGAGCACGTGCTTGAGACAGTCGTTGATTGTAAGAGCTACTTCCGCGAGAATCTGTATGTGCACTCAATTCAATGCGAAGATCGTTACGAATAATGAACTCTGCCAACTTATCAAGGGATGTTTTACTTTCAGGACGGAGTGTAGACTTATTCAGATCGTAGAAAATATTTTCAAGTTTAAATTTCTCTCCTTTTTTAATTGGAGGAAGGGCCAACTCAAGATCGATCACCTTGTCTGTTTCATTCGAACTGTTGAAGGAAATATCAGCATCAATGAAGCCTTTCTTAGCACCGTGCGCCCAATAAACCTTGTTGCGATCTACCTTTAAGGTGACCATTCCCTTATCGTTCGTAATTAATGTCGTATCCCAATCAATATCGTAGTCTGTGATACTCGTCGTGGCATTTGGTATGATTTTCTTCGTCTTTTTCTCAATGACACGCAGATGCACGATTATCGTGGTTGGTTTAAGGACCAATTGGCAGTTCAAGGTGCTATCTTGACGAATTCCTTCTGTGGAGACCGCAGCTTCTTTCAGTAGGATGAATTCATTCTTTTTCGTGTACACTCGGTATTCGTGATCGTGGAGCAAGGACGTGTTAAATGCACCATTTTTGTCTGTTGTAAGCGTCATCGACTCTTGCATGGTCATATCACGAATGGTTAATTCCTGATTAGGAAGCGCCTCCAATTCTTTGTATTTCATTACAACAGTACCGTTCAATTGTATGTTGAAGATATTTCGCTTCACGTGGTAAATACGATCTATATTGTCTCCTCGATTGCTGGAAAAGAATCCAAGTTCACCGGAGTCATCGTAAATCAAGCTGAAGTCATCATGGGCAGAATTTACTGGGGCCCCGCAATTTTTTGGTGCTCCCCCAGAGAGATGGACTTCAAATATATCGAGCCCACCCAGTCCGAAGTGACCGTTAGACGCGAAGTATAGCATATCATCCATTACGAAGGGAAAAAGCTCGTCACGCTCCGTATTGATTTCTGGGCCGAGATTCCTAGGCTCACTCCAACCTTTTCCCAACCGTTCCGAGACATAGATGTCAGCACCTCCTGACCCACCGGGTTTGTTCGAGGCGAAGTACAATTTTTTGCCATCCTTCGAGAATACTCCGTGTCCTACGTCGAAAGATGGATCGTTGAATTCGAAAGGTTGCAATTCGCTCCATTCACCGTTTTCTATTTTGGAGAAGTAGAGTCCCAGCACCACCACTTTTTTACCCTTGACTTTTTCCGAGCGGTTTTTCGTGATGACCATTTCTGATCCATCAGCATTGAAACTAACTGGGCCGTCATGAGCGCGTGAGAGAAAGTTGTGCTTGAGCATTTCTCGACTACCGAGTACGCTGTCTGCCAGTAGGGGAGCTTGATGAACGTTGAGAAAGAAATCGCCGTCCCACCCATATTTGGGGTTTACAAAACCCGCGTTCTCCGCCTTTGAAACAAACACAAGTGAGTTATTGAAATATGCCGGACCGAAATCACCTTTCCCAGAGTTGATGGATGCTTCCCATACTTTAAATAGACTGGAATCAGCGAAGAGTGCCTCGAATTTTTTCTTATCCGCCAACAAGGATTGAAAAAAGGTATTGTCTTTGTGCAAGTTGGCGCTTTCGCGAATAATTTCGTTGCTTTTCCCATAACGCTCGTCGTATCGCAGCGCATGAATATAAATCACTCGATCATCTTCTGTAAGCATATTTTCCGCGTCCAACTGCTCGAAGCGCCGAATGGCATCCTTCATTTGAAAGAGGTGGTAATGCGAAATTGCCGATTTCCGAACGTTTTCCCAGCTGCCTTTTTGTGGTTTCTTCAGACATTTTGATGCAAGCTCATCATACATGTCAACACACTTTGCATATTCTAGGTTGGCATAAAATTGATCCGCTACTTTTTGCTTGAATTGGGCAGTTGTCCAACCAGAAAGAGATAGAGCTATGAAGAGAAGTAGAATGCGCATGTCAGAAGTATCGTGGAGATGTGAAATTGGATTTTTTCGGAATGAAGTCATACCGTAGGAAGAGTTCGTGCGAACCACTTTGATATGTTCTCAAACCGTTGATCGGGAAATCATAGGCGTATCCAACGCTGAAAGATTGTTTGATGTTATAGACAACATTGACTCCCATGGATTCGTGAAAACGATACATGACTCCTGCCCAAAGCGTTTCATACATTAACAAACTAGCATTGAGGTCTGCTGTTAGCGGGGCTCCTGGTGTAAATTTCAAGAGCGCTGTAGGTTTTAACTTTAATACACTGTTCAAGTCAAACACGCCACCACCGCTGATAAAGAAATGTCGGGTGTTTAAGGTTTGCACAATGGTATCGAAAGCGGAATTGTTGATTTCCATGACACGAGGTACCGAAATACCCACAAAGTGATTGTCGGAGTAATAATAAATGCCGGCGCCGAAGTTTGGTTTTGTAATTTGATTACTCGAGCCATAATACGGATCGTTGGCATCGTTCACTTGTACATCGCTGAAATCGTACCCGAGCATATCAATCCCACCGGAAATTCCTGCGGCTATTCTACTGGTTTTGTTGAGTGCAACGCTTCCGTTGACATCTAAATAAACAGCTGTTCTATTACGGTTTCCAATGCGGTCATTCACCATGTGTGAACCTATCCCCATGGATTTTTGTAAAATAGGGGCATGAATACTGAACCATTGTGTGCTTGGTGCACCTTCAAAACTCACCCATTGGAATCGCGTCATAGCAACCGAACTTAGTGCGTCACGACTACCGGCGTAAGCTGGGTTGTAGTACAAAGGATTGTGCATGTAAACAGACATTTGCTCGTCTTGCTGTGCCGAACTAGTGAATCCGAGGCACATAATTGCTACTAGTAAAAAGAGTTGCTTCTTCATGGTGTCGGATTTAATATTGAACTTCGATGTAGCCTTTGTAAGGCGGTTTATCATTCTCGTTTAAACGAATGATGTAGAAATAAGTACCAACAGGAGCTTTTTCATCTCCGCTCCCTACTACAGCGCCTTGATTAATTTGTCCTTCCCAGTCATTATCATAAGGGGATGCCGAATAAATTAAGTTTCCCCATCGGTTGTAAATTTCTACCTCCGCATTACTGTACGATTCAATCCCATTGATTTCCCAGAAATCGTTGTGCAAATCTCCATCGGGTGTAACGAGGTTTGGAATGAATATGCAATCACCATTATTCGTTACTTCTACTATAGTACTATCATATCCCAAACAGCCATTTGCATCCACAACAGTAAGAATGTACAGGCCTGAGTTATTGAAGTCGGCGCTGTTCGTTACCAATGGACTTTGTTCGTTTGAGCTAAAATTTGCCGGTCCTTGCCACTGATAACTGCTTCCGCCCATACCATTGAGTGCAATGGGGTCACCTGGACATACAACTGTGTCTCCAGAAGCGGAAGCAGGAACGTTTGTTACAACGGTTAAGTAGACACTGTCGGAGCTTTCACAACTATTAGCATCTGTGGCATTAACAACATAATACCCTTCGTTACTCGCATTCAAGTCGAGAAGGCTTACCGACGCGCCTGAATCACTGAAGTTATTTGGGCCGGTCCAACTGTAATCTGTGGCACCAGATGAGGTTAAAGTCGCTAAAGTTCCATTACAATAAATGGCGCTCGATGCATCTGCTTGAACGCTAATTGTGGGTAGATCGAGCACATCAATTTCAATTGTCCCAGTTCCTTGACAGCCATTTGCATCCGTTCCAGTGATTGTGTACGTTCCCTCTTGATTCACAGTGATGTTAGAGAAGGTATTTGTACTTCCCGAGCCTGTGTATCCATTTGGACCGGTCCAATCGAAAGTATCTGCGCCACTCACGTTGATGGTGAAACTTTCATTTAAACAAATACTTGTATCGTTATCGGCAGTTGAAATGACGATTGTTGGGTCTGTTAATACAGTAACAGAAATACACGTGGTAGGTCCTGTGCAACCGGCAATTGTCGAGGAAACACAATAGGTTCCGGTCTCAGTAGGAGAAACTCCTAAAAGATCCACAGTTGATCCTGTTGCGGAGAAACCATTCGGCCCTGTCCAGTTGAATGTTGTCCCGGCAGTTGTATTGCTCGCTGAAAGTTGAACATCCGCTGAAAGACAAGGTGTATCGTCATCAGCAATAACATTTGGAGCAGGTGGTGCACCGGGATTAGCAACATTGAACGGACCAAAATCCTCAGAGCAAATGTTACCGTCTGTTACCGTTAAGTAGTAGGTTCCCGCCGGAATTCCTGTTAAATTGGCATTGTTTCCAATAACGTTTGTACCATCAGACCATTCATATGAGATCGGGTTGGCACCTGAACCCACTGCGCCGTTCAATGCACCGTTGGAAGCACCACAGTCTGAATCAATAGCTGTTGGGTTCGCTGTTAGCGTTGGCACTGCGTTCACAGTTACGGCAATTTGAGCATCATTGGTACAACCATTAGCATCGGTTCCGGTAACAGTGTAATTGGTCAATGTAGCTGGTGAAACTGTAAGGCTACTGCCACTTTGCCCCGTACTCCAATTGTAGTTAGTAGCGCCCGAGGCGTTCAAAGTGATTGATTCTCCCGCACATATAGCAGCAGATGTTCCATTGGTAATACTTACACTCGGATTTGGATTTACGGTAACTGTTACATCAAGTGTTTGTTTATAATCGCACAAACCGGTTACCTCGCAAAAATAGGTTTCCGTTGTTGACGGAGTTACCGTAATAGATTGAGTAGTTGCACCATTGTGTTGCCATTCATACGACGCAGCACCTGGAGGCGCAGTTAGTTGAACGGATTCCCCTTCACAAATGGGGGCAACGTTCGCAATATCTGGAAATTGAACGCCAGACTGCGCCGTAATGGTGTAATTACAAATGTCGCCTGCATACCCATCAACCATTAGGTAATAATCGTTTCCTACTACAAGGTTGTTCGCAACGATTGTAAAGCCTGTACTGCTCTCTTCGAAATTGGATACCGGAACGAAATTGGCGCAATTGGATCCTTCAAAAATTTGCATTTGCAAACCACCAGATGGATAGTTTCCAACCCAGCAATCGTAAATGTTAACGTCGAGTTGTGCCGTTGTTGAGGCTGCTGTGAATTTAATCCACGAGTTATTATCGATCACCACATCAAAGAAGGCAGCGCCAGTTCCCCATGGGCCGCCTTGACCGAAGATACCTCCGGTATTCACACCGTCTGGCATATTGGTTCCGTTAATATCCTCGTTATTTCCGCGCATATTGCCCGGTCGGTCTGGGGTGTAAGACGGACTTGTTGACGCACTGTACCCATTGATATCGCAAATGTAGAGTGCATTCGCACAGTCATCGTTAGTAGCTGAAGAAGCGCAAATACCAAAGTTTCCGGAAGAGGATCCGAATCCCCAATAACGTAGGTAAAGCGTGTCACCTGGGGTCAATCCACTTTCGGATATTAAAGGCAAAAGATCGTTAGATGATCCGGGATAAGATGGATTGTCATCCGAGCAAGCAATTTGCGTCAAAGCGTTACAACTACCAGAGTAAAGTGCCATTACCCCATCAGAAATGGACCCCGCCCCACCGTTAGGTTCGGGTGTAACATCAAGATTCCCAGATGGTGGAACAACGATGGCGAACCAAACATCTTGTGTTGATGCGGAGAATCCTCCTATTGCGGCACCGCTTCCTCCTACACAAGAAGCAGGAGTTGGAGCTGACATGGTGGCCGTCGCGCCGACATTGGTAAAGGATGAGAATTGACACGTTGCAGTGACATTCGGCAATAGAATGGCATTACAAGGCTCATCATTTGTTGGCGTTGGTGTTGGTGTTCCTGTGATACAAATTTCGAAATTGCCTGTGCTTCCTTGATAGTAATCGTACACACGGATGTAGTACGTTTGACCTGGTACTAGTCCTACAATATCCTCTTGCTCCATTTGACTAGAAAAGGTATTGTCTACACATTGCAGTGAGGTCAAAGCCCCACAGCTTCCGTCATAAACTTGATACACAAGATCGAGATTACTTATTGGATTGACGGCAATGTTTTGTAACGAGTTTGTCGCAACAAAGCTAAACCATACGTCATCGTCCGCACTTCCTGAACATCCAGCCAATGATTGTGTTGCGCCATCGGTTGTAGCGCTGGTGTAACTGCAGCCGGCATTTACATTAAGAGATACGGCTCCCGCACAATTGTCGTTTGATGGAGGTATTGGTGCTTCGGTAACGCAGATGCTAAAATTCCCAGACCCTGACCCCGAGAAGTAGTGATACACACGTACACGATAGGTTTGTCCAATAGTCAGACTGTTGTAGTTAATTACCTCTGTAACTCCGTCTCCGCCATTGTCTTTACAGCTCAATGATACCAATGAGGCACATCCGCCTGAAAACAACTGTACTACGGGATCCATTCCAGCAACCGGCACTACTGTAATTTGGTGAGCGGTAGAGGTTGCAATGAATTGATACCAAACATCGTCATCTGCGTTTCCAGTGCATCCGGCAATTGTTTGAGTTGCTCCGGTTGTGGTTCCGTTTGTTGGGCTGCTACAATTGGCAGTCACAGGCAAGGATGTCGCCGACGAACAGCCGTCAGATTGTGCTCTGAGAAAACCAAAAGCTCCCATCAGGGCGAGTGAGATTAGTGCTAATTTCATCGTGTAGTTTTGATTTCAATAAAGTTTGTGGGCTTCAATCCGTAGGAAAGAAGAAGAGCTTTTACGTCAACTGGTGTGAAAGGGTTGTCTTGATCCTGTCGCTCTGTTTTCTCCACTTGAATGATGATTTCTCCCTGCCCTTTTTCGTCCTTATGACGCATTTTACATGAAATCACGTGCGGAAGTTCGGCGCATTCTAATTCGAATTGTTGCTTTTGTGTTATGTCAAGGCTTCCTTCGTAGGAATACCCGTAGGTTTGACCGTAAGCCAACTGCACACAAAAGACCATGTAGAGTAGTAGTGTTTTGATCAACATAGTAGAAGTGAGGTAAATAAAGGTCAAAAATAAGGAAATCAAATCACACTAAATAATCCAATTTGGAAGAGAACAGTAGTAAATCCGTTTAGTTATAAAAAACTTAAATGAAGTATCGGATTTCCTTTGAAAATATGTGTGAAAGGTTACTTCTTTTGGAAGTAACCTTTTAGACTATCTCCCATTTTTAGCAGATTTAATACACCATTTGTAGACGATTTCATCACTTTTAGTGCCGGGTTCTTTTCGATTCGGTAGCGCAGCATTTCGTCATCTGATGTTTCACAAACGTACTCCTGATCGCTTTTCCCCTTGCTCGTTCGAAGTCGGGTGAGACTGATTCCCGTTGTTTTTATTGCCAACGGATCGAAACCTTTCGAAGTGAAAAGATTCTTCAGTGTTTTGGGCGTGTAATAACAAAGGTGATTCGGGTATTCAATGACTTTGTATTGCTCTTTCAAACGGTAACGCAGGAAAGAATTGAAATTCGGCGTAGTTAGGTACAATACACCGCCTTTTCGTAGAATTTCGTTGGCTTTCGAAGCGAAATGATTCGGTGTGTTGAGGTGTTCTAACACTTCAATGGAGACAATGACATCAAAAGATTCCGACTCTAAATCAAGTTCATGAAATTCGCCTTTGTACATTTTCAGTCCTTTGGATTTACAGTGATCCACTGCTTCATCCGTTAGCTCTGTTCCGTAAACATCCCATCCTCGTTCTTTCGCCACTTCCATGAAGAAGCCATATCCGGCACCCACATCGAGTAATTTTCCTGTTTTACGATACGGTTCGAATCGATCCAAAATTTCATTGAAACGCTTTACCGTGATGGGAGACAGGTAGCTTGTTCTTTCGTAATTATTGGAGTAGTAATCCAATAGTTCCTGCATGGATGGAATGCGCTCTGAGAATACAAAATTGCACGATTGACACTTTACTAAGCCGACGTTAGAATACGCCTCTAGTAACTTGAGATCAGTGGAGTAGCAGATCAAGCAGTTGGTATGTTTAGTAGCCGACATGTCCGGCGACTAAATTATTATTTCTTTTTCAAACAAGATGCTGTAAATCACAGTTTTTACACCATGAGAATGAAAATGCGCACAAATACGGGGGGAACATGAATGAAGTATTCCCTCAACTTTGGTCTTTTGGATCTTTGATGATTATATCAAGAGTCTTTGCAAGAACTTCGGTTTGATAAAGTCGGTGATACTCTTTGCCTAAGATGTAATTTCTAGGACGGTCGAACGCGCCTTCTTGTTTGGCTTTCAGCTGCTCTTTTAAGTAGTCCTCGCACTCTTGCTGCGAATTTACGGTAATGCCTGATTCTGTTTCTGAAATAAAGTTGACCATTAAGTCTTCATCAGAGGGACAAAGCAACAATTGAAGTCCGTTGGCGTAATAGTCGAAAATTTTCACGGGCAAACATCCTGTTAAGTTCTGATAAGGGGTCATGATACCGATATCCATTTTGGGAATCAGCTTTTCAAATTCCACTTTTGGGATTTTTTCGACTATTTGAAACGTTTGTGGCTTCTTTTTTTCGAGATCTTTCAGGTAGTTCCAATTTTCCTCCGATTCGCAATTGCCAATAAAGAAAAAGCGAAGGTTCGGATGATCTATCGCAGCAATGGCCTCAGTAATCGGACGTATGTCCTGATACGGGTATAGTGTTCCGGCATAGAGAATTTTCAGTTGCTGATCGTTTCTAATTTGTTTCGGAACGATTTCATCGAACCCATTTTTCACCACTTTTCCTTCCAGCCCGGTAAAATTCGAAATACGGTTCACCCAAATATCTGATACGGATAAAAAAACGTCGGCATTTGATACCCATTTCTTTTCACTTTTTCGTTCCAAAAAGGCAATGAGCTTCATAAGTGGATTTCGAATGGAGGTTCTGTAATGGCTGTTCCATTCATCCCGGTAATCCGGAATCCACTGGATATCATGCTTTTTCTTGAGGATATGTCCAATTTGAAAGGTTTGAAATGGACGTCCTGAAGCAATAAAAGCCTCAAATTCGCCACTCGCCAAAAGCTGATCACAATAAGGTAGCATATTACTGTAAGGCAATGCTTTTATGCTAAAATTCGATGCTATCAACTCCCAAAAAGTGAACGCTTTTTGAAACAGCTTCATCCCTTGTTTGTCGGCTAACTTATCTCGTGTTGATCTATGAAATGGAAGTCGGTGTACTTCATGCGTTTCATGCGTTTCCACTTTTAAGTCATTGTTATGGACTTCTTCGGTGAGCGTTGTTTGTCCCTCGTTCCAATTTCTAGTCACAATCACCGGATAGTATCCAAATTCATGCAAATGTTTCGCCCAAAACTCAATGCGCTGGCCTCCGACGAAAACCGAAGGAGGATAGAAATAGGCAAGGATCAGGATTTTTTTCATGAATTATTGAGCTCTTGTTTCGTGAGTGTATCTAAGGTTTTAGCAAGCACCTCAGTTTGGTAGAGTCGATGATATTCTTTTCCTAAATCGTAGCTTCGCGGGGTGTCAAACGTGCCTTCTTGTTTCGCTTGCAGTTGCTTTTTCAGATAGCTTTCACATTCTTCCGGATTTTTTACCGTAACTCCAGATTGCGTTTTTACGATAAATTCCTCCATCAGATCATTGTCTGAAGGACAGAGAAGAAGCGCCAGTCCGTGAGCGTAGTAATCAAAAATTTTCACCGGAAGCCAACCATCCGTGTTTTTGTACGAAGTGAGAATGCCAATATCCATTTTGGCAATCAACTTTTCAAATTCTGATTTTGGAACTTTTTCCTGAATGTGAAAGGTATCCGGATATTGCTCCGCTAAAGCGTTTAGTTTTTGCTTGGACTCCATGGAATCACAACTTCCAATAAAATAAAATTTAATTTTAGGGTTGTCAATGGAAATTAGGCTATTTGTTATGGTTGAAATATCCTGATAAGGATAGAGTGTGCCTGCATACAGAATGTTCAAATTCGAGTCGGGACGCTGAACTTTTGGGTAAATTGTATCAAATCCATTTTTTACCACCGAGCCATTTTTTCCTGTTAATTTCGAAATACGGTCTACCCAAAGTTCAGAAACTGACAGGAAATGATCGGCATTGGAGGTCCACCGAACTTCACTTCTTCGCTCCAGCTTTCGGATCCACTTTTCGATACCTAATGAAGTAACAGACCGATAGTGACTGTTCCATTCATCTCGGTAGTCGGGAATCCATAGAATATCATGCTTTTTTTTGAGCAGATGTCCGATTTGAAAGGTTTGAAACGGACGTCCAGAAACGATAAAAGCCGCGAATTCGCCACTTGCCAAAAGTTGGTCGCAGTATGGAAACATGTTGCTGTAGGGCAATGCCTTGATACTGAAATTGGAGGTAAGTAGTTCCCAAAACGTCAATGCTTTTCGAACCAACTTCATTCCTTGTCTATGGGCTAACTTATCTCGTGTTGACCTTTTGTACGGCAGTCGATGCACTTCATGAGTATCATGTATTTCCACTTGTAATTCGTTGTGGTGCACTTCGTCAGTCAGTGTTGTCTGTCCTTCGTTCCAGTTGCGCGTTACAATCACTGGGTAATAGCCAAACTCATGCAAATGTTTCGCCCAAAAATCAATGCGCTGACCGCCAACGAATACCGAAGGAGGATAGAAGTACGCAAGAATCAGAACTTTTTTCATTTTCGCTTGCTAAGGTAGCGAATCAGAGTTCTTGGAGAAAGTTTTTGAAAAACGAAGTAGATGACAATCAATGCTATTCCCACAGCGATACCCACTAAAATCAACGGCAAAAACTCCTTCGCTAGAATGCTATCCATAGTGCAGTTGATGTATACGATGTAGCCAACGATAATACCGAGCATGGTAAACATCATTCCCAATTTCATGGTAAGTTTTGCAATTCGAACACCAAGAAGGTAGAGGATAATAGCCATGATACTGAACGAGGCTATTTGAGAAATTCCGGCGATCACAAAGCCATAATCACGCATGAGAAAGATGTTGAGCAAGAACGCTAAACTTCCGCCAGTTACCGTTGCTATGAGGATGTAAACATTTTTTTTGTTCAGACTAAAGCTAATCGCAAATTGATTGGCAATGAGAGATAGAACACTGGCCAGTCCAATTAACGGTAGTACTTTCATCGCAGGAATGAAGTTTTCATTCGCTAAAAGTTGAATTAACAAGGGGCTAAAAATGATGATTAAAACAAGCGTTCCAAACCCACTAAAAATGGATAGGTCGAATACTTGTTGGTAGCTTTTTTCTGCGTCTTCATCCTTTCGAATCGACATCACAAAAGGCCCAATTGCCATACGAATCATGTCAGAAAGAACAACGATAGGTAAGCTAATTTGCATTGCTAGGGCGAGGTTGGCAACATCTTGATCTTTCACCAAAAGTTCTGCTCCAATAAACTTATCGAAGGTATTGATTCCCCAGCCAAAAGAGCTAATTATTATGAAGGGCCAAGAGAAAGTGAAAATACGCTTTAGCATCGCCTTGGAGAAGTTGTAAACACTGAGGTAAATTCTAGCCGAATTGATGAACAGGAGGGCTACGCAAGCACGCGCAACAAACTGAGAAAGTACAATTTCAATTAAGCCAAAATTGAAAAATTCGATACCGATCCAAACGAAAGAAAGCGTAAAAATAGCCTCTGCCAAAGTTATAAGTACCGCTTTTTTGGGCTTTCGTTGAATGCGATACAGATTGATATTGGTGATATTTAAAATGTAGGGGAACAGCTGTAGTCCAAGCAAGACAAAGGCGAGTTCCAATTCCTCTTTGTTACCATTGATGCGCAATAACTCGGCTAAAGAACCTTTAAAAATGAAAATACCTGCGAAAATCAAAAGGGCTACCATCACCTGATAATAGAACCAAGAGGAAAGCACCAATTTGCGGTAGCTCAGTTTCTCCCCTTCATAATAGTAGTAGAAAACGCCCGAGTTTAGCGCCAAGGCAAAGGAAAGCAATGTAAAAGCCGACTGTAACAGGAAGATGTTTGAATACACATCGGGTCCTAATCCTTGATAAAGTGGTATGAGAAGCATGGCGAATACTCGCGAAAACACATTCGCGAATCCGTAGATCAGCGTTTCGCCAATAAAAGCCTTTAGTTTGCTCATCTTATTCTTTTACCAAATGGTAGCTGACCGTTGCTTCTACACGACCAAAGTTCTTGATACCGCGATAGAAATCCCACATCAAATAAATACCCCAAAGGGCAGGCTTGAAAATGCTTTTTTTCAGAATGGGCATTTTTCGTTTTGCCGCATTGTAAATCATAACGCGTTTGATGTTTACCACTTTAAAGCCGGCTTCACGCGCGTACCTCCTTATACGAATGGGATTCACTGGGTGGAATGTATCCAATCCGGCAGACGGTCGCTTTCTAAGTTTTAAATAGAAACGAGAGAACGCTCCCTTGTGCATCATCGGAAACCAAAACATTCTGTAGTGTCCTTCGTAGAACATGTGGTAGCTCGGTCCGCGTAGAATTCCTGAACCTCCTTTTCTCAAAACACGGTATAATTCATGAATACAGTCGCGTTCGTTTGCTACGTGTTCAATCGTTTGCCAGCTATCAAAAGCGTCGAAGGTCTCATCATCGAAGGGGAGTTTTTCACCAACTCCTTCAACCATGCGATCGCGCCATTCTTTTGGGTAATCGTTCTCTTCAAATTTGATATCTACAACCTCATGCTTCCATTTTTCAGGCTCAACTCCGTAGGTATCATAGCCATCGCGAAGCCCCTGAATGACAAAACTTCCACAGCCAGCGGCCATATCAAGTATTTTCTTCGATTTCGCATCGGGAATGAACTGCTCAATGAGTTCGAATCGGTGTTTTTCCGAATAAACGCTGTCGTCGCTCCATCGAACTAACAACCGTTCGTAAGTTTCCGGGGCGTAATGAGATACATCGGGGTAGTACATGAGCACTTCTTCATCGATATGCTGGCGTAGTATTTCCCTTGCTTTGCTCATTTTCGTAGGCGTTTAAGTCGCGGTTGAATGCGATACATCAATTGTACAATCATTCTATTCAATGGACTGCTCAATTGACGCTTCCATTTCGAATGATAGGTTGCAAATATCGGCTTTTTGGTCAGCTTAGAAAGAATTTCCATCAAGGGAATGTGCACATTCTTTTGGTAATAGTAAGAAACGAGTTGTTCCTTCTTTTGATCATACACGGACCAGTACCATCGATGGTACTGGTGCAAGTTGTTCTCCAATGTGTTTATGCATTCATCGTATAGCGCCTTGGCATTCTCGGACCCGGTTACGCGATACAAATCCAGCATTCCGAACAAGGTATAGATGAATCCGTTTAAGACGTAAGATGGCGGGTCTGTTGGATACTCTTCAAACCAGGTGAATCCATTTTCATCCACTCGCTTCACGCCGCCTTCGCTGTAGTCGTATTGTAAAAAAGCGATGGCTTTTTCGGCTGTTTCGAGGTAGGTCTCATTCCCCAAAAGTTGATATGCTCGAAGGTATAATGATGCTGCCTGCCCTTGGTACATGGATGAGACCCAGCCTTCGTCCAAGTCGTATTGAATGTTTTTGGCACTTCGCCATACTACTGCATCTTTGAAATTCTCTGCTTTCTCATCGAGCCAACTAATGCAGTTTTTGAAAATTTCTAATCGCTCCGCCGACTCTCCTTCATAAACCATGAATTCGTATTGGATCAGCGCGTATTGAATTACGTAAACGATGCTGTAAACGTCGCGCTCCTTTTCAACCAAATACGGAATTCCCTTGTCGTCAAACCTTCCCAAAGAATTGTTGTCAAAGTGGTAGATCGCTTCTCTCAGGTCTTGGTAGTAGCCGCCAAGTTCTTTGTCTAGAGAAATGTTGCCGCAGCCAAGGTGGATGTCGTTATTTACTTTCATTGTAGAGTTTCTGGTAGTCATTGACCCAAGCATCGATCAAAACTTCCCAAGAAGCAAATTTACGAATGATATCAGCGTTTTTGGTAGATTCCTGTTGCAGCTTATCAACATCCTTTAGAACATAACCTAGGTCACTTTGTAATGACTCAAAATTGGTGGCTCGATAGAAAACGCCCAGCTCCTCATATATTTCATAAGGCAGCCAATCACCTACGAGCAACACATCACCTGAAACCATGGCCTCTTTGATGGAGCTTGCCAATGCATCTGTTGTTTGCGTGTTGATAGTAATGTCCGAAATGATTCGAAGCTCGGTAATTTCTGCGTCTGAAAGTCTATTCACCAAGATTGAGTTCTCGATGCCGCAGTTATTCATTTTATTGGCGACTTCTTGAAGATACTCCGGCGCACCACCATAAGTCATTGGTAACAAGCAAAACAATCCAGATTTTGCTTCTTTCGTAAGATTGCTGAGCTCCTGAATTACTTTTACATGTTGTTGTTCTTGTTTGCCGTTGTAGCCAATCGTGATCACCGTTTTGCCCGCTGGTATGTTCCACTTCTCCTGAGTTTTAGACTTGTTCAGTGTTTTTAATGCTTCGTACACTGTGTCTATTCGAGCAGAACCGTATTGATTTAGAATGTATTTTTCGGATTTGTTCCCAAAATGTTCCTCGAAGTAGGGAATCATATTCTTTGAGAGCAGAATTCGGTCGCAGGTATCAAACAAAATCCGTTGCTCGTTTTTTACCGATTCTTCTGTTCGATAAAGGTCCGAGCCGAATAGAGTACAGATATACTTTTTACCCAAGTTCGGAATGTATTTACTGTATGCTGCCTCAACAAAGTGAATATCTAAAATATCGGCAGATGTCGTATGTTTTCTTGTAAAGGACTTCCGAAAGAGCTTCATGTAGACACGTGCTGCAAATCCGGTGAGTCCGAAGGGAATCAGATTGACGATTTCGTTATTGGAGTTGACCTGTTTTCCGTGGAAAATGTCGAGTGCAGTGACATCCACGCCTCGTTTACGAAGATGAAGAATCAACTCTGAAGTTCCTGGATGCCAAAACGGAATGGCTGTTAGGATGATAATCCTCATAGCTTCAAGTCGATGAATTTGAAGTATTCTTTCCACTCACCAATGTCTTTCCAGCTTTTTTCGCTCACGGGGAATACGCCCACACGGCGATTTTCCTTCATTAGCTTGCCGATTAAGTGAGTAATATGATAGAATTCATCTGCTGGAATTTCATCAATTAAGTGTGGTTCTAAAATGTACAATCCTGAGTTGATCAAATAGGTCATGGATGGCTTTTCTGTGATATCTTCCAAAATTCCATTTTCGCCAACTTCCAAAGTTCCATACGGGATATCGAGATGTTTTAACGCGCCGACAACGGTCAATTCGTTCTTGTTCTCTTTGTGGTATTTGTAGATTTCCGAATAATCTTGCTCAACCAAAATATCACAATTGGTCACAAAAAATGTGTCTTTGATTTCATTTTTCAAGAGGCTCAAACTTCCGGCAGTTCCAAGTGGCTTCGGTTCTTCGAAATAGGAAAATGATGCTCCTTCCACTGGATTATTCTCCAAGTAGTAACGGATCATATCTGCTTTGTAATTGACGCTAACGTGAAAAGTAGAGCATCCATATTGTGTGAAGCTTTCTACAATGGTTTCCAGCATCGTTTTATCGCCCACGGGAATTAATGGCTTTGGAATAACGTTGGTTAAAGGTTTCAATCGAGTTCCTTTGCCACCGGCCATTACCACCACCGGTAAATTCATGTGCTCAACTTCCGCTTTTTTCGACGCTCCGAAAACATCTTCCCAATGGACAATTTCCACCAATTCCTTCGCATCGTTAACCACAGGCATGGCTTCAGAACGAAGCTCCATCATCATTTCCTTGATTTCTTCTCGACTATCATTCGGGTGTGCAACAGTGATAATCGTGCGCAAAATGTCGGCTACCTTAGACTCCAAAGGAATTTGCTTCAAGATGGCACGCTGAAGGTCGCCGATGCTCAAAACACCTTTGAATTTTTGTCCTTCCAATACCACAAGCAATTTTCTTCCTTGTGCGTCCATTTGTTTCAACGAATCCATCAATGTTGCGTCAGAAGAAATGATGATGTCCGGCTTCATATTATGCGTTGATTTTGTTGAAGTGATCTTTCATTATCCCGTATTGCAAAGCGTCATGATAAGCATTGTCCCAGTAATAATGCTCTTTGAGCGTTCCCTCTAGGGTGCAGCCCAAACGCTCATGTAGTTTTATCGATGCAGGATTTCCACTATGAACATGTGTCCAAATCTTATGAAGATTAAGCTTGTTGAATCCGTAATCGAACAAAGCAAGGAAACTTTCCGTTGAGAGCCCTTTTCCACGATATTCAGGGTGCATTATGGCAATTCCTCCAGCTCCGTTTCGTGAAATCCAATCAATATTTGTAAGCGCTGTAAAGCCAATGGGAATTCCGGAATCTACTGCTTCAATAATGAAATAAACATGCCGGTTAGAGATGTCTTTCATGGCATTATCCAACCATGTTTCTTCCAGTAATTCATGCTTGGGAAGTCTCATGCTGAGAGCCATTTCGATAAAGTTGAGATCATTTCGCCAAGAAAAGAACAATTCGGCATCGCTTTTCTTCAGTGGGCGCAAGCGGATATTTTCTCCTTTGATCATCGTATTGTAAGGTTTCGTTGTAGCAGTGTTCAGTTGGATTATTCGTACTCCGTGTTGGAATAAACAAAGTCAAAAATTCGATCTCGATCGCGAAGCAGAAGCTCTCGACTCTCGGTTTGAAGAACAAAGTAACCATGTCGATCCAAGCTGCTTTGCACAGCTCCAATGAACGCGTCCTGTTGAACGGTCACTGCAATTTTCTTTAATGTTGGTATCGCCTCCAATGCTTCTAAATTAGGCAATTTTTTGATACGCCTCCCTTCTTCAAACTGGAAGAAGAAGGCACCTGAAAATCGTTGCTGTTCCTTTGTGGTTTCCAACTCCTTTCCAAGAGCCATGGCAATCAATTCATCCTCCATGTTGATTCCGGTGGAAAGCGGTGCTAAATCCGATGAAATGAAATCTCCCCCAAGCCTTGGGCTTGTTTCGATTACGGTAATCACTCCATGGTTGATTTTTACCTCCGTATGAGCTGCACAGTATCGAAATTGGAAGGATTTGTGAATTCGTTTAATAACGTCATGGATGGTATCACGTTCGATTTCGGAAACGTTTGCTGGAGCGATATGACCAAGTTCCACGTTGGTAGGGAAAGGTGAAGTGATTTTCTCCGTTATTTGTACTATCTCAACGTTATTTTCTGAATGCAACGACTCGACACTATACTCCTGTCCGTCGACAAAAGATTCTGCCAAGATTTCCTTGGCTTTTGTATGCTTGAATGTGGATTGAATGAGTTCGTTCGCTTCTTTCTCATTACGACAAAAATAAACGCCTCGACTTCCTGAATTGTCTAGAGGTTTAACGATTACCGGGTACGCCAGAATGTCACTCGACGACTTAATCAAATAGCCTTTTGCGCAAGGAATGTCGTTAGACTGAAAAATGGCCTTCATTCGGTATTTATCTGTACAATTTTTGGCGGTCTTCACGGAGTAAAAAGGGAAATTGTACTTCTCAGCAATTCGAGCCATCATCACCAACGGCTTATCGGTGGCACTTGTTATAATTCCGTCAACGGTGTGCTTTTCGACAACTTGGCAAGTTCCTTCAAAATCGTGTCCACCAACTACCTCAAAAAAATCAGCTGTTTCTCTCGCAGGGGCTTGATCGAAAGGATCAATCACCACAGATGTTACACCCATTTTTTTACAGTGATTGATCAGCGATTGCTGGAGGAATCCACCGCCGAATATGAGTAATTTTTTACCCGAAAACATGTTGAATTCCTTTCTTGAGTGTTTCGGAAATGTACGCAACTTCTTCTTGCGTCAAGCTTCCGAACATCGGTAACGTTAGGGTGTTGTCGCAAACGTACTCCGTTATGGGTAATTCCGCTGGGATATCCTGATAAATTGAGAAGCGGTGAATGGCAGGGTAGTGAACGCTGGTCTGAATGCCGTTTTCATGCATGAAATCTCTCAACTGATCTCGCTTTGTGAAGTCAGAATCCACCAAGTTTACCGTAAAAACGTAGTTAGATGAGAAATTTGCATTTTCTGCGAAAGGAACCACTATTCGGCTCTCGTTTTTAAGATTTTCAAGATACCATGCTCTCACATGCTTTCTTTTCTGCAAATCTTCCGGCAGTTTTTCCAATTGTGCAAGTCCAATCGCCGCACGAATATCATCCATACGATAATTGTAACCTAACTCTACTATATCGTAGGCCGTTGCATGTCCTTTGGAGCGCTCGAAAGACATGGTTGTCATACCATGTGAACGGAGCAATTTCACTTTTTCATAAATGGATTGGTCATCGGTAATTAACATACCACCTTCGCCTGTAGAGATATTTTTATTGGAAAAAAAGCTATAACATCCAATGGCTCCAATGGTTCCCAGTTTTTTTCCATTCAATTCCGAAAGTGGTGCATGACAGGCATCTTCAATTACCGGAATTCCTTTCTCGTTGGCAAATGCCATAATAGCATCCATATCACAGGGGTGACCGGCATAATGCATAACGATTATCGCGCGCGTTCTCTCCGAAAAGTTTGCTTTGATTTGTTCAATGGAAATGGTTGGTCTGTCCAAACTTTCAACATCGCAAAAACACGGAGTAGCTCCTACATATTTGATGCAGTTTACAGTGGCAGCGAAGCTTAAAGATGGACATAAAACCTCGTCGCCTGCTTTTACATCAACAGCGAGTAGGGCCAAGTGCAAAGCTGCAGTGCAATTGGCTATGGAAACAGCATGTTTGCTTCCGAACATTTCTGCGAATCGTTCTTCTAGAGCTTGAGAACGCGGCCCCATGGAGATCCATTTGCTGCGCAATGTTTCAATCACGGCATTTTCCTCTGCTTCGTCAAAGTTCAATTGAAATAACGGAATCTTATAGGCCATAATTACACGTTGTAAATGGTCGTTTTATAGCGTGCTAAATTCTCCTCTTTCGTGAACCAATCCACCGTTTTTCTCAATCCTTCTTCTAAAGAAACATTCGAATCGAAGTCTGTGAGCGATTTGATCAACGTATTGTCACCATATAAACGGAAAACCTCCGATTTTGCTGGGCGCAAGCGCTGCTCATCTTGAATGAATTTTACATCACTTTCCATGATTTCAGCGATTAAGCTCAAGGTGGCCTCCATCGAAATCTCGGAGTTGCTCGCAATGTTTATTTCTTTTCCAATCACCTCGTCAGATTCCGCCAAAGCGATGAACCCTTCACAGGTATCCGAAACATAGTTGAAGTCCCGTGTTGGCGTTAAATCCCCTAATTTAATTTCTTTCTTTCCGCTAGCAATTTGCGATATGATTGTCGGGATTATTGCACGAGCAGATTGACGCGGTCCGTAGGTGTTGAAAGGTCGAGCTATCACCACTGGGACATCAAAAGAATTGTAATAACTCATCGCCATCATGTCAGCGCCTATTTTCGATGCAGAATAAGGTGATTGTGGCTGTTTTGGATGCTTTTCATCAATAGGTACGTATTGAGCTGTTCCGTAAACTTCAGATGTCGATGTCACAATGACTTTCTTCGTGCCTAAATCCTTTGCTGCTTGACAGATATTTAAAGTACCGTTTACATTGGTGTCCACGTAGCTTCCTGGTGCCACATAAGAGTAAGGGATGGCAATCAATGCCGCCAAATGAAATACAATATCCATGTCTTTCACGATTTCGCGGCAGTAATTCGGGTCCCGAACATCTCCTGATACAATTTCAAGGTTTTTATGCGATAAATCATCGATCCAACCCCAGTAATTGAACGAGTTGTATTGCGCCAAAGCTCTGACCTGATAACCACGCGCTAGTAGCATTTCGGTAAGGTGCGAACCAATAAATCCATCGGCTCCTGTAACGAGTACTCTCATCGTAAATTAGGTTTGAAGCGAAATTAAGCAATTCGAATAGCTTTTGAGCTTCTGGTACGTATTTTATTAAAGGGATTCATGTGGAATAATCCGCGTACCGTCAGATGATAAACCGTTCTTTTTCTTGTTCTTTTTCTCCAATAAACCGAAGGATTTAAAGTCGACGTTGAGAAGGATGAAAAGAAACGGAAGCAACGGAGCCCGCAATCGAACCAGTACGCCATAAAGTCCAGAGGTTAACCCGGTAATGAAGCTCAAAAGAAAGACCAAAATGAGGCAGAAATAGAGAAATTCATTGTTGCGAATGAAACCGTACTTCGCAACAGGGCGCTTGAATAGAAAACGGGCCAAACCAAACAAGAGAATCAAACTCTCTAAACCATTCAGAACAAGGTTGGGTGTCAATGCTTCCCACATCATTGGTCGGAATGCGCCCGTAAAAATCGCCAAAGGTGCTACGCGAACTAGGCCTCCCAATGTGAATTGAATTTCTCCTAAGTCGTACCTACTTTCGCCATACGATTCATTTTGCGCGAAGTCATTTTGAGTAACCGCGGCCTCTTCCAAAAACGCATTGGAGGAAAGTAGCTCCTCCTCAGATTTTGAGGCTTGACTCAATACAACAAAAGCAAAACTTCCAAGTAAGAACGTAGTTCGAATGGCACCTACAGCAAAATTTTGAAGTCCCCAACGCTTCAGTGCTCTTGATACGAAGGCCAATCCAAAAGGAATGATGACCACAAACAATACAACCGAACGAATGTGATAAATGAGCCACGCTGAGAATAAAAATACGATAAACTCAGTGATTCGAATTTTACCAAAATGCAGGTACTTAAATCCGTAATAAATCATGTAGCACAAAGCAATGTAAACAAAGGAATCTTTAGATATTCCCGTACACCAAAAGTTTACGGATGGCAGGAATAATACTGCAAGCGCAATGTACACAGGCTTAGCAAGTTTGAACTCCAAAATAAGCGTAAATAGCTTCCAGCTAGCGTGAGCTGCCATAAAAGCAATGATCAAAGTGGAAGCCAAATAACTCTTGAAGGTTAAGAAAGAGAAAAGACTGATCAATTTTGATATGAAAAATCCTTCCGACTCGCGGTAAATCCATCCCGGAGGATAGCCAGTATCAGCGTCGTAGACGTTCCAGTAGTGGTTCATATCCGGTGGATTGAACAACTCTTCCATATACGCCGTTGGCGATTGTACAAACAGGTTATTTAATACGCTTGCTCCGTCGAAATATGCTACAGTATCACCGCCGCCTACAATGAATAAATAGAACGCCGAAAAGGCCAATGCGAAGAAGAACTTTCCATAAACATTGAATAAATAATACTTGTAATGCTCTTTGTGCTTGTTTTGGATGTAATGAAAATGAGCAAAGAACAGTAGGATTCCCGCCCAAAAAATGGTGGAAATAATATCAAATAAACTGAGGTATTGACTTGTCAAGTGCTTCTTTCTTCTCTAATTCAATTGTATACGAAAATCACGCAATTAGTTTCAAAAAACATCAGGATTCTGCGTCTCTCTTACTTTTACCCTCGCTCTCAAGCTCACTCTCACACTCAAGAATGATGATAAGGTTCCCCGCGCTGAATCGTCATTGCCCTATACAATTGTTCAAAGAAAATCATACGTATCATTTGATGAGAAAATGTCATAGCAGAAAAACTTATTTTGCCTTGGGCACGTTGGTATAGTTCCTCTGAGAATCCGTAAGCTCCACCAATCACAAAAACTAGGTTTTTACCTCCTTGATTAAAGCGCTTTTGAAGAAAATCTGCAAACTGCTCGGAGCTGTATTGTTTTCCTTTTTCATCCAATAAAAGCACCTGATCGCCAGGGTCTATTAAACCAAGTAATACTTTACCTTCCTCAGTTTTCACTTGTTCATGAGTGAGTTTTCTGGCGTTCTTGATATCCGGTAATTCCAGCTTCTCTACCTTCACATAATGCTTCAAACGATCCAAATATTCTTTTTCACCGTCAACAAGAAACCCTTTTCCCGTTTTTCCAATACAAATCACCTTGATTTTCATAAAGCGAAGTTACACAAAACCTAAGTTGTGATTAATGTCTCAGAGGTGCAGGATTTTAGGCATTAAATTTGTAGGTTTAAGGGCGGAAACAACACAATTGAATTATGATCGCTTTGCTATTATCCCTGTTTTTATTGGTCGGACCAACGGTTCCTGCTGATGCCCCATACAGCTCCGTACAATCGGCGTTTAAGTCCGGAAGTGCATCGTCTTTAGCGTCGATGTGTAAGGACAAGTGTCTGATTAATATTCTTGATGAAGAACGCGTGTATTCAACCTCGCAAGCAACGCAAGTTTTAAAAAGTTTCTTCGAGAAAAACCCGCCAAGTTCATTCAGTTTCATTCACAAAGGCTCCGACTCTAGTGAAGGTGCTTTCGGAATCGGAACCTACTACAGTAAGGGGAATGAGTTCCGCGTTACCGTCCATTTCAAAAAAATTAGCGGAAGTTTCAAAATAGAAAGTATTTCTATCGAAAACTAAACTCGTTACATCATACATTGCACGATAGTCAGTACTTTTGGTACATGATTGATGCGATTATTGATAATGCCTTGAAAGAGGATATCGGAGACGGGGATCACTCGTCGCTTTCTTGTGTACCCAAAGACGCCCAAGGACAGGCAAAATTGCTTGTGAAAGAAGAAGGTGTGATAGCCGGCATTGAGCTGGCAGAACGCATCTTCAAACGCTACGATTCTCAACTTGAAGTAGAAACATTTCTAAAGGATGGTGATCGCGTCAAGCCTGGAGATATTGCCTTTATTGTGCGTGGTTCTTCTATTTCTATTCTCAGCACAGAGCGATTGGTGCTCAATTTCATGCAACGCATGAGCGGAGTGGCAACGCAAACTCGCAAAATTGTTGGTTTGATTGAAGGAACGAATGCCAAATTGCTCGATACGCGCAAAACGACTCCCGGAATTCGTTACATGGAAAAGTGGGCAGTTCGAATTGGAGGAGGAGTGAACCATCGATTCGCCCTGTACGATATGATCATGCTAAAGGACAACCATATCGATTACGCTGGTGGGGTGAAGCCGGCAATCGAAAGTGCAAATGCCTACCTAGAGCGCACAGGGAAAAAACTAAAAATTGAAGTTGAGGTGCGCAATGAAGAAGAATTAAACGAAGTACTCGCAATCGGAAAGGTAGATCGCATTATGCTAGACAATTTTAACCCCGATCGACTGCGAAAAGTACTCCCGTTAATCCCGAGCACTATCGAAACAGAAGCTTCCGGAGGTATTACCATTGATACCATTCGTGGTTTTGCAGAAACTGGAGTGGATTTTATATCGGTTGGAGCGCTTACGCACAGCGTGAAAAGTTTGGATATGTCTTTGAAAGCCGTTTATTCCTAATCAATCATCCAAAATATCAGGATTTCCATCTTTACGCTCAACATGGCGCTTTGGTAGGATAAAAGATACACCAACGATGAGAAGTCCAGCAATCAAAACGAATAGAGCGTATTGAATACGAAATAGGTTCATGATCAATCCGGCAAAAACAATGATGGAACCTCCCCAGTATGTTAAATTATACAAGGGTTGAAATCTACCGGTTTGAAATGTAACCAAGTTCAAGATGAGTCCCAGTGCACCAAAACCGATGAAAAGATAGCGCGCCGTTGTGATGGAGATGTATTCCAAACCGATTCGCCCAAAAATAGGAAGGACCATTATAAAGGCAACGGCAAAACAAATGCCCCCAACTCGTTTTAAAATTTGTAAGAATCGCTCTTGATTATCCATGCTCGGACTCAATATACAGCTTAATATCCAAAAGGAAGTCGATGTTTTCTTCGATTTTGTTTCCGATCACAATAACATTGGCTCCAGCATCCCTCATTTCGTGAATCTTTTCTACGGACCGGATGCCACCACCAATAATCACAGGCACCTGCAACTCGGAAAGCTGTGAAACAATTTCTTCGGGAACAGGATTTTTAGCGCCACTGCCAGCGTCCAAGTACAAAAGCTGCTTTCCTTGAAGAATACCCGCTTTTGCTGTTCGTGTTATAATGGTTGTTTTATTGGCAGGAATTGGAGTTGTTTGACTCACATAAGCCACTGATGAATTCGTTCCACCATCTACAAGAATATATCCTGTAGGAATTACCTCCAAATTCATAGCATATACTTCACTCGCCGAAGCAACATGATGTCCAATCAGATAATCAGGATTCCGACCTGAAATCAAACTCAAATACAACAAAGCGTCTGCTTCTTCAGATACTTGGTACGAGGCCCCAGGAAAAATCACTAGAGGAATATTCGAATACTTCTTAATGCATTCAATGCAGAATTGGAATTCTTCACGGGTAACAGTGCTTCCACCGACAAAAAGGTAATCCACCCCAGCGAATTGTGCCTTCTTCAATAGTTCTTGCAGCAACAGCTCATCCTGAACTTTCTCAGGGTCGATGAGAACGGCAATCTGACCGCGCTTTTTTGAAAATTGATTAAGAATCCCGTTTAATGTACTCAACTCGAGATGAATTTAATGTGAAAATAATCCCTTCGCGCTCAAATATATCCAAATTCACCAAAAGGTCATGCCCGGGATTAATAATCCGACCTTTCCACTGATTTTTGACGCGAGAAATATGCAAATGATCGCTAAATAGAATCTTTTTTCGTCCTGCCAGTTTATATAATGTCTCCTTCGCCGACCAAATGGAAGTTAATAATTGAACATCTGTACAATCGAAATTGTTCAACTCGTCTATCGAAAGAAATTTGTGCATCACCTCCTGAATATTCGGTCGAATAAGTTCCAGGTCCAATCCGATAGGGAATAAATGGTTTTCAGCGATAGCCACCATGTTCTTCGAATGACTGATGGAGATATAGGTGTCCAAGTCTATATAAGGTGCACCTTCTGTAGTGTAATGAATCTCCTGGTAGCCGTATAGTTCATGTCGGAGAGCGCGTGTAGCAATAAATTCTCGTTGTCGTTTTATATGACGAAAGCTTTGATACCTCTCTAGCTCCTTGGTAGTTAGCACGTGCAAATAGTCCTCCGGATTAAATTCAGGGTAGGTGACCACGTGTATGCAAGTGGTGCCCATTTCAATTTTATCGCGCTTAAAAATGGCGTCCATGGCTACAAAAGAACGAAAAAAGGTGCATTTGGTATTAGACGTGTATAATTTGGCTGAATTTGAATCAGAAATGAAAAAACGAAGCGTGCTTTGTTTCTATTTTTGTTAAAGTAGGTTAAGAAGAAATCGGATTTAAATTTTTTAACAAACAACGAACGAACCCTGATTTTTTCTATATTTACGCGCTTTACTAGAGCAACTTGGTTTAATACTAAACAAACTGTACTTATGTTACGAAAACTTAACTTAATCGTAGTGAGTCTATTGCTTACTATGTCTTATGGGTTTTCCCAGTCGGGTCTCGGAACCATTCGAGGAACAGTAACAGATGGTAACTCTGAAGAACCGATCGCGTTCGCGAAAGTGAAAATCTCACTGAACGGATCTGTAAAAGGAGGAGCTACCACTGATTTCGATGGGAAATTTCAAATTAACTCGGTAGATCCGGGATCTTATGATGTGGAGGTGTCCACTGCGGAAGGACATCAACCAATTAAATTGACGGGGGTGATTGTGAGTTCGGATCAGATCACGTTCTTGGATGACTTAACAATGACTGTCCCTTCGGATGTCTTGGAAATTACCGAAGTACAGGTAATTGCCTATAAGGTCCCGCTAATCGACAAAGATGGTGGTGCTTCAGGGGCAACCATTACGCGTGAAGACATCGCGCGCCTTCCCGTACGTTCAGCTGCAGGTGTAGCAGGAACAGTAGGAGGGGTAAACAGTAATGAAGGTTCTGGTGCGATTAGCGTACGTGGATCACGTTCTGATGGAACGTTCTTCTTTATTGATGGTATTAAAGTACGTGGATCCGCAAGTCTTCCTAAGTCTGCAATCGAAGAGGTAAAAGTAATTACCGGAGGATTGCCAGCGAACTACGGGGATGCAACCGGGGGTATTATCTCGGTAACAACACGTGGACCTTCAGCAAAATACTTCGGTAGTGCCGAGGTGGTAACTTCAGGATTGTACTTCGCAGGAAGCGATCCACTAGGACAAAATCCTGAAACAGAAGATTACACAGGTCGCGTATTCGGATTCGATAAATATGCATACAACCTATTTGAAGGAATGTTGTCTGGTCCATTATGGATGCAGAGAGATTCCCTTGGAAACAAAACAAAACCACGTTTAGGTTTCTTGGTTTCAGCAAACATTACTGACCAATTGGATAGCCGTCCGTTGGCAGGAGGAAGCTGGAGAATCAAGAAACAAGCGAAAGATGAGTTGTTGGCGAATCCACTTCGTCCAACTTCAACAGGTTTCGGTACATTCCACAATTCACAGTTCCTACGTCAGGACTCATTCGAGAAAACTCCTTGGAGAATGAACGCACGTAACACGTCCATTTCAGGTCAAGGGAAAATCGATGTAAATACAGGACCATCTGTGAACTTGACATTTGGAGGTTCCATGAACTATGTACGCGGTAACAACTACAGCTATGCAGGATCACTTTTGAACTTCGGAAACTTTGGATACTTTGAAAACTTTGACTGGAGGGTATTTGGACGTTTGACTCAACGTTTCAACAACAACGATCCAGAAAGCTCTTCTAAAATTAAGAGTGCATACTACTCATTGATGGTTGACTTCTCGAAAGTACGTCGTGATAACTACGATCCAAACCACGGATACAACCTATTTAACTACGGTCACGTAGGACGATTCACAACTACACGTCGTCGTTCTCACTCGTTGAACCCGAATACAAATAACTATGAGCACGATGGATTTAGAGATGTATTAGTAGAATTCGAGCCGTCTGAAACAAACTCAGCATTGGCAGCTATTACTGCTCAGTACTACCAAATCTATGACGGACTTCCAGAAGGACGTTACGAAAACCTATTGCAAATTCAGCAAGGTTCTGGTTTGTTGAATGGAGACTCTCCACGAAGCGTTTACAACATTTGGAGCAACATCGGTGCACCATTTAACGGATTCGGAGTATTTGAAAACGATCAGTTCCGTGTAACAGGTTCAGGATCGGCAAACATCGGTGATCACTCAATCTCAGTTGGATTCGAGTTCGAACGTCGTTGGGACCGTGGATGGACAAACGGTACTACTACCGGTGGGGGTGGACAAGGACCAGTTGGTCTTTGGCAGATTGCACGTCAGTTGGCAAACTTCCACATCACAGAACTTGATTTGAACCAAGCAACATTGGTTGATTCACTTGGTCGTGTATACATTAACTACGAGCGTTTGAATACAGGGTATGCATACCTTAATAATACAGACGAATACGGAGGACAAGTTAATAACGATAACCAGTCATTCTTTGATTACAACCTACGTCAGTACTTGTTCGAGCAAGGGTTGATTTCAGAAGGTGTTCAAGGAACAGACTTCATCGACGTAGATAAGTACGATCCAAACATCTTTAGCTTGGATATGTTCTCTCCGGATGAACTTTTGAACCAAGGTAACTCGTTTGTATCTTACTACGGATTTGATCACACAGGTCAGAAAGTACGTGGAGTTACAGATATTGACAAGTACTTTACAGAGTTTGATGAAAACGGTAACTACCGTCGTTTTGTTGGAGCTTTCCAACCAATCTACATGGCAGGATACATCATGGATAAATTTGCATTCCGTGACATCGTATTCAACGTAGGGGTACGTGTTGACGTTTTCGATGCGAACCAACCAGTGTTGAAAGACCGTTACTTGTTCTACGAAGCACGCACAGCAGCTGAAGCAAGAGCAACAGGTGAGCCATGGGTTGATATTCCAGAGTCAATTGGAGATGATTACGTAGTATATGTAAATGACGTAAACAACCCAACGCAAATCAACGGATTTAGAACAGGTGATATTTGGTATGATGCAAATGGTGTTGTAGTGGAAGATCCACAAACACTTCGCGGACCAGGAGGAATTGCACCATGGTTGTTGGATCCATCATTGGAAACTCCAACAGCAGATGCATTCGAAGATTACACTCCACAGGTGAACGTAATGCCTCGTATCGCATTCTCATTCCCAATCTCAGATGAAGCATCATTCTTCGCACACTACGATATCTTAACAAAACGTCCTACTTCAGGATTCCGTTTCGATCCATTCGAATACCAGTTTATTAATGATCGTAGTGCAACTATCGCAAACTCAGCATTGCGTCCAGAAAGAACAATTGATTACGAAGTTGGATTCCAGCAGGTATTGACACGTACGTCATCATTGAAGATCTCAGCGTTCTACCGTGAGCAACGTGATAACGTTCAGTTGCAGAACATCTTCGAAGCATATCCAGCGACTTATTCGACATTCTCTAACCGTGACTTCGGTACGGTAAAAGGATTGACAGTAGCATACGACTTGCGTCGTACAGGAAATGTTCGAATGACTGCTAACTATACATTGCAGTTCGCGGACGGAACTGGATCAGATGCAACTTCTGCAGCTGGTTTGATTCAAGCAGGATTGCCAAACTTACGTGCGATCTTCCCTTACTCATTCGATCGTCGTCACGCGTTCAACGTAACATTCGATTACCGTTACGGAACAGGTCGTGATTACAACGGTCCATTAGTAGGTGACTTCGAAGTGTTTGGAAACACAGGATTGAACATTGTTTCTAACATCTACTCAGGTTCACCTTACTCAGCACAGGGAACAATTACAAACGCAGCTCAGTTTAACGCTCAAAACTCAGGTTTGGACGGAACAACAAACGGGTCACGCCTTCCATGGGCTTACCGTTTGGATCTACAGTTGGATCGTACTTTCGAACTTGAAATGGGTAAAGAGGATAACAGAAAAGCAGTTTTCTTAAATGTTTACTTCCGTGTTACGAACTTGTTCAACCAATTCAACGTGTTGAATGTTTACCGTGCAACGGGTAACTGGGATGATGATGGATTCCTTGCTGCAGCAGCGAGCCAAACATCAATCCAAAATCAATTGGACGAACAAGCGTTCAGAGATTACTACTTAATGAAGGTTCAAAATCCTTTCAACATTAGTTCACCACGAACTATCCGTTTGGGGGTTAAATTCGATTTTTAATTCATAATAAGAACAGAGAGCATTATGAAAAAGCAACTAGTAGCAATAATCGTTGGAGCAGCAACCCTGCTGTGGTCTAGCGATGCGCTTGCCTACAAATCTTACAGTAGCAAGCCGGCTGGAGGCGGTAGTGGCGGTAATAATACCGTTGCGAGCGCTAAGGGAGCCAATTGTGCCCCCGCAACAGCAAGTATAACGATGAGTTTTAACGACGTAAGCGCCTTTATTGAACAAGGTGGAAGTATGTTCCAGGACCGTCAGAACAGTGTAGCTGCCTACGAGGTAGGTGGAGAAAACCTCTTCGCAATCTATGCAGGAGCACTTTGGATGGGAGGAACAGACGTAAACGGTCAGTTGAAATTGGCCGCACTAACGTTCCGTCAAGGTAACGACTTTTGGCCTGGACCACTTACTGCACAACCAGGTTCCGGGGATTACGATCCTTCAGGTCCAGTTGGAGATGACGCAGTACGTGACTTCGGTGAAGCGAACATCGATCCCGATCAGTGTTTGTTCTACGACAGATTCTACACAATTCGTAAAGCAGAGGTAATTCGCTACACAGTTTGGTGGGAAGCATGTCAAGGACCGAATCAGGATCCAATTGCTTGTGCCGAGGCAACAGTTCCAACAAATGATGAGTTAACTCGTATTTACGATTGGCCAGCACATGGTGATGTGTCTTTAGGACAAGATTACTGGTTGGCACCGTTCTACGATTACGGTCAAACTGGAGCTTACAACCCAGCAGAAGGTGATATTCCTTGGTACGATGATATCCTAGGTCGTGATGACGTAATCTGTGGTGCAGATCGTCGTGTAACACTATTTGGAGATGAAACTCACTGGTGGGTATTTAACGACAAAGGAAACATCCACACAGAAACAAACGGAGAGCCAATCGGTATGGAAATCCGTGCACAAGCATTCGCTTTCGCTACAAACGATGAAGTGAACCGAATGACTTTCTACAACTATGAAATGATTAACCGTGGTACGCAAACATTGTTTGATACGTACTTCGCTCAATACCTTGATCCGGATGTAGGAAACTACCAAGATGATTACGTAGGTTGTGACGTTTCTCGTGGACTTGGTTACGCATACAACGGTGACGCCTTGGACGAAACAAATGGGGGAGCTCAAGGATATGGTGAAAACCCACCAGCGATTGGAGTTGACTTCTTTGAGGGACCTTACCAAGATGCTGACGGAATCGATAACATCGGACCTGATTCATTAGCGGCTAATTTCCCTTCTGATCAGTGGGTGTCTCAAGCAATAGCAAATGACGGTATCGTTTATAGCGGTATTGGAGTAGGTTACTCCGATGGAATTCCTGATAACGAGCGTTATGGTATGCGTCTATTCACTTACTATACGAACGCAGCGGTATTCCCAACAAGTGACCCGAACAACGCACCTGAATTCTACAACTTTATGCGTGGATTCTGGGCAGATGGTTCACAAATCTTCTACGGAGGTAACGCTTACAACGCTGGGGTAACTACAACACCAACAACCTATGTGTTCCCAGGAGATTCCGATCCACTTGGATGGGCAACAGAAGGAGCTATTATTAACGATGACTGGGCAGAATACAACGCGAACGGAGGGTCACCAAACCCACCAGAGGATCGTCGATTCGTACAATCAGCTGGTCCGTTTACATTGCGTCCAGGAGCGATCAACAACATTACTGTAGGTATTGTTTACGGTCGTGGTTCGGATGGAGATCCATTCTCATCTGTAGAAGCGTTGAAGCGTGCCGATACGAAAGCACAGGCTTTGTTTGATGCATGTTTCCGTATCCTAGATCCACCAAACGCACCGCGTATCACAATTCAAGAATTGGAAAATCAATTGGTATTGATGTTGGATAACCCAGGAGGTTCTAATAATGCAAACGAGACGTATGCAGTAGCAGACGAAGTGAACATTACAGACCCAGGTGTAGACAATGTATACCGATTTGAAGGTTACCAAATCTATCAAATGATAGATGAAGATGCTGGTGTTGCCGATATCGGTGATAACTCAAAAGCACGATTGGTGGCTCAGTGTGATGTTGAGAACGGAATCGATCGAATCATCAACTTCGACTTTGACGAAGACCTCGGATTCTCTATCCCTACTGAAAAAGTGGACGGAGCGAACCAAGGAATTCAGCACACATTCCTATTGAACGAAGATTTCTTCGCGCAAGGAGATCGTACTTTGGTGAATCACAAAACGTACTACTATATCGCAATTGCTTATGCATACAACGATATGGCAGACATTCAAACAGGTGCACCAAACTTGTATGATCCAACGGATCCGAATGCATTGTCAGGGCAGCAAACACCTTACATTGCCTCTCGTTTGAACTTCGACGGAACGGCTATTACGCCAATTCCAGCAATTCCGCACAATCCAATGCCAGAAGCAGATGGAACAGGACAATTGATCGGTTATGGATCAAGTCCAATCATCCGCCGTTTGGACGGACACGGAAACGGAGGTCGTGCACTTGAATTGACAGAAGCTTCAAAGAAGACAATCATTGAGAACGGATTCATGGAAGCACCGGAATACGATTTCGGAGCAGGACCAATCAATGTAAAAGTTGTGGATCCATTGAATGTACGCGATGGTTACTACGAGTGTCGTTTCAGAGACTATGCGACTTCTACAAGCAACGGAGCAGATACTGCATCATGGGTAATTTACCGATATGACAGTGAAACTGCGACAGCTCCAACGGACTCTGTAGTTTCTCAAGTAAACATTGGTACAAATAATGAACAGATCATTCCTGAATGGGGTGTATCAGTTCAAATCAATCAAGAGAACTACTTCTTGCCAGATGGAGCATCTGGAGGTGTAGAAGCGAGATCTACTGAATTGATTAGTTCGTCAATAACTTTTGCAGATAGTTCACTTCGTTGGTTGGAAGCTGTTTCTGACAACGATGCGTTCTACCCAACTAACTGGGTTCGCGCAGGAACTTACGCACCAAATACAGATCAAAACGATCCTGGTTACGAGTGTCTAGATAACACACAACCAACGTACCGTGATTACTTAGATCCATGTAACTATGCAGATTGGCAAGCACCAAACAACTTCGCTGATCCAAACAAGAACTGGAACCAAATCTTCGGTGGAGGTATTGCACCTCACAAGTTGACGGGATGGGAGGCTAGTTTCATGCCAATGGCATACTACAACTACGCATCACCAACATCAGCAAGAAATGGATCTTCCATTAGCTTCTTGCCATCCGTTGATATTGTGATCACAAGCGACAAATCGAAATGGACACGAGTTCCAATTATCGAACTTGGTCGTGAAGCATCTCTTAACGTAGGTGGAGCGCAGCCAGGAGCCTTGCGTGCAAGTCCTTCAGTGGACAAAAACGGAAACCCTGAAAGTGGTTCAACCGGAATGGGATGGTTCCCAGGTTATGCAATCGACCTAGAAACAGGGGCACGCTTGTACATGGCGTTCGGAGAGAATTCATTCCTTGCTTCTGAAAATGGAGCTGACATGATTTGGAACCCGACTTCAACTTTGGTTGATAACGGAGGTAACCCACTCATGGGAGGTATGCACCCAGTATATGTATTCTCTAACAACACTGCTGACATCAACAACTACTTGCTAGGGTATGATTTCCCAGCATACGTTCCAGCACAAGGAGATAACGATGCTACGAATGAAGCGCTTCTATTAATGCAGGATGTTCTTGCGAACAACACAACTGCGAAGCGTAACTTCTACAGCAGTATTAGCTGGGTTGCTTATCCATTAGCAGCTGCGAACTATACAATCAATCCGCAAGATTTGCCGACAGATGTTACCATCAGTTTGCGAGTGAGCAAGGAGTATAAAAACTTCTCTGCAACTGGATTGAACAACGGACAACCAATGTACTCTTGGAACATGTCAAGTGTTGCTACAGAACTTGGAAGTCGTGATCGTTTGGCAAGTGCGCTTGATTTGATCAACGTTGTACCGAACCCTTACTATGCGTACTCTGAGTACGAGCGCAACCGATTGGATACTCGTGTGAAAATCACGAACCTTCCAGAGCGTTGTACAGTGAAAATCTACTCTGTAAACGGTAAACTGATTCGTACCTTCAGAAAGGATAGTCCAATCACTTCGGTTGACTGGGACTTGAACAACTGGCAAGGTATTCCGGTAGCCGGAGGTGTTTACCTAATTCATGTGGATGTTCCTGATGTTGGAGAACGTGTTATCAAGTTCTTCGGAGGAATGAGACTAATTGACCTACAGGGTATTTAATAAGACTTAAAGTACGATTGAAATGAACAATTCAATGAATAAAATAAAGAATGCATTTGTTGTCGGAGCTGCGATTTTTTCCAGCTTCGCAGCAACTGCCGGAAACGAAGATCGTGTAGGATCTGCGGGAGCATCTCATATGTTGGTGAATCCGTGGGCGCGTAGCTCAGCCCTTGGGGATGTAGGTATTGCGAACACGAATGGTTTGGAAGGAACATTTACGAACATTGCGGGTCTTGCTTTTACAAAGAAGACTCAAATCAAGTTCAATTACAGTAACTGGCTTGGAAACGCGGGTATCGCATTTAACAGTGCGGGTATCGCTCAGCGAATTTCAGAGCAAGACGTAATTGCAGTAAGTGTTCAGTCGATGAACTTTGGAGATATTCCAATTACTACAGTTAACAACCCGGAAGGAGACATCGGTTTCTTCACGCCACGTGCAAACATCTTCAATGTAGGATATGCGCGATCATTCTCTCAGTCCATTTATGGAGGAATCAACTTTAAAGTGATCTCTGAGAATATCGCCAACTTGCGTGCAAACGGTGTTGCAATCGACGCGGGAATTCGTTACGTGACAGGAGAGCAAGATCAGATCAAATTTGGAATTACATTGAAGAATGTTGGTCCGGTTATGCGTTTCCGTGGTGATGGTATGGCAAATCAGGTTAATTACGTATCTACTGGTAATGTTGCTACTTTGGAGCAACGTTCAGCAACGTACGAAATGCCTGCATTGCTTGGAATTGGTGCTTCGTATGATTTCATCTTTGATGAGAACAACAAGTTAACAGCAGCCTTTGGGTTCACGGCTAACTCATTCTCAAGAGATCAATACCGAGTTGGTGCTGACTACCAAATGACGAATGATAAGATGGCGTTCAATATTCGAGGTGGGTTTGTTTACGAGCAAAACCTATTCAGTGTTGAAAACCGTTCAAATGCTCTAGTTGGTCCAACAGCAGGATTTTCTGTTGATGCCTTGGTTGGTGAGAACCAACATGCGTTGGGAATCGAGTACGCTGCGCGTTTTGCTGGAGTATTCGGAATCATCCATACTATTGGAGCAACGATCAGTCTGAAGTAAGATTTAATTTACTATATTTGATTAGCGAGAGAGTCCTGCGGGGCTCTCTTCTTTTGTATAATATTACGCTATGTCACAAATATCATATTACACGCAAGAAGGACTCAATAAGCTGAAGCAAGAGCTTCATGAAATGGAGACTGTTCAACGTCCTTCTATCTCTCAGCAGATTGCTGAAGCACGCGATAAGGGAGATCTTTCGGAGAACGCTGAGTACGATGCTGCCAAAGAAGCTCAAGGTCTGTTAGAGGCGAAAATCGCGAAGCTTAAAGAAGTAATCTCCAATGCAAGAGTCATTGACGATTCAGACATTGATAATACGAAAGTGTACATCCTTTCCACTGCTAAGATTAAGAATGTAGATAACGGAATGGAACTGTCGTATACATTGGTTGCGGAAAATGAGGCAGATCTCAAAGCCAAAAAAATTAGCGTAGAATCGCCAATTGGTAAGGGTCTCCTTGGTAAATCTGTAGGTGAAATTGCAGACATTCAAACGCCAAATGGTGTAATGAAGTTTGAAATAGTTGAAATTACCCGTTAATGGCTTCTATTTTTTCTAAAATAGTATCAGGCGAGATACCGGCCTATAAAATCGCTGAGAATGACGATTTTCTCGCGTTTTTAGACATTATGCCGCTAAAGGAAGGACACACGCTTGTCATTCCCAAAAAAGAGGTAGATTACCTATTTGATATCGAGGATATAAGCCTTGCTGAGATGATGCTTTTTGCAAAAGAGGTATCGAAAAAAATAAAAGCGGCATTTCCTTGCGAGCGGATCGGAGTATCGGTCATAGGCCTGGAGGTGCCTCATGCGCACATCCATTTGATCCCTATTGACACCATGGATGATATGAATTTCTCTAAACCTAAACTCCAACTTCCAGCGGAAAAAATGGAGGTAATAGCAGAGAAAATTAGGACTGCATAATATTTTTTTCAGTTTAGTGCAATTTTGGACTAACTTTTGTTGTTCTATTACGTATACATTGAAAGATGAAAAATCTACGTAATAACATCAAGAGGTTTTTGGTCGTTGCAGTACTGTTGTTGCTCAACGTTCAAGTCAAGGCACAGGAGAATCCAATGGATCCTTCCAAAACGTCCTATTTGTTCATTGGAAATAGCTTTACCTACTATAACGACATGCCAACGATGTTTGAACATATTGCGCGAAATGCCGGTAAGAGTGTGTATGTGAAATCGAACACAAAAGGGGGTGCAAATTTCGACGAGCATTCTCAAAGACCGAGTGTTTACGCTTCCATCAAATCGCATAAGTGGGACAACATTATTTTGCAAGGCTATAGCCGAGAATTTATTCATTCAGCAGCGCACGTTGATTCTGCAACCGTTCCTTATTTGAATCAACTTTTAGATTCTATCTACGCCAACAATCCTTGTACTAACGTCTATTTTTTTATGACTTGGGGCTATGACAAAGGTTTTGGCGATTATGAATACACAAAGGATTTCGAAGGCATGGCGGATACTATTCACGGTGGTTATATGCGTATCGGTGAGTATTATCAATTGCCAGTCGTTCCGGTTGGTAAGGTTTGGAAAAACGTAAAGTTGTCGAGTAGAGCGAACTTGTATGTTCGAGATAAATTTCACCCTAGTAAAAAAGGGTCGTTTTTGGCTGCATCTACGTTCTTTTCTGCTTTTTATGATGAAGAAAACCGTAACTACAAACCTAAATGGGTATCTAAGCGAATGGCAAGGTATATATCCAATCAAGCGTATGTGTTTGTGCATGAAAACCGTGGTTTATACTCACTGGACGAACAGGAATCGCTGGTGAATTGGAAGTTTAATGAGGATGGTACAGTAAAAGCGGAATTCCGATCTAATTATCCAAATGCACTTTCTTACAGGTGGACGATAGACGGTGAGAAAGATATTCAAGACCCTAAAGGTTCGGTGGTCTTCGCTGATGATAAAGATCATGAGATTGAGCTAGAGGTAGTTTCTGATTGTGGTTCACGAAACTACTCGTACCGAATGCCGCCTCCTTATTATCAAAAGGCAAATCTTACTCGAAGAGAAAAGCGTCTGCTACGCAACAAAAAATAATTTATTGAAGAAGCGGCGAATCGGACCTAGAATGAATTCCAGTCGTTTTTTGATCCAATCCAAATACTTGATTAGGAGCACGAAGAAGGCAACGAACAACGCAGCTCCTAACGCGACTTCCCAAGGATTTAAATGCATGACAGAATGCTCCCCTTTACTGAAGAGGCGATTCAAGCCAAGACCAGTAATTGATCCGTAAAGAACAACCATGTGAAGAACGTAGATGGTGAGCGTGTTTTGTCCCACCTTCAAGAATAAGTTGTTTTCAGAAATTTTGTGCCCCCATTTATTGTCAATAAAAATGAGCACACTCAATTCCATGAGTACCATTCCCATTTTACTGTACATCGAGTCACCACCGATAAATTGAAAGGAATCCATTTTTAACACTTGATCCAGTCCATACAGGATTTCTTTGGCCCACCAAAAGAAAACAAACCCAATGGTGAAAACGATGGTAGGGAAATACCATGTCCGAACATGACTCTTGAGATCGTGAAGTAAGGCACCAATCATAGCTCCAAACATGGTGTATCCTATAGACGGAATGATGGGGAACCAATACTTTGGATCACGCCCATCTCCTACATTGTCTGTAATTAGATGCATGTATCCCTCTTCAATAAAGGTTTGGCTTAATTCTCCTACCAACACAATTTTATAAAGGGCAAATATTGTTACTCCAGCCGAAAAGAAGAATATCCAAAGTGGAATAAATCGTAGCAATTTATAGAGGCCGTAAATGATTAGAATAGTGAGGATACCAAAAGAGATGGCTTCAAGAACGTGAAATGCGTACCATTGAACTGCCAATCCCCAAAACAACAACTCAACCACACGTTTGAATCCCTTTCGAATGCGAATATTGTCTATCCAGCGCTCTTCACGATTTTTCAGCAAGAGGTAAACGAAAATCATTCCGGTGACAGTGAGGAATACAGGAGCCGTGAAGCTTCGCACGAATTTCCATGAAAAGAAAATCATGTTATCCGGATCGCGATACACTTCGAGAAGAGTGTCATCCACAAAGTGTCCTTCCAACATAAGAAGGATAGCCACAGAACGCGCCATGTCGATAAATTTCAATCGAACCTTTGGCTTCATACTCAATTCTTTCGTCGTCATGGGCTGCAAATTTAATTCAAATTAAATTGTTGTGCGAATGTCTAACCTTCAGTAGTTTTTGCCTTCGTTTTACGCGCTCTCCACCATCGTTTAAACATGTTTTGAAAATAGGTCATAAGACCGAAGAACAGAATGAACGCTATGGCACCCAAAATGGCCATTGGGAAGGATATGTCTTTTTCGATATAGGTTCGAATTCCAATGCCAAATACAGAACCATAGAGTACAATGGTATGTACAATGTATATGTCCAGTGTATTTTTTCCCATTTCCACCAAGAAGGGAATTCTCAGTTTCTCAGATCGCTCCAAATAGAGCAGACCAACTAATACGCCAAGAACCATGGCAAAGTTTCCAAAACGGATACCGATGGTAGTGAAATCCATGGATGGAGCAAAAATCCAATCAATTACGTGGACCAACCCAACAATGAAAAGACATACGGCGGCACCAATTCCCGCGTACTTCAACGGTGTCCATTTTTCGGTAAGGATGGATTTTTTTTCTTGCAGTATAGCCCCTACAAATCCTCCTAATAGCACATAGCCAAGCCAAGGAAATATAGGAAAGAACGAATTGGGACCGTTGAACATATTTTGAATGATTTGCGGTGCCCAAGAAGGAAAGTAGTTATCGCCCATGGCCTTGAAAAAAGGAGTTACGGCAATAATAATAGTGCCAACGATAAGGAACAATGCGGACACGCGAACTTTCTTAATCAGCAATGCCAGCGCATATAAAAAGATCAATGCGAATAACGAGAATCCAATACTTTGTAAAACGTGAAACGACCAGGTTCTGTCAGGAATCTTTCCTGCGGCATAAAGATGCCAGTTCTTATAATTCAAGCAAAGGATATATCCCCAAAGCATTACTTCAAAGCCTCGCTTTATTCCTTTTCGAACACGAACTTGCGACCAAAAGGGTTTGTCACGTTCGCGAAGAAGAAGAAACGTGAAAACAAGTCCGGTGATACTAAAGAAAAGTGGAGCCGTAAATCCACGAAGTAAGAACCAAACATCAAAAAAGAAGTTCCCGGAAGTTCCATAGATGGCGCCATGAGCCATTGCCGTATAGTCCTTGTAGGTCAAAGAAATAAAATGTCCTTGCAGCATCAGAATGATGGCCAGGGCGCGGGCGGCGTCTATAAAACCTAAACGTTTAATTTTGGTTTCCACGGCGCAAATATACCGAATGATTAATCACTAATCTCGCTGGAGATATATAAACGCAGTTCTTCGTCGTAACCGTCGACTTGCAAATAGATGGATTTTACTGCAAACCCGATGAGATTTTTGGTATCGACCTCCATTGTTACCTTGGTGGATTCTCCTGGTGCCAACTCTTTCTTTTCGATATCTGCCGAGGTACATTCACATGGAATTCGAACATTGCTAATGGTGATCGGCTCAGAAGAATCGTTTTTTACCTCGTATTCCACTTTGATTACGTCGCCTCTTTTTCGAGGTCCTGCGTCAATTAGTGCATTGTCTGTGACGAGCGCAAAAACGGTATCTTCTTCTAGATAGCTAACACTTTGAATTTCAATCTTTCGTTCTTTGGCTGCGGCTCGGGAATAGACCGATTTTTGCACGTCATTTGGATTATCACTGGTGGTCTGATCGGCGGTGTATTCACCGAAGGGTACGTACGAGAAAACAACCTTGCCGCCATTTTCAGCGGTTCCATCTAGGTATTTTGCAAAAACACCTCCGTTATACTCGTACATGTAGTTCACTAGCGATGTAATTCGACGTCGTGTGAGGTGAACGTTGTAATCGGTTTTAGCAAGTGGACTGGCAAATCCCTTAACGGTCAGATTGATTTTCGCTCCTTTATCCAGCTCTTTCAACAACAAATCACGGAAAACCTCTAAATCCTTTACGCCCTGATCGACGTATTCAGTAAAGAAACTTTCGATATCCTCTTTAGCTTCCTCAGCCTTATCTCCGGACAATCCGTTCGAATACTCTTTTTTGTATTTGTCCAACATTGCTGTGTATTCGTTGTATCCATCGATGTAATTGACTTTCGTTGAATCATTTCTCGTCTTTGGATCCGGACAATCGTTGTGGAAATACAAGGTAACAGGTAGACGTTTCATCAGGTCTTCCAAGGTTTCTTCCGGAGTAGGAGGGATGATTTTCACCGGTGGTTTCAAGGCGAAGATGTCGCTACAGCACGTAGGATTTTTGCTGTATTGTACGCCCAAACGGTTTGTGGTCACGTAGCCGGTATCTAGTTCTCGGAAATAGTACAAATCATTCGCTGGACTATTAACAGGCAAGCCCGCGTTCACAGGCTTTTCAAATCGGCCGTTGTATTGTGAGTAGAAAACATCGTATCCACCGAAGCCATCTTCCCATGAGGAAGAGAAATACAAACGTTGATTTTCTGCATCCCACCAAGGAGTGACGTCGTTTTCAATGGAATTTAGAGTTTTCAATGCGCGTACTTTCCCGAATTGGTTTCCGTTTCTAATTTGACTGTAGAATAGATCCAGTCCCCCTTGAGAATCCTCTCGATCCGAAGCAAATATCAATGTTTCGTTTCCATCCAAATCGGCAATGCATGGCATCGTTGTGTTGGATCCAGGCTCGTTGATAATTTCACCCAAGGAATCAATGTACGTCCATTGTCCGCGTGCGTACTGAGCCACCATGATTTTGCAATGATAGTTGTACCCTTTCTCTGTACAGCGACTAAAATAAAAGCGAGTACCGTCGAGACTGAAGGTTCCGTTTCCAGTATTCATGGCTTCTTTTACCAAGTCTTCAATTTTGGTCGAGGCTTCGAACTGATTGTTTTTGATCTCACTTTGATACAAAAGCGTATGATATCCAGTAGTATAAACTTCTTCACGTTCACTGATTGAATCGGCGCGAAGACTGGAAAAGTAGAGCACAGAGTCGTAGATTCCGTGCCCAAATTCGGAATTTGGGGTATTTACGGAGGGAGGCAATGGTTCCACAGTAAGTTCTGCTGTATCTCTCAAGGCCGAGCGTGCCCAAACGGTGCTCGAAACTTCTTGTTTTGCCTTTTGATAACAATAGCTCTTCTTGTCTTTGTAGTATTTTTTCTTGGCTTTCTTGAAAGTTTCTAGTGCTTCATCGTATTTACCATTTTGCTTTTGCATCAGTCCAACATAGAGTAGACTGTTTGGGTAGATTCGCGAGGATTCTTTCTCGTAAACCTTCTTGTAGTAATATTCTGCCTTTCGATAGTCCTTGTATGCGCGATACGTTTCTGCCAAGTTCCAGACAATATCTACGGTGGCAGAGTCCAGTTCCATGGCTTTTTTGTAATACTCCAATGCGTAATAATAATCGCCTTTGTCGTATTGTTCTTTTGCGAAATCGAGATACTTCTTCAGTTGGTCCTGTCCGAATGATGTCCCGCTGAGAATGCAAAAAAGTAAAATCAGATATAGTCTGGACATATTCGGTGAACGATTTTTTTCGGTTTGAAACGATTCATGATGTAGCGGATTGCAATTTCAATCCCTCCACGTGTTCTACTTGCAGGAACCAATTGAGAAAAGTTGATATCGTAGCTAACGCCAACGAACCAAGCTTGAAAATCCATTCCCATAGACAAAAATGCGGCATCGCGATTTCGGTAGTATAGTCCAGCATACAAGGCTTTGTAGTCTCCCATGCGATTTACTAAGGTGTATTTTGCCGAGGAACCAATCATGATTTCGCGGTATTTTCCTTGAACGGACACTTGGAATCCCGGAATGAGGTCCCAGTCGTAGTTTAACTCGTAGATTCCTTTACCGAAGGCAGTGAATCGCAGATCACGGCGAATGACATCTCCATAGAACCCTTGATTTGGGCGATTGATATTAAAAAAGCCAAAGCCGGTGGTGAAATTGAAGCGTTCGTTATCGAAATACTGGTACGTAAGTCCTGCCCCGATATTGAGATTCGTTCGGCTGTCCGAAAACAGTACTTCGCCCGTTGGTAAGGAAGGAAAAAATTGTACCCCGTTGAACTGATTATCGAAGTAGAACTTATCAAAGTTGAGCTGTCGATGGTTCATACCTAAATTTAGCCCCGCACGAACAGTGTGCATAGAGTCAGGTGTTATTTTGAACTGCTTCGATATATTTCCTTGAATTTCAATCGTTCGGAAATTTCCATCTCCTACTACATCGTGAAAAACCATGAGTCCATAGCCAATGTCGCGTTTATTCAAGGGCATCGCATCGACTGAAAAATTTAGGGTTTGAAATGGAACGGTAACGCTGCGCCATTGATCGCGATAATTCCCAATAAAGCGCACATCTCCTCGGAAATGCCCTGCGCTCGCTGGGTTTTGAAAAATTGGATTGTCGTTAAATTGAGACCAATGGATATCTTGAGCACTTCCGTAGAAAGTGCAGATAAGTAGTGTTACAATACATCCAATTAGCTTCAAACGCATGAATTTCAGATGAAAATACGAAAAATGGGTAGGCGAAGCAAACGGTCAAGGGAACTGAGTTTGAGCATTGTTCCACCGTAATTATGATAAGTCATTCTTTTTTCGCAATTTGGCTTGGTTTCTCGCCGCTATGAAACGCTGAAAATTTCAATTTTTGTTACCGTGACGTTTTTCGTGCTGTTCGAGTGGTAGATGCTGAAGATCAAAACACTGAAAAATGAAATTCAATATTGGTAAACAATTTATTATCGCGGGCATCGTAGGTGTTCTGTTTGTGATTACTCTTCTTATTATCGCTTTTACTGTTGAATGTCCAACAGAGTTTCAGAATCAAATTTTCAAGATCGTTATGGCGCTCGCCGCGGGTGCTTTTGCGGTAATGATTCCCGGTGCGATTTCTATAAATTATAAAGGGGTTGTTAGTGCCTCGGGTGCAATCGCCGTGTTGGTCATGGTGTATTTCTTTTCTCCGAGTACACCACTGGATTCCTCACTTTGCAGTGAAAATGCCACATTACGAGGGTTGGTAACGATTTCAGGAAAACCAGCTGGGGATGTAGATGTTTTCGTTCGGGAAACAGATCAATTGGGACACTCGAATAAGGTGGGGAAATTCACCCTTACACTTACTGAAACTGAACTTCCAAAGACATTGAGTTTGTTCTGTCAAAGTGAGGAGAACGGCATTGATACGGTAGTTTATATCGCTTCAAAGGAACTCAACGGAGTGGTGTCTATTGACTTAAAGAAAGGACAAGTCGCACCGCAAATTCAGTACCGCGGTAATATCTACATGGACGGAACACCCCTTGAGAATGCTTCGGTTGTATTGCCACAATTGCGCACGCAAACATCAACTGATCAATATGGCTTTTTCAACGTGATGCCTGAGAATAGAGTAAGCAATAGTAAAATAAAAATGATTATCACACACAGAAGAGAACGCATCAACGAGTCCTTGGATGTGGCAGAGTCCGAGCTAATCGCTTATGCTGATATCAATGTAACGCCTTTTGAGGATACCACGGCGGAGACACCGAGGGTGAAAATTGTCAATCCTATAGAGTCGCTCGCAACGCTGGATGTCAAGTTACCTGCATCAATTCAAAAACAGGGAAGTAGCTCAGAAGGAGAAAGCTCAGAGGCATCGAAGCCAGCGGAAGAGTATTGTTTGATCTGTATGCGATTCGATGAAGAAGGAAAGACTACAAATTACCGTGAGAAGTGTAGTACAGATTTGAAGTACTTAAATGATATGAAAGCTGGTTACGCTAAGTCATCCGAAGATCGGGGGGTAAAGTATTCTTGCAAGTTTCGAGCAAGTGATGATGCGATTAGAAGTACGAATACGTTAACAATAACGCCAAAGAAGATACCTTAGAACAAGCGCTTGATTTTTCTCTAAGACTCCAAAAACATCAATAAGAACAGCAACCCGATGATCAACAAAAGAAGGAACATCTTTGGATCCCGGTACAATGGCTTTTTGCCGCGTTTGACGATTTTCTCATAATCATGATGCAAACGCGCAAAGTCCTTCTGTCGCTTGATCTGTTCTTCAGATGGCGTCAATTTCTTCTGCTCTTTATTTATGACAAATTTTCTCATGATTTATCTTCCCACATTTTACCGATTTTCTCGAGAATGCGGTAGGTGCGCATTTTAGCGTTTGCTTCCGTAATATCGTAAATTTCAGCGATTTCTTTAAAACTCATTTCCTGAAAGAAGCGAAGTTCCAACAAATCTTGATGCTCTTGTTTTAGTCCATTAATGGCTTCGATCAATCGCTCCTGATCGTCCATACTCATGTGGTTGGAAAGGTTGGCCTCACCCGCCACGTCCATCAATCGTCCCTCATCAATAGAAACAGAGTAACTCTTTTTCTGCTGACGGAAAAACATGGAAACTTCGTTCTGTGCGATTCTATACAACCAACTGCTGAAGGGCAATCCACGATCTTCATATTTCTCCAAATTCGCCATGGCCTTCATGAAAGTTTGCTGTGTTATATCACCAGCGACTTCTTCGTTACCGCTTAATCTTTTGAACACAAATCGGAAAATTTGATCGAAATAGCGATCATACAAAACCCCAAAGTATCGCTTCTTTTTCTTAGCAAGCGCGATAATCTGCGATTCAGAGAGTTTGGCTATTTCCTTCGTTCTTCCCAAAAGGTGCTTTCGTTTTCTAATAGAATGTTGTTCTTGGTGAAAGTAACATCCTTTTTCAATAAAAAAGGAGAGTCTATGAAAAAACTCTCCCTTTCGCCGTTGTAATTGTAGGTTTAACGTATGATAAACTTCGTTGTTTTCAGGTGGTCACCGTCGTTGAATTCAACGATATACAAGCCTGATGAGAAATTTTCCGAGTTGATAAAAGCGGACTCTCCTGTCGACAAAGAGATTTCTTCTGAACGAACAAGATGTCCTGCTGCATTGCGAATATTCAAAGTACCCGCACCTTCGATACCAGCGATAAATACCTGATCGCCTGATGAAATCGGATTGGGGTAGGTCATTAGTTTTTGAGACGATTTATTCGAAATGCTGATAGGCTGGGAGTAATGCACTGTTCCATCCATATCGATTTGTTGCAAACGATAGTAAGATATTCCCCCTGTTACATGGATATCGCGGAACTCGTAATAATTGGCGCTGGTGCTATTTCCAACACAATTCACCGTTCCAATTGTTTCCCACAGGTACCCGTCTTCTGACTTTGTAACTAGGAACGATTCACAATCTTTTTCAGTTTGCGTTACCCAAGCGAGCAAGTTATGTTTCTCCATGGCAGTTCCATAGAAATCAGAGAGCTCAACTGGCAACGAAACATAAGCACATGTTGTGTTGGATGTTGTACAATCTTCAGGTGATGGCATTCCCGTATCAAACCCTACCGAACACCAAGTAATGCTCGGAGAAAATGACCCGAAATTATTCATGTTACCGGTGGTTGTAACTGCAGAACCTGTTCCTGAAACAGTTCCTGTGGCTTCATTTGTCCAGTTTCCTGATGACTGCATGCAGCAATCGGAACAAATAGATAAGATTCCTTCGTTGTTAATGTTTCCGTTGAAGGATTCAAACTTTCCGCCAGTTACAAAATTGATGGTTCCATTAGCACCAATATCAATGTTTCCGGAAGTTTGATACATATACCCGGAAATATTGATTACACCAGCGTTGGCGTCAATTGGACCAGCAAGGTGAATAATTGCTCCGTAAATATTCAGCGTACCACCACTTGTTCCTGCAGCAGTACCGTTGATGAATCGTGAAAAGGTACAATCACCAAAAAGATTGACTTCGGCACCACCTGTGATGGTCAATCGACGTCCCGTTGCATCGAGGCTTCCTGATGCATTTACATTGAATAGAGCGTTGTTGCTGATGGTCAGATTGCTCGTTGCCGAAATGTCGTGATTAATTGTAATGGTGTCTCCGCTGAGATTATTGGGAGGAACACAGAAGCAACTGGTTGTGCCGCCATCAAGCGACCAAATTGTTGGCTCGGACCAGCTTCCGGAGCCTGTTGTTGTGTAGTGAAGGCTGTACGACGAGAATGAAATTAGGGTCGTAACAACAAACACGACGAAAAACGTACGTTTAGTTGTAAACATATTAAGCGTATTAGAGCACTTTCAGAAACAGTGTTGTATCGCTTAACTCGTGAAACAATCATGCATTAAAAAACGGATGCTTGTTTAACGATTTAGAAGTGCAATTGACTGCGGCTAATCGTGCTGGTTAGTAACTTTTAATAGATCAAATTAAATAAAACTTCGACGAATGTCAAAATTATATCGACGAATTACGTATTGCTACTTACGTAGTAGTACGTAGTCATTTTTAGAAAAACATAAGGAGAATTTAGGGTGAGACATAAGGAGATTTTAAGTACTAAACGTTTTAGCGTTTAACTTATTATGGAGTGCTTAGAGAAACCGGTATTATTTTACCGCGCATCCATTTTTTAGCGTTTAATGAGAAATCTGCAATAAATTCTGCCATTTCCGCAGCACTTACCGGGGCTTGATACCCTGGAAAAGCAGCTTCTAACATTTCTGTTTGCGCTGCACCGAGACACAAACAATTCATAGCGATATCTGATTCTTTAAATTCTTCCGCAAACAATTCTGTGAAACTACAAAGTGCCGCTTTTGATGTCGAGTAGGCAGTGAGCCCAGGAAATTTGACACTTCCTTGATAGCCGCCCACTGAACTAATGTTCACAATATGAGCATCGTTCATTTTTGGAAGTGCGCCTTGCACTGTTTCCATTACACCAGTTACGTTGATTTTATAACTCGTAATGAAGTCATTATGAGTGATTTCAGAAAAAGGTTTGTTCACCAAATATCCAGCATTGTTGATGAGGATATCAACGGTTTTTACAGTGGAGAGGATTTTTTCTGTCTGTTCCTTTACATCATCGCGACTAAGGTCAAAGGCATGGCAAGAGACGTTTTCAAGGTCTTCAAACTCAGTCTCCATTCTGTCAACGTTGCGTGATAAAGCCAAAATACGATGCCCTGAATACTCGGCGAGTTGATGCACCAACTCTTTGCCAATACCACGACTAGCGCCCGTGATGACAATCGTTCTAGGCTTCATCGTAGTTGAATGTTAGTTTTTCAGATGTTGGATGCGCTTGACAGGTCAAAACAAATCCTTCTTCCACTTCTTGATCGGTAAGAGAGTAATTGATTTTCATCGATGCTGATCCTTCAGTGATTTTCGCCTTACATGTACTACATACGCCACCACGACAAGAGTACGGAGCATCAACACCTTGATCTAAAGCGCCTTCCAATAATGTTTTTGAACTGTCCAATTCGAAGGTCTCTTCATCGGCATCTAAAATGGCCGTGACTTGACTGGTACCTTTGAAATCCGCTACTACAGTAGTTTCTTCCGACTTCATTAAAACAGGCGTGGTGAATAATTCAAAGTGAATTTTTTCTTTGGCAACGCCAAACATGTCCAATGCTTCATTTGCCGCAACAATCATTTCCTCCGGACCGCAAAGAAAGAAGCCATCAGAACGAAGTAGACTCAAGTCTTTTTTGAGCTCGTCAATAAGAACTTGTTTGGTAATTCGTCCTTTTTCATAGCCTTCTTTTTCCTCTCGACTTAGGAAATAAACGGGACTTGTATTTTCTAACGCATCAATCTCACTTTTGAAGATGATGTCCTTTTCGGTTCTGTTTCCAAAAAACAAACGCACATTACCACCTTCCGCTTCCACTTGTTTCGAAAGGGACATTATTGGGGTGATACCACTTCCTGCGGCAATGGCAACAATATTTTTTGCTTCGTTTGGCTTGGTGAAGTTTCCTTCAGGAGATGAAATGGCTATTTCCATTTCAGCGTTCGCCGTTTGATTGAACCATTTGGAAACAGTTCCGTCTTCCACTTCCTTTATAGCAATTGCGAGCGGTTCATTTTCTCCACTGCAAATGGAATAGGAGCGTCTTTCTTCTTTTCCATTCACTGGAATTGAAACATTAATATACTGTCCGGGTGTAAAGTCGACAAATAAGTCGAAAATAACTTTTACTGTATCACTGGACAATCTTTCGATTGCTTGAATCTTCGTAAAGTTGAATCCTCTTGGTGCTTTATTACTTGATTTACCGCGAAGGCTTTTAAATAATCCCATAAAATTTAGTCGTCAAATGAAACAATTAGTTTGTCACTTGTAGGGTGGGCCTGACATGTAAGAATGTATCCGGCGTCCACCTCGTCAGGTTCTAGCGCATAATTTACATCCATGGTAGCAGAACCTTCGATGATTTTCGCTTTGCATGTGCAGCAAACGCCTCCTTTACATGCGAAAGGTAGATCGGCTCCAGCTTCGTGACCGGCATCCAAAATATTTTGCCCGTTAGATGATAAGTTCAATCCGATGTGTTCGTCATCAATAATGATGGTAACGTTCGATTCTACTTTCGGTGCGTTTGTCGGTTTTTCGATCGGTTGCTTGTTCGCCGATGGAGAGGTAAACAACTCGAAGTGTACGTTTTCAGCAGCAACACCATTGGCAATCATGCGATCCTTTACATCCAAGATCATTTGTTCAGGTCCACAAACATAGACTGCGTCGATGTCAATTCCCTGTAGAAATGCGGTATACAACTTATCCACTTTTTCGGCATCAATTCGTCCCTTTTGCAGCTTGTTGCCCAAACTTTCTCGTGAAAGAATATGTACCAAACGAAGACGATCCATGTACACGTTTTTTAGAGCCTCAATTTCTTCTCTAAAAATAATAGAGGCGAATCCTTTGTTGCCGTAAAACAAAGAAACGGTGCTATTTGGCTCTTCTTTAAGTGCTGTTTTCGCAATGGACAAAATAGGGGTGATGCCACTACCAGCAGCAAAGAGTACATAGTGTTTTTCGGCGGAAGGATCTGTTTTCAAGACAAAACCACCGGCCGGAGTCATAACATCCAACTGCATTCCTTCCTTCAATTCACGGTTGGCAAAGGTGGAAAAACGTCCGTTCGGAACTTCTTTGATCGCTACGCGCCATTCATTTTCATAAGGAGCAGAGCACAGAGAGTAGGAACGACGCACATCTTCACCGTTGATATCTGATCGCAACGTTAAATATTGACCAGGCAAATAGTGAAATTGATCTTGCAGAGATTCAGGAACATCAAACGCGATAGAAACAGCATCTTCCGTTTCGCGGGTAATTTCTCGAATCGATAAAGAATGGAACGTTGGTTTCATGAAATGATAAGTCTCTTTTTCGGGCAAAAGTACTCATTTTTCTGCAAGAGGAAGATTCGAAAGGGGGATTCACACTTGGACAAGAAAACGTTAGGATTTGAATTTCAAACTTCTAAAAATGCACTGAATTTCGTACATTTGTTATAGAAATTATGAGCAGTATGAAAGAATTGAATATCGACGAATTGAAACGCAGGTTTCAGGAAAAAATCGACAACGATATCAAAATCGAGCCGAAGGATTGGATGCCGGATGACTACAGACAAACGTTGATCCGACAAATTTCTCAACATGCGCATTCTGAAGTTGTTGGAATGTTACCAGAAGGAAACTGGATTACACGTGCACCTAACTTGCGTCGAAAAGCCGTTTTGTTGGCGAAGGTGCAAGATGAAGCAGGGCACGGGTTGTATTTATATAGTGCCGTAGAAACGCTTGGGGCAGATCGAGAGGAAACGATTGATGATCTGCACTCAGGGAAGGCAAAATATTCTTCCATTTTTAATTATCCAACATTAACTTGGGCCGATATGGGTGCCGTAGGTTGGTTGGTAGATGGGGCCGCAATTATGAACCAAGTGCCATTGTGCCGTTGTTCTTACGGTCCTTATGCACGAGCAATGGTTCGTGTTTGTAAGGAAGAATCATTCCACCAGCGCCAAGGGTTTGAAATCATGATGAAATTGGCTTCTGGAACACCCGAGCAAAAAGCCATGGCGCAAGATGCATTGAATAGATTTTGGTGGCCAGCATTGATGATGTTTGGTCCAAATGATGCGGATTCAAAGCACACCCAGCAATCCATGGATTGGAAAATTAAGAGGCACACCAACGACGAGCTACGTCAGCAGTTTGTAGACATCACCGTACCGCAAGCCGAAATGATTGGATTGGAAATTCCTGATCCGGACTTGAAGTGGAACGAAGAAACGGGACACTACGATTTTGGTGAAATTAACTGGGACGAATTTTGGCAAGTGGTGCAAGGAAACGGACCTTGTAACAAAGATCGAATTGATGCCCGCCGCAAAGCCAAAGAAGATGGAATGTGGGTTCGAGAAGCAGCAAATGCTTACGCAGAAAAACGAAAAGCAAGATTGGCCAAAAAGGCCTCTTAGTGATAAGTCTCAAAAGTGAGATGTGAAAAGAGTAAATGTCTCCTCACCATTCACTTCTCACTTCTAACTAAAAAATAGTATGTCAAAAAAAGAATGGCCTCTGTGGGAGGTTTTTATCAGAAGTAAGCAAGGACTGAGTCACAAACACGTGGGAAGCCTGCGCGCTGCCGATGAACAAATGGCAATCGAAAATGCGCGAGATGTTTACACGCGTCGATCTGAAGGAATCAGTATTTGGGTAGTGGCTTCTGCGAATGTATTTGCCTCCGACCCGAACGAAGCCGATTCATTGTACGAACCAGCAAATAGCAAGGTGTACCGTCATCCAACATTCTATGATGTACCGGATGGTATTGAACACATGTAATCATCAACTTCATGGAAAAAGCATTATTTGAATATTTGCTCCGTTTGGGAGATGATAGTTTGATTCTAGGGCATCGTCTTTCGGAATGGTGTGGTCACGGACCTATTTTAGAGGAAGATATCGCATTAACGAACCTTTCCTTGGATTTGATTGGTCAGGCGACATCCTTTTTAGACTACGCCGGAAAAGTTGAGGGTAAAGGACGCTCGGAAGATGATTTGGCATTCCTACGATTTGACAAAGACTACCGCAATTTACTCTTAGTAGAACGTCCAAATGGCGATTTCGGAGTGACTATCATGCGCCAGTTTTTATTTGATGCCTATCGAAAGCCTCTTTTCGAACGACTGGTTCATTCTTCTGATGAGACCATTGCAGCAATTGCAGCGAAATCTTTAAAAGAAACCAAGTACCATTTGAAACATTCTTCTGAATGGGTCATTCGTTTGGGAGATGGAACGGAAGAATCGCACGAACGAATTCAGGAAGCTCTAAACGATTTGTGGAAGTATGCCGCTGAAATTTTCTACGAAGATGAGGTGGATGCCACATTGAAAGAGGCAGGCGTTTTACCAAATATGGAGACACTCCGCGCAGATTGGGAGGAAATTGTCTATTCGGTTCTAAAAGAAGCGACGTTAGAAACGCCCGACAACAACTGGAAACAAGAAGGTGGACGCAAAGGCTTGCACACTGAGCATTTGGGGTACATTCTTGCCGAATTACAATACATGCAACGCGCTTATCCAAACATGGAATGGTAGTGACTACAGAAGAAATATGGGGGTATTTGGAAGAGGTTTTCGACCCTGAAGTTCCCGTGTTGACTGTAGTTGATTTAGGCGTTGTCCGAGATGTTGAATTGAACGGCGATGCCTGCAAAGTGACAATCACTCCTACCTACAGCGGTTGTCCAGCAATGAAGCGTATCGAAGATGATATTGTGGAAAAGCTGAACGAGAAGGGTATTGAAAATGTTACCGTAGAGTTAGTTTTGGCACCTGCTTGGACTACTGACTGGCTCTCGGAAAATGGGAAGCGAAAGTTGAAGGAGTACGGAATCGCACCACCGGAAAACGAGCCGGACAAAAGTGTTCTTTTCGCGGATCCAATTGTAGTTCCTTGTCCAAAGTGTAATTCGAAAGACACGCGGCTTGTAAGTCAATTCGGAAGTACGGCTTGTAAAGCGCATTATCAATGCAATGAGTGTCTGGAACCTTTTGACTATTTCAAATGTCTGCGCTAAAATCTGTTTGTTTTTTATTGTTGATTTCTTTAACTGTTGCCGCTTGCTCTAGCAGTGAAACGAAGAAGGCTGATGATGCTACTAGCGAACAGCTCCCGAAGGTAGATACATCGAAGTTTCGTGAGTTCAAAGGCGACGGCTTTCGTTTACAACTCCTGAAGTCGATGTCTTGGAACGAGGTTTCCGGTTTCACTTTGTTTGATGCTGAGTTTCTTCCAAAGGAATATCACATCAACATAACTGCGGTTCCAGCCTCGTACTTTAAAAACGACAATGACTTCCCCAGGGAAACAAGTGCTCAATTAAAATGGCTGGCAAAGAAAGAAGCAGATAAAATTATCGCTGGACCGAAAAAGGCAGAGGTAAATCCAGTACAATCTACCAGTGTAAATAAGAAATCGTGCTTAAAACAAACCATTCACGGCTTCGAGTATGGTTTTCCTAAGAGAAAGACCTTCTATTTCCGCTACTACAAAATCAAAAATACCTTCGTCACAATTAAGTCTTGGACCATTTCCGAAAACGCCAAAGACTTTGAAACGTTGGCGCAATATATGGGGATGACTTTTGAACTCGGAAACTAAAGCTGCTCATCCAAAATTTCAGATTCTTGATTTTCTTCTCCCGCCTTTATAACTAATTATAGTGGCTTATAATTCAGAATCTAACACAGAACTTTCCTCATGAGGATTGTTTCTTTTGCTTCGAATGGCGAACAAAATGGTTTTGATTTGAAAGATAAGATATACCAACATGCCGAGGCGAATGAAGCATATCACTAGAAAAACATAATCAGATTCAATGAATGAAATATATGTATATAGGATGGTTGAAAGCGCAAAGTACCCAAGTCCAATAAAGAAAGCCCAGTATTTTTTAAATACCAACATGAGAGCTGTAAACAAGTAGATTAGTGAAACTCCAACAAAAATAGATGTGAGAATTGTTAACATTTCAGGTACGGCGCTGTACAAATCTTGAAACATGTAGAAAGTATAGAGCGCATAAAATACGGTCATGATGAACATCAGCCAAAAAATGAACTTCGATCCAAACACGCTAAACTCCTGTTTCCCTTTTTTCAGCGGGACATACTTCTTTCGTTTAACACGCAGTTCCAATTGAAGTGGGCGCGTATCTGTAAATTTTAATTGAACGGTGCCCAATTGTTCATCTTCGAAAGTCACGCCGCGTTGGAACCTTCCCGGTTTTACCCATTCAGCAACCACTCTGCCGTTGTCTAGAAGCACCACATTCGTGTAGCCGACATCCCATGTGAGTGTCAATGTTCGCTCCGGATTGTATTTCTGCTGGTAGACTTTTGTAAAACTTCCCATTCTTATTGATCGAGGATTATGTCATCACTTTCAAGTGAAGTGATTTGCACTTTGCAAGAAGTGGCCATGTATTTAGTATGATAACAAAAATACCTCCGAAGAGCCGAGTTTCCCAATAAGCCCAATAAAAAAAGCTGATCACCATTATAAAAACGATGATCAGCTTCGTATTTTTAAAGACAAACTATCTAGAATCTAGCCGTCAAGCAGTCCGGCCGTCAAGCGTCTTTTATCTTTTGTCTTTTCTTCTTTAATCTAGCCAAGGAACGGATAACGATAATCAGAAGCAGGAACGAAGGTTTCTTTAATCGTTCTCGCAGAAACCCAACGCAACAAGTTCATTGGCGCTCCTGCTTTATCATTTGTTCCTGATCCACGGGCTCCACCAAATGGTTGTTGTCCCACAACGGCACCTGTTGGTTTGTCGTTGATGTAGAAGTTACCAGCAGCATTCTCAAGTTTCTTCATCGCCAGGTTGATAGCGTAACGATCGTGTGAAATGATTGACCCTGTCAATGCGTAATCGGATGTCTCATCCACCAAGTCTAAAGTTGCTTCGTAATCGTTAGCATCGTATACATAGACTGTCAAAACAGGTCCAAATATTTCTTCACACATGGTGCGGAACTTTGGATTTGATGTTACCACAACCGTTGGCTCAATGAAATATCCTTTCGATTTATCGTAGTTTCCACCAACGATGATCTCAGCATCATCTTGCTCCTTGATGTAATCAATGTATCCAGCAATTTTATCAAAGGCACGCTCGTCAATCACTGCGTTGATGAAGTTTGAAGAATCCTCAGGCGATCCCATTTTGAACGAACTTACTTGTTCTACAACAATTTTCTTTACATCGTCCCAAAGGTTGTGCGGGATGTAAGCACGAGATGCAGCAGAACATTTTTGTCCTTGGAATTCGAAGGCTCCACGTGTCATTGCGGTAGCAACTTGAGCTGCGTCAGACGACTTGTGTACCATGATGAAATCCTTTCCACCAGTTTCCCCAACTATTCTTGGATAGCTACGGTATTTTTCAATGTTGTTTCCGATTTCTTTCCACAAATGACGGAAAACTGCTGTTGATCCAGTAAAGTGTAGTCCGGCAAAATCTTTATGGTTGAATACTACTTCTCCCGCCACAGGTCCATCTACAGAAATCATGTTGATAACCCCTTTCGGTACACCTGCTTCTTCAAACAGTTCCATAATTACTTGCGCTGAATACATTTGAGATTCTGCCGGCTTCCAAACAACCACGTTCCCCATCATTGCTGGAGCTGCACACAAGTTGGCACAGATAGATGTAAAGTTGAACGGGGTGATTGCAAATACAAATCCCTCTAACGGACGGTATTCCAATCGGTTCCACATTCCAGGAAGAGACTCAGGTTGATCCTTATAAATTTGCGTCATGTACTGCACGTTGAACTTGAAAAAATCGATCAACTCACAGGCAGCATCAATCTCCGCTTGGAAAACATTCTTGGATTGTCCCAACATCGTTGCAGCGTTCATCTTATCTCTATAAGGTCCAGCCAAAAGATCTGCCGCGCGAAGAAATACAGAGGCACGTTGTTCCCATGGAAGGTTGGCCCACGCCTCGCGAGCATTCATTGCAGCGTCAATAGCAGCTTCTACGTGAGATGCATCACCAACATTGTAATGTCCCAAAACTTTTTGATGATCATGCGGAGGAGTCATGGCCTTCTTGGTTGACGTACTCACATGTTCATCACCAATGTAAAGTGGAACTTCAATTGGAGCTTGGTTGTACATTTCACGGTACTTCGCGATTAAGTTGGTATGATCTTCGGTTCCTGGTTTGTAAGCGCGAACTGGCTCGTTTACAGCTACAGGTACCTGAAAAAGTGCATTTGACATATCTTGTTTTTTGTTGCAAAAGTAACTATTGTTGTTTATCCTTGCAACGACCGGTCTTACACTGATCTTTATGAAACGCTTCTATCGACATATCTCACTCTTGATCATTTGTTTATGTGTGTCTAGCGCTATCTACAGTCAAGATGCGTACAAGAAGTTTCAAGATCAACGTGATTTAAACATCAAGTCAGAGATGGGGATGGAACTGTTGCACTATTACGTTCGTTTCAACCTAGATTCCTTGAAGATTGCCGCAATTGATTTATTGCTGGATGCTTCTGAACACAAGCACGATTTTGCTAGAGCCGTTGGTACAAGAATGTTGGGGAGCTACCTCTGTAAAGCCGGGAATCAAAAGCAAGGGCTGGAATATCTAACAATTGCCAAAGACTATTTCGAAAAGAAAGAAGATTACGTCATCGTTTCTGAAATTTGCAATGCAATGGGACATGCTCATTTGCGAGAAGGGGCCTACAAAAAGGCCAAGGAGATGTACAACTTGTCTTTGCGAATGGGAGAGCAATCGAATGATGCCACGGCAGCTTTCAACGCAAAGCTAGGGTTGGGTAGAACATACTTGCAATTAGGAGATACAACCACAGCGATGACCATTTTGCATCAATACAAACTGGCTTCTGTTGAAAATGAAAAGTACGAGGCCGCCGCTGACGTGTATGCATTGATGGCGCAGATTGAAGGAGATCGAAAAAATATAGGGCTGTCACAAGAGTACTACGGTCAAAGTATCTATTACAGCAAGCGTTCCAACTCCAAAAGTCATCTCGCGCACAGTTATGCCAATGAAGGAATTCGAAAGTTTATGAAGGAAGATTATGACTCATCCCTTTACTTCTTTGAAAAATCCTTAGAACTTCGATTAGAGCTAAAGGCGGTGCGTCCAATTTTGGAAGCCTACTATAATCTTGGGTTCTTTTACACCGAGCGTGACAGTTTACAACGGGGAGTAGAGCACTACGAAATAGGACGTAAACTGGCTGAAAAGCACAAGATGTGGGCCGACTTGAAAGATTTTTTGGTCGAATTGATTGCTATTTACGACAAAAGAGACAATGCTGTTCTGAAGTCCGTGTACGTGCGTCGAATGAAAGAAGTAGAGGAAATCATTGAGGCGAGAACCAATGCAAGGGAAGAGTTACCAAATGGAATTGATCTTGATTTTACAGCAAAGGAAGTCGCGTCGGGAATCAATATTCAAGAAAAGAAAGGTGGTAGTGGTGCACTTTTTATCCTCTGCGCTGTGGTAGCATTGGTCGCACTTTTCATATTCCTTGAGCGGAAACGCTTTAGTTAAGTTTGTTGGTGTACTCCAAGAGGAAAGTCGGAACAAATACTTCGAAAAGCGATCCATCCGTAAGATTCTTAAACGTGTAGAACCCTTTCATCATTCCCATTTCTGAATTCAAATCACATCCACTAGTGTAGCGAAATGTCTCATCTTGCTTTAATACCGGTTGCTCCCCAATAACTCCAGCTCCTGAAACATAGCGTGCCTCGCTGAGTGAGTCAAAAATGTACCAATCTCTTGAAATCAATTGAACATCGAACGAATTCATGTTTTGAATTTCAATGTGGTAATTAAAGAAGAATTCAGATGAAGTTACATCAGACAAATCCGAACGATATTCCGTAGAAACAGAAATTTGAATACCCGATGTAATTAGTGTGCTCATGTGAAGAAAATCTTTACTTCAATAGAGATTAAAATTAAGAATAAATTAAGCCCGTCGTAGTAAAGACGAATAAATGGGGTAGAATGGATGTTAAAAAACGTTATTTATAATGATTCTAAATTGTATTTATAAGCAATCGTGATATGTGTCAAAAGAACCAATTCGTGGACAATTTTATATTTTTGCGACGGTATTTATTAAACGCTTTAATGCATGTCTAAAACAGTAAAGCTTAGAAAGGGCTTGGATATCAGGCTTGTAGGTGTTGCGAACAAGGTGAAAACAGATGTTCCAATGCCCAAGGTGGTTTCCATCAAACCAACAGATTTTCATGGTTTGACCCCAAAGATGCTCGTAAAAGAAGGTGAGGCAGTGACTGCCGGGCAACCAATCTTCCAAGACAAATACGAAGAAGTAATCAAGTATGTATCTCCCGTTAACGGAACGTTAAAAGCCATTGTTCGTGGTGCAAAACGTCGAATTATGGAAGTACAAATTGATGTTGCGGAAACGCAAGACTTCGACGGAGGTTCAGCAATTGATGTTGCTGGAATGTCTGGTGAGCAAGTAAAAGAAACAATGTTGTCGGCAGGTTTGTGGCCTTTCGTAAAACAACGTCCAATCGACGTAGTTGCAGATCCCAATCAAACTCCAAAGGCAATATTTATTTCGGCATTTGATAGCGCTCCATTGGCGCCGGACTTCGATTTCGTGTTGCACGGAAAGAACAAGGAGTTCCAGGCTGGTTTGGATGCATTAGCAAAACTTACCGAAGGTAAAGTTCACTTAACGTTGAACGGAAAAATGCCTGCTGATGCGACGTTTACAGAGGCAAAAGGTGCACAAATCAATAAGATTAGTGGGAAACACCCAGCGGGTAACGTGGGGACACAAATTCACCACATCGATCCGATTAACAAAGGAGAGTTTGTTTGGGTTGTGAACGCACAAGATGTTGCAATCATCGGTCGTTACTTCCTTTCCGGGAAATTTATTCCGAAAAGAACCATCGCTTTGACTGGATCCGAAGTGAAAGATCCAAACTACATGGATGTAATCATCGGAACCAACGTTGCAGATATCTTGAAAGATCGAATCACCTCAGATAATGTTCGTGTTATTAGCGGAAACGTTTTGACAGGTGAAAAAATCGAAGCAGACGGATTCCTCGGATTCTATGATAATCAAATCACAGTAATCCCTGAAGGAGACGAATACAAGTTCATTTTGACGAAAGGATGGCTCGGACCTGGGTTTGACAAATTCTCAAATTCTCGATTGTTCCCAACATTCCTAACTGGAAACAAAAAGTTCCGTTTGGATACCAACTTGAACGGAGAAGAACGCGCATTTGTAGTAACTGGAGAATTGGAAAAAGTATTCCCATTCGATATTTATCCAATGCAATTGGTGAAAGCCGCAATTACAGATGATATTGATAACATGGAGGCGCTAGGTATCTACGAAGTAGCACCAGAAGATTTTGCGCTTTGTGAGTACGTTTGTACAACGAAAATCAATATCCAAGATAAAATCCGCAACGGATTGGATTTGATCCAGGAAGAATGCATGTAAACTAAAAATCAGTTACAGTGAAATTTTTAGAAAAAATAGTTAAGAAAAACGCTCCAAAGTTTGCCAAAGGCGGCAAGCTTGAAAAGTGGTATCCACTATACGAGACGCTATCGACGTTTGCATTTACGCCAAATCATACGACGAAACGTGGTGCTCATATTCGTGACGGGGTAGACTTGAAGCGAACCATGATGACCGTGATTATCGCATTGATTCCTGCCCTTTTGTTTGGTATTTACAATGCAGGTCACTGGGATTTAGCCGTTGAGTTAGGAAATCGCGATCTTCCATTTTGGGCAGATCAAGGAGAGAAAATCTTCCGTGGACTAATGATCGTTCTACCAATGATCGTCGTATCCTATGGTGTAGGTTTGGGAATGGAGTTCATCTTCGCTATGCGAGCTGGACACGGTCTGCACGAAGGATTCCTCGTATCAGGGATGTTAATTCCTTTAATTATGCCTGCGGATGTTCCGTTGTGGATGGTGGGTGTTGCTACGGCATTTGCTGTAGTTATCGGAAAGGAAATCTTCGGTGGTACAGGTATGAACATTCTGAACATCGCCTTAACAGCGCGTGCGTTCTTGTTCTTCGCCTATCCAACTTCCATGTCGGGAGACAAAGTTTGGATGAGCGGATTGGAAGACAAGCAAGCATTGGCAGAGAAAAGCGATGCAGTTGCTCAGCAAATGGACGGTTTCTCAGGAGCCACAGCACTGGGAGATGCAGCGTCCTTTATGTCCGACAAGATGACTGTCGCCGGAACGGAAGTTACGAGCGATGCAGCGGTGTCCGCATTTGAATCAACGTACTCTCAGATGGATGCATTTATCGGTATGATTCCAGGTTCAATAGGAGAAACATCCGTAATCGCTATTCTTATCGGAGCAGCATTGTTGTTGTTTACAGGTGTTGGATCACTTCGCATTATGGCTTCTTTCTTTGCAGGAGGATGGTTAATGGGAGTTGTATTGAATGCTGTTGGAGGTAACCCTTACTTCGATTTGGCAGCTGAATATCACTTACTCATCGGAGGATTTGCCTTTGGAGCCGTGTTCATGGCAACCGATCCAGTAACTGCCGCGCAAACTGGCGTCGGTAAACTGATTTACGGATTCTTCGGAGGAGTCATCGCCATACTTATACGTGTATTGAACCCAGCCTATCCAGAAGGGGTAATGTTGGCAATTCTATTCATGAACGTAATGGCGCCAATTATTGATCACTACGTAATTCAGGCGAATGTTAAACGCCGAATGAAACGATTAAAAACAGCATAAGTCATGGCAGTAAATAAAGATAGTAACGGATATACTTTCGGATTTGCAATTGCATTGGTTGTAGTTGTAGGTGCGATTTTGGCAAGTGTTGCCATGGCGACCAAACCGTTCCAAGAAAAGAACGAGGCGGTGAAGAAGAAAATGGATATCGTGAAAGCCATTCTTCCAAAGAAACAAGCAGAAAAGGTGACTCGTAAGAATGCCACTGCAAAGTTCGAGGAGATGGTGAATCTTGAGAACGCAGTTGTATTGGATATGAATGGAAATATTCACAAAGACAATATTACTGGTGAAGCAATTCTAGATGTTGATATCAAGAAAGAATACAGAGACAAAGAACTAAAAGAAAAGGATAAGCATTTTCCTCTTTTCGTTGCAGAAGATAAAGACGGAAAGAAGGCATATGTAATTCCGGTAGTTGGTAAAGGTCTTTGGGGACCGGTTTGGGGAAACATTTGTTTGGATGAAGATATGCGTACCATAAAAGGAGCAACCTTCGATCACAAGACTGAAACTCCTGGATTGGGTGCAGAAATCAAACAAGGATTCTTTATCGATCGTTGGATCGGTGAGCAAATCACAGATGAAGAAGGGAACCCTGTCACTTTCGAGATTGTAAAAGACAACTCAGGAGCGAAAGAACCCGTAAAAGTGGACGGAATCACGGGAGGTACCATTACTTCGAAAGGAGTAGAGGAAATGGTGAACCGCGGATTGAAGCCGTACATCAAATATTTCAAAACACTTAAGCAATAGGATATGAGTGAAGTAGCAGAAAAAACAAAAGCTCCTCGTGAGTCACTGTTCTCGAAAAAGAACAGAAAGTTGGTTACGGATCCGCTAACGGACAACAACCCTATCACCATTCAGGTATTGGGGATTTGTTCCGCATTGGCGATTACAGTGCAGGTAGAACAGGCGTTCTGGATGTCAGTATCCGTATTGTTTGTATTGGTGTTGGGGAACATGGTGATCTCCATGTTGCGTAACCTGATTCCTTCTCGAATTCGAATCATTGTTCAGTTGGTGGTGGTTGCCTCATTGGTAATTATCGTTGACCTGATGCTGGCGGCGTTCGTTCCGGACGTCTCCGAGAAACTCTCGGTATTCGTCGGGTTGATTATTACGAACTGTATTATCATGGGACGTTTCGAAGCCTTCGCAATGGGTAACAAAGTAGGTCCTTCTTTGATGGACGGACTTGGAAACTCATTCGGTTACGCTTGGATTTTGATTCTAGTGGCATTTGTACGTGAGTTATTTGGTTCCGGAACACTTTGGGGGCAACCAATCTTTGGTGATTACATTGAAGGAAATGGATTGTACTCAATAGGTTACGTGAACAACAACATGATGATTTTGCCTCCAATGGCGTTGATCATTGTGGGAGTTATTATTTGGGTGCAGCGTTCTCGTAACAAAGCATTGATCGAAGATCACTAAACCGACTAAAGAGTAAAAGAAATGGAAAGTACTTTAGATATATTCGTAAAAGCGATCTTCTCCGAGAATATGATTTTTGCATATTTCTTGGGAATGTGTTCGTACCTCGCCGTATCCAAAACGGTGAAAACAGCAGTAGGTCTAGGAGCCGCGGTAATCTTCGTATTGTTCGTGACAGTTCCTGTGAACTACCTATTGGAAAACTACTTATTGAAAGAAGGAGCCTTGGCTTGGGCAGGATATCCTGACATGGATTTGAGCTTCCTTTCATTCATTATGTTTATTGCCGTTGTAGCATCCATCGTACAGTTGGTAGAGATGTTGGTAGAGAAATTCGCTCCGGCACTTTATGGTGCTTTGGGAATCTTCCTTCCGCTTATCGCTGTAAATTGTTCAATTTTGGGAGGTGCACTCTTCATGCAAGAGCGTCAGTATTCAACAATTTTGGATGCAACAGCGTTCTCGCTTGGATCAGGAATTGGATGGTTCATCGCCATTGTTGCAATCGCAGCCATTCGTGAAAAAATCCGTTACTCGAAAGTTCCAGCTCCACTTCGTGGATTGGGTATTACGTTTATCATCACTGGTTTGATGGGAATCGCATTCATGAGTTTCATGGGTATCAAATACACCAGCGAAGGAACAGACAAGAAAGCGGACGACAAGAAAGCACAAACGGAATTGGTTGATGAAAACAACAACCCTGAGGTTGGAGTTAATAACAACGGAGAATAAAAAGAAGATATCATGGATATAATGACAATTGGAATTACGATCGCGGCCTTCTTGGTAGTTATTTTGGTACTTGTATCAATGTTGCTTTTCGTGAAAGCAAAACTATCTCCGGCTGGAAAGATCAAAATTGACATCAATAACGGTGAGAAAGTAATCGAAGTTGATGGTGGAGGAACGCTTTTGAGTACGCTTGGAAGCAACGGAATCTTCTTGCCTTCTGCCTGTGGAGGTGGAGGTACTTGTGTACAATGTACCTGTGAAGTTTTGGAAGGAGGAGGAAACATTCTTCCTACGGAGGAGCCACACTTCTCTCGTAAAGAAATCGCAAAAGGAATGCGCCTTGGATGCCAAGTAAAGGTAAAAGAGGACATGAAAATCCACGTGGAGGAAGAAGTTCTTGGTATTAAAGAATGGACGGCGAAAGTAGTTTCTAACTACAACGTAGCAACCTTCATTAAAGAGTTTATTGTAGAGATCCCAGAAGACATGGATTACAAAGCTGGAGGATACATCCAGATTAAAATCCCAAGAACTGTGGTGAACTACAAAGACATGGATATTACGGCGCATCCACAAGATCACCCAGGTGAGCCGGACAAGTTCCAAAAAGCATGGGAAAAATTCGGTCTTTGGGATTTGGTAATGAAGAACGACGAAGAAGTGGTTCGCGCTTATTCCATGGCCTCTTACCCAGCAGAAGGACGAAGAATTATGTTGAACGTACGTGTTGCGACGCCACCATGGGATCGTAACCGTAATACTTGGATGAACGTAAATCCAGGGGTAGCATCTTCTTACATCTTCAACTTGAAAGAAGGAGACGATGCAATTATCTCAGGACCTTACGGAGAATTCTTCATCAACCACTCAGACGCAGAAATGTTGTACATCGGTGGTGGTGCGGGAATGGCTCCAATGCGTTCGCACTTGTATGAGTTGTTCAAGACAATTAAAACCGATCGTAAAGTGACGTATTGGTACGGAGGACGTTCAAAAGAAGAGTTGTTCTACATCCACTACTTCCGCGATTTGGAAAAAGACTTCCCGAACTTCAAATTCTACATGGTACTTTCTGAGCCATTGGAAGAAGATAACTGGAAAGAAAAGAAAGACATCCACGATGAAGAAGGAGACGGATTCCTAGGATTCGTGCACCAAGCGGTAATCGACCAGTACTTATCGAAGCATGATGCACCGGAAGATATCGAGTTCTACTTCTGTGGACCACCATTGATGAACCAAGCGGTTCTCACTATGTGTGACGAATGGGGAGTACCACCAGAAAATGTTCGTTTCGACGACTTTGGAGGATAATCCCAACGAGATATACGAAAACCCTGATATTGAAAAATGTCAGGGTTTTTTGTTTCACAACAATGGAAAAAAGGGTAAATTCCTCCTATGCAAAAACGCTTTCTAGTTATCGAGATACTTCTATTCGCAACAATCTTGGTGTCTTGGTTTTTTCCGTATGCACATGATATTACGCCGTGGTACTACATGGTAGAGTTTTTCTTCATTACATGGCAGTTCGTTCTCATGGTTACTGCCGCCATGTTCACAATCACGTTTGTTCCATTGGACCTTGTCTTGAAGTCGGATTCAAAACTCAGAAAACCTATAAATGGGTTGCTGTTGGCAATTTATGCTGTAATCATTGGTCGGTATTTCTACGTGATCTTCAAGTACGGTGAATACGAAATGCAATTGGTCGTCGCGGTGCTTTTTTCACTGTTACTCTTCCTGTATTCGTTCCTAATACAAAAAGGAACATCATTCACGAGGAACATCGTGATCTGCATCATGTCACTTCCCATAGTATTGCACATGATAGATATGTGGTCACAACTTCAAACAGGCGGAATACTGCTCAATGTATCCTTCGTCTTTTTGGTTTTGATAGCTATTATTAGACCTTTTTTGGCACCAAAGATTGAATGATTGTTCTAATTTTTGAACGTCTGTATTCGGCGTAAAAGCAGGGCTTTAACAAAAAATTAAGATTTGGCACGCGATTTGCTCCTTACTACGCGGACTTAAATGATTTAATTATGAGACAGATATTACTTTTCACATCAGCACTCTTTCTCGCAACAACGCTTCACGCTCAGCGAAGCGACAGTTTTGAAAGGGATTACCAAAAAGTTAAAACAACGCTAAAAAGCTGGGACCCTATTCGTGGAGCTTGGTTGGCAGACGCAATGCCTGCAGTGATTGATCGAACTACAGTACCAGTGAGAACATTTCCGGAGAACGCCACTCCAATGGATGTGATGTCACTTGTGCCTGCAGAAACGAGAAATGAACTTTTAGAAGTAGCGGAAGACAACAGCGGTACAGGTCGTGACCAACAATTTTGGACACAGTTCAACAACCTAGTACAATCTTCTGCTTGTTCTGAATTGGAGGCAACATCGATCAATCGCAGACCCGTGAGTCGTGCAAGATCGTATGGTGATCCGCACTTGGTTACTTATGATGGAGAGCGTATTTCTTTCCAAGCAGTAGGTGAGTTTGTTCTAACAAAGGCAGACGATAACCGTTTCGAGGTGCAAACACGTCAACGCCCTGTACAGGATGATTTCTCTCTGAATACAGCCGTTGCCATGAATATGAATGGAGACCGCGTTTGTTTGTACGCAGAGGATTTCCCGGACATGAATACAAACAACCCACTTCGTGTGAACGGACAGCCGGTACAAGTGAATGGAGGAAACTACTTCCTACCAAATGGTGGAGTTATTCGTCGCTCAGGACAGTCGTATATATTTGATTGGCCAACGGGAGAATCTGTTACAGCGCGGGAAGGTCGTACCAGCGGAATGAATTTCTTTAATGTATCCGTGAACATTGTTCCATGTGGAGCAGCAAACCTTTCCGGTGTACTCGGAAACGCCGATGGAAACGGTCGCAATGATTTTGATAACAACGCTTGGAGTACCCCAGGTGGAATTTTTGCCAGCAATAACGAAAACTGGCAGCGTGAGCGTTCGGCTTTTGCTATCCGAAACATGGCAGATCAGCACCGAGTAACACAAGCCACGTCATTGTTTGATTACGGCTTCGGACAGTCGACATTCTTCTTTACAGATCGTTCGTATCCACGTGCTATTCGTACAGTGAATGACTTGGACCCTGTTCGACGTGACCGAGCAAGACGTCGTTGTAACGAAGCAGGAATTCGTGGGGCAGACTTGGACGGTTGTATTTACGATAATGCGTATTTGAACATTACTCCTTGTCCTGAACCACCAATTCGCCAGCCAGTGGTAACACCTGAGACAGTTACGCCTATCCGTCAGCCAGTTGTAAATGACAATCCTGAACCACCGATTGTACCGATTGGAACTGTTGGACCAGGACGTGTGCCAGGCGGTGGATCGAACAATCCAGGAGATGTTAAACCGGGAACTGTGCGTCCAGCGGATGGAATTGATACACCTAGAACTCCAGTGCCACGTACTCCGAAAGGAGATGTTTCCAACGAGGAACAAGCGCCGGTTAAAGATGTGCAAACAGAGGAGAAGAAAAAGCGCACATTCACTTGGGGATCATCTTCACCTTCGGAAGAAGAGGAGCCAACACGAACAACAACGCCAACGCGTACTCGATCTACATGGTCGTCACCATCGCGCTCGGAGCCTTCAACATCTCCAACACGAAGTACGCCAACGAGAACTACTCCGACGCGTACAACACCGACTCGTTCAACGCCAACACGAACGGCACCTACGAGAAGTACACCACGCTCAACACCAACGCGTAGTACGCCAACGAGATCAACACCAACAAGATCAACACCGCGCAGCACGCCTTCAAGAGGCGGTGGTCGTGGAGGAAGATAATTGATCCATAGAATAGAGAAGAGGCTGTCATTTAAGACAGCCTTTTTCGTTTCAAAAAGGTTAAGCAATCATCATCGCACTTAGAAGGCAACGGAACTCAAAATGGCGCTCTGAACATACGACTGTGCAAATTCATATTTCCATCCCCTTGAGTCCAAGTTCATTTCACTCTACCTTCGTAAAAAAGTAAAGTAGTATGGTTCAAACGGTGCAGCTAGGAAAAGAAGATGTGTTTCTTGTCAATCATTTAGCACATGAAATCTGGCCCATCGCATTCAAGGATATTCTTTCTAAAGAACAAATCGACTACATGCTCGATTGGATGTATGATGTCAATACCTTGGAAGAGCAAGTTCAAATTGGGCACCTGTACTACCTCGTGAAAGAAAACGGAATCGCCAAAGGGTTTCTAGGTATTGAACCCAATTATCCCGATGCCGATTACTTGCGTATCCATAAATTATACGTGCTTCCTGATCAACATCGAAAAGGGCTAGGACGCGTTTTACTGAATCAAGCGATTGATGTCGCCTTCGATCTTGATTTACATACGCTTCATCTCAATGTCAATCGGTTCAATGAAGCTGTAAAATTCTACGAGCATTGCGGGTTTAAAATCACCGGTGAAGAGGATATCGATATCGGAAAAGATTACTTCATGGAGGATTACATCATGGAGTTGAAATTGAAGTGATTCAATCGTATTTATTGATATCTAATTTCGATACTGCCCTTGGCGGTAGCTAGCGAGAACACTGTGCCGAACGGCTTGAAGCGCTCCTTGATTTTTTCATTCTTTTTGATCAAGCAAAAAGGATAGGTAGATCAAACTAATTTGACTTTAATTTCATCGTAGGTTTGAGGTATTTATCCGAAATTATTGAACCAAGTACACGTTTAGATGTACTAACTTGTGGAAACACACTCGAAAAGACATCTAAAGATCATGAAAGCGCACCAAATTCTAATTCCGAATCCCTGTTCTGAGGACTGGGGAAAAATGACGCCAAAGTCTAATGGTAGATATTGCCAATCTTGTGATAAAGTAGTTCGCGACTTCTCGAAACTATCAGATACACAATTGGCATACATTATTCAGAATTCAAATGGTGCGGCCTGTGGACATTTCAGAAAAGATCAGTTAAACCGTGCCATTTCTGTTGCGAAAGAACGACGAAGCCCTGACTTGCTGGCTGTGGTGTTGGGAATGACGCTTTTGTTAAGTACGTATCCAGCCTTTGCCAGTCCAACGAGCGAGCATACTCCCAAGGTTTCATTAATTGAGATGTTGCAAGAGCCTCAAAACATTCCGGCTGATGGACATGAATATATTGAGATCAAACTGCAACTAGTAGATGGTGATACGAAAAGCCCACTTGCCTACGTGACGCTTGTTTTGCACGATGAAAACGATGTTGCCATTGCTGGAGCTACCTCAGACGAAAATGGATATTTGGTATTTAAACTTACACCTGACGAAAAAGCACAAGCAAAATACTGCAAAGTTCGATCGTTTGATTTCGTCGAACGAATTATTGAGTGGAACGAAGAATGGAAGTCTGATATGGCGCTTGTTCCAGTCGTTGAGCTTCATCAAATGGATATGATGATAGACGGGATGATGATCTATCAGCCAATTGATGAAGACTAATTTTATGTATTTTGGATGGATGGCGCATCTTAAAAGCATGAAAGCAAAGCACCTTCAAATTCCGGAACCGTGCACTGTACCTTGGGAGCGAATGTCTCAGGTGGAATCGGGACGTTACTGCGACTCGTGTAGAAAAGTTGTGCGAGATTTAGCTAACATGTCGGATACACAACTTCACTATGTGATACAGCACTCGAATGGCGATCTCTGTGGTCACATTCGTAAGGATCAATTAAATCGACCTCTTAACATTCATGAATTTAAAAATGGTCCTGATTTACTAGCAGTGGTTCTTGGGTTGACTTTGCTTATGTCCACCTATTCTGCGCAAGCGGAAGATTCTAAAATGTTCAGTGCGCCTATCTCACTTATTGAGGAAATCGAAAAGGATTCAACGGAAACTTCCGTAAATGATGCATTTATTAAAATTCGTTTTCAGGTTCTAGACAATGAAACAGGGGAACCTCTGCCATTCGCTAATGTACGTTTGAAAAATTCACAGGGAGAAACTATTGGTGGCGCTCAGTCTGATTTTGATGGGTTCGCACTTCTTCGTTTGACGCCTGACTTGTATAATGCTACAGACTCCGTGCAGTTTGAATGTATTGGTTACAGCGATAGTGTTTGTGCAATGAACGAAGATTGGAAAAAGCACGAAGTGAACGAAATTCGTCTGAATGAAATATACATGGATATTTATGAAGTTGGAGGAATTAGTACATCACCTGCAGTTTCAAGAAAGAACCATAGAAAGTACAAACGAGAGCAACGAAGAGAACGTCGAAAAGAACGTAAAGAAGATTAAACAACCATTTCTTTCCCACACTTGAAATGTCCTTTTGGACACTCTTGATGACCATGCAATCCACATGGGCGACATGGTAAATTAGCGACTTGCTTGATCTCGGAATCTTCGGAAAGCGGGCCGAACCCAAACTCGGGAACAGTCGAACAGAAAAAAGCGGTCACGTTGGCGTTCATGGCCGAAGCAAGGTGCAAAGGACCGGAATCATTCACATAGTTGCGTTCAGCTCCTTTCATTAATGCGGCAGATTGAAGTAAGGTCAGCTTTCCGCACAGGTTTTCAGCGTTCGCCTCCGGAACGTGTTCCAAAATCCGATGCGCCAATTCGCTATCTCCAGGACCGCCGAGAACGTAAATTTTCAGTTGCGCGTTTTTCTCGATCAATTCTACCCATTTGCTTTCAGGAAGCGCTTTCGTAAACCAAACAGATGCAGGAGCTATGCAGATATACTTTTCATCTTGATACGCTGCAACTTTGTTAAAATCCTCTTCCGATGGGAACAATTCGGGACGAACAATGGTCGAGGCACCAAAGTCTTGAATCAGCGAAAGGTTTCGTTCCACTTCATGCGTTCCGTTGCCAATTTGATGCGGATACTTTTTTGTGTAGCGCCAAGCGAATGGATTTTTATCAAAACCAATGCGATGTTTGGCTCCCGAGAAGCCAGTCATGATACCAGATGACGCAAATCGATGCAAATTGACCACTAAATCGTAGCGCTCTTTTCTGAACTGACGAGTCAATCGAATCATGGATTTGTACTTTCCCTTCGATTTATCAAATACTATAACGTTTCGAATTTTTGGGTGATTTGCCAACAGTGATTCGTTGCCTTTTTTTACTAGAAAGTCAATGGTAGCTTCGGGGTAGAGTCGATGCAATTCAGATACAACGGGTGTTGCCAAAATAACATCTCCCAAAAAAGCTGTTTGAATGATCAGAATCCGATTCACGGGCTAAAAATACCGAATCTCATAGCATGGAGCCAATTAATTCTAATGAAAGAGTCCTAACGCATCAAACTCACATGACCGCGTTTCAAAATTTCAATCCCGTTTCCATCACGAATACTCAACGAGTACAAGTACAATCCTTGCATGGCTGGTTCTCCCGTTGTGTTCATGGTTCCATCCCAACCAACAGCAGGATCGAAACTTTGGAAAATTACTCGTCCGAATCGATTGTACACCGTGAATTCATAGTACGATTCATCAAAATCTGAAACAACCGGAATGAACACCTCATTGAACTCGTTACCGTCAGGTGAAAAGGCATTGGGAATGTAGATCAATGGCTCTAGCAATGCGCAATCTCGATTGGATGTACTTCTTTCGGCAATTCCATATTGATTGGTGGCCTCAACTGCTTCTACGTAATAACAAATCCTGCCGCTAGAGGATACACCGGACACATCATCGTTGTAGAATAGTTGTCCGTTAGGTACCGTTGCAATCGGCGTAGGATTCAAGATATCATCCACCGAACGGTAAATGGTATAGCCTAAAATAGAACCGTCAAATTCTCTGTAAGGACTCCAAGTTAAGTAAACGAGCTTCTCCACTTCATCCAATTGAACATCCAAAAGAATGGTTTCTGCTTCATTCGAAAATGCTCCTGCTTTACCGCAGCTATCATATACTTGAACGCGATAGGTGTAACTGTAAACGTTGACATCTACTTCGCTATCGGTATAATTGATGGTATTTGACGTTACTGGAAGTCGTGCTATTTCTACAAAGTTTCCTGAGAAGTCTTCACGCTGAATGGAAACCTCCGAAATATTCGTCGTGAATTCAACGTAATGGGTCAAATCAATTTGTTCGTTATCCACCGTTGCCACTTGCAAATAGTTGAACGCTGGCTCCGTTGGAAGTGGTACAAAGAAGCATGAAGGATTTGAGAAAGCGCGGTTTCCGTCAGTAGATATTCCCTCGACCACAAAGCAATAGTCTGAAGCTTGTTGAACGGAAACAGTAAAAGTGGTGTCCGTAGTGTTGCCCACCAACGTATAATTCCCACCGTTTTCGCGCACGAATACTTGATACCCTGTAATTCCGGGCCATCCGTCGTAGTTGGTCCAAGTCAAGGTCACTTCATTGGCGCAAATATCCAGAGATGTTTCTAAGAAAATGGAGGTATTCAACAAGGCCTTCGCCGAAGTTTGATACGTCGGTGGAACCGTTGATGTAAAGCAAGAATCAAATGCGGCAACCGTGTAGGTCAGCGGTCCGGTATCCGTTGGAACATTGTGTTGATACGTAGTAATCGTTTGGTCCCAAATAGTATCCAAAGGAACCACAAATCCGTTCGCGTCGAGGGTGAAAATGATGTATCCGTAAGTGTCAATTTGGGCATTTTGATCCCATTCAATGGTAACTAATCCTGTCAATGTGTCCACAGAAACATGTGCGATGTTAGGAATATCCGGTGTAATCATATCCTCCAGCAAATCACCGGCAATATTGGATGTATAATCGCACGGTACGTTCGGTAGCACGATTTGATAATTGATTGTTCCTGAGCACACGATAATGGTATCCACGTACGTAGTTGTTCCATAAGGAACGCTATCGTGTAAGGTCCAGTTTCCAGCAGGATATTCTTGGTAAATGTGATAATAGCCACCCATATTTGCTGTGGGCGTTGGCATTGGATCATTCCATTGAAGAATGGCCGTTCCGTTCCCAGGGTTGTTAAGGTCCAAATGGATGTTGGAAACGGTATCCGAGTAGGTGAAAGTGGCGCCGTAACATGCTGAACCCACAGCAACTTGAAGGTTTTCTGCTTGTCCAGTAGGAAGTGCCGTTGTATAACTACTTGTATTGATGTTCGAAATACTACCAATCGTGCCACTTTGTTCAGAAACGATGTCGTAGGAACTAAACGACCCGTTGATATCCATTACGGGGTCCCAGTGGATAGTAACGTCTCCGTTCGGCTCGGTTTGAATACAGTTGATTTGTGGTGCTTGAATAATGTCCGGATTTTGGACGTTTACCTTAATGGTAGCGTATTTTACTCCCGGAACTGGACAGTAATCGTCTTGAATTTTGAATACAAAAATGTATGGAACCTCAGCAGCAACAAATCCATAAGGATTCACCAAATGAGCACAATCTGTTTGCCATGAGAAGTTCGTACTTACTCCTTGAGGAGCTGTAATTGGAGGCATTTGATCAAGCGTGGCGCACGGTGCAATGGCACATCCTGTTGGTACTGTTGGGTTGGGTCCAAATTCCAATCCAGTTGCCGTGAGAATGTTGCTCTGTGCGGATCCATCTTGTAGAAACTCAAGGTCGGTTCCAGCCAAATTGAACGTCACCAAGTCTCCCGCAGATACCGTTGTTTCGAAAGAACCAGCAAATGGTCCGTTAACTACTGGTGGGCTATTCGATCCGTTACAGTTTTGAACGATAAGCTGAATTTCTCGCTCTACCTCGGCAATGAGTACTCCTTGTCGGAAGGATTGAATGACCAATTTTACCGCAAAATTCCCGGAATTATTTGATAGAAAGGTGATGTTTCCTGTGTTGGCATTCACGTTCATTGGTATGTTACCCGGGTTGAGTCCAACATCAGGAGTGGGGGAGGTAGGAGAGAACCCCGGTTCGTACGGCAACTCGATGGGATCTGTAGGTGGATCGAAAACCGCACCGATGATATGATTTAATGGATGTCCCAAAGAAACTGAAATGGAGTCCAAATCAGGATCAACAGGATTGGAGTTGTATTCGTACGGTTCACCGACGCAGCTTACAAAGTGTGGTTCCTGAAGAAATTGGGGTGAGTTATCAATACACGCACCTGTAGCTCCGGGGATGGCGTACATTCTAGATGCTAGCGTAATTCCATAGGTCGATGGATTTTGGATATTCGTTAAAGCATTGTTTCGAGAAAAATCTTCATAGGTGAAAATCCAACCTTCGGCGGGCGGTGTTCCCGTTAGAGTAATTGGTGCACTTTGGTAGACAATTTTTTCAATCGCGCCAACTCCGTTCCCACCAAATGCGCCAATACCGCAATCCAGCTGGCTCGGACCTCCGGAAACTTGTGTACAAATGGGTGAAACGTCTGTTCTAGAAACGAAATCAACCTGAATTCCCGTAACCGTTGGGTGGTTCCAAACGTCCAAATCTACGTTTACTGTATTCACATCAGCGCCATTGCAATCGCGATAGAAAACCAACTGAAAAATGTAGTCTCCATTGCCATCGCACGTCCAAGTGATATCTCCACCAAGAATGTGCGAAGCCCAGCTATTTGCGCTCAACGACAGGAATAGAAATAAAAGTAGTGTTCGGAACATGCTGATTGAATAACGTAAAAGATGCATACGTAGTATGAAGACGGCTGATTTCTTTAAACGTTGCTATCCCGCAGTAACAATGGTCATTTGGTCCCAACGAAGGTATTTATTCGCTAGTTCTTGAATTCGTTCGGGAGTAATTTCATGGATTGCCAAGAGGGCATCGTTGTAAAACTCCAAATCTTTTCCTTGAAGTGAAGCGGAAAGAAACAAGTCCGTCATGGCGTAAGGTCCATCAGCACTTTTGAGCAATTGACCTCGCATATAGTTGCGAACTAGGTCCAACTCCTGCTCTGAAACAAGCTCGTTGCAAAGACGGTCCAATTCATTTCGGATTTCTTGCAACGCTTTCTCGCGGACATCCTTTCCAACTTCTGTGGCAATGAGAAAATAACCTGTATTGTTCAACTCTGCGATCATGGATCCAATTCCATACGTATAGCCTTTATCTTCGCGGATGTTGGACATCAAACGACTACCGAAATAATCGCCAAGAATGGTATTAAGCACAAAAAAATCAAGGAAATCGGGATGGTTTTTGTTGAATAAAGTGCGTCCCACTCGAATTGCCGATTGAAGTGCTCCTTCTTTCTCGACATGTTTACTACCAATTCTATTTTGCAAAGAAGTGGCGAATTCCGGCCGTCTCGTAGCCGCAATTTCACCAGCCTTTGATGCTATTTTTTGCACTTCAGCTGCTGGAATATTTCCGATGACGACCACGCGCTCCAATCCATTCAAAATGTAGTTTTCGTGGAAGGCTTTCAAATCTTCTTGAGTCACAGAGGAAAAGTGTTCATCTTCTAAAATGGTTGCATATTTTTCGTCAGATGCAAACAGTTCCTTTTGAAAATTGGATTGCGCTAAATACGATACTTTTTCGCGACTGATATGCAGTTTTTGCTTTCGATCTGATAGAAAATCTGCTACTTCATCCTCTCTAAAAGAAACATTTGTAATCGCATCAAATAAAATATCGAAAAGTTCCGGCAAATGTTCTTTCAAACAATACATAGAAATCACGGCATTCTCCGCTGATAGACCGGTGTCTAAAAATCCGCCCAAACGATTAATGTCTGCATTGATTTCAACCGATGTTTTGTCTTTGGTTCCTGAGAAAAGCAGTCCATTGACAAAAGAAGAAAGCGACTTTTGGTTCCGAATTTTACCTGCATCGAAATACAAATCGAAGCGAGCAGTATCGTTCGGAACATATGGCATGTGGTACAAATTCACGTGCTTGTTGATCACAAAAGTGATTGGGCTTACAAAGTTGACTTCGGTAATTGCCGAAAGTGCAGGGGCCTGAGTTCTGTCCATTATTTCTGCGCGGATTTAATGCGAAGTACAGAGCAACGCTGTTTTTGGAAGATGTTGTTCGCTACGCGGTGCATATCTTCCGGGGTAATTTGTTTGTATTTTTCATTTTCAAGGTTGACATCATTTGCGTCTCCCAAGAGTTCGTTCATGGCAAGTGACATGGCACGGTTCAGCAATCCTTGTTCCTGAAATGCCTTGGCAGTTCGAATTTTGACCATGATTTTGTCCAGTTCTGCAGCTTCCATTGGTGAAGCACATAGTTTTTCCAGAACCTTCCACAGAGCCGAATCGAGAGCATCAAAGGAAACGCCATCGTTTAACTTTCCGCTGATGACCAGCAGACCTTCATCATGCGACCCCATGATATACGCATTGATTTCAGAAGCCAATTTTTGCTCTTTCTTCAGCGCGACATACAAACGCGATGACTTGTCTCGCCCCAGGGCATCAGACAATGCATCGGCCGTGTAGAAGTCATCGTGTTTGCGATCAACCATTTTGAATGCGTAATAAAAAGCGTCTGTGGGAACCTTACTTTCGATGGTTTTCTCACGGAATTCTACTTGCTCGGGTTCTTTTGGTAAGTTTCGCTCGTATTTTTCTCCTGCGGGAATGCTACCGAACCATTTTTTGGTCAATGACTTCACTGTTTCCAACTCCAAATTTCCTGCGATACATAATATGGCATTCTGTGGGTTGTAGTGCTTTCTGAAAAACGCTTTCACATCTTCCATGGTCGCATCTTCAATGTGCTCGATTTTCTTGCCGATAGTCGCCCACTTGTACGGATGTTTTTGATACGCTAGCGGGCGCAATTCCAACCAAACGTTTCCATAAGGTTGATTCAGGTAACGCTGTTTGAACTCTTCAATGACGACTTGGCGCTGTACTTCCAAACTTTTGGGAGTAAATGCTAAAGACAACATTCTATCGCTTTCCAACCAAAGAGCCGTTTCAATATTTTCGACTGGCAGGACGTCGTAATAATTGGTCACATCATTTGACGTGAAGGCGTTATTTTCGCCACCCGCCTGTTGCAAAGGAGTATCAAATTCGGGGATATTAACTGATCCACCAAACATCAAATGTTCAAATAAATGAGCGAAGCCTGTTTGATCTTCGGACTCATCTCGGGCGCCAACATCGTAGAGAACATTAACTACGGCAAGCGGTGTAGTGGTATCTTGATGGAAAAGAACTCGAAGTCCGTTCTCCAACGTAAATCTATCAAAGTGGATCATTAAAAATTGAATTTATCAGATGATTGCTCCTTTAAAGCTGTTCGGTACTCTTCCAAAATTTCTGCCACGATTTCCGCAGCGGGTTTGATCTCGTGTATAAGTCCCGAAATTTGTCCGATTTCTAGTTCGCCCTCTACCAAATCTCCTTCAAACATGCCTTTTTTTGCACGTCCACGACCGAGAATTTCTTTCAGTTCGTCCACCTTCGCACCACGATTGTATGCATCCTGAACCTTTTGATAGAAGTCGTTTTTTATCAAACGAACCGGAGTTACCTCCTTCAGAGTCAACAATGTGTCGCCTTCCTTGGCATCTACCACAACATTTTTAAAGTTCGCATGCGCACTGGATTCATTCGATGCCACAAAACGGCTTCCAATTTGAACCGCATCAGCTCCAAGGTTCATTGCTGCGAGCATTCCGCGTCCTGAGCCAACTCCTCCAGCTGCAATCAAAGGAATTTCCAACTGCTCTTTGACCATAGGAATTAAGCAAAAGGTGGTCGTTTCATCTCTTCCGTTGTGTCCACCAGCTTCAAATCCTTCGGCAACAACGGCATCAACACCAGCCGCCTGCGCTTTCAAGGCAAACTTCACACTGGATACCACGTGAACAACAGTTATGCCATGAGATTTCAGGTGTTCCGTCCATGTTTTTGGATTTCCTGCTGAGGTAAATACAATGGGAACTTCGTACTTGATGATGGTTTCAATATGTTTTTCAATATCGGGGTACAGCATGGGAAGGTTTACCGCAAATGGTTTGTTGGTGGCAGCCTTGCATTTTTGCACGTGCTCTTCGAGAATGTGAGGATACATTGATCCCGATCCAATAATTCCCAGTCCACCCGCATTAGATACTGCAGAAGCCAGTTCCCAGCCAGAGCACCAAATCATCCCCGCCTGAATGATGGGGTAATCGATGCCGAAAAGTTCAATGATTTTGTTTTTCATAATTCTTTGAATCGCTCAAAAATACGGGTTTCAGCCAACTTTTTGGAGCCTTTTGGTGTCTTGTTTATAAATCATTAACTTAGATCAATTATCAAGAATCCCATGCGTTTACTACTTGTGATTTGTTGTGCAGTTTGGTCCTTGTCTGTTTTTGGGCAGGAAATCAACCACGATCACTCTATCCATCATGCTTTTGTAGAGAACAAAGGACAGTGGAACGATCAAGTATTGTTCAAGTCCAAACTATCTGGAGGAAACCTTTGGGTGGAGCAAGGACGCTTTCTTTTCCACTTTTTGGATCTGAACAACATGCAAGAGAATCACCGATCGGATAAAATTCGAGAAGGAGATACGGAAATTCAGCAAGAGTTATTGGAACTTATTTTTTGGGGAGCGAACGATGTCTCGGAAATTGAAAAGGAGCACGCAACATCGAATTACTACAATTATTTCCTTGGGAATGACGAGGAACGATGGGCAACGGAAGTTCGCGGTTATGGCGAAGCAACCTTGAAGGATTTGTACGATGGAATTGACATGAAGTTGATCGAAGATCACATGGATTTGAAATATGAATTTCATGTGCAGCCCGGTGCCGATCCAAGTCAAATCGTGATGCTGTACAACGGCTACCAAGATATCGCCATTGATCGAAAAGGCAACCTCAAAGTGAAAACGATTCTCGGCGAAATTGTAGAGCAGAAACCGTATGTTTATCAGATCGTCAACGGTAATATCCGCGAAGTAGCGTCGTCATTTCATTTGGAAGATGGAGAAGTTACATTCGAACTGGGAGAATACAATCCGCATGCAACCTTGGTAATTGACCCTGTTTTGGTTTTCTCTACATATAGTGGTTCTGTTACAGATAACTTCGGAATGACCGCGACCTACGGCTACGACGGTTCGGCATATTCTGGTGGAATTGTTTTCGGAAATTCTTATCCAACGCCAGCACCGGCTTGGAACACGACAACGACAATTACTAATGTCATGCCTACGGCAAATGATCCGCTTGGAACGTATGGTGTAACCGACGTATTTATCTCGAAATATTCGGCGGATGGAACGCAAATGTTGTGGACCTGTTTTTTAGGTGGAGGAAACGACTCAGAGGGAACGGAATCGGTGCACAGCCTTATTTGTGACACGTTGGACAATGTCTATTTGTACGGAGCAACTTCCAGTAACGATTTCCCCATGCAGAATGCTTACGACAACACGTATGCCGGAGGAACGCCAAACGCGAATTTCACTCAGAACGGAGTACACCATTACAATAACGGAACCGATATTTTTGTCTCAAAGTTGAGCGCAGACGGACTCAATTTATTGGGCTCAACCTACGTTGGTGGTACCTTAAACGATGGGGTGAACTACAACATTTCCAATCCGATCTTGCTGGACTCACTGGTAACGAATTATGGAGATCAGTTCCGAGGAGAAATTATGTTGGATGAAAACTTCAATGTAATTGTTGCTTCGATGACACGTTCAACGGATTTCCCTGTGTTAAATGCATTTCAAACGACCAACGGCGGTGGACAAGACGGTGTTCTTTTCAAACTAACGACCAATTTGGACAACCTTCTTTGGTCCAGTTATTATGGAGGCTCTGAGAACGATGCTTGTTATTCTGCGAAAGTTGACACGGCTGGAAACGTCATTTTTGCAGGAGGTACATCTTCCAACAACTTACCAGGAATGGGCAGCGGATGGCAGCCTGCTTTCAACGGCGGAAATGCTGATGGATTTGTCGCTAAAACAGGCCCTAATGGCGGAAGTATTTTAGCCGCTTCTTACATGGGAACGGGCAACTACGATCAGGTCTTTTTCATCGAAGTGGATCGTTTGAACCAAGTGTATTTGTTAGGACAATCACGAAATGGAAGTTTTCCTGTCATCAACTCTGCTTATGTCGACCCCGGCAGTAGTCAATTTGTCACACGATTGGACGAAGATTTGACCACGGCCATCAATTCTACCGTATTCGGTAGTGGGAATAACGCATTGGACATTTCACCCGCGGCATTTTTGGTAGATATCTGCGGAAACATTTACATCTCAGGATGGGGGCGCGATTTGTTTACCGGGAGTTCAGCAGCGGGTATGCCTATCACACAGGATGCCTTTCAGCCAACTTCATCAAACGTAGATTTTTACCTTTTGGTAATCGAAAGAGATTTTTCGGACACGCTTTATGGAACCTACATTGGTGGAGGTTCCGCTGGAGAACATGTGGATGGAGGAACTTCGCGCTTCGATGCAAACGGTGTTGTATATCAATCAGTTTGTGGCGGATGTGGCGGGTTTAGCGATTTTACCACCTCGCCCGGCGCTTGGTCCGATCAAAATTTGAGCGGTAACTGCAACAACCTCATTTTCAAATTCGACTTTGAGCTCATTCCCGATGCAGATTTTACTGTGAACAATACTATTGGTTGTGCGCCATTTACCGTCGATTTCACGAACTTCTCCACTGATTCTGACTCCTATCTGTGGGATTTCGGCAATGGAGATACAACGTCCGTCATTTTTGAACCAACGGTGACCTTTGATACTGCTGGAGTTTATGAAGTTTTTCTCTACGTAACGGACAGTATTTGTTTGTTGACAGATACGGCACAAATCACCATCACCGTGACTGACTCATTGGAATTAACCACCATTCCTGATCAGGAGTTGTGCATCCCAACAGATATTGACTTCATCGCTTATACCAATGGCTCTGCCGACACGTTCATTTGGTCGAGCAACAGCAATTTCACCGACACGTTAAACGCAGGCGGGACATCCGATTCAGTTTGGACGTATCAGCCAACAAACCCGGGAGTATATTATATCGAGGTCTCCAATGATGGTTGCTCGTTAGTCGATAGCGTCGTCGTGGATTACATAGGCTCCGCGTTAACGCTTTCCGCCAATGATTCCATTTGTGCGGGTGAATCCACAACAATTACAGCAACCAACAGCAACCCGCAAATTACCTTTACGTACGAATGGTCACCTGACTCTGTAATCGTCACGCCATCGACAACCAATCAGGTCACAGTAGCACCAACGGTAACGCAATTTATATATGTTACGGCCTCTTCTAACACGGGGTGTGTGGTTGAAGATTCTATTCAAATCTTTGTTGGATACATTCCTCCTGGATCGGTCATTGCAACAGCGACTCCCAACTCGGTTCCAGCTGGAGGAACAACTACCTTATCAGGGCAACCATCAGGGTTTAGCTACGAATGGACTCCGGGAGAAGGAGTCGTAAATGTGAACAGTCAGGTAACACAGGCAACTGTCGATCAGCCTACGATTTACACATTAACGGTTACCGATGGAATTTGCCTACGAACTGATACCACATTGGTTGATGTTTTCACTTTTATTTGTGAAGATCCATTCGTCTACATTCCTAATGCTTTTTCACCAAATGATGATGGCGAAAATGAAGTGTTGTACGTTCGCGGTGCCATGGTAGAAAAAATGGTCTTCCGAATTTATGATCGTTGGGGGGAATTGGTCTTTGAGTCTTTTGATCGGGCTGACGGTTGGGACGGTACTTTCCGTGGCAAACCAATGGATCCTGACACCTATGATTACTACCTTCAAGTAACCTGTATCGGCGGTTTGGAAGAAATCATCAAAGGGAATGTAACATTGATGCGTTAATACCTTTTCAATAAATCTTCATTTCTCATACATATTCTGTGTTTTTTTGTGATGTAAATCCAAAGACATGAAGAAAATCATCAATGCAAAATCGCAAAAGTTTCTTGAAAAATACTTGAACAACACTTCTCCAACCGGATTCGAGTTGGAAGGTCAAAAGTTGTGGTTAGAGTATATAAAACCATACATCGATGAGTATTTTACGGATAACTACGGTACCGTTGTTGGGGTCATCAACCCAAAAGCGGAATACAAAGTGGTGATTGAAGCTCACGCCGATGAGATTTCTTGGTTTGTTCATTATATCACCAAAGATGGATTTATTTATTTGCGCAGAAACGGTGGTTCCGATCACATGATTGCACCATCCAAACGCGTCAATATTCATACCTCAAAAGGATTGGTGAAAGCAGTATTTGGTTGGCCTGCAATTCATACGCGGCATGAAAAAGATGAAGCCCCAAGTATGAAAAACATTTGTTTGGATTGTGGTTGCTCTACCAAAGAGGAAGTGGAAAAGTTAGGGGTTCATGTGGGTTGCGTTGTGACTTTTGAGGACGAATTCATGGTCCTGAATAAAAACCGCTATGTTGGTCGTGCTTTGGATAACCGAATGGGTGGCTTCATGATTGCTGAAGTAGTACGCCTGCTTTCTGAAAACAAGGAGAAACTACCTTTCGGATTGTACATCGTGAATGCAGTTCAAGAGGAAGTGGGGCTGCGTGGTGCACAAATGATCGCTCAAAAAATCAAACCGAATGTGGCGATAGTTACGGATGTATGTCATGACACGAACACTCCTATGATTAGTAAAATTGTTCAGGGCGATTTAAAATCGGGTGATGGTCCGGTGTTAACTTATGGTCCTGCCGTTCAAAACAATCTTCTGCAAGTAATCATCGATGCGGCAGAGGACAACAAAATTCCGTTCCAACGAGCAGCAGCTTCTCGCGCTACGGGTACTGATACTGATGCATTTGCCTATTCCAATGAAGGCGTACCAAGTGCCTTAATTTCTCTTCCGCTTCGTTATATGCATACCACTGTGGAAATGTGTCGTAAGGAAGACGTAGAAAATGCCATTCGACTTATGTATCGAACGTTGCAAAAGATTGAGAACGGGCAAGATTTCCGTTATATCAAATAGGATTTAAAGAATCCCTTGGGAATCGGAGGTGTCTTTGACTGTTCGTGAAGTATAGTTTCGTACCTTGCGATCAACTGTAAACGAAACAAGTACTTATGAAAAAAGCAACGATTTTGCTATCGTCTTTGATAGCTGTGTCGTCCGTCAACGCACAAATCTTTTCAGACGATTTTGAAGGATATAACGCTGGTGATTATATCGGACCCCCATCAACAGAATGGACCACCTGGAGTGGAACAGAAGGAGGAGCAGAGGATGCTCAAGTAACCACTGCTCAAGCAAGTAGCGGTACTAATTCCATTTATTTCTCATCCACTTCAGCTAACGGAGGACCTCAGGATGTAATTTTGGATTTTGGACAACAATACACTTCTGGTGTGTTTGTCTTCGAATCTGACTTCTACGTAGACGCAGGAAATAACGGATATTTCAACTTTCAAGGAACTCCAACACCAGGTACCACTTGGTCGTTGAACTGCAACATGGCAGATGGAATTGTTTCCCTTGATGATGGAGTTACCGCTGACCTAGCTCTTGGAACATATACACCGGATACATGGTTTACGCTTCGTATTGAAGCCAATCTTTCTACAGGTCGTTGGCAAGCGTCAATGGATGGTGTTTGTTTTGGGGTATGGGCAAATTCAGTAAATGAAATCGCATCGTTGGATCTGTTCCCAATTAATGGAAGCTCGTTCTATGTGGATGATATCTCATTCGATCACACAACCTACACACCAGCTCAATTGAATGCCACAATTACGGGGTATTCATTTGGAGGAATTATCGCTGGGAAAGATGAAAATCCATCGGTAACCGTTGCGAATACAGGAACGGATGCTATTACATCCTTCGATGTAGAGGTGCAAGCGTTTGGATCAACAATTACGGAAAATGTAACGGGCGTAAACCTCGCCGCTGGTCAATCTATGGTAGTCGATTTCTCGAGTGCTATTACTACGGGAAGTACAGAGGAGTCTACAACAGCAACGATATCGAATATCAATGGCGGAACAGACGGCGATGCAACCGACAACGACGCATGTGCGATTGTAAGTCCAGTTATTCCTGCACCTGGAAAAGTGGTTGTGGGAGAGGAAGCAACGGGAACATGGTGTCCGTGGTGTACACGCGGTACTGTATTCATGGATCGTTACGAAGAAGATTTTGGTGAGTACTGGGCAGGAATTGCTGTACACAACAATGATCCAATGGTTGTAACAGATTACGACGCATCTATCGGACCACTGATTGGAGGATATCCAAGTGCTTTGGTAGATCGCGGTGCAGACGTTGATCCATCGGCAATGTCGACAGATTTCTATACGCGTTTGCAAACAATGCCAGTAGCATCAATCAACAATTCATCTACATGGAATGCAGCTACACGAGAATTGAGTGTTACTGTAGAGGCAGATTTCACATCCGCTGCGAACAGCAACTACCGTTTGGCTTGTGTACTTACAGAAGATGGTGTTACAGGAACTGGATCTGGATACGATCAGGCGAACGCTTACGCAGGAGGGGGTAACGGACCAATGGGAGGATACGAATTGCTTCCAAACCCAGTTCCAGCTTCGCAAATGGTATACGATCACGTAGCGCGCGATATTGCTCCTGATTTTGACGGAGATCCAAACAGCTTCCCTGCAACGGTGAATGCTGGTGAACAACATTCAGTAACATTTACTTTCACAATTCCTCAAGAATGGAATGTTTCTATGATGCACATCATTGGGTTGTTAATTGATCCAAATGGAAGAATCGACAACGCCGGAAAATCTATGATCGATGGTCTATCCAGCTTGGATGAAGTATCTAACGATCAATCGTTTCGCATGTATCCAAACCCATCATCAGAGGTAACGGTAATAGAAGCAGATTTAGCGCAAGATGCAGAAATCACATTAACGCTCACAGATATGGCAGGCAAAGTGGTAGATGCTCGAGATTACGGAATGGTGACACCGGGAACTAAGTTGCCAATCGCAACATCCGCTTTGGAATCCGGAGTGTACATTGTACAATTAACGGTAAACGGAAAACTATTGACAAAACAACTGGTTGTTGAATAATTAACCAAAAGGTTTTAAAGAAGGGTCGGTCATCGATGTAGTCGAGATGCGGCCTTTTTTTTATGCCCTAAAATCTGAAAATTGGGTACTTTTGTCACCATGAAGTGGATTGGAGAGCGTATCTCATTTGTTGAGGACAAAAACCGAACAACCGTTGTCATTGAACCCATGAATGCCGGTTGGGTTCGAAGTGCTATGGGGGCATGGGTTTTTATGTGGCTCGCCATTGGCGTTTCGGTGGTAATCAACTACAATTCGCTCGGACTGAATGAAAATCAAGCTATTTTCATTTGGGTGTTCATGGCATTTTGGGCGTACTATGCAGTTCGCGTGACACGTTCATGGCTTTGGCTCATGTTGGGTAAGGAATTGATTAAGATTGATGAGGTCGCCCTCACCTACAAACGATCCATTCGTAAATACGGAAAGGCAACACCATATCTATTAGAGAACATCCAAAAAATGCGTGTTTTCACGCCAAAAGAAAATTCTGTACAAGCAGCATGGGAGAAATCTCCTTGGATTGTTGGGGGGGAACGCCTCGAATTTGATTACATGGGCAGATTAATTCGTTTTGGTCGAAAGCTCAACGAGAAAGACGCCGAAATACTCTTCAAATATTTGACAAAGCGCATAGAGCAGCAGATTCGACAAAACAAGAAACGCCAAAAAGATGTAACTTTGTAGGATGAAGCACCTTTTCATCATTCTTTTCTCACTATTCGGATTTACCACATTTTCTCAATCGTATATAAAATCTACCGTAATTGGTAATTACACGCTAGGTTCATGCAACAACAGTGTTGTAATTGAGGCGTACAATATTCCGCCTACAGCAACTATTATTGAGGATTTGAACGCATTTCCGATGGACACTCTTTTTGCCGGAGATACACTCAGTAACATCTGTATCGATGCAGTCTCAGGCCAAAACGTGCACAGGATTGGCTTTATTACTACGAATGCATACACCGGGCACGCTGGGCGTTTGCACTGCACCCCGGTAACACCTAATTTCGAGTTCAATGTAGTGAGTTATACGGAACCAACAGGAGGTTATTATGATACATTGACTGCAGATGGCTCATTAACCTTAGAATTTGATAGTGCTTTTGTTCTTGGTCCAAACTACAACTTGACCGCATTCCAAGAAAATGGTAACCTCACCAATATTACCTATCCAACAGCCAATTCAGTCACCATTAATGATGCTTCTCATGGCTGGATGACACTTTTTATTGAGAATCCTCAGGTGCCGGAGGATCATTTGGATATCCGTTTCATTTTCGGGGATCCAGACGATATCTACATGGATACTGGATTAGTAGTGGATCTGAGCATGCAGCATGCTGATAACAATTGTGTCGGATGGGTGAATGCCACTCCGGTGAATGCTACTGGAAATCTAAATAATAACTGGAATACAGGCGATTATAGTACCAATACGCTAGTTGGTCTTTGTCCAGGAGTTTACGGAGTGTATTCATACGAGACGGACGTTCAAACAGCCGAGCTAGTTGGAGCAAGCATTGATACTTTTATCGTAACGAATTCCAACACAGCTTATATAGACTCGAGCATATACTTGTATGCTGCACAGGATACTGCGTATTATAATTTCCAAGAATGTCTCGGCTTTGATTTCACAGCAGCGGTTGACACGCTCACTTATTCTGAAGATACCGTTTTTCAAGGTGGAGGCATCACCATAATCGCTTTTGAAATGAGTGTGTATCAAGATTCCAATTTTGTAACACTGATCGATACGTTGACTTTGTTAAATGACTCCTTAATTCATTTGGATGTTGCTATTTGGTGTGATTCAACCCTAGGTTCGAATAAAGCGAACTCGTTTAATGGAAGACGCATTGTTTTCTTGCGTGGAGTCGATGAGCACACCTTCAGTCAAGGAACAGCAAATACACCTGAATTGCAGGAGCCCCTAGCTGGTTTCTATCCGAATCCGGCCAGCGAGTCTATCACAATTTATACAGAGTATCTTGATGATGCCGAAGTCCGAATTATGGATTTAAATGGAGCAATTTTAAAGTCTGAGAATATGCAATCAGGCGAACTACAATTGAGTGTCAGGGAATTGCCATCGGGTATGTACCTAATTGATGTAATGAGCAATGATTGGCGATCGCGAATGAAGTTTCTCAAGTTGTAAGCTACGCTCAATACACCTTCTCCATAAAGTAATGCTGCAGCACATCAAATAGTTTGTAGCTCTTATCGATGGTAGTATATCCAATTTTCACGTAGAATTCCAAGGCATAATCACGGGCATGAAGGATCATTTTTTCATTTCCCATTTCTTTCGATTTCTTTTCGGCAGCTTCCATAATGATGCGACCGTAACCCCTTCCACGTATTGTATTGTCTACAGCAACAAAACGCGTTTGGGAAACTTTAGGTTCTGCCTGATCCAATCGAGCGATGGCTCGGAGTTGTCCGTTTTCATAAAGCGCTAAATGGATTCCCGTGGCATCACCGTCATTTCGTTCACTTCCGCGCGGTTTTCCCAATGGTTCCCGCAGAATGCGATAGCGCAAATCGTAGTATGCTTCCCATTCCTCCGCAGTTTGTGGTGATCGTACTTCCATCAAGTGAAAATTGCCGACGCTACACGTCGTGTTAAAGTTCCTTCAATTGTTTCTTCCAAAATCAGCGATTTCGCAGCACTTTCAGAGAATACCTCCTCCAAGTTTTTTACCGCCCCCGCAGGAACATGTAACTCTTGAAGATCTTCCAAAAGTTCCATGGCATTCATTTTCGCCACCTCCTTTTGTAGCACTTCAAAAAGTTCCTCTCTATTTTTTATCCGTTTTTGATTGGATTCAAAGCGACCATCGCTGCCAAGATCGGGCATGTTAAGAGTTTCACAGAGTTTCAGGAAATGTACGTCCGACCCTATGGCAAAGGTGATCGTTTTACCATCTTTTGTGTCGAACAACTCACCGTACGGAGCGATATTAGGATGTTTACTTCCAATTCGCTGTGGAATGTGTCCAGCCATCAAATAATTCGATGCTTGATTCACCAAACTACTCACAGCAGCATCGTACAAAGAAACGTTTACTACTCTACCCAATTTCGATTTTTCGCGAGAGTAAAGTGCCAAAAGGATGGCTTCCTTCAGGTGGTGCGCAGCCAAAACATCCACAAAAGCAACAGGCATTTTGGTTGGCGGTCCATCGGGTTGTCCATTCATAGACATGAACCCTGATTCCGCCTGAAGAATTAAGTCGTAGGCTACACGATCACTTTCTGTTCCGTACCCGCTAATTTTGCCAACAATAAGTCCTGGAAATTGATTGGTTAACTCCGAATCAGTAAGTCCGAACTTTTCATAATCCGAGCGCTTGAAATTCATCAACAAAATGTCTGCATCGGAAAGTAATTCAGAAAAACTTGATCGATCTTCAGAGTCTTTCAGATTAAGGTTCACGTATTTTTTTCCATAGTTGATACTGGAGAAATACGCAGAAACACTGCTGTTAGCAGATTCACTCGGTAACTTCCATGAGCGTGTAACATCTTTGAATTTAGGATGTTCCACCTTGATGACCTCTGCTCCCAGTTCGGCAAAGTACATGCCCACGCTAGGTCCGGCAAGAACAGTACTTGCGTCAATCACTTTGATTCCTTTCAGCGGTAAATCAGATCGTTTCATATAGAAATCGAAGATACGCAATTCATGCGATGCGCATTGTTGATTTCAGGATTCAAATATCTTTGTGAAATGCAAAAAAATCAATTTGTTGTCAACCAAACAGGTGCTTCAGAGCGCGCCGTTTCCAATACTTTACAACTCATTAACGAAGGAGCAACAGTTCCATTTATCGCTCGATATCGGAAGGAAAAAACCGGAGGATTGGATGAGGTAGTAATTACTGCTATTCGAGATTTTGGAGAAAAATACGACGAATTGATTGCCCGTCAGCAAACGATTGTAAACGCGATTGAGGAGCAGGGACGATTGGATGAGCGATTGAAATCGAAGATTTTGGATTGTTTTGATCCGGTACGACTAGAAGATATCTACTTGCCTTACAAACAAAAACGATTGACGCGCGGAGAAAAAGCGCGGAAACTTGGGCTGGAACCACTCGCGAAAATGATCATGTCACAACGGGGAGGCGATCCCGAACAAATGGCAGATCGTTTCATCAAAGGCGAAGTTTACGATGAGGAGATGGCAATTGCCGGTGCTAAGGACATTATTGCAGAATGGGTAAACGAGAACGAAACGCTTCGTGATCGCTTGCGACAACAGTTCGATAGACATGCAACACTTTCAGCGAAATTAGTGAAGGGAAAAGAGCAAGAAGGCGAGAAATACAAAGATTATTTCGATCATTCAGAGTCGCTGCAACGTTGTCCATCACATCGATTTTTAGCCATTCATCGAGCGGCAAAAGAGGGAGTCTTGAACTTAAAGGCTAGACCGGATGAGGAACGAGCATTGCAGAACGTCACTCGCTTTTTCGTAAAAAGTCATGATGAGTGTGGAGCGATTGTCGAAGAGGCGTGCAAAGATGCCTATAAACGTCTGTTGCGCCCTTCGTTGGAAAACGAGGCAATTGCCAAAGCAAAGGAAAAAGCCGATAAAGATGCCATCAATGTCTTTGCGAAGAATTTGCGTCAACTCTTGTTATCGCCACCTCTAGGGTCGAAGCGAATTTTGGCCATCGACCCAGGATTTCGGACAGGGTGTAAAGTGGTCTGCATTGATGAAAAGGGAAACTTATTAACGAACACAACCATATTTCCGCATCCGCCGCAGAAGGAGATGTCCAAAGCGAAATCAAAAATAGCACAGCTTGTAGAAGCCTATAAAATTGAGGCGATTGCAGTGGGAGATGGAACCGCTGGAAGGGAAACCGAGCAAATGGTGAAGCACATTCGTTTTGATCGCGACGTTGCCGTTTTTGTCGTGCGTGAAGATGGAGCATCTATTTACTCTGCGAGTTCCATTGCACGAAAAGAATTTCCCGATTACGATGTCACAGTTCGCGGTGCCGTATCCATCGGTCGCCGCTTAATGGATCCTTTAGCAGAGCTGGTGAAGATTGACCCGAAATCGGTAGGAGTAGGGCAGTACCAGCACGAAGTCAATCAAACTGCCTTGAAGAAAGCATTGGATGACGTAGTCGTTTCAAGTGTGAATGCTGTTGGAGTTGACGTCAACACGGCCAGCGCGCATTTGTTGAGTTACGTTTCCGGTTTGGGTCCCACCTTGGCCGAAAATATTGTCGCCTACCGCGATGAGAAAGGACGCATAGATTCGCGACAAGAGTTGAAGAAGGTAAAGCGATTGGGCGACAAGGCCTTTGAGCAAGCGGCAGGATTTATCCGTATTCGTGATGGGAAAAATCCATTAGACAATTCTGCAGTTCACCCTGAGAGTTATGCTGTGGTGGAAGAAATTGCGAGAAAGAAGGCGACCACAACAGAGGCTTTACTGGGTTCATCTGGTCTGTTGAATGGATTGAAACACGATGACTTTTCTGAAATTGATGCCTTTACGTTCAAGGATATTGTTGAGGAATTAAAAAAACCGGGGAGAGATCCACGCGAAGCAGCGAAGGTTTTGGAATTCGACCATCGACTGAAAACTATTGAAGATGTTCAGCCTGGGATGACCTTGAACGGAATTGTTACCAACGTGACCAATTTTGGTGCGTTCGTCAACATTGGCATCAAAGAAAATGGACTCATACACAAATCGCAGTTGGCCGATCATTATGTCGAAGATCCCTCCGAGTACATCGCACTTCACGAACATGTGGAAGTGCAAGTGCTGGAGGTAGATTTAGGGAGGAAAAGAATTGGGTTGAAAAGGTTGTGATTACTTGTACAGGTTAACTTCACCTATTAAAAGTTTTATTTCCTAATTTCACCCACTTTTTTTTATGAATTGAACAAGTACCATGAACTGGAGGATTGGTTGTCTTGGATGGACGAACTTTCTCAAAATGATTTCGTAGTTATTGATGATTTTTTGAATCAAACACAATTTACTACGATTCGTGCCTTTTTTCTATCCCATTTAGATGCTTTCTCAAAAGCTGGTATTGGTGCATTAGGAGACAATATGATCCGAAGGGATATCCGGGGAGATTTTACTTACTGGTTGGACAGAAATCGAGATACTGAGTTGAGTGATCATTGGGAGCTAGTAGATGAAACCATTCACATATTCAATCGGTATTGCTTTCTTGGCTTATCCGGCTATGAGTTTCATTTGGCGCACTACCCAACAGGAGGACATTATGACAAGCACTTGGATCAATTCAACAATCGAAATAACCGATTGATTTCCGTGGTGATCTACTTAAATATAGGTTGGCAAAAAGGCGATGGAGGCGAGTTGGAAATCTTTCAAAAAGATAATACATCTATTCTAGTCGAACCCATTGGTGCTAGGTGTGTGATGTTCAAAAGTGCAGAAGTTCCACATGCTGTTTTGGCTTCCAACAAACCAAGATACAGTTTAACAGGTTGGTTATTAAATCAACCATCAGCGCTTGGCAAATTTTTAGATTGAGAAAGAAGCTTCTACTTCCTCGACGACTTAGTCAGGTTTCGAAGCATACCTTTAAAAATGAGTCCGTGAAAAGGAAGAACGGAGTACCAATACAATCTTCCCCAAACACCACGAGGACGAAAAGTGGCAGTTTGCTGTAGTTTGTCATCAACAACTTTAAATTCCAGCCAAGCCTCGCCTGGCAATTTCATTTCAGCAAATAAAAGCAATCGACCCTCTTTTTTATCGGCATACAAAACGCGCCAAAAATCCACGGCGTCACCGGCATTAATTGTAGTAAGATTCGTTCTTCCTCGGCGTAACCCAACGCCACCAACAAGTTTATCGAGGTACCCTCTTACTTTCCATAACCAATTCGCATAATACCAACCCGTTTTTCCACCAATGCTCCAAATCTTATTCAACGTTTCGTCAAGACTCTCCACTTGTCGGCTTCTGTGGTCAACGAAACAGCCATAAGACGGAACTTCAATAAAATCAGAAATCGAGAAGCTTATTCCACTACTAGCATAAGAGTCTTTCCAACTGGAAATAATTTCATTGCCCGCTATTTTTCGAAAGGCCTTCTTCAAAGATTTCTTGTACGAGATTGGTTCAATTTTCAATATGTCATTGATCCGATTGTCTCTACAAACAACTTCAATTTTCATGCTGTCTACCAATGAAACTGCTAATTTGTACGATGTAGAAGTGACAAAGTAGAGCCAATAAGAGGAAAGTCTCGGTGTCATCACTGGAACCACGAAAATTTTGCGTTTTAAACCGCGTATTTCGGCGAAATCAAGCAGCATTTGTTTGTAAGAAAGCACGTCAGGACCACCAATATCAAAGTTTTGGTCGTACACTTCTTGGTTGAACAAGGATTTGGAAAGAAACTGAATAACATCCGAAATACCAATAGGTTGACATTTAGTGCGCAGCCATTTTGGGGTGATCATTACAGGGAGTTTTTCAACGAGATCTCTGATAATTTCAAAGGAGGCACTTCCCGAACCGATAATAATTCCTGCTCGAAGTGTCGTAAGGTGATACGACCCTTTTTCGAGTTCCATTTCCACGTTTTTTCTAGAGCTGAGATGTTCCGAAAGTTCATCTTCGTTTGTCATTCCACTGAGGTAAATCACCTGAGTCGCCTGCGTATTTTCGAGAGCATTTCTAAAGTTGATCGCCGATTTTTCCTCCAAGGATTTGTAGTCGCTTGATGAAGACATGGAATGCACCAAGTAATAAGCACCGTCGATATCTTTTGGGATGTTTTTCAAAGAGTCTTCATCCAAAAGATCAATCTCAATTACAGAAATCTTGTTTTCTAGTGATTTGGGCGGACTGAAACGACGAGCATCTCTTGTACAACAAACAACTTCGTGTCCCAATTCAACCAAAACGGGGAGCAGCCTTTTTCCAATATATCCGGTGGCACCGGTGAGTAATATTTTCATTAATTCACTGAATCTAAATTGCAGTACATTTTTGAATCTCCTACG
>JANSYQ010000048.1 GCA_024742305.1 bacterium | reverse complement strand
TTTTTTGATACAGTTCCCACCGCTGCTCCAAAACGAGTACTTCCCGGTCATACTCTTGCTTATCCGCTGCGTTTTGATCTCCAGCTATCCATATTCCCCCTTTGAACAGCGCAGCTCCGTCCTGTAAACTAAGAATGGTTTGCACGAGTTGTTTGTCGGGAACCACACAGGCATTTACCAAAAGTCCGCCGGCATTGGGGAACTTTTTCGACAAATACGCTTCGGTTTCAAAACTCACTTCGATATCGGATGAGAAGAATTCGTAACGTTCTTTGTTCGTTAGAATGCCCATTCGCAGATCACCAACAGGTCGTGTCAATGACAAAGGAGCGAAATCGAGATGTTTGCCGTTATCGTGAAGTACTATTTTCATGTGGGGATGATTTGAATGCAAACGAAGCCGCGTACAAAAGTATAAAGTTAATCAAGGCGTTGAAAAGGATCAATTCGAATCCGAAGGCATAGTTCCCGAAGATGCCCGAGCCATCGGTATTGGCGCCCGGAGCTCCTGCTGAGAAATACCAGCACAATCCTGTAATGGAAATGGAGACAAGAGCAATGATGGGAATAATTTTGTCTGAAAGGAATCGTTTCGTGAGGATGCCGAAAAAGAACATTCCAATGAGCGGACCGTACGTAAAACCAGCAAACTTCATCAACAAACCAATGGCGGCACCCGTGGTAAATTTCTTCAAGGCGATGACCACCAAAATAATCACGGCCGACATCACGACATGCACTATCTTTCTTGTTTTTTCTTCATCACGATTCACTTTCTTCCCGCTCACAGCAATCATTTCTGAATCCAAGGATTCTTGCTCCAGCTTTGGCTTCGCTTCTTGCGAATCTTTGCCACGTACTCCGAGAAAATCTACCGAAAACGAAGTAGTTAACGAAGTTAGCGCGGAATCGGCACTAGAGTAGGCTGCGGCAATTAACCCGAGTAAAAACAAAATACCGATGAGTGTGCCTGCTTCGGAACTGAGGGCAACTTCGGCGAATAGCATGTCGGAACTTTTGGCAACGATTCCTCGACTTTCAGCGTACATGTACAACAACGCGCCGAGCGATAAAAAGATCAAATTAACGACCACCAATACCGCTGCCATGCTGATCATATTCTTTTGGGCATCCTTCAAGTTTCGGCAACTGAGATTCTTCTGCATCATGTCTTGATCCAATCCAGTCATACCAATCGTAATGAACATACCACCGAGAAAGTGCTTCCAAAAGTGATTGCTCCCGTTGATATCATCGAAGAAGAAAATTTGAGAATAAGGGCTCTCTGAAATGGTTTTCACCACACCGCCTTGCTCTGATAAATTCAAGATATCACTGATGAAGTAGACGGTTAGAATGACGGATAGCAGCATAAATGCCGTTTGCAAGGTGTCCGTCCAAACAATTGTTTTAATTCCACCACGGCTGGTATAAATCCATATCAACAAAACAGATATAGCAACGGTAAACTCGAACCGAATGCCCCAATCATCGAACAAGATCAACTGAAAAACATTGGCAACGAGCAACAATCGCACTGAAGCACCAATGATACGAGAGACAAGAAAAAACGAAGCTCCGGTCTTATAACTCCAAAAACCAAAACGTTCTTCCAAGTATTGATAAATGGAAATGAGATTCAGTCGATAGTACAATGGCAAAAGAACGTACGCCACAACAAAGTAGCCAAAGAGATATCCAAAAACGGCTTGCATGTAACTAAACTGATTCGCGGCATCTCCCACCCATCCGGGAACCGACAGGAAAGTAACTCCACTCAAGGAAGCGCCAATCATTCCGAAAGACACCAAGTACCAAGGAGATTTCCGTTCACCCAAAAAGAAACTTTCGTTGGTCGCCTTGCGAGAAGTCAAGTAGGAAATACCTACGAGCACTAAAAAATAGGCGACAATGACGGTAATAATGAGTGTAGTTCCCATAAACTTCTTAGTTCTGAACGTAAAGAAACCAAGAATATGCAAGCCAAAAATGAAACATTAGAACATTTACCCACAAAAAACTGTTACTTCTGTGCTGATTAGAATTCTATATTTGTACCGTTAAAATTCTCACTATGGATATCACACAAATTGTTTTTCAAATTGCCTTGATTATCGTTCCCGCTGGAGCTGTTCTTATGACTGCTATTTACTTCATGCGTCGCGAATCGGAACGTGAATTGAGAAATGCGCAAATTGAGTTGAAAAAAGAGCGTCAACAGTTCTTTTTACCCAATCGTGTGGATGCTTACCAAAGAGCGATTTTATTGATGGAACGCATACATCCAAACAGCTTGGTCATGCGTCACAACAATCCGGGGTTACCCGCTGCTGCCATGCAAGTACAATTGTTGGAAGCGATTCGAAGTGAATACGAGCACAACATTGCACAGCAAATGTTCATCTCACAACCGACTTGGGAGCTCGTGCGGAAATCAAAGGATGAAACCGTGAAAATTGTTCACTTGGCGGGACAATCGCTGGATGCCACGGCAACCGCTATGGATTTGTCCAGTAAAATCTTCGAAATCGTTGGCGAGATTGGTGAATTGCCATCAGAAATTGCCGTAAAAGCGTTGAAAGAAGAAGTGCAGTCGTTGTTTTAATCAGTTTGCAAAAAGCTTTTCACTGAGGTCCTCAAAGCGAAGCTCCCCTTTTTCGTGGCTACGCACTTGACAACGCCATTGCTGTTTTTTTCACCACAAAGGCACTGATGCTTTCGCCGGAGCTCCTTCGCCGCAATCTAGCTATGAAGGAGAAGCTTCAGCAAAGGAGCAAGAACATGAAGAAATGTGGGAAAAGATATTAGAGTGGTGCACTAGATTATGACTTCGTCATAATCTTCCGTGTTCTTTGCCACAAATTGGGGTTAAACTATGCTCAGTGCACTCTGTGCCATTGTGGTGACTCATACACAGACACTCTCTTAATAAACAGGTAGTTACTCCTTCATTACTCAGGCTTCGATACACTTCGACAAGTTCAGTGCAGCGTCCTCTGCCTTAGTTGTTAAGAAAGTTCAATAGTAATATCCTCAATTTGAATAGAATCGCCCGGAATCAATTTGGCGCGCTTGCGCAGTTCCACCTCTCCATTTCGGATAACCACACCATCCTCTACTATCATTTTTGCATGACCGCCTGTTTGTGCAATACCCGTTGCTTTCAGTAGAGCGATCAACTCGATGTAATCTCCTTCTATTTTAAATGTTTCCATGCTTTCTGTATAATTCAAACAATTTCTCAGCGGCCTGAAAAGAGGTCACCTCTCCCTTTGCCATTTGTTCTTGGGCATCCTTAAACGCTTCGCCTAATTCATCGTTATTGTAGAAGGCTTGCAACAACATCTCGTTCAATGTTTCGCGCAACCACTTCTTGTCCTGCTCTCTTCTATTCTTCTCGAACCATCCGTTGATTCTCACCTGATTTTCAAAGGATTGAATTACTTCGTAAACACGTTCAATGTTGGTTCCTTCCAACGCGCTACACGTAAAAACTTGCGGAATCCATTCGTTTTCATTGGGTGGAAAAAGGTGCATCGCATTTCGGTATTCCTGACTCGCACGATTCGCAGGTCGCACATTATCTCCGTCGGCTTTGGTGATTACAAGTGCATCCGCCATTTCCATGATTCCCTTTTTAATTCCTTGGAGTTCGTCACCTGCTCCGGAAAGCATCAACAAAAGGAAAAAATCCACCATGGACTTCACCACCGTTTCAGACTGTCCTACGCCTACCGTTTCAATAAGAATGAGATCGAATCCTGCCGCTTCACATAAAATGATGGACTCTCTTGTCTTACGAGCAACTCCTCCCAAAGTATCACCCGCCGCAGAAGGTCGAATGAAAGCATTTTCGTTGTTCACGAGACTTGCCATTCGAGTTTTATCCCCCAAAATACTCCCACCTGAGATGCTACTGGAAGGATCCACAGCCAAAACTGCCACCTTTTTTCCACAATCCGTAAGCACCTTTCCAAAGGCCTCAATGAAGCTGCTTTTCCCCACTCCAGGAACCCCAGTAATTCCCACGCGAATAGCGTTTCCTGCATGCGGCAAACACTTCTGAATCAACTCTTGCGCTTCTTTGGAGTGCCCGTCGTTCTTGCTTTCCACGAGAGTTATGCCCGCGCTTAATGCCTGCATGTCACCATTCAAAATCTGATCAAACAGTACCTCTGCCGACATGCCATCCAAACGGGCCTTTCGCTTCTGTAACCAACGGTCTAAATTTGGGTTATCCACAATCCAAATGTAAGAATCAGAGAAAGATTAATTGGTTTCATGGAAAGAAAAACCTAATTTTGTTTAACAAACAAGTCGAGAAGTTAAACATGAAGAAGAGTCAGTATTCCATCAAAGACCTTGAAAACCTTACTGATATCAAGGCGCATACCATTCGAATATGGGAGCAGCGCTATGGGTTATTATCTCCCAAACGAACCGACACCAACATACGCTATTACGAAGATCAGGACCTGAAAAAGCTCCTGAATGTCAATCTTTTATACACCAAAGGGTACAAGATTTCCAAAATCGCGGCGCTCACAGATGAAGAAATAATCGAGAAATCGAAAGAGATCATCGTGAACGAGCGTAAATGGGATGATGATGAAGTAGATGTACTATTAATGGGGATCATCGAATTGGATGAACACAAGATACAAAACATACTCGGACGTATTTACGACGAACATGGTATTGAACATCTATTCTCAAGAACCATTACGCCACTTTTAATTAAAATGGGTGAGTTGTGGCAATTGAATTCCTTATCTGTAGGGCACGAGCATTTCTTCTCTAATATTTACCGTGGATTTGTACTATCGAAGATTGCTGCATTAGAGCCACCTAAAAAGTTGGATAAGAAAATCCTCATGTTTCTCCCTCCTAACGAGGAACACGAATTGAGCCTTTTAGTCTATCAGTACATGTTCAAAAGAGAAGGATGGCAAGTCTATTACCTTGGAATTAGTGTTCCTTTTGAAGATTTAAAAATTTCATACGATCAAATTAAGCCCGATTTAACATTAACGAGCTTAATTGCGAAGTCATCTGAAAAAGAGTTCGAGTCACTAATCAAGGGGATTCAAAAAACGATTCCTCCAAAAGAATTGGTACTAAGCGGCGGAATGAGCTCTCTTTACAAAGAGAAATTGGCGCCCGGAGTGCGACTTATAGAGTCTGAAAAAGACCTGAAAGCACTTTTTGTTTAGTTTTAACATTTAAAGGTTAAACAAAACAATTATTCTCTTATATTTGACCAATACGAAACAAACATGAAACACATTGGTATCATAGGAGCTGGACTCTCCAGTCTTTACGCCGCATGCAAATTGGGGAAGGCTGGTCACAAAGTGACGGTGTTCGAAAAAAATGGTCAAGTTGGTGGTCGTTCTCAGACGTTCCATGAGCAAGGCTTTACTTTCGACATGGGCCCTTCATGGTACTGGATGCCTGAACTCATCGATCGCATGTTTGACGAACTAGGCGAAAAACGAGAAGATTACTATCAACTCACCCGCCTAGATCCATCGTACAGAGTTTTTTGGGAGAATGTTGAAAAAACGGATGTTCCAGCGAAAATGCAGGAGTTAAAAGAACTTTTCGACACTTTCGAAGAGCGTGGCGGCGAAAAACTAGAGAAATTTCTTCACGATGCCTCCATCAAATACAAAGTAGCCGTTGAGGAGTTCTTAGAAAACCCCGGACTTAGTATCGGAGAATTGTTGAAAGTGAATGCTCTGACGAAAGCATTAAAGCTGGATGTTTTCAAATCAGTAGAGCGCGATGTTTACAAACGATTTAAATCAAACAAAGCTCGGAGCATTTTAACCTTTCCGGTGTTGTTTCTTGGTGCCATGCCGGACAAAATTCCGTCGTTGTACACCATGATGAATTATGCCGATCTCTCGCTGGGAACGTGGTATCCTGAGGGCGGAATGAGCGCACTTGCGAAAGCACTACAAAAGATTGGTGAAGCCAACAATGTGACTTTTCACTTGAACGCTTCTGTTGAAAGCATTGAAGATGTTGACGGACACGCCGACGCGATTTGGGTTGGCGGTGAACGACACAAGTTCGATGCAGTGATCAGTGGCGCTGATTATCACCATACTGAACAATTCTTGATTCCGGAGAAATACCGCAAATACACGAACAATTATTGGGACTCAAGAAAACTTGCTCCGAGTTCATTAATTTTCTATCTTGGAGTAGACAAAAAGGTGGAAGGCTTAAAGCACCACAACTTGTTTTTTGACGAGGACCTAAAGATGCACGGTAAGCGCATTTACGATAATCCAGGTTGGCCGGAAAAACCACTGTTTTATGTGTGTGCGCCATCCATAACTGACAAAGACGTGGCTCCTGAAGGGAAAGAGAACTTGTTCATTCTCGTACCGGTGGCGCCAAATTTAAAAGACGACAAAGAAACCCGAGAAAAATACCTACACATTATTCTCGACCGTATCAAAAAACATACGGGAACAGATATCTCGGAAGACATAATTTATAAAAGATCCTTCTGTGTATCCGATTTCAAATCGGTATACAATGCTTACAAAGGAAACGCTTACGGACTCGCCAATACACTTAACCAAACGGCTAATTTGAAACCAAAGATCAAATCGCAGTTAAAGAACATGTACTTCTGCGGACAACTGACTGTCCCAGGACCCGGTGTTCCTCCTGCTTTGATTTCAGGGAAGATTGCCGCTAACCTTGCAATGAAAGAGCTATGAAAGAACTTTACGATGATTATTGCTTTAAGGCAAGCAGAGGTGTTACCAAAAAGTACAGCACTTCATTTTACGCCGGCGTAAGAGCATTGGACAAGCGCATCCGTGATGATGTACATGCCATTTATGGATTCGTGCGATTCGCTGACGAAATTGTGGATACCTTCCACGATCATGACAAAGAAACACTCTTAGCAGAGTTCAAAGAAGATACCTACAAGGCGTTGGATCGAGGAATTTCATTGAATCCGATCCTAAATTCGTTTCAAGCGTCTGTGAACAAGTACAATATCGATCGTCAATTGATTGATCAATTCCTCCACAGCATGGAAATGGATCTCAACCCAATCGACTATGAACAAACAACTTACGAGGAGTATATTCTTGGTTCAGCCGAAGTCGTTGGATTGATGTGTTTGAAGATTTTCGTTTACGGAGACGAAGCAGAATATCAAAAATTGAAGCCGTACGCCATGAAATTGGGTTCTGCTTTCCAAAAAATCAACTTTTTACGCGATTACAGTGCCGATTATCATGAACTAGGACGTTTATACTTCCCGGGAATTGATCCTACAGGTGAATTAAGCGTGGAAAACAAGATGCGCATTGAAGACGAAATACAAAAAGAATTCGACGAAGCACTCATCGGAATTAAGATGCTTCCTAAATCGTCGCTTTTTGGAGTATACGTGAGTTATAAGTATTACACAAAACTCTTGCGAAAGATCAAACAAAAAACGTCGCAACAACTACTTCAGGAGCGCGTTCGAATTCCAAACAATGCCAAAATGGTGGTATTCGCGAAATCCATGGTAAGAAACCAAATCAATATCCTATAAACTGCATGGAGTACGTTATTTTGGTAGATGAAAACGACCAAGAAGTCGGTCAAATGGAAAAAATGGAAGCGCACGAAAAAGGGTTACTACACCGTGCCTTCTCTATATTTCTTTTCAACGATAACAATGAGCTTTTACTGCAGCAACGAGCGCACTCCAAGTATCACTCCGGTGGACTATGGACAAATACTTGTTGCAGCCATCCAAGGGCAGGTGAAAGCGTTTTAGATGCATCGAACCGACGTTTGATGGAGGAAATGGGCATCCAAGCAAAGATGAAGGAACAGTTTAGCTTCATCTATCGAGCGGAATTGGATAACGACCTTACCGAACATGAGCTGGATCATGTGGTGTTTGGTTCGTTTAATGGTGAACCTTCCATTAATCCCGAAGAAGTAGCAGCGTGGAAATATGTGTCCATGAAAGAAATCGAAGCGGATATGAAAAAACATCCGGAAAACTACACGGAGTGGTTCCGCATTGTATTCGATGAAGTTCACAACCGAACGCGAAATTATGCCGAAGTTTGATCATTACGACGTCATTATTGTAGGTGGTGGCGCCAGCGGATTGGCATCAGCGATCCGATTGAAAAAGCGTTTCAACAAAATTTTACTCATTGAAAAGAACCCAAGAGCTGGGGGAAAACTAGATGATTTTGAATGGAACGGCTATCGTTGGGATAAAGGTCCTTCCGTTTTCACAGAACCCAATAACATCGATCAACTCTTCGAGTTGTGGGACAAAAATCCACGAGAGTACTTCAATTTTGAACCTCTTGATGAATCGTGTACCTATTATTTCCCCGATCACAGCAGTATTACCCTGTCCTCTGATTACGAAAAGACGCGGGAACAAATCGCGGCAGTAGCTGGAGCTAAAGGTCGAGAGGAATTCGATAATTACTTGAAAGAAAGTGATGCCTTGTTTGGTAAGGTTGGCGATTATTTCATCTCGAATCCTCGTCCAACGGCACGAAAAGCATTCAGTAAAGAACTGACATCGAAATACAAACATTTTCTCCGAAAAGAAGTTCGTCAATCGTTACATACCTTGAACGAACGACGTTTTTCGAGCGAATACATGGTCAAAATTTTTGATCGCTTCGGAACATACATCGGGTCCAATCCCTACCGAATGTCGGGACTGTACAGCACTATTTCTCACGTGGAAATCAATAAGGGTGCCTACTTCCCCATCGGCGGCATGCGTGCCATTGTTGAATCACTAATTACGCTAGCCGAAGAAATTGGCATAGAGATTTTGTGTGATACTCAAGTAACGGTTCATCCACAACCTGACAAATCGTATCGAGTTTCGGGTGACGTAGAAGCAAGTACAGATAAAGTCATTTGCGCTATCGACCACATGACTTTCTACAACAAAGTGTTGGTGGATGGGAAAATGGAGAATCGCTGGCGAAAGATTGAACGCAGCACCTCTGCCCTAGTATTTTATTGGGCAATGAAGCAAGGCGTAAAGGAGTTTGGGGTGCACAATATTTTCTTTTCCGAAGATTATCAAAAAGAGTTCTCCGAACTTTTCGATCAAAAACGATTGGCCGACGAGCCTACGGTATACATTCACATTAGCTCAGTGGCGCACAAGGAAGATGCACCCGAGGGTGGTCAAAACTGGTTCACCATGGTAAATGTTCCAGCAGGTGTTTTACCAGACGAAGCCTACCGTGAGAAAATGAAAGACATGATTGCGAAGCGACTGAAGGAACAGTTCGACTACAGCCTGCGCGAAGATATTTTGTTTGAAGATTGGTGGGACTGCGATCGCATTCAAGAGCATTCCGGTAGTTATATGGGGGCTTTGTATGGACCGGCATCGAACTCTTTGTTGTCATCTATAAAACGACATGGCAATACCAATGCTAAATATCCTAATTTGTATTTCTGCGGAGGTACCGTGCACCCCGGAGGTGGAATTCCATTGGTTTTACGTTCTGCAAAAATTGTAAGTGAGTTGATTCCATGAGTATTGTGCAGAAATATGGCGTTTGGCTGTTGCTATTGTTCCACATAATTGGATACGTATTATTTATTCAAGATGCAGAGAACGCAAAACTAACCTACATGAATATATGGCTCTGCGGAGTCGTGGTTTTTCTCTCGGAAAAACTAGATTTTCGCGCTCTCATACCATTAATCATCATTTTTGCAGGAGGATTCCTTGCGGAGTTGTCAGGCGTCCACACAGGGGTTTTATTCGGAGAGTACCAATACGGTGAAGCTTTGGGAACTCCTCTGTACGGTATTCCAATTGTAATGGGAATGAATTGGTATGCGACCGTGGTTACCAGTTCCTCACTTGCCTTAAGAATAGTGAAAAACAAATGGCTCCAAGCCTTTTTGGCAGCTTGTCTTTGCACAGGATTAGATATTCTGATTGAACCCGTAGCCATCAAATACGACTTTTGGGCGTGGGGAGGCGGTGACATTCCGATCCAAAACTATATTGCGTGGTTCGGTTTCTCCTTTATTTTTGCATTGATTTATCTTTACAACACACGAGTTAGAAACAATTCAGCCACTGGACTTTGGTTTATTTGGCTGGCCTTTTTCTTATTATTAAATTTCACAGGATGATTGCATTTATCGTAGCATTGATATTGGCTTTTGTTTTAATGGAGGGCGCTGCTTGGTCGGCGCACAAATATCTCATGCATGGCTTTCTGTGGAAGGTACACGAGGATCATCACAAGCCTACAGGTCATGTTTTCCAAAAGAACGATTTGTTCTTTATGATTTTCGCCGTTCCATCCTGGCTCTGTATTATGTTAGGAGTAATGTATGAAGCCAATTTCTCTATTGGCTTCGGTGCTGGAATTGCCGTGTATGGAGTCGTGTACTTCCTTGTGCATGACGTACTTATACATCGCAGATTCAAGTGGTTTGACAAGACCCAAAATCGCTATTTCAAAGCCATCCGAAAAGCCCACAAGGTACATCATAAAAATCAAGGCAAGGAAGATGGAGAGTGTTTTGGAATGCTCATTGTTCCGCGCAAATACTTCAAATCTTGAAGGGGCTATACCTCATATTGGATGTTGTCACTTTATTATGTCCGCTGATTCTCAGTTTCGACAATCGTGTTCGTTATGTGAAATCTTGGGGAAACGTTTTGCTGGCAAGTACCGCCATCGCTATTCCTTTCTTGGTATGGGATGTTTTGTTCACAGAAAAAGGCGTTTGGGGATTCAACCCCGAATATTTGGTTAATATCTCCATTTTCGGACTTCCCATCGAGGAAATTCTCTTTTTTTGGGTCGTTCCTTTTGCCTGCGTTTTCATTTACGAATGTTGTAAGTTCTATTTCAGAAACATGTCGTGGCGCTGGTTAACATTGGGCGTTCAAGTGGGAATTTTGGCTTACTTGGTTTTTTTAAGTACAAAAAATCCATCGGGTTGGTATACTCTAACGACCACCATTGCCACTGTAATCACTTTGTATTTTTGGTTTAGCGGTAGAAGTCTCCCTCAAATTAGCATTGCCTACCTACTCTGTTTGATTCCTTTTCTTGTTGTAAACGGTGTGTTAACCGGCAGTTGGATCGAAGCACCCATCGTATGGTACAACTCTAAGGAATTCTCTGATGTGCGTATGGGTACCATCCCCATGGAGGATGCCATGTACGGATTCTCGCTCATCGTCGCAAACATTTTACTTCATGAACAAATCCTTCGATGGAGAGGTATGAAAAGCTTCTCATCGGAAAAAGCAGCGGCATTGAAACCATGAAACGAATTGGCTTGTTATCCGACACGCACGGCTATTTGGACCCAAAAATCTTCGATTACTTTAAAGATGTCGATGAAATATGGCATGCTGGAGATGTAGGAACCGTAGAGGTCATAGACCAATTGCGTGATTTCAAGCCGACACGAGGCGTATACGGTAACATTGACGCAACTGATGTTCGACAAGAATTCCCCGAGCATATTCGTTTCAAAGTAGAAGACGTTGAAGTTCTCATGACACATATTGCTGGCAAACCCGGGAAATACGCCAAACCAGCGTACGAACTTTTGGAACAGAAAGCGCCAAAACTCTTTGTTTGTGGTCATTCACATATCTTATTAGTAAAGAACGATCCACATTACGACATGCTATGGATGAATCCCGGAGCTTGCGGATACAAAGGCTTTCATCAAGTAAAAACAATCCTTCGATTCTGCATAACCAAAGACCGAATTCACGATCTCGAAGTAATCGAATTAGGAAATCGAGCGTGAAATAAAATTTTTAGCTTTTCTTTGCGTTAATCAGCTACATGAAAACGAAACTTCTTCTTGCTTCATGCCTAATTTGGGCGATTCCGAGCGCATTTGGACAGACTGGTGGTAATAATGCTTTTGCCTTTTTGGACCTGACGTACAATGCGCGTCAAATGGGGCTTGCTAATGACTTCATTTCTGTAATGGACGAAGATATCAATATTGGTGTGGCCAACCCATCCATGTTGAATCCGGAAATGCAAAATATGCTCAGCGTAAATCAAGCACTTATGCCCGGAGGTATTAATGTTGGAATGGGCAGCTACGGTTTCGGATTCAAAGACAAAGGAACCATGTCAGGTTTTGTCAAATACGTGAGTTACGGAACCTTTCAGCGAACTTCAGCCAACGGAACCAATGAAGGCACCTTCTCCCCTGTTGAAATGATTGCGGGAGCGGGTTACGGACAGCAACTCAACGAACGACTGTCGGTGGGAGCTAATGTATACGCCATTTTCTCCTCTCTAGAGAATTATTCCTCGTTTGGAGCTGCGGTTGATCTAGCGGGAACCTATTACGATAAGGATCGGCAATTTGCGGCTACGGCCTTGGTGAAGAACGCCGGATTTCAATTCAATGCGTATACGGAAAACTCCACAAGAGCACCTCTTCCGGTTGAGTTTCAAATGGCTGTTTCCTACAAGCTACCACACGCTCCGTTTCGGTTCTCACTACTCGCGCATCACTTGAACCAGTGGGATCTCACGTATAACGATCCCAACTTGCAGCCCACCATTGATGCCTTGACAGGTGATACGATCCCAGTACCACGTGCCAATTTCGCTGAGAAATTAGCGCGTCATTTTACCTATCAGGTAGAAACA
>JANSYQ010000040.1 GCA_024742305.1 bacterium | reverse complement strand
TTGATTTTTTATCGAATCATGTCCTTCCCGAAATGAAAAATTGGATCATAGATGATGAAATTGAAGACTATCTATAATCTTCACTGACCACTGCTACTCAAAAACACATCACCGAAACCTAAAAAAATAGTAAGGCCCAAACCTTCTGCCAACTCAAAACCAACCTCCTACAAAAAATCCATACTACCATTTCCCTGCTTTATAACATGGATAATGCGTCTTATGTCATTTCGAACATTTCTAGTTGGACAATTCCCAATATTTGAGATGTAATCAAAATCGAGTATTTGATTGCGAAGGTGGCATCCGAAAAACCTTTTTGAAAAGAGTAGGAAGGAAATTCATTTAACCATGCAAAAAACAGAAATTATGAACAATCAAGCAGAGGCTGCTTTGAACAGCACTATACCGATGGAAGAGGTAACTCGAATGCACCTAGCAAGCGACGGAAAATATTTTGAAAAGCCCGGTGGAACGTTATTGACAGACGCTAATAACGATCTCGTTCGATTTAACGGATATTATGGGTTGAACATCACAGATGGAAATCATAAAGGAGCGGAAGGTGCTTTCTTTACCATCGATACGAACATGTGGGTAACAACCACAAACCAAGTTTCGACAGCTGAGTACTACCTTCAATTTATCGTTTCGTTGGACGGAAAGACTTCAGTCAAAATTCCGTTCACGGGCACATTTACGAAGCTCACTAATGGTGATGGTTACAGATTACAGCAAACAGCTCAAGGCGTTGGAGGAATGAATCAGGTTGATTTGGATTTAACGTTCACCCGTAGTCAATCCGTAACAACTGCTGATGTCAATGGAACCATAACTGTCGCAGCTCCGGGTCAAGGACAATCCACTGTTAGCGGATCTACTTACAACAATCCCATTTTACCGACTACCTATATTGGTACGTACTATGACAAGAAGCAAGAAAAAACGTTGGAAATTTGTAAAGACCATGTACTTAACTATAGAGTAGCCGGTGGTAGTAGTTTACAACGCATCGAAAAGTACAGATTCAATCTTAACATGTACGTATTCGCTTTCCCTGCACCGGATGACAGTAATGCAACCATCAGCCTAGTTATGGGTACGTCGCCTGCATCAGGACTTGTTTGTGGAAACTTACGAACGATCAACGATGATAAGAACGCATCACCGACTTCACGAACGTTGAATACGATCAAAGCGCCTGTAAAACCGCCTAAAATGTCGCTTCCGAATATCAATTCGGATAAGGTGGCTCCTTTTGCGGCCTATTACCCCACTCCAACAGCTGAGTTCCCAAATGCATTTATTGCTATTCAAGCTGCAAGAATTCCTCTTGCGGAAGATGTTAACATCTTCGAAGTAACGATCGGAATATCAACGGATGGAATCACGTCAGCGGTTTATAATTTCGATGGTGCATCATCATTTGATACTACCACGAATACCTTGTCATTGGCAAACCCAGCGCATACAACGGACCCTTTAGCACCTAAGTATGCAGCAGTTATCAAGTTCGAACGCGAATACATACAAGGAGGAAAGTCTGGTACGCTCATTACGCTAAAAGGTAGTATAATGGGGAAAGAGATAACTCCAGCACACACGCCGTTTAACCTCATCCCACTTGAAGGATTTTCAGGCGCTGTGCTAAAGAATGAAAAAGGTGAAACATTGGTTGTTAACAATAACAACGTGGTTACCTACAAAGGAAAACAGGTAGGTCTTGGGCATCCGGAACGCATCTTATACATTCCAATCATGTACATTTTGGAGTTCACAAATCCTGAACCTCCAAAAGATGAAATTGCAGGAATGGATTATAAAGTTGTATGTTCTTGGGGAACAGATGCAGCGCAAGGTCTCGCTTGTATTGTCACAGAGTATACTCTTGAGGGAAATACCTTAATTAATCAGGCTATTTCGTACTACCATTCGGTACCGAAACAAGGATAAACAATCCTGCAAGCGATACGCTTGTGCAATTAACAGTTTCTCGGGGTATTCAAATTGGGTATCTAGGGAGACTTTTTTGCATTTCGATATGTGTTCCGTAAAAGTTGAATCACCAAGATTAACTAGGTCATGCACTTTGCTTAATCAAGTACAGAAAATTAATTCTTACTTTAGGAAATAAACTACGGGCTTCTTGGAGTGTAGAATCATCCTATTCATGGATATAAACTGAACGGTCCCAAAACGTACAGCATTAATTGAACTACGAGCAATCTCATAAGCTAATACTTGATAATGTAGGAAGGTTTATTGATTTAACCGAGCTTGAAAAGCGCAAGTATATTTCTTTACTCACAAGAGTGAAGGTGAAAAAGAAGTCGTTTTTAATGCAAGCCGGTGAAACTGCTGCTTATGAATACTTTATTACGAAGGGCTGCTTAAAAGTATATACCTTAGATGATAACGGAGCCCCTCATATCTCGATGTTCGCAATTGAAGATTATTGGACTGGAGATATGGCTAGTTTTATTACCAGAGAACCTACCGCGTATTTCATCAAAGCAACAGAAGACTCGGAATTATTGGGTATTTCTAGAGCGAATTATCAATTACTTTTTCAAGAAATACCAAAATTCGAAAGGTTTTATCGCATCTTGTATCAGAGATCTTTGATTGCTTACATTAAACGCTCTAATCATGGAATATCTTTATCTGCAGAAGAGAGGTACATCGTTTTCAAAAAGAATTATCCAAACCTCGTAAATAGAATTACTCAAAAAGATTTGGCCGCTTATATTGGTATTACACCTGAATTTATGAGCAAAATAATAACCAAAGTGAATCGAATGTAAAAGTCTTAAACTAGTTCATTTTTTTTCGTGTATCCATATCGGAATTTTGAAACATGAAAAAAATAGTAATCGTTTCATCATTTCTAACATTTGGGCTTTCAGGTAGTTCACAAGCACAATTCACGCAGCTTGATCTGTTTTCAGGTATTGATAAAACAAATTTTAGCATCTACTCTAGTTATGCCATTCACGAAAGCAAAACTTTCAGTATTGGTTCGCTTGCATTCTTTCAAAAATTTCATGGTAGCAATAACAATAACCTTGATGAGTTAGGCGTGCAGCCAACATTATTTTGGGACCTACATGAGAATATTTCATTCGGCCCATCTATCTATTACAATAGCAACGCTGGTTATTCAAATCGACTTTCAGCAAAGTTTACAATCAAAAGGTCCCAATTAATTATTGTGTTTGCACCTACTCTTGGGCTTTCAAGTAATACGCACAACATCTATGCTGAAGCCTTTACTCAGTTTCAGTTGAACAAGCCTATAAACGGCAAAATATCGATTTGGTTCAATGGGCAGTTTTTAACCGTATGGGACATGTTTACAATCCATACTAGAAGTTTCCAGCAAGTACGATTAGGCATTTCATTGTTCGGACATCAATTTGGCCTTGGATTGGACCTTGATCAATATGGCCCTCACCCTCTACAAAAAATATCCATCGGTCTTTATTACCGAAAAACTATATAAACAAATCAAATTTTAACATTATGAAAAACTTAGTAAACGTCTCTCATTGGATTGCAAATGCATATTTAATTTATGCCTTTGGTTACGCTAGTCTTTTTAAAGTTTTCCAAAAGCAAAGTATGATGGAAAACATGAACAATTTTGGCTTTGGTAAAGTATGGACTCTATTCATTGGCTACGGCGAACTGTTAGGTGTAATTGGGTTAATAGTTGGAATATGGATGCACCAAGTTAAAAATCTATCTGTTCTATGGTTGTTCCCATTCGCCATTGGTGCCTTAATAACACACTTCGCACATAACGACTACCAGTACCATTACACGGCATTATTCTGTTGTATCGCATGTATGGTAGCACTTGTAACGGATAAAAATTTCAAATTAATTCTTTAATCTACAGCATTATACGCCAACGTAATTTTTATGCGATTGAACAAGATTAATCAATGCATTTTGGACATAAATGCACTTAAAAATTCTATCACCTTTATTTAAGATTTATGAAAAAAATAATCACAATAGCAGGCACCAATAGCCAAGCTTCAATCAACAAAACTCTCATAAACTATACTTCAGATTTTTTAGAAAATGTGGAGGTAGTAACTATTGACCTTAACGACTATGTATTGCCTATTTATGGCGTCGATTTCGAAACTGAAAATGGTATTCCAAGATCGGTGAGAAGATTAGATGAAATACTCAATAATGCCGATGGGTTTATCCTATCACTTGCAGAACATAATGGGACTTATTCAGCAGTCTTTAAAAACTTGTTGGACTGGTTATCTCGAGTAAATATGAAGGTATGGCGAGAGAAACCCATGCTTCTGATGGCCACTTCACCTGGTGACAGAGGAGGCACCTCTGTCTTGAATTCTGCAAGTTCCTATTTTCCGTTTATGGGTGCAAAAATTATTGAAACATTTTCGCTGCCATCATTCTATGATAACTTCATAAATGGAGAAATTAATAATGAAAAGATCAAAGGTGAGCTTGTTACAAAGGTGCGTCAATTTCAAACCACAATTGTTTAGCGTTGAAATAGATTAATTACTCTAAGGCTATTCTCTCCAAGGTTTTTCAAATAGTATTAATTGTAAGTTCCTTGTTGAGTATAGCCGTTTCAAAAACTTCAATATGCCACATTTTATTATTGACTGTTCAATTCATATCATTGAGCAGAAGTTACCCGAAAACATCTTGCAAAAAGTGTTCTATGCAGCAGCTTCAACCGGGCTTTTTCTAAAGGATGAGATAAAAGTTCGCATAAGCCCTTTTCAATTTTACCGCACAGGGAACTCGAATGATAACTTCATTCATGTATTTGCTTACATCATGGAAGGAAGAAGTGCCGATCAGAAAGTAAAACTGTCAGAAAAAATTGTAACAGATTTACAGGCATTACTCCCTGATGTACCGATTATTTCTGTAAGCATTGTAGATTTTGAAAAAGCAACGTACAGCAATAAGGAAACAGTTGCAAATCAATCAGGGTGAGGTGAATCAAGTGAGAAACAATATTTCTTGCGGACTTCCTAGCATATCAAATGCTCTTATAATGCAAACATCATTGCGGAATTAGAGCTAAATTTAGTCTCCGTTCGGATTTTTTACCCTCCAACGGTTGCGACTACAATTATTCAATAAACAGAAGGTATTGCATGGATAACAAAAAGAAGAGCTCAGTTTTAATCATAATTTCGATCATCACATTACCTCCAAATATTGGGTGTTTGTTGGTTGCTCATTTCGTCTTGTATCCGCCTCCGACAATATTGTATATTGTACCCATCACCATGATCCTATTAGCAACAGCTGGATTGATTTATGGTATGTCTCTAAGAAAAAAATGACGCAAGCCACAAAGAATTTGCTATTTCAGCACCCAATACTCAAACTGCTGTTTTTTAATCAGATTAAAAGCAGGTTGTAAGTTAAACTTGTCATTATTCCCCATTTCAGTTAGCTACACCATAATTAATCCGCACCATATAGTAAGGAGCGACAACAATTCAACGCACAAAGAATCAAACACAGGTTTTAAACTATCCCAAAGTAACATTGGTAGTTTTTAAATGGTGAAATCAGGTATTTATACCTGAAAAATCAAGCACATATAACCTGCTTAATATCAGTATTTTGCCATTACATTTACACCGAGGCAACATTACATCAACCTACGAAATACACTATTATGAAAACAACACTACTTCTTACACTCCTATTATTCCAATTTTCATTTATTTATGCTTCGGAAGCAATTCCTGTTAAAGAAGGATTTGAGGGACCATTATTCGCTGATAAAAATTGTAAATTGGGTGTTACCGTATATCACCAAAATCAAACCAATGACGCGCAAATCATTCTACATGCAGGAATGAATCAGTGGAAAATGCTCTCAAACGGAGCCATCGTTTTAAAGGATAATCCTACTCTTGGATTAACCGTTAGACATCAGGAAATAACCAATGACACAAAGATCATTCTTCACGAAGGCTATAATTTATGGAAAGTACTTTCGAATGGTGCTATTGTCTTAAAGGACAACCCTCGATTTGGACTTACAGTTCGGCATCAAGAAATGAAAAACAATACCATTCTGATTTTGCATGAAGGGTATAACACATGGTACGGCAGTTGTACTCCTGATCCGAGTAAAACACCAGTCACAAACGAACCAAGCGTACCTTTGTTCGTCGTTGGGGGCGGAGGGTTAGGTATCACCGTTAAAAATCAGGAGGTTAAAAATGGAGCTCATATTATTCTCCATGAAGGTTTGAATCATTGGATCATGCGTCCTAATGGAGCCATCGTACTACGAGACAATCCAAAATATGGACTCACGGTACTGAATCAGAACATCACTAATGATGCTCAAATTATTCTACATGAGGGATATAATTTATGGTCAGTTCGATCAGATGGTACCATCGTTCTTAAAGACAATCCCAAGTTTGGAATCACGGTAAGACATCAAGAAATGAAGAATGAAACAAAAATCATTCTGCACGAAGGTTATAATCGTTGGGGGCAGAGTTTTGAGCCTCCATCGTTAAGTGTATTGACGTACAATACACACCTATTTAAAAACTCTGCGGCAGAAAAGGCGGCAGATCTTGTAGGAAAGAATGTTATCTATATGGATATGGAAAGAGCCAATGCAATCTGCTCAAAAATAAACAATTATGGCGCCGATATAGTTTGTTTACAAGAGGTATGGGGAATCGAAATGCAAGAAAAGATCAAATCTCTTCTCTCTCCAGTATATCCACACATTTACATTGCTCCTGATGAGGGTCTTGATTTCATCTCCAATCAAATTACCGGAACTAGTGGTTTAATGATTGCTAGTAAACACCCCATTGAGAGCCATTATTTTGAAATGTACAGGGACCCTAATCCCGGGAGTACAAATGTACAATTCGAAAGAGAGGACAGTTGGGCAAAAAAAGGTGTAGCAGCTTTAATGGTCAAAGTAAATGTTCCCGGAGCAGGCCAGCCTTTGCTTGTGCGCATTGCCAACACACATAGTTTTACCGGAATAAGTAATGGTGAAGCAGCTCATTGTTCGGAGGTGGCTGCAAAAATTGCATTTGAAAGCTTCCCAGATCGAATCCACCCATCTATTGTCGATAATCTAACACAGTGGAATGGCATAATAGTCGAGGGGAACGGTGGATATTTTAGTTTTACACCTAGCGACGCTCCACCGCGCATATTAGCAGGAGATTTGAATCTTCATAGACGAAATGAGCAGTTATTTGGGAATTTAAAGGAATTAATGAATGGAAAAAATGTGAGTGAGGCAATTGAGCAAAAATTTCCCAATGATCCGAATACAGAAAAGACGTTCACTACTTACACGGGTGACAACGATCTTTCTTTGGCACTAAATCCATCTGCAGACGGGGAAAAAGACAGGATTGACTATATATTTTACGACGGAGCAAATGTGCTGGAATTGATGGAGGCCAAAGTAATACACGATTGGACTATGGGCGAAAATGATTTTGATTTGTCTGATCATTATCCAGTATATGCGAAGTTTCTAATTCGAAAAGAAAACATTAAACCGCAGAACAGTTTTAAAAAATATCGAGTAGAAATTGACGCATGTCACACAAGCATTGATAATGAAGGAACAAATTCGAAGGTGGATATTGAATTTTACGAGGGTAACACATTGGTTGCGATTCTGAATGCTCCGGAAGTGGAAACCAATTGCGACGAAATCAACGATAACGAATTTGAGTTGAATACTCGACGCAGAATTACCAAGGTTGTTGTACGAAATACTGGCGATGATGCACTTTTTATAGATGAAGTATACCTTCGAATAGATGGTAAAGAAGTCAAACATTACGGAGCAGATAATGGAGGAGGATGGTGCCTTAGCACAGACCCAAATGATAGCAATTATTGGAAAGGTTATTTGAGTGGAACCAATGAAACCTGTGTGCTCTTTGTTCCTTTTCCTTTCTAAGAAAAAGTACTAAATCACCAACATGCGATGATAAGTTATAGTAAGTGAAGAAGTTACGATTTTCATGAAAGCTAAGAAAAACTTAGGCTTTATATTAGAGATGAAAAAAGTTGAACTTCCCTCTGGATTTCCTTGTAGAATTAATTTTTATAGTTACTTTTGCCATCGCTTTACGATAATAACGTTTATCACTTAAAAGCACTCGGGGTGTAGCGTAGCCCGGTCATCGCGCTTGGTTTGGGACCAAGAGGTCGCAGGTTCGAATCCTGCCACCCCGACAAAAAAGTCTTCAGTTCTTACTGGGGACTTTTTTTGTGCTTATAACTTTCAACAGTACGATTTACTAGCAGGATGAGAACCTGTTCGAACCAGAACATTGCTCATGCACAGCTCAGCAATGTGGAGCTCACCGACCGTAGGGAGGTAATCCTGCCACCCCGACAAAAAAGTCTTCAGTTCTTACTGGAGACTTTTTTTGTGCCTACAACTTTAGATATTTTACTTATTTAACCGCAAAGACGCAAGGGGGCAGTTACTAAACTCTTTCAAAAGAGGATCATTAGGGATTATGACGATGTCATAATTTAACACCTTGGCTAGTGGAGTTCTATCCCTCAAAAAACGGATAATCCGTATAGCCCTCTGCACCATCTCCGTACCACAAAGTGTTGTCTCGCTCAGTTAATGGCCAATTGTTTTTAAAACGTTCTACTAAATCTGGGTTGGCAATGTAATCACGACCAAAGGCTATCATGTCGGCTCTATTTTCCTGCAAGGCTTTTTCGGCGGACTCTTTTGTGAAATCTCCGCAAAGCATCAACGGTCCATTGAACTTTTCACGTATACGTTGCCACATCTCAAACTTTACTGGGACCGGGTCTCCCATGTGACTCAAATGTAAATAGGCTAGATCAAATGGCCCCAACATTTCTATAACAGCAGTATAAGTCGCGATCAGTTCTTGTTCGTCATCGTCTACATCGGCGTAACTAAATGGAGAAATCCGCAGTCCAACTTTTTCAGAGCCAACTGCATCACAACATTCCTCTAGAACTTCCTTTAAAAAACGCAGTCGATTCTCTCGCGTACCACCGTATTCATCCGTGCGTTCGTTTCGTGACGGTAGTAAAAATTGATTGGGCAAGTATCCATGGGCGCCATGCACCTCTACTCCATCAAAGCCAGCTTCAATGGCCATTTCTGTGCAAGTTCGAAACTCTTGAACGGCTTCCCGAACTTCCTCCAAAGTCATGGCTTCGGGGGTTGGATAAGGTTGTCTGCCAAGATCGTACGTGCTGATATCGCCTTTTTGGGCAATGGCAGAAGGTGCCAGCAAGCGTCCTCCTTTCGGCAGATTGTTTGTATGTCCTACTCGACCCGTATGCATGATTTGAAGAAAAACGCGTCCCCCTTCTTCATGTACAGCCTTTGTAATCAGCTTCCAGCCTTCAAGTTGCTGTTGATTGTAAAGTCCCGGAATATTCCGGTACCCTAGTCCATTTGGCGAAGGTGACGCACCCTCTGTTATGATCAATCCGGCTCCGGCACGCTGTCGATAATACTCGACCATGATTTCGTTCGGGGTGTTTTGTTGGACGGCACGGCAACGTGTTAATGGTGCCATGGCTATTCTCGATGTTAATTCAAGATTCCCAATTTGAATGGGTTCGAATAATTTCATTCAATAACTTCTTTTTGAAATGCGGTTCGATACTTCGATGTACTGCGCTGCGGTATGTTCCACTGCAATCCGATTCCATTTTGACTAAGTTCCACTTGATCTAGGAATCCGCTCAGCTTTTTATTGAAGTGATTTCGGTGCAGAAAATAGGCTGTGAGATCGAAAACAAAAAGAAATCCACCTTGCAACAGCAAACTGTTTCCATAGCCCATCCATTGGTCTTTTCGTTCAGGATTGAATCGGGCTTCGCTTCTAAAAAGTAAACCTCCTGACATGTAGGCAATATCCAACCCTGAATTGATGAGAAATACGGCTTCTGTTTTTCGTTGAGCACGCAAGGTTTCTCCGAGTTGTAGGTTCCAAGGTTCTTTCCGCGCTTTAAGATAACCGGGGACTGCCAAAGCAAGGTTTACCGTATTCCAAAAGAAGTTCATTTGATGGAAATAATGAGCCTCTCCCTTGGGTGTTGAAGCCCAACCAATGCCTCCCACAGCTAGGTTCGTGGTCGCCCAACTACCCAATGTCAGCATTAGTCGTTTGTCTGTTTGTATGCGTTCCTGATTAAATTCATTTAGTTGGGCCTTCCCACAAAACGAGAAGGACATCACAAAAAATAAGAGAAGAATTCGCATAGATTGTAATTTGTCCAAAGCCGCTATAAATATTTCTTCACACGCGTCAGAGGATCTACTGAAAGATACATATTTCCTTGGAAGGCGCTTCCTCCAACTAATACGCCCACTACATATCCACTGGCATCGACAACCGGGGAGCCGCTCATCTCTGTAGCCACGAACTTTGTTTTAGATTTTACAATCAACTTACCGCCATCATACTCTTCGTGGAATACTTTGAAACTCTTTTGCATTCCTGAAGGATCACCATATTCGCACCCAATAATCTCTAGCTCCTCTCCTACGTTTACACGTGAAAACCGGGGCTTAAGTGCGAGTAATTTTTCATTTTTTTCGAAGGAGCAATTCAATACGATGATGTCGCTAAAATCGGGGTTGCTGCTTACGATTCCTGAGACGGATAAAGTATCGGCGAAAAGAGCGTCATTTCTCGCGTACACCTTCCAAAAATCCATTTTTGCGTTAAAGTCCGATGTTTCCACCGTTGGAGTAATTCCCATGGCAGCACCGAGAAGATGTTTCGCTGTGCAGAGCACTGGCCCCTTTTTACCCTGAACGAAAAAGGAAGAGGCACCGGTGGTAGATCGTCCATCTTTAAAACCGTAAGCATTCGTAAATACAATTTGGCGAGAATTTAAATAATCTCCTTTTTTCCAAGCTTGCTTAGGTCCCAGTTGAGTCACCTCAGGTGCATCGCATCCGGTAAATAGAATGATGGCAAAAAACGCAATACCTAATCGTTTGAATATCTGCATGTTCATTTGAAAATTGTCAATCGCTTAAAATCCAACCAGCAATGAATACACTGCAAGTAGAGTTCCCGGAAACGCCATGTATAGAGAGGCAATTCGCGCGAAATTAAACCAAGGTTTCCGTTGTTTGAATATAAACGTAAACAAAAGTATCAACGCTAATAACTGAAAAAATGGGAACCACGCAAGAACAGTCCCCCAGCGAGTTTCTGTATGCCTCCGCGTTGAACCATTCTCATTTTTAATATCATAGCTCAGCTCTTTTCCAACTTGGAAAATGGGGGAATAGGTAATCTCAAAAGTTCCTTCTACTCGATCGCTCCAGTCTGAGAAATGCGGTGTAAATCGAGCATCGTCTACCACTACAATTTTGTGCCATTCCATTCGCCAATAGGTGTCGTACCTCCATTCTTCCCTTGCCAGCTTACGCGAACTTCCGTCAAAGAAAGTATCAATTGTAGTGCACAGTGCCATAAGCGTACAGAAGATCATTACTCCGGTAAAAAACTTCCATCTCCAGCCGCTCGTAATTTTTTCGTAGAACTCTTTTTCTTCCTTTTCTTCTTGCTCCTTTTTTCTGCGCATTTTTTCTGCAGCAATTCTCATAGCTTCCTCTCTGCCATAAGCCCTCGAATGTCTATCCATCAGTATTTATTGTGATTTTCTCTTGTATAAAATTAGTGATAATCACAAAACTGCCGCACGTGAGCCTCGAGTGCCTACTACTTTCAATCGCTCTTCACTTCGGAAATCTTTGCTGCTGAATTGCATCGTATTTCTCCACATACATCGGGTTTTCAGTGCCCATTAAACGATCCCAAAAACGAAAGTATAAGCCATAGTTCCCTTTGAACCTCTCATGATGAAGGTTGTGATGTACAGAGGTATTTAAAAGTTCGAAGAGAAAACTAGACCGGAACCACTTTGGAGCAATCTCAAATCCTAAGTGTCCGTAAACATTGATCGATAGCGACAAGAGAGTGAACACAAAGATGGCCATGGGATGCATGGGGAGAGTGAAGAGAAGAATGGGGGCAATCAAAGACTCTAGAACACCTTCCGCCAAGCCGAATGAATAAGAAGTCCAAGGGGATGGGTTCGTGGATTTATGGTGAGTAAGATGAATTCGTCGAAATAGTTTTGGATGATGTGCTAACCGATGCATCCAGTAGAAATAACTGTCATGAAGAATCAGTGCCACGATTATACTCACAGGAATCCACCAAGTTGGATAGGCATCCCAATTGCTGTACACTTGGGAATACGCTTTCAACGGGGAATATACAATCAGTAGCGTGATTCCACCCATGATGAAAGCAGTTTGTAACGAAAAAAGCATTTCCCGACGGAACTCTGACCTAGATGCCTCCTTCTTTTGGATTTTGCTCTTTCGGAAGGTAGATCGGAAAAGAGTATAGAAGATTACGAACGCTATGCCTGCAATCAGGACATAGCGTGCGTAATTCAGGAGAAATGGCAGGATGAACTTGAAATAATCCATGATGTAGTGATTAATTCAAGTTAATCGTATAAGTATTGCCGTTCAAGGTAAGTGTAGCCGAGCCTCCTCCGTTAAAAACGATGGAGCCATTGAATGAAAAGGAATCTGTCCCGTTGCTCGCATTAACGAGTGCCGTTCCTGTTCCTGATAGAATTTCATATGAGGATTTATCGACTTGAACATCTGTTAAAGTGACGGTAATCGTGCTAGTGATTTCTCGTGTATTTGAATTGATGGTAATCGTTTGGTTTCCTTCTCGCTGAAGTGAACCATTAAAGTTCAATTCTTCGTTGCTCGGCTCCAATCCACTTACGGTTAAAGAAGCATCCGTGTTGTCGTTGGAAGTCATTCGATTGGTACTGTAGGTACCTGAAGCCATTGCAGATAAGTCTGCTGTTGAAGGAACGAAGCCATTGCAGTTGAGTACGTATCCCCATGTCATTGTGTAATCGGCTTGACTTATGGCTCCGCTGTAGGAGAAGTTATACGTAGTATCATAACTTTCGCCACAATTATCGTTTGGGACAAACTCGGTCACCAAATCCTCCGAGTACTTAGCTACTGTTTCATCGAGTCCACCCGTACTGGCTTGCAAAGAGCCTTCAATTAATTCGACCGCATCTTCTTCGGTTACTTCTTTAGCGGGTTCGTCTTTCGAGCACGATGTCAGTAGTGCGCTTCCTAATAAAACAGTTAGTACTAATGTTGATTTTGTCTTGATCATAACTCTGTGTTTTAATGTTATGACTCAAAACTACTGGCGACTTTTCGTCAAAAAATTATCATTTGATAAGAAAACGGGAATTTTACTGTTCAGAAGCAATTTTTGCTCTAATTCGACTCAAGGTTACTGGAGTCATTCCTAGAACGCTAGCGATGTACTTATCCGGAACCCTATTGGCCACATGCGGGTAATCTTCTAGAAATGATAAGTATCTTTCTTCTGCGGAGGACAACACGAACAGCTCAAGTCGTTTGTGCATTTCTTTCATCATTCTGCGCGAGAACATTGTGTGATTCTTTTGCAATTTTGGATTGTTCTGAACGATATTCATCACCACATTGTAATCCACCATGAACACCTTCGTTTTTTCGTATGCCTCGAAATAAAACCGAGAAGGCTGCTCGAATAAGACAAGGTCTACATTCGCCATGAGGTAGTTTTCAGGAATCAACCGAAACGTTCGCTCCTCGCCATTTTTATCCAGCAAATACTGACGAATAAGCCCCTCTCGAACAAAAACGACATTGTTGGACAGAGAGCCTTCGCTCATGATCAACTCTTTTTTTTGGTATGTTTTCGTTTTCGCAGCTTTGATCAATTCACTCGCATCTGATAAACTCAGGTGCTTGCTGAATTTATAAAGTTGTTGAAGCTTTTTTATGTCTACGACCATTTGGATGCGATGAAGTTGGTTCTTCTAAAATAAGCATCCGTTCACAGACCCCTCTCCTATTTTTGCATTATTTCTGTCTATCTCTTAACAGGGCAAGAGTTTATTCCCAAGAGTGCATAGATGGGACAGAAGCTAATAATACTAGTAAGTGCCAAAATTCCACCAACTACCATTAGTGAGATGCCTAGTGCGCCTTCCGTAATTCCTGTAAAGAATAAAATGACTGCAACCACGGCGATTAATACTCGAACTACTTTGTCTATTGTTCCAACATTTGTTTTCATGATTGTACCTTTTAATGATACGGCTAAGCTCCCCAAAATGAGCGTGTAAAAAAATGACAATCGTCATCTATGAATATGAGCCTCGTTCAATATTCGCAGAGAAATGGCGGCTCTTTTATTTCAGAGATTATCCGATATTCCTTCTCTAAATCGCAGAATTAACCCTACCTTTGCAGTAGAGAATCTCCGAATGGAACTTGAATTCTGCGACTAGCACTCGCGCGTTCCCTTTTCATTTCCTGAATCATAAATTAGGTGATAGCTTTTGTCCTACTATCCCCTGTTTGTCTTCAATGAAAGCGACTTCAAACGTTTGTTTCGAGTTGGAAAATGCGAATAAGGAATCAAGTTCGGAAAGTTCGGTAAAAACAATTTATGGCAGATACGTATAACAAAAAAGAAAGAGAAAAGAAAAAAGCGCAAAAAAGAAAGGAAAAGCAGCTAAAGAAGGAAAACCGAAAGGAAAACAGTACTTCTGGAAGCTTAGACGAAATGATGGCTTATGTCGATGAGAATGGCGTCATTCGTGATACACCACCGGATCCGGACAAGAAAAAAGAAGTTAGCGCAGAAAATATCGAACTCGGCGTGCCGAAACGCGAGAAAGAAGAGTTTGACCCAGTAATGGAAGGGGTAATTAATTACTACGATCCTGACAAAGGGTACGGATTCATCAAAGGACCTGAAGAGGAAAATTTCTTCGTGCACCACAGCAACATTTCAGGCGATCCAGCACAAGGAAAAAAGGTGAAGTTTGAAAAAGAAAAGGGCCCAAAAGGATGGGTTGCCGTTCGGGTAATGATTCAATAAGGTCAACTACCTCACACTTCTTGATTAAACCTTTTGGTATTTGTTCGGTCCAAAAAGTAAACGCACTTATGAAGAAACTACTAACGATTGTGTTTACTTTTTTGGCCTGTACCAGTTTCGCTCAAACAAAATTAGGACTACGAGCAAACAGTGCTCCATGGCAAGTACCCTATTATGATACCTTGAACGCAACAGTAAGTCGCCAAATTATTGCTGACAATCTGTTGAATGCCAATTTCAATTCCACCTTTAACAATTCGCTCCTCAGCTTAAAACAAGAAGGTGTCGAAACAATAGTTTGCCTTCGGTTTCCAACCAATCCGCAAGATCTAGAAAAAGCCGACCGTTCTCCCTATTTGGATTCGGTAGACATGGATACGACATTGGCTAATGTTGAGAGCTTCCTATTGTCTATCGCCGGTAACTTAGACTATATCCAAATTCAAAACGAACCAACAGTGGGACCGGGAAAATATCTAGACACCTTATCAGGAGGCGACCTCATACACCTTGGCTATTACGGTTACAAATGGATGGATACCTTAGCTTCCCATTTGTCGGAAGTAATTCAGCAGAATAATTTGAACATCGGAATTATTGGTCCGGCTTTTCACGACGTAGAAGACCCATTGGACCCAACTCCACAACTAAATCCTCTCACGTACATTCGCGCTCCAGGAGATACAGTATTTGCTGGAACGCTTACCACCGATTATTTCCCAAAAGGATTTGAAGGGATGATGATGGATGTGAGTTTGGATCATTGTGACTTAATTGATGTGCATTTGAATGTGGATGGGATTCCGGCGATTGATACTCGGATCAGTAACTTAAATTCATTGCAATTGGCTCACGGTGCAAACCCTTTATTGGATTACACCACGCTTGAATGGTCGCAAGCCTTTGAAAAAAATGCGCTCATCAACAGCACTCCCTCCTATCAACAATTTTTAGACGATGCCTACAACGGTCTTGTCTCCTACTCAGAATGGTCGAACTTCATCATTGATTCGCTCGACTACGATACCACGTTTATTCAAAATGCCTACTGTAAATTTCAAGAATACAACTTGGTTCACGCCTGTTACGCGGGATTAATCATGTACGGTAATCCAGCGGATGATTTCGCTCAAGTATTTAGCACGGTGGCGTTATTGACCAATTCTGTTACGCCTACCTTACAGCGTAACGAACCATTTTTCAGTTTGTTCCAAAACATTGATTTGAACTGTGGATTGTCGGTAACGAATGAAATCGAAAGAGGCTCCTTACATATATGGCCCAACCCGGCAGAATCTATTTTGACTATTGAAATTCCAATAAATTCATCAAAGGCAAAGATTGAGATGTACTCACTGGAAGGGAAATCGGCCAGTTTCGAAATAGAACAACAAATTTTAGATAATCAAACCATTCAGGTGGATATTTCGAAATTGAAACCCGGGGTTTATTACGTTAAGATATCGAATGAGGACAGCTCATTTGTGGATAGGTTTGTGAAGATGTAAGGTAATTTAGACCATCTAAAAATCAAATTTTCGGTCTACCTAAAAAATTGTCGACGGAAAGAATTTGAAATTGATTGTTCTGTGCAGCGCCTATTCGGATGCTAAGGGATTACATGACTGTAAACGAGGAATTTTGAAATATTTTCAGAAGCGAAGTTGAGTTATTTTCCTAGTTAAATAGAAAAGATGTTAGGGCAGTGACTATTTCTATAAACTTGCTTACAATCTAGGAGAACACTCGGCTGTAGGGTTTCATAATCGTATATTTGTGCTTGCTAATACATCACCTGATTATGAGAGATAAATTTCACCGGCTGTTTATATTGGTTGTGCTTTCACTTTCAACTTCTTACAGTTTTGGTCAACAAGCTAGGTATAAAGTTCGCTCTTGGGAAGTTTCGGCTGCATTAGGATCAAATGCCCCTATCGCTCGTAACGATCTCATTGCAACCCACAATAATTTTTCTCCTTCTGCATCACTTGGCGTTTGGTTCAATCAAAGAATGAAAGGCCGTTCTTTCTTTTCCACAGGGCTTCAAATTGACTATGCACAGTGGTCACATCAAGGAACAACGGATGGAGACTCCATACTTGTATTTTCATACAATAGCTCAGGAAATTCATTTTTTGATCAGGGAGCCTATGACGTATTTGAAGAAATTGAGGGCACTCAGATGTACTCTCCCACAATCGTAGATCGTTACACAGTAAACGCTGTCTACATAACACTACCATTTCGATGGAGGTATTATTCGCGTTTTAAGAATTTCTCACGATTTTTTGCCAGTATCGGAATTAGTAACCATTTTAAAATATACGATTGGGATGGTGTTACTGCCTCATCAAATGCTCTATTCGGTTCCGTTAACAGTCCCGAACCCTTTCGATTTATTGATAATACAACGCTTCGCTTCTATTATCCTTCGGCGAGCCTAGCTATTGGTTACGAATGGAACTTCATGGGAACATCAACCCTACGTTTTGAACTAGATTACAATTTCAACTTAACCTCTATCTACAAGTCAAATGTGAATTCGGGCAATATGTTTCTGCAAGATCCACAAAGTAGTTCCGAGCCCTTTGTTTTTGATGAGGAAGACGTAGTCATTAACAAGGTCTTTAACAATAACATTAAACTAAGAATTGCCGTAGCGATATGAGAATACTATTAATTACAGTTTACTCTTGCTTACTTTGTATTGGTTTCCGCAGTTTTGGTCAAACTGACTTCAACAACTATTCTCCGCTGCAATCACGTGGCGAGGTCCCCAGTATGTTCATTGGCAAGGTACATGAACGCTTAAGCGAAAGACAACGAGAGGAGCAAGCTATAATTGTCGATGAGATAGAGCAAGCGTTGTTCGCAGAGAACATCGAATATGGAATTGATCGACTGTTGAATTCGGGGCTAATCACTTATGGTGATCCAATTTCATTGTACGTTAATGATGTGGCTCAAATTCTTTTACAGGATAACACAGAGCTAAAAAATGAACTGCAATTCTTCACCGTCCGCTCAAATGCAGTCAATGCATTTTCTACGCATCAAGGCATTATTTTCGTAACCACAGGACTTATGGCTCAATTGAGTTGCGAAGCCGACCTAGCCTTTATTCTTGCTCACGAAATTGTCCATTATCAAAAGAGTCATGTTGTGAAATCTTTTGTGCATTCTCGAAGTGTTGACTTCGACGAAGACTGGCTATTGCAAATGAGCACATATTCTCAAGACCAAGAATTTGAAGCTGATGAGAAAGCTATTACCATCTATCAAAATGCGGGGTATGATAAGTCAAAGTTGACTTCCGCCTTCGACGTTCTCAAATTTAGCCACCTACCCTTCGACGAAATTAAAGTTCCCTTTTCATACTTCTCCAAAGATGGTTTATTCATTCCCGAATCAAAATACCCCAACGATGACTACGAAATTGAAGCGAATGATACCGATGATGAATACAGCAGTCATCCAGGTGTTTCAAAAAGGATAAAGCGAGTTAAAAGCAAATCTCAAAATCACGGGAACTGGGGAGATAAAGTAAACACTTTGGGGGATAGTCGATTCCAAGAGGTGCGGGATATTGCACGTTATGAATGGCCTAGAAACAACATTCTCAGTGGAAATTTTAGTGAAGCAATCTACAGCATCTACCTTTTGGAGCAGGAACGACCAAACTCTATGTATTTACAGAGGTTGAAAGCACAAACTTGGTTAGCATTGAGTAACTACAACAAAAGTCGCTCTAAATTCAAGGACAACGCTCAAGGCGAGGTGGCCCGGGTACACGATTTCCTGTCCCGTTTGACGTTATTTGAAAGAACTACAGTCGCAATAAGAATGGTCTACGATATTTACAAAGAGTACCCAAACGACGATGAGATATCCGCCATTTTTCTATTCATGACAGAAAGCCTCGCAGGAAACAAGAAATTCGATTTGAATGATTACTATGATGTATCCTACGACAAGGCTTTGAAGTTATCGGAAAATGATAGCTTGACACAGAAAGAGTTGGCTCCTGAAGACGAAGAAGAGGTACTCTCGAAATACGACCGCATCAAAAAAAGTCAAGTTAAGGAATTGGACTTGGAAAAGTTGGCCGAGAATGATTTCGCTGAATACCTCCTTTGGGAACTGAAACAAGATTCAATTTTCCAAGAAAACTTGTTGTATTTCGAATCACTGATATCTACAGATGATAGTTTTGCGAACATCACGGAGAAGCAAGCCAAACAAGTTCCCAACCAAGTTGAATTCAGAGATTTACACTTGGGTGTTGAGCGAATTGTATTATTAGAGCCCAAGCCAATAATATATTCAGACGCTGGAATTGACAATGTCCGAAGCGAGAAGTTTCAAGAAAAGTTGAACGGGGCTTTGAGTGAAGGGCTTTCCGCTGCTGGATTAAATGGAGAAATCTTAGGCTCAGTCAATTTTGATAAAAATGGAACTGAAGAGTACAATATGCGCTCAATGCTATATACTTCTCTTCTTCAAAACATTAACAGCAATTATGCTGTCTTTCCTCTAGACTATGGACTTTTGAAAGACTTCAAGGAAAAATATAACACTGCTCATGTCATGCTCACCTTTATTGAACATGAATACGATCCTGTAATTCCATGGGGTATAATTGCGGGTGCCGCTTATGTTTTCCCCTACTTCCCAGTGGTGGCTTCGTACGTACTTCCTTATTCTATTATTCGTGGAAATTATACGCGGATTTCGTTCTTAGTGCTCAACACTGAAACTGGTCAAGTGGAATGTGGTCAGTCGAAAAGCTACAATGAATCATTGAGTAAATGGAATCTTGCCAACCATTTTTATGAATACTTCTATTACCTTCAAATCAAGTAATGATGAAAAAGACATTATTCATAGTTTTCATTCTGCTTTCTGCAAACACTTTTGGTCAACGATCACTTGGATTCCTTGGAAAGCGCCATTTGTTAGAAGTAACCGCCTCCCCATACTCTCCTCTGATCTACAATTTCACGAGGTGGCAAAGCCATGTGCGAATTAAAAATATTAACGACACGTTGAGAACCGTCCCGTCACGATGGCTCAACTCAAGTGTAAATATTGGTTATGCCTACACCTTGTCAAAAACTCGCCTGTTGGGAGTTGAGCTTGGTTATCAGCGCATCCAATTCAGGGGTTTTGTTAGCTCTCACGACCCTATTAATTACACGACATCTTCGGAATATTACAGGCACGAGTCTTTGCAATTGCAACAATTTGTCTTTATGCCAAAAATTGAATTTATGAATGTCGGCTCTGAGTCTCCTCTAGGACTTAGTCATGTTTTAGGACTTGGTTTTACTAGTACGAAAATCGTGAACCGCGATTACAAAATCGATATTATTTACGGTAATAATCCCACAACAACGTACTCCACACCTTTGCCTGAATCGGCAAATATAGATACGTGGGATTTTATTGACCCAACAACTGTGCATCGTACGTTGAGGTTGTTTTACGCCTTGCGCTATCGAACAGCAATTTCGAGAAATCTCTTCTTTCATTTTGGGACTCGGTACATGGTTGACATTCCTCTTCAATCTGTAGATTTTGGGGCACCTGCTCATACAAGTTTCATTCAAGAGGATATTAGAAGATTTACTCTTCGAAACATCGTTGCTCTAGATCTCGGTGTGTCTGTACCTTTATAAAACAATCCAGCTTTCTCGAAGGTTGAAGTTAACTCTGTTTGAATCTGTTTAAAAAAATCTCGAATTATGGATATACAAAAAAAGCCCTCCTGTGCGAGGGCTTTTTTGTGATCCAGTCAGGATTAGCCTCCCTACAGTCGGTGAATACAACTCATCCACCGGATGAATTGCATTTCGAACAGGTTCGAATGATGGATATACAAAAAAAGCCCTCCTGTGCGAGGGCTTTTTTGTGATCCAGTCAGGATTCGAACCTGAGACCGTCTGCTTAGAAGGCAGATGCTCTATCCAGCTGAGCTCCTGGACCAGTATACCAAAAGTGGTATTGCGGAGGGCAAAAATAAACAACTTATTGCTTTTCGCAACAATTGTATCGCGATTTCACGTGATATCTGAGCATCTTCATTTGCATTTCGTACTCATTACAAAAGGAAAGCACTCTCAGAGCAACTGCCAAAGTGCTCAAAACAAACGCAGCTGATCCGAGGGTCTTTGGAATATACTGGTGTCCAATACCGCCGACTTCTGATTGGGAAAATACTTCCGAATCGCCAATTTTCGTTGACTCCGCAAATTCTCAGCCAAGGGACCAACTCCTCTACCTCTCACACCGAATTCCGAAGAACCTGTTCTGCCGTTGTGGAGAGACCGAATTTGCTGCATCACTTTCTCGCTTCGATCAGGGTAATGTGCCTCCAGCCAACGCTCAAAGAGCTCTTCATTTTTCCCCATCAATCGAACTATATGTGAGCTAAAACTCACTGCTCCAGCTTCTTTTGCAGCCTTTGCCATGGGTAGCAACTCGTGATCGTTTAATGCGGGAATCGCGGGCGACATCATCACATGCACTGGAACTTGCAATGCACTCAAGCGCGTAACCATTTCCAATCGTTTTTTTATCGTCGACGTCCTCGGCTCCAATTTAGCTCGTAGTGATTCATTCAAAGTGGTAATCGTAATATTTATCGAGATCAAACGCTTATTAGCTAACTTTTCAATAATGTCTAAATCTCGGAGCAATAATGCGTTCTTTGTAATGATCCCAACGGGATGCTGATACTCCAAGAATACTTTCAATAATTCTCGTGTTAACTCAAACTCTTTTTCAGCGGGTTGATAGCAATCGGTATTTCCTGACAAAACAATAGGCTTCACCTCCCAGGATCGCTTTTCAAAAGTCTGACGTAACAACTCAGGTGCATTTTTCTTTACCAAAATCGTCTGCTCGAAGTCGACTCCCGCACTGTATCCCCAAAACTCATGCGTTGGTCGTGCATAACAATACGTACAACCATGTTCACACCCCTGATACGGATTCAATGAATATTCCATGCCTACGTCAGGACTGTTTACTTTATTTACAATCGATTTGGGTACTATGTCGATGAACTTAGTTTTTACTGCTTTTTCAGCATCCTCCGGAAGTTCTTCATACGACAATCGCTCAAAACGATTCTCTGTATTCACACTTGTTCCCCTACCCTTTTTATATCGCATTCCGGATTCCATACATCGAATATAATTATTTTTTAATCATCTATTGACTAATTTTTAATCATATTTTAAGAATATGTTGCCTAATACGATTCTGTTGTGTATGTTTATCATCACTAAACACTGAAAATATGAGCACTTCTAAAGTTGTAGGGCGCTACAAAGAGTCCGCAGTACCTCCAACAGAGTCGAGAGGCACTACCTCTGAATCAACCCTCCCGGGATTACCGCCCGTTGAATGGAAAAAACACGGCCTAGAGGCTCCGGAACTTGTTTCGGACAAAGATTGGAATCCGAACAAGGACCAAAAAATGTATCCAATTGACATGATCATAATGACTTGGACGAGCGCCGAATGGGCAGCGTTTGCGCAAGTAATGACAGGTCGAACGGATACTATGCCTTATAACGGATATGGAGGAAGTGACGGACCTTTTTGGAAGGATGATTGGGCGGCATATTATAACTATTGGGATGATAATGTACTTTCAGCCGGATCGCCATCCATTTCTAATACTGCTTGGGGCAGTTGCTGTGTGGTGAAATTTCCTCAAAATGGGAAGTACGCACTTCTTTTCAAATCAGATATGCACATCAGCACGGATGGACCTACAATTCCTTTGAGAAATATGGTACAGCAACTAATCAATGATTTTAGTCCAAACCTAATATTAACCATTGGTACCGCGGGAGGAACGAGTCCATCGGACGACTTAGGATCTGCAAACATCACGAATGGCGGTCACTGTCAATTGTCAGGAGAGTTTTCAGGATTGAACTTTTGGTTCAACAACACTACCTTTCAAAGTAACTGGACTCCGAAAACGACCTATTTATCGAAAGCGCAAGACGAACTATCCAAAGTGGTTCCTGTAACTCAAGATTGGATCAATGAATTGTATGCGACGAAAAAAGATGAGTTAATTGATACGTGTACTGGCAAACCTTATCCTCTTTCAGCTTTGCAAAACTCAAACATCGGACCTAGCAACATCCCGGTAAAACTAAATAATGTCGCCAATGAGCAAATGGTATTGACAACCAACAGTTACGTGGTAGCAACAACGGATGGAAGTTACGATAAATACGCTGCGATGGAAATGGACGACGCGGTGATTGGAATGGTTTGTAATGCCAACAAAATTGACTTTGGTGTGGTTCGAAACATCTCTGATCCAGTACAAAACAGAGAGTTGAATCAAACCGCTGCGGGGAATTGGGGAAGTATTATTTACAGTGCTTTCGGATTTTATTCAAGTTATAACGGAGCTTTGGCTACCTGGGCGATTGCTGCAGCAGAATAGTTAAAATACATCTCTCAATTTGGTCATTGGTTTCTCGTAGAGATAGTAGATAACTGTGGAGAACGTGATGGTTGCCGTCCAAAAAATGGCGTACGCAAACCAATGTTGCTTTAAAGTTAGCGGCGGCATGTCCTTGGCGATATTGATGATTACCTGTGCAACCAAAGCTAGGTTAACCAAATACATTGCGTAGGAAATTTTACTGATGTATGTGATTCCTCTGCCGATGATTCCCAGCGGATTCTTTTTTATGGAAGAAGCCATTGGAAGTAGTAACATCGCACCAATAGAAACCGCTGTAAAGTAGAATACTTTGCCGTACATGGTATCCACCGGGTGTGGCGTGTACATTACTTGATACATGACAAATATGCCTAGTGCAAAGGTAATCCAACGAGTTTTGTACCATAGTACTTTGTAGTAATAAGCGATGTAGGCCGCCAGCACACCGTAAATAATCGTATCCAGACGAACAATGACTACCTTTCGAATCTCAACATCGAACCAAAAGACGTCGTAATTCATGTCTGCTTGCGAGTAGCGATACCACATTGGAGCGGCGATCAAAAGAACAATGGACACTAGTAATGTCGCTCTTTTAGATAGGAAAAATCGTAGTACCAAAATGATTAATGGCAGCGTTATGTAGAACCACTCTTCTACTGAAAGACTCCAGCTCTCCCAAAAAAAGCCGTAAAACCCTTCGTATAAATTGTGCGCAAAGAAGAAAAACTTCCAATTGAATTGGTCTATGGAATCTTCCCCTCCAATCACAGAGGTGCTGACCAAAATAAAATTGATAAGCAGAATCAGATAGTAATTTGGAAGGGTTCTGAACCAACGCCGCTTCCAAAAGTGCACAAGCTCCTTGAATCCAAAGCGCTCGGAATTTTCTAAAGTTTTGATCAAAATAGTACCGATGAGGAATCCGCTGAGAACAAAAAACAACTCTACGCCATCGGGCCATGGAATATGAGGAAGCCAGTTGAAAATAGGACCGGCAATCATGGATCCATGACTTAAAACCACCAAAATTATGGCGATGGCTCGATATACGTCCAAACCAAAAACACGATTTTTTTCGCCTACTTTCAATTCGCTCATTTCGCCACCAAAGATAGCAAAGCCGGCGAGGTAAGCTCGGATAAATGTATCACGCTCAGTAGGCTGTTGTAATTTTTTCGAAACGAAAATGAAGGAAATGACGTATCTTCGTTTAAACTATTATTGAACAGCTATGAAACAATTACTACTATCCTTTTCATTTTTAATCGTATTGGTTTTCGGTGCGAGCGCTCAATGTACGCCCGATCCACAGTTCACAGAAGGCGGTGTATATCCTGACAGTGCCACTGGATTAGCTCCAGCCTATGTTGGGCAGCCGTATAGCGAGGTAATCACGGTGATCGTTCCGGTAGATACAACAATTATGGTTGGACCAATTCCATTCACACTCGTATTCGACTCGGTGGTCGTTTCAGAATGGTTGGGACTTCCTCCGGGATTCACAGTTGACTATTACTCTCCGAACAATCAGTTCAGCCCTATTGATCAAGGGTGTTTTGAAGGAGCACAAACTGGATGTATTCTCATTTCGGGAACTCCGACGGCACAAGATGTTGGAAGTTACCAGCAGCTAATCAGTACGGATGCTTATTCAACCCCAGATAGTCCACTGGGCGAGCCTACATTGACTTTGGTTGATTATTACTACATCAACGTTATGGATACCACGAACAGTTTAAACTCATTAACTGGTACGAATTTCTCGTTGTTCCCGAATCCGGCAAAAGAGATCGTGACCCTGGATGGTTTGAACTCTGTTGATGTATCAGCGATTAGCTTAGTGGATATGAATGGAAAACAGCACGCCTATTTTGACACATTCACAGGTGCTTCAGTTGATATCAATGTTCAGAATCTTGAGTCAGGAATGTATTTCGTTCGTATCGACTACAACGGAATGACAGAGACAATGAAGTTTGTGAAAGAATAACGCAATTCGAAACTATTTTCTGCCGGCTGTTTCTTGTAAATAGCCGGTTTTTTTATGCCCTATCCGCCTAAAAAGGACGTACCTTTGCGCCGTGCTTGATTCATTAGAAATAGCAACAAGGGAGGAACTAATCAATGATACGGGTCCCTACTACCATGAGTTTCATCCTGACGCAACCGTCATGGAGCCTTGGAATGCCTTCTCATCTTTGGTGTTCTTCATTCCCGTAATCTACTGGATTATTCGTCTTCGTGGAGAGTACAGACAGCATTTAATCATCGTTGCAATTCTACCTTTACTCTTCATGAACGGGCTGGGGTCCACCTTGTATCACGCATTTCGGAACAGTCAATTTTTTCTTTATTTGGATTGGGTCCCTGCCTCTGTGACCACTTTTGTTTTGGCCTCCTACTTTTGGACGCAAGTACTGCGCAAGTGGTATTGGGGAATATTGACAGTTTTCGGAATTAACTTATTAGGGATGTTTGTGGTGCAATTGTTCCGAAATGCGCCAAACTTTGAGCAATTCGCTCCTAACATTGGTTATTTTATTGTTGGCTGCTCGATCTTTACTCCCATTTTGATTCAATTGATCAAATACAAGTTCAAATACGCCTACCTTATTGGACTATCCGCACTTTTTCTTTCCCTATCGCTATTATTTAGAACACTCGACTACCCCACTCCGAATCCATTCCCATGGCTTCCGCAAGGCACACATTTCTTGTGGCACATCTTCAGTTCCTTTGCAGTGTTTAGTATGGGATATTACCTCTATTACGTCAAATTACTGAAAATCAAGGCGCAAAAAACGCAAGAAGTCGAAGCTGAATCGAACGCATAATTTTTTTTCATTTTTTTTCGTCAACGGTTGCCCTTGAAAGGAATTTTGTTTTACATTTGCACTCGCCTCCGCATTAGCTACGGCTATGCAAGGCTCGCCTGCAACGGCAGGTGCGTAACAAATCTCAGAAGCTAACTGTTGTTAGCACCGCAAGGTTGAGAATTTGGTCCGGTAGTTCAGTTGGTTAGAATACTTGCCTGTCACGCAAGGGGTCGCGGGTTCGAGTCCCGTCCGGACCGCCAACAAGAGAAGTCCTATA
>JANSYQ010000039.1 GCA_024742305.1 bacterium | reverse complement strand
TATCGGACAGTATCATCAGATCTCAGATGGCTATTTGCAAAATTATTTGGACGAACTCAGTTTTAAGTACAATCATAAGGATAGCAACGATAAGGGATATAGCGTTCTAATTAGCCAAATGCTAGGAAATTAGGTACAAATACCTATACTTTGAGCCTCGTTCGATCAAAACAATAGCATCAATCCTTATCAATACAATCGCACAGCTATTCAAAACAAAAAATAGAAAAGCATCAAAGGTTTGTCACAAATGGTGTTAGTTCGAATACGTCCCCCCCGACCATTTCATTCCTTCTCATTACCTTCGTAACTCAAACTTCATCTTATGAAAGCGTATTTTTCTCTGCTTCTTTTCGCACTGCTCTTCCTATCGTCTTGTATGAAGGGAGAGTCGGTTGATCTCATCATTCACAATGCTCGTATCCATACGATGGTGGACGGCGACGACAAAGTGCACGAGGCCATTGCCATTCGAAATGGGAAGATTGTAGAAATTGGACCCGAACGACAAATTCTGAATAAATACAGCGCCGACGAATACATAGATGCTGAGAAAAAGGATGTGTATCCGGGATGGACGGACGCGCACGGACACATGATGAATTACGCGCGCTCCAGAATTAGCGTCGATTTGATTGGATGCCAATCGTTTGATGAAATGATTTTGCGGATTGAGAAATACCAAAGCAAGTACAAACGTCCTTTTATCATTGGTCGTGGATGGGATCAAAGCTTATGGGGCGATGAAATGCCGACGAATGAGAAGTTGAATGAATTGTTTCCTGACATCCCTGTTTGTTTGTTCCGAATTGACGGCCATGCTTTACTCGCTAACGACTACTTGATCTCGAAGGCGAATCTTATTGAAAACTATACCGAGGATTCTGAACTTCACGATGGTGGTCATTACGAATCTGCAGACGGTCCGATTACGCTTTCTTTCTTGGCAAATAATGATTCTGAGATAGATCTTTTTCGGTTGATGCCTCCGACAGGCGTTTTCGTAGACAATGCCATGAATCCCATCTTAGAAGTGCTACCCGATTTCCCTCAAAAGGAACTCGCGGAATCACTCATGGAAGTGCAAAACGAATTGCTGATGTACGGAATTACCGGTGTGCATGAAGCCGGACTAAACGATAAAGATTTCAAATTGTTCCGACGCATGGTAGACAAGCGAAAGTTGAAATTGAACATCTACGCAATGCTTCTGACAACGCCTGAGAACGTGAAATTTGCTAAGAAACATGGGTATTATCGAAACAACAATTTGTACGTACGCAGTTTTAAAGTGTATGGTGATGGAGCCTTAGGATCACGCGGTGCCTTTTTGAAGCATCCGTATGCAGATCGACACGATCATTCGGGTTACATGGTGACTTCCCGCGAGCGCATGCAAGAAATTTTTGATCTCTGTCAGTTAACGGGATATCAAATGAACACGCACGCCATTGGCGATTCCACCAACCGAATTATCTTGGAGATGTATGAAAAGGTATTTGTGTACAACCCCGATCACCGTTGGCGCATTGAACATGCTCAGATTGTAGATCCAGCAGATTTCAATCTATTCTCAGCTTCAGGAGCTATCCCAAGTGTCCAGCCAACACATGCAACAAGCGATCAACGTTGGGCAGAAGCGCGTTTAGGAGAACATCGTATGGAGGGCGCGTACGCCTTTAATTCGCTTTTGGAACAATCCGGAGTTTTGGCTATTGGAACAGATTTCCCGGTGGAATACATTGATCCATTTAAAACAATTCACGCGGCGGTAGAGCGAAAAAATGGAGAAAATTTTCCTTCAGAAGGCTTCCGCGCAGAAGAAGCTATCACTTTGGAAGAATGCATCCTAGGAATGACGCGCTGGGCAGCATTTGCATCGTTTCAAGAAGACAAAATCGGAACGTTAGAGAAAGGCAAGGACGCTACCATTAGCATGTTCCAAAACCCGGTGGTATCGAAATCTACCTTCAATGCCAACTTCGCAGAACTCGTTCTTATAAAAGGAAAAAAGGTCTATTCCGCGGAATAAACCTTTTACTGCAAGCTCGATTTCACAAACCAGAAAAGTAAACCGAGACTGTCTTTCGTATCCTAGAAGGAAGGACAAGAGATTGTTTTGAACGAAGGCGGCTTGTCCTTACAATTCAACAACAACCCAAGTGAGATTTCGTGCGATCCACCTGAAACTCCGTTGTTCAAACGCGAAACGGTGATATCGTAACTATATCCTAATCGGAATTTTCCAGTATCTACCCCAATCGTTAAGATGAAGGCATCGCGGTTACGGAACCAACCACCAGCGGTAAACGCTCCGTATTGCACATAAGTTCCGAACATTAGTTCTTGGAATCCGTTTTGGTACTGATAAATGATATTCGGCATGATGGACGTCACGTTCTTATACTGAGATCGCACTCCCAAAGGAATTTTCGCTCCCATGTGTCCTGTCATACGAATAGGTAAACGAGACGACCCGATAATCATAGACTCGTCCGGTCGATTCAAGTGATGCGCTGCAAACCCGAAGAAGAAATGCTTGTTGTACCCCACCATTCCGGCAGAAGCATCAAAGAAATAACGGCTACCACCACGTTGTACATCACCTGTTTGGTAGATGAATCCACGTCGCGGATCGATCATGTCGCCGAAGGTCAACTTACTCCAATCCAAATACTTGTTGTACATCGCAGCACGCGCTCCGAACATCATCTTGAATTTTCTCGACACGTTCAAGTGGTACGAGTATACCGCACCTAACATGGAGGTAAAGATGGTTCCTTGCCCCTGTTGATCGTGCGTCGCCAATACGCCAAATCCACCGGAGATGTTTTTGAAGTATTGATCGTACGATGCCGAGTACGTTACATAATTTCCTGTAAGGCTGGGCCATTCATTTCTGTAATTCATGGCAATTCTCGGACAACCGTGCGAACCAGCAAAGGCCGGATTCAAATAAATCGGGTTGGCATAGAATTGCGTGAATTGTGGATCTTGCGCAGAAGCACTAAATCCAATTCCGATGGCAATAATTGCTAAAACTTTTTTCATAGCATTAAATTAATTTCGTCGTCCTATTCTACTTTGTTTCCCCACTATTCTCAACGTCAACTGATGAGACAACGAGCGTTCATTCGTTACGTAGCTTTGCGAATAATCCGCATTGTACATTAACGAAAAGCGTTTATCACTTGAGACAATTCCCAAGGAGGCAGCTGGATCTCCATTACTGGATATCGAAGCCCCAATACTCAACCAGTAAGCACGGAAGTTCGCACCTGCCCATAATTCATTTATATTTTCAAATTTGCGATACACGAGGTATGGTGAGAGACTGAATTTTGATCGTTTTGTTTCCCATTGCGAATCATTCGATTCCCAGTCTGTTCCCAACGTAGCTACAAAATACGTTCCAGCTCTGCGTTTCTCGCTCAAATCGTTTGAGTACATATGGTCTTCATGACGGAAAATGTTGTCCACTTGAGCACTTGCGTAGAACCACTCGGTGTTCACATTCAAGCCCAATCCCATATCTCTGTACCAAAGCATTCTTCCAACCGGCGTCGTACCATCCTGGTAGTAATCAATGGTGTTACCCGGAATAAATTCTACTTGTTCCGTACCCTCCATTCTTTCCGAATCCAACATCTTATTTCCCATTTTGAAACGGAATGCTGGTTCTATGGATAGTTTTCGGTTCACAGAGAATTTCGGTGAATACGTTACAGCCACCTCTCCCGATTGGATACCACCTTGATTGTAGTAATTGTGTGTCATTTGGACACCGAGACCTCCGCGAGCTCCAAGTAGATATCCGTCAAATCCAATTTGATTGGTCATTAACTCATTCGAATTTCCTAGTCCTTGAATACGCGACATTGTTTGAAAGCGCGGAGAAATCATGGCTCCGGTTGCTCCAAAATTCAAATCGGTCATTGTCATTCCCGGTACATGGTGGTAGGCATCGCGATAGTTCTTTAATGCAATCGGGTTGTTCGACATATTTCTCAATTGACGAACCAATTTCGATAGTTTGTGTTTGTAAGAACCTTCATAGTTTACGGATCGTCCTTGAATTTCATTGGTACTTACCATGACATCCGAACCGTCAGTGCTCACAACAGATTCACGGAACAGTTCACGCCGCTCCGGTTCGGCTGATAAGTCTTTTGTAGCTAGCACCGCAGATTCTATTGAATTCATCGGCTGCATGTCCACCAAGCTTTCTGCATTTGCAAGCGATTGATTTGTTGCCGCCGGCGATGTTGAATTATTAGCTAGAATCGCATTGGTTGTTCCCATCACACTTGAAACGGTGGATGAATTGTTGGCAATTGTTCTGTTCGTTTCATTCTGCATAGGACGAAGATCATAAGCTCCTCCATTAGTAACGCTAGAATTAGTCCTTTCGTTTGAAGCAGCAACCGATGTATGGTTCTGTGGCGGATTGGATGAACGCATTGCCGTCAATCCGCGCGCTTCTTGTAATTGACTCTCAAGAGAGGTAACCAGAACCTTCAAGTCTGATACTTCTTGACGCAATTCTCTTTCTGTAGCGGTTTCCTCGTACAACGAATATGCGTACTCTTCGGAGTAAGCGACAGTTTCACCGAGTTGTTCCTTCATGCGCTCTGAATCGTTCGTGCCGAATAGCGCATAACCGCCAAATATTAGCAATAACATAGTGGTAACTCCTGCTCCAACTGCCCAATAGGCACCAACAGGTCGGCGTTTCAGTAAGGAATCTTGATCGTTGAAAGCGACCTCTTCTTTTCTTACTTGGGCCATTTCCCACATATCACGATCGACATCCAATTCCGGATGCTGCAATATGAACAACTCGAGTTGCGCTACTTGGTCCTCGGTTAGATTCCCTTCGGCGTACTCGAATAGCCATAAATCAATATTTGAAAAGGAGGGCTTGCTCATACCAGTTCGATCAATCCTTTTAACTGCTTTTTAATCTTATTTCTTGCTCGGAACAAATACACTTTCACTTGAGAATCGGACAATTCTAAAATGTCTCCAATTTCCTTATAAGAGTAACCTTCTAAATCTCTCAGTAGGATCACACTCTTCTGAATTGGAGGCAAGATGCTTACTGCACGCTCCACCACTTGATTCGACTCAAAGCTATTCGGTGTTACAGCGCCTTTCTCGTATTTTGCAATCTCGTTAGAAAGTGTTGTTCTCCCTTTACGATTCGCAAAATTGATCATGGCATTGTGTGCAGTGGTAAACATCCAAGACTTTGCCTTCTCAACTTCCACTTTGTTACGATGAATCCACAGTTTTTCAAAAACGTCCTGCACAATATCTTTGGCATCCTCCTTGTCCCGCAGAAAGCGGATAGCGTATCCGTATAGATTCGCGGAGTGTTCTTGCACTACAATATTGTATTCTCTTCTTTTCAAACTGAGGCTTCGTTAGCAGTTAAAACAATTATCACACTGATATTGTTACAGTAATAACCCACAATTACACGATTTAGGTACATTTCTCCAAACCGGTTTACCATCTAGCCACCTTTGTCGATTAAAAACGTGTTTCTGTCGAATATTTTTTCAAGGCATTTTGCACTTTTTATCGTTATATTCGTGAGAACACACTTTTACTATTATTTATGGATACTCCGAAACGATTATTAGACATACCACATTACCAACTTTCACAGCACCCAAACGACACTATGTTTTCATCGAAAAAAGATGGGAAATGGCACAGTATATCTACCAAAGAATTCCTCGATGAAGTCATGGAAGTAAGCCGCGGTTTGATGGCGAAAGGAGTGGCTGTTGGTGACCGTGTTGGAATCGTCTCGGGTACACGATATGAGTGGAATGTAATGGACATCGCTATCCAGCAAGTTGGTGCGATTGTGGTACCGTTTTACCCGAATATTTCGGAGAATGATTACCGCTATATTTTCAATGATGCCGGCATTAAATTGTGTGTCGTAGCAGATGACGAATTGCATGGGAAGATTTCCAATATTAAAGGGGATGTGGCTTCTTTGGAGCATCTCTACGTCATGGAAACTGAAAATAAGGAGGTGCATTGGTCGAAATTGAAAGAAGCAGGATCTTCAGATTCCGATGCGGAAATTCAGTCGCGCATGGATGCCGTAAAAAATGAAGATTTAGCCACCATTATCTACACTTCTGGAACTACAGGAAATCCAAAGGGGGTTATGCTATCACACAACAATATTTTATCGAATGTGTATGCCTGTGAGGACCCGATTCCAGCTGATAAGGACTCAAAGGTATTGACCTTCCTCCCTGTTTGTCACGTGTACGAGCGCATGTTACATTACTTGTACATGTACTTGGGTTGTTCCATTTATTTCGCTGAATCTTTGGATACGATTGGAGACAACATCCGTGAGGTTAAACCTGACGTATTTACTGCGGTTCCGCGCTTGATTGAGAAGGTATTTGACAAAATCATGGCGAAAGGAGATGAATTGTCAGGAATCAAGCGAAAATTGTTCTTTTGGGCAGTAGAGCTTGCTGAGCAATACGATCCAGTAAATCGCAGCGGATGGTACAATTTCCGATTAAAAATTGCGCGAAAGTTGATTTTCTCGAAATGGCAAGAAGCCTTGGGTGGAAATGTACGTGCGATTGCGTCAGGAAGTGCCGCTTTGCAACCACGATTGGCGCAAATCTTCCTTGCGGCTGATATTCCCATTTTGGAGGGCTATGGATTGACGGAAACTTCGCCTGTTGTATCAGTGAACTGCTTCAAAAAAGGAATTCGCATTGGAACTGTAGGAGCTTTGATCTCAGGAGTAGAAGTAAAAATTGCAGACGACGGGGAAATCCTCGTGAAAGGACCAAACGTAATGATGGGGTACTACAACCTTCCTGACAAAACGGAAGAAGTAATCAAAGACGGTTGGTTCCATACCGGAGATATTGGTGAAATGGTAGAGGGTAAATTCCTGAAAATTACCGACCGTAAGAAAGAAATCTTTAAGACGAGCGGAGGAAAATACATCGTTCCTCAAGCCATTGAGAACAAACTGAAAGAATCCCGCTTTATTGAGCAAGCCATGGTAATTGGTGAAGGGGAAAAATTCCCGGCAGCACTTCTTGTGCCAAGCTACGACTTCCTCAGAGAATGGGCGAAACGCAAGGAAATCAAACTAGAAGATGATTCCAACGCAGGCGTTTGTGCGAATGATGCAGTTCGAGCACGCATACAAAAAGAGTTGGATTCTTTGAACGAGGATCTTGGAAACTGGGAGAAAATCAAACAGTTTGAACTACTGCCTCAGGAAATGTCCATTGAAGGTGGAGAACTCACGCCAACATTGAAGTTGAAGCGAAAACAAATCATGGAAATTCACAAGGACAGCGTAGCGAAAATCTACGGTTAGTCGATAATTATTTCTAATTCTTGAGGGGGATTTTCGGACTTCACCATGGTGATACGAACCTCAGCATTATGAAACTTGGGAAAGTGCGTTCCGGGCTGAAATTTTAGGCTCATGGCGTGCTTTTTCAGTTCTATTCTGTCAATGGAACTCTTCAAATTGGTTTCTTCCAATTGCGCCGAGGTAACATTCCCCTCACGATCAACAGCAAGCGAAAACAGCGCCCATCCGTCGTTATAACCTTCCACCTCAAATGTCGTTTCAGGAAGCACATCGCGCCCTTCGGCAACCACTGCACCCCCGGAGAGTTGCGCGTGAGTAGTGAGAGCAAACATAGACAGAATGGTTACGAGGAAGAACTTCATTGATTTTGTTTTGGTGGAAGATAATGGATTTTTTCGAATACTGGCTTCCTGTCTGCCGTCGGGCACGGCGAGACACGAGGTCATCGAGCTTGTCGAGATGCCATCGTGTCGAGATGCGAGCATTCTTTTCAAAGTTGTTACTTCATGTATGTCGGCATCTCGACAGGCTCGATGACCTTATATTCTGACAGGCTCGATGTCCTTATATTCTGACAGGCCTGATGACCTTATATTTTGACAGGCTTGATGACCTTATATTCTGACAGGCCTGATGACCTTATATTTTGACAGGCTTGATGACCTCGTACTTCGAAGTCCACGATAAAATCATTACGCAATCTTCCCCCAATCAGGGCGACTTTTCAAGGCATGAACCAGTTGATCTCGGAGTCCGGCATGCTCTTCTTTTTCTAAGTTTGGATCGTCTTGAAGTACTGTCGTTGCAACTTTTCGTGCCAAAGCTACTAAGTGTCCATCTCTCGCTAAATTGGCAATTTTGAGATCCAACACGCCACTTTGTTGCGTCCCCATGAGATCACCAGGACCGCGCAATTGCAAATCTACCTCCGCGATTTCAAAACCGTCATTGGTGCGTACCATGGTGTTCATGCGTTTCTTGCTATCCGGCGAAATTTTATCTCCCGTCATAAGGATACAGAACGATTTTTCGGCACCACGTCCTACTCTACCGCGCAATTGATGCAGCTGTGACAGTCCAAATCGTTCGGCGCTTTCGATAATCATTACTGAAGCATTGGGAACATTTACGCCCACCTCAATAACGGTGGTTGCCACCATGATTTGTGTCTCACCTCGAACAAAACGATTCATCTCAAACTCCTTATCCGCCGGCTTTTGCTGACCATGAACAATGCTCACTCGATATTTAGGCAACGGAAATGCACGCTGAATTGCCTCGTACCCTTCCATCAAATTGTTGTAATCCAACTTTTCGGATTCATGAATAAGCGGATAAACGATGTACACTTGTCGCCCCTTTTCAATTTCCTCTCGCATGAATCCAAAAACACGCAATCGCTGCTCATCTTTCCGATGCACGGTCGTGATTGGCTTTCTTCCTGGAGGTAATTCGTCAATCACAGAAACATCCAAATCTCCATAAAACGTCATAGCGAGTGTACGCGGAATCGGTGTTGCGGTCATTATGAGCACGTGTGGAGGCGTAGTGTTCTTGCGCCACATTCTTGCTCGTTGTGCTACGCCAAATCGGTGCTGTTCATCAATTACGACCAATCCAAGATTCTTGAATTGAACTGTATCTTCCAGCAATGCATGCGTACCAATTAAAAGTTGTAGTCCTCCATTTTGAAGTGCTTCGTGCAGCACGCGTCGATCTTTTTGTTTGGTTGATCCTGTGAGCAACCCTATTTTGATGTCCATTCCCTTCAAAAACTCCCTCAATGATTCAAAATGTTGAATAGCGAGAATTTCCGTTGGTGCCATCAGCGCCGCTTGAAATCCGTTATCGAGTGCCAGCAACATGGTCAGGAGCGCGACGAGCGTTTTACCACTTCCAACATCTCCTTGTAAAAGTCGATTCATGTGGTGCCCTGTTGTCATATCAGAGCGAATTTCCTTGAGGACGCGCTTTTGAGCTCCGGTTAGCTCGAAGGGTAAATGTTTTTCGTAGAACGTGTTGAAATAGGCTCCAACCTTGTCGTACACGAACCCAGTGGATTTCGTCATGGCAATTTTCTTCCGAACCAACAATTCCATTTGGAGCAACAATAATTCTTCAAACTTCAAGCGCAACTTTGCTGCTTCGGCTTGTTCATTGGTTTTCGGAAAATGCACCCATTGCATCGCTTGATTTCTACTTACCAAACGGTTTTCGTTCAAAATGGATTCCGGCAGCCAATCATCAAAGGTAATTGGAACTTGCTCTTTTACATTCAACTGCAGTTTGTGAATCCCCCTAGAATCTAGATGTGATGCCGCCAGTTTTTCAGTACTCGAATATACGGGCTGTAAACCTGTTTCATGCTGTTGGGTAGGCGTCATTTCCGGATGGGGGATGTTCCATTTGTTGGCGTATTGCGCAGCTTTTCCGTAGACGACAATTGTGTCATTAATTTTAATGGCTTTTTTGATCCATTGAGCACCTTTGAACCAAACCAACTGAATCATTCCAGAATCATCTTGAAAATTGGCAACAAGCCGTTTTCTTCGCCCCACTCCCTCCTCTCGAAGTCCAGTTATTCGTCCCTTTAACTGCAAAGGTGCATTGGGCATTTCTGGAATGTCTGAAACCTTATGAAAAACGGAGCGATCAACGTATCGAAAGGGGAAATAATAGAGTAAATCCTGAAACGTGTGGACCCCAATTTCCTTCTTGAGCAGTTCAGCTCGTTTCGGCCCTACCCCTTTGAGGTATTCAATTGGTGTCATCCACTTGTCGTTCATACGGCTAGTTCAGTCTGAAAAGGAAGCTGATATAATTTACTTTTTGTAGTTATCAAAATTAAGGTCTCCTGTTTCAAAATACAACCAATCCTTCGCTTCAATGAGTTCTTTATTCTTTGTGACTGCGCTTTTATGTATTTCCACGTACTTCCCATTCGTTGCTGATGAAAGTACATACGCTTTACCTTCGATAAAAAGCTCTATTTGTATTGCACCAACTTTGGCCGAAATATTTGGATTATACTTCATTTTAGCGAGTTCATTTTTCAGCTTTTCTACTTGTTTATCTGATAGATAAAATGTACCTGAACTGTTCGATAGCTGAACTTTTTCTAGATTCTCTAAATCGATAACTTCACCAAAGGTTACCGATTTTTCGGTTGTTTTTTGCTCGACGTTACTGGCACAGGCACTGATAATTAGTAAGAAAATTATTGCAGCAGCACGTACAGGAATTGACTGAAATTGAACCATCAGCTAAAGCTAAAAAAAATCCCCTGCATCATGACGAACAGGGGATTTTGAATATGTTTTTACTTCTTCTATTTCTTTAATGACTGATTTAGCCATTTCTTGAAGTCAACAGGGTTCTTGTGGTCCTTATATGTGGCAGGACCATCTGAGATTACCTTTCCATCCGTATTTTGCATAACATAATAAGGCTGAGCAGTAGCTTTAAACTCCGATATCTGTTTGTACATCCACTTATCACCTACAGTAACCAGTTTTTTAGTTCTACCATCCGGGTATTTCACAGTTTTTTGCTCTGATTTAGGCAACTCAGTGCGTTCATCTACATAGAGTGATACAATAACCACATCATCTCTTAAAACATTGATAACGCCGGGTTCGCCCCAAACACTTTGTTCCATTTTACGACAATTAACACAGTTATGACCAGTGAAATCCACAAAAAGCGGTTTGTTTACTTCTTTCGCATAGGCCAATGCTTTGTCGTAATCATGGAAAACGTAAATATTTTGAGGTCCTAAATGCGTTCCTTCGGGGTGATCCCCAACGGCAACTCCTCCGCCTCCAACTCCCATAGGAGATTCCGCATATTGCAATGGCGGCGGAAATGCACTAATTAACTTCAACGGTGCTCCCCACATACCCGGAAGCATGTAGATCACGAAAATCAATGTAAATGTTCCTAATAATGTTCTTCCCACGGATAATCTTTCAATTTTAGAGTCATGTGGTAAGGTAAGAAATCCGAACAAATAAAGAGCTAGAACTAAGAAAATACCGATCCAGATAGCCAAGAAAACCTCACGTTCTAACAAGTGAGCCTGCAAAGATAAATCTGCATTTGACAAGAACTTGAACGCCAAGGCTAACTCAAGGAATCCGAGAACAACCTTTACGGTATTTAGCCACCCTCCAGATTTTGGTAGTGAATTCATCCATCCTGGGAAAGCGGCAAATAAGGCAAAAGGAAGTGCTAATGCCAATGAGAAACCGAACATTCCAATGAAAGGTGCTAACCCTCCTTCTGAAGCAGCTGTTACTAGCAAAGACCCAACGATTGGTCCGGTGCATGAGAAAGAGACTAACGCTAATGCCAATGCCATGAAGAATATTCCTATGATCCCTCCTTTATCTGCCTTGCTATCTGCTTTATTAACCCATTTAGAGGGCATTCTAATTTCAAATGCTCCCATAAAGGAAATTGCAAAAATTACGAGAATCAAGAAGAATACAATATTGAACGTTGGATTCGTTGACATTTCATTCAATACCTCCGCTCCGAAAATAGCTGTGATCACAGACCCCAATACTATGTATATGACAATTATGGAAATACCATAGAAAATAGCATTTCTGATTCCCTTCGCCTTTGTTTTACTTTGTTTAGTAAAGAAACTTACAGTCATTGGAATCATTGGAAACACACAAGGTGTTAACAGCGCAGCAAACCCAGCGGCAAAAGACAGAAAGAAAATTGACCAAAGTGAATCGGGAACATCCGACTCTCCCTCTCCATCCTCCTTTTCATCTGAGTTATCAGATTCCTCGTTACTCTCCGCATCAGCATCATCGCCCCAGCCAATGGTGCTTACATTATGAGTTGTACCAAGCTCTTCAACCAACCCCATGATAGTTGAGTCAGCCTTTAAAACTTTGAAGTTATCTGCTTGACCCAATAGATCTAAAGCATCAGAAAAATCCTTTTCCGTTTCAACAAGGTTTAATAAGGTTTTTGAATCCTCTACACTAATTTCACTAGCATACGATCCAAAAACAACAAAAAGGGATGCAATTATTACGAATAATTTATTTCTCATCTTTTCCAGCTAATTCGATGTACTTTTTATAAAACTCAATGCTGTTCCCTTCCGGAACCTGATGCCACTCGTTGTTCACTTTGACAAAAACATTACCGTCTTTGTCCTTTACTTCATCTCCTTTGGCATCCTCAAAGATGTCATCTGGTTTTTCTTCCTTTGGTTTAACACCTTTCACGTTTACACTAAAATCAACAGAATGTGGTGGCAAACAATGATCATCATCACAAGTCTGAAATGAGAACGAACCTTTGATGGTAAAATCTTCTTCGGAAAGAACCTTAATCTTTCTTTTCAGCTTTACAGTATTCGAGTGATAGTACAAGTCTTCATCCGCAATATCATCGTGCTTGAAAATTGGTTTAGGCTCTATAACTCCCCCAATAGATTTATAGTTCTTATTCGGAGTAAGCTTCACCTCCGTTGGAATGGAAAATGCACCATCCGGAAGGTTTGCGGCATAAATGTGCCAATGTTCAACCATGGTAATCGTTCCAACAATAAAAGCATCTTCACCATTTTGTTCAACAGTAAATTTCCAGCTTACTTTATCCTCGGGATATTCAATTTGTCCATAGCTTACTTTCATAACCCCTACGAGCAATAAAAGAAGCAGAAATGCTCTTTTAATTTTCATGTGTTAATTCAATTGAGAATTTATAATCTACCGGTGGCATGCACATTTCGTCGTTGCATACCATATATGTGATGGTGCCGCTCAATTCGGTGGCTCCTTTCAATTCGATTGCTTGTGTAAACGTTACCGCTTCTTCAAAATAATAGAGCGTTTCACCAAAGTTTGGGTCATACGATACTTTTGGCTTCGGCTCCTTCAATTTTCCCACAACTTCCACCCCATCGTTTTCATGAATAACGACCTCGGTTGGAATTGGTCCCAAGTCTGCCACTTTCTCGGAGCTATACAAATGCCAGCCTTCATCGATAGATGCACGAACGAACACCTCGCTTTGATCGGCATCAAAAGTTACGTCCCAAGAAACTTGTTCTTGAGCCACTGCAAATGAGTAACAAAAAGTTAAAATGATATACGATAATATGATTTTCACGCTTACGGTTTTGTGAAAATCAAAACTACGAATAAGGTTAGAATTCGAAACAGGTTATAATAAAATAACCTTGGATTCCCAACCCAAGGTTATTTCGAAAGTTTATAGTAAGTTATGCTGATTTACAGCCTCATGCTTTAATTTCCACGATGCGATCAATGGGTAACCACATGCCTCCCTTCAAGCAAATATATTTGGCTCCGTGCGCCCAAATAGTGGTCTCCACCCTCTTTACTCCATCATCATCATGGAATACAATAGAAACTTTTCCGCGATATGCATTTCCCAAACGCGTAGCACTTTTAATCTGATCCATCAGTTTAGGATGCTGCTGAATTGGTTCACGCGTTTTGAAAGTCAAGGAGGTAATAGACTCCTTCTCGATGAGTTGAGGTGTTACAGTCGCTTGCATAATTAATGGTTTGATTTGTAATAAGATACAAACTTTTCTTAACGTAAGCGTAACATTGCTAAAACCGTTTAATATTTTCGATGTTTCACCGAGTAAACGGAACTCTTGGTTGAGCAACAATTTTCTGATCGGCAAATAGTTCTTGATCAAACATGTATCTGCCCGCAATGGCAATCATCGCTGCGTTGTCTGTGCAATATTCAAACTTGGGAATAAAGGTGTTCCATCCCATTTGTTTTCCTGTAGACGTTAATGCAGTTCGCAGGGCTGAATTCGCTGAAACGCCACCAGCTATTGCAACATCGATGATTTTATAGTCCTTCGCAACGCGCTTTAATTGCTTCATCAAGATGGAAATAATCGTGAATTGAATGGACGCGCAGAGGTCGGCTAAATTCTTCTGTACAAAATCGGGATCTTTCTTCTCTTCTGCCTGCAAAAAATACAAAATGGCCGTTTTCAATCCACTGAAACTGAAATTGTAACCATCAACTTTTGGTTTCGAGAAAGTAAATCGCTTTGGATCACCGTTTTGAGCATATTTATCAATGAGTGGACCACCGGGATATTCAAACCCCAACATTTTTGCTGCTTTGTCAAAAGCTTCTCCTGCGGCATCGTCTAATGTTGTCCCCACAATTTCCATATCCAAATAGTCTTTGACGATTACCAACTGTGTATGTCCGCCTGAAACCGTCATACACAAAAACGGAAAATTGGGTTTCTTCTCACCAGCATCATCAATAAAGTGCGCCAAAATATGCCCATGCATGTGATTTACATCGATCAAGGGAATGTCTAGTGCCAGCGCCAAGGACTTTGCAAATGAAGTTCCTACAACCAAAGACCCCATCAAGCCCGGACCTTTCGTAAACGCAATGGCATCCAAATCAGATAATTGCATTCCTGATTCTTTCAGGGCACTATCTACCACAGGAAGTACGTTTTGCATGTGGGCACGACTCGCTAATTCAGGAACAACACCACCGTATTTTTTGTGTACTTCTTGTCCGGCGATAAAATTGGATAAAATGGTGTCATTTTTGAGGATAGCTGCAGAGGTATCGTCACAAGATGACTCAATACCAAGAATTATAGGCTCTTTTTGTGACACAATGTTGTAAGTTTGTACAAATGGCAAAAGTACTCAAATTTCTGGGACGGACTTTGGGCGGAATCGTTGAATGGACAATGATTCTAGTGATTTTGCTTGCCTTTTTAATTCGTACTTCCGCGGTTCAAACATATCTTGCACAAAAGACGGCTTCATATTTATCAGGAGAACTAAATGCCAAGGTAAACATTGATAAAGTCGATATCTACTTCTTTGACCGTGTTGCTTTGGGCGGACTTCGCATCCATGATCAACAGGGAGAAACATTGCTCAAAGCGAATAGGATATTGGTCAATTTGGACAACATCAGTATCAAAAAGAAATCCTACACCATTGCCGAGGCGAAAATTCAAAAGGCGTTTATCCATATTCAACGCGATAAAGACAGCGTGTTCAATTACGCCTTCATCAAAGATTACTTTGTAAAGCCGAAAAAGAAGAAAAGCTATGTAGATTTCAATCTTCGCTACGCAAAGCTCTCCGATACACGATTTCGGTACGATGACCATCTGCACGAAAAGAAGGAAAAAGGCATGGACTATTTCCACTTAGACGCAAGAGACATAGCTGGAGAAATCTTAAACCTGAAGATGGACAAAGACACCATTACAGGTGATATTCAAAGGTTTACTGCTAAAGAAAAATGCGGTTTCGACTTGGAGTGCTTGTCGACCCATGCGAAAGTTTCTCCAAAGGGAATTTATCTCTCTGGCTTGGAAATATTCACCAAAGACTCATGGATCAAAACGAAGCATTTTGATATGGTATCGAATAACTACACGAACTTCAGGCAGTTTGTGGACAGTGTTACTTTCGATGCTCAAATCGACGCCAGTGATGTCGCCTTGGATGAAATTGTGTATTTCGCACCAGCACTGGAGGGAATGAACGACCGAGTCAAGGTGAACTCAAAAATTTACGGGTCGGTTTCCACCCTGCGCTTGCCAGAATTTGAATTGTACTATGGCGAGAAAACCTATGTAAAGGGGAAGATTAAAATTGCGGATTATCGAAACTTCGAGAACGGATTCTTCGACGAAAGAATTCACGATTTCCATATCGACTTTGAGGAGTTAAAAAAGTTCCGATTACCGAACTCAGCTCCGGAGCCTTACATCTCGCTCACGCCTGAGCTCAATCGCCTTGAGTTTATTGAGGGAGAGAAACTCGCTTTGATAGGTGGACGACAAGACTTTACCTTCTTCGCTGACAAATTCAACACTGCACTTGGAAATATCGAGTTGCATTATGGGGTTAGTTTTGATTTGGCTCCCTCCGAGGATCACTACATCTTCTCACCTCCTGAAGGCGTACCGGGCAATAACATGATCGTCAACAATTTTAACGTAGGAGCATACATTGCCAACCCAGATGTGGGACTCATTGATGGATCATTGAAATTGGCAGGACTCGCCTACTCACCATCGGATATTCGCTTTACGAGCATCCTCGGTGACATCAATAAATTCGAGTATTTAAACTACCCGTACTCAAATATCTCCATCAACGAGGGAACTTTTTTCGACAAACGATTTACTGGAGATATTACTGTAAATGACGAGTTCTTAAGTTTGACTTACAAGGGGTACCTCGACTTCAACGGTAATAATCATATGAACTTTAATGTACATATCAAAGATTCCGATTTAGAGAAGTTGAACCTTACAGAAGCCCAAGCTCAACTTTTGTCCAATATTGATGTAGATATTACAGGTAAAACTCTAGACTCTTACAACGGAAAAGTAGCTTTTGATTGTTTGTCTTATGCTATTGAAGATCCTGAGACAGGCGAAGTTCGAAACTTTGAAGTCGATGATTTTGCCTTGGAAATTATCCGAGGGCCAAAGGTGGATAGCTTCTTGGTAACTGGTAGCGCCGTTGAGGCCAAAATTGTTGGGAAATTGAACATGATGACCATCATTGACAACTTCAATTATCAATTCAGCAAGGTGTTCCCAGCACTCTACAGCGAGAAAGCCAAGAAATTCGCAGAACCCAATATTGATCACTTTAGTTACAACGTAAAGTTCCACTCGCCCAACCACATTGCTCACTTATTTTATCCCGAGTTGGATATTGCGCCGGGAACGAGTATCAAAGGAGATTACAAGCCGAAAGAGAATAAAATCGAATTGATTGTGAAATCCGATAGCCTGCGATACAAATCCATGCTATTCACGGATCTAAATCTTCGTCAAAACCTAGAGAAAGATCTCGCAACCACGTATTACACGGTATCAAGGTTTCAGTACAGTGATTCTTTATACTTTGATAGTCTCATTTTCAAAACAAATGGAACCAACAACAAGCTGGATCATATCTTGACGTGGAAAGAACTCGCGCTGAATAAAACCTCCAAAATTAGCTGGGATACACATGTAAAAGATGCAGATCACTACGGATTCAAACTCAACCCATCGTTTTTCTACATTCAAGAGCATCAATGGGATATTTCACACGCCTCCAATGTAGAGTTCAAACAGGATACCATACGCGTAGATAATTTTGAACTTTCACGGAACGGACAAAGAATAATGGTCGACGGGCAAGTATCGAACGAAATTAAAGACAAACTGCACTTTGAGGTGGAAAACCTAGAGTTGGCAGAACTTTCTCCATTCATCACCTCCGATTATCCGATGTCTGGAATTATCAACCTCAACGCCTCTATTTCTGATCCTTTGAACAATTTTGGCTACGAAGGAGAAGGTTCACTGAAAAAGTTCTTTGTCAAGAATCAAAAGGTGGGTGACTTGAATGTAAGTAGCCATTGGGATGACATTAAAAGAGGAATCAAAACTACGGGAAACCTCTATTATGCTACCGAAAAAACCTTCGATTTCGACGGGTACTATTACCTCTTTGAAGAAGACGATAACCTCGATTTCAACCTCAATTTCGACCTAACCAATCTCCAGTTCACCAACGCCTTTATGGACCCAGATGTAGTTTCTGAAATTCGTGGGTATTTGGATGGGAATTTACACCTTTCCGGAAACACTTCTCTCCCTATTCTTGCGGGAGATATTGCCCTACGCAGTGGAAGCGCCTACATTGATCTTTTGGGTGTTCACTTCGGATTGGACGGTCCTGTAGAGGTCGACGAATACGGTTTTTACATCAACGGAATCCCTGTTTTTGATCAAGATGGGAACACGGGATTGCTTGTTGGATCGGTATTTCACGACAACTTTTCCAATTTCAACTTCGACTTGCAATTTGATTTAGAACCGCAGCTGATGGCTTCCAACGAACCGATTTTCGGACCAGAAAGTTTCCAACGCTTCTTAGTCATGGACCTTCCTTACACCCATGACGCCTTGTATTTCGGAAAAGGATATGTGACGGGGAATGCCAATATTTTCGGGTACACCGACAACCTCGAAATAACAGTGGACTTTAAAACTCAGAAAGGAACTGAGTTGAACATTCCCATGTTTGGAGTCGGTGAAATTGAGGAAGACGATTTCATTCAGTTTGTTAGCGATAGTATTGATACGATGGTGACGGTTGAACCGCCATTGTTCGATTTGACCGGTGTCTATATGGACCTCAACTTCGAAGCAACGACCGATGCTGATGTGAAAATCATTTTTAACGAAGATATTGGAGATGTCATTACGGCGAACGGTACGGGAGATATCAGCATTCGATTGGATAATCAAAACGAGCTCAACATGGAGGGAACGTACAAAGTTTCTGAAGGAGAGTACAATTTCGCCATGGATCCAATCTCGAAAAATGCCATCGCGATCAAACAACTCTTTATCATTGAGCCCGGCGGAACCATCAGCTGGACTGGAGATCCTTATTCTGCCCAAATAGATCTGCAAACCTATTACCGATTGAGCGCCAATCTCAGCGAAATTAGTGGCGGTAGTGATTTAGGATCGTCCGGAGGTGGACATCAACCTGTTTATCCATATCTACTTATTACGGGGACGATGGAAAGTCCTGTAATTCAGTTTGATATTCGTGCACCGCAAGCAGGCGATATTGGACAATCTTTACTAAATCGAATAAAAAGTGATCCGGACGAATTGAACCGTCAGTTCTTCTCGCTCATGTTGGCACGTCAATTCCAAGCTATTGCAGGAAGCAATGATAGAAGCGGCGGAGGTGCACTGGAAATCGTCACCTCGCAAATCAACCAAGCTTTGGCACGTGTTTCGAAAGATTACCGTTTGAAATTAGACATCGACAACGATATAGTCTCCGGAGATAACACTTTCGAATTCGGGGTTTCAAAAGGATTCTTGGATGACCGTCTAATTCTCTCCGGAAGTTTCGGCGTAGAGAGTTACGGCGAAGACGAGGTGGATGACAACGGTCAAGTACATACTGGGCAATTGATCGGAGACTTGAACCTAGAATACCTTTTGAACGAATCGGGAACTTTCCGCGTCAATATTTTTAATGAATCTAACGACCACACCGTGATTCAAGAAGGTGGTCAGGGCGATTTCACGCAAGGTGCCGGACTTTCCTACCAAGAAGATTTTGAAAGTTTCGAAGACTTTAAAGTCGCACAGTACGTTTTGGATGTCTTCCGGAAAAAAGAAAACCGACGCTACTTGGGCAAAGGGAAGAGACGACAGCAGCGCCCTGTTCCCAATGGTGATGCCGCCCTCCCAAAAGAGGAAGAGTAATCGGTACTTCGCCCTCAGATTTCCGAATAATTCCTAAATTCGCACGTGCCGATTTTATTCTTAAAATCGCACCATTCGAAAGAACTGATCTATGAAGAAAGTACTGGTAGCAAACCGTGGAGAGATTGCAAGACGTGTAATCAGAACATTGAAAAAAATGGATATTGCCAGCGTTGCGATTTATTCCGACGCTGACGCGAAAGCACCGCATGTTTTGGAGGCTGATGAAGCCGTTTACGTAGGTGAAAGTCCATCTGCACAAAGCTACCTGAGACAAGATGTGATCTTGGAAGCGTGTCAAAAACTAGGAGTAGATGGCATTCATCCGGGCTACGGTTTTCTATCAGAAAATGCGGAATTCGCGCGAAAAGTGACGAAAGCGGGCATTAAATTCATTGGACCTTCTCCTGAAGCGATGGAGGTAATGGGTGATAAACTCAGTGCGAAACAAGCGGTAAAAGAATTTGACGTGCCGTTGGTTCCCGGAATTGATAAAGCCATTTCGGATGTTTCGGAAGCAAAAAGCATTGCCGATCAAATTGGTTATCCAGTATTAATCAAAGCATCTGCCGGTGGTGGTGGAAAAGGAATGCGCTTGGTTGAACACCCGGAAGATTTAGAAGAACAAATGCGTTTGGCTCAGAACGAAGCCCGCTCCTCTTTTGGAGACGATGCTTGTTTTGTGGAGAAATTCGTGACCAAACCACGCCATATTGAAATTCAGGTGTTCGCCGATAGTCAGGGAAATACAGTCTATTTATTTGAACGAGAATGCTCTATTCAACGCCGTCACCAAAAAGTAGTTGAAGAAGCTCCCTCTGCCCTGTTGACTCCAGAATTACGCGAACAAATGGGACAAGCAGCCATCAATGTTTGTCGCGCATGTAACTACGAAGGTGCTGGAACAGTGGAATTCCTCGTGGACGGCGATATGAAGTTTTACTTCCTTGAGATGAATACACGACTGCAAGTAGAACACCCGGTTACGGAAGAAATTACCGGTTTGGACCTCGTAGAGTGGCAAGTGCGTGTTGCCCGCGGTGAAACCTTACCGAAAAAACAAGAAGAACTAAAAATCAACGGGCACGCAATTGAAGTGCGTGTGTATGCGGAAGATACTTTGAATGGGTTCACGCCGGACATTGGAAATTTGGAACGATACCGCATTCCTTCAGGACGCGCAGTTCGTGTAGACGATGCTTTTGTGGAAGGTATGGATATTCCTATCTACTACGACCCAATGATTGCGAAATTAGTGGTCTGGGGAAAAGACCGTAAATCGGCAATTTCGAGAACCTTGATGGCTATTGACGAGTATCAAATTAGTGGATTGAAAACCACACTGGACTTCGGAAAGTATGTTTTGAAACACGACGCCTTTGTCAGCGGCGATTTCGACACCAACTTCGTGAAGCATTATTTCAGTGATCCTTTGGTGATGCACGATGCAATGCAAGAGGAAGAAGAAGCTCTATCGCATGCGATTGGTCAAATTTGGGATGATATCAAGGAACGTGATCAGCAAGAATATGCCTCTCGTCCAATCGGAAGTCATTGGCAGCACAAGCGATCGTGATTTTATTCTACTTACGACATCAATGCTAACTATCTGATAAATTGGATTTTACAACATCCCTACAACCTGTCTTCCGACCGGAACGGTGTCTAGTTACCAAATCCAATTTCTCTTTGATATCACGTTTTAACACTTCAGCATGATGTTTCTTCAAGTTGTTATTTTTTCGATTTTCTCACTCACTGGAAGTGCAGAAGCTTTTGTTTCTCAAAGTTCTTCTCACGTTACAACCTCAAGCAAACCGTCTAAAAATGTGAGGAGCATTTTATCAGAACTCAGTACAGCAATAAACGACGAATACGGAAATCATCAGGGAAGTCCGGCCATCAATTCAGGGCCTTGCGGTCGTTTTGCTCAGTTGTTTTACCAAAGTTGGAACAAGAGATTCGAGCAAAAAGTATCCATAGGATTCATTATGTCTCCTGATAGTTCGGAGTGCTATCATATTGTGATTCGATTGGACGATCAATTCTATTTTGACGGAGGCAACGGCATCATGAAAAGGAACTGGATTCTCAAACCATATGAAGCGGGAACCTTCATTCAAGAAATGCATGAATACGACGAGCAACTTTTGGATAAAATGTCGTACGGATTGATCAGAGAATATCCAAGATGTCCTAATTATTCTGACCAAATCACGCAGTCAATAATCGACAAGCATTTAAATATGCTGACGCATCCAAAATTGTGATCAAAAAATCTATTGATTCACTCTTTCTAAAAGGAAAAAACGGTTCTTTTCCTTCGCAATTCGCATTCTACTCCACAACCGTGGATAACTTCTAAAAATTCCTTCAAAGTCATACCCCCGACTACAGGAATTCGTGTTATTTTTATCTCGCAAAATAAAAAGTAGCATGAATTTACACGAGTTTCAAGGAAAATCAATACTGAAAAGCTTTGGAGTTGCCATTCAAGAAGGAAAGGTAGTGAGCAAAGTGGAGGATGCCGTTGCTGCGGCAAAAGAACTATCGGAAGAAACGGGTACCGAGTGGTTTGTTGTGAAAGCACAAATTCACGCCGGTGGACGTGGAAAAGGTACTGTGGAAGAAACAGGATCGCACGGAGTTGTTTTGGCAAAAGGACTTGACAAAGTTGAAGAAACGGTAAAAGGAATCTTGGGTGGGCACCTTCAAACGGCTCAAACAAACGGTGTTGGAAAACGTGTAAATCAAGTGTTGATTGCGGAAGATGTTTATTATCCAGGAGACAGCGAACCAAATGAGTTCTATATGTCCGTTCTGTTGGATCGTGAGCGTGGGCGTAACATTATCATGTACTCTACAGAAGGAGGTATGGATATTGAAGCAGTTGCTGAAGAAACGCCGCACCTTATCTTCAAAGAAGAAATTGATCCACGTGTTGGCTTGCAAGGGTTCCAAGCGCGAAAAATTGCGTTCAACCTTGGACTTTCCGGTCAGGCATTCAAGCAAATGACCAAATTCGTTGCGGCATTGTACGCAGCTTATGAAGGATGTGACGCTTCCATGTTTGAAATCAACCCAGTTTTGAAAACTTCGGATGATAAAATCATCGCTGTAGACTCGAAAGTAACCTTGGATGGAAACGGATTGTTCCGCCACCCGGATTACGCAGCCATGCGCGACAAAACAGAGGAAGATCCAACAGAAGTTGAAGCGGATGAAGCAGGATTGAACTTCGTGAAATTGGACGGAAACGTTGGATGTATGGTAAACGGAGCCGGATTGGCGATGGCTACTATGGATATCATCAAACTATCAGGTGGTAACCCTGCAAACTTCCTCGATGTAGGTGGTACGGCAGATGCTGAGCGCGTTGAGAAAGCATTCAACATCATTTTGAAAGACGAAAACGTAAAGGCTATCCTCATCAACATCTTTGGTGGAATCGTTCGTTGTGACCGTGTAGCTCAAGGAGTTGTTGACGCATACAAGAACTTTGGAAACTTCCCAGTTCCATTGATCGTGCGCTTGCAAGGAACCAATGCTGAGGAAGCAAAACAATTGATCGATGAATCAGGTTTGGATGTACACTCAGTAGTATTGCTTCAAGAAGCAGCAGACAAAGTAAAAGAAGTATTGGCGTAAAAAGGTAAGGCTTTTCGACTATCTCGACTCCGTTCGATAAACGTCTCGATTGCCTGCCAAACAATACAATCATTTAATACTAATTGCCGGAAACAGAGGTCATCGAGCTTGTCGAGATGCCGATGTGACCGGCTTTTTTCATAGACAACTTTAGATTTTATGATAGAAGCAAAATTGAACGCTTTTTTGAAAGGACTTTTGGAGAACATGCCAAGTGGTTGGCTACGTTTAACAACCCACCGATTGGATATTTACGATGAATCACAGGCGAAAACCCAATTTTTGGAACAATTGGAAGCGCTTTATCAATCAGGGGACACAAGCAAATCAGCCTTGGACACCTTGCCTACCGCCTACGATTACATTCGTCTTGGACATCCGTTATCCTGTGTTCTCGAGTGGGCGCTAGCAAAAGAAAATGGTGTCGCTTCCAATCAAATTATTTCCTTTTCATCGCAAACGGCTCCTTTGCTTGCAGTGCTTCGAAAGAATTTACTAGATGGAAAGAAAACACGCATCATCTCTGATGAAAACGTGAATGCTTTGTTCGATTTCGACCAATTTGGAGATGTGTATGGATACCATCCAATCGTGGAGAAATTGGTAGGAACGGACTCCATCGAGCCATTTGATGGTAGCACAATTCTCTATTCCAAAGGAGAAGTTGGAGCTGTGGAACTTTTCCCTAACGTTGATTTTGCCATTAATACGGATAATCGCTACGGAAGCATCATTCTCGTAAGCGATAGCAGCGTTTCTTACATTAGCGAAATTCAGCACGTACGACGTAGAGAAACAATTGCGATGACGCCCGCGGATTGCAATACGGTCCTAAGAAAATTAGTTGGACTTCCAGCGGAAGATTTCGATACATCGAAAGTGCAAGAGAACGAGAGAACTGTGGCTCAAAACATCAAAAGAATTACCGGGTCAGATACGAATCCTTTGGTTGGTTCTAGTGGATTGTCTATTCAATACGGAATCATGATGGGGCTGGTGCACAACGCATTAAAAAACCATCCGGGAAAGGACATCAAATTTATTGTTCCTCCGAATTGTTATGGCGGAACCAACGATCAAGCGAGACGTGTTGCTGCCTGCCTACCAAACGTAGAAATAGTTGATTTGCCTGTAGATGCAGGGCGCGACATGGTGACAAGCGTTGAACACGTTTTGAGTGAGGTCGCAAAAGCCGATGCGGTTCCCTACATTATTGTAGAAATACCGACCAATCCAAGAGTGGAGGTACCAAATCTTATCAACCTAGAAGCTGCTTTGAGTAAAGCACGAAAAACACCTGATGGCAATTCAGCCGTGGCTCCTGTATTCGTTTTGGACCAAACATTCTGTCCGAACTATCATTTTTTGGGAGAGGAAGCTATTCTATCCAATGTTCAAACCATTGCTTATGTTAGTGGGTCCAAATTCCCCAGCGGAGGACTGTGTACTGCAGGGTACGTGACTTCGAATGCTAAAGCCAGCGCGTTTATGTCGCATATTGACAACCATCTGACCGCATGTGATAACAAGGCTACAAACCTACAAATGGATATTTTGGCGAAGCAATTGCCATCCATGCTAGATCGCATTGAAGGGGCCTATAAAAACACACGTGAATTCGTAAACTTCATCAGTGAGAAATTGCCAGAAGCGAAAATCAATTTTGTTTCGGAAGAATTGGCAGCTGAAGGGTTTACTCCTTCCGTTTTCTCATTAGATCTACCCACGAAGGGAACGACCGATGAAGAACGTGAAATGTACAAGCGTGCATTGAACTTGAAGTTGATCAATATGATGATTGAAGCGATTCCATCGGAAAGTAAATATTGCGTAAGCTACGGTCAGCTTAAAGGATGTTATTGGACCATTCCGGCTACGTCAACGCAAGGCACAACCAAAGAAGGAGATAAAGATTATATTGCCCGCGTAGCACTATCTCAGGATATGGATCTGGAGAAACACAAGGAGGTATTCGCCGAATTTGTGGAAGGGCTGTAGAACGAAAAACAAAATCTACTTTATAAAAAAACGCCTCCTGAATACTCGGGAGGCGTTTTGCTTTCAATACTTTCTTTCTTAATAATCCCAAAGGAAATTGTAGCTAACTGCGATTGTTGCTAAATTTTGCTTCAATACGCTAAAGTCTCCGGCCACAGTTGCATCTTGCGTAACACGAGTGGCAGGATTCATCAAAAACTGATAACGCAAATCAATATTGATTCCAGCTCCAACGGTTACAGATACTCCCGCCAGGCCACTTACTTGAACTGGGAAAAAATATTCTCTTAAATAGCCCTTCTCCATAGTAGATTCGCTTTGCGTGACAGTGGTTTGTCCGGAAGCGTCTACGCGAAATGTTTCCTGCTGCGTACCTTTCGTTGACATCAAGATATGCGTGGAAGTACCGCCATAAAAGAACAAATACTTCTTATCACCATATTTTCTTTTACTAAGGTTGATCCCGTATTTTGCCATCAGCGGAATTTCGAGATAATTGTTTGTATAGTGCGTGAATGTTTGTGTGGTGGTTACCACTTGTCCTTCGTAAACACTGGTTGACGCTTCGTTCCACATTCTGTTCGAAAGAAGCAGTTCGGCCTGAAGAAACAAATCATCCATCGGCATGTAGTTGTAGAATCCTCCTAGAACAAACCCACCTCCGTTCAGCTCCTGCGTTGTCATACTTTCCGAATCATTTAGAAGATTATCGTAATTAAGGAATAGATGGTTGTAGCCGACCTTTGCCCCTACTTCATGTTCCATTTGGGCATACCCAAATACCGTCGCTGATACAGCAACTATTAATGCTATTAATTTCCTCATAACTACTTAGTGAATGTGTTAATCAGTGCGTATGATCCACCTCCGTAGTCTTGGAAAATCATTAAGGCAAAAGAGATATTATTAGGATCCCAGCTTGGGTCGATATCTACTTCGCACTCCAAGTTCACTGTGTAATCATCTTTGATGTCTCCGTCTGCAATAACGTATCCAGCGTAGTTTGAAGTTGCTGCACCCACTGGTCGAGCAATGTCTACCGGAACTTTTTTGTGTTCAGTATTGGCTCCGTCAGGGTGTCCTGTTTGATTCGCAATCAAGCCGTCTACTATTAAGTATGGCGCCAAACGGAAGGTTCCTTGTGTTTCTTTGAAGAATTTCGTGGTAGTATTCAGAATGATTTTATCGCCCTCAATTTTCATTTCGTAATTAGCATTCGCAATAACTCCTTGTGAATTCATTTGCTCTCTCGCCAAACTCACGCTCAACGATTCGTCCAAATTGTTGTGAAACGTTGGAGTTGCTCCCGGAAGTTCAAATGTAGATTGAAACCATTCGTAAATCAATGTATTATCATAACCACCTACATTTCCTCGCTTGAACGCGATGAGTACATCATCCGGATTGTTGGTCATCAAGGTTTCAAAGTTGTCAAATCCCCATCCACCGCAAGGTCCACATCCTGTCCATGTGTGTTTTGCAATTAATACAGAGTTTTTCTCCTCCACTTCAAGCGTAGGCGTTGGTTCTTCGGTAGATACCTTTTTACATGCTGATAACGCTAGTATGGAAAGCAGTGAAAGGAATAATAGATTTCGTTTCATATTGGTCTGAGTTGTTAGTTAACTGTTAGACGTACAACAACCTAGAATGGTTGTATGATCAGTTTAAAATAAGATTTTTAGTAGTCAAAAGCAAACCTATTAGCAAAAAGATACCTTAATGAATTGTTACCCACTTCGAGTTGCTCATAGTTGGTAATGTATTCCCTTCACGATCCTCTTCAACCACTACAATTTCACTACCTTTGCACTCGTTAAGACCCGTGAAATATGATCGTATTAAAAACAGCTCAGGAAATTGAAATTATGCGCGATGCAGCTCAAGTGGTCAGTCGAACACTGGGAAAAATTGCCGAAAAAATTGGTCCTGGCGTGACTGGTAAGGAGTTGGATATCCTAGCTGAAGAGTACATTTTGTCTCAAAATGCCGTTCCTGGATTTAAAGGGCTGTATGGGTGTCCAAGTACTGTTTTGGTCTCAGTGAATGAGCAAGTGGTTCATGGACTTCCTTCTGATATTCCCTTCAAGGAGGGAGATATTGTGTCTGTCGATTGCGGCGCTGTTTACAAGGATTATTATGGTGATCATGCTTTTACCTTTGAGATTGGCGAGGTGGCTCCGGATGTAAAGAAGCTTTTGGAAGTAACCAAAGAGTGTTTGTATTTGGGAATTGAAGAGACGCGCGCCGGGAAACGCATTGGCGACATCGGTTTTGTTATTCAAGAGCACGCTGAAAAGAATGGATACGGCGTGGTTCGCGACTTGGTAGGACATGGCCTTGGAACGAAGTTGCATGAAGATCCGCAAGTACCTAATTACGGTCGCCGTGGACGCGGAAAGAAAATTCAAAACGGTTTAACAATTGCCATTGAACCAATGATTAACATGGGTACTGAAAAGGTAAAACAATTGGACGATAACTGGACGATTGTCACTCAGGATGGACTACCGAGTGCACATTTTGAGCACGATGTGGCTGTGGTGGATGGCGAACCGGTCATCCTTTCCACATTTGATTATGTAGAAGAGTCCCTCGCAGCGAAAAAATGAATCGAGAGGAACGCGCCGTAGCTCTTGCCGGACTCACTTTTTTCATGTTCGGACTGTCCATTTTATTGAGCGATGGTTCTTTTGTTGTACCCTTCCCGCTGAACGAGTTTGCACTCTTAGTTGTCAGCTTTCTTTTCATGATTTGGCATCCAAAAAAAGGCGCTCTCCCCTATTTATATTTTGGTTCAGCTTTGGCTGGAGTATTGGGTAGTCTCGTCTTTTGGGAAACCGTCATGTCAATGCCCGATTTAGCCGCGTTCTACGAGGATTACACGGTCATTGACCTTGCACGACTTACACAGGCAGTATTGTTGGTGGTAACCATGATTATTTTCTTCGGATCGTATCGCGAATGGTATTTCAAGATGTTTGTTGTTGCTGCAGTCGCTTTATACGGATATGGCTTCGTCGTATTCCATCCGAATTTCATGTTGCTTTCGTTCATCGTGTTAATGGTTTTAAACATATTGAAACCTACCCGTAAGCCCTTTTACCTGATGTGGGTTTTGTACTTTTTGCTGTTCGGGATGCAGTGGGTGAGCGTTAATTTTGCCTGAGTGATCTCGTACTGAGACAATAGCTGAAAAATGCTAACAATTTTGCTGTTTTTGTTTTGCAGAATAGAAGCTTTTGCTAATTTTGCTCCTCGCCTTCGCAAAGCTGCGGCGGAGCAAGGTTCCCTTCCGATATGGGAGGATCAAGTTCTAAATAAGAACGACGGAGAGGTGGCTGAGTGGCTGAAAGCGCTTCCCTGCTAAGGAAGTTTACGGGTAACTGTAACGAGGGTTCGAATCCCTCTCTCTCCGCAAGCTCAGAGTGAGTAGAAGAGTTCTCAGTTTTGAGGACTCTTTTTTTATGTAATGAAGATTGGGATGAGAACCCTCGGGTTCGAGCCGTAGTGAGTTTACGAACGGAGCCCCATCAAACTTTCGCTTTGCGAAACGGTTTGATAATCCCTCTCTCTCCGCAACAAGAAAGCCGAGCTCGAAGAGCTTGGCTTTTTTCATGGGCGCAACTGAAGCTTGTTTCAAGTTGTGAACTTGGAAAAAGTCAATGATCTGCCGCAGGCAGATCGGCTTTTACAGTTGCTTGGCTCCCCACAACGGGATCACGACCGTAGGGAATAATCCCTCTCTCTCCGCTAGCTCAGAGTGAGTAGAACAGTCTTCAGAGTGAAGACCAATATGAGCGAATCCTCGTGGAGAGACCAAAATAAGTACGGAGAATAAAAAAGGCTTCTGCTTTTTACGGAAGAATGTACAACACGCCCCAAGCAAGACGACTAAAAGCACTATATTCGAACAACTATGCTTTCGATTCGTCGCTTGAAAAGTACCGGCATTAAAACTTAGTGTCGAACCATTACATGAACTAAAAATATGGAAAGAAAATTACCATCAGCGTATTATTGGTTTAATAAACTGAATACTACTAGATTCGTTCCTTGGTCAATTGATGGAGAAGAAACTAGGTACGAAACATTAAACAAACTGTTTAGAGAGGAACATAATGAAGAAAGAGAGGTGCAAGTGTTTGGTTCACGGCAAGACATGGACACCTACTGCGGTTTCGAAGAAGTGAATGGAGAAATCCAAGAAAATATAATTGTATTTCATCCATCATGGCAAGGTGGGAGTAAATCGAAAAACATAATCCAAGCCGAGTACAATGACATCTTTGATTTTTT
>JANSYQ010000014.1 GCA_024742305.1 bacterium | reverse complement strand
TCTAATGTTACATCCGCTGGGGCTGCTGCAAATACTGGCACTTGCGTATCGTGAACTGTGATGGTTTGCGTTTCCGTTGCCGTGTTTCCACAAGCATCCGTATACGTCCAAGTACGTGTCATTGTCTCAGGGCAGCTTTGTCCATCGGATACTTCCGATCCCGTTACTGTTCCTGATCCATCACAGTTGTCCGTCCAGCCGAGACCTGCCATTGCTGGCACATCTCCAATACACTGGTATGCTGCATCCGCTGGGGCTGCTGCCATTACCGGTGCCTGCGTATCATTTACTGTTATTGTTTGCGTTTCCGTTGCTGTGTTTCCACAAGCGTCCGTATACGTCCAAGTTCTAGTCATCATAGCCGGACACCCACCTGAAAGGGCTCCATCTGTTCCTGCAACTGTTCCCGAACCATCACAATTGTCTGTCCATCCGAGGTTGGTCATTGCTGGAATATCACCTACACATGCCACTGTTAAATCTGCAGGTGGCGCTGCAAACACAGGCACTTGCGTATCGTGAATCGTAATTGTCTGCGTCTCCGTTGCCGAATTCCCACAGGCATCAGTGTAAGTCCAAGTACGCGTAATTGTCTCAGGGCATGATTGACCATCAGAAACTTCCGATCCTGTTACCGTTCCTGAGCCGTCGCAGTTATCCGTCCAACCAAGGTTTGGTATTGCCGGCACGTCCGCAGCACATTGATAGGCTGCGTTAGCAGGAGGTGCTGCAAGCACAGGTGCCTGAGTATCGTGAATTGTTATCGTTTGTTGAACATCGACAAAATTTCCACAAGCATCTTCAACACGATATGTCCGCGTAATTGTCTCCGGACAAGTCTGTCCATCACTAACATCATTTAAGAAAGTGACACTTGGTGGAATTGTAATATCATCATTCTCATCTGTTACAACCAACGGGTTTGGAGCAGGAATATCTCCTGCACACTGAACATTGATTGGTGCTGGATTAGATGCTGTTGGTGGAGCATCTACAAAAACTGTTACTGTATCGTATGCAAAACATCCGTTAAACTCTACTGTTAAATAATAATCAGTAGTTACGGTTGGTGAAACGTTAATTTGACCATTGTCTCCTGAACCAATTGTTCCTGTTGCTCCCGTACTCCAAGTGTAAGTAGCACCATTGTCGGGAGTTGTTGGTGCACCACCGATTGTTACCGTTCCTGCTGCACAGATTGTTTGATCTGAACCAGCATCAGCCGTAGTTCCTGGAGGAACCACCACAGTCGTTGACGCGTAACAAGAGTCGACTCCATTTGTGTACCAAACCCCAAAAGTTGTTGTAGACGTGATATTTACAAGATCAGTATTTGGGTCCGGATAACTTGGTATATGATTGTAATCGTACCAATAAGCGTTACAATTTGTATTGGACGTAATCACAACGTTGTCAATTCCCCAGTTATCACAACAAGTTCCCGAAGAATTAGTTTGTACCCATTGGAATTGTGTATTTGGACCTTGCGCTCCTGGTGGTATTGGGATAGTGTAATTATTCCAAGATGTCATCTGCGGATCATAACCACCTAACGGATCCCAGTACTGGATTACCGTCCAAGTAACACCACCATCAGTTGAATATTGCAATGTTACACCTTCATCCGGTAAATCTGGTCCCTCACAAGGAGCTGCTCCTCCTTGGGTAGCATACGCCATATCAAAAGATAGCGTACCGCCACAACTCACGTCATAGGGTACCGTTGTTAGGTTTGGCGTTCCTGTTGATGTAGAAGCCCAGTAGTAATCTGTCCCGTCTAAACTGGGACCACATGGCGACCCTACAGCTGTACCACCGGTAGCGGACCAACCGGAACCAAGCGTTCCCGCGTTAAAGTTGTTACTCATAACGGTAGTCTGCTGACCTTGACCTGTAGCTGTCAACAACACATCTCCACCGTTACAATCAAATGTATTCGTTGGTGGATTTGTACATGAAATGTCCGCTTGCCATCCTTGGTAAGTTACCGAACCATCACTGGAGAACGTAATGGTCAAACAGCCTGTCGTGGAGGTAATGACCCCTGGGTTTGTTGATCCACCTTGCGCTTGCGAGTTCCAAAGCAATGTTCCACCTGTACCCGAGCCATCGTAAATATTTAGAAAATCATAATTCGTTTCTACCTGAAAACCGTAGGCTGAGAAGTCCAAGATAATTTGTTCTCCTGGTTGGTCCGAACAAAAGGTCATAGTAGTTAGACCAATGCCATTCGAGTAATTCCCTGTTCCTCCTGGATCGAAAAACACTCCGGAACATGTGCTAATCGTCCCATTCGTCATATTATAAGTGGGAGGTACTGGTGGTGCTCCTCCTAAAGTTGCATCCAATGTGATATTACAGGGAACAACCTGCGACACACCGTTAAACGGTAGTGACAAGGCTGCCAAGGCGATGAGTAAAGTAATTATTGGTTTCATAGTTAGAAGTATTCGTAGTTTCATTGTAGTGTGGTAGTAGGTTGTGTTGAGTGTCTATTTATTCATCGACCGTCATATTATTTAGGTTGAAGGAAGTTAGCTCAGCGCCTTTCGAATAGGCGGCATCTGTAAACTTCACAAATAGGTCAAGGGTTCTGTTGGTTTTTACATTACAATCTCCCTCTTTAATTTCATTCGGCGCCAAAGTCAGTGTACGGTCGTACTCATCTGCACCGCAAGTTCTGCAAGTGCCATCATAGTGTAAGTCCAAATGCCAATCAAGGTTAATTTCATTGTTCGTTAGATTGGTGAATCGTAACATGATTCCTTCGAAGTCCATTCCGGAATTGGGATCACAGTCAACCTTTACATACTCGACTTTCAATTGTGTCGATTCAACATAAATCGACCAGTCTGAAGCATCAATATTTTTCGAAACTTGAATTGTTGGTGTGGACACCGCTACCTGTGCGTGCGAGATACCGCTGAGCACGATTATACATAGAGCCAAGAGCAATTTCATAGTTAGACGTTTTTGGTTTAGTCAGATGTAAGTACGTGGTTGTGTTACTCATACACGTCACCTAATCAAATGTACCTTATTAATTACACCTATTTTACTGATCACCTAAGGGATAAACATAACCTCTATTCTGATGATTATTCTTGTGGTCTCACCGAATATTTAGGAGTACAATATTCCCACTAAAAAAGGATAAACAGAGAATAATATCGTAAACAGCTGATTTAATGCACTTTCAAACTACTATTCCGCGTTATTTCCCTGCTGTAGTGTAAAAACTACCCGTTGCTTGAGAATGTTAAGATTTAGCGCACATGTGCTTCATTTTCGGACACGCATATCGAATCGATAGTAAAAGAAAATGCCCCGATTCAAAAACCGAGGCATTTCATTAGTATTAAACCGATTTTGCTAACGAAGAACATTGACGTGACCTACCACCTCAATTCGTTCGTCATTCAGTGTTGTTTTGAAATCAATTTTCCAAGTGTACGTTCCATCTTGTACCGGTCGTCCGTCAATCCCGTAGGTTGCATCCCAACCAACAGAAGCATCGTGGGATTCCCATACTATCTCACCCCAGCGATTAAAAACGTACAAGTTGAAGTCGAATGGATCGTATCCTGACGTGAAGACAACATGCCAGTTTTGGTTGTAATCGTCATTGTCTGGAGTGAACGTGTTCGGCACATAGAAGATCAATTCTTCATTCACTGTAATTGCTCTGTAAGTACTGTCAGGACAACCAAGTGGAGAGTATGCCGTTAGCCACACTACATATCCACCGGCTTCGTCTGATGGGAATGTATGAATCGGATTCTCCTGTGTTGAAATCGGACTTCCATCTCCGAAATCCCATGAGTAGCTCACCGCGCCTGTTGAGTTATTGTTGAAGGCGATTTGACTATCAAATACGGACACTACAGAAGAGGATGGTGTAAACGCTGCGACAGGATTGTCTTCAACATAAATGAAGTCCGTGTAGGTAACACTGTTTGAACAGCCTGCTGCAGAAACTGTAGTTAACGTTGCATCATACAATCCGGCATCGTCAAAGGTCACTGTTACAGATCCACAACCTGTTGCTGTCGCTCCGTTACTAAATGTCCAAAAACAATCAACATAAGTTCCTGGAGTTGTATTCGTGAATGTCACAGTAAGTCCTTCACAACCTTGCGTAGTATCCGCCGTGAACGAGACATTTGGAAGTGGCTCTACAGTTACATCAACACTATCAGCATTCATACATCCGTTAGCATCAGTCCCAACTACATAATAAGTGCCGGAAGCTGTAGGAACAAAAGGTTGACCGTTAGTAATCACAGGCGCCCAAGCGTAGGTATTCGCTCCAGTTGCTGTTAGTGTCACTGGATCTCCATCACATACTGTAACGTTTGCCCCTGCATCTACCACTGGCAATGGGTTCACAATTATTTCAAATTGTTGCAGCACTCCAAGACATCCGTTCAAGGTTGGCACAACACTTATTGTACCACTTATCGGAGTTCCACCTCCATTTGTTCCAGTAAATGAAGCAATGTTCCCGGTGCCATTCGCCGCTAATCCGATCGCTGTATTACTATTCAACCAATCAAAGGTTGCCGCACCGAACGGACTTGTAAAGTTGATCGCCGCCGTGTTTTCTCCCTCACAAATTTCTTGATCTGCGATTGGATCCATTGTTGGCGGTGGATCAACTGTAATTGTAAATGTTGTCGGAGTTCCTTGACAACCGTTCAATGTTGGTGTAACCGTAATCGTTCCTGAAATTGGAGATCCTGTGGTATTCGTTCCTGCAAATGCCGGGATATTCCCTGTTCCAGTCACTCCAAGACCGATGGAGGTATTATTGTTTGTCCAATCGTACGTTGTTCCTGGAGAGGCACCCGTAAAGTTTACCGGTGTCGTCATAATTCCATTACAAACAGTTTGATCTACTACTGGATCAACCGTTGGTGAAGGATTCACGGTGATTGTAAAGTCGATTGGTGTTCCCGGACATCCGTTCGCTGTTGGAGTTACAGTTATTATCGCTACAACCGGCGCAGATCCGTTGTTCACTGCGCTAAATGCCGCGATGTTTCCACTTCCTGCTGCTGCAAGTCCGATAGATGGGTCATTATTCACCCAATCAAAAGTTGTTCCTGCAGTAGCGCTTGTGAAGTTAACCGCTGTTGTTAAATCGCCGTTACAAACAGTTTGGTTTGATACAGCATCTGCTCCCGGAGTAGGGTTCACTGTAATTGTGAATGTAGTAGACGTCCCCGGACAACCATTCGCCGTTGGCGTAATCGTAATGGTCGCCGTTACAGGTGTTGTACCATTGTTTACCGCATTGAATGAAGCAATGTTTCCCGACCCTGTTGCGGCAAGACCAATGGATGGTGTATCATTCACCCAGTCAAAGGTTGTACCCGCCACAGAACCACTAAAGTTAGCAGCCGCGGTCAGTTCACCGTTACAAAGTGTTTGGTTCGCCACAGGATTCACATCAGGAATTGGATGAATGGTAACATCTACCACATCCGTATTTGAACAACCGTTGGCATCGGTTCCGGTTGCGGTGTAAGTAACAGTTCCAACCCCAGGGAAGAACTGCTGATTGTTTACCACACCATTATCCCAAACAATGGTAGGTGCTCCGGTGGCATTCAAGGTAACTCCAGCTCCTGCACAATCAATCACGTCTTGACCCGCATCAATTACTGGTAATGGATTTACAATTAACGTTACGCTCGATGTACTATCACATCCAGTTGGAAGAACAAATGTTTGATCGTATACACCCGCAACCGTTTGTGGTTGACCGTGAATGGTCGCAACTTCCCCTTGACAAATTTCTACTGTTGTGGGGAAAACAATCGTTGTATTTTCAATTACGTTCACCGCCGCTGATGTTCCCGAACACCCATTGGCATCCGTAACTGTCACAGTAATTGGATTATCTGCAATGGTGAAGTCTGCAGTCGGTGTAGTTGCACCATTCGACCACAGGTATCCATTGTACGCATTCGCCGTTCCAAGCGTGGCGCTGAAACCTGTACAATATTCTAAAACTCCAGTAATAACCGGTGTAGGATTCGGATTAACTGTTACTGTAACTGTACTCGCAACGTTTTGAGAACACGTTGTCGCACTAGCATCCTGCACACTTACAAGGTTATAATCAAATGTACCCGCCGCAGTTGTTGGCGCTGAAACAGTTGCCGTATTACCTACAGAAGTTACAGTTTGATTCGCTCCACCATTAACATTGTATGTGAAGGTATAAGGTGAAACACCGTCCGAACCTGTAAAGGTAATTGTTGGTTGTGGATCGTTTTCACAAACACTTACTGTACCAGCGATAGTTGCATTTGGAAGTGGATTTACGATGATTGTAAATGTTTCCGGTGTCCCAAGACATCCTGCCGCAGTTGGAGTAACACTAAAGTTTCCTGATATTGGCGCATTCGTTGCGTTGGCGCCTGTAAAGGATGCAATATTTCCTGTTCCGTTAGCTCCCACACCGATTCCTGTGTTTGAATTGGTCCAATTGTATTGCGTTCCCGCAACAGCACCCGTGAAGTTGATCGCGGTAGTATTTTCACCTTCACAAATTTCTTGATCTGCAATTGGGTTCACAGTTGGTGTTGGGTTCACTGTTACCGTTACCGTAGAACCAATGTTTTGAACACAGTTGGAGTTACTTCCATCTTCAACACTCACCAGCGTGTAATCAAAGGTACCTGCTGTTGTTGTTGGCACCGAAATAGTTGCTGTTGCTCCTGTCGATGTAATTGTTTGGTTTGCTCCGCCGTTTACCGTATATGTAAATGTATAAGGCTCTACACCTTCCGAACCGGTAAATGTAACTGTTGGCTGCGGATCATTTTCACAAACAGTTGCATTGCCAGTGATGGTAGCGTTGGGTAGTGGATTTACAGTGATTGCAAATGTTTGCGGTGTTCCTGTACAACCTGCTGCCGTTGGCGTCACACTAAAGTTCCCGGAAATTGGTCCATTTGTGGCGTTTGTTCCTGTGAATGTCGCAATGTTACCATTACCGTTGGCACCAACCCCAATTCCTGTATTGGAGTTTGTCCAATCATATTGCGTACCGGCAACAGCACCTGTAAAGTTGATTGCTGTTGTGTTTTCACCCTCACAAATCTCTTGATCTGTAATTGGATCGACTGTAGGAGTTGGATTGACAATTATATCAAAAGTGGTGATAGGTCCGGTACAACCATTTGCCGTAGCACTTACCGAAATAGTGGCTGTTACTTGGTTCGTGCTTGTATTCCCTACATTGAATGCACCAATATTACCCGTTCCATTTGCTGGCAATCCGATCGAAGTCGTGTTGTTGGTCCAGTCAAATGTTGCTCCTGGTGTAGCACTTGTAAAGTTGACAGCGTTCGTTAAATCACCATCACAGAGTGTTTGGTTTGGAATTGGATCCACTACAGGCACTGGATTCACGGTTACTGTCAAATCATGATCTGCAACACAGCCGTTCGCATCGGTTCCTGTCACTGTGTAGATTGTTGTAACTGTTGGCGAAGCTATAACTGTTGCTCCTGTTGTAGTGTTCAATCCGGTGCCAGGTGACCACGAGTAGGTATTTGCACCCGTCGCTGTAATCGAAACATTGGCACCTTCACAAATAGTTTCATCCGGCGCGTTCACTACTGGAAGCGGATTTACCGTAACTGGTAAGGTCAAACTATCAGGACATGCTCCCGATGTCAGATATTGAATATTGTATGTCGTTCCTGCAACTTCATTGGTGATTTCTCCTGTTGTTGGGTTCACGGAAGAACCATCGGCTGGATCAGGATTGTAGGAGAAAGTTCCTCCTGCCGTTCCTGTAATCGTTGCACTGTTCGCCGATCCAAAACAGAAGTCTGCTAGGGTAAACGTTGGATCATCCAATGGGTTTACGGTTACCGTTACGGTCGCTGTATTTGCACATCCAGTATTGATATCTGTTCCGGAAACTGTGAATGTTTCACCATCAACAGCACCATAAACTGTAGGAGACTGCAAGCTATCATCATTAAAAGTTGCGGCTCCTGTTGTCGTCCACAACCACTCTGTTGCTTCGCCGCCTGTTTCGTCCAATGTAATGCTATCTCCCGTACAAACAGGACTGTTATCAATAGCTACAACATTCGGTAATGGATTGATTTCAACTACGAATGTTTCTGTACCCCAACAGTTTGCTGCCGGACTTTGATAGGTAATAGTGTACAAGCCAGGAGTAGATGCAGAAACATCAATCAAACCTGTACTTGGGTTGATAACCATACCTGCTGGTGAAACAGAAAATGTTCCTCCTGGAACTCCAGTAATTGTAGGTAGCGGATCCGCCGCATCTTGACAGTATTTTGGATCATAGAAGAATGAGGCATCTTCCATTCCAGTGAAGGTTCCTGATACAGTAACTGGACATCCGTTGTCATCAATGATCTCAAATGAATAGTTATCGCCATCAACTAAACCATCAATCGTGATCGTTCCACCATTTGAAGCAGACGTGTTGACAAAAGATGCATTCGCTGGCACCAATGATCCCGGAACAATATTAAATTGTGATCCGTCATTTGCCGGTGTACCCCCACTTACTGTTACCGTCGCTGTTCCTGCAAAACAATCCTCAGTTACGTTGGTTGTTATTGGCTCAAGGAAAGTTACAGGGTATGCCGGTCCGAGATCATAACAAAGTGTCCCAGTGAAAAAGTAAGAGTAGATATAGTTGACGTAATCATACAACGTAAGTGGCATGAAGTAATACGTCAAGTTGTTACCATAAACATTACTTACTCCCCAAGGTCCCGCTGGATTATTTGGATCCCAGATACCCAAGAAGCATGGATCTGTGGTAAAATCTTGAGGTGAGAAAATCGTTGGAGCACAGTCGTAAATCAACAAGTGCATACCCGGATTATATGTGCCACCCGGTGGGTTTCCGATATCTGCTGGTGGAATAAAGTCGCCGTTCGGTGTGATTGTAAGTGAATCTCCAAAACACAAGTCAAATGCTGGTCCTGTTGAAGTGGTACTTCCAATAACGCTAGTACTGAATGTTCCCGCATCTACCGGACAGTTACAATCGGCAGGGTGGTTGAAAGGAAGCGAAGTCATTGTACAAGACGGATCAGCTGAGAATGTAGCTGTTACTGTACAGTTGGTTGTTCCGTTTGGAGTAATCCCTGTAATCGCCCAGTTCAACGGACTTGTGAACGGTGCGTTGTACGTTACGCTGTTTCCATTACAGTCGGTAAGAGTTAGAGTTCCTGTCGACGGAGGACTTGTAAATTCTAGAGTTCCTGTAATATCGAAAGTGTTGGTTGTGGTGTTACACGGCTCTTGATTGAGTCCAAAGAAGGTGAAGAAACAGTTACAAATTGGAGCAGTGTAAGTCAAGTTCATGATGGAACAAGTCGGATCTGCCGTAAAATATGCACTCACATTACAAGGTTGACCGTCAGCATTTAGACCGGGAAACGTATATGTTTCGACTCCTTGCCCTTGCGCGTTTACCGTAAATGGTGCACTTGCCACAACATGAATGTTACCGTTACAATCCTCTACTACCAAGTTACCCGTTGTTGGCGGGTCTTCAAAGTCAATTTGACCTGTAATCTCATAGGTATCTGTATTCGGATCACAAGCGCTAATATTTGCTTCGAAATACGACATAAAGCAAGGTGGGTTGGCAACAACGGAGCAATCTGTGGCTCCAGTACCTCCCGTTTGCGTAAGACTTACGTTCTGAACTGTATTAGCGTAGTTGGTGATAAGCATGATGTACACCTCACCTACTTGAGCATTAGGAATAGAAGGTGTTTCATTGGCAGTAGCAGAATAACTACAATCGACGATATCCCCCGCGTCTAATGTACCACAATCGCCTTGTGCTGCCGCTAGGTTTGGATACGGTCCATAAATTATAAAATCAATATCTGATGGAGCGGTCAAACTCATATCGATTGCTCCTGCGTTTGAAATTTCAAAATAGTACCAGCTAGGGTTCGGTTGTGTTGATAGACAGCCGTAATCGTTTCCAACCTCAGCAGTGGTACCGGTGTTCGCTGTAAATTGAGCTCCAACGTCGGTACAGATTGGGTCCATATCCGCACAGTTCACACCTTGCGCTGCTCCAATGAAAGGTAGCGCTGAAATAAGTAGAAGTAGTAAGTTTCTCATGGTAGTAACGGTCTAGAGATTGTCGCGCTTTTGGATAAGAGTTGCGCGTTTTTGATTGAGTTCTAGTTTGATTTGGTCCATTTGCTGAAACCATCCATTTTGTTCAGCTAGAGCCTTCTCCGATGGAATGCTGTTCACGTGGGCAATCTTTGCATCGATCGCAGAAATGTGCGCGTCCACTTTGGCAATCTCTTGATTGTAATAAGCGGCATCATGTGTCTGCTGAGGCTGCCCCGGTCTTTTGGAAATGGTTACCGATTGGCTTTGTTTCACCTCAGTATGTGTCGCACCGCGATATTCGGCATGCATTTTTGAGGGAGCTTGTGTAGGAGTAATCTCTGTTCCAGTTTGTTGACAGAAGGCAACGGCAGAGAACAACAGGAGTCCTGCGGTAAGTAAAGTTTTCATGTAGTTCGCATGTTTTCTTGTTAGTTTAACGTAAGAAAATGCGTAGGGTTGCTTTAGCAAACAAATTCTGATAACAGGTTGGTTGAAATCTACGAATTATCAAAATGAATTTGGCAACGAACATTTTCAACGTCCCGCCTAAAATACGAAATTATTCTTGGTTGAATTACAGAAAATGAAGAGCGGTTTACGCGTTGATCCAGTCGATATCCTTACGCAAGAGCTCAAGGGTTTTCTCCTCCTCACTACCGTCCTCAATGGTTTTACAGTACTCCCATTGAGCTGTAGCAGGCAAACTCATTAAAATAGACTCCGTTCTACCTCCGGAAACTAGCCCGAACTTTGTTCCTCTATCGTGTACCAAATTGAATTCCACGTATCTACCTCTTCGCGTGTTGCGCCAATCAAGTTCTCGCTCAGAATAAGCTTTTTCTTTTCCAAGGGCAACTTGATAATCATATAACTCGGGGAAAGCCTCTCCCAAATCTTTACAAAAGTGAAACAACCGATCTTTGGGTAAATCATCAGACTCTTGGAGGTGATCAAAGAAGATCCCTCCTACTCCTCTTGTTTCGTCTCTGTGTGGCAAGTAGAAATAATCATCTGCCCAAACTTTGAACCGTGGGTAGAAGTCTGAGCTGTACTTATCGCAAACCTTCTTTAACTCTTCATGAAAAGCACGAGCTTGATCCTTGACAATATAATGCGGTGTTAAGTCGATACCTCCACCAAACCAATACTTTCCGTCACTCAACTCAAAGTAACGCACATTCATGTGTATAATAGGAATATATGGATTATGCGGATGTAGAACTATGGATACGCCCGTGGCAAAGAAAGCATCTGCCGTAATTTCTGTATTGCGACGCATCATCTCTGTAACGCTTCCATGAACTTCCGAAAAGTTCACGCCTCCCTTTTCGATTACACCTTCTCCTTTGAGAATTCGGGTTCTTCCACCACCTCCTTCAGGACGCTGCCAATTGTCTTCTTGAAACTTTGAAACACCGTCGATCTCCTCTACTCGACGACAAATGTGATCTTGAAGCTCTTGAAAAGCCTTCGAAATTTGCTGTTTATTCATCATTCAACAACGCCGTATTTACCAATTCGTAGTCTTCTTGCTCGATGATGTAAATATGGTTGTTCTCGTAACCATCAGACGGGGAAATTTGTTGCAAGTTGAAATCGTTTGCCAACAGATTGACAGGAGCTTCTTCTAAAAAGAAATGACTGCACATTTCCAACAAGATATCGTACCCTTGAACCGCAAACATTCCCATATCCGTTTTGTAACGCGTTCTGAAGTTTCGGTTCACCTCAATCATAAGATCGGTATAGTAATCTCTGAAAGTAGAACTCGCATATCTAAAGTTGTAGCGATTCTTGAAGTCGTTATTAATACTTTCAAAGTCAACCCAGTCTTTCGTTCCATAAATGTAGATACCATCCTTTCTTGCTCGAAAATCAGAACGACTCACTGTACTCACAAACTTATCCGCATGGTATCGGTTGTTGGTTGGCATGATCAGAATATTATCTGTATTGCGCGTCATCAGATTCTTGAGGGATTCTTGCGTCGTTTCGTTCAACGCTGCTTTCGGCATTTCTGTCTCCGCGCTATTGTAAGCATCTCGAAAAGCTTCGTAGAGCGGCATATCCTCTTCCTTCTTTGGTTTTACGAGTAACACTCTGTCCTTGGTGTGGTTTTGCGCTACATATTCCCCCAATCTTCGCATTAAAGTAATATCTGATGGGATAGCAGCATACACCAAACGATTCCCTTCCATCATGGAAGTTTCGCAGCTCACAGGAACCACCATACGAATGGCGTTTTGCTTGCAGTGTTCAGCAATTAACTTTTGTGTATTTGGGAAGAATGGTCCAATAACCAAGTCGGTATTTTGAAATTCAGCACTATTCAGTACTTTCAACACTGTGGCAGAATCGCGCTTTGTATCGTAGTAATGAATATCAGCCTTCAGTCCCATTGCCTCTAGTGTATCCATTGCCAAAGTCATTCCCATGTAGAATTGCGTTGATACATCAGAAACGTACTTCGAGTATCCTTTCCCATGTTCTAGGAAGAATGGAAGGAAGACAGCTATTTTATATCGTTCTTTTTCTTCGAATTCAATTGGATCTGAACCGTCCGGATCGTACTTTGGTGGTACTGGCTTGATAGTCATTTTGTTGATTCGCTCTTGTTTCAGAGGAATCTTTAGTACTTGACCTGTACTCAATCTAGTAGAAGAAAGTCCGTTCGTTTTTAAAATAGTCTCGATAGGAACCATGAATCTTTTCGAAATACTGTACATGGGTTCGTGCGCCAACACGGTGTGTTCCACAATAGAGTCGTTAAACTCAACCTTCACCACCTCCGAGGTTTCTTCATCCACCTTCACCGTATCCATTACAAAAGGATTGGGAACCTCATTTGTTTCCTGAGTCTCATTTGTGTCCGCGACATCCGTGTCTTCCACTTTACCCGGTACTTTAATGCGTTGTCCTTTTTGTAATGAAGACTCAGCCAATACTGGATTCAAGCGAATGAGTTCATCTACGGTCGTATTAAATTTCCGCGATAAACCGTAAAGCGTTTCACCCTTTTTTACTTTGTATTCGCTTGTTTCAATCGTTGGTGTCGGCTCTAAGACCGTTTCTCCGGGAATTGGAATCAAAATGGTTTGTCCTTTTTTAAGTCCTTCACTTAAAACCGGATTTGCCTCCATGATTTCGTCTGCTGGCACGCCATACATTTGTTGTAACCCCCACAAAGTGTTGCCTGCTTGTACGGAGTGTACGTAGTATCGTTTTCCGTCGACTTCACGTTCAGGGGAAACTCCGGGCTGAGCCCATGACAAGATGCAAAGCAGCAATAGAGTGGTGAGTAGAATGTACCGCATATCTCAAATTTACATATTTGGAATTACAATTCGCATGCCACGAAGGCCAATTACTCCCACTCGATGGTCGCAGGAGGCTTGGAACTGATGTCGTAAGTCACGCGGTTAATGCCTTTCACTTGATTGATAATCTTGTTAGAAACCTTTGCCAAAAATTCATAAGGAAGGTGACACCAATCGGCCGTCATACCGTCAGTTGACGTCACCGCTCGCAGCGCTACAGCGTTTTCGTATGTGCGTTCATCTCCCATAACCCCTACTGATTGAATAGGTAAGAATATGGCTCCGGCTTGCCAAACATCATCATACAATCCATCTTCTTTCAAGGCGGAAATAAAAATATGATCCACTTCTTGAAGAATGGCCACCTTTTCAGCGGTCACATCTCCTAAAATTCGAATTCCAAGTCCGGGACCTGGGAAAGGATGACGTCCAAGAATATTTTCGTCAATCTCCAAAGAACGGCCGATGCGTCGCACCTCATCTTTGAACAACAACTTCAATGGTTCCACTACCTTTAATTTCATGTAATCAGGTAAACCTCCTACGTTGTGGTGCGATTTAATCGTTTGGCTAGGACCTCCTGAAACGGAAACCGACTCGATAACATCTGGGTAAATGGTTCCTTGACCGAGCCACTTGGCATCTTCCACCTTTTTAGATTCGGCATCAAAAACATCAACGAATACTTTTCCGATGGCTTTTCGTTTCAATTCGGGATCGGTAACACCAGCTAGTTCCGTGTAGAAGAGTAAACTCGCATCTACTCCTTTCACGTTTAGCCCCATATCTTTGTACGAATCTAAAACCGACTCGAATTCATTCTTACGAAGTAATCCGTTATCCACAAATATACAGTGTAGGTTTTCTCCGATAGCTTTGTGCAGAAGTACCGCAGCCACCGATGAGTCAACTCCTCCGGAAAGACCTAAAATCACCTTATCTGTTCCAATTTTCTCTCTAAGTTCTTTCACGGTTTCCTCTACGAAAGACAATGGTGTCCAATCTTGTTTACAACCGCAGACATCCACCAAGAAATTCTTCAACAACTTTGTTCCTTCCAAGGAATGATACACTTCTGGATGGAACTGAATTCCGAAAGTTTGTTCCCCCTCGATGGCGTAACCTGCCACCTCAACATCCGCTGTGCTGGCGATAATTTTATAATTATCAGGAATCGACTTGATAGTATCACCGTGCGACATCCACACTTGCGAACCAATAGTCAATCCTTGCGTTAAAACGTTATCAGCATCTACATAAGACAAATTCGCTCTTCCATACTCTCTGATTGATGAAGGCAATACCTCACCACCGAAATTGTGGGCTAAAAATTGCGCACCAAAGCAGACGCCTAGTAGCGGCATCTTTCCTTTAATTTCAGACAAATCGGGTTTGGGAGACTTTTCATCACGCACAGAAAATGGACTTCCCGAGAGAATTACACCTTTAATATCAGCTGTAAGCTCAGGACATTTGTTCCAAGGGTGAATTTCACAGTAAATATTCAATTCACGTACTCTTCTGGCAATCAACTGGGTATACTGCGACCCAAAATCGAGGATTAGAATTTTTTCATGCATGGCGCAAAGATAATACGAATCTGAGTACTGGGATTGAATATTGAATTAGGAATATTGAATAGTTATTAACCGTTCCGAAAAACGAATTATTCGTAATTATCATAAGAAGATGAATTCTCCCATTTCAGCAGGCTCAATATATCGCTTTGGAGATAATTGCTTGGGTATACGCAAGGTGCCAAGAATAGTAGGTCAACCACGAAGACACGGATGCTTTTGCCGAAGCTACTCCTTCATAGTGAAGATTGCGGCGTAGGAGCTTCAGCAAAGGAGCAAGCGCACAGAGCACAATTGAAACCCAATACGTTCAAAGAACACTGAGGATTATGACTAAGTCATAATCTAGTGAACCCATTTCAAGCAACTTTTCTCCTCATTACTTAGTGTTCTCCGTGCCTCTGTGGTGAAAAAACAAATAGCACTTCCTTTATCATGGATATCAATCCTTTGTAGGAGAATCGAGGGTGAGGTAAACAAGAGCGATTCACTTTTGAAGCGGAAATTCAATAGACAATTTGGCAGCATCTATCAACTTGGAATAGTTTATGACGGAATGATAGAAAATTGAGTAAAAAAACAATTTAAGAGGCCGAGGAATTTGATTATTTTTACGACCCCTTTAGCAAGAGCAATATGGCATTAAATATAATGAAGTCCCTATTTGGGGACAAGTCGACAAAAGACAGAAAAGCATACCAACCGATTATCGATCAAGCGAACGCTCAGTTTGCACAGGTACAATCCCTCTCCGACGATGAGTTGCGTGCAAAAACACCTGTCTTTCAAAAAATGATTTTGGACGCAACGGCAGACCTTGAACAAGAGTTAGCGGAGTTGCAAGCCAAGGCGGACGATGTAAACACACCTATTCAGGATAAAGAAGAGCTTTTCGAGAGCATTGATAAGATGACCGGAAAGATTGATGCAAAAATTGAGGAGATCCTTGAATCCATTCTTCCTGAAGCATTCGCTGTGGTGAAAGAAACAGCGCGTCGCTGGGCCGAAAATGGACAGTTAGAAGTTACCGCGCAAGACTTTGACATCGAACTTTCGCAAGAAAAGGATGGTATCACGATTGATAACGGTAAAGCGATTTGGCACAACAAATGGACCGCTGCAGGAACGGAAGTTACTTGGAACATGGTTCACTACGACGTTCAGTTGATGGGTGGAGGTGTACTTCACAAAGGAAACATTGCCGAAATGCAAACAGGGGAAGGTAAAACACTCGTTGCAACGCTTCCAGTATACTTAAATGCTCTTTCAGGAAAAGGAGTTCACGTGGTTACCGTAAACGATTACCTTGCAAAACGTGACTCCGAGTGGATGGGACCATTGTACCAGTTCCACGGATTAACAGTGGACTGTATTGATAAACATCGTCCAAATTCTCCAGAAAGACGTGCAGCATATAAAAAAGACATCATCTTCGGAACAAATAACGAGTTCGGTTTCGACTACCTCCGTGACAATATGGCAGGAAGTATTGATGACTTGGTGCAGCAAAAACACCATTATGCCATCATTGATGAGGTCGATTCCGTATTAATTGACGACGCTCGTACCCCACTCATTATTTCCGGTCCAACACCACGTGGAGATGAACACGAGTTTCATCAGTTGAAACCACGTGTTGAAAATATTGTGGCTGCTCAACGAAAATTTGTGAATCAGTGTTTGACAGAAGCCAAAAAACAGCTCAAAGTGATTAACGGAGAGGTTGGCGAAGGTCAAGATGCTAAAACGATGTTGGAAGAAGGAGGAAAAGCCTTGTTGAGAGCCTATCGCGGACTTCCAAAAAACAAGGCCTTAATTAAATTCCTTTCTGAGCCAGGAATCCGTGCGCACTTGCAGAAGACAGAGAACTTCTACATGCAAGAGCAAGGAAAGCACATGAAAAAGATCGATAAGGAACTCTTCTTTGTAATCGAAGAAAAGAACAACACTATCGAACTTACCGACAAAGGAATTGACTTATTATCAGGAAATGATGATCGTGAGTTCTTCGTTATGCCGGACATTGGATCGGAGATTGCTCGCTTAGAGAAAGAGGATTTATCACCACAAGCATTCCAAGAGAACAAAGACAAACTTGTTCGCGAATACAGTATCAAATCGGAGCGCATTCACTCGATCAACCAACTTTTGAAAGCCTACGCGCTTTTTGAAAAAGAAGTGGAGTATGTGATCATGGACGGAAAGGTAAAAATCGTTGATGAGCAAACGGGACGTATCATGGAAGGACGTCGTTACTCCGATGGATTGCACCAAGCGATTGAGGCGAAGGAAAACGTGAAGGTAGAGGCCGCAACGCAGACCTACGCTACTATCACCCTTCAAAACTACTTCCGTATGTACCACAAGTTATCGGGTATGACCGGTACAGCAGAAACGGAGGCAAAAGAATTTTGGGACATTTACGAATTGGATGTAGTCGTTATTCCAACCAACCGTCCTATTCAGCGTAACGACCAAAATGATTTGGTTTACAAAACAGCGAGAGAGAAATTTACTGCTGTAATTGAAGAAACTGAAAAGTTAGTCGCACAAAACAGACCGGTACTTGTAGGTACGACAACGGTGGAGATTTCCGAATTGCTCAGCCGAATGCTAAAGATGAAAGGCATCAATCATAAGGTATTGAACGCGAAGCATCACAAGATGGAGGCGGAAATTGTTGCCGAAGCTGGTAAACCGGGAGCTGTCACCATTGCAACAAACATGGCAGGTCGTGGTACCGACATTAAGTTGGGCGAAGGCGTGAAAGAAGCAGGAGGTTTGGCGATTATTGGTACGGAACGACATGATTCCCGTCGAGTAGACCGCCAGTTGCGTGGTCGTGCAGGACGTCAAGGAGACCCGGGTTCTTCTCAGTTCTTCGTTTCGTTGGAAGATGACTTGATGCGTAAGTTCGGTTCGGAACGAATTGCCAAGTTGATGGACCGCCTCGGACTGAAAGAAGGGGAAGTAATTACGCACAGCATGGTATCGAAGTCCATTGAGCGCGCCCAAAAGAAGGTAGAGGAAAATAACTTTGGTATTCGTAAACGTTTGTTGGAATACGATGACGTAATGAATGCGCAGCGTAAGGCCATCTACAAGAAACGAAAGAACGCATTGTTTGGTGATCGCTTGGATTTGGATGTAGACAACATGTTCTACGATTTCTGTGAAAACATCACTTTGGCTCACGGAAAAGAAGACTTCAATCTATTTGAAGAAGAATTGTTGCGTCAGCTTGGAATGCAGTCTCCTGTGACGGAGGAAGAGTTCGAATCACTTGATGACGCCGTGCTTGTTGAACGCGTTTACCAGGGATTCCGCGAGCGCTATGACCGTAAAAATGCCCGAATTTCAGAGCGTGCCTTCCCACAGGTGAAAGCTTTGTATGAAAACCCGGGGAACCAATACGAGTACATCGTATTCCCATTGACTGATGGTCGTCGCGAAGTGCGATTGAACGTATCTTTGGAAGAAGCATACAACACTGGAGGTTCGGCAATTCACAAACAACTTGAAAAGAACATTGTCCTTCAAATGATCGACAATGAGTGGAAAGAGCATTTGCGTGAAATGGACGACTTGCGTTCTGCCGTAAGTCACGCTCAATACGAACAGAAAGATCCGCTTTTGGTGTACAAATTAGAGTCGTTCGATTTGTTTAAAGCTATGTTGGTTCGCTTGAACAGTGAAACAATCGAATTGCTTGCTAAGCTTGATATTCCTCAAGTAGAGCAAATTGAAAGTACTAATAAGTCGGCACAAGCTCAGAACAATTATAGCAACGCTCAAACAAACGAACCGAAAGAACAAGCCTTACCAGGTCGTGAGGGATATGATCAGGCCATGGCGAATTCTGCTGCTCAACAACAACAGCAGGTAAAGCGCGAGCCCGTTGTTGCCGAGAAGAAAATTGGTCGAAATGACCCTTGTCCGTGCGGAAGCGGCAAGAAATACAAGCAATGTCACGGAAAGTAATTCCGTTTCAGATAGTATGAGAATCACCTCGGCTGAATGAGAATTGGTCGGGGTGTTTTTTTTTAGAATGAAGGTGAGAACTACAAATTAAGATACGATCTAAAATTTTAAATTACTAGAAAAAACTAATTTGGTAATTAGACACCGTGCCTGCGGCAGGCAGGTTTGCCTAATTAGCTAAATGTTTCAGTTCAAAATTAAATGACGTAATTCCGTCGTCCTTACAACATGATTCAACAGGTCTCCATCATCGGTTCAGGAAATGTAGCCACTCAAATGGCAAAGGCACTTTTTGATCATGGTATTCAAATAACCCATGTCGTTTCGCGCACGAAGGAGAATGCAATGCACCTGGCTAAAGCGGTAAATGCGAAAGTTAGCGAGATAAACAACCTTCCCAATCAACTCACCATTATTTGTATTTCTGACGATGCTATCGCTCACGTTCTTTCGCAAATTTCTGAAGACATCCCAGTCGTTTACACTTCAGGTTCTGTTGGATTGGACGAGCTTCCGAAACGTCAAAAACTAGGTGTCCTCTACCCGCTTCAAACCATGTCGAAAACTGGTGTAGTGGAGATGCGAAACGTTCCTTTTCTTGTGGAGTCCGAAAATGAAGATTTTCAGGAAACGATCCAAAAATTTGCACAACAACTTAGTACTTCGGTTCATACAGTAAACTCAGAGCAACGACGTAAAATTCACATGGCAGCCGTTTGGATCAATAACTTTACGAATCATATCGTTTATCAAGCTCAAAAAATAACTAAAGAGCAAGACCTCGATTATCAACTATTGCTTCCATTATTAAAAGAGACATTGAGTAAATTGGATACCAAATCTGCATTTGAAGCCCAAACAGGGCCAGCAAGACGAGGAGATTCAAAGACCATTGACAAACATTTGAAGGCACAAACCGGAACGGCAAAAGAACTGTACCAATTGCTAACAGACAGCATTAAAGAGACTTACAAAAATGAAAAGCTATAAAGAAAATCTACCATCTATTACCACATTTGTTTTTGATGTTGATGGCGTTTTTACCGATGGAAGTGTAGCCCTTTTTAACGACGAAGTAGTTAGAACACTCAGCTCTCGCGATGGGTATGCCGTTCAATATGCTGCGAAATTAGGTTTCCGAATTTTAATTGTAACCGGAGGAAACTCCGAAGCTGTTAAAGTTCGCTTGGAAAACTTAGGCGCCACTGAAGTTTGTCTGCAATCAAAAAATAAGATGGTTGTATACAAGAACCTAAAAGAGAAATATGGCTTTTCTGATGATGAGGTATTGTATATGGGTGATGATATTCCGGATTATCAGGTCATGAAAGTGGTAAAAGTGGCAACATGTCCTCAAGACGCTGCTGTGGAAATCAAGGGAATATCACACTATCAATCGCCGATAAACGGAGGTAAAGGATGTATAAGAGATGTTATAGAGCAAACCCTTCGCTCTCAAGGAAAATGGTTCAGCGAGACCGCTTTTGAGTGGTAGATTAGTGCACTATGACTTGCGTAGACCCTACGTAAGTTTCTTTATTGAATAATTGCAAAAAGTACATACCGCGTTCAATACTTGATACAGAAATGATAGCTTCACTATTGGAAAAATCTCCGGAATGTACCTCTCTCCCGGCTAAAGTCACCAAAGTATATCGATCTGCTACTTCCTTATCAATTTCGACATGGATAAGATCTGTTGCTGGATTCGGGTAAACCGTCACCGAGTTTAGCATCTCAATTTCTTCCTGCCCCACCAATTGAAGTATGAATGGAACCTCTGGTATGGTTGGATAATCGAATCCCGGACCTACTTTCAGCATTGCTATTGCCGTTCCACCTTGTGGCAAGGCCTGATATCCGACAAAAATGGCTCCTCCGTCTTGAGTAGCGGCTCCATTGAACAAGCGATCATCTCCCCCTTCCGTTCCTGAGTTTGCTGTGGCCCCGATCGGAACTAGGAGGTATGAGTTCAAGGTAACGTAAAAATCATTGTATGGAGAAGAAGTCGTTGGGTCCTGAAAGCGGAATGCTCCTAATTTGAATTGACTATTGGGCACAGGAATTACTACATCATCAATAATATTCCCTGCACTGGCACTCGATTGCGTTACAATTTCCCCATTTTCCGCAAGCGGTAAATATCGAACGTGACGCATTCTATCAAATGTCGACGTATCATCTAGTAAAAAACCACCAACACCAAATAAGGTATCGTTGACGTGATAAAAGTCATTCAAGTAGGTGGACCCCGGAGAGATTGCCACTGAATCACTCCAAATCAAAGAACCATTTTCGTGCAAAAGCTCGATCAGTCCGTAGGATGCTGCATTCAAACTATCCCAGTGATTGGACGATATCAAAAACATTGAATCTTGATACGATTCTATATTGGTGACTTCATCATCGCCATAACTATTAACTTCCTGATGCCAAACCGTATCGCCGGAAACATCCAATCGGATCAAAGAATAATCATCGCTTTGCGTATTAGTTCCATAACGACTTACCGAAACAATAAGACCGGAATCCTGGGTCATTGCTGACTCTGTTACTTCCTCCCAATTCGGTCCCGGATAGGATTTCTCCCACAAAACAGAACCTTGATCATCTACAAATGCAATCCAAGCATCAAAATCTCCCGTTGGTGCAGTTGTTCGCCCCAGCATATACGTTCCGAAACCTTCTTTATGCTCTAGATCGAAGGCGCCGTCATTCTCAGGACCGCCGTAGGGAATTGACCAAAGTCTGTTACCGAATTTGTCTGTTCTAAGTAGAAATGCATCTGCATGTCCCACATTAAAACTACCAGAAGTACCGGCCACTATGAAACCAGAATCCGGCAATTCAACTACATCGTAGGCGTAATCGAAATCTTCTCCTCCAAAGAGACGATAAAAACTAATTTGACTGAATCCAGTGGAGATAAAAGACACCATGAAAAGTAGTAGTAGCGTTTTTTTCATAGACTTATTGAATGACAATTCTATTAATTGCTTTACCGTTGGCTGTAGCTACCTGCAAGAGATATACACCTGAAGGCAAAGACGATGTTGAGAGACTCATTTCCTGCAAAATACTTCCCGCTTTTACCACCTGCCCTGAAACGTTCGTTAATTGATAGGTTCCTGCATCACTTGTTGGGAGTTGGATATGCAACCAATCTTCTGCTGGATTAGGATACACTTCTACCTCCAAGGAATTGAATTGCTCCGCGACATTTACCACGGCTGAAAATCCTCCTGCATTGGTTGTTGGATAATCTTCGCCCGGACCAATCTTCAACAAAAAGATCGTTCCTCCACCATTTCCTACCAAAGGACTTTGGATATAACCTACAAGCATTGCTCCTCCATCGCTGGTGCGGATAAACTCTCCATTTACGTCGGGTTCTTCATGTTCGATAAACCCCACGGAATTTTGGTAAAACATAAACGTATTACCGAGCTGTACACTAATATCCGTTCCATTTACATTCGGACTATTGGGTACATTTTCTGAGCTCATTGCCATGTACCGCTTGGAATTATCTCCATACGAAGTAAAGACATCTCCGTACCAGTCGCCGTCAACGTTTGAGTTAAAACATGAAATATTACTGAAACCGTTCACCGTTAAATTGGAGCGATAAAAAGTATAATCCCATTGATCGGAACTTCCATTTCTATGACTTCCTAATGCTTGAACGGTATCGCCAATAATATGCAAATCGTTCATTTGATATTCGCCGGGATAACTCTTGAAAAACAAGGTGTCCAACATTTGACCGTTGTCGTGAATTTTGTAGATAATCCCTTTCGCTTGAGCCGAATCGGCATAAAATCTTGAACCTCCGACGTACAAAAGCGAATCTTGGTAAATATCTACCGTCATAGCGATGTCATCCCCCGGGTTTTCTAACGTTTTTGTCCAAAGCGTGTCTCCGTTTTTATCTGTTCGCACTAAAAACATATCCGTACCGAAAGTACCGTTTTGCTTTTCTCCTACGAGAATCGCTCCTGTATCCCTCGTCAATGCAGCGTCCATCAAACGTTCCCAATTGCCATCACCATAGCTATTGCTCCACTCTTCAAATCCTGAATCGTCTACTTTTACGAGGTAGAAGTCATAGTCGCCTGCACCATACGAATTAGAATGTCCGCACAAGAAGAAGCCAAAATTCTCTTTGTACAACACTCGCTTTCCCCATTCGTTTTCCTGACCTCCGAAGTGATTTGACCACTTTTTGTTTCCAAGACTATCCACCAGCATTAGAAACGCCTGACCGTGCGCAGTAAAGCTTCCTGAAGTTCCTGCAATCACATAGCTACTATCCTCCAACTGTACAATCCCCTGTCCGAAATCATAGGAGTTATCGGAATAGTTTCGATAGAAGCTAATCTGCGCTGAAGCCAGCACAGGTAGAAAAACAAACGCTATTTTGATTAAAATCTGCATACCGCGTTTACATACATTGAAGTTCCATTTCCGCCTGAGCGCATAAATCCTGAGAAGTTATCAGAGCCAATTCCTAGGCCGAATTTATCCCAATTGAACTGACCATAAGCGCCAAAACGCAGTCCTGAAAACCCTCCAAAGGTTACACTTGCTCCGGCATGAATGTGTTCGTTGAATCGATAATCGGCCCCAGCAAACCCCAATGGACTGAAGATTAAAGTTGGATAAACACGCAATCCAAAAAAGGACTGCAATTGCTTCTCGCTTTGGTTGTCAACCATTTTAGATACTTGGATAAAGCCCGGCAGAAGAAATACCGAGTTGACATCCTGCGAGCGTATTCCGAGCGTATCCAAGATGCTAATACTATCATTGAAATAGCCATTATCTGCCAGCAATTGTTCAAATCGGAAGCCATCAAAAACGATGGTGGTATCGAAACTGTACTTCTTTTGTGCTTCGTACATATAAGCGAAGCCGAGGTTTTGGGACTTGAATTGCAAATACGCATTATCACCCTTCACCCAAGAGATAGGAATACGAAAATCGAAATCAATACCAAAACCAACTCCTTGGTTAAAGCTCGCTGACTGTCCCACAGTAACATCTCCGTCCATCATTAAAGTCAACTCCTGACCATCGGCAGACTGAAGGATTTCAAAGTCTCTGAAATCGGCGTCAATTCGTGAACTGATATTGTAAACGTTGAAACGTACACTCGATTTGCTTTTAATATCGTAAAAACCGAATCCCACTTTTTGCATGGCGGTAAAGTTGGCATCCATCCCGGATAGGAACATGGTATCGCCGATGTAACTCTGATTTCCGAAAAACAACAAATCAAATGCATCGCGTCCGTACAGTGCGCCACCGAAATAATTGACTCCGGCTGAAATTTCATAGCCCCAATTTTTCTTTTTGAAGAGTTTTTTATTCGAGTTTCTGTAATACACTTCGCCGCCTGAATTTATTCCTATGCGATTGACCGCAGAGTGTCTTGAAAGCGAATTGTTTTTCAAGGTGGAATCTATAAATCCACCGAGGAACATTTTGTTCGTCACTCCATTCTGAACTGCACTAGCTCCGTAATCACCGAGAGATTTAACGCCGACCTCACTACCAAAACTCGTAGTATCTGACTGATCCATATACATCTGAGCGCTTGCTCCAAAACTGAGCAACCCAAAGAATAACACTGCTACTATTCTCATTAGAATTTGTTTTCAGTTTTGAATTCGGAGCGTAGTTTCACTTCAATAAAAGCGTTCTCCGGAATAAGAATTTGCTGATTTACGCCCGTTGCAGGGTTCGGAGAATTCATTTCTGCACGAACCACCACTTGTTGTACATCGTTAATATCTGAAATCACATTATCAGGCAGTGAGAAAATCACCTCTGATGGCTGCACAAGCACATTTGTATTCGCATCTAAAACACCATATTGAGAAGACTCAATAATATCTGTCCCCTGAATGGTATGCAGCAAAGCTCCATTAGCTCCAAGGAGATACATCGTTATATTCGCACTGAACGGAAAGCCGTTTTTCGCATTTAAAATCAAATCGCCTGCAACAATGCGCGTTTTTTCGGGATCCTGATTCAGCGTTAAATCAAAGGTATCTTGTAAGGTCAATGCGTCCATTCCAATTGAGAGTGGCATTTCTGCATTTAAGTTCACACGAACGCGACTCTGCGGAAATACTTGATCCCATCCACCGGAGACATTCCCCCAAGGATTCAGTTCGAAAGTATATCCTACCTCGTGTTTCACGCCAAGATTTTCAACATACGCTTCAATATTACTGTTTGATGCATTGAACGTCACATTGGTAAGCGATGGAGAAAGCGTTCCCCAGTTTCCAGTTGCAGGATTCACTGTGATGTCATTTCCGATATTAGGTCCCATCAAATTAACAACATTACCCTGCTTATTCGTGTTTCGAACCATGTGAATGTTCGCTACTGCTCCTGCTTTCACTCCATTTTCTACCTCGAAATTCAACCAAAGGTTAGAAATGTCCAACAATCCACTTTGATAGATATCCAATTCCGTCAAGTCAATAGTTGTTGTATCCGAAATAACTCTGTTTCCAAAATAGCCTTGAGCGTAGAAAATCTTCACATCGCGGAAGGTAGCCTCCACTCTTGTCACATCTCCATTGTAAATCCATGCAGAGCTTCCGTTAGGATCCGTTACTACTGAAAAGTCGGCAATCAACTGGTTGTAACCACCTCCAAACTCACCGGATAGATCCATAGTGTAACCGGATAGATCCAATGTTGCCTCTGCCACACCGGGCTGACCGTTTGCTGCTGCTGGAGCTGGAATAGTTCGAATGAAAATTCCATTGTCATCCGTTACCTTTTCTAGTTTGATAATGAAATAGACAACGGTTTCGATGGGGTTCTCAAGTTTGACATCGATAAATCCTTCTTCGAGCGTAATCGTTTTCAGTTGAACATCTCCTAGCTCCAAGTCGTACGTTTCCTCAGATCCAGCATACGTAAAGCCCGGATTGAGTTCAAGATTGACGGAAGACGGGTAGTTCTTTTGAATTGTGGTATCCGGAATTTCCACCAAATCACTGATGGAAACATCGAACAGGCTACGCGTAAGATTTACGGCATAGTATCCATTGGACACGCTCAAAGTTGAATCGTTGACTAGGTTTGCCAAGGATAGCGTGTCATTTACAAGGGGTGCGTTCCAATCGCTTTCCCAAACGGTGGCTTCTTTCTTACAAGAAGTGGCAGCTATGGCGATTAGCGTGCACAGTAGCAAATATCTCATGTTGTAGTAACGTTTTTTAGTGTGTGCAGGTTGGCTACGCTTTCTCTAAAATTGTAGCATATCCTTGACCAACTCCAATACACATGCTCACGAGGGCATATTTCTTGTTGGATTGCTGTAGCTCTATCGCTGCTGTGTGGAGAATACGCGCACCTGTCATTCCCAGTGGATGACCTAATGCGATTGCCCCTCCATTCGGATTAATTCGTTCATCATTATCTTCCAAACCGAGTTTTCTTGTACAAGCCAAAACTTGCGCTGCGAATGCTTCGTTCAATTCGAGAATATCCATTTGATCGAGTGTCAACCCGGTACGCTCCAGTACTTTTTGCGACGCATACACAGGACCGATTCCCATAATTCTTGGTTCAACTCCTGCTGTAGCAGCGCCTACTATTCTCGCTAAAGGTTTCAAGCCATTTTTGTTTACTGCTTCTTCAGAAGCCACTAAAAGTGCAGCGGCGCCATCGTTCAACCCGGAAGCATTTCCTGCAGTTACAGAACCATCTTTCTTGAACGCGGGACGCAATCCGCTTAGAATTTCTAATGTCGTATTCGGACGACTGAATTCATCTGTATCAAAGATGATTGGGTCCTTCTTTCGTTGAGGAATCGCAACAGGAACAATCTCTTCAGCCAATCTTCCTGAAGCAATTGCTTTCGCTGCTTTCATTTGTGACCAGTAAGAAAATTGATCTTGTGCTTCACGTTCAATTCCGTAAAGTTCCACTAGATTTTCAGCAGTCATTCCCATGCCATCCGTTCCGTACAGCTCTTCCATCTTAGGGTTGATGAAACGCCATCCGAATGAAGAATCATGCATTTGCGCATCGCGACCATAAGGTTTAGAGACTTTGGAAATTACCCAAGGTCCGCGCGTCATGTGCTCTACTCCACCCGAAATGTAAATATCTCCCGCACCGTCCTTAATGGCTCTAGCAGCATTGATAGTTGATGCCATTCCTGATGCACACAGTCGATTGATTGTTTCTCCTCCAACTTGCCAAGGAAGTCCTGCCAAAAGACCGCTCATTCGTGCCACATTTCGGTTGTCTTCACCTGCTTGATTCGCACAGCCAAATAGAACATCTTCTACCAACATTGGATCGAGTGAAGCGTTTCGCTGCATCAACTCTTTGATGACAAGTGCTCCGAGATCGTCTGTTCGCACAGGAGCAAGGGTTCCACCAAAATTTCCGATGGGCGTTCGAACTCCATCTACAATAAATACTTCCTTAGACATAGTAATGATTTGAGGGCTAAAGTTAACGAAATCCTATGGTTGTTAATAACTTCTTCCCCTTTCTTCGGTACAAAGTTTGTAAATTGGATACCCGAATCCAAAAACTGTAAAACGTGACGAAACCAACTATTGTACTCAGTCTGCTGGGTATTCTTTTGAGCTTTGGATCCTTTGCTCAGGAGGAGCTTACACCTGAAGAACAGGCCTATCGCGACTCAATCACTGAATTGAACTTAGAGAATGAAGCGATCGCCAACAGTCAAACCGCCTACAACAAAGGCATTGAAGAATTTCAAAGTAAGAATTACAAGGCAGCAATTGCCGAATTCAAAAAGAGCATCAAGTTCGACCCGAATTTTACAGCTGCTTACTATAACAAAGGAGTTGCTGAAAACGAACTCGGAAACTTTGGTGATGCCGTTAAAACGCTTTCACAGTTGATAGATAAGAAATCGGACTACTCGAAAGCCTTTTTCCAACGCGGACGGGCGCATCAAGGATTGAATAACTATTTGGAAGCTGAAAACGATTATGAGAAGTCCATACAACTAGACGACTCTAACCCAAAAGCGCATTATAACTTTGCTACGCTTCGTTTCTTGCAACAAGATTATGACGGTGCCATTGAGAAGTTTTCCAAAGCCATCGAATTGGACGGAGAAAATCCAAACGCTTATAATGACCGCGGTTCTTCCTACCGAATGAAGGGAGAGTACGCAAAAGCTCTTTCTGATTACGAGACAGCCGCGAAGAAAAATCCGAACCTAGCCTTCGTTTTGAACAACATTGGAACCACAAAAATGAAGATGAACAATTTTGATGGAGCGCTTGCAGCCTTCAACCGAGCCATCTCCATTGATAATAAGTTCCATTTGGCCTACAACAACCGGGGAGTACTTCAAATGAAACAAAAACGCATGGCTGAAGCGATTAAAGACTTTCAAAAAGCATTGGAGGTAAAATCGGATTACTCTCCAGCGGCTGCAAACCTCAGCGGAATTTACTTCCAACAGGAAGAATACCAAAAAGCATTGGATGCAGCAGAAAAAGCGATCAAATTGGACCCGGAAAACGCTGCGGCCTATGTTAATCGTGGTAACGCTCGTGAGATGATGCGTGACCTAGATGGTGCCTGCGAAGACTGGAACAAAGCAAGAGAACTAGGATCAGAAACGGGAAAAACATACTACGCGGGTAACTGCGGCAACTAAAAGAAGAAAGACATGAAAATCTATACACTTATAACTGCCGTTGTGACATTCTTCTGCTTCACAGTTTCGGCACAAGACGTAGAGTTCAAATCGTCTAATTTTAAAGATGACAAAGACGGTTTTAAGACAGCAAAAGACGCCATTGATAAGGGCGATGAATATTTTGTACTAGCAAACGAAGCTATTTTTGCGGTAAAGAGTCCGGGGAATAATTACAAACTCGCTCTTGAGCAATACAAAGTTGCACAGGACTTCAATCCAAGTAGTGCGCTATTGAACTACAAAATTGGCGTGTGTTATGCCAATTCAGAGGACAGCGAAAAATGCATCAAATACTTGTACAAAGCGAATGAATTAAATCCTGAGTGCGATCCATTCCTCGATTTTTATTTGGGATATGCGTATCAATTGGATGAAAAATTCAATGAGGCTATGGAGTCGTACGAAAAGTTCAAAGAATCCTACAAAAAAGCAGACGACTTCGGCGCATTTGTCGTGAAACGCAGACGAGAATGTCAGTTGGCACGCGATGCGAAGGCAACTCCGGAGCGTGTTTGGGTAGACAACGTAGAAGAACTGAATACCGAATTCAACGACTATGCCCCTGCCGTAACTACCGATGGAGGCGAAATCATTTACACATCGAACAGACCCAACGGACACCAAAAAAATGAAGTCGGAGAATACGATGACGATTTGTACTCTGCGGAGAAAGTCAATGGAAAATGGACGAATGTGCAGCCATTAAAAGGTGGCGTTAATACAGAGTCGGATGAAGTTTCCAACAACCTTAGCTACGACGGAACGCGCATGCTACTGCACCGGGTGGATGGTGATCAAACTGATATTTACGAAAGTGTGCTTACGGGATTGACTTGGGAAGCACCAATGAAAATGCCGCGTCAAATTTCCACAGCGAACAACAACGAAGTATTTGCTTCTTACTCTCACGATGGTTGGAGTATCTACTTTAACCGTGTCACGGATTCGGGTACGAACGGATTCGAAGTAATGAAAAGTAGTATGCAGAGTAAAATCACGAAAGATTACAAGTCGGCATCCAAAGTAACAGCTGTGAACAGCAAATTCAATGAAGGACCTATTTATGCGACTATTGATGGAGATCGAATGTATATCGCGTCACAAGGTGGAGATGGATACGGAGGTTATGACATTTTCGTATCAAAGAGAGCGAATGGCTCTTGGGGAGAACCGGTAAACTTGGGATACCCAATCAACACACCTTACGACGATTTCTATTTCTCGGCATCCGCGAATGGTAAATTTGCCTACATCTGTTCGAACCGTGCTGGCGGTAAAGGCGGGTATGATATTTACAAAGTAACGTACTGGGGAGAACCAAAAAATCCTGCTATGGAAACGGAGGATTACCTTTTGGCTTCCATTGTAAACCCAATCAAGGACAATGCACTTGAGGCAACTGTTGAAGTGAAGAAGAAATCGTTTACCGTATTTAAAGGAAAAACGATTGACGCCTTGACTAAAAAACCGGTAGAAGCAAATATCGAAATTACAGACAACAGCACCGGTCAAATCATTGAAACGTTTACTACAAATAGCGCTACCGGAAAATTCCTGATTACGCTTTCCTCGGGTAAGAACTATGGAATTGCTGTAAAGGCAGAGGGATACCTGTTCCATTCAGAAAACTTTGATATTCCTTCCGGAAGTGCGGACAACCTAGTGAATAAGGTTATCGAGTTGAAGAATATCGCCGTGGGAAGTAAAATCGCCCTTAGAAACATCTTCTTCGATACTGGAAAGTCAACGCTGCGCCCGGAATCGAATGCCGAGTTGGATCGTTTGGTGAAACTATTGAAAGATGTTCCCTCTCTAGAAATTGAAATTTCGGGACATACAGACAATACAGGTTCGGCGTCTTTGAACGAATCGCTGTCACAATCACGTGCTGATGCCGTGGTAAATTATTTGAAAGCGAACGGAATTGCCGGAAACCGATTAACCTCTCAAGGGTACGGTTCACGTCAGCCGGTAGCTACCAATAATACGGCAGACGGAAGACAGCAAAACCGTCGAACAGAGTTCGAAATTAAGAAGAATTAAAACGAAATTCATAGATCAGAAAGGGCATTCGAGAGGATGTCCTTTTTTGCTTTATGGACAATCTTATTCTGCTGAAAAAGCATGATTTAGCCAATGAAAATCTCCCCATGAACTATTGTGGAAAACGACCTTGATGCTTTTGAGATTCTACTTTCCTTTTCTCGTAAATTTGAATTATGAATTCCTTTAACAATGTATCAGATAGCGATATCCAGTTTTTTCAGCAATTACTGAACGAAAGATGCTCGATTTCACACGAAGACCTCAAAAAGTACAGTCACGATGAAACCGAAGATCTTGAGGTTTTACCCCAAGTCGTACTAAAACCAAACTCTCCCGAGGAAGTATCGCAAATTCTTTCGTATTGTAACAATCGCAACATCTGTGTAACACCTTCCGGAGCCCGGACAGGACTTAGTGGTGGTGCCATCCCTCTGCATGGCGGTGTTGCCATGTCTATGGAGAAATTCGATAAGATTTTACACATTGATGAAGATAACCATCAGGTGACCACCGAATCCGGCGTCATCACGCAGGTGTTACAAGAAGCTGTGAAGGAAAAAGGACTTTTTTATCCTCCAGATCCTGCGAGCAAAGGGAGCTGTTTCATAGGCGGGAATGTTTCTGAGAATTCAGGAGGACCGAAAGCTGTGAAATATGGAGTTACGAATGAGTACGTCCTCAATTTGGAGGTCGTCTTACCGAACGGAGACATTATTTGGACAGGCGCCAATGTATTAAAAAACGCCACGGGATACTCATTGACCCAACTCATGGTTGGTTCCGAGGGTACACTCGGCGTCATTACTAAAATTGTGCTTAAGTTAATCCCGCATCCGACTCACGACCTGCTCATGCTCGTGCCGTTCTACAGTGCAACTGAGGCGTGCAAGGCGGTTGCGGCCATATTCAAAGCGGGAATTACGCCCAGTGGATTAGAGTTCATGGAGCGAGATGCACTGACTTGGACCCAACGATTTCTTAACGACTCTAGCATTCACGTCGCAGAAAATCATGCGGCGCACTTACTCATTGAGGTAGATGGTTTCGATCCGGAGAAATTGATGAACGAACTAGCCCAAATCACAGAGGTTTTGGAAAATTTTGAAACCGATGAGATGTTGTTTGCGGAATCTCAAGCGCAAAAGGATACTTTATGGAAACTGAGACGTTCAGTAGGTGAAGCCGTCAAAGCCAATTCGATTTACAAAGAGGAAGATACAGTTGTGCCACGATATGAACTACCCAAATTGTTGGAGCACGTGAAACGCATTGGAAATGAATATGGATTCACATCAGTTTGCTACGGACATGCGGGTGATGGAAATCTGCACATTAACATTATTAAAGGAGAAATGTCTGACGAAAAGTGGGACAATGAACTTTCTACCGCCATTCGAGAATTATTTACGGAGGTTGTCAAATTAGGAGGAACGCTATCCGGCGAACACGGAATTGGCTTGGTACAAAAACAATATATGGACATTCCGTTCAGTGAAACATCGCTTCAATTAATGCGCGGTATTAAAAATGTTTTTGATCCAAAAGGAATCTTGAATCCGGGGAAAGTGTTTTAGGTGGGATTCCGCATCTCAGCGTTTCGAGAACCTCAGTCATCGCTACACAGTTCGTCGAGCGTTGCCGAGATGATCTCTCCTTGGCTAATTCTGCAAGAAATCTAAATCGCCAGATTTCATTTTATGATAGGCACGACCTAAATACGCCAAAAGCATGCGCATGGAATCAAAAGCGTCTTCCGTCTCAGCACTAATTTCTTTCTTTTGCAGCTTCATGAGCAACTTCATGTACATCGCATGAAAGGCAATCTCAATGTGGTTTTTATCTTTCAAATTCGAGCGCGATTTGAAATCCTCCATGAGTGGTAGCGCGCGATCAAAAATTCCGATATACTTTTCGTCTTTGGTCATGTTGAGCAAGGTCGTGTGTAGGTATGAAAGCTCTACGATGATCTCGTTCAATTCTGCCAAATGACCTTTCTCTTCAATCTTCTGCGCCTTCATTTGTTTCACCAAACCTTCATACCAAGTGCGGTATTGATTTTCAAAGGAACGATCCGGCAATTGCGGCAGAACAAAGTTCTCCATGATCGCATCCACATCTAACTTGAAGGCACGGATAATATCCTCGATTTGGTACATGTAAACGATGTACTCGGCGATGTTTTGTTCTTTCTTTTGTTGCGCTATCAGCATGAAAAAACGATTTTATTGAGCAGGCATTGGTCCAACTCCCGGTACTGCAGGGGTTTGACCTAAAGAATCTAGAGAAACTGATTCAGATCCGATTTTTGCATTTAAGTACTTTACGAAATCGTCAGATACATCAAACGCTGAATCAATGTAAGCAATGGTTCCACCCGGCGCATTGATCAACATGACATCGATGCCCTTTTCTTTCGCATACGCTTCTGAGTATTTCATTAAATAGCCGGCAAGTTGTTGTTCCAATTGCATCTGTTTCATTTGGTATCCTGAAGCCTGCTGAATTTGTGCTAATTTTTGTTGCGCTTGCTGCATTTTTCGATCAGCAGCCATTTGTGCATCTAGAGAAGCCCCCGGATCTTGCATAGTTGCTAAGCTTGATTCGTATTGCTTACTATACTTTGCGTACTCGTTATTCGCGGCCATCATCTCTTTCTCCAATTCCTTTCCAGCATTAATGGAAAAGTCCAAATCGGTGTACATTTTTTCTAATTCGTAGTACGCAATCTTGAGTTTTTTTTCTGATGATTCTTTCTCTTTCTTACTTGAATCAGTTTCCTCACTATCTGCACTTCCGCAAGAAACCAATAATCCCATCACGGCCAATCCTAAAATCCACTTGTTCATTACATATTCTTTTTGTTGAATCCATCTTCCCAGTCTTCGCGCATTTCAATAAAACGCAACAAAGCTTTTCGAAGCAATTCAGTAGTTATCATTTTCTCTACCTCCTCCAAACCGTTAACGTCTGATTCGTTGATTTTGTACGTTTGTTCGTACTGCCCCAGTTCAATTTTCACAATGTACCTTGAATTGTAGCTGTGAATTTGAATCTTGAAGCGGGAATGAGGTATTTCCTTCACTAATCGCATGCCGCAAAAATAACAATTTAGGCAGGGTAGAAACGAAAAAAGCACGCAACCAAGTCACGTGCTTCTCATAAATATTGTGAAAGAATTAAATGGCGACGGCCAAATCTGCTTCTACGTACTCAATAAACTTGAATGGAACACGGACCATGTAGGCATAATCCTGCCCTACTTCAAACATATCTTCGTCGTTTTCGCGGTGATGCCATTCGACACTCACCTTTTTGTTTGCTTCCGCAAGTTCGTTCAATTTGTACAACAAGAACAAAATGCGTTTGGAAGAGGCAATATTGAAATACTCCAAATTGATGCTAAAGGTCGTGATTTCAACGGGTTTCATCATGTACGACTCAAACCAGTTCAAAACAGGAAGCCAAAATCCATCTGGATCATCCGGTATGCATCTTCCTTTAATTTGCATCACACCGCTCTCAGGATCGAAATGAATCTCAGGAGTTTTTGGCGTTGCATCTCTGTAAAGGATTTCCATACTTTTGTAGCAATTGTGTACTATGAATTTGGTAAAAAAATGTGGATTCTACGTATAATTTCTACGAAGTGATTGTTTTTTTAGACAAAAGCTCCTTTTTGGCAAACGAAATAAGTCTGCTCAACGTGAATATGGGTTTGCTCAACGAAATCACCCTTTCACTCAACGAGAGAATTCTCAATTCATACAAGCAATGAATTCAATGAAAGCTACTTGTGCATAAATGGAAATCTCCGATAAATACAAGATTGTGAATCCCTTAGGAAACCATCAGGGACGGAAATTTGGTTCCTTGTTCTTGGTTGAAGACAAATCAACCGGCGAGCGCGGTGTGATGAAAGTTGTACCGAAATCCAACCAAACTGCCGTCGCTGTTGAACGACTTCAAGGTGAAGCTAGTTTCGATTTTGACGTAGCGGGATTGCCGAAAATATTGGATTTTTACGATGGTGAAAATGAGGTGATTCTTATTCGAAATTACATTGATGCGGAGCCAATTTTGGATCGATACTCCACAACGAAAAAACGAGAGCGGCATATTTTTCTTTGTGAGACCTTGAAAAAACTGGGGATTTTGCTCGATCATCTGCACAAACAATCCATTTATCATTGCGACATTAAACCTGGGAACATTTTGTTAGATGCCAAGGGCAATGTACACCTCATCGACTTTGGCTTGGCGATTCAACAACCGATTGCCCAAACGCGGAAGTTATTGTTCCCTTTGGGATATGCAGCACCGGAATTGCTGTTGAATCATTTATCGCTCGTAGATCATCGAACGGATTATTTTGCATTAGGCATTACTATGTGGCGCTTGTATTCAGGGAAGTTGCCTTTGGCACATGCAAACCCAAGTATTTTTACCAATCTTCAGTTAACACATCCTCTGCCGGAAAGCGATGAAATTCGCCGAAGTATGCAACAGATATTGGCAAAGATGTGCGCGAAACATTCATTCAAAGTTCCCCCCAACTCGATGCCGCAAGACGAAGTGGCTATAAAACTGAAGGAGGGTATGGATCAACGATATTCCAGTTACAACAATTTCCTACGCGATTTTCAAGAAGCTGGAAACAAAGGACTTTTTACCAAGCGATATCCCGGCGATAACCAAGGTTAAAAGTAAACAGTAGCGGACGGTACAAACCTCCCATGGCAAATTGTTGCGCTGCCGCCTCATTACTTGCTTGCCCGAAAATGATGTAAGCAAGAGAAAGGTCGAAATAGAAGGTCCCAACATTCTCCAAGGAGTACTTCAATCCACCACCGAGGCCGAATCCTAAACTGAAAATTGTACCACGTTGGGCTCCCGAGCTCTGCAATTCGTACAAGGTTTCATCAAACCCCTCATAACGATTTCTCACTCCGTTGAATATCAACATAAGATTAGAACCACCGTATGCCGCCCAACCAAAATCATAGCCATCGCCGAGGTAGTAGCGGGTTCCGCCTTCCAAGGTTGTGTAATTCATGCGCGATGTTCCGGCCACGTTGATCACGTAAGGCGTTGTACTAATGTCGCGTGCAATGGCACTTGAATAGATAGAATCTCGCCCAGCTTGTGCGAAGTAATGCGACAACCGTCCGTAAAGAGAAACAGCGTCATCTCTCGGAATTTCAATTCCAAGATGTAAACCTCCCCATGTTCTTTGCGCACCAAACCCTACTAACATGTCACCACCTGCACTTACTCCAACTTGAGCAAATGACGTCCCTCCGAGGGCAATCGCAATAAATACTAAGAACTTTTTCATACCACACTCCATTTAGGTTGTTCCTTTAAGATTGTAGCAAAAACCGGGCAACTTTCTTCATGAGCGCCTTTTAAATAACCGGTGCTCATCAAGAATTCATTGACGATTTCTCCTCCTACAAACTTAAAAGTCTTTTTAAATAACTTCGTCCATTCTTCTTTTGAAAGCGGATGATTGGCATTTAACCAAGCTTCGAAACTTCCATATTCTTTCTGCAGTTCCACAATTTTCTGAGCATTATGGATGGCTGCGTTTACTTTTAACTTGTTTCTGATTATGCCTGCATCATTCAACAGTCGTTCACGATCTGCATCTCCAAAACCAGCAACTTTCTGAACATCAAAATTCGCGAATGCCTCACGAAAATTCTGTTCTTTGTTTAGAATTGTTTCCCACGAAAGTCCGGCCTGATTGATCTCCATCACTAACCGACAGAAGAGTTCGTTGTCGTCATGAAGTGGAAAACCATACCATTTATCGTGATATTCCTTATGAACCTGTTTTGCGCTTGGCTGTTCGCAATAGTCGCAGTAACTCATTCTTTGGACAATTCGGGAACCTTTTCTTTTAATAGAACGATAAAATCGCTCAAATCGTTTATTGCAGCAAAATCCTGCCTGTCTAAGATACAAGTTACCGACGAGTTTTCATAGCGAAGGACCACAGGAAAATCAAGATTTTGATCAATTTCTTTCGGAAGGGTGTTCTTGTAATAAAAACGAATTGGAATTTTACTTTCCTCGATGAAGGCTTTCCAGTCCTTCTTTTTTGCTACCACGCCATAGGTAATTGAGCACAAATCACAGGCATACGTGGACGGACTGACTACTTTATGAAGCCCATCCATTAACATGTTACCAACTCCTTTGCGAGCGTTATATACGAAGAACAGTTCCAATTACTCTTTTTTGTTTAGACGCATTCAACGCGACTTTGTTACTTTTACGAAACAAAAATACCTTATGTCGGTTTATTCTTTCAACGGTTTTGTTCCAGTCATTAAAGAAAGCAGCTTTGTGCATCCAAAAGCGAGCGTGACGGGTAACGTAATCATTGGGGAGGATGTTTATATCGGCCCGGGAGCTGCCATTCGTGGTGATTGGGGACAAATTATCATTGAGGATGGATGTAATGTTCAAGAGAATTGCACGATTCACATGTTTCCGGGAACTACGGTATTATTGAAGGCTGGCGCCCATATTGGACATGGTGCGATTATTCATGGTGGTGTCATTGGAACAAATTGCCTTGTTGGAATGAACAGCGTAATTATGGACGACACTGTTTTGGAGGATGAATGCATTGTGGGAGCCTTGGCATTTGTACCCGCAAAGTCTCACTTTCCAAAACGCAGCCTAATTGTTGGAAATCCTGCCAAGAAAATAAAGGAAGTAAGTGATGAAATGATTGCCTGGAAAACCAAAGGAACGCAATTGTATCAAGCACTTCCGAAAGAATGCTACGAGTCCTTAAAAGAATGTGAACCGTTGCGCGAAGTAGAACCCAACCGACCGAAACAAGAAGAAATGTACACGACTTGGGAGTCGATTAAAAAACAATAAATGAAACAGCTATTATTTCTATCCGCTTTTGTATTACTCGCTTCTTGCGGGTCATTGAACAAATCTAACGAACCCATTACCGGAGAACAAACAGTTGCTTGCGGTATGTGCGTCTTTGATATGACTGGAGACGAGTGCGAGCTGGCTATCGAGGTTGATGGAAAATATTACTACGTGGAAGGATCCAACATCCACGATCACGGAAACCCCGATGCGGAGGGCGGAATGTGTACACAAGAACGCAAGGCTCAAGTGACCGGTCAGATTAAACACGGTGTTTTTGTTGCCGAGTCGTTTACATTGATTCCTTTGGACGATTAAACGAACTACTCCTCTACTTCCTTCAGATACAGAACCCAAGTTTCATTTTCCTGAAACTTAATTTGCAATGCCATTTTTCCAGCGGTACAGGAAAGAATTTTGCATTTGAGGTTCTCTCGTTTGCTTTTCCAACCTGATTTCATGGAGTACTGCATTTCTAGGTTTTCACCATCAACCAGCTTCCATTTTCCCTCGCCTTCAACGCCGTATTCGTGGTAGATCATTTTTCCCTCAGGAAGAAACTCGTAATGAACATTTTCGTAGTACTCACGCATATCATCATCTACGATGTTTCCGCGCCATTCAGACTGTAGCTCCAAATCGTACACTTGCCATTTCCCTAAAAAATCACGCTCTACATAGCCACAACTATTCAGACCTAATAAAAGTCCAGCTGATAGCGCTAGAAATAAATACTTCATTACTCTTGATTATCTTCTTTTGATGGTGCTTCACCTTCTCCATCTACTTCTTCCGCATCTTCGACGCTATCTGTTGTATGTCGAAGCACGGTTCCGTGTCCGGTAAAGTCTTTACCTTTTAGGTATTCCGGTAAATTCAAACCAGCCATGTTAAACATTTCCTGTAGAGGTGGTACAGATCCGTAAAGTCCAGAAATGAAATCAGCCGTAGAAGATTTTCCTGAAGCTCCTTTGCCTGAATCCCAAACGGTAACCTTGTCAATTTTAATATTCTTAATTGCTTCCGCTTGTAATTTCACTAAGTCAGGTAATTTGTCCGCGATCATAATTTTCACCGCATCTTCTGAGTTTCCTGCAGCCGAAACCAATTGGCGGAAACCATCGGCTTGTTTGCTCAATACTTCATAAATACCGCGCGCTTCTGCATCCATTTTAGCGAAGATGGCATCTGCCTCCCCTTTCGCTCTTCGGCGTAACATTTCAGCCTCTGCTTCTGCATCAATCTCTGCTCTTTTCTTTGCAATTTCAGCAGGGATAATGATATTGGCTTGCTGCGTTGCCTCATCTCTTTGAGCTCGAATTTGTTCAGCCTCTTTTTCCGCTGTATACGATTCCTCCAACGCCTTCGCTTGCTTCACCTTTTCAGCAGCGATAGCAACTCGATTCGCTTCCGCCTCGGCTTCGCGTCTTTTTGCCTCTGAATTGGCAATGGTAATACGAGATTCGTTCTCTCCTTCCACTGCAATGGCATTCGCGTCGGCAATTTTAATACGCTTCATCTTATCTGCTTCAGCTTCCCCTGCCTGCGCTGAGGCATTTGCGTCTGCTGTTTTGATTCGCTCATCACGAGACGCGTTTGCCTCACCAATTTTTGCTTGTGCATGCAAGGCCGCCACTTGTGTACGCTCATCTTGACTTGCATTCGCTTCACCAATCGAACCGTCACGATTCTTCTCAGCAACACTTTGACGAGCATCGTTGATCGCTTTCGCCGCTGCTTCTTTACCAAGCGCTTCGATATATCCGGATTCATCTTTGATATCCGTTACGTTCACGTTGATCAACTTCAATCCGATTTTCTTCATTTCAGCCTCAACATTTGAGGAAACGTTGGCCAAAAACTTATCACGGTTCGAGTTGATCTCCTCAATATCCATGGTTGCCACAACGAGTCGTAGTTGTCCGAAAATGATATCTTTAGCTAAGTCGTGAATTTGTTGCTTTGTCAATCCAAGTAGGCGTTCCGCTGCATTGGACATTCCACCAGGTTCGGTAGTAATACCCACGGTAAAACTAGATGGTACATCAACACGAATGTTTTGTTTTGAAAGCGCATTGGTCAGTTTTACTTCAATGGAAATCGGTTTGAGATCCAAAAAGTCATAATCTTGAAAAACTGGCCAAATGAATGCCGCACCACCATGGATACACTTGGCGGTTCTATTTCCATCAGCGCCTTTTCCTACACGTCCGTACACCACCAAGATTTGATCGGATGGACAGCGTTTGTAGCGTCGAAAAACTCCAACGAGGATAATAATTACAAAAAGGACAGCGGCTACTATGCCGACTAGAAAAAACGAAATTCCACCTTCTTCTCCCATGTTTCAGTGATTTGGTTATGATATGTTACTTGTTACTAATAGAATGGTGTCATCCACCACTTTCTCCACACGAACTATCGTTCCTTGCGGTAAATCTTTATCGTCGTTTGTGAATGCTTGAATTTCGTGCAATGACCCTTGAATATTGATCTGCACCTTTCCGAATCCACCGTTATTTCCTTTAATGGGTAGGTACACTTCTCCGGTGCGTCCTACTGCGTTACTCATTCTCATGGTTCCTTCTTCCACCATTCCTGCGAGGAGGTAGAAAAGTGTCGCCATTAAGGTCATCATGATTAATCCGCAGAAAACGGAAATTCCAATGGTGGCCATCATGCCAAAGTCGGAACGAATACAGCCAATTCCCGTCCAACCAAAAATGGTTAAGAAACCAACGAGATTTTTGAAGGTGAAAAACTGGAATCCAGCTCCGCCATCAATATCGCCATCGCCATCCATGTCGACATCACCGTCTACTTCGCCACCCAAAAATGTTAACACCAAGAGTATCACAAGCGTGAATGATCCGAGAACGGCAATTATCCAATATGTTTTCTCAAAGAAATCGAGTTCTGTAAACCAGGTCATTTTCCGCGCATTTAGTTATCTACTAAAAATAGTAAAATATGCGATTGAAGTGTTGAGAAATCGGGAATTCGGTAAGAAAAGTTTATTCAGCGGTTGCAGCAGCTTTCTTTCGTGCTCGCCAAAGTAGATATACTCCAGTTAGTACAAACGGAATACTGAGTAACTGTCCTGTATTCAATAACCACTCTCCTCGCTCCGTAACTTGCGGCTCTTTGGTGAACTCAATCAAGAATCTCGCACCGAAAACCAAAATCATGAACCAGCCAAATACGACACCTTCTCGTTTCCATGCTTCTCGCTTCCAATATAGGAATAGAAGGAAAAGGAAAATTGATAAGTAAGCAAGCGACTCATACAATTGAGAGGGATGACGTACCATTACATTGTCCCAAAAAATTTGACCTTGTCCCGGCATCATGTTGATCAATGAACCATCATGGTAAATGAACTTGAATCCCCATGGGAGATCTGTTTCTCTTCCGACGATTTCACTGTTCACAAGGTTTCCAAGACGAATAAAAATCCCTGCTGCGGCTACTGGAGCAGCAATTTTATCAAGAATCCACAAGTACGATTTTTTCGAAACGCGCTTCGTGTATAGCCACAAGGCAAATAAGATGGCAAATCCTCCACCGTGACTGGCGAGTCCGCCTTCCCAAATCTTAATAATGTTGTAGGGATGGGAAAAGTATCCGTCTGGCCCCCAATAAGGTCCGTAGAAAATTACATGTCCCAGTCGCGCACCGACAATGGTTGCCACGATAACATATAGCACCAAGGAATCGAGTTTTTCGTCTGGAATACCTTCTTTTCGGAACATTCTTCGAATCACGAAGTAGCCGAGAATTAGTCCTGAAACAAAAAGTAATCCGTAAAGATTGGGCGTATCCCAACCCTCTATTAACGTGGGCTCTACATCCCAGTGTATGGCGTTTATCACGAAGTGGTGGTTTTATTCATTTCGACCAAAGATAAGGGTTTTTCACTCTTCGCTTGAAAGGGTAGTTTCTCGGATCGACCTTTTTTGAACACCTGATTGCTGTTATACACGCCCTTGCGCAGTTCTTTCTGCTTTTCTTCTGGCAGATGGGTGATTTCTTGACACTCAGCCGAACAACAATTATCCATTTTCTCGCGGCATGAATCGCACTGAATAAATAATATGTGACACGCATCGTTGGCGCAGTTCGTATGTGTATCCGCCGGTTCGCCACATTGATGACAAACGGCGATGATATCATCAGAAATGCGTTCACCTCGACGCTCGTCGAATACGAAGTTTTTTCCGATGAACTTATTCTTCAAACCTTGGTCCTTGCATTGATTGGCGTAATTGATAATTCCACCTTCTAGCTGATGCACTTTATCGAAACCACGATGTTTGAACCAAGCAGAGGCTTTTTCACAACGAATTCCGCCGGTGCAGTACATAACGATATTCTTGTCTTCGTTTCCTTTCAAATATTCCGCTTCAATGAATGGCAGTGATTCACGGAACGTATCTACGTCAGGAGTGATTGCCCCTTCAAAATGTCCTACTTCGGATTCGTAATGATTCCGGAAATCAATAAGAATAGTGTCATCTTGATCTGTCAACTGATTGAACTCTTCCGCAGATAGGTGTTTTCCTCTCTTTCGAACATCAAAACTTTCATCGTTCAATCCGTCTGCCAATATTTTGTGGCGCACTTTTATTTTCAATTTTAAAAAGGGAAATTCTGCCTCGGCCTCATCAACTGCGATATTCAGTCGAATCCCGTTCAAGAAGTCGATTTGGTATAATTCTTCGCGGAAACGCTCTAGGTTGCCCACTGGAACGGCTATTTGTGCATTGATACCTTCGGAAGCCACGTAGGTTCTTCCAACGATATCCAGTTCCATCCATTGTTTGAAAAGTTCGTCGCGAAAGGCTTTTGGATCTTCAATTTTCGCGTACTGATAGAAGGAGATAGTCACGTACTTGTTTCCACTGGCACGTAATTTTTCTTCTAGCTCCTCCTTACTTAGTTTGTTCCACAGTTGCATGCTATGTTGTTTTTAAAGTAAGAAAGTGCAAAGATAGGTAATTCATAATTATGAGTTATGAATTATCAATTATGAAATACGGTCACTAAGAAAGAGGTCTTCGAGCATGCGATGTATTGAGCCTGCCGAAATATTAAAATGCCGAATGTGAGCAGAGATGTGCTATGAATGAAGAAACTACTCTTCGTCTTCCTCCTCCGTTGTTGCGTACGGCGATTCGTAGGATAGCATGTACGTTTTGAAATCCGTAGAGTTGGTCACCGGGTCGTATTGCGCCATGAATTCCAAAATTGGCAACATGTCTGTATTTGCTTTATATCCTGGAACGCTTGTTACAACTTGTCGCTCTTCGTTTAGGAATACGTATGTTGGATAACTGAGTCGTCCGTTCATCATTTGAGCTGCAAGTTGATGATATCCACGTCGACCGTTAGCGACAAAACTGTAGGTACTGTCTCCTACTGTGATGTCATCTTTTCGCTCGGCATCGAACTTTACTGCGTAGTAATTTTCGTTAATCGCCTCAACAATCAATTCGTCTTGAAAGGTAGTTGCGTCCATCCGTTTGCACCAACCGCACCAATCTGTATACATATCTATAAACCACTTTTTCGGTTCGTTTTCAGATGCTTCCATCGCCTCTTCGAAAGTCATCCATTGGATTCCTCCTTCTTGGTTGTCTTCTTGTGCGAAAATCGGCGGTGTTGCTGTAATTACTAGTGCGAATAAAAAAGATGCTGCATTTTTCATACGTTAAAGTTACGGAATTTCAGTTTCGTATGAAACAAAAACGGTGCCGATTGAATCCTGTGCTGCTTCTTCCGAAGCGAATTAAATTGTATATTCGTTCTGTGAAATTTAAGATCATTTCTTCGCTTATTTTCGCTTCGCTGACCCTAACGGGATGCCCCGGCGATGAAGAAGAACCGGTAGCGATTTACAAAACCAACTTGGAGCGCATTCAGGAGAACAATATGGATCTTCCCGATCCACAGCGTTTTACTTTTGGCGGCGTTCGCTATGATATTTCAGAGCTTTTCTTAAGTTCTTATTTCGATGCGTTTGTGCTTGCCGATGAATACCAAATTCGATCTATTGATGAACTGAATTTGTATTTCAGCATTGAACGTTTTCCTGAAGTTGAAGCAGAGGGAATTCGTTATCAATTTGACAATGAGGAAATTTCTCTTTTGGATGCCGTGCACGACAGTTATGCCATAAAACGTAATGCATCTTTGGAAGAAGCTACCATAAGCATTAAAAAGCCAGTTCCTGAATCGGTGGGCTTTCCCGGGGTTATTCAAACAATTTCAGGAGAAAATTATCGTGGACTTCCGTCCAATACCTACTTTATGGCGTCGTTGGATGTCAGTGGTGACATTTACGTCGTACAGTTAATTGGCAAGGCAGAAAATATGGGCTACTTGTACGACGATTTTATCGAAATCATTTCATCTATTTCTTTATAATGACGTTCTCAGAGAGAATTTCAGCTTTACAAGATATTACGATAAACGGGCTACCTGGGGAGCAATCGCATTCTGAGTTGATGCCCGTGAATCGTCCTTATTCCAGTCAAGTACGATTGAATGCGCAAGATTTCCGTCAATCGGCTGTAGCTATTGTTCTTTATGAGGAGCAAAACGAGCTCATGAGTCTTTTGATCCAGCGTCCGTTTTACAAAGGAGTGCACAGCAGTCAGATTTCTTTCCCCGGCGGAAAAAGAGATCCAGAAGATCCAAATATTGAATTTACTGCCCGCCGCGAGTGTATGGAGGAGGTTGCTATTCCCATGGAAGAATTATCGCTCGTTGGTAAGCTAACCGATGTTTACATCCCCGTGAGCAAATTCATCGTTTCCCCCCACTTGTTTTCTGTAGATGCCTTGCCTGAATTGATTCCTGACGACCGCGAAGTGGACGAAATTATTCCATTCAAAGTTTCGCGCCTTTTGGAAGCCGACAGCATTCAATACACAGACATACAGTTCACCAATGGGTTCAAGCAAAAAAACGTTCCTTATTTTGCCATTGATGACAAAATTGTTTGGGGTGCCACCGGGATGATTCTCTCCGAATTCAGAACTATTCTAAAGCAACTCTAGAAACGTACGCGGGCAAATCCGAATGCAGTAGAAATACTGTTTGAGCCTTCCGTAAAGAAAGTCAGAGCATCTCTTGAAGAGATTCCGAACTCATACGTTCCACCACCCAAAATGAAGTTGATTCCAACAGGGATGTTGTGCGCATAAATTCCACCACCGAAGTATCCAGCGGACAAAGACAACCATTTCATTGGTCGAAATTCACCTCCAACGGAATACACGGCATTGGCTAAACTTCCCGGATTATCGCGATCGAATGGCGCTACAACGTCAATTCCTACGCGAACTTTTTTCCACAGGTTAATGTCTCCACCCAATCGGAAGTTCGCGGCATTCGTTACTTTGTATTTTTCCTCTCCTTCCAAAGAAAGAATACCGCCGTCTTGTAGCAATTGCTCCACAGAGTTTGTAATGTTAGCGTCATTCAACCCGGCGAGGCTTAACGAGCCAACCAAGGTATCATTTACACTGTAAACGTTGCGTGTATACGTTACCGACCCAATGTTGTTCACTGCGGCACTCAAAGTTATAAACCCTCCAATGCGCGCACTAGCAGATAGGTCCACTCCATATCCAGTTCCTACGGGTTTAGGAATGGCCCCGGAGGCTGTAAAGTTCGATGGGTTCAACGCGGCTATTGATCCGTAGTCAATGTCATAGCTCGGGGAAATAGACGAGTATGCACGGATACCGTTTTCATCAGATTGAAGATCCATCATCGCCATGGACTGAATGAAACGACCGCCAATTCCTCCATAGATAGCAAAAGTAGAATCGTCGCCAAATAGCTTACGTCCGTAACCAATATTGTAATGACGGTTCCAAGTGAATTTAATTCTTGAGCCTCTAGTGATTTCACTCAGCTCTAGCGGAACGGAAATTGTTCCTTCAATTACCGCGGCTAGCGTATCTTCACTAAGGTTGGGATCGTTGGCAATAACCGACGTATCTCCTCCTATAACAATGGTTAGTTGATCGAAATAATCGGACAATTTTCCCTCGAAGATAATATCACTTGTTTCTTCACTCAACCTCGAGTACCAGTTGTAATGCTCACCAATATTAAAGGCAATTCCTCCCAGTTTCTCATTGTAGTAGGACATCCCCATCCAGTTGTAGCTTGCATCAATAGCAATTCCCGACTCTAGGTAATCGCGCGCATTTTGCTGTTGAGTTTGCCAATCAGCTGGCTCTTCGTCCTTGTCTCGAATTTCGTTTCGAATTGCTTGGTATAACGACTTCAATTTGTCTGCATCCAAAGAATCGGAATAAAAACCTAGGTTGAATTCGGTGGTTCCCATGGTAGTTCGCTTGCCGTATTCATTTCCCCAACCTAATGCGGATGAGTTAATTCCTAATGAATGATAATCTGTTACAAACGAAGTGGCAACTCCACGTCCCACAGCGGTATATGAGATACCTTGTGTTTGTGAAAACGAAAAGAATCCTGAAAAGATAAGTACGAGGGTAAGTAGTGATGATCTCATGTTTCGGTTTAAATTATCCCCTAATGTACGAGAAAAGTCCAAAAACAAAAAGAGGAACAAGTTTATTTGAAACTTCTTCCTCTTTCTGCTAAACCATGCTAAAACTATAAAACCCCAAAAACGATAAATAGAACTTTATCCGTCTTTGTTGAAACAAATGTATAATACAATAACGAAACGACAAGCGAATTAGTATTAAAATATTGTTAAAAAGGCAATTTTTGTGGTTTCTACGTAGTGCTATCCCAGTCCAACATCTAGGATCATCATGACCAAGAATCCGCCAATGAAGCCTAGCACCGCTACATCTGTATATTTGTCGCGTTGTGTTTCAGGAATTACCTCCTCTACTACAACATAAATCATTGCTCCCGCTGCAAAAGCTAGGGCAAAAGGAAGAATAGGTTCCATGTATACGACGGCAACCGCTCCCAACACACCAAAAACTGGTTCTACGATAGCGGAGAGTTGACCGTACCAAAAACTTTTTCTTCTACTAACTCCCTGACGACGCAGCGGCATGGCCACGGCAAATCCTTCGGGGAAATTTTGAATTCCAATTCCTATGGCAAGAGTTACGGCACCAGCAATTGTTGCGCCTTCTATTCCTGACGCAGCACCACCAAAAAGAACCCCTACCGCTAGTCCCTCAGGAATGTTGTGAAGTGTTATCGCAAGAACCAACAAGGTAGTTCTATGCCATTGTGTTTTCATGCCCTCCTTCTCGTGCTCTTTAAAGTTGATATGCAAATGCGGCATCACTTTATCCAGTCCGAAAATGAATAAGGCTCCGAATAAAAAACCAACAGCGGCGGGCATCCACTTCATGGAAGGATACATGCGCTCAGACATATCAATGGCTGGTGCTAACAACGACCAAAAACTGGCCGCTACCATTACTCCACCGGTAAAACCGAGCATGGCATCCAATACGCCACGATTCATGGATTTGAAAAAGAAGACCAAACTAGCTCCTGCAGCTGTCAACAGCCAAGTAAACGTAGTTGCATACAAGGCAGCCAATACCGGATCAATGTCCGTAAAGTATTGTACTAATTGCTCCCAAAATGTCATTTGTTGTACCGTTCAAATAATAAAGTTAGACAAATCTAACAAAATTTCTATTTCGCCAGTAAAGGAATGACTTCATAGATAAATGAAATCTGTTTTTTTTACCACGCCGTGCCAGTCGGCAGACAGGGAGGCACGGGGAACACTGCGGAACGTGTGTAAAAGTTCCTTGTTGGAGGCACACAGTATTTTGACTTCGTCGTAATCCTTGCTGCCCGCCGACAGGCGCGATGTACTCCTTACTAGTCCGGGTGTTAAACTATATTCAGTTTGCTTGCTCCTTTGTTAAAGCTAGGGTAAAGGAGGTATTGTCTTACCATATTGTTAATTCTTCTAAACCCGAATCGAAACGTGAAGAATTACTTATCTTTGCGCCAAATTTAGACTCTAATTTTAGAAAGAAATGGCAACAAACAGAACATTTACAATGCTAAAGCCTGATGCAATTGAAAACGGGCATATGGGGAAAATCATCGATATGATCATCGATGCTGGATTCCAGATCAAAGCAATGAAATACACTCAATTGAGCGAGGAGCAAGCGAAGAAATTTTATGAAGTACATGCTGAGCGTCCGTTCTACGGAGAATTGGTAGAATACATGACATCAGGACCAATTGTTGCTGCTATTTTGGAAAAAGATAACGCTGTGGAGGATTTCCGTAAATTGATCGGAGCAACGAATCCTGAGGAAGCTGCGGAAGGAACAGTACGTAAATTGTATGCAGAGTCTATTGGACGGAATGCGGTTCACGGATCTGACTCTGATGAGAATGCTGAAATCGAAGGTAACTTCCACTTCTCAGCGGACGAGATTCACTAGGAAATAAGCAATTTTACAAGATAATGGCTTTGGTTGTTCGACCGAAGCCTTTTTTGTTTATTCAATAAAGTAACTTTCAGAAAGATTCAATTTGTCCCGATCTTTTTGTTTCGAAAGGTCATACTTCCTCCCTGAAAGAAACGCCTCGATAACCTTTTCATACCAGTCGCCCCAATTAAAGTAATCCAACTCTTCACCGATCAATTCCAACCAAGTATCGGTCAGCACATGGTTCAAAACCTGTTGTTGACGTCCATCTTTCTCACTTGTTGCAATGATCTCGGACTTTAGACTGGTAATACCATTATTCTTTGTTCTTTTATTTAACACTTCCAAAAGGTAGAACGTCGGATCGAACTCAACCCATTGAAAAACTGGGTCTTGATAGTAGAGGTAATTCGTATTACCATATTCATCTATCACGTACAACCATTCTCCGTATGTTGGAGAGTCAGGGTCATTATCTACTGCGGGAAACTCGCTGTACTCATAATACGCCATTACGGAATCAAACTTGGTCCTGATAAATTCAATTTCTTTATTGGGGTACTCACCTATTTCATAGGAGATATCGCTTTCGTAAGGTACACTAGGATGTGAATAGCACCTTACATAAGTCTCGTCCTGATTATTTACATTTTGAATTGGTGTGTAATAGTCCCCACGGTACCTTCTTGCAAAGAAAAAGTAAATCTCGTGCCGGTAGCCATAGTCTTCCAAAATAGAAGTGTCACGCAATTGCTCCCAATAACCTTTCTGTATTATGGAGCTTTGAACATCTGATGGAACTTGGGTAATAATGTGAAATCCGTCGAGTTGCAACCATTGGGATCCGTATAATTCTAGAACCGGCAAGTATTCGCCTCCCTTTTTTGTGAAAAATGTTGTTTTGTGCAAACTATCAATAATAGGTTTTTCATCTCCCTGAAATTCGAGTACAATTCTTTCGATATTTTCCAAACTGAACAGTAGCGAGTCTGGCTCTGGATAGGCGTAGTAATAATCGCCTGTTGCACTATCTAGTAAAATAATCTCCTCGCCAAAAGTGGCTGAATTTGGATCTTCATCGATTAGAGGTATTGTACTTTCCTCAGTAAAGCAACGTGAAAAATGCGCTATTTCTTCATTTGAAAATTTCTCGAGATCCTCTGAAGATATCCCTTTCTTGTTCATGTACGAAAGTGTGTATGAATTTAGCCGCAGAAGATTAATAAAACTGCGTGGATTAGATACATCAAAAATCAATCCTGTACGCTCAGATTTGTCAATCACATAGACATTTTGAGAATACGAACCAAAAGCCAAAAATGTCACTAAAAATGGCAAGTAGAAATAGTGTAGTTTTGATTTCATCTCCTTAAAGTAGACATATTCACTTAGAGTTCATATCGCTGCCCGAATTTTATCGAAATGATTACTTTTGAATCCAAACAAAACTTCATGAAAAATTACCAATCTACCGTTGCGGAACGCTTGATGAAATATGTACAAATTGACACCACTGCCGACCCAACATCCACTTCTTTCCCATCTTCCGAAATTCAAAAAGATCTTGGTCGTGTCTTGGTGGAAGAATTGAAAGGTTTGGGAATTGAAGATGCGGTGATGGACGAATGGGGATATGTCTTTGGAACGATCCCGAACAACACGAACGATACGTCCTTGCCTACGATTTGTTTCTGCTCGCACATGGATACAGCACCGGATTGCAGCGGAACGAACGTAAAGCCGATTTTACACAAAAATTATGACGGCACTCCGATTACCTTGCCGGATGATACGACCCAAGTGATTACAACGGAACAACATCCCTACTTGAAGGAAAAAATTGGCGATGATTTAATTACTGCTAGCGGATTAACCTTACTTGGAGCGGATGATAAGGCGGGAATTGCCATCATCATGGATTTCGCCCAGTATATCATGGAAAATCCGGAAATACCACATCCGACTATCAGAATTTTGTTCACGCCTGACGAAGAAGTAGGTCGCGGTGTTGATAAACTGGACATGGAAAAGTTGAATGCCGATTTCGGATACACACTGGACGGTGGTACACTCGGTTCCTTAGAAGACGAAAGCTTTTCTGCCGATGGCGTGAAGGTTACCGTTCAAGGAATTGCCGCACACCCTGGCTATGCAAAAAATAAGATGGTCAACGCGTTGAAAGTGGTCTCCGAGTTTGTAGCCGCACTTCCGAAAGATAGTTGGTCGCCAGAAACAACGGAGCACCGCGAAGGATTCGTTCATCCTCATACCATTTCGGGAGGCATGGAAGAAGCGTCCGTAGCGTTCATTATTCGTGATCACGACACATCGAAACTTGCCGAATACGAGACACGATTGGAAGGAATTTTGAAAGATACGCTTTCCAACTATCCAAAATTGCAGTACACTTTTGAAGTAACGGAGCAATACCGAAACATGAAGGAAATCATCAAAGACGTTCCATTTGTGACCGATTATGCGCTTAAAGCCATGACCAACGCTGGAATTGAACCAAAACCTGCAATCATTCGCGGAGGAACAGACGGTTCACGCCTGTCATTTATGGGATTGCCTTGTCCGAATATTTTTACGGGAGAAATGGCCATTCACTCGCGTCATGAATATGTGAGCGTTCAAGACATGGAAAAAGCTTCCAAAACATTGGTAGAACTCGTTCAAATTTGGTCGAAGCATAGCTAATGGATCACTTACCGATCATACAGCAAATTAAGGCCAAACAATTCGAGCCAATCTACTTTCTTCACGGAGAAGAAGCCTACTATATTGATGCGATTACCGATGCTATTTTGGAGCACGCTTTGGAAGAACATGAAAAAGACTTCAACCAAAGTATTTTGTATGGTAAAGACACCGACGCCACTTCTCTAATCGCCGAAGCGAAAGGATATCCCATGATGGCAGAACGTCGAGTGGTTGTTTTGAAAGAGGCACAAGATTTTCGTGGCATGGAAGACTTGCTTCCGTATTTCGAGTCTCCATCTGAACAAACCGTTTTTGTCGTTAACTACAAATACAAAAACTACGATTCTCGCAAGAAGTCGATAAAAGCTGCTCAAAAGAACGGCCTCGTATTTAAATCAGCAAAGGTTCCTGAGTACAAACTCTCAGACTGGATCGGCTCTTACGTTAAAACGAAGGGATTTGGCATTACGCCAAAAGCGACCATGCTCTTGGCAGAATTTTTGGGTAACGATCTAAGCAAAATTATCAATGAGCTAGAGAAATTGAGCTTGTTGGTAGAATCCGGAACGACCATCAACGAAATTCACATTGAAGAAAACATTGGGATTTCGAAAGATTACAACGTTTTTGAATTGGTGAACGCGATTTCTGTTCGCGATGTGCCCAAAGCACTAAAAATTGTCGATTATTTTGATCATAACCCAAAGGCAACTTCCATTATCGTGGTCATTTCCAACTTGTTCAATCATTTTTCGCGCTTGATGAAAATTCACTTCATGGAAAACAAGTCAAAAGATGCCATTGCCAGTGCCTTACGTGTTCCTCCGTTTGTTGCGAATCAAATGTTGGCTTCTGCAAAAATTTACAATCCGAAAAAGCTGGCGGCAAACATTTCCATACTTCACGAATTCGATTTAAAATCGAAAGGAATCAACAACAGTTCGTTTTCGGAAGGCGAGTTGATGAAGGAAATGGTTTATCGCTTAATGCACTAATGCGTTTGTTTTACGATGCTCATATCGACCCTAATTCTGCTACTCATCAATTGAGTGAAGAGGAATCCAAACACATTGTTCGCGTACTTCGTGGGCAAGTTGGGGATACTATCGGAATGCTAGATGGGAACGGACATTTATTCACTTGTAAAATTGCCGATGCACACCCCAAACGTTGCTTATTGAGCATCGTTCGCGTTGATTTTGAACCAAAACCGACATCTGAAATACACATTGCCGTAGCACCTACCAAACAAATGGAGCGCATTGAGTGGTTCGTGGAAAAAGCGGTAGAGATTGGCGTTACGAAAATCACCCTACTCGATTGTAAAAATGGAGAGCGTGCTCGAATTAAACCCGATCGATTGGTGAAAAAAGCCATCTCGGCTATGAAGCAATCACAGCGACGTTATTTACCTGAAATAGTTGACCTTACCTCATTTCAGGATTTCCTAAAAGAACATCCGTTTGGTTTATTGGCGCACTGTTACGAGGAAGAAAAAAATGAATTTTCGGGTGTATTTCGAACTTCAAACTGCCCCATACTCATTGGTCCGGAAGGGGATTTTTCAGAAGCTGAAGTAGCTCAAGCCATTAATCAAGGATACAAACCTGTTACTTTAGGCACCAATCGACTAAGAACGGAAACCGCGGCATTGTATGCTTGTATGCAAGCTAAGTTGTTGATCGACCGTCAATAATTGACAAACATTGTTAATTCTTCTTCTCAGTTAGCACCACAGGTTGGAAGGAATTCGGAAAAACGGTTATTTTAGACCTTATGATGGGAAAATTATTTGGATTCATAGTGGCAGCACTCTTTTTCGCTGCCCCGATACAGTCGAACGCTCAGAACTCTTATCAACTCGCAGTTTTAAAATACAATGGCGGCGGAGACTATTATGCCAATCCAACGGCGATTCCCAATTTGATTCAATTCTGCAACAACAATCTTTCGATGTCTATTTCGAAAGAAACACCGTATGTGGAAGTGGGAAGCTCTGATTTGTTCTTGTATCCGTACATCCACATGACGGGACACGGAAATGTTGTTTTTTCACCGGCAGAGGCAGAGAATTTGCGTACTTACCTTGAGGGTGGCGGATTCTTGCACATTGACGACAACTACGGAATGGATGAATTCATTCGTGTGGAAATGCAAAAAGTTTTTCCCGACAACGAGTTGGTGGAGCTTCCGTTTAGCCATGATATTTTCCATCAGAAATACGACTTCAACGGACTCCCAAAAATTCATGAGCATGATGGTGAACGTCCGCAAGCTTTTGGAATTATTGTGGATGGTCGATTGGTTTGCTTGTATACGCACGAAACGGATTTGAGCGATGGTTGGGAAAATCAGGAAGTACACAACGACCCCGAAAACAAACGCTTACAGGCACTTCAAATGGGCGCCAACATTTTGATGTACGCGTTTTTGAATTAGTCGATGTACCTTTTTTCTAAGGAGCCATCGGAATAAAGAAGGATCACCATTTGATGCTTCGGGTGTTCAACTTCTCTTCCGAGTAGGTCGTAGACTCTTTCTACTTGTTTCTCGCTTTCAAACTTGATCTCACTCAAAGAAAGAGTTGTTAACGGAAGATCACATGCCTCACTCACGACACTGTAAGTACCAAGAGCATTATCTGTGTAGCAGCGAAAGTGATTAAAGAAGTACTCTGTGATAATATTGGTATCACATGTAACTTGGCTCGGAAAGAGTAGATTTTGAGGATACCAATTGTCATTTGCAACTCCCATTCTTTCAATGGCTCGTCCGCTTATTGAATATTGTCCTTGAACGTAATTTAACTCTATAAATCTAAGACTTTGCCCATTTATTGTCATCATTCCAGTATCACTAACTGAAACAATGGAGACCGTGTCGCATTCTGGATCAAAAAAACTTGGACCTTCATGAATTACCCATTGATCACCAATAGACGCACCGAAGTCATAAAGCAGAAAGAACGCATCGTCTTTGTACCAAAAAACTGAATCATTAGAATACCTAGTGATTTGAACATATTGATCCAATGATCCGGGAGAGGTTGTTCCATTTGAACCTGCAATAATCCATTGAAGTTCGACGTCGATTTTTTGACAACTATAGCCATCTATCACGGTATCGCCTGAATAAGTATAAGTATAGAATCCTTTACCGAAATCGTCAAATTCATAATGCCACGTCGCACCTTGAGCTCCCCAAACTTGACCATAAGAAGCGGTCAAAGAACAAACAAAAAATGCGATTACCAGTACTAACTTTCTCATTGTTATTCTGATATGTAGATTTTATCAGTTGTACCATCTGAGTATAGAATGATGACCATTTGGTTTTGGGGATGTTCGACCTCTTTACCCAACAGATCGAACATTTTTACTATTTCTTTTACTCCCGGATTAGTTTCAACTTCTTCTATTCCCACATACCCAATAATCAAATCCTTACAGAATTCATCATTGGAGACGTTCAAATCTGTTAGTTCGTTTGCATGGGATGAGTACAAGCACATTTCAAAGACGAGAGTATCACCCGGTAAGAAAGCAAAGAAATTATGAACCATACCCAAATCGATCCAAAGTGAGTCACCCGGCGGTATTGTGATACCCGAATACGGTTCCGAATAAACCGTGTAGCCGCACGAAATATTCAATCCCATATAATGATTGATGCGTACATGATTTACGGGTACTGTTCCAAAATTTTTCACCAATGCGCTTCCCTCAATTTTTAACAAGTATCCAGGAGCACCCTGATCGTCTACCGCCTCGATATAGGAAGGAGAAAAATCTACTATGCCAACATCGCTGTTATTTACATTGGAAGAACTCGTTGATAGCAAAGAAAAATTCCGATAACGAACAGATTGGAATGAGGCCAAATTGTACGATTGTGCCGCAACAAGATGCACGTCGTTATGATCCATTACTTGGTTCAGTGACTCGTCGATTGGGATTGTGAGCACCTCTATTAATTGTAAATCGTGTGACGTACTTAATACACTCACTTGATTCCAGCCTACACTTGTAAACTGAACTCGATTCCCATCAACTTTTAAATTGGTGTAGTTTGTATAACCTGTCACAGCAGAAGACTGCAGGGACTGCAGAGAAGCATCCATTTGAAATATGCTATCTTCAGTAAGCAAATAAAGTGTATCGTTGTACACTTGAATATCTATTGGCTCTGAAGCAAGTGCTTGACCAATCAATGGACTTCCAGTATTATCTAGAAGTAACAGAGAATCTTTCTTGATAGCCAAAAAGTCTCCGTTGTTAAACATGTCAACCTCCACAATGGAATCTGTTGCCAGGGTCATGCTCTGTAAAACATTCAACGCACTATCCAAATGATAAAGGGTGGATATATCCGATGTGGAATCCAGTGTTAGCAACAGTTCATTGTTTTGCGTCACAGTGAGCTCACTAGAAAATTCTGCCCAACATTCCCAATTAGAAAAGACTCGTGAGATGTTGTTTCCATTGGCATCATACTTTTGAAGGTACCAAAAACACAAGTTTCCGACATCGCAAATTTCACGACCGTTTCCAAAAACATAAACGCCATTTTCATTGGAGGCTTTTAGGTTGATAACTTTGGTGACCTCGGCTGGATAGGGCTCAATGGGTTCTTCCCATAGCACGTTTCCGTTGGTATCAATTTTTGAAACAAAGGAAGATTGCCCAAACACGTTTGTCCCCCAATCCGTGATGGAAACATAGGAGAACTCTTCATTCACGGCTACATCAGAAGTAAACTGATCGTATTGGTTATTAAATCCCAACTCGCAGTTCAAACCCTGCCCAATGGATACTAAAGAAATTGAAAGAAAAATTAATAATACGTTCCATTTTGTCATTCACGTAAGTTACGATCAAAAAAAAGGAAGACCAAGTAGTCTTCCTTTAAATATCGTTAAGGGTTGGAGTTAAGATCCGCAACCTACGCAGTCAAAATGGCTATCCATTGGTTTCACGCCCTTCAACTTCATTTCAAGGTTATGAATCTGGTCTTTGATTTCCATATCCTGGAACATATCACCAGTCAATTTAGCTTTTAGTGCTTCAATTTCTTCTTGCAAGGTAGTTTCTGTTGTCATGGCGTGATTATTATAATGTGAGTTTACAAATATGCAAGTCGTTTTCAAATTTTCGACCAATGTTAACTAAAAGTTATTAACGAATTGTAGTTAATTAATATTGCCATACAACTTCTTGCTTTTTTTCATCGTCCTTTCTATGTGTTACTATATTATTTTCGATATATTAACGAATTGTTAAGTACTACTTACATTATGAAACCAATTGCATTTTTCGCATCCCTACTTCTACTGGGCAATTCCGCCTATTCGCAATATTGTACAACTGGCGGACCTTCTTCCACGGCAGACTCCAATCTTGAATCGCTATCCATCGTTGGTGCCTCAGGAAGTATAAATTTTACCGGATGTCCGGGCGTGGCAGGAGTCCAACATCACACATCAGAAACAGTCACTCTAAGCGCAGGAGCCTCATACAGTCTAAACGTTCAGTTTGGTACATGTGGAGGAAACTTCAGTAGCGTAGCAGAAGTTTGGATCGATTACAACGGAAACAATGTTTTCGAAGCTTCGGAATCCGTACTAACTTGGTCAGGTCTACCGATGGCATCACCAACGACTTATGTAGTTACCATTCCAGCCAATATCATTGCAGGAACACACCGAATGCGAGTAATGCAAGCAGAACAACTTTCATTACCACTGGACCCATGTGCATCTTTTACGTGGGGATCCGTAACAGATTTCAACGTTACTTTAACTGGTGGAATTGATTGCTCAAGTTATATAGGAGACGATCGTTTGAATGCCCGCTTAGTGCCAAACATTCCGTATTCAGAGAATCACAGCTCAGCGGTATGCTACACAAGTCAGAGCGATGCATACAATTCGCCAGACGTGTTCTATAAAATTGTCCCGAACGGACTTGGCGCTATCAAAGTATCGCTCTGCGGATCCACTTTTGATACCTTCCTCTCGATTCAAGACCAAAATGGAATGGCGATTTATGGCAACGATGATGCCGGCAACTGTGGAACAGCTTCAGAAGTTGAGTTTTCTACGGCGGGTCATGATACTCTTTTCGCAGTAGTAGAAGGTTGGGGATTGGAATCTGGCGACTACACTATCGTTGTCACAGAAGGATCTTTGAATCTTACGGAAAATGCTATCAACACCATCGGTATGCATCCGAATCCAGCCAGTGACATTATTTATTTCGACACGAAACAAAAAGGAACCCTACAATTCTTCTCGATGCAAGGGCGAATCGTTTATGAAACGATTTTGAACAACGATATTGAAGTAAACGTATCGCACTTGCCGAGGGGAATGTACATGATTACGCTAACAGACGACCAACAAGTGTTGCAACAAAAACTAATTCTCGAATGAAACAATTGCTACTCATACTGTCGCTTCTAGCTGGAAGTTACTCGTTCGGTGCAATTTGGACACAAAAGTCCGATTTTGGTGGCGAAGCGAGACACCGTACAACAATGCTTACTATTGGAAATAAAATTTATGCCGGACTTGGTCACTACAACGGTGCTGGCCCGAATATTTTGTTTGATGATTGGTGGGAATACGATCCATCAACTAATGCTTGGACACAAAAAGCGGACTATTTAGGCGGAATTTGTTATCATGCTGCAGGATTCACCATTGATGACATTGGGTACGTGGGAACAGGACGAATATCTCCTTCAGGAAGCGTTCTCGTTAAGGATTTCTTTAAATACGACGCAACCAACAATACTTGGACACAACTCACAGATTTTCCCGGTTCGGGAAGACGAGGAGCGGTTGGCTTTGCTATTGGGGAATATGGATACATCGGCACAGGAAGCAGTTCTCAGGATATGTATCGCTACCACCCCCCAACAGATAGTTGGACGCAAGTAGCTAATGTACCCGGTGGAGCTAGAATGTCAGCTATCGGGTTTTCACTCGACGGTTACGGCTATGTTGGCACTGGATATCGCTACAGCCAAGGTTGGTCGAGCACCGACTTCTATAAGTACGATCCAACAACGGATACATGGACACCAATAGCAGATGTAGGAATTGATCCACTAAACGGACCGAGACCACGAATGGAATCCACTGGATTCGGTTTGAACGGGAAAGGATATGTCATTACTGGTGTTACCATTTCGTCTGGAGATAATTACAAGGACTTTTGGGAATACGACCCTTCTCTTGATCAATGGATCGAGCTGGAAGAGTTCCCAGGTACAGCAAGAAGATATATGTCTGCAACCACGTTAAATGGTTTTGCCTACGTTGGACTCGGAACAAACGGCACCAACTTTAAGGATTTTTGGAGATACGACCTTGCACTTTCGGTGATTGAAAAAAGCATTGATCAAATAGCGGTGCAAGCGTTCCCTAACCCGGCTTCCGATCACGTCAACATTTCTATTGAGAACTTCCCGGATGTTTCCCCAAAGAACCTATCTATTCAAATTCACAATCTTGTTGGACAAAAAGTATACGATGAAAAGGTAGTGCTTGGAGACAACCGAATTGAAACACAAAATTGGCAAAACGGGCAGTATATCTACTCGATAGCCTACAACGATTCTCCCATTAAAACCGGAAAAATTATTGTGAACAAATGAGACGATTGACCTTATTAATAGCGATTCTTTTTTGCTTTGCTGATAACGCCGACGCAGGCTGGATCAAACGTGCCGACATGGCAGGCGCAGGCAGACACCGTGGAACAGGATGTGCGATTGGCAACAAAGGATACATGGGGCTAGGACATTATAATGGTACTGGCGTCAATATTGTATTGAAAGACTGGTGGGAATACGACCCATCAACTAACGCATGGACGCAAAAAGCCGACTACATTGGCGGAACCTCAGCCGGAAACTACGGTGTTCTAACATTAGGGATTGGCGATTACGCGTACATCACTGGAGGTGCATTTAATGATCCTGATGTACATCGATACGATCCAAAAACAAATACTTGGACCACCGTCGCAACAGCACCTGAATCTTTTTCTAACACAGAAGGTTTCGTTATTGAAGACAAGGGCTACGCGATGCGATCAGGCAATTTGTATGAATTTGACACCTCGAACAATACATGGAACTATCTTGGGAACCTTCCATTCGGACTTTCCACTTGGATGGGTGCGTTTTCTTTGGGTGAAAAAGGATACGTAAGAACTTCAGGTGGGTTCTATGAATATAAAGCAACGACCAATCAATGGGTGTTACGTGCCGGATTCCCGGGAATTGCAACAGCCGCTTCCATGAACTTTACGCAACGTGGTAAGTTATATGTTATCGCTGGTTACGGAGGTGGACTTTCAAATGTGACCGATGAAGTTTGGGAATACGACCCATTCTTGAATACTTGGACAATGCTGGAAGAATTTCCAGGGACAAGTCGAAGATTTGGTGCTGCTTTTTCAATTGGCGACAGATCTTACTGCGGAACCGGAACCAACGGAACCAATTTCGCCGATTTTTGGGAATTTGATTCAGAATTGTACTTATCCACGGACTACCTAAGTCTTGAAAAGGTAAATCTGTACCCGAATCCAGCTATAGATCATGTAACTATTGACTTAGAAGGATACGATCAATTCAGTGTCGACCTTTTAGACGCTACAGGACAAACGGTACAAAGACTAACATCCAACAACGGATCTATCAGAATTGAGCGCGAGAACTTACCAGTAGGTCAGTATTTTGCACACATCCAAGTGAAGGAGCACTACCTAGGAACTAAAAAATTAATCTTCCAATAAGATGAAACAAACCCTACTAATACTATTTGTTATGATCGCGGGATTCACCTTCGGTCAAAGTCCACCAGTTCCAAACTCGTGGATCAAAAAGAATGATTTTACCGGTCTGAAAAGAGAACGTGCCGTAGCTTTCACGGTGAATGGTGTAGCTTATTTAGGTACAGGTGTAGACACTGCGGAAATCGTTCGTAAAGATTTATGGCGCTACAACGAATTGACAGATTCATGGACGCAAATGGCCAACCTTCCCGGTTCAGAACGCAGGAACGCTATTGGATTCGGAATTGGAAACTATGGCTACATCACCACTGGAATGAATACAGCCAATGCCACAGATGTCGGAGCGACCAAATTGAGTGACAACTGGCGGTATGATCCAGTTTCGAACTCATGGACGACAAGAGCGAGTTTCCCCGGTAACAATGGAGGAGGAATGTACTTCGGTGCTTGTTTTGTTGTGAATGATGAAGCATACGTTGTAGCCGGAAAACACGGCCCCAACAATTACACCGCTGCTATGTACAAGTACTCTCCTGCAACAGATTCTTGGTCTACAATGGCAAGTTTCCCAGGCGGAGTTCGCTATCAATTATCAGCGCTTGCCGTTGATGGAAAAGGTTACGTAGGACTTGGTACCGATCAAGATTTGTACCGCCAAGATTGGTGGGAGTACAAACCATCAACCAACTCATGGGCACAGCGTGCAGATTTACCGGCAAGCGCAAGAGCAAGTGCAGTAACGTTTACTATCGCTGATCGAGGATATGTTTGTATGGGAACGAATGGTGGAATGCTTGATGATCTATGGGAGTACAATCCATTTGACAATTCTTGGTCCGTGCGCGCCGAATATGGTGGTAGCCCACGAAAAAATGCCGTAGCGTTTGTACTCGGTAGTCGCGCTTACGTCGGAACAGGAAAAGGAGTGTCCGGTAAGAAAATGAGTATTCACGAATACCATCCAATGTGGACGTTAGGACTGGAAGAGGAAGAGCTAGAAATCTCTGTATATCCGAACCCAGCGAGCGAGGTGATTCACGTGAAATCGTCATTCGAAGCAGAATCCATCGCGTTGATTAATATGCTAGGTGAGCAAGTTCGCACCGTTCAACACACGAATGAACTAGCGGTAAGTGATCTTCCTTCCGGCCAGTACAGAATTTTGGTTTCTAGTGGAAATCGAACAGCAAATTCATCCATTACAATTCAATAAGCCATGCGTATTCTGTTAACCCTACTTGCTTGTGCAGCAACTACCATAAGTTTTTCGCAAGGCGCTTGGACCACTAAGGACTCAGTGAACGGTCAGCCACGATCTGTTGCATCCACTTTTGTTTTAAATGGCGAAGGCTACATGATGGGAGGTCTAGACCACGATGGCTTCCGAAGAAAAATGTACTCGTACGACTTTTGGACCGACGATTGGGACGATGAACTATCCATTGGGGGACTTTCCGGTGATGGTTTGGAACGCGGTTCCGCCTGTTCTTTTGCTATCAATAACAAAGGTTATGTCTGTTTAGGACAAGGAACAACCAATCCATTTTTTGGGGATCTGTGGGAATACGATCCTGCAACGGAAACGTGGTCACAACGCGCTAACTTCATTGGTTCTCCAAGACGACAAGCAGTTTCATTTGTAATCAACGATCTTGCGTACATCGGCACTGGAATTGATGCAAATGGACTTCAGAAGGACATGTATAGCTATGATCCAGCTACCAATTTATGGACACAACTCAACGATTTTGGAGGAACAGCCAGAAAAGAAGCCGTTGGGTTTAGCATGGGCGATCAAGGATACATAGGAACTGGTGACGACGGAGTGATGCTCGTTGATTTTTGGCAGTACGAACCTTCCACTGACTCTTGGACGCAGAAAACAGATTTCCCAGGGACACCAAGGAAAGGCGCAGTAGGCTGGGGGCAGTTTCCATCAGGGTTCATCTGCATGGGAGAAGACATCAATTTTGATTACAAAAACGATTTGTGGGAATACAACTATTATGCAGATTCTTGGGTACAAAGAGCCAATTATCCTGGCCCAGGGCGCTCGAACGCAGCCGTCTTCCTTTTAAATAATTTCGCGTTTGTAGGGACAGGCTTCAATGGGTCCTTCCAAGATGACATGTACGCTTATTTGCGCATTCTCAACGTTGATGAAATTCCTGATCTTGACGTAAAAGTCTATCCGAATCCGGCGACCGATAAAATTACCATCGAGTCAGAGTACAATGATTTTGATTTGAACATTGTTTCAATGGACGGAAAAACTTCGGTTTCTCCATCAAATATTCTAAAAACGCCCCACGGATACATTGTAGAGCGAGGAAATTTGCCATCAGGAACGTATCTTGCTTACTTTACGCGTAAACATTCGGGTGAAGTTCACGTCGAAAAAATTCAGTTCAAGTGATGAGAAGTATCGCATTCTTCGCATTAACATTTTTACTCTTTAGTTGTTCTCAGGAAATCACCGATGAATCGAAATCATCGAAGCCAACAAAAGGAAAAACGATGTCAGAGACCAAGAACGATTGGTCGTATCGTGCGGTAGAAACCGAAGGACAAGGTTGGGGGTACCAACTTTACAAAGGCGCTCGCATGCAAATCGATCAGAAAATTGTTCCATCTGTCAATGGCATCCATTATTTCCAATCGCAGGAAAAAGCGGAGTTAGCAGCCGAATTAGCCCTTGAAAAAGTTGCCATGGGGTACTTCCCTCCTACCGTGGAACCGCAAGAATTGGACAGCATTGGTGCCATAAACCTAGATTCCCTACTGAAAATCAACGAAGTGCTAATGGAAAAGCAGTAAGCGCTTATTCCTATTACGGATTCCCTACTATAAAACCCACTCCTAACTCGCTCTTCCTTCGTATTTTTGTAGAAATCTTTTACAAGTGCAGCAAATAATCGACGATCTCAATTGGCGCTATGCCACCAAAAAGTTTGATCCCGTTAAAAAATTATCGGAACAACAAATGGAAACTCTCAAAGAGTCAATTCGACTTTCGGCGAGTTCATACGGATTGCAAGCGTACAAAGTACTCATCATTACCGATCCCGAAATTCGGGAAGCATTGATGGAGGCCTCTCATGGTCAACGTCCGGTGGTGGATGCATCGCATCTTTTCGTGTTTTGCGCCTACACGAAGGTATCTGAGGCGGATGTTGCAAAATACATACAGCTGATTTCACTTACACGTGGCACAGACCCAAATAGTTTGATTGGTTTTCACAACGGAATCGTGAATTCGATAAAGAATAAATCTACCGAGGACATCGTCGCATGGACTTCCAAACAAACGTACATTGCTCTAGGTCAGCTCATGCATACATGTGCTTCACTTCGTGTAGACGCGCTACCCATGGAAGGTTTTGTCCCATCGGCATACAATGAAATTCTCGGCCTGGATGAATTGAACTTAACCGCAACACTCGCCTGTCCTGTTGGATTTCGTCACGAAGCAGATGAAGCTCAATTCAGAAAGAAGGTTCGCAAATCGAACGAAGATTTATTTGAGATTCGCTAGAATTTAGCGACTCAACTTAAACACCTCCTCACCGACAGTTGTCATAACACGAACGAGGTAAAGTCCAGCGGCACACTGAGACAAATCAATGCTATTATTGGATATCGAATGAATCCGGTTCCCGGCAGCATCAGAAATCTCAATTTGTTCAATAGTTATATTTGAAATAACTTCAAACTTGCCATTACCTAAAGACTTCAGGCTTGCAATTTGTAAGGCTCCTTCCTGCAAACTCGCGGTTTGAACATCTACCTGATACGTAATAATGTCAACGTTGCACTCACTAGTCGCAGTTAGTGTAACAGTATACGTTCCATTTGAATTGTACGTGATCACAGGATTTTCATCGGAACTCGTTTGACCGTCGCCAAAATCCCATGAATATGATTGCGCTTTCGTGCTGAGATTATCAAAACTTACCTCTCCGTTGGCTCCAACCGTAAATCCAAAATCGGCTTGCGTGTGAGCAACTTGATCGTGAAGGTTCCAGCGATCCAAACTGTCCAAAACAACGAAGTCGGCAGCGGCCTGTAATTGACCTGCGATGGTAGGGTCTATTCCCATGGTATAAGTTGCACCGGTGCAAGGTTTTCTAAAAATGGATGTGTAAAAAGTACACGCTGCCAAATACGACCCGTGAATGCTCGGGTGCGACTCATCGGCAGTGTACAACTGAATTCCCGGGTAATTATCTCGAACATGCTTCCATGCGACTCCTACTGGAGAAACAGAGCCTTGAACAGAATCTGCGAACCGTAAATAAGCACTTCTCAATCGCGCTTGCATTCCCTCATACGTCGAAATTGGTTGCCATTGCGGATCTCCATTCTCTCTTCCCCATGTCATATAGTACATTACCTCGGTGCAGAAATTACTAGCATATACACTATCAGCCAACTCCATGACATACGGCAGTGTTTGAGAATTCACCTGAGCATCTGGAAATGATGGCTCTTGACTTTGCCCCTGAAAAACAACGTAATCCCAAGCTTGACTATTAATCAATGCGTAATTGGTCGCATTATTTGAGTGCATTTCGAAGGTAGCACCGCCGGGAGTATTAGCATCTTTTACTACAACATCTCCGAGTGAGGCGGCCAAATCTTCTACCATTTGCGGCAAGTTATTATACGCCGTGTAGCTATTTCCAATAAAAAGTACCGATGCAGAATCTTGAGAAAACGAGAATAACGAAAAGCACGAAAAAAGGATAAGAAGCGTTTGTTTCATATTACGTATTTTGTCAAGTAAGACCGTCAAACCAATAGCAAGGTTGCCACGTCTTAGTAAGAGAGAACGATCAATTGCAAGTAACTATTAGAATGCTAAATAAGATTTTACCACTGATTATTTTTGGAAGCACCCTGTTTTTCAGCAGTGTATCCTTTGGTCAATTTGGTTTTGAATTCGACAATTCAATCCCTGTGATACGAAATGGACAGCCAATTTCGAATGCTTGGGGTGGTGGATTGAACTATCCTCAAATTGCCGATTTCGATTATGATTTCGATGGCGATTTGGATTTGTTCGTGTTCGATAGAAGCAATGATAACATTCGTGTATATTCTCAGGAAAACAATGGTCAGCCCTATTACGAATTGGTATACAACGCCGCAAGTCTTTTCCCGCAAGAAATGCGTTACAGAGCCACTTTAGTTGATTATGATTACGATGGCCGGAAAGATCTTTGGACCTATGGGATTGGCGGATTAAAAATTTACCGAAATGTAGGAGATGCCACAAACGGACTGCAATGGGAACTAGTTACCAATCTTTTGTATTCGGAGTACGTTAATGGACCGAGTCAATTGTACGTGAGCTCTGCCGATATCCCCGCAATTGTGGACGTCGACGGTGATGGAGATATTGATATATTGACTTTCAACCAAGGAGGAGAGACCGTTGAGTACCATCAAAACCAAAGTATGGAGCTGTATGGGATTCCTGATTCCCTGAAGTACGAATTAAAAAATCAATGTTGGGGACTGTTTCGTGAGGATTTCAATACGAATGTCATCTCTTTGAACGATCAGGATGTGCCTTGTGTGGGAGGAGGAATTCCAAATCCATTGAGAACGGCGCAACCAGCAAACGATCCGAATGCCTCGAAAAAACATGCGGGGTCCACTTTACTTGCCATCGACATTAATAATTCGGGTGTTATGGATTTAGTCTTGGGCGATGTGAGTTACCCAACTATGACCTTGTTGACCAATGGTGGATCGCAACCGAACACCAATTCTGCCATGATTTCCCAAGACAATTTCTTTCCTTCCAACACAACTCCGGTAGATATTGAGTTGTTCCCAGCCGGCTTCTTTTTGGATGTCGACTTTGACGGTGTGAAGGATCTACTTGTTTGCCCAAATGCACGAAATATTTCCGAAAACGAGGAAAGTGTGCGCTTCTTTAAAAATATGGGCACCAACAGCAACCCGAACTTCGTGTACAACTCCCCGAACTTTTTCCAAAAGGACATGATTGAACACGGAACTGGTACCATTCCCATTCTTTTTGACGTAAACGAAGATGGTTTGAAGGACCTCATCATTCCAAACTATTTCCGCTACATACCTACGCTAAGCAAAGAATGTACTTTCGCTTATTATCGAAATACGGGAACTGCCAACGCACCAGAGTACACTTTTGTCGATTACAATTACTTGGACCTCGATCAGCAAAATTACGGGCTGCGAACTGTCCCCACTTTTGGAGATATTGATGGTGACACTGACGAAGATTTACTCATGGGACTGCAGGATGGGTCGATGGTATATTATGAGAATACGTCTACAGGAAACGGCGCCATTTTTAATACGCCCCAAGCTGGATTTAACGACAATACGGGCACTCCAATTGAAACGGAAGGCTTCGCTTATCCGCAATTTTTCGATTTGGACAACGATGGATTGTTAGATTTACTTCTCGGTACCAAAGACGGTCATATTGAGTATTATCGAAACATCGGAACTTCCACTGCGCCTTCCTTTGAGTTGACCAATGAATTTCTAGGAAACATCGATTTAACTCAATCCAATCCGAACACGTTAGCATCACCGCACTTCTTCCGAATTGGTGATACTACGCATCTTTTTGCGGGATCTGCCGATGGAACTCTTTTCTATTACGATAGCATTGACGGACAATTGGACCCAGGAGAAGACTTTCATCTTGTCTCGTCTAATTATTTGAACATCAACGTAGAAGCCTACAGCACGTTTTGGGTAGAGGACATCAATAACGACGGAAATCTCAATATGTTTGTGGGGCAAGATTTGGGAGGTTTGTTTCATTTCGAGGCCAATCCGAACAGCTCCGTTTCGCTTACTGAGTTCAGTTCAAGTAATGTAGCCCTTTATCCAAACCCAGGGAATGATATTATACACATCCGATCAGATGTTCCATTGGAAGAGGTTCGTCTGTTAAACATGCAAGGTCAGGTATTGAAATTAGTGAATGTCAATTCCGAAACATCCAAAGAGGTACAGGTAGCTGATCTTCCTTCGGGAACTTATGTGGTTATGATTCGATCAAATTCGGGCGTAGTTACTAAGAAGTGGGTGAAATTCTAATCGAACTGCATCTGACTCAACAAAAAAGGGAGCAAACTGCCCCCTCTTATGTGTACATTTAAATGTGTCAATTACATTTTAACTGTCTTAACAGCTTTCGATTTCTTACCATCACTGTACACAGCAACCATAAGATAGACACCAGAGTCTAATCCCGAAATATCCATAGATGTTGACGCTGAAGTCGTAACAATATTTCCGCTTAGATCATACAGAACTAATTGATCAATTTCTTTTTCGCCATTCACGTGAAGATTATCACTGGCCGGATTTGGAAATACTGAAATTGGTGATGCTGTATTCTCAAGTAATTCTACATTTCCAGTCAAATACGTACCGTATTGCTGCGTGCCTTGAATGGTTGTGAATTCCGTCATAGAGGCCACTGGGTAGTGAATACCTGCCTTTAACCATACGTAAATATCGACGTCGTAATCGATTGTTCCCCCTTGAAAAGTATCAGTATAATCTTGAGTGATATGAACGCGAACAACATCTGTAAATGTTCCCTGTGGAGTAATAACCGTGCCTGAACCATCTGTATTCCAAGTTGAAGTTCCAGCTCTTGTAAAGTCTATTCCTCCGCTATTAAAAGTTGCTAGGTGGGTATCATTTCCTGAATTCCCAACGGCTAATGGATATTCCAAATACGTCATTGCATCTGAGTAGGTAATGGGAATCCCCCCACTTTCAATCCCCCAAATATACATCCCGCTATTTGAAACGTCTTGGTGAATCTGACCTCCGCTAGGATCATCCTGAATAATATTCGCCTGCGGGAAAGTACCGTTAGACGCTATAAAATTGATGTTTCCTGTTGTAGACTGCGTTACGGTAGAAAAATCCCAAGTCTGTCCAGCTCCCGAGTTTCCAGGTGATGCATATGAAGACTGAACGTAATCGAACATGTCTCCTACCACTGGATTTACGTCGCTTGCTGAAAGAGATTGACCGAAAGAAGTTCCTACGACTAATGAGCCGATTCCGGCGATTAAGTAGCTTTTTATCATAAAATTGTTTTTGCTCTAATCTAAAACTATTCCACCGTGATGATTGTTAATTAACTATAAATATGGATTTATCCATTATATACTTTACTGAAACAATTGCATGAATCCGAGCTAAACTAGACAAAAGGGCGTTTGGGGTACGATGGTCATTACATCAAAACTACCCAAATGTTTTCGTTATCATTTTGAGTAGGTTTTTCTCGAAACAAGCCAAAAATACTCGATCCACTACCGGACATTGCTGCGTAAAAAGCGCCTTCATCTAGGAGTGATTGTTTGATTGATTTCAGCTCCGGAAACTTTGTGAAAGCATGTTGCTCGAAAGAATTAACCAATCCGGAAAAATCCTTTTGTACCAGCGATTCGTAGCCTGAAACATCGGCATTGAGCACAACATTTTCATATGCCTCTGCAGTTCCGATATGCAATGAAGGGTACACCAATTTCATGAAATATCCTTCAAGCGAAATATCCATCGGACGCAATACCTCTCCTCTTCCTTCCGACATCTGCACACCACCTCTAACGAAAAACGCACAATCGCTTCCGAGTTCAGCCGCCAAAGATTCTAAAGTGGCATCATCCAATTTCAGTTCGAACAATTCATTCAACGCCAAAAGAACGTAAGTTGCATCAGAAGAGCCTCCACCCAAGCCAGCACCCATCGGAATGATTTTTCGCAGATGAAGGTAAACTGGCCCAACATCGTAGCGTTCTTGCATCAAACGATAGGCCTTTACGCACAAATTCGACTCCATATCTCCATCCACAGTCAAGCCCGTTTGATGAAACTCAAAAGTATCCGCTTTTAAAACCTCTAGAATGTCGTGTAAAGGAATTTCGGCCATGCATGACTTGATTTCATGATAGCCGTCATCGCGTTTGTATAGTACGTTTAGTCCAAGGTTTACCTTCGCCGGAGGAAATAATATCATATTGCAAAAGTAGGACAACGAAACAATTTTCTTAACTTTCGCCCCTCAATTTAGAAACAAAATTATGGCTACATATCTCGATTTTGAGGAACCGTTGAAGGAGTTGGAAGAGAAAATTCTTCAAACGAAGGAGATCGGTGAGAACACGGAGGTGGACATGTCCGATAAGATCACAGAGCTCGAGAAAAAGCTAACCAAAGAGACGAAAGAAGTCTTTTCCAAACTAACCCCATGGCAACGTGTTCAGTTATCGCGTCACCCAGATAGACCTTACACACTGGCATACATCAATGCAATTACTGAAGGGAAATTTCAAGAATTGCACGGAGACCGAAACGTAAAAGATGACAAAGCCATGGTTGGTGGTTTCGGATTACTGGATGGCGAAACCGTTATGTTTATCGGTCAGCAAAAAGGCGTAAACACGAAAATGCGTCAGTTCCGAAACTTTGGAATGCCAAACCCAGAAGGATACCGAAAAGCATTGCGCTTAATGAAATTGGCGGAGAAGTTCAACAAACCCATCGTTACTTTCATTGACACTCCTGGGGCATTCCCTGGATTAGAGGCGGAAGAACGTGGACAAGGTGAAGCAATTGCCCGCAATATTTACGAAATGATGCGTTTGAAAGTGCCAGTAATTTGTATCATTATTGGTGAAGGCGCTTCGGGTGGAGCCTTAGGAATTGGGGTCGGTGATCGCGTTCTCATGTTGGAAAACACTTGGTATTCTGTAATTTCTCCGGAATCTTGTTCGTCTATTCTATGGCGATCTTGGGAGTACAAAGAAACGGCTGCAGAAGCCTTAAAGTTGACATCAAAGGATATGAAAAAATTGGGAATTGTTGACGGGGTGATCAAAGAACCTCAAAGTGGTGCCCACCGAGATCATGAAGGAACCTTCGAGATTGTCAAGAAAGAAATCAAAAAACACATTGCCGAATTAAAAAAGGTAGCTCCTGAAAAACGAATTGATGCGAGAATCGAAGCATTCTCAAATCGTGGCGTTTGGAAGTAACCTTCTAAGAAAAAATAGGATAGCCGCTGCATTCATTTTCAATGATCAGCGGCTTTTTTATTGTGTAAACATTTGCTACTTTCCACTATTTACCTGAAAAATAAAAAGGTTACCAGTATACTTTTCATCCCTTTTTGTATTTTGAAGAACGAATGTCGTAATGACTGTTAAGCAACTTCGTCTAAATTCCAAAACGCTACCACATGATTGTTATCATTGGAAACGGAATTTCCGGCGTCACCACCGCGCGATATATTCGCAAACGTTGTGATGAGGAAATCCTGATCATCTCTGCAGAATCCAAGTTTTTCTTTTCAAGAACGGCACTCATGTATGTATACATGGGACACATGAAGTTTGAGCATACTCAGCCTTACGAGCCTCATTTTTGGGAGAAAAACCGAATTCAGTTGAAGCAAGCAAAAGTTGAAAAGGTGGATACCTCATCAAAGAAATTGCACCTTGATTCCGGAGAAACAATCAGCTATACTTCGCTTGTCTTAGCCACGGGGTCCAAACCGAACAAATTTGGTTGGAAAGGACAAGATTTACAGCGCGTCGGTGGATTGTATTCGAAACAAGATTTAGAATATGTGGAAAAGTGCAGTGCTGGATTGAAAACTGCCGTGATTGTCGGTGGCGGACTGATTGGTATTGAACTCGCGGAGATGTTCTTGTCCCGGAATATTGATGTTCACTTCCTTGTCCGGGAATCACACTTTTGGGACAATGTTTTACCCAAGCGTGACGCTCAAATGATTATGAGGCACATGGACAAACATCACGGATTGAACATGCACTATTCGGAAGAATTGGAGGAAATCGTTGATAATGGAAACGGAGAAGCGTGCGCAGTGATCACCAAATCAGGAGAACGCATCGAATGCCAATTTGTAGGATTGACCGCAGGAGTTTCTCCCAATATTAATTTCCTCAAAGGTGCCGAAGTTGAAACCGACCGGGGAATTCTCGTGAATCGCTTCATGGAAACGAATGTGAAAGATGTTTATGCCGTTGGTGATTGTGCTCAATTCAAAGAACCCCTTCCCGAACGTCGTCCTATTGAGCAAGTTTGGTACACCGGAAAGTTCATGGGCGAAACAGTTGCGAAAACGATCACTGGAGAACGAACGGAATACAACCCGGGACATTGGTTCAATTCAGCTAAGTTCTTCGACGTGGAGTATCAGACGTACGGAATGGTCTACAATCATTTGAAAGATGGACAAAGCGAATTTGTTTTTGAAGACAAGAAGAACGAGGTCCTACTCCACTTTGTCTTCGAAACCGACACAATGAAGTTCATAGGAATCAACAATTTCGGAATTCGATTACGGCACCAATTGTTCAACGAGTGGTTGTTGCAAGGAGCAACGATGGAAACCGTTTTGAAAAATCTCAAGGCGGCGAATTTCGACCCGGAATTTTACAACAAATACGAAGAAGCGGTCATCGCACAATTCAACAAAGAATTCAATACCAACATCGTTTTGGAAAAATCGAAATGGTGGCAAACCCTTATAGCTAAGTAGATTATGGCAGAAACGAATTATTCATTAGCAGGCGCTGAGACGCAAAAACTGTCGGCGCTTAATAAAGTTGGAATTGCACTATTTGTATTGGGAGTCATCGGACTTTTGGAGTTGGTATGGACAGGAACCTTAGAAGGAAAAAGTGTTACTAAGACACATTTGGGTGAACCCATCATTTTGTTATCATTTGCTTTCATGTTGGGCGGGATTTATCTCTTTATGAAGAAACAATTCGCCCCCTTTCGCACCATTCATTTTAACGCAACAAGCCTCGGACAAAAGTTAGGACTTGTTGTAGGTGCCTCAGGCTTTCTAATCATGGCTATAGCTTGGGTTGCAGGAATGTTTGTAAATCCTAAGAAAAACGATATTTGGACCCGAATTCTTGAATCTGTATCTGCCAACGACATCCTTTTTCTTTGGCTCAGCATGGGATTAATGGCGTTGGGAATAGTCATTTACACCTACGCTACATACGCAAAACATACAGCAGGCATCAAAAACAACCATGTTTACTTCAACTCGCTATCTAACGGTGGAATTCTCGGATGGATTGCTGCGATTGTTTTAACCTTGTTTTACATTCAACTATATTGGTTTGATGCCTCACTAGAAGGGTTGGTTCGCATGTTTGATCCTCTCTCCTATCTATTTACTGGAGGTCCTGCGTCTAAATGGTTCGTGTATGGATCTGTATACACTTTCCTCATTCTATTCTTGGGATTCAAGTTCATTGTAAAGTACAGGCACAATCGCTATCAATTAATTAGAACTATTTCCGTAATGTTCTTCCAGTTGATTTTCGCGTACTCGCTACCCTACATTTTGGAAGCCTTCGTAGAAACGCAGGGATATTTTGGAAAGGACATGAAAAACGTTTGGCCCTTGAATTACTACTTCGTAGAATCCAGTCAACTGAACGCCATGAGTAAAAGTGGTTTCTCTGGAACTTTCTTTTTCTTTTGGGGGATCATACTTTTCTTAATCGTTACCCCGGTACTCACATACTATGTAGGTAAACGATGGTATTGCTCATGGGTCTGTGGCTGTGGTGGATTAGCTGAAACTGCTGGAGATAGCTTTCGCCAGTTATCCTCCAAAAAACAATCAGCTTGGAAGATTGAGCGCTGGGTGGTTCACTCCGTAATGGTCTTCGTTTTAATCATGACTGTAGCTGCCTTGTGGCCGTATTTCAGTGGAAGAGAATATCACATTGGCTTCGCAACCATAACGAAAACACCCTTCTACATATTCATCAGTCTGCTATTGCTTGGTTTTGGCGCTGGGTTCTTTTGGCTAAGTCGAAAGTATGAAAACAAGATTCTTCTTGTTGCCGCCATCATTACAGGAGTCATCTTTATTCTTTTATCTGTCGGATATTTTACTGGTATCAAGGACATCTTTTACCTTGACAGCAAAGCGATTAAAACCACATATGGATTTTTCGTTGGCGCTGCTTTTGCTGGCGTGATTGGTGTTGGCTTTTACCCTATCCTCGGTAACCGCGTTTGGTGCCGATTCGGCTGTCCGATGGCTGGCTACATGGGATTGTTTCAACGCTTCAAATCAAAATTCCGAATCTCAACCAACGGTGCGCAATGTATCTCTTGTGGAAATTGCTCCACTTACTGTGAACAAGGAATCGACGTTCGTGCCTACGCTCAAAAAGGAGAAAACATCGTTCGCGCTAGCTGCGTTGGATGTGGAATCTGCTCGGCAGTATGTCCGCGCGGTGTGCTAAAACTAGAAAACGGACCTGAGGAAGGACGCTTCGAGCCAAATCCGCTAGAAGTAACGAAAGATGGGGTGAAATTACATTTATAGACACTGGATAATCATTGAAGGCATTCGCATACATTCTAGTGTCTGAATGTCTAGCATCTAGCGTCTTTCTTTCGTTATCTTTGCCCCAAATTATCCAATGAACACACCTATCATCTCCGTTATTATTCCAGCTTTTAATGAGGAAAAATCCATCGGAAAAGTTGTTCGTGACATCCCACGGGACTTGGTTGCTCACGTAATTGTGGTGAACAATAATTCAACAGACAATACGGTTCAGGTAGCAAGCGACGCCGGTGCCATCGTGATGGACGAACCTCGAAAAGGATATGGTTGGGCCTGTTTGAAAGGCATCGAGAAGTCAAGGGAGTTGCAAACCGAAATTGTCGTTTTTTTAGATGGCGATTACTCCGATTATCCCGAGGAAATTATTGACGTTGTCCGACCGATTTTGGAAAATGATCACGATATGGTCATTGGATCGCGCGTACTCGGTAAACGCGAAAAAGGATCTCTCACCCCGCAACAAGTATTCGGTAACTGGCTCGCTACGAAACTTATGCGTATTTTCTATGGTGCCAAATTTTCTGACTTGGGACCTTTTCGTGCCATCAAAGCAGATGCATTAGAAAAGCTCAAAATGTCTGATAAAACCTATGGTTGGACGATAGAAATGCAGATCAAAGCGGCGAAACACAAAATGAAATTCTGCGAAGTTCCAGTGAAATACCGCAAACGCATTGGAGTTTCGAAAGTAAGTGGCACGGTAAAAGGGACCATACTTGCGGGAATAAAGATTATATTTGCGGTTTTTAAGTACCGTTTTTAACGAAAGATGCGTCGACACATTTTCCAAAAACCCAACACACTTATAATGCAAATTGCTGCTACATTGATTTTCGTGCTAATGGCGATGACCTCTTTTGGTCAGAACGTTAAATACGTTAAGGGAACCATTATTGATACCAAAACGGAGAAACCACTCGAAAATGTAGACTTGCAATTGGTGCTGGAAGACGCGTCTGTTCTAGAAACCAAAACCAACGAAAACGGAGTATATACTTTCAGAGATGTTCCATTAGGAAAGCACAAGCTTGAGGTAGTCGACAAAACCTATCGTAAGAAAGAAGCAAAGATTAAACTCGTTGAAAAAGACCTTAATGGCTACACCCAAAGTGACTTGGAGGTGGGGCGTAAAGTATCATGGTTGTTAGATTGGGGAGACGCATACGGACAGGAGCACTTTTGGTCGCATTGGGTAAGTAAAGTTATTGTGATCTTCTACTTTGCATGTCTTCTATTGATCTTGTTCTACAGTATTCTTCAATTATCACTTGCCATTGCATACGTGCGCAACAAGTACCGTAAGAAACACGGTAAAATTGAAGAAGAGAAACCTATTTATGATCCCGAGACAACGCCAAAAGTTACCGTTCAACTTCCCATGTTCAACGAGTTGTACGTTGCTGAGCGAATCATTGAAACTGTCGCGGCATTCGATTACCCGGCAGACAAGTTCCAGATTCAAGTTTTGGATGATTCCACCGATGAAACCGTAGAAGTTATTGCGAAGAAGGTAGCAGAAGTTGCTGCACGAGGAGTCAACATTCAACACATTCACCGTGTAGATCGTGTAGGTTACAAAGCTGGTGCGTTGGACGCTGCCATGGATCGTGTAGAAGGTGACTTCATTGCCATTTTTGATGCTGACTTCGTTCCGGAGAAAGACTTCCTACAAAAAACAATGCCTTACTTCCAAGATGATAACGTCGGAGTGGTACAAACACGATGGGGACACATCAATAAAAAATATTCTATTTTAACCGAGCTTCAGGCCTTTGGTTTGAACGGTCACTTTGCAATTGAGCAAGGCGGACGAAATGCTTCCGGACACTTCATCAACTTCAATGGAACAGGTGGAGTATGGCGTAAAAAATGTATTGAAGACGCTGGAGGTTGGGAACACGACACCTTGACAGAAGACTTGGACTTGAGTTATCGTGCTCAGTTGAAAGGGTGGCGTTTTCAATACTTGGAGGACGTTATTGCTCCGGCTGAACTTCCTATTACTATGTCGGCTTTGAAAAGTCAGCAACACCGCTGGATGAAAGGAGGTGCCGAGTGTTTTGTGAAGATGTGGAAAACGATCATCACAGCGAAAGGAGTACGTTTCTCAGATCGTATTCACGGACTCTCGCATTTGTTCAACTCATCTGTTTTCATCTTTATCTTGCTTCTTTCACTTTTGAGTTTGCCTATTTTGCATATCAAGGATAGCTTTTCTGACCTGAATTCCTTCCTTGTTTGGGGAGCGATTTTCCTTTCAAGTACTCTGTTCTTGATGTTCTATTACTGGCATGCATACCGTGATAAAACATCGAACATTCCTCTTTCTATTATTCGATTTGTAGCACGCTTCTTCCAATTCTTAATTGTATCCATGGGCTTGGCTTTGAACAATACCGTGGCAGTACTGGAAGGATATTTGGGCATCAAGAGTTCGTTTGTTAGAACGCCGAAATTCAACGTAAACGTGAAGAGCGAATTCAAAGGAAATAAATATGATAAGAAAAGTATTTCCATCCTCAATATTGGAGAAGGATTGCTGTTCTTGTTGTTTGGGTTCACTACCATCAACCGTGCAATTTATGGCGATATCGGAATGGTTCCGTTCCACTTGATGTTGACCATTGGTTACGGCTTGGTATTCTTCTATTCACTCGGCGAATTATACGGTCGTAAAGCGAAAGGGTAATGAATGCAGGCACCAATTCTTGGTCAACGCATTTCATCTCATTACTTTATCTTGTTTTCATTGGGGCGCTGTTCTCTTGGGTGGGTCGTGCAAACACAACTGTGCTCTTCACCCTGTACGGAGGTAGTTTCCTTGGATATGTTCTCCTACTCTACAAAAAAAATGTTTCGTTTAACTACCTCATCGGCGTAGGACTGATTGCGCATCTCACGGCTTTTTTCTTCCTTCCGAACTTATCTCCCGACTACTATCGTTTCCTTTGGGATGGAGCAATAACTTGGACCGGAAAAAATCCATTCGACCATCTTCCAAAAGATCTGATTCTTCAGGACGAGTATAAGTCTGCCCCTTACATGCAAGAATTGTACAGCGGAATAACGGAATTATCTCAACGCCATTACACGTGCTATCCGACCATCAATCAGGGGTATTTTGTTATTGCCAATGCATTTTCAAACTCCGTAACGGTGAATCTTATCGTGTTGAAATCCTTGATTTTCATTACCCAAATTATCGGGTTGCGGTACCTACTGAAAATTTTGGAGCATTTCCGGCTGTCGCGCAAAAAAATGTTCATTCTTGCATTGAATCCGCTTTGGTTGATAGAGACCATGGGCAATGTGCACTTTGAGGGAGTCATGCTCTCTTTCTTTGTCATTGGGTTGTATTTCCTCATCCAACAAAAATGGATTTGGGCAGCGTTATTTCTTGCATTCGCAATCCATGTAAAACTTATTCCGCTGGTATTACTACCGTTCTTACTGCGCTACCTTGGCTGGCAGAAGAGTGCTTTCGTATATAGCGCAACGGGAATCTTTGTCGTTTTACTGGCAATTGTTTATTTGCGCCTCGACAATTACATGAACTTCTTGAACAGTCTCGACTTATACTTTCATGCATTCGAGTTCAACTCATTCTTGTACTATCATTATCTCCAATACGGAAAAGATATTTACGGCTGGTTCCGAACAGATATTTATGGCGAAAACCTTTCGAAAATGGGTATGTTCATTACATTATGCCTTGCCTTTTTTGGTGGGAAACGGGATTTCGTTTCAATGTTGAATTACATGATTTTCGGGTTGACAGTCTATTATCTCTTCGCCACAACCGTGCATCCTTGGTATGTAATTACGATTTTGGGCTTGTCCATATTCACTCGTTTTTCCTTTGGAATTGTATGGAGTGGGCTCATTTTTATCACCTACGCCGCTTATGGATATTGGTCCAAAGGTTCGGATACTTTCTTTTGGTTGATTCAGCTTGAGTACCTCATTTTGTTAGGTGTCATGGCGTATGAGTTGATTTCCAAAAGGACTTTGCTGCGGTTTGCGGAGTAGAGCCAAATGCTAGCTATGAAGGAGAAGCTCCAGCGAAGCAAAGCGGAGCCGAGAGGTACTTTAAGACTTCTTCTTTCGTTCAGGAACAGGATCATGTCCGTGACCACCCCAAGGATGACAAGAAGCAATTCGTTTCAATCCCAACCACGATCCTTTCAGCGGACCCCAAACTCGGATGGCTTCAATCATGTAAGAAGAACAGGTGGGCGTGTAACGACACGTCGCTGGGTACAACGGACTAATGATCCATTGATAAATTTTAACCAGTATAATAATGGGAGCTCCCAAAATGAGTCGAAGAACCTGCATGAACCTACAATTACCGTTAAAATTAGGCGATTTTAACGATATGCTGTGGATTAGCTCCTGTGAATTGTAACAAAACACCCGAGATTGGCGTTATTTTAGCAGTACAATCGAACAAAAATGCGTATTCTCCTTACATTTCTCGCGTTCACAACGCTCACACTAGCCTACGGACAATCTCCTTGGGACTCCGATAAAATTGAAGTAAAAGCTGGTGACAGTCTTTCTGTCATTGTTAGTGCCGACCCAATAATTAATGAGGGATGGGACCAGCTGGCACACCCAAATTTTTGGCGTCAAATTATGGCATTGAGTCCTGATTCGTGCATTGTGAACGTGGCGAAAACGCGACAAGTATTTGCTATAATGAGCAATAAGGACTGGAACGCGCAGACAGATGCTGAAAAGGATTCCTATCGTGATAGTGTTCGAACTCACTTTGGTTTGACCTCGGAAGATCGTATTTTTGTTACCACTGGGAAAAATCACTTTTATCAGTTTGATGCTGTTTATCCTCAATTATCTCGCGGAATTGCAGCATTTGAGTTGAATGACGTAGATCCGTGGTATGCGCAGGCCATATTGTTGATTGAAAGTCCTGGTCAAATGAAAAAATCACGTGTGGGTGCTTACGGACCGTTCCAGTTGATGCCAAAAGTAGCACGTGCGCAAGGTTTGACTGTTAATCGTTACACAGATGAGCGTGAGGACTTTGATCGAAGTGCTTATGGCGCTTCACAATTGATAAAGAAGATTTGCATTCCTGAAGCACGCAGAATTTTGGATGCACATGCGTTGGAATACTCAGAAAATGATCTTTGGTTCCGTTTGTTCGTGCTGCACGTGTATCATGCCGGATCGTATAATGTGGCAGCAGTTGTGAATAAAATTGCTCCGGAAGAAGGAGGGCAAGAACTCATTACCAACATGTGGATCAATTCTGCGGCGAACTTTGGAAATAACTCGCAAAACTACACACAGCTGGCATTGGCCTCTCAGTTAATTCTGAACGACATGGTGAAGAAAGACGCTGAAATTATTCTCAACTGCGCATCAGGATTGATTGTGCACGAACGTGCAAAAGGTGCGTCGAATTAATTGCTAGAATATTTGTAATTGAGACCGTCCTTTCCTCTGTAGAGGTCTTTACTTACACCAAATGCAATTATTTTTCCTTTGCCCATTTCCTCTTTTACCTCTCTGCTTCCGTCATAGTTGTTCACGATGACAAATGCTCCTTGGGCGCGAACCACCTTGTTTTTAAGCTTACCGGAATTAGAATTAAATTGAACACGTAGTTTCTGCCCCTCACTTCCTTCATATCCAATCACTTCAGCTTTGGTCGTTAAGTCGATAATAACTGTGTCACCTATTTGAAACAAGGTGTCATAAATGGACTGACCATATTGAAGTTGCTCTAAATATTTCTGTGTATATGTTGGAGTTGAGGGGTCTTCTTTTGGAATAACAATATCGGCTGTCATGGTTACCTTTTGCTTATTGACAAATAGAAACCAAGTGTTTTTGACATCTGTGGTTATTTGACCGTACACTTCATCGTTCTCTAAAGGTCGATTGATGATCATTTTTTGACGCGCTTCTTGAATCAAGGCATCCTTGTTCGTACTTCCTATTCCAAAGACTTTTACCGTCGTTGAAACTCCCATTGCCATATCAACATGTTCCACAGGTTCGTCTGAAGAACTCGACTCCAAACTACCACGATGAAAGGAACAGCCTACTAAAATTAAACCGACAATTACGAATGACTTGGATAACCAATTATTCATGCGGGATAAATTTCATCGAAATTGAATTTACGCAGTGACGCGTATTCTTTTCTGTAAAACGCTCTCCTTCGAAAACGTGTCCAAGGTGACCATCGCAATTTGCACATACAATTTCTACCCTTCTTCCATCGGCATCGAGCACACGTTTTACTGCACCTTCAATTTCGTCATCAAAAGACGGCCATCCGCATCCTGAATTGAATTTATCTTCAGATCGATATAGCGCTGCTTCACATTGTCGACAGATATAGGTTCCCTTCTCTTTAAATCCATTGAACTCTCCAGTGAAGGGCATTTCTGTTCCCTTATTGATAATCACACGCGTTTCTTCTGGCGTCAACTCGTTCCAATCTTCTCTTTCCTTCGCCATTATTTTGATTTAATTACATAGTCATCAGCATCGCTAATCCTCCGTTATTGAGGAAGTCATCAACGCTCATGAATATTGTTGCTAAAAAGTTTTGACCTTCTTCGTCTGTCTTAATAGTTGCTTTCAATTTTCCCTCTTTCGTTACCGACAAGGTTGCATAGTCAAGTTTGCTCCAGTATTCTTTCTGTTCCTCAAATTTCGGCATGGTTCCCATGAGGGCATCCAAGTTAATTAACATTTCCATGTATTGCCCGCCCATCTTTTTACCGGATGGCATTGTTACTTGATCCGTGTCGTTCATATTACTCACTGTCAAAGTAGCCTCTACATCGTCCAGCATCATTGGAACACTGTTAATTCTTCGGGATAATTCGTCGGCATTCATTCCCACCATATCCATCAGTTGACTTTTTGCACTTAGCTGCATCGCTAAAACGATGTTGCCTTGTTCGTCTGTGACTTTTTTGGTGATGATAGGCTCATCAGTCATTTCCATATTCAATTGAGACTTCAGTTTGTCGAAATCATTCATAACTGCCTCAAATTCCATCATTCCCTTCGCGAAATTCAAAGTGAAATCCAGTTCTATTCCTGAGGGCAGCAAGGCTAGATTTCGATCGTTCGCTCTCAATTCATCCATATTCATGTGCATCACGAAGTCACCTTTTGTTTCCAACTGCTTTTTCATCCAATCAGGAGCTATCTTACCCTCAGTCGACTTATACGCTTGCGAAACGAGTTTTTTCCCGTCAAAATCTCCCGGTGCAGCAATAACCATTAAGGTATTGTCCTTTGCAGACAGAACATAGCCTTCATCTTCAGCGTATGTAATACCATTATGCTCTTTGAACTCATAGCCCATGTTTGTCCAGTCGGTCACAAATTTCTTCTTGTTTTTCAACTTAAACATGGCATAAACTGTCAGGTCCGTGTGTCCCTCCGTGGTTGTTGTAGCGAAATACACGGGAGAATTCGCATCGACTTGCGTTTTTATTTCACGGTACGTTTCTGCCACAAAAAGATCAAAAACACCCACTTTCTCGATGTTACTTTCATCCATAATGGTACGTACATCAGCGCGTCCATACCCAACAATATTCGGTTGCGTATTCACGAATGCGTACACGGAGTCTTTAAAACTGCGTGGTTCTTTTTTCTCCTCTTTATCTGAGCTACATCCAACAAAAATTAGTGCGGCTAGTGCGAAAAAGCTGATTTTCTTTAACATAGGTAATGACTGAAGATTTGAGTTATAAATTTAAGGAATCTTAGAGCATTAATTATGCCAAAAAATCCGAATTGTTGGAATACCTTTGTACCGTGCATACGATTGAACCATATTACCATTGGAGGAATTTGTACGTTGCTTCTGAAGATTTGCAATCGCCGTTTTATGAGCGCGAATACAGCGAGTTTGAATTTGGCAATCGCGTGTACAATTACCTCATTCATCCGCAGTGGGATCACATTGGCTCACCTACGCTTTATTTGAAAATTTTATACGCCGATTATCACGCGGGATACGCCGTGATTGAAATGATTGGCGAATGGAACGATGCGATTGAAAACGACATCATGATTTTGAAGCGGGATATCATTGATACGCTTATTCAGGAAGGCATTGACAAATTCATTTTGATTGGCGAGAACGTGCTGAATTTCCACGGATCTGATGAATGTTATTACGAGGAATGGATCGATGATATTGGCGAAGGCTGGGTGGCAATGATCAACTTTCATGAACATGTGGAAGCCGAAATGCAAGCCGTTGGAGTGGATCAGTATTTTATTATGGGCGGGGAGATGGATACCATTGAATGGAGGACGTATTTGCCGCACCAGTTTTTTGACCGGATTGAGAAGGCAGTGGCGAACCGGTTGGATTGATGCACAATTTGGAAATTCAAAAATTGTACATTAAGACAATTGTACAATTATCTAATTAGGCAATTAGGCAATTAGGCAATTAGGCAATTAGGCAATTAGGCAATTAGGCAAATGTCTAATTACCAAATGTTAAAACACTAGGAAATTTCAAGTATTCTCCCGATCTTTTATAGTTAAACCAATACACCAATAAAAAAATCCCGCCTCTTCCAAGACGGGATTCTATATTTCATAAAGTAGTTGTAGAAAATTCTTATTTCTGTACCAAAACTTTTGCCGACATTGGGTTGTTTCCAACGAAGAAGTTCACGACATAAATTCCATTTTCAATAGACGATGGAAGCTCGATTGTATGCTCATTCACACCAACTTCTGCGTTCAACATTGATTTGGAATAAACAGACTTTCCACTCATATCCACCAAGTTGAATGACATAACACCTGATGAAAGCGAAGTGAAATCAACTGTGATAGCATTTGCCGAAGGATTGTAACCTGCGTTAAAAGAGTTCAACGACTCTTCTTGCTCATTTACGCTCGCAACAGAACCAACAGTGTGCTGCGACAAGTAAATCATGTCTCCAGTAGTTCCACCGTCGTTATTAGCAGAGTTTGTTGCAATATAGAATGTTACGTCTCCAACATTCGATGCTGGTGCGGTCCACGTCCAAATCCAAGCTGTTTGTTGGTCTGTATTACTTGTAGATGTATGCGTTGCATAATCACGACCACCTGAACTGAAGTCAACAGTTCCCCCAATTCCACTTCCTGTGAACGCTCCTGCCATGTTGTCCGATGGGTCCAAGGCCGTAGCACAGAATCCTTTTTTCGTTGGGTTAGAACTCATTTGAATCGTTGCCTGGTACGTATCTCCTGGGTTGTATGATGTTACGGGTTGTAATGACGCATTCAAAAGAACAAAGCTATTCTCTTGTGAGCCATCCAAAGTACTTCCTTGGTGACATTGTGTACATGCCTGAGCAGATTCTCCTGGCGCTCCTGTCAAGGCTGCGTTCACACCTCCACTAAATCTGTGCTTAAGCGCAGTAGTGATACCGGATTCTGCCATTTGCGAGTCATTTTGGAATGCAAAAAATCCCATGGAGACAGCCGCCAATCCAATCAGAAAGTAGTTTTTTTTCATAGTCGTGTTTGTATTATTTGATTGCTTATTTACTCTTTAGTTATCTTGTAATCCTTGATCAATCCAGCATTCAAATTGCTGTATCAAACTGTCTGCAAGCTTTTGTCCGCCTAATGGCATAAAGTTCGGATCGCCCGGATTCTTATTTATGACGTTTCTTATCTGCGAAGCGTTGGCTGAAATTTCAGCATGAGAATTTAATGCTGGTTTTCCCGGCCCGGGAGTTGCGTGACAACCACTTGTTGAACAGTTGGTTTGAATCAAAGGTTGAACTTGAGAACTGAATGAAATTTCCGTCGGACAATCCGGATTTTGCTCACCCAATTTATCCGATTTACAAGAAAGAATAAACCCAATGGGAATAGCTATTACGGCGATAATGTATGTAACTCTCATAAATTGAAATTTCTTGAAATACTGAATCCTAATCGGAACTGCCCAACAACGTTGTTCCCGTCCGCGTCCTCATCAATCCAACGAGAGTACGTGTAAGGAATGAATTGGGTTTCAGTAAATCCTCTTGAATTAGTACAAACGACTTTAAAGTTGTGACCGTTGGTTGTCCACTCAATTCCCGCAGACAGACTGTTGGTTAACTCAGTTCTTAAAGACGAATCATGGAATGTTGGATAATACTCCGCAATGATTCCAATTCCTTTGGTGAATTTATAATTGAACGCAGCTCCCAATGCGAAGAGACCGTTCACGTCATCCGCAGCCACATAATTTCTGTGCACATAGGTTGGCATTAGGGCTACCGAAAGGCGCTCTCCAAATTTTCGGGAAATGTTAATCTGCGCGGAATACGCCATTCGATGCGCAAACTCGGGGTAGCTTTGTACCAAATTGATATCGTCTGCAGCCTTGGCATAACTCATGGTTGAAGTTCCCAAAATGGCTAGGTTCACAGGTATCTTCTTCTCTTTGTTCTGACGAAGTGCTCTGTACTTTACGAATCCATCTAGCAAAGCGTTGTACGGTCTTCCAGTACCTTTGTTTCGTCCCAAACCGACCATGAGGTTGTCTGTAATACCATATTCGAAGGCGAATCGGATGTCTGCTGCCTGATCAAACCCAAAGAAATTCTGCAAACCACCATTCGCTCCAGCTAGATCACCAAACCGGTGCTCAATGCGAAACTGTAAAATACGCGCTTTGATTGTCTCTGTAGAATGACCATTCAGAATGCGGGTTCCGTTAAATGTTTCCTCTACATCCTGACCAAAAGATAGTCCGGTCACAAAGGTACTTGCTACAAGGAGTATGTTGGATAATTTCATTTTTCTGCTAATTGTTTGAGATAAGCCATGAGGTCGTTCAATTGCTCGTCGCTCATTTTTTCTTCCGTATATAACGGCATATATTGTCGCCTACCAGGTTTAGAGTAGGTTCCGTGCCTTACAATTTGATACAAAGATTGATCACTGTAGGATTGTCGATTGGACCAAAACATTTGCGCATCCAGTTTCTTTTTACCCAAGACCAAATACGTCAATCTTCCACCTCCATGGCAGTACATACAGCTTTCTTCGTAGATAAGCTCACCGTTGGCAGGGTCGCCTCCTTCACCATACTTTCTTTCCTCTCTCGGCATTGTTTCTAGGAAAGTCGCATCGTACTTAAGTTTGTACGAATTCTTTATGGTTGCGATCAATTCTTCCTTCTCTTCTTGCTTCAATTTCCCCATTTTTCGGAGACTCTTGAGAGAAGTTGCATTCAAACTTAGGTCCTTGATTCGCAGTTCTAATGATTTAAAATATTGCATCACAGCGTCCAGCTCCCACTGTTCTAAATACCTCCCAGAAGAACAGTATTTGGCGCAAACTTGCGTTGCATTTTGCAAACTATCCCTTGCATCAATAACCAAATCGCCGTATTTCTTCACATAATCCTTATTGTAAAAAGATGTTCGGTTGTAAATGCCCCAAAAGGTAGATGCCGGAAGAAAAGGAAGGTCATTAGCCTTCGCATACTTCAAGCGATCCGCTGGATTTTCACTGGTGAGGTCCGAAAATTCACGTTTTAAATTATGACAATCCGTACACACAAAATGAGATGAAATACGCTTGGATTTTTTCCCGTTGCGCTCCGTAAATCCGTTCAAAACAAGATCCTCCCCTAATTGAACAAGCTCAGGATCTACTTGTCGAATATGATGGTAGGGTATCATCGCCTAACATAAGCAAGACGTCGGCCACGGCAAGTTGTTCGACATCAAGCACGCGTTTTTGCGTACGTTCTTGGTTTTCAGGCTTAATTAAAATTGCTGAAGTTCCTAAAAGGAAGATGCCGATAAGGAGAAAGTATGTCTGTTTCATTCTAATTAGTGCGGAAAAGTTACGACTATTATTTGAATAACAAAACTTTCCTGCAACCCTCCCAAATTCGACTTCAAATAACTATTTTTAGGATTTGCCCGTGTTTGAAACCTCGGAAGAACTCTAATCGACCATGACAAAAGAGGAACTCAGAAAAAAGTATCTCGATCTACGCAAGACACTCTCCCCCGGAGAACTACAACGCATTTCCGATGCTGTGACGCTGAACCTTTTTCAAAATTTTCAGTTTGAAAAGAAAAAAGTAAGTCTCTTTCTTCCCATAGAACGTACAAAGGAGCTGAATACCTATAAAATTTGGGAAAAAGCTACATCATTTGATGCTCATGTTGCCGTGCCCAAAATTAACCGCAAGACGGAAGAAATGAAGCACTTGTTGTTTGAATCGGAAGATCAATTGGAAATCTCCTCTTGGGGTATTCCCGAACCATCGAAAGGACGTGTGATTGCAGCAGAGCATTTTGACATTGTCATAGTTCCCTTGTTAACCATTGACAAGCGAGGTCACCGCGTTGGTTATGGAAAAGGATATTACGATCGATTCCTTAGTAAATGTTCTCCAAGATGTCGCTTCATCGGCCTGAATCATTTTGACGTTTTGGAAGACAGCATTTCTGACATTACGCCTGCTGACATCAAGTTACACGGCTGCGTCACACCCAACAAAGTTTTCAGATTTTAATTCAACTTAGTTGATCCTTCTCTTGCTCTTCTGAACGTTGAAACCAACAGAAAGTCCTACCATTCCCCCGCCTCTACTGGAGGAATAAAACACATTCACGGGAATATTTAGTGCCCCGGCGTTAAACGTTCTTCCAAAGGCAAAAATCCAAGTTGTACTCAATTTCACTTGTCCTCGTCTATCGTAGCAATCGACCATTCCGTAATCCAAACCACTTACTTCCGAAGGAGATGGATAAGTAAAATCACCCCATTGATCTTGATAGGTCGTATCGCTTCCGTATCTCGTTTGGGAATATTCCATCCAATCCGATTCTGAAAAGTAATAATCACTTCCTTCTCCAAAGAAATTCTCTTTGTCAAAGAATCCTTTCGCTGATCGCTTCAAATTGAATCCCGGACCGAAAGCGAATTCCCAACCGGATTTACCAAATCGAAACCCGTTCAAAATTGTAACCGATGGAATAAACGTTCCTTGTTCCAAACCTGAAAAGTTGACAATCCCTTCAATTAGCGCCGAAAAGTTTTCCGTTCCTACGTATTGACCTTCCAATTGATAACCAATCATACTGACGGCTGGAACAATGTCTAATCCGCCATTAGAGCGAGAACGTGTGGCAAACTCATTCATATCCCCCAACAAATATGCATAACCAATTCTAGGTCCTGAATTGTTGATGCGCCCTACATTATTAGAAGTAATCAGTTCATTTTTAAATTCGAGACGGGAGACCAAATCACCGTCCACGGGCATTTCATGCATTTCTTTCAACAGCACCTCCACCATTCGCTGAATTTCCTCTTCCTGATTGTCAAATTCTCGCACCATCGACAAATGAAGTTCTCCCTTTTTAACGTCAATCCACTTCAAGGAAATGGCGATTTTATTCGCAAGTCCGTCGAAACTACCGCAGATGATATAATCTACATTTAATTGACGCCCCATGCGAGTCAAGCAACTGATCCCGTAGCAATTCTCGGTAAACTCGTTGGAATCACTGATTACTTCAGCCATGTCAAACTCGTCATAAACGGAGTAATTATCCATTTTGATTAATTCGAGCTGAATATATTTTGCAGCAATATCCGGTGTTACATCGAGTTCCATTACATGCGGTACCGCAACGGCTATGGTCGGTTTAACATCTTGGGCGGATGTCATTAACGCGCAGCCCATTACAATTAGTGTAGCTATAGTTTTCATGTTCGTTTGTTTTCTACTAAGATCGCCACACATCGAAGGTTATACTAGAATCGTTATCAGTAGAAAAACTGATATTTGTCAAATAATTTCTAAGGACGAATAGCTCACCGGTTTTAATTCAACAACCTGAAACATTTCGGTATAATTTTCGTAATTTACAGTTAGTTATGTTGCGATTACTATTGGTTTTATGTTGGATAGTTGGAGCATCTTTTGCCAGTTCTGAACGAGCGAAAGGATGCTTTGGTGTGCGCGTTTCACTGGGTTCCAATGGTAATATTTGCACTTATGCTTGTTGGTTGGATAATGGTCGAACCTTGAACAACAAGCGAATCGTGGATAAGCAATCATTCATTAAAATTGTTTCTGGTGAATGGCCCAGCGTTTACAACCCGGAGCGCATTAACTACTTCGAAGAACACGGGATTCACGGTGGCGTTCACTTCGATTCCACTCTTTGGAAAGAAGTTGCGTATTGCGAACCGTTGGATTCTCTGTGGAAAATTCGCTTTGCGACCTACCCTTTTCAGCACAATACTGAACCGGGTTGGAGCAACAAATACCACAAACCTTCACCAAAACAAGAACTGTATCTTTACGAACGGTACAACGTGGAGAATGTAGATTTAAACTTCTTTCTCGATACTAATTTTTGGCGCCTTTTAAAAGATGTCAGCGACACAAACTGGATCAAAGACTACCGATCAAGACTATAACTGTAATAATCTAATTATTTTTCCGTCTATATACTATGAAGAAAACGCTTTACACCACTCTTTTCGTACTTGCACTTATCGTTACTGGATGCTCTGAATCTAATGATGCAACTGGAGAAAAAGAAACATCGAAGAAAACAGAACAATCAAGTAATAACGACACTGAATCTAACTCGGAAGTCAACGATGATCAGCCCAAAGAAACCGTGGTGGAAGTAGTTACGAATGAAGATGGAGAAGAAGTTCAGGTGGTAACAAATGATAAAGGCGAAAAGGTGGTAGTTGCAGAAGATGGAACAGAGACCAAAGTGAATCCGGAAGACATTAAAGAGAAGACGGTACCAGTAGAATCGACTACTGATCCAAAAACTACGGATAACGAAGAAGACACTCCTGATTTCAATATTCATGAGTATAAGAAGTTGGATGCATTACTGAAGAAGTACGTTTCTAGTGGAGGGAATGTGAACTATGCAGGAATTAAAAAGAATCGATCTGATTTAGACGCTATCATTGAAGAGTTTAAGTCAACTCCGCTAGAATCCTCCTGGAGCAAAAATCAAAAACTCGCTTATTATATCAACGCCTACAACATCTTTACCATCAAATTAATCGTTGACAATTTTCCGACCAGCTCAATAACAAAAATCGCAGGTGGTAAGCCATGGGATAAGAAGTTCGTGACACTTGGTTCCAATACATACACGCTCAATCATTTGGAAAATGGTATTATCCGAAAGCAATTCAATGAACCACGCATTCATTTTGCGTTGAACTGTGCGAGTGAATCATGTCCGGTACTATTGAACAAAGCCTATACCGCCGGTAATTTGAATAGCGCGTTAACTTCTCAAACGAAGCGGTTCTTGAACGACACCTCGAAGAATACATTCTCAAAGAAAGAGGCGAAAATCTCCAAAATCTTTGATTGGTACGGCGAAGATTTCCCAGATGTGATGGGCTTCATCAAGAAGTATCACCCACTGGATTTCGATCCGAAAAACACAACGTACATGGAGTATTCTTGGGAGTTGAATGATTGATTCCATGCGATTCATCGTCTATCTCCTTATCTTCTCTCCATGGTGTTCTTGGTCTCAAGATGCGCCCGTGTTAAAGTACATTTCTACAACCGTTGAAACAGCAGAATACTTTGGCGGTAGTACTCCAACATTGACAAATCCAAGAAGTACCATTGAAGAATTTAATAAAGATGGTCAGGTTATTCGTAGAGATTTCAGTCATTGGCCCGGAACGTATACCGAGCTCATCTACGATTCCTTGGGGCGAATTAAATATGAAATAGAAGTTGAAAGATATGGTGCGGAGCGTGATACGCTCATTTGTACTCATAACAAAGACTCCACCTTTTGGGAAAATGAATTTGGTAGGCTATGTTATCAAATAACTGATGATCAAGATAGAATCACGGTTCTCTACGACCCTTCAACATTTGGAGAGAAAGTGCATTTCTTTTATGAAAATGGATTTCAAATCATGGTCGAAAAAGACTCAAACGAGGACCGAGAAATAAAGTCGTTTTACAATGAACACGGTCATTTGGTAAAAAAGTCCAAGGAAGTTTTCTCAGGAAAATTCGATTCTGAAGGGTATCCAATATATGAAGATGGCTTTGAGGAGTGGCAATACGAATACACTTTCAACGAACATGGAGATTGGACAGAGGCATTGAAATTTCAAGATAAGTTATTGCTTTCTCGGGAGAAGCGAATTCTTCGTTATTGGTAAAGTTCTTACTTAGGTTATTGAATCCTGTAATTTAACTTCTGTAGGCAATCACAAACATATCTATATTCTTTATCGTTCATCATTTTTATTTGCATAAGTAACTTGCCATCTATCCATACACCTACTTTGCGCTTATTCGTATCATAAATTGAATTACTGCTATTCTTTTTAAAGGTTGCTGTTTCCTGATTGATAAAAATTGGGGTACTTACGAAGAGTTTTTTATAGTAGACTCCTGACTTTTCGATTGTGAGTGTTTTAAACTTTGCGATTGGTATGATGGATAACGCCATAAAAGTTGCAAGTCCTATCCACACCAACTTGATTATTGCCCCTAAGGTCACAGAAAAAACTAGGACATAAATGAGCATTACTACTACAGCCTCACTGTTATTAGTTTTGAATATCATTTCGCATATATAGATACAAAAATTTGTAGCGTTGTCAATATTTTGATAAACATCGCGGCTAAAATGCTCACTAGAACGATTACCCTTTTGACGGGTTTTACTTTCATAAACGAAAAAAGCCTCACTCCTGAAGGAATGAGGCTTTCTAAAAGCGGCGTCGACTTACTCTCCCACCCTCAAAAGGGCAGTACCATCAGCGCAAGCAGGCTTAACTTCTCTGTTCGGAATGGGAAGAGGTGGACCATGCTGCAAT
>JANSYQ010000006.1 GCA_024742305.1 bacterium | reverse complement strand
GTCTTCTCCGTCAATTACATTTGTCAATCGTGGTAAATGACTGGTAAAGAAAGTAGCTGAGGACAATCGTCATGGTTTCTTTGTTCCCTACAAAGATGTTGTGCACCTCGTCGCCGGAATCATTGAAGAAATGCGCCCAGATTTTAAATATCCCCACATGTTGGTGTCTACTATCATTGAAGGAACGCATCATCAACGTTTCTTTACCAGTCATTTACCACGATTGACAAATGTAATTGACGGAGAAGACGCTGTGTGTTCTTTCTACGGAAAACTAACGGAAAAAATTCTTGAAGAATGAGACGTCAGTCATCTATTAATCAATCACTAGATACAAAGACATTAGACGCAAGGTAAAGCGTCTCAAATAAGAAACTATGGAAAATCAGAAATTAACGCCGTTGAAACGATTTTGGCTCTTGCTGAAGCCTGATAAAATCGAGATTCGGAATATTTATATCTATGCCATCTTTATTGGGTTGATCAACCTGTCGCTTCCTATCGGGATTCAAGCCATTATCAACTTAATTCAAGGGGGCGCGGTCAGTACCTCGTGGATTGTACTTATCTTCTTCGTAGTAGGAGGTATCGCGCTTTCGGGAATCCTGCAGATTAAACAGTTGCACATAACGGAGAACTTGCAGCAAAAGGTTTTCTCCCGAGCAGCCTTCGAGTTTGCCTACCGAGTTCCGAGAATCCGATTGGAGCGTTTACACAAACATTATGCACCCGAGTTAATGAATCGCTTCTTTGATATCGTTTCCATTCAAAAGGCGCTGCCAAAGATTATGATCGATTTCTCGTCGGCTGGTATCCAGGCTTTTTTCGGATTGATCCTACTTTCTTTGTACCACCCATTTTTCATTCTTTTTAGTTTGTTCCTCATTGTAATCGTTATGTTGATTCTACGAGTAACCGTTCGCCGTGGACTTGAAACTAGTTTGGATGAATCGAAACGAAAGTATCAAATAGCACACTGGTTACAGGAAGTAGCGAAGGCCAACTACACCTTTAAATTGGCGGGTGAAACGCAGTTACCACTCAACGAAGTGAACACCAAAACAGAAGGATACATTCGAGCGCGGGAATCACACTTCTCTGTGCTGGTAAATCAATATGGACTGATGGTTGGGTTCAAAGCACTGGTTGCCTTTGGATTGTTGCTCATCGGTGGCTTGCTGGTAATTGAACAGCAATTGAACATCGGTCAGTTCGTGGCGGCGGAAATCATCATCCTATTGGTCATGAACTCGATCGAAAAAGTGATGTTGAACTTCGATACGATTTACGATATCCTGACTTCACTTGAGAAAATTGCACAGGTAACTGACTTGGAATTGGATACCGAAGGAGGTATTCGCTTGAACGGAGGAAAGAAAGGACTTGAGGTAAATCTGAATCAAGTAACTTTTGAATATCCGGAAGAGAACAAAACTGTGTTAAACAACATCAACCTTGATATTGAGTCTGGTGAACGCGTAGTTATTTCCGGTCAAAATGATAGTGGAAAATCAACCTTGCTATACCTCATCGGTGGATTGTATAGCCCAAGCCGAGGTTCCATCGTGATGGATAGCATTCCGGTAAATAACTACTGTCCTGAGTCTTTGCGTTCTGGAATTGGCGGTTATCTCCGAGATGAGGCGCTCTTTGAAGGAAGTTTGCTCGAAAACATCACCCTGGGAAGAGACGGTGCCACATTTGAAAATGTACGTTGGGCAACAGAAGCTCTTGGATTGTCTTCACTTATCAACGATTTACCGTATGGTTATGATACGCGTGTATTACCGCAAGGTCGACAGTTCTCCAAAAGTACTACGGCAAAAATCCTCATTGCACGAAGTATTGTAGATCGACCAAGATTGTTGTTGCTAGAAAACAGTTTTTCGGTCTTCAGTGAAAAAGATCGAATGAATATTCTTCAGTTCTTGCTGGATCATGACCACGAGTGGACCGTTCTACTCACAAGCTCCCAGCCTTTGGAGAATCTGAAAAATTTAAAGTACCGACGCGTGGTGCTCGACAGAGGAGAAGTTATTGACATAAAAGATATATCATGTTAAACATTTCAGAAAATAAGATCCAGGACCGCATGAACTGGAACGTGTTTTCGACGCTAAATTACGTAGAGTCGAAAAAAACGAAGCGTCTGATGATTCGCATGTTGAAATGGACGTTCTTCACCGTTTTCGTGATTATGTTATTACCTTGGACGCAGAACGTTTCCACCACAGGAGTGGTTACCACAGTGCTTCCTGAGCACCGTCCACAAACGATTCACTCGATCATTGCAGGTAGAGTAGATCAGTGGTTGGTCTTCGAAGGTCAGCGTGTGGATAAAGGAGATACGTTAATGGTTATCTCAGAGATCAAGGACGCCTACATGGATGACCGACTGTTGGAACGGACCAAGAATCAAATCAACCTGAAAAAGGGAGTTGTAGACGCGTACTCACAGAAAGAGAGTGCCCAGGAAGCACAATTGGAGGCGTTGCGAGATCAACAAAAATTGAAACTCGATCAGGCGCAAATGAAGATGCAACAGGCAAAGCTTAAGGTGCAGAACGATAGCATTAAACTACAAGCAGCTATCATTGATTTGCAGACGGCCGAGTATCAGTACGAACGTATGGACAGCTTGTACCAGCGCGGAGTGAAGTCCTTAACGGATTTGGAAAAGCGCCGATTGAAATATCAAGAGACATTAGCCAAAGAAACAGAGGCACGGAATAACTGGTACAATAGCCAAACAGAGTTGATTCGTTTACGAGTTGATATTTCTACCATTCGAGCAGAATACGACACATACCAAGCGAAAATCTTGTCTGAGAAGCTGACGACAACCTCGAATCGTTTGGATTCAGAAGGGAGTATTAACAAAATGGAGAACCAGTATAGCAACTACAAGAAACGAACCGGTTACTACTACATTTTGGCCCCGCAAAGTGGCTACGTAACTAAGACTTTCGTAACGGGGATTGGAGAAACCATTAAAGAAGGTCAGCCGGTAATTAGCATCATGCCTGACGAATACGAATTGGCAGCAGAGATTTACATTGAACCGATTGATTTGCCGCTGATGCACGTTGGTGAACACGTCCGAATTCAATTCGACGGTTGGCCAGCGATTGTCTTCTCAGGATGGCCCGATGCGAGCTACGGTACCTACGGTGGAGAGATTTACGCCATTGATCAGTACATTGGTGATAATGGAAAGTACCGCATGTTGATTAAGCCCGATGAGCGTGATGTCCCTTGGCCGAAAGCCTTACGTTACGGAGCAGGACTCAAAGCAATGATCTTGTTGAACGATGTGCCAATTTGGTACGAATTGTGGCGACAGGTGAACGGATTCCCACCGGAGTATTACAAACCTAAAACGGACAAAGTTACCGGAGATGCAATTAAAGAGAAAAAATAGCGCCTTGTTGCTCGTTTTCCTGCTGGGTATCTTTTTCTTTGGAAATACCCAGTTGGATACGCTTGACATCACTGTGGAGAGTAGCTCAGACACTACTAAAGTTGCCGACTCCGTAATGACTTATGACGAGTTTATTGAGCGTGTCATGAAGCATCACCCTATGGTTTTCCGAGCTAGAATGAAGGCGGAAGCCGGAGCTCGCGGCGTGCAAGGAGCCAAAGGAGGATTCGATCCGGTGGTGAACGGAAGTGCCAAGCAGAAATACTTCGACGACAAGCAGTATTACAGTCATTTGGACGGAAATCTGAAAATTCCTACGTGGTTCGGGCTGACAGCCGAGGCGGGATATATGCAAACCGATGGCGTCTTTTTGAACCCCGAAGCACGACTTCCGGAAGATGGTTTGTGGTATGCCGGACTGAACCTCGAACTGGGGAACGGATTGTTGATTGATCAGCGTCGTGCTGAGTTGAAAAAAGCGCGACTGTACGAAGACATGACCTTGTTGGAGCAGCGTGTCATGACCAACCAACTAATGAACGAGGCTACCATTGCCTACTGGAAATGGGCGAAAGCATACGAAATTTTACAGGTCTATTCGGATGCTTTGGTTGCCGCAGAGTCGCGACTAGAAGCAGTGAAATCGTATGTGGAATTTGGCGACCTTCCTGAGATATACATCACTGAGGCTTCTATGCAGTTCCAAAGCCGTCAATTGAGTTATCAGCAGTCGCTCTTAGATTGGCAAAATGCCAGTTTAAAGCTAGAAATCTACTTATGGGACCAAGGTTTTATTCCTTTACAGTTGGACGGTGCTGTGCCAAGCAAGATTAGCGAAGTCGTGCAAGGAATGGACATACTTTTCGATTTGAACTCCGTGATTCAAAATCATCCATTGGCAGAATTGAACCAACTGGAAGTAGCACGTCAGCAGGTAGATTTACGATTGAAGCGCGAATACCTCAAGCCAAAATTAACTTTGGAGTACCGAGCTTTGAATGAACCCGCAACTACTGGATTTTTCTCGGAGTATACAGTGGCAGATTACACTTGGGGAGCGAAGTTGAAGTATCCGCTATTCACACGCCGTGAACGCGCCGATGTTAGAATCGGTGAGTTAAAAGTGGAGTCGCAGCAGTTAAAGGGAGCGGAAATCAATGCGAAATTACAGTATCAGTTGGGCGCTGCGAGAAACACGATCGAAAACCTCACGGGTCAGTACGAAATCATTGGAGAAACCATTGAAGCCGCTTCAGATCTTCTCGAAGCAGAGCAAATGTTGTTCGATAATGGCGAAAGCTCCTTGTTTATGATTAATGCGCGAGAATTGAAGTTCCTCGAGGTTCGTATCAAGCAAATTGAACTAGCAACAAAAGTGGAGATTTCCAAATCGGAATTGAATTACGGGTTGTTGTTGATCATGCCATAGGGGAGATAAAAGATCGTTCGCCGTGCCTGCGGCAGGCAGTTAAACTCACTTAAAGAGGAAAGAAGAAAGACTTGATTTCTTTTAGCCAATTCGGTCTACTGAGCTATTACAATTTACATTTTTCGAAGTTGCTTTATTATGTGGAAAATCTAGCTTTCTCCTTTTGGAGGTCAGGATGTCAAACTCTTGAATATTCATCTTTTATTCACCGCAAAGAAAACAAGGTTTTATCTTATTGCAATATTGGTGTGAGCTAGATTATGACAAAGTCATAATCCCTTGCGACCTTTAAAAACTGTAATTGGCGCTCTTAGCGTCTTTTCGGTTGCCAATAGGTGCTGGGCATCTTGCTGTTTACTAAAAAGTCGAGTCGCACCTCTGAAGCGCTACACTGATCTAGAGGTCATCGAGCTTGCGCCGCATTGGTCTAGAGGTCATCGAGCTTGTCGAGATGCCGAAGTGCGAATGACAGGTGTGACAACGACGAATTTCATGCCTGCGAATACAATTCTTCCCTTGCCCGAAAAATGATAGTTTTGCTCTTGCGATTTGCCTATTTTCAACGAAACAACTCCGTTCAACGTTCAATAATACAAATGCTTCTATGAAACAGCTTTTAATTCTCTTCCTACTATTCGTTGGGTTTACCTTACATGGACAAGAAGCGTTTAAACATGACATTGGATTTCGTATCAATAGTTTCCATCAGGAACGCTTTCAAATGCAATACCGTTTTCATAAGAATGAAAGAATCAACTGGACGATTGACGCGCACTTTAACGAGCAAGCAGTCACCAATGGGCGTGGAGAGTATGATAGTCAAAATACAGATCAGTACATCTTGACGAGCGAAGAATGGCGCGAACAATATCTAGGTGTAAACGTCGGTTTCCAATACAAGTTCTTCAAGATGAAGTACAATTTTTATTACATCGGAATGAAAGTTGGCTACACGCATGGTTTTTTCAGGTACATACACGATCAAATTATTTATGAGTATCATCAGTTCGAATCTTTCTATCCATTCGGAAAGGGTGGAGGTGCCTACCCGAAACCGAAAGAAATAACAGCTGTGAATTATTGGGAGAGCAAAAAACAAAATGAGTACATGCAAACTTGTTTCAATGCAGGAGGAAGCTTCCCAATTGACCATAGACTGCTGTTAAATGTAGAAGTTGGATGGATCGCTGGTTGGGAGAGAGAGGAATACTCTAACGCTACCAGTTACGATGGCTACTTTCCTTGGTACGCGAGTGGTGGATTACTATTCCAGTTTGGGAAATAAAAAAAAGGCTGGTCTTTGAGACGCAGCCTTTCGTACTCTTAATGACTATGTGTTAGTGCTTCGATAGGTAATCAGCAACACCTTCAAACGTGTCCTTCATTCCTTCTTCACCTTTTTTCCAGTTTGCTGGACAAACTTCTCCATTCTCTTCGAAGAATTGCAAAGCATCTACCATACGCAAAGCTTCATCTACGTTACGACCCAATGGGAAGTTGTTCACCAATTGATGCATCACGGTTCCTTCTTTATCGATCAAGAACAATCCACGGTAAGCGATCATTGGTCCTGTTGCAATCATATTTCCTTCTACATCGTAATCGTATTCACCTGCCAAAACGCCGTAAGCTTCAGAGATCGTTTTTGATGTATCAGCAATTATTGGGTACGTAATTCCTTGAATTCCTCCTTGGTCCTTTGGTACTTGCAACCATCCCCAGTGAGATTCAGGTGTGTCGGTAGAAGCAGCAATTACTTTTACGCCACGCTCTTCAAATTCTCCCAATTTTGCTTGGAATGCGTGCAACTCCGATGGACAAACGAATGTAAAATCCTTCGGGTAGAAGAACAAAACAACCGGGTTTTTTCCAATGTATTGATCCAATGAGAAATTGTCAACAATTTCACCTCCATTGATCACCGCTTCAGCTTTAAACGATGGTGCTTTTTTTCCTACTAATACTGACATTTAGTTTGTTTTTTTGTGTTTCTGTAAAGTTAAAAATTGTTCCCTCAAAAACGTGTTGTAATCTTGAAGAACTGATGCAAATTTACAGACCTTTTTATATAAGGATAATTGAATTTATTTATTTTAGTATAAATTGTAATTATATGATTTCCATCCAGCAAATTCAATACATCGTTACCGTTGCAGAAGAGCGTCAGTTTCAACGTGCCAGCGAACGTTGTTTCGTTACCCAGCCTACACTTTCCATGCAAATTAAGAAGGCGGAAGAAACGTTGGGGAACAAGATTTTTGATCGTTCCAGATCGCCTTTGGAATTGACGCATTACGGATCGAAGCTATTGCCCATTTTGCGCGATGTCATTTCAGAGTACAATCGTGTTGAGGCCTTGACCAAACAACAGGAGGGAACTTTCAGAGAACAGTTACGAATTGCTGTAATTCCCACTATTGCCGGATACTTACTGCCCGATTTGTTTGATAAGTGGAAGGAGGAACTCTGCGATATCGAATTGACAATAGAGGAGATGAAAACCGAAGAGATTTTGGTCGCTCTTGAGGAGAAAAGCATCGATATGGGAATTTTGGCGGGTCCGGTTCAGCACCCGAAGTGGCGAACGAATATTCTCTATCACGAGGAAATTTTCGCCTACACTCCGCAAATAGAAGAGCGCGTAATTCTCTCTTCTGAGCTGGAGAAAGAACATCCATGGTTGCTGAGCAAAGGAAATTGTCTCCGTACGCAAATGATTCATTTTTGTGAGTTAGAGCCCAACAGCGATCAAGGTTGGAACTACGAAGGCGGGAATATCGAATTGCTCGTCAAAATGGTCGATCTTCACGGAGGATACACGCTCATTCCGGAGCACTATGCCACCTCCCTTCAAATAAAGGGACTCAATCGCATCGAATCAGATGATTTGCATGAAAATCCCGCCCGAGAAATCATCGCCGTTTGCTCCAATCGCACCCCGAAATGGCATGCCATCGAACGCTTAATTCGAACCGTGCAACTGAAATACGGACAGAAGGAAATCAAGAATTTGAAGTTGTTGAATTGGGATTGATCTAATAAGAGTAAGAAGTCAGAAGTGAAAAGTAAGAAGTCACAGGTGAATAGTGTCCTTCTTTTTACTTTTCGCCTTTCACTTTTTCACGCACCCTACCCCGCAATAATCAAATCATACATCTTCTGACTAGCTCCGCGGTTTTCATCCACAAAAGATTCCGCTTTTTCGTCGATGTATTCTTTGTTCTCTAACACATAATCAATACGGTGTTTTAACTCTTCGGAAGTGGAGACATCAAAGGCAAAGCCCGACTTAATAAATGACGAAGCTTCGGGGAATCGACTATAATTTGGGCCTATAATTACCCCCATTCCGAAAACTGCAGGTTCCAAAATGTTGTGTAGGTTTCCGCTAAAGCCTCCACCGACGTACGCCAAGGCACCAAATGAGTAAGCACTAGAAAGGTGTCCAATGGTATCCAAAACCAAAATTTCAGCGTTGGATTTGAAGTTTCCATTGGTGTAGCGCGCATGCGGTCGACGCAATGATTTAGTAATCCCTTGCACTGATTTTTCATCTACGTTGTGCGGCGCGATAATAACTTTGCATTTCATCTTGTTGATTACCGGAAGCAAAATATCTTCGTCTTTGGGCCAACAACTTCCAACGATGAATACACGATCTTCTCCGCAGAACTCGGCAATTCTTTGATCCGGAGTATGCGAAATTTTGGTTTCGTAGACTTTATCGTAGCGACTATCCCCCACAATGGATACATTATTGATATCAATGGAGTTAAGCAACTCAACGGATTCCTCATTTTGCACAAAGAACCAATCGAACTGCAGTAAAGTGTGCCTGAAAAATCCACCGTACCATTTGAAAAAACGATGATCCTTTCGAAACAGTCCGCTTACGTTGTACACTTTCGCTCCAATGCGTTTTGCTTCCATGATATGGTTCGACCAAAACTCGTACTTAATCAAACAGAAATATTTCGGCTTGAAATGTTGCATCATCCTGCGTGCATTACTTGGCGTATCCAGAGGCAAATAACAGACATGATCTGCCGGATGTTTCCTCTTGTGATAATGCTTCATTCCCGAAGGTGAGAAGAAAGTTACCAAAATGTAAGCGTCAGGATGTTCGGTTCGGAATTTGCGCATCAAAGGAAGTCCTTGATCAAACTCACCAAGAGAAGCACAATGAAACCAAATAACTTCGCGATTTTCCGTATCAGGTAATTTCGAACGCCATCCTTTTCTGCCCTCTACCCAAAGTTTGGACTTTGGATTGAACAGTCCATGCACGCGAACGCCGATCCCTAAAAAGAGAATGCCAATATTGTACAAGAAATGCATCAGTCGAAATAAAAATCCTGTGGTTGACGCGGATAAATCGGAATCATCCATCCGAGGCGCAATCCGAATTGAAGGTCCAAACGAGCATCCGTTGGAACTTCGTACTCTGGTTCATCAAAGAAAACCGTACGTCGTTCATACGTTAAACCTTCCTGAATGTAAACTCCACCGTAGAATTTCAAAAAGCTTTGGTTGGACATGAACGCATAACCAATAAATTGGTTCGTGGTGAATCCTTGTACCAAGCGATCGTATCCTTTACGGTAATCCAATTCAATTACGGGAACAACATGATCTTGCGTTTCCACACGGATTTTGTGTGCGATCCATCCAAATCCAACACTAGCGTAAAGTCCCGAGTTAGGATTGGAGTTAAAAATAGGAATCACTTTTCCAACGTTTCCATTTACGTTCATCCCACGCGAAGCGGTTACTACTACTGCCTGATCGCCGTTTTGATCGGTAATGAACCCTTTGTCGTCTGCAAGATGCGCAAACATCGTAGCTGTATTCGGAGTAACGTCATTTCCGAACATAAAGCTTCCATCAACACCGTACACCCAGTTTCTTTCGGTTTTGTATCCTGCAAAGAAACCAATGTGGTTGAAGTGACCGTGGCGCTGTGCTAAATCAGCTCCGGTTAAATTGAATCCATACTGAATGGAAACCCACGGCATCGCGATGGCAGAATCCTGAAAGTTCAACTGCGCATTTGCGGAAAATCCTAACGATAGGACAAATAGTATAGCAATGAATACGTTCTTCATGTAACGGCAAAAATACGGCTATCTTAATTTGTTTGCAATGGTTTTAACAGAGAATAGGAGATTATTTCAGACACTAGACAGCTAGATACTAGACACTAGATTTATTTTCTTGTTAGAATCATGGTGCTTACATGTCTAATGTCTAGAAGCGAAGCGATCTGGCGTCTATTTTTCTCTTTCCACCAAAAACCAGGGATTCAACAATTCCGCTCGATTGTACAACAGCGGTTGTTTGGTGTCCCAGTTAATAACCGTGCATCCTGAATGATTGCAAATTGCCTGTCCCGCGGCGGTATCCCACTCCATGGTTGGAGCAAATCGTGGGTAAGCATCGGCCGAGCCTTCTGCCACCATGCATAACTTCAATGAGCTTCCCTTCGAGAGTGTTGCCACTTCTCCGTGTTTTTCTTCCAATGTTTGGATAAATTCTGCAGTTTCTCCAGTCAAGTGAGATCGACTGGCAACAACCGTATATGGGCGACCGCTTGCAGCAAGTGGTAATAATTCTGCGTCAGAGATTCGTTCTTGAAGCGAGCGATTCTTAGCAAGATTCATTGTTTTGAAGGATCCAACTTCAGTAGAGGAGAAGTACAGTTCACCTAAGGCAGGAACCAAAACAACTCCGGCTATCGGACGCTGATTCTCAATCAAAGCGATGTTTACGGTAAATTCTCCGTTACGTTTAATGAATTCTTTTGTCCCATCAATTGGGTCAACAATCCATAGGCGGTTCCAGTTTTTGCGTTCTTCGTACGGAATTGACCTGCCTTCTTCAGACAAAACGGGAATTTTTGTGTCCTTCAAGTACGACATGATGATGTTGTGCGAAGCAATGTCTGCACGCGTTAAAGGTGTATTGTCCGATTTAAAATCGACTCCAAAATCATCGGTGTCATATATTTCCATGATGCGGATTCCTGCATCAATTGCTGCTTTAATGGCAGTTTCCAGTAATTTCTCCATGTAGTTTGATAGGATTATAAGATCATTCCAGCCGCGACAGTTTCGTTGGTTGCGTCGTCAATTAAAATGAAACTTCCGGTGGTTCTGTTTTCGCGGTACGAATCTATCATTAAGGGTTGAGTCGTTCGAATTTTTACACGACAAATGTCGTTCATGCCAATTTCTTTGTCGTCCATATTGCGCTCCAGCGTGTCGATGTTCATTTTGTAAACGACTTCGCGAATCATCGCTTTCTGCTCGTTGGTCGTATGAAGGATACTGAATTTTGTTCTTGGACGAGCCGCTTTGTTATTCAACCAGCAGATCATCGCCTCTACATCTTGTTCGGGTTCGGGTTGATTGTTCGCTTTCACTATCATGTCGCCACGACTGACATCAATATCAGAGTCTAGTGATAGAATAACCGACATAGGAGCGAAGGCTTCGTTCAGTTCTTTCGTGTCGAAATCAATGCGCGAAATTTTGGATTGAAATCCGGAAGGAAGTACCACAACGTCATCGCCCGGGCGGAAAATACCACTGGCCACGCGACCGGCGTATCCGCGGAAATCTCGATGCTCTTCACTTTGCGGACGGATCACCGTTTGAACGGCAAATCGTGCATCTACCTTATTGATATCGCTGCTAATATGCAAGGTTTCTAAGGAGTGGAGTAGTGGTGCGCCCATATACCAATTCATGTTTTCAGAACGATTCACAACGTTATCGCCTTTCAATGCGCTGATGGGAATGTAATGTACGTCTTTGACCAACATTTTAGAGGCCACGGCTTCGTACTCCGATACAATTTCGTTGAAACGATCTTCACTCCAATCCACCAAATCCATTTTGTTTACACAGACGATAACATGAGAGATTTGCAACAGTGAAGCGATGTAGGAATGTCTTTTCGTTTGCTCAACAACGCCGTTTCTAGCGTCAATGAGGATGATCGCTGCATTAGCGGTAGACGCTCCCGTCACCATATTTCGCGTATATTGGATGTGACCCGGAGTGTCGGCGATGATGAATTTTCGCTTCGGTGTGGAGAAATAGCGATACGCAACATCAATGGTAATTCCCTGCTCTCGTTCGTCTCGAAGTCCATCTGTGAACAATGCCAAATCAACTCCATCGTGTCCTTTGCGCTGACTGGTTTTCTCAATCGCATCTAGCTGATCCTCAAAAATGGACTTGGAATCGTACAACAAACGACCGATAAGCGTACTTTTTCCGTCATCCACACTGCCTGCGGTGGTAAATCGTAATAATTGACTCGTTTGTGTTGTCATGCTGATTTGAAAGTTTTAAAGTTTTCTCAAAATCTTACTAAAGAAATGAGCTAATTCAATATTTCACTGATAGAAATCGTTTTCTTGGTCGTTCCACCGTTCTCATTTAAATATTCCATGTACAAAGAGTCATTGGAGAAAACTAAGGTGTCCATTTGCCCATATTGCATCCAATCAATGTCCGGATTGTTTACAATTAACTCCTTACCATTCTTTAGATTATGGATGATTAAATCATCAAACTCTTCATTTTGGATGTGCGTTACAAGGTTATCGTTGTTTTTGACCCTTCTACAGTAACTAAGTTGAGTAGGCTCTCTTTTGTCACTAAAGATGAAAATGCGGCTACTGCAAGGTCCACCGCAAGCAAATCCAATTACGGCATACTCTTGGGTACAGTAATTTATTGAAGATCGATCGATTGGAACATCAAGAATTAATTCTTTTTCAGCTATAGCCGAACGGTTGTTTTTTTTAATTGTGACTCGACACTTGTTGTTTCTTTCACTTGGAATAGCTTCCAAAATACATATGAAACTGTCTGTACTGCAACTATCAATGACGTGGTCTGTATTGGACTCATGATGGAGGGGAGTACGAACAGATTGACTTGCGCTTGTTGCTTGGTTTAAGAAAGTTGATGACGATCCAAGTGTGCAAACTAATAGCGAGCAGAATAGATATAAAATAAGGTGAAAGAAACTCATACGATTCTATTCAGTAAAATCAAATTAGAAATATCCTTGTCGTTTTCTGTCCTCCATGGCACTTTCGGAGCGTTTATCATCCGCACGATTTCCACGTTCTGTTTCTCGCATGGCCGCTACTTCCGCTACAATTTTTTCCAAAGTATCTGCATCGGATTCAATTCCTCCTGTAATGGTAATATCTCCCAAGGTTCGAAAGCGAATTTTTTTCGTGACGATTTCTTCGTTTTCGTCAATTTGTAAATGCTCTGATTCCGGAATCCATGAATTATTGCGCCACAACACACGTCTTTCATGTGCGTAGTACAGTGAAGGAATGGCAATATTTTCCCGAAGAATGTACCCCCAAACGTCCATTTCTGTCCAATTGGAAATAGGGAATACGCGGAAATGTTCTCCTTCGAAATGTTTTGCGTTGAATAAGTTCCACAATTCTGGGCGTTGATTTTTTGGGTCCCATTGACCGAAATCATCTCGATGGGAAAAGAATCGTTCTTTTGCCCGCGCCTTTTCTTCATCTCGGCGTGCACCTCCAATGGCGCAATCAATGCGCTCCTCTTCTATGGTATCAAGCAAAGTGGTGATTTGCAATGAGTTTCTTGTGGCATTTTTTCCGCGTTCTTCGGCTACACGTCCATCATCGATGGATTTCTGAACGGACCCAACAAGCAAATACACTCCTAAGGACTCTACTAGTTTATCGCGGAAATCAATGGTTTCGGGAAAATTATGTCCCGTATCTACATGCAACAGAGAGAACGGAATTTTCGCAGGGTAAAACGCCTTTTTTGCCAAATGTGTTACCACGATGGAGTCTTTTCCGCCTGAGAATAAAATTACGGGATTTTGAAAATTAGCCGCTACTTCTCTCAAAACGAAAATCGCTTCAGATTCCAATTCTTCGAGATGATCCAAATAGTACTTATTCATTGAGTGCCAATTTCGTTGAAATATACGCCATTACTTTATCAGCTGCTTCGTCTACGGTCAATTCTTCCGTTTTGATTACCACATCCGGATTTTCGGGGGCTTCATAGGGCGATGAAATCCCAGTAAACGATGGGATCTCTCCATTTCGTGCCTTTTTGTAGAGTCCTTTCACGTCTCGTCGTTCGCATTCTTCCAAAGAGGTATTCAAGAAGACTTCTACAAAGTTTTCAGCACCGACAATCTCTTTAATTTCTTCCCGACTTTTTGCGAAAGGTGAGATGAAGGATCCTAGAACCACGAGTCCGGCATCGACAAAAAGTTTACTAATTTCCGCTACACGACGAATGTTTTCGTCACGATCTTCCGGAGAAAACTTCAAGTTTTTATTGATGCCATCACGAATATTGTCACCATCCAATGGGTAGGTATGAACTCCTAACTCATGCAATCGAACTTCTACGGCATTTGCCAAAGTAGATTTTCCAGAACCTGATAGGCCAGTAAACCAAATCAAGAACGAAGCGTGTTTCTTGAGCGATTGCCTGTCTTTTTTAGACAGCTCAAATTTTTGACGTATGATATAAGGACTCATTGACTATTTCGTTTCGATTTATCCAGCCCAAAATTTGATTTGTACCAAGCGCGCTCGTGAAAATAGTAGAGGACCATTTTAATTGCTGCTTCGGCAATGGCAACACCGGACGCTTTGGTTACAGCATGTTGATCGTCCTTGAAGAACAGAAATGCCAAAATGAAGGTAGTTACTGAAGCGATGATGCGCCAAGTAATTGTCTTCGCTAAGTGTCTTTTTTTTGATGCGTCCATAAGAATTCAATGCTAACAAAGATACATTTTCCACTTGTTATACAGTATGGACTTAGGGAGTATTCAACGCAAAGGCGCAAGGGGCGCAAAGATTTGCCATTTGGTATTGATCTCGACTTCGTCAAGATGCACTGAACATATTCAATCAAAGATAAATTAAGTATTGATTGTGACACAGTCGCAATCTAGTGCGCTCCACCCAGGCAAACACAGCACTGCAATTTGCACCTCTTGCGCCCTTGCGGTAAAAAAAACTACTTAAGAGCGTCCCAGTACCAGGCGATAGCCTCGCGCAATCCGAGTTCAAGGTTATGAGTGGGTTGGTACCCCAGCAAATTCTTCGCTTTCTCCACAGAAGCCAAAGAATGAGGAATATCACCAGCACGCTCAGGTCCGTATTTTGGTTCAATCTTCGCAATTTCAGCATCGAATTCAGCTAACAACGATTTTAAATGCCCCACCAATTCGTTTAGCGTAGAACGATCTCCAACCGCTGTGTTGAATACTTCCCCAATCGCTTTTTGATTTGTCGTCGTGGCTGCCAAGTGATTCATTTGAATCACATTATCTATGTAAGTGAAATCTCTTGAATTTGTACCGTCACCATTAATTGTCGGTGATTCGTGATCCATAAAAAGTTGTACAAACTTTGGAATTACCGCTGCATAGGCTCCGTTCGGTGACTGGCGTCTGCCGTAAACATTAAAGTAACGAAGACCAATGATTTCCATTCCGTAATTCAGTCCGAAAACGTGTGCATAAAGCTCATTTACGTATTTCGTTACGGCATAAGGAGACAATGGCATCCCGATTTGGTCTTCTACCTTTGGTAGTTCTTTGGAGTCACCGTATGTCGAAGAGCTGGCTGCGTAGATAAAGCGTTTTACTTTCGCATCGCGCGCCGCGACCAGCATATTAAGAAATCCGGAAATGTTCGCTTCATTGGTCGCAATCGGGTTGTTCAACGATCTTGGAACTGACCCTAGTGCAGCTTGATGCAATACGTAATCCACGCCTTTCGTTGCTGAGTGGCACGTTTCCAAGTCGCAGATGTCACCTTCGATAAACGTAAATGCTTCCAGTTCGAGGAATGGGACAATATTCTCACGGTTACCAGTAGATAGATTATCCAAACACACTACTCTGTTGCCGTTTTTCAATAAGTCTTCACATAAATTAGAGCCAATGAATCCAGCTCCTCCTGTGACTAAAACAGTACTATTCGAAATGCGTTGATATTCCAATTTTCGTCCTTTACACGTTTTACACCGAGACTACCTCGACTGCGATGCAATATTACGAGAATTCAATGAAAAAAAGACGATTGTTCGCATCATAATTGCGAGATACATTCCTTTAATGCGCTCTTCCAGTTTCTAGCCGCAATACCAAAGTCGTTCTCTAAATCTGAGGTGTCCATTACCGAGTAGGAAGGGCGTTGTGCCGGAGTTGGGAATTCTGAACTTGGAACTGGATGAATCTTACACTTACTGTCTGTAATTTTCATGATCTCCATTGCGAAATCAAACCAAGTGGTCTCCCCTGAATTCGAAAAGTGGAACACCTTTTTCTTTGGATTCCATGAGTTATCCACTAGTTGAAGTATTGCTTCTGCTAAGTCTTTAGCATACGTTGGACATCCTTGTTGGTCATTTACTACATTCAACGAATCACGTTCTTTACCAAGATGCAACATAGTTTTCACAAAGTTCTTTCCGAAGGAAGAAAAAACCCAAGATGTACGAATGATCAAGGCTTCAACACCGCTTTGAATTATAGTTTCTTCACCAGCTAATTTTGAGGCTCCGTAAACGCCTAATGGTGCAACAGGGTCATCAGTTTTGTAGGGCGAAGTTCCATTTCCCGGGAAAACGTAATCGGTGGAAATATGTATAAGTCGACAGCCCGAGTTTTGGCAAACATCAACCAAGTTTTGTACACCGTCGCGATTTACGCGAAATGCAGTTTCTTTTTCCGTTTCAGCTTTATCTACAGCAGTATAAGCAGCGCAATTAATGACAAGGTCAATGGCATTTTTAGAAACCAGTTCTTGAATAAGATTTTTGTTGGTAATGTCACCGTCTTTCGAGCCAACAAATAGAAACTTGTGTTCAGAGGATCTGGACAAAACTTGTAGCTCCGAACCTAGTTGACCATCACGACCTGTCACAAGTATATTCATCAGAATTGACTTTCGTAATTCGCGAAATCTTGTTGCGCTTTATCTTTCTCCGATAGCTTTATTTCCTCTTTCGGTAAATGCCAATCAATGTTCAGGTCAGGATCATCCCAACGGATGCCTTCCTCCAGTTCCCTTGAGTAAAAGTTATCAACCTTGTATGAGAAGATCGCTGTTTCAGACAATACCGAGAAGCCGTGCGCAAATCCTCGTGGAACGAAAAGTTGTTTTTTGTTTTCTGCACTCAACAACACGCTGAAATGCCTGCCGTACGTGGGGGAGTTTTTGCGTAAATCCACTGCTACGTCCAAAACTTCTCCTTGAACAACGCGAACTAATTTTGCTTGCGCCATGGGCGGATTTTGAAAATGGAGTCCACGTAAAACACCTCGAGATGATTTTGATTCGTTGTCTTGAACAAAATGGGTATCAGCAATTTCTTTCTTAAACCATTCCTCGCTGAAAGATTCCATAAAGTAACCACGGTCATCACCATGAACGGTTGGCTCAATGACGAAAAGATTGTCGATTCCCGTTGCTGTTTTTTTCATTTTGAAACACGTTTGATCAGGTATTCACCATAACCCGACTTAGCCAATGGTTGGGCTAATTCAAGAACGCGCTCGGCGGTTATGAAACCTTCCTCGTAGGCGATTTCCTCTAAGCAGGCTACTTTTAATCCTTGCCGTTTTTCAATGGTCTGAATAAAGCTACTTGCCTCCAACAAAGAGTCGTGTGTTCCTGTATCTAGCCAAGCGTAGCCGCGTCCCATAAGTTCCACGCGCAAGTCGCCTCGCTTCAAGTAAGCGTCGTTTACGGAGGTGATTTCCAACTCTCCACGTGCAGATGGTTTTATGTTCTTCGCGATTTCAATAACGTCGTTCGTATAGAAATACAAGCCTACTACCGCGTAATTCGATTTCGGATTTTGAGGTTTTTCCTCCACAGAAATCACATTTCCTTCGGAATCAAATTCAGCCACACCATATCGCTCCGGATCGTTCACATAGTAACCAAACACGGTAGATTTTCGTTCTTTCTCCACATTTTCCCGCGCTGATTTGAGCATTTTTGTCAAACCTTGGCCATGGAATATATTATCGCCCAAAACCAAACAAACATCATCAGTACCGATGAACTCTTCTCCGATGATAAAGGCTTGTGCCAATCCATCAGGGGACGGTTGTTCTTTGTAGGTCAATGAAACTCCGAAGTCGCTTCCATCACCGAGTAATTTCTTGAAGTTTGGTAGATCAATTGGGGTGCTTATGATCAGGATATCGCGGATTCCAGCAAGCATCAAAACAGAAATCGGATAGTAAATCATAGGTTTGTCATAAATCGGCAATAATTGCTTCGAAACTCCCTTTGTAATTGGATACAAACGGGTACCTGATCCACCAGCTAAAACGATTCCTTTCATTGAAGTGTAATTTTTACGTCGTAAAAGTAGGGAAAATAAGTGGCGAAAAAAGATTTTCGGGTGATCATCCAAGCGAGACAATTAAACCAAATGTTCTCCGTTATTTGCTATCAAATGTTTAATTTTACGCTCGCCTTAGCAAAGCTATATGCAAAGCAAGGTACTCGTTACAAACGGCTAAAGACAACGCTGGATGAAAAAAATACAAATGGTCGATTTGATCTCTCAGTACCAAAAGATCAAACCGGCAGTCGATGAAGCGATTGGAGGAATCCTCGAAACTGCTCAATTCATAAACGGTCCTGAAGTAAAAGGATTTCAATCGGAACTGGAAGAATACCTCGGTGTAAAGCATGTAATTCCATGTGCCAACGGTACTGATGCCTTACAAATTTCTATGATGGCACTTGGACTAAAGCCAGGTGATGAGGTGATTACGCCGTCGTTTACATACATCGCTACGGTGGAAGTTGTGGCGTTGCTTGGTTTGAAACCGGTATTCGTAGAGGTAGATGATAAAACCTTCTGTATGGATCCCGAAAAATTAGAAGAAGCGATTACCGACAAAACAAAAGCTATCGTTCCTGTACACTTGTACGGACAAGCAGTGAATATGGAGGCGATCATGACTATTGCGGACAAACATGGGGTTCCGGTCGTAGAGGATAATGCTCAGGCAATCGGAAGTGACTATCATTTCAGTGACGGCCGTACCCAAAAAACAGGGACAATCGGAGCCATTGGTTGTACATCATTCTTCCCATCCAAAAACTTAGGATGTTACGGAGATGGAGGTGCGATTTGCACCAACGATGACGAACTGGCAGCGGTGATGCGCCAAATTGCCAACCATGGACAAAGCAAAAGATACTACCACGATCGGGTGGGAGTGAATTCACGTTTGGACAGCATTCAGGCCGCAGTGCTTCGAATTAAGTTGCGTGAGTTGGACAATTATATCGACGCACGCCAAAAAGTGGCTGACCATTACGATGCGTTCTTTGCTCAATTTGAAAATATTAAAACACCAGTGCGCGATCCTAGATCGAAGCATGTGTTCCATCAGTACACAATGATTCTTGAAGGAATTGATCGCGATGAACTACATCAGTTTCTCGCATCCAAGGAAATTCCGTCCATGATTTATTATCCTGTGCCTGCTCACCGTCAGGAAATGTTTAAGTCGTTTAACAGCGCTGCAACTGACTTGCCAGTAACAGATTGGTTAACACACCGTGTACTTTCGTTGCCAATTCACACAGAAATGGAGCAAGAACAATTGGATTACATTTGCAACGCCGTAGCTGAGTTCATGAGCGTGAACGCATAATTGGAGAGATAAAATTACTATGAAGAAAATAGCTGTAGTTGGGACAGGGTATGTTGGTTTGGTGACCGGAACATGTTTTGCGGAAACCGGAAACCAAGTAATCTGTGTCGACATAGACGAAAAGAAAGTAGAGAAAATGCGCAAAGGTGAAGTGCCTATTTATGAGCCACACCTCGACGTTATTTTTGAACGCAATATCGGAGCCAATCGCATCTCTTTTACCACGGATTTAAAAGAAGCTGTAGATTTTGCTGAGATCATTTTCCTAGCGCTCCCAACCCCTCCAGGTGAGGATGGTTCTGCAGATCTTAGTTACGTTTTGGGCGTAGCAGATCAATTGGGAGAAATCATGACGGAATATAAAGTAATCGTGGATAAGTCTACGGTTCCAGTAGGTACTGCCGAAAAAGTACATGCCAAGGTAGCCGAGAAAGCCACCGTTCCTTTCGCTGTGGTCTCCAACCCGGAGTTTCTACGTGAAGGGTTTGCCGTTGACGATTTCTTGAATCCGGACCGTGTAGTTATTGGTGCTTCAGATGAACGTGCCATTCAAACGATGACTGAATTGTACAAGCCGTTTATCCGAGAGAATCATCCGATTATTGTCATGGATGAAAAATCAGCGGAGTTGACCAAATATGCTGCGAACTCATTTCTAGCGACGAAGATCACCTTCATGAACGAAATTGCCAACTTCTGTGAATTGGTGGGAGCCGATGTAGACAAAGTTCGACAAGGAATTGGTTCAGATTCTCGTATCGGACCTAAGTTCTTGTACCCGGGAATCGGTTTCGGTGGAAGTTGTTTTCCGAAAGATGTTCAGGCATTGGTGAAGAGTGGACGTGAGGTAGACTACACATTCGAGATCATCAATAGCGTACTGGATGTGAACGATCGTCAGAAGGTGAAATTGGTCGACAAGGTAGAGAACTACTACGGTGATGTAGCCGGAAAAACATTTGCACTTTGGGGCTTGGCATTCAAACCAGATACGGATGATATTCGAGAAGCATCGGCTTTGTATATGATTGATAAGTTGGTTGCCGGTGGGGCGAAGATTGTTGCCTTTGATCCAGAAGCTGCAGAAAACGTAAAAGAATTGATTGGCGACAAAATTGAGTACGCTGGCAATCAATACGATGCTTTGGAAAAAGCGGATGCCTTATTGATCGCAACTGAGTGGTCCATGTTCCGTAACCCTGACTTTGCAAAAATGAAAAGCCTTTTGAAAGAACCGATCATCTTTGACGGTAGAAATCTTTATGACGTAGATAAGATGAAAGAAGAAGGTTTTTACTACAATTCAATGGGGCGCGCAGCCGCAGTAATTTCTTACGCAAAATGAGTGATAGAAAACGCATTCTAATAACTGGTGCCGCTGGTTTCCTGGGTTCCAACCTTTGTGATATGTTCATCGCCAAAGACTATCATGTTATTGGTATGGACAACCTCATTACCGGTCGCATGGAGAACATCGAACATTTGTTCCCATTAGAAAACTTTGAATTCTATCATCACGATGTCTCAAAATTCATTCACGTGCCGGGTAAACTAGATTATATTCTTCATTTTGCATCGCCTGCAAGTCCAATTGACTACTTGAAAATTCCCATCCAAACCTTGAAAGTAGGATCGTTAGGAATTCACAACTGTCTAGGATTGGCGAAAGCGAAAAATGCCCGCGTGCTTATCGCTTCTACATCGGAAGTTTACGGTGACCCTGAGGTGCATCCGCAAACAGAGGAATATTGGGGACACGTGAATCCTGTTGGACCTAGAGGAGTGTACGATGAGGCAAAACGCTTTCAAGAAGCAATGACCATGGCGTATCATACTTTTCACGGAGTTGAAACGCGCATCGTGCGAATTTTTAATACCTACGGACCACGCATGCGCCTGAATGACGGACGTGTTCTACCAGCATTTATTGGACAAGCACTTCGCGGAGAAGATTTAACCGTTTTTGGAGATGGTTCACAAACGCGTTCATTCTGCTACGTAGACGATTTGATCGAAGGAATTTACCGATTGCTTCACTCTGATTACGCACACCCTGTCAATATTGGTAATCCTTCAGAAATCTCTATTCGTGAATTTGCTGATGAAATTATTGCGCTAACGGGAACTACACAGAAAGTGATCTACAAGGAGCTTCCTGTTAACGACCCGAAACAACGTCAGCCCGATATCACCAAAGCAAGAGAAATATTGAACTGGGAACCGAAGATTGATCGTGCCGAAGGATTGAAACGCACCTACGAATACTTCAAGAGTTTATCCGAAGAAGAATTAAACCGTTCTTCTCACAATAACTTCGATAAATACATTACGCGCTAATGGATTATTTCGCACACGAATCTGCAGTAATTGACGATGGGTGCACCATCGGAAAAGAAACCAAAATTTGGCATTTCTCTCATATTATGCCGAACTGTATTATTGGTGAGCGATGCAATATTGGACAAAATGTGGTGGTTTCGCCCGGGGTAGAACTTGGCTCGAACGTAAAGGTGCAAAACAACGTCTCCATCTACACCGGAGTTGTTTGTGAGGACGATGTATTTCTCGGACCTTCTATGGTTTTTACCAATATCACCAATCCACGAAGTGCGATTATTCGACGCGATCAATACGCCAAAACCTTAGTGAAAAAAGGAGCAAGCATTGGTGCCAACGCAACCATCGTTTGTGGGCATGATATTGGTGCTTATGCCTTTATTGGTGCAGGTGCAGTTGTGACAAAAACAGTTCCTGATTACGCATTGGTGGTTGGAAACCCGGCGCTTCAAATAGGCTGGATGAGTGAATACGGGCATCGCTTGGAGTTCAACAGTGAAGGTATGGCAACGTGTCCCGAAAGTGGTGAAACGTACCAATTGGAAAATAAAAAAGTAAGCAAGCTGAAAGCATGAGTGCTGAGAACAAAATAAAATTTGCCGTTGTAGGCGCCGGTCACATCGGAAAGCGTCACGCAGAAATGATCTCTCGAGAAGCGAATGCAGAACTGGTCGCATTGGTGGATATCAGAACGCAGGAAGAATGCGGTGCTGAGGCATACGATGTACCATTCTTTTCAACCGTGGAAGAAATGTTGGGGGCGAACTTAGATATTGATGTCGTTAATATCTGTACCCCAAATGGACTTCACGCACAACAAAGTTTGGCTGCTCTTGAAGCTGGAAAACATGTGGTTTGTGAAAAACCGATGGGATTGAGTAAGGATAATTGTGAACGCGTCATCTTTAAGGCACTTCAGCAAAATAAGCACGTTTTCTGTGTGATGCAGAACAGATATTCCCCACCTTCCGAATGGATTAAATCTGTTGTAGAAGAAGGCATTCTTGGTAAAATTCACATGGTCCAGCTCAATTGCTATTGGAACCGCGATGATCGTTATTACAAGAAAGGCGGTTGGAAAGGAACAAAAGACCTCGACGGAGGAACTTTGTTTACACAGTTTTCGCACTTCATCGATATTATGTATTGGCTATTCGGCGATATCGACAATATCCAAGGGAAATTCGCAGATTTCACGCACGCTGAAACAACGGACTTTGAAGACTCCGGCTTCGTTAGCTTTGATTTTACAAATGGCGGAATGGGATGTTTGAATTATTCTACGGCCGTAGCGAACCAAAACCTTGAGAGTTCTATCACTATTATTGGTGAAAATGGAAGTGTGAAAATTGGCGGACAATACATGAACGAGGTTGAGGTTTGTAATATCAAGGATTACGAAATGCCAACGTTGAAGGAGGCAAATCCAGCAAACGACTATGGGCCATACAAAGGATCGGCGGCAAACCATAACTTTGTTATTGGAAATGTGATTGATACACTAAACGGAAATACATCGGCTACTACAAACGCCCTCGAAGGCTTAAAAGTCGTTGAAATAATTGAACGTATTTATAAAGTAAGAGATGAACAAATCAATTTATAACGATCTTATTAACGGAGAGGCCGCGTTGGCCGTAATCGGATTGGGATACGTAGGGCTTCCAATCGCATTGGAATTCGCACGCAAAACGAAAGTTATCGGTTTCGATATTAACGAGGAGCGTGTGGAGATGATGAAGAACAACATCGACCCAAGTAACGAATTAGATAGTTCAGAATTTGAAGGGTGCGACATCAGCTTTACGGCAAACATTGACGACCTTAAAGAAGCACGTTTCTTTGTTGTCGCTGTGCCCACTCCAATTGATGATGCGAAATTACCGAATTTGAAACCTTTACTTGGAGCATCCAAAACAGTAGGTAAAGCATTGAAAAAGGGCGATTACGTGGTGTTTGAATCTACAGTTTACCCTGGATGTACTGAAGAGGATTGTATCCCAGTTTTGGAAAAAGTGTCCGGATTGAAATGGAAGGAAGACTTCATGGTGGGATATTCTCCGGAGCGCATCAACCCAGGAGATAAAGTGCATACTTTGCAAAATGTCGTGAAAGTGGTGTCAGGATGCTGCGAAACTTCACTGGAAGAAATTGCAAAAACATACGAGTTGGTGGTTGAAGCAGGCGTACACCGCGCTTCAACAATTAAAGTGGCGGAAGCTGCAAAAATTATTGAAAATACGCAGCGTGATGTCAACATCGCACTCATTAATGAACTGTCGATCATCTTTGACAAGCTAAACATTAATACCTATGATGTTTTAGAAGCAGCGGGAACCAAATGGAACTTCCTAAACTTTACGCCTGGTTTGGTAGGCGGGCACTGTATTGGTGTTGACCCATACTATCTCACGCACAAGGCAAAACAAGCAGGATACCACGCCCAAGTGATCAATAGCGGTCGTTACGTGAATGACTCCATGGGATTCTACATTGGAAAGCAAACCGTAAAGAAGATTTTGGCAAAAGGGAAGTCCATCCAAAACGCGAAAGTGTTGGTCATGGGAGCTACCTTCAAAGAAGATGTTACCGACATCCGAAACTCAAAAGTCGTGGATATCGTGAAGGAATTGAAATCATTCCAAGTAGAGGTTCACTTGGTGGACCCACATGCGTCTTCTGAGGAAATGGAACATGAGTACGGAGTGCCATTGAAAGCTCAGGCAGACAACGATTACGATGCCGTAATTGTAGCTGTGAATCATGAAGCCTACAAAAACAAAACGGAAGCCGATTTTAAAGGATACATGAAAGATGATCTCGGAGTATTTGTTGATGTCAAAGGAATTTTCAAAGACAAAATAAAAGAACTCGATTACTGGAGTTTATAAAATGAATTGGAAAAAGAAAATATTGGTCACTGGCGGTGCAGGATTTATCGGTTCACACCTAATTCGCTTACTTACAAATAAGTATTCGGATTACTTAATCGTGAACTTCGATAAGTTGACGTACGCCGGGAACCTGAATAACTTGGAAGATGTAAAGGATCGTGAAAATTACGTTTTCGTAAAAGGAGATATCTGCTCCACATTAGATGTAAAAGATACGTTCGAGAAATACGATATCTCTGATGTAATTCACCTAGCAGCCGAGTCACATGTAGACAGATCCATTGAAGGTCCAGTTGAGTTCGTTGTGACCAATGTGGTAGGAACAGTTAACCTACTCCAGGCAGCTCGAGATCACTGGGGGAAAGAAGAAGGTCATGTTTTTCATCATGTTTCTACCGACGAAGTGTACGGTTCTCTTGGCGAAGAAGGACTATTCGAAGAAACAACAGCCTACGATCCGCGAAGTCCGTATTCGGCCTCGAAAGCATCTTCAGACCATTTTGTGAATGCCTTTCATCATACGTATGGAATGCCGATCAAGATATCCAATTGTTCCAACAATTACGGAAGCCATCAATTCCCCGAGAAGTTGATTCCGTTGATGATTCATAACATCGTTCACAACAAGCCACTTCCAGTCTACGGAAAAGGAGAAAATATTCGCGACTGGCTCTGGGTAGTGGATCATGCCAGTGCAATTGACACCGTTTTTCACGAAGGACGTTTAGGAGAATCTTACAACGTAGGAGGATTAAACGAATGGACCAACATCGACTTAGTGCGATTCCTTTGTAAAATGATGGACGCTAAATTGAATCGCGAACCGGGCACTAATGAAAAACTCATCACTTTTGTTACGGACCGTGCAGGACACGATTTGCGCTATGCAATTGATGCATCCAAGTTGGAAGAAGAACTAAATTGGACACCATCCATCACTTTTGAAGAAGGCTTGGAAAAAACGGTAGATTGGTATCTTGCCAACGAGGACTGGGTAGATCAAGTAACCAGCGGTGACTACCAAGATTACTACGACAAAATGTATTCAGACCGATAATTATGTGGAACCGCCTATTTCGTAAGAAAGAAACGCTTTTGCCACCGGCAGATTGGGGCGTTCTAAAGGCGGACATGCATTCTCATTTAATTCCCGGAATTGATGATGGATCGCAAAATATGGATCAAACCATCGCAATGCTGGCAAAGTTTGAGTCGCTTGGTTATAAGAAAGTCGTGACCACACCACACATCATGAGCGACTACTTCAAAAATACGCCGGAAATCATTTTACGCGGGCTCAAGGAAGTGCAGGAAACGGCAAAAAAACTAGGGCTGAAAATTCAGATTGAAGCGGCTGCCGAATATTATTTCGATGACGCCTTTATCAAATCACTACAAAACAAGGAAGAGCTCCTTACATTTGGCGATCGATTTCTACTATTTGAGTTTTCCTTCCACGAGCCGCCGGGGCAAACTGAAGCCATGGTTTTCGAAATGGTGACGCAAAAATACCAACCCATCTTAGCACATTTTGAAAGGTATACTTATTACTTGGGCTCGGTAGATAAAGCAAGAGAGTTGCGTGATCGTGGAGTAAACATCCAAATGAACATCAATTCACTCACCGGTCATTATGGTCCAGCTATCAAAAAGCAGGCAGAACTTTTAGTGGATGAAAAAATGGTCGACTTCATAGGGAGTGATTGTCACCGAATTGAGCATCTCATGAAAATCGAGCAAGCGGCGAAACTTCCTTATGTCCATAAGGCGCTCGAATTGCCCCTCAAGAACGCACAGCTGCTCTAAATCAACTTGATAGTTTTTTTGGTACACCACACAACTTACATTACCTCTTCTTCGCACCCCTAGTCCCAATCGCACTGAGCCTGCGATGCATTGAGGTTGTCGAAATGTAGAAGTGTCGCGGTTCAAAGGAACAATAGCTTTTCAATAAAAAGGCGTTTCTTAACCAAGTTCGCATCTCCCATTCACACCATCAAGTAAAACTTTTCAATGATAATTGTTACCATGGTAAATAAATTAATTATATTTGGAAAAAATTGAAAGTATGAATGCGTTATTGTTGACTACATTATTGGTTTTGGGCTTGGCAAGTATCCTGTTGCTTTGGAAGAAAGAAAAAAGGTTGATGGGTATTTTCAATACACTATTTACTGTGACCCTTATCCAGTGGGCGGCTACACATTTCAATAGTGATGGCGCAATGGCATTGCATGTCCTAACAGGAGTATTGGTGGTTGGTTATCTCATTGCTCAGTTCGTGCCGAAAAAGGCTGTAATTGGAGCGGTATCGAGTACCATTTTAGTACTGGCTGCATTTTTCTTTGCCGGGAAAGGTGAGATGGTTTTTAATGAAGGATCCACGGTGGCTGAAACAAAATTCGTTGTAGCAGGTATTTTGATGGGGGCTTTGGTACCATTTCTTATCCGCCTGAAATTGGACTTTCTATCCAAGTGGATTCCGGCTTTAACGCCAGGTTCATGGTCGGTGGCTGTATATCCCTTGCTCGCCGGTATAGGTTTTTTAATAGCCTCGCTAGGTAGTCCAATTTACGGACCACTATTAGTAGGTACGGCATTCTTAATCAATTCATTTTTTGACAACAAGAGAAGCGCAAGCACTGGAGTTTCCGTTGTTGCTTTGGCATCCATTCCGCTGCTCCTCATTGGTGAAGAAGTGAACCCGTCATTATTAAGTGCCGATGTTGTTGGAGGATTGCTCATTGGCGCGTTTTCATTGGTGTTGTTGAACAAATTGTGGTCAGGAAAGCGCAGCGCCTTGCTGGTTGTCATTGCATACGGAATCATCTTCGCAACTGTTTTTGGAATTACGAGTGCCGGGGGAACCTATGAGCAATTGGGAGGATTCGATGCCTTCGTAGCGATGATTATCGGAGCTGGCTTGGTAAATGCGATAAAAGGAAAGACATACCAAGGAGTCTCTCTTCTTGCACCTTTGTTTGCTTTTGGTTTGGTTGTACCATCATTATTAGTGAACGAGGAAGAGGAATCAGAGAAAAAAGAAATAATCACCATTCAAACAGATGGCAAAGATGAAAATGGAGAAGAGGTCAAAGGACCTGAGGTGCTGCCATTAAACGAATTGTCCGGAAAGTACAACATTCAGGCGGAAGAATCAGTGGTCCAGTTCGAGTTAGGGAAAGAAGGATCTCGCACCAAAGGACAGTTTAAAAAGGTTTCCGGTACTTTCAATATTACCGAGGATTTAACGAAAGCAAGCGTGAATGTGGTCTTGGATATGAAAGACTTTACCACCTTCAATAGCATGCGCGATAAAAGCTTGAGAGGAGAAGATTACTTCCACACCGATCGCTATCCAAAAATGACCTTTAAAGGAACCGGTTTTGTTGAGAAAGGCGACGGATTGTACGAGGTAGAAGGAAGTTTCACTATGCTTGGGAAATCAAAACCGGTAACCGTAAAAATACAGCGTATTAAGTTAGAAGATCGCATCGTTTTGATTGGTTCAGGTTCTCTAGATCGAACGGAATTTGGAATGACACCGAATGCAAACGAAGGAAATGTTGTCGACTTCAATTACCAAGCAGAACTTCAGAAGTAAAACGGACTAGCAACGAGGGTACCGTTCCTCATGATAAGTGCCGGGAAAGGGATTTTCAAATAATTGAACTGCTTCACCAAGGTTTTCAGCCATGGTCGTTTGATTGGCAACTGACTGAAATCGATATCCAACGAGAACAAAAATTCACGTTGTTCGTTGTAGGTAGTTCCCGTGGATGCATCAAAGTAGGTCGATTCTGACCCAACCAGCTTTTCATGTACGCTGTACCCAAAGGATAAACACGCCCACTTCGGAATTTTACTATTCTTTAGAAAACGCGCTGGACTAACACTAAACCAGTAGGTTTGTCCATTGTAGTCCTTTAATAGTGATTCAGAGAATGAACTTCCCAAAACCTGTGGTCGTACTGCGGCAAACGGCGTTGGGCTGTACGAAAATTTGGGTAGAATTCGCTGCTCCTTCCAAACAAGCTCTTGCGCCGTGTAAATAGATGATCCCAACACGTTAGAGCCGAAGTCGGCCCAAGACCAACCCCAAGTGCCTGAAAAACCATCCAAAACTTCCAAGGTTGTTTGGTATCCCATTGAAATACCAAATCCTAACCAAGTAGCGGTTTCCTTTTTCATTCCCGACCATTGATACAATTCTCCCGTTAGTCGATTCAATTGATAGGCAGTATAAACGTGTCCGACTTTGTCCATTTGCAACCAATTGCGAGAATCATCAAAAAACTGAAAGGAGCCATTCGACCCATCTGCATACCAAACCGTTTGCAGGGCAATCATGGAACCTGCCCAAACACTTCCTACGGATGAACTTACCCCTATAATACGCCCCTTATTGGGAGAGGTAGCATGTTCGAAAAAACTATAGTCATTATCGGGTGTTGCTGTTGCACTGTCCTGAGCAATACCCAGGGTAGAAAGCAAGCTGATAAGTATGATCGCTACAAATTTGAGCATATCCAAAATTACGTTAAATCAAGAACTTACTGCAGCGGAACACGTATTTTTAAAACGGCGATTTGTATCCATGGAAATATGCTATTTTTGTTCGTTTACGAATTACCCCGCCTATCAAGGCGCTAGTGCGACACTAAAAACACATTAATGACGAATATCAAGGACTGGAACGACATCAAAACCAACGACAGTTGGGCAATCTTTAAAATCATTGCAGAATTTGTGGATGGTTACGAGCGCATGGCGAAAATTGGTCCGTGCATTTCAGTTTTTGGTTCTGCCCGCACTAAGCCCGACAATAAATACTACCAAATGGCTGTAGAAGTATCTGCACTTTTGGCCAAAGGTGGATATGGTGTAATTACTGGCGGAGGACCGGGAATTATGGAAGCGGGGAACAAAGGAGCTCAGGAGGGTGGAGGAAAATCCGTTGGATTGAACATCGATCTTCCATTCGAGCAAAGTCACAATCCGTACATCGACCCAGAACATGTATTGGAGTTTGATTACTTCTTCGTGAGAAAGGTGATGTTTGTGAAATATGCACAAGGATTTGTCGTGCTTCCCGGAGGATTTGGAACGCTTGATGAACTGTTCGAAGCGCTTACACTTATTCAAACCAAGAAAATCAACAACCGTCCGGTAGTTCTGATTGGGAAAGAATATTGGCAAGGACTTTTCGACTGGATCAAAGCATCTATGTTGGATGCCGAATCAAATATTTCACCCAAAGATTTGGACTTGTTTGGCATTGTCGATACTGCAGAGGAAGCATATCGTTATATTGACGATTTCTACAAGTCACACGAAATGTCGCCTAACTTCTAAAGGATTATTCAGTACCAGCCATGAAAGAATTTTTCAAGAAACTCGGAAACTTCATTTGGAGCAAAGCCTTCGGAATCAACTTTGCGGTTTTGATCATCGTTTATCTTGGTCTATACTTCGGATTACAGGCATGGCTGAAAAGCACTACGAATCATGGTGAGGAAGTTGCGGTACCAAATATGGTCGGTAAAAATTCGAATAATGCAAAGTCGATGTTAAACGGCACCGGGTTGGAGTACGAAGTGCTTGATTCCATTTACAAACCCGACGTTGTAGCCGGTACAATTTTAGCTCAAGACCCAAAAGCGACAGCTATTACAGGCGTTAAAGTGAAAGAAGGTCGACGCATCCGATTACGTGTCTCAAAAAGAACCATGTTGGTAGAGATGCCCAATCTTGTGGACAAGTCACAACGATTTGCAGAAGGAGTTCTCAGAAACCGTGAATTTCGTTACACATTGGAATACAAACCTACAAAGGAGGCAGATGGAGCCGTTTTGGAACAGTGGTACAAAGGAAAAAAAATAGAGGGTGGACAAAAAATTCCTATCGGTTCCAAAATAAAATTGATTGTTGGACGTAATGAGGTTGGGATTCTTCAGGATTTGCCAAACCTTTCCGGCATGAGCATCGTTCAGGCACAAAAGGAGGTAGAGCGCATGATCAATATGGAGTTTCTACTGGGCGTATGTCAAGGATGCGAAACACCCGAAGATTCAACATCGGCAATTGTGTTTACACAATCTCCCGAATGGACAGAAGGTGCCACGGTTGAGTCCGGCGGGTCGATTGTCATCATGGCACGTGTTCCAGGGGAAGAGATCCCAGAATAACCTTACATAACTTATGAAGTATATCGTAATTATTTGTTGCTTAATTTTGGCAACACTATCATTTGCACAACCGGGAGAAGACGTCGGACCACTTACAGGAAACCCTGTATTACTAGCGAAGTCAAAACAACAAACGGCTCTCGCAAAATCATCCCACACTTTCGATAGTACATTTATTTACATTTCCGATACCATCGATCTACCCGTTTTTGATGACTTCAGTTCCGACAAGTTTCAAAAGTACATTGAAGATTATAATGCTCCCGGAGTAACGTCCGTCTTGGAATACCGCTTGCTAGATCTTTCCTCTCAACCCCTGCCAAATAACTTCGTTGGAACGCAGCAGCAAACATTCAGAATTACCTATAACGAGCAAACGGGCGTGGCTACGAATACCAATTTCACCCCCGTAGATGTGCAATTGGGAGATCAAACAAATTACCCAACGTCGTACAATACGGTTTCTGCTTATCCTCCTTATTATATTTATGATACCATATTGCAAGCAGGAGGCACCGATCCAAATCCTGATACGGTTTACATTATAGGGCCCGAATTAACGCAAGATTCAGCACGACAGTTTTTTATGCCCGTCAATGATCCCAATGCTATTTGGGAAGATAGCTATGTCTATCTCAATAACACCATGGCACTGAATCCGTGGTCAATTGGTGTGGCTACATTTGACGGTCTTGATGAAACAGGATATCCGTATGCGATTAACTCCACGTTAACCAACTACGCTGACTATCTCACTTCTAAACCCATCGATATGAGTACTGTAACTGTTGCAGACTCAATGTACTTCAGTTTTATGTACCAAGCACAAGGACTCGCAGACCCACCAGAACCCGGAGACTCTCTAGTTTTGCAATTTTATGCGTCGGCATTGGACCAATGGAGAAATGTTTGGGCGATAAACGGCGTAGCTGTAGATACTTTCCGCGCAGGGCATATTTTAATAGATGATTTGGATTACTTCACAGATGCCTTTCAGTTCCGATTCGTGAATTACGGTGGGTTGTCAGGAAGTCTCGATCACTTTCACATTGATTACGTAAACTTACGTTCTGTCCCAGGATTCGGTGGCTCAGCAGATTCATTACTCCGAGATATAGCTTTTTCATATCCACTGAACACGCTTCTGCAAGATTATACATCTGTTCCATGGGATCATTACAAGAATCTAGCAACACCAAACAACGTTATGTCCGCCAATGTGCCCATTACCATGGCGAACAGCTTTCCAACAGATATCAGCGCAAACGATGGAACCCTAGAGGTTTACTACGGTGGGTTGCTCGAAAACGCACCATGCACCTTAGTCAGTGATATTCTTTGTGCAAACGTAAACGACAATTACTTTGCGTTGGACATACCATATTCAGAACACAACATTCAAACGTGTTATACCTTCGACCAATCCAAACCGGGGATTTCGCAAGATTTTGAAGTAATCTCAACGGCCACAGGTGGAGCGCCCAATTTCGCGCAGAATGACACAACCCAATTCACACAGTCGTTCCGAAATTATTACAGTTATGATGATGGAAGCGCCGAAGCAGCCTACGGTACAACAGGAATTCAGTCACGATTGGCCATTCAGTACACACCTTATGAAGCAGACTCCATTCTTGGACTGGCGATGCATTTCGTACCGTCCGTAAATGATGTATCCAACAATCTCTTCTTGTTAACAGTTTGGGATGATAATAATGGTCAACCCGGAAATGTAATCTATGAAGACAATGTTTTCTTTCCAAGAACACCATCGTACAACTATGGATACAACATGTTCTCCTACTACTTTTTTGAAGACACAGTAAGAGTTCCTGTAAACGGTACTTTCTATGTGGGGTGGCGACAATTTGAAGCAGAACGCCTCAATATAGGGTTAGATAGAAATATTGATAACAGCGATCATACCTTTTTCAGTATTGATGGAGGAGCAACTTGGGAGCAAGCTACAGAATCGGGTTCCGTGATGATTCGCCCAATCTTTTCTACCGATATGAACGTTACTTTGGGCGTTGCAGAAAAGCCTGAAATCAGGGAAATTTCAAAAATTTATCCAAATCCAACAAAAAATAAGGTGACCATTGAACCAGCTGTTACATATACAGGTGCCATCTTGCGAAACATGCAAGGTCAAATCGTAAAACAAATTGAAGAAACAGAGTTTTACATGCAAGACCTTCCTTCCGGGATTTATCTTTTAGAGATACGCGGAGAAAGTAAGATGCACAGAATTTGTAAAATGTAACCATGCAGGACTTGGACGCACATAGAGAAGACGAAGAACAGCAAGAAGAGTTATACGAGCATCATCGTTTTTCTGCTGATGAAGGTCAAGAGGTGCTAAGAATTGATAAGTTCTTGATGGACCGCATGCCCAATACTTCCCGCAACAAAATTCAAATTGCTGCAAAAGGAGGAAACATCCACGTCAATAAAAAGCCGGTCAAACAAAACTATAAAGTCAAACCTGGAGATGAGGTAAGCATCGTATTGCCGTATCCAGTGCGCGAAATTGAGTTGATCCCTCAGGATATTCCGCTCAATATAGTATACGAAGACGATACCTTGGTTGTAGTAAACAAGCCTGCAGACATGGTCGTGCATCCTGGTTATGGAAACTACAAAGGAACCCTCGTCAATGCCTTGGTGTTCCATTTTGATAATTTACCGGAAAGAATTGACAATTATTACGGACGACCGGGGTTGGTACATCGACTTGATAAACACACCACTGGCTTGCTGGTGATTGCAAAAACAGAACCTGCACTTACCAATCTAGCCAAGCAATTCTATGACCGCACCACAGAAAGACGCTACCATGCATTGGTTTGGGGCGATGTGGATGAAGATGGAACTGTTACAGGAAACATTGGTCGTTCGTTGAAAAACCGCAAGGTAATGACCGTTTTCCCTGAAGGGGACTACGGAAAGCATGCGGTAACACACTATAAAGTGCTGAAACGTTTCGGCTATGTGACGTTAGTAGAGTGTAAATTGGAAACCGGAAGAACACATCAAATTAGAGCGCACATGAAGTACATCGGTCATCCGCTTTTTCATGACTTGGAATATGGAGGCGATAGTATTTTGAAAGGCATGCCAACAAGTAAATACAAAAAGTTTGTGGCGAATTGCTTCGATTTGATTCCCGGACAAGCCTTGCACGCAAAAACCCTCGGGTTTGAACATCCGAAGACAAAAGAATTTATACGATTGGATTCCGAACTGCCAGATGGCTTTGAAAGAATCCTCGAAAAATGGACAACATATATTAAAGAAGATTAACCAAAAAAGTTCAAATTTGAAAGCATTGTGAAATAACAATTAGTGATTGTGCGTCAATCAGTTTTTTTGTTACTTTTACGGTCATTGTAACCCACATGCTACTACAGCGAACTAATACGAAAAGGACAGCTATGAATGTTAAACACGTCTTATCACTTGTATTTATTGTAATTGCAACTGTCGCTAGTGCACAGAATTCCAATGTGTTAAAAGCACGAACAGCCTACATGAGTGCCGCTTTTGCTGAAGCCCAAGAACTGGGAGAAAAAGCATACAAAAGCATATCGTCAAAAGACACACGTCGAAACCTTCGTTTGAAAGGAGAAATGGCGACGCTGACAGCAGATTGTTACCGTTACCAAGAAATGTACCGACCAGCAAATGAATGGTATGAAAGAGCGATCTTGCTTGAGTACTATTCACACGAGCCAGAAGTGTACCTGTATAATGGAGACATGCTTCGCATGATGGGGGAGAACGAGAAAGCCAAAGAAATGTACGAAGAGTACATGAAATTGGTGCCAGAAAGCGATTTGGCAAAAGCTGGTATGGAGTCCATCAAGATGAACGAGACCTTCGTTGAGAACAAGACACGTCACGTCATTGAAAACGAAGTTGAGTTAAATACAGAGAGTTTCGACATGGCGGCAGCAGTTGGAGATCGAAAAGGAGTGAAAATCTACTTCGGATCCAGCCGCGATGGAGGTGTTGGTGGAGAAGAATCCGCTCGAACTGGAGATGCACAAATGGATCTTTGGGTTTCTGAGTTGGATAAAAAAGGAAACTGGACAAAACCATACTTGGTACAAGAAGATGATGAGGGCACTATCAACACGCCTGACGCGGAAGGTACAGTATGTTTCGATGACCGATACAAAAAGATGTTCTTCACACGATGTCCAGTAATGAAGAAACAAAACCTAGGTTGTGAAATTTGGATGTCAGAAGCAGCCAACAAAACAGAGTGGAAAGAGCCAGTGCAATTAACTGACCTTAAGCCTGATGATTCTGTTTCTATTGGACACCCAGCAACTATCGATGGTAAATTCTTGATTTTCGTTTCAGATCAAGCGGGAGGTTTCGGAGGAAAAGACCTTTGGTACTCTGAGTACGATCGTAAAAGCGAAACTTGGTCAGCACCAAAGAACATGGGGCCTGAAATCAACACGGCTGGAGACGAGTTGTTCCCAACCTTCGCTATGAACGGTGACTTGATGTTCTCAACAGACGGCCGCCCAGGAATGGGAGGTTTGGATTTGTTCCGTGCATCCCGTGTAGGGGAAGAAAACAAATGGGAGAACCCAACGAACATGGGAACACCTTTGAACTCGAAAAGCAACGATTACGCACTCATCGAAATCGATGATCGTAACGGTTACTTTACCTCTGAGCGAAAGAGTGTAAATGGAGAATACAATGTGGACATCTTCTCATACAACATTCCACCATTCTTGTACTCTTTGAAAATGGATATCCACGAATTTGGGGATCCTTCGCGTAAAATCGAAGATGTTCGTATTACTGTTGTCGGAGAAAATCCAGGAGAAAGATGGGAGGGATATTCAAACGCTCAGGGAGCAATCTTTTGGGATATTCGTCCAATCGAAGATGAAACATTTGGAAACCGTTACATCAACGAAAATTCAACATACACAATCTCCATTGCTGGAGACCCAGAGAAGTACTACGAGCAACCGGAAACACAAACTATAACAACAGAAGGTTTGGACTACCCACAAGATTTCGTAGTAGCAATGAACCTGATTCCACAGCGTCCAATTCGTCTTCCGGAGGTACGTTACCCATTGAACAAATGGGAGTTGTTGATCGATTCAACAGGGGCTAAGCCATTCAACTCAAAAGATTCTTTGTTGTATGTGTACAAAATGTTGGAAGACAACCCGAAATTGGTGATCCAACTGAACTCACATACGGATTCACGCGGTAGCTCAGCTCGTAACGAAAAATTAGCAACCAACCGTGCACGTCGTTGTTACAAATTCCTTGTTGAAGAAAAAGGAGTTGACCCACGTCGTATCGTACCAGTAGGTAAAGGAGAGTCTTCTCCAAGAAAAGTTTGGAAGAAAGGAGACGAGTACTACGTAGTAGAACCTCAAGAAAATGATCCGGAAAAAGATCAGTATGAAGAGATTATTCTGACGGAGAAATACATCAATCAGTACATGCGCTCAAATAAAGAGCTGTATGAAAGATTGCATCAGTACAACCGTCGAACAGACGCAGAAATTTTGTCACTAGATTTCGATCCTGAGACGGCACCACCAGCTGATGAGAAGTACCTTAACTATGTACCTTATCGTTAGGTGAAGAAATAAGAAAAATGAACCCTGACTTCGAAAGAACGTCAGGGTTTTTTTGTATCTTAAAGTAAGAACCTAAAACCTACCACAATGACAGAAGAGTATCTCCACTTTATTTGGAGCCTGAAAAGAATTGTTGCCACAGAGTTAAAGACACAAGACAATGAACTCATCCAAATTTCAAGTGCTGGTTTGCATAACGCAATCATGGCAGGGCCGGATTTCAGTCATGCGAAATTAAATATTGATGGATTGGAATGGCACGGACCAGTTGAAATCCATGTAAAAAGCTCCGATTGGTACGCGCACAAGCATGATATTGATGAAGCGTACAACAACGTTATTCTTCACGTAGTTTATGAGCATGACAAGGAAGTCGTTCAAAACGGACGAAAACTCCCAACATTAGAATTGAAACCTTTCATAGATTGGGATCATTTTGAACAGTTTGAGCGGTTCAAAAAAAGTAAGCACGATATTCATTGCGCCGCATCGATCAAAGAAACGAATGCTCTTTTCATTGATAATATGATGGAAAAAGCCTTGCTGCAAAAATGGGATCAAAAGATGCAAGTGCTTCAAGAGTATATCAATGACCGGAACGATGCTATGATTACTTTTTTAGGAGCAGCATTTGGCGGGCACTTAAACATGCATCCATTCTTACAAACACTCGCAACGGTTCCAGCAGATCGCCTCAGGAAAATGGCGCCCATGAAACGCTACAACCTACTGCTAACCCAAAGTGGAATAATCTTCAATGATTCAAGAACGATAGACCGCTGGCACTTTAAGGGGAATCGCCCAGGAAACTTTCCTTCCAAGCGATTGTATCAGTTTGCTTTCTTCATGCATGACGATCAACTGAAATTATTAGCAGAATTGGCCGATCCGAAAGATGTTATCGAACGCTTCGATGAAATCATGAAGCCCAAAACAGAGCAGTTACGTTTGACAGATAATTTCAAACACCATATTCTTATCAATGCTGTCGTTCCATTCTTTTATTACAGTGCACAGCAAGAGCAAAACGAGCAGCTTCAAGAATTTGCCATGGAACTTCTTCGGTTACTCCCGCCTGAAAAGAACAATATCACGCGCAAGTGGACAGCTATAGAATCACCGCCTAAAAATGCTTGGGAATCTCAAGGGTTGCTCGCGCTCTATCGCTACTATTGCAAAGCGAAAAAATGCCTATCTTGCGAGGTAGGAAACGCTATAATTGAACGATCAGCATGATACAGAAAATCATCTTCTTTTTCGAAATGAAATCCTTCGGTGTATGTGCTTGGTGGGCACGCAAGCTCGGGATTAGTTCCGCAAAGGTGCGTCTTGGATTTATCTACGCTTCCTTTATCGCATTAGGGTCCCCACTGTTGATTTATCTCATCATGGCGTGGATTTTAGAACACAAACATTATTTCAAATTTCAACGCAGAAAGCGAAGTACCATCTGGGAATTGTAGTTAAGCATGTTCGTCAAATCGACTTTATTCAAAAGAATGTCCTACTTCCTTGGCCTGATAGCATTTATCATGGTTGGAGGTACAATGGGCTACATTATAATCGAAGGTTGGGGGCTCATTGATGCCCTTTACATGACGATCATCACTATCTCGACTGTAGGATTCGCCGAAGTACATACACTTTCAGAATACGGAAAGCTCTTCACAGGTTTTTTAATTATTTCCAGCTTCGGAACATTTGCGTATGCAATTACATCATTAACACGCTACCTAATCGGTGGTGAATACAAACGGTACATTAAAGAATATCGGGTTATGAAAGAAACTAGAAAAATGAACAATCACGTCATTATTTGTGGATTTGGTCGAGTGGGAATTCAAGTGGCTGCCGATTTGAATGACGCAGGGCAGGAGTTCATTATTCTCGAAAAAGACGAAAGGGTGATTGATTACTGGTCGACCCACGATGAATATCTTTTCATCAAAGGCGATAGTACCGATGATGAAGTATTGGAACGAGCGGGAATACAAAGTGCACGCGCAGTGATTACGTGTATGCCGAAAGATGCTGATAATATATACGTGGTACTGGCTTCAAGAGAGAAAAATGCAAATATTTTAATCGTCTCGAGAGCGTCACAGAACACTTCTGTCTCCAAGTTACGAATGGCCGGAGCAAACAATGTTATTATGCCGGACTCCATCGGAGGGTCACACATGGCATCCTTGATTTCTAACCCAGACGTAATGGAATTCCTCGACATTATTCGAGCGCAAGGAACACTTGGTGCCAATATGGATACTGTGACATACGATCAGCTTCCAGCCGAGTTGCAAGGGAAAACCGTCGGCGAACTGCAAGCGCACAATGTATCCGGAGTAACCATTATTGGGTTTAAAGAAAGTGAGGGAGAGTATCAAATTAACCCACCAGAAACCACGAAAGTTGAGCCCGGATCAAAGCTATTCGTTCTCGGTAATGAGGAGCAAATCAAAGACTTCGTAAAGTATTTTAAATAAAGGGAAAGAAGGGACTTTACCGTCTGTAAAGTTCCCTCTGTGGCCTAAGTATATTTTGTTATATTTGGTCAACTTGAAAACCAGTATAATTTCTACAAAATGAAGAAGTATCTAGTCGGACTCATCGTTCTCTTAATTTCCGTAACGTCGTTTGCAGCGAAAAGCGATACCACGTACAGACATTACGCGATTGCTAAAATTGATCACGATGCACAAGTGATTGTTTTAGAGCCAAAGACAGATACAAATGTCGTTAGTAATGATATCGATGCCAAATTTGATAGAGCTTTCCGACCGGTTGCAGATGCAATAACCTCAGTCGTTTTCTATAGCATCAATTTTGGAAGTATTGAGAAAGAGTACAAGGTAATCGTAGAAGGAGAAGATCTCAAAGGCAAGGAGATTGACTTTTCGAAGATCAAGATTGGTGACTCGCAAAGTGCACAAGGAGTAGAAATTCTTGGCAAGGATGGAACCTTGAAAATGAAAGACGGCAAGGTTATTATAGCCGGAACCTCTTCTGAAGGGGTGAAAGTGATGTTAACGGCACCCTATTATTCAGTACCCTTGGTGCTTATCATATTGTTACTCGGAGCACTATTCTTTACTATTTATTTTGCCTTCCCTAACGTACGACTAATCGGTACCGCAGTTCGAATTGTTCGTGGTAAATACGATGATATTGACCATCACGGTGCAGGAGAAATGGCAGGAGATTCAACTCCAGGTGGAGATGCTATCGAAACCATTGGCGTGGAAGGAGCCGAAGGAGAAGTTTCACACTTCCAGGCACTAACCGCTGCACTATCTGCTACCGTTGGACTTGGAAACATTGCCGGTGTAGCCATCGCAATTGCCCTTGGAGGACCAGGTGCCACTTTTTGGATGATCATTGCAGGTTTTATCGGGATGGCGTCCAAATTTACAGAGTGTACACTCGGTGTAAAATACCGTGAAGTAGATAAGGACGGAACCGTATACGGTGGACCTATGCACTATCTTTCCAAAGGGTTGAAAGAACGAAACATGGGGAAACTTGGTAAAGTACTCGCCATTTTCTTCGCGGTGATGTGTGTCGGCGGTTCCCTGGGAGGAGGAAATATGTTCCAAGCAAATCAGGCGGCATCCCAATTCACCAAAATGGCTGGTCTTGAAAGCGGATGGGCAACCGTGATTTTCGGAATTGTGGTTTCAATTCTTGTTGGTATTGTAATTATCGGAGGTATTAAGAAAATTGGAAAAGTTACCGAACGAGTAGTACCGTTTATGGCAGGAACGTTTGTGCTAGCCGCATTGATTATTCTTGGGATGAATTACGACCTTATCGGGACAGCTTTCGGAAAGATCTTTGATGGTGCGTTCAACGCGAGCGCTGCACTCGGAGGTTTTGTCGGAGTATTGATCGTAGGATTCCAGCGTGCAGCATTCTCAAACGAGGCCGGAGTCGGTTCAGCGGCAATCGCTCACTCTGCGGTTAAAACTAAATATCCAGCAAGTGAGGGAATTGTAGCGTTGTTGGAGCCATTTATTGATACAGTCGTGATTTGTACGATGACAGCTTTGGTTATTATTATCACTAACTTGAAATCAGGGTTGTTTAATTACGGTAACCTTGAAGGTTCCAATGTTATTGTGAACGGAACAGGTGAACACGTTGGAGGTGTAGACCTCACATCAATGGCATTTGATTCGGCAATTCCACACTTTTCAATCGTTCTAACAATTGCAGTAATTCTCTTCGCGTTCTCTACCATGCTTTCTTGGTCTTACTACGGACTCCAAGCTTGGAAATTCTTGTTTGGAAAAGGAAAAACGGCAGACACAGTTTACAAAATTCTTTTCTTGTTATTTGTTGTAGTTGGAGCCTCAGTTAGTCTTGGTGCGGTGATTGATTTCTCCGATGCGATGATCTTTGCTATGGTATTCCCTAACATTATTGGTCTGATATTACTAGCGCCAAAAGTTCGGGAAGAGCTGCGCAAATACAAAAAAGCGATTCGAAGGGAAGAAGCAAAGGAGGCGTAAATGTCAATTTCGAAGCGAAATAGGCGCGGAATTTGGGTTCTCATTATTTTATGCGTAACGCTCGCATACATTCCAAGGGTACTAGCGGAATGGAGTCAAGAGGGTATTCAAGTCTCTCACGAAACCATTGCCATTGCTGACAAGAAAGTAAAAGAGCAACAACAGGTCGCTGACTCCAAAAAGAAACGCAAGTATTCCAATAAAAAGAAAGCGTACAAATCTCCACCTACAAAATTTGACCCCAATGAATACAGTCGTGAGGACTGGATGTATTTAGGTTTATCCGAAAAACAGGCGGATGTTGTCCTAAAGTTTACCTCGAGAGGTGTTGCGTCTAACCAAGAGCTTGAGAAGATTTTCGTTATCCCGGAGGAGGTTTTCAAACTAATTCAAGATTCCACTTACTACCCAAAAAAAGCGGACAAGCTCGCCAAAACTAACCGAAGTAAAATAGAATCCATCATAGATATCAATACCGCATCTTTTGAGGAGTTGAAGACCCTACCGGGAATTGGCGATTTTTACGCAAAGAAAATTATTGAACAAAGAGAAAATTTAGGCGGTTTTGTCGGAAAGGAGCAACTACTAGAATTGTGGAAGTTTGGCACGGAACGCTACGATAAAATCCAAGATCGAATCATTGTTTCTGGCGGAATAAAAAAGCTGAACGTAAATACAGCCGATATTGAAACCCTGAAGAACCACCCTTATATCTCCTATAAAGTGGCGAACTCTATTGTGAAAATGAGAGAGGTACATGGAAATTATAGGAGCTTGGAAGAAATCATGAAATCCGTTCTTATTAATCAAGAGTTGTTTAGCAAGATTAGACCGTATTTAACCTTTTAGAAAATGGTGCAAGAAGAAGTAAAGAAGGCCATTCGGGACATTCCCGATTTTCCCAAGCCCGGAATTGTATTCAAAGACATTACACCGATAATGCAGGATGCCGAGCTGTCCAAGGCGATAGTTCAACATTTAAAGTCTATCTACAAAGATCAAAAAGTAGAAGCCATCGCTGGAATCGAAAGTCGCGGTTTCTTATTTGGGTATCCCTTGGCAATGGAACTGGGGATTCCCTTCATCTTGATTCGCAAAAAAGGAAAGCTTCCGCACAAAACTATTAGCTACGATTACGATCTTGAATACGGTTCCGCAACCATTGAAATGCATGTCGATGCAGTGTCAAAGGGGCAACGTGTGTTGGTTCATGATGATCTGCTCGCTACTGGTGGTTCGGCAGAGGCCGCAGCGAAACTTATTCAGAAAGGAGGTGCCGAGATAATCGGTTTCGATTTTCTGGTCGAATTGGAATTTTTAAAAGGAGCCGATAAATTGAGAAGTTTATCTGACAATATTCGTAATTTAGTAGCCTATTAATTGGATAGACTACTACTATCCAATCCTTATTTGAGCCTAAAATGAATTTCGAAAAAAATGAAAACCAGCAGATGATTGCCCAAATGGTGCGTGACTTTGCTGAAAAAGAGATCCGTCCCAACCTCAATAAATGGGACGCTGAAGAGTATTTCCCGGTAGAAACCATGAAACAAATGGGAGAACTGGGACTACTTGGTATTTACATTCCTGAAGAATATGGAGGAAGTGGTATGGGCTACTTCGAGTATGCAACGGCTCTAATGGAGTTGGGGAAAGTATGTGGAGGTGTTGGATTAAGCGTGGCAGCGCACAATTCATTGTGTACCGGACATATTTACTACCACGGGTCAGAAGAGCAGAAAAAGAAATACCTTCCGAAGTTAGCGAGTGGTGAATGGATTGGTGCTTGGGGGCTTACAGAGCCGAATACGGGTTCCGATGCCATGCGCATGAAAACAACAGCGGTTAAAGAAGGGAGCGAGTGGGTGATCAATGGTGCAAAAAACTGGATCACACACGGACTTTCTGGAGATGTTGCCGTTGTTTTGGTGCGAACTGGAGAGTTGTTGGACAGTAAAGGAATTACCGCGTTTATTATCGAGAAAGGAACACCCGGATTCTCAGCGGTAAAAATCAAAGATAAATTAGGAGTTCGCGCAAGTGAAACGGCTGAATTGATTTTTGATAACTGTCGTGTACCTGACGAGAATGTTATTGGAGAAGTAGGAATGGGATTCGTTCAAGCAATGAAAGTTCTAGACGGAGGTCGAATTTCCATTGCAGCACTTAGTTGTGGTGTGGCTCGTGGAGCTTACGAAGCATCGGTGAAATACGCCAAAGAACGTGAGCAATTCGGCAAACCCATCGCTAATTTCCAGGCAATTTCATTCAAGTTGGCAGACATGGCTACGCAAGTGGAAGCAGCAGAGATGTTGACCTTCCAAGCGGCTGATAGAAAAAACAAAGGACTTCCGGTAACCAAAGAAGGTGCATTCGCAAAGTATTACGCGAGTGAAGTATCTGTTACATGCGGTAATGAAGCTGTACAAATTATGGGAGGGTACGGATACACGAAAGAGTATCCAGCCGAGAAGTTTTTGCGTGATTCCAAACTCATGACAATCGGAGAAGGAACCTCCGAAATTCAGAAGTTGGTAATTTCTCGAGAAATTTTAAAGTAAGAAGTTGTTTTTAAATTAAATGTTCTATATTTGCGGTCCGCTTTCGGGCGAACTTTAGACAAGAAATTAAGAAAATACAGATAAGATATGTTGATTATTCCAGTTAAAGAAGGAGAAAACATTGAAAGAGCGATCAAGAAGTACAAGAAGAAATTTGATCGTACAAAAGTGATGCGTGAATTGCGTTCTCGCAAAGAATTCACTAAGCCTTCTGTTTTGAAGCGTCAGGAAAAGATTCGTGCTGCTTACAAACAACGCAAGAAATCTGCTGAGTATTAAGAAACATTTCTTAAAGATATACGTTAAAGGAGTCTATATGGCTCCTTTTTTTATGCTTGATAGTTTTCTTGATTACCTGACAACCCAAAAACGGTTCTCAGAACATACGTGCTTAGCATACAGAAAAGACATCGAGCAGTTTTTGGAATTTACGGGCGTTGTTACAAAAAGTGATATTCGTGAAGTCAATTCAAGAGTAATCAGAGGGTGGATGGTGGATCTAATCGATAATGATTACGAGAATACTTCCGTTAACCGAAAACTATCGTCCCTGAGAACATACTTTAAATGGTTGTTAAAGGAAAGGGTAATAGATTCCAGTCCTATCAGTATGGTGGAAGGGCCAAAGGTGCGAAAACGGCCGCCGTCATTTGCTCAACAAAACGAATTGAGACCTGAAAAGGTTCAAGACTATTTTGACGATGATTTTGATGGCGTTCGGGACCGATTGGTCTTCGAGATGTTATACCAAACCGGAATACGTTCTAGTGAGCTAATTGGTTTGCTTGATCAATCGGTTCAAAACAATCAAATCAAAGTACTTGGAAAACGCAATAAAGAACGCATCATCCCAATTACAAACGAGTTATCCGAATTGATTCAAACCTATCGAAATTTACGCGAAGAAATTGTGTTGAAAACGCCTCATTTTTTTGTTCGAAACAACGGCGAAAAACTATATCCAAAGTTTGTCTATAGTAAAATTAATCACTACCTTGGAAAGGTAACGGATTTAGAGAAAAAGAGTCCACACGTGCTTCGTCACACCTTCGCAACACACATGTTGAACAACGGAGCAGGTTTAGAAGTACTCAAAGAGCTCTTAGGACATGCCAACCTTTCGGCCACACAAGTCTACACTCACAATTCGTTCGCGGAGTTAACACATATTTATTCACAGTCCCATCCACGTGGGCGTAAAAACTAGACGCTAATGGATTTCAAAGTAAACACAGTACATTTTACTGCAGATCAAAAGCTCGTTGATTTCATTCAAGGAAAAGTGAAAAAACTCGAGTTGATGTATGATAGAATAATCGCTAGCGAGATTTATTTAAGGTTGGATAAGAATGAGGAGAAGGAAAATAAGATTGCCGAAGTGAAATTATTACTTCCCGGAAACGAATTGTTCGCAAAGAAACAATGTAAAAGTTTTGAAGAAGCGGCCGATTTAGCAGTTTCAGCATTAAAAAAACAAGTCGAACGACATAAGGCTAAAACAGCGTAAATCAAAGCCTTGCAATAATTGGAATAAGGGTGCTTTTAAAGCATCCTTATTTTTTTTGATTTTTTTTTCAAAAACTGATTGTTATTATTGATTTGTTTCATACATTTGCACTCCCCAAACGCGGGGAACACAATTAAAGTTCTTTCAAATACTGAAACAATTTTACCAACAAGTGCCGATGTAGCTCAGCTGGCTAGAGCAGCTGATTTGTAATCAGCAGGTCGGGGGTTCGAGTCCCTCCATCGGCTCTGAAATTTGATTGGGGAGATACTCAAGCGGTCAACGAGGGCAGACTGTAAATCTGCTGGCTACGCCTTCGTAGGTTCGAATCCTGCTCTCCCCACAAAACAAACTCTTAAGCGGGAGTAGCTCAGTTGGTAGAGCGTCAGCCTTCCAAGCTGAGGGTCGCGAGTTCGAATCTCGTCTCCCGCTCTTTTACACTTCGAAACCCTAGTGGAGAAGTGTTTATTTCTTCTTATGCAAATGAGGAGATAGGTCGAAGTCAAACTCGTCCACAGTTCTTTAAAGCAATTTAAAGAATTTTTTTTGAAAGGACTTTGCGCCGGTGTAGCTCAGTGGTAGAGCGCTTCCTTGGTAAGGAAGAGGTCACGAGTTCAATTCTCGTCATTGGCTCTAAGGAGTGATTAAAAATTTTTTCACCTGAAAAGGGTGGAATTTTTGCATATATAAAAGTTTATTTTTTAACTAAGAAACAAAGAACACAATGGCTAAGGAAACATTCGATCGTTCCAAACCACACGTTAACATCGGAACAATTGGTCACGTTGACCACGGAAAAACGACTTTGACTGCGGCAATCTCTTCAGTATTGTCATCTCAAGGTTTGGCTGAATCTCGTGATTTCTCTTCTATCGATAACGCACCGGAAGAAAAAGAGCGTGGTATTACTATTAACACTTCTCACATCGAGTACCAAACAGCGAATCGTCACTACGCACACGTTGACTGTCCAGGTCACGCCGATTACGTAAAGAACATGGTAACGGGAGCTGCTCAGATGGACGGTGCGATCTTGGTAGTAGCTGCTACGGATGGACCGATGCCACAAACTCGTGAGCACATCCTTCTTGGACGTCAGGTTGGTGTACCTCGTATCGTTGTATTCATGAACAAAGTGGATATGGTAGACGATGAGGAACTACTTGAACTAGTTGAGATGGAAATCCGTGAGTTGTTGTCATTCTACGATTACGACGGAGATAACGCTCCAATCATTCAAGGTTCTGCTTTGGGTGCATTGAACGGAGAAGAGAAGTGGGTTGCAACTGTAAACGAATTGATGGAAGCAGTAGATACTTACATCGAATTGCCTCCACGTGATGTAGATAAAGATTTCTTGATGCCAGTTGAGGACGTGTTTACTATTACAGGTCGTGGTACTGTAGCAACAGGACGTATCGAAACAGGAGTTATTAACTCCGGAGACCCAGTTGATATCCTTGGAATGGGAGATGAGAAATTGTCATCTACTGTAACAGGTGTTGAGATGTTCCGTAAGATCTTGGATCGCGGAGAAGCTGGAGATAACGTAGGATTGTTGTTGCGTGGTATCGAAAAATCTGATATCAAGCGTGGAATGGTAATCTGTAAGCCAGGTTCAACAACTCCACACACGAAGTTCAAAGCTGAGATTTACGTATTGAAGAAAGAAGAAGGTGGTCGTCACACTCCTTTCCACGATAAGTACCGTCCTCAGTTCTACTTCCGTACAACTGACGTAACAGGTGAAATCTTCACTACTGACGGACGTGACATGGTAATGCCAGGTGACAACGTTACTATTGAAGTAAACTTGATCGTACCAGTAGCAATGGATAAAGGTCTTCGTTTTGCAATCCGTGAGGGTGGTAGAACAGTAGGAGCTGGTCAGGTTACTGAAATCGTAGAGTAATATTTCACATAAGAAATAATAGAAAGGGGAGTTCGCTCCCCTTTTTATACGAGTTGTCTTTCTCGTCCATCAAAAAAGTCCTTTGAAAAGCAAAAAATTAAGTTGCGTTTTGAAAATGATGAAAACAGAATTTTCAATTCGCAATTTTTAATTGATACACGGGTGTAGCTCAGCTGGTAGAGTAGTGGATTCCAAATCCATTGGTCGTGGGTTCGAATCCTACCGCCCGTGCAAAAAACAAGACATGTCAAAAGTAAAAGAGTATTTTAACGAGACTGTTACCGAAATGGTACATCGCGTTACTTGGCCCACTTGGAAGGAACTCCAAAGTAATACCATTATCGTTGTAGTGGCCTCAGTACTTATCTCCTTGATCATCTTCGCAATGGACTTCGTTTTCGGAGTGCGTGCAGAAGAAGAAGGAATGATCTGGAGAGGAATCCTCGGATTCGTTTACGACTTGTTTTCTTAATCCCAATTAGCACAACTACAGCATGGCAACAGATGTAAAAAAACGTTGGTACGTGGTGAGAGCCATCAGTGGGAAGGAGAAAAAGGTGAAAGAATACCTAGAAATGGAGATTTCACGCTTGAAATTAGACGATTTCGTAGGGCAAATTCTTATCCCAACTGAAAAAGTATTCCAAATCCGTAATGGTAAGAAAGTAAGTAAGGAACGCGCTTATCTTCCTGGATATGTTCTCGTAGAAGCTGCTCTTGTTGGAGAGGTGCCTCACGTAATCAAAGGTATTCCAAACGTTATTGGTTTCCTCGGAGCGGAAAAGGGCGGTGAGCCTCATCCGATGAGAATGTCTGAAGTGAATCGTATCCTAGGTAAGGTAGATGAGCTTACAGAGACAGAAGAAGAAATGAAGATTCCATTCGTGATCGGTGAGTCAGTTAAAGTAATTGACGGACCGTTCAACAACTTCAGTGGAGTGATTGATGAAATCAACGAAGAGAAGAAGAAGTTGAAAGTAATGGTAAAAATATTTGGACGTAAAAACTTGCTGGAGCTTAGCTACATGCAAGTAGAAAAAGAATAAAAAGTTTATTAACCCGTAGGAGTGGGGAACACGATTAAAGCTTCCCGTGAAGATCCACGTTAGTACTACACAAATCAAAACAAATGGCTAAAGAAGTAGCAGGTTTGATCAAATTACAGATCAGAGGTGGTGCAGCCAATCCAGCTCCTCCAGTTGGTCCCGCGCTTGGTGCGAAAGGGGTAAACATCATGGAGTTCTGCAAGCAGTTTAATGCTCGTACGCAGGAGAAAGCAGGAAAGGTTTTACCAGTAGTAATCACCGTTTACGGTGACAAATCCTTTGATTTCGTAATTAAAACTCCACCGGCAGCGGTGCAAATTCTCGAAAAAGGAAAATTGAAAAAAGGATCCTCTGAGCCGAACCGCTCAAAAGTAGGAACTGTTTCATGGGACCAAGTTCGTGAAGTAGCAGAAGATAAGTTGCCAGACATGAACTGTTTTACTGTTGACTCTGCAATGCGCATGGTTGCCGGTACAGCTCGTTCAATGGGAGTGAATGTAAAAGGTGGAACACCACCCGAAACCAAATAATCATTACAGTTATGGGAAGAGTATCTAAAAAGAGAAAAGAAGCTCTTGCGAAGATCGATTCTAGCAAGGCTTATACCTTAGCTGAAGCATGTGACTTGGTTAAGGAAGTGTCAACCACTAAATTTGATGCCTCAGTTGACGTAAGTATTCGTTTGGGTGTAGACCCGCGTAAAGCGAATCAAATGGTACGTGGGACTGTTGCGTTGCCACACGGAACCGGAAAAGATGTAAAAGTCTTGGTTCTTTGTACTCCTGACAAGGAGGAGGAAGCAAAAGCAGCTGGTGCCGATCACGTAGGTTTGGATGAATACATCACTAAAATCAAAGGAGGTTGGACTGATATCGACGTTATTATTACTATGCCAGCGTGTATGGGGAAAGTTGGTGCATTGGGTCGTATTCTAGGACCACGTGGACTTATGCCGAACCCGAAAACTGGAACGGTAACAATGGACGTTGCGAAAGCGGTAGAAGATGTAAAAGCTGGTAAAATCGACTTTAAAGTGGATAAATACGGTATTGTACACGCTATGGTAGCAAAGGCAAGCTTCGACGGTGCGAAAATCACTGAGAATGCTGACGAATTGATTAAGCAATTGATCAAATTGAAGCCGTCTGCTGCAAAAGGTACGTATATCAAAAGCGCTTACATTAGCTCAACAATGAGTCCTAGTATTCAGATTGATACTAAGTCACTAATTGCTTAAATCGTATTGATATGACAAGAGAAGAAAAAGCAAAGTATATAGATGACTTGGCGGCTCAACTATCTGAGAACAATGTTATCTATCTGACAGATACAGCGGAATTAACTGTAGAGACAGTGAACAACCTTCGTCGTAAAGCCTTCAACGCAAACGTTCAAATGCGTGTTGTAAAAAACACCTTGCTTGAGAAAGCAATGAACAAAGTAGAAGACAAAGACTTCGGAGAATTGAAAGAAACGTTGAAAGGCGCAACTTCAATTATGTTCGCAGAAGCAGGTAATGGACCAGCAAAGCTGATCAAAGATTTTCGTAAGAAATCAGAGAAGCCGATTCTTAAAGGAGCTTGGATTGACGAAGGAGTTTACATTGGCGATGACCAATTGACAATGCTTTCTGAAATCAAGTCCAAAGAAGAATTGCTTGGTGAAATTATCACATTGCTTCAAAGTCCTGCGAAGAACGTTGTTTCTGGACTTAAAGGTGCCGGAGGTAAATTGGCTGGCATCCTAAAAACGCTCGAAGAAAGAGCATAGTTTCCGCGCCGAAGCTTTAGCGAAGGCGATGAACAAAAACAAAAAATAATTTTTTAAGAACCTATTTAAATTTTAATAAAATGGCTGATTTGAAAGAAATGGCAGAAGCGTTGGTTAACTTGACAGTAAAAGACGTTAACGAACTTGCTAACATTTTGAAAGAAGAATACGGAATTGAACCTGCTGCTGCAGCTGTTGCTGTTGCTGGTGGTGCTGCTGCCGGAGGTGGTGAAGCTGCTGAGGAGAAGTCTGAATTCGACGTAATCTTGAAAGCTGCAGGAGGATCTAAACTTGCTGTAGTAAAACTAGTTAAAGAATTGACTGGTGCAGGATTGAAAGAAGCAAAAGAAATGGTTGATAGCGCACCAGCTACTTTGAAAGAAGGTGTAGCTAAAGACGAAGCAGAAGGCTTGAAAAAGTCTCTTGAAGAGGCTGGAGCTGAAGTTGAGATCAAGTAAGATCCACATAATCTTTTAAGGAAAGGTGTCCCGAAATTTCGGGATGCCTATTCCTGTATTAAACCGAGGGGTTTCAAATCACCTGAACTTAGTGCTGAAAAGCACCAAATTTTTTCACTAAAATCGTTTGGCCTTGGCAACATCAAACAATACATCGAAAAGAGTGAATTTTGCGTCAAGCAAAAATCCATTTGGGTACCCGGACTTTTTGGATATTCAATTAAAATCCTTCCAGGAGTTCTTCCAGTTGGAAACAACACCTGAGAACCGCGAAAGCGAAGGATTATTTAAAGTTTTCTCTGAAAACTTCCCAATCACCGATACGCGAAACCAATTCGTATTGGAATTTTTGGACTACTTTATCGACCCACCGCGTTATACGATCGACGAGTGTATCGACCGTGGATTGACATACAGTGTCCCACTAAAAGCAAAATTAAAATTGTACTGTACCGATCCGGAACACGAAGATTTTGAAACTATCGTGCAGGACGTGTACTTAGGTACAATTCCATATATGACTCCGAAAGGATCATTCGTGGTAAACGGAGCAGAACGTGTTATCGTTTCTCAATTGCACCGTTCTCCGGGAGTGTTCTTCGGACAAAGTCACCATGCCAATGGAACCAAGTTGTATTCGGCTCGTGTGATTCCTTTCAAAGGTTCATGGATCGAATTTGCAACGGATATCAACAGTGTGATGTACGCATACATCGACCGTAAGAAAAAGCTTCCGGTTACCACATTGTTCCGTGCAGTTGGTTACGAGAGTGACAAAGATATTTTGGAAATCTTCGACCTTGCAGACGAAGTGAAAGCGACCAAAACAAACTTGAAAAAGGCTATCGGTCGTAAACTCGCTGCACGTGTATTGAAATCATGGGTAGAAGATTTCGTAGATGAAGATACAGGAGAAGTTGTATCCATCGAGCGTAACGAAGTATTGCTAGATCGTGAGACGGTTCTTGAAGAAGAGCACATCGAATTGATCGTTGATTCTGGTGCTAAGAACGTAATCTTGCACAAAGAAGACATCAACACAGCAGACTTCACTATTATTTATAATACGCTTCAGAAAGATACGTCGAACTCTGAAAAAGAAGCAGTAGAGCACATCTACCGTCAATTGCGTAATGCTGAACCACCTGATTACGAAACTGCCAAGGGAGTATTCGAGAAGTTGTTCTTCTCAGACACTCGTTACGATTTGGGTGAAGTAGGTCGTTTCCGATTGAACAAGAAGTTGAAAGTAAACATGGAGGAAACTTCACGTGTACTTACAAAAGCGGATATCATTTCCATCATCAAGTACTTGATCGAGTTGATTAACTCAAAGGCAGATGTGGATGATATCGATCACTTGTCAAACCGTCGTGTAAGAACAGTAGGAGAACAATTGTACTCTCAGTTCGGAGTTGGTTTGGCACGTATGGCACGTACTATCCGTGAGCGCATGAACGTTCGTGACAACGAGGTCTTTACACCAATCGACTTGATTAACGCGAAGACTTTGTCATCCGTGATTAACTCGTTCTTCGGAACCAACCAGCTATCACAGTTCATGGATCAAACGAACCCACTGTCTGAGGTAACGCACAAGCGTCGTCTATCAGCACTAGGGCCTGGAGGTCTTTCCCGTGAAAGAGCAGGGTTCGAGGTTCGTGACGTTCACTACACGCACTACGGTCGTTTGTGTACGATTGAAACACCGGAAGGACCGAACATTGGTTTGATCTCTTCTTTGTGTGTATTCGCGAAAGTCAACAAACTTGGATTCATTGAAACTCCTTACCGTTCGGTAAGCAAAGGAAAAGTAGATACGAAATCCGAGCCAATATATTTATCAGCAGAGGAAGAAGACGAAAAAATCATCGCTCAAGCAAATGCGCAAGTAGATGACAAAGGAAACTTCCTTACTGATGTTGTTAAAGCACGTTTGGGTCACGACTTCCCAGTTGTGGAGCCAGACAAGTTGAGCTTGATGGACGTTGGTGCAAACCAAATTGCGTCTATCGCGGCATCATCTATTCCATTCCTTGAGCACGATGATGCGAACCGTGCCTTGATGGGATCAAACATGCAGCGTCAGGCGGTACCATTATTGCGCCCGCAGTCGCCAATTGTTGGAACTGGAATTGAAGAGTTGGTAGCGAAAGATTCACGTGTATTGATCAACGCCGAAGGAACGGGAGTTGTTGAATACGTGGATGCAAACGAAATCGTAATCCGTTACAACTGGACGAAAGAAGATCGTTTGGTAAGTTTCGATGACGAGGTAACGCGTTACCCTCTAACAAAATTCGCGAAGACAAACCAAGGTACTTGTATCAACTTGAAGCCAATCGTTCAGAAAGGTGATAAGGTAGAGAAAGGACAAGTATTGTGTGAAGGATATGCAACTCAGCAAGGAGAATTGGCACTTGGTCAAAACTTGAAAGTAGCCTTCATGCCTTGGAAAGGATACAACTTTGAGGATGCGATCGTGATTTCAGAGCGTGTAGTACGTGACGATATCTTTACATCGATCCACATCGACGAGTACTCTTTGGACGTACGTGATACAAAACGAGGAATGGAGGAATTGACTTCTGATATTCCAAACGTATCAGAGGATGCAACCAAAGACTTGGACGAGCACGGATTGATCCGTATTGGAGCTGAGATCAAAGAAGGAGACATCTTGATTGGTAAGATTACACCAAAAGGGGAAACAGATCCTTCTCCGGAAGAGAAACTTCTTCGTGCGATTTTCGGTGACAAAGCAGGTGATGTAAAAGATGCCTCTTTGAAAGCAGGTCCATCACTTCGCGGAGTGGTAATCGACAAGAAATTGTTCTCACGTGCGGTGAAAGATCGTAAAGCGAAAGCGCAGGATAAACCAATCTTGGAAAATCTTGATGCTGAGTTCGATAAAGAGCACGCTGCATTGAAAGCAGTATTGGTAGAAAAATTGTTGGAAATCGTTGGAGATGAGAAATCTGCAGGTGTATTCAACAACTTTAAAGAAGAAATCATTAAGAAGGGTACGAAGTTCGCTACTCGTAACTTGAACGCGATTGACTTCTCTATCGTTAATCCTACCAACTGGACAAAAGATGCGAAGATCAACACATTGATTGGACGTGTAATCCATAACTTCAACATTAAGTCAAACGATTTGTTGGGAACTTACAAGCGTAAGAAATTCCACATTTCCGTTGGAGATGAGCTTCCAGCAGGAATCATCAAAATGGCGAAAGTTTACGTGGCTAAGAAACGTAAGTTGAAAGTTGGAGACAAGATGGCGGGTCGTCACGGTAACAAAGGTATCGTTGCGAACATCGTACGTCAAGAAGACATGCCATTCTTGGATGACGGAACACCAGTAGATATCGTATTGAACCCACTAGGGGTACCTTCTCGAATGAACCTTGGACAGATTTACGAAACTGTACTTGGTTGGGCAGGAGAGAAACTCGGAGTGAAGTTCGCGACACCAATTTTCGACGGTGCACACCCATCAGAAATTGATGAGTACACGGAGAAAGCCGGGGTTCCTACATCAGGAAAAACATACTTGTACGACGGAGGAACCGGAGAACGTTTCCACCAAACAGCAACCGTAGGTATTATCTACATGCTGAAACTGTCGCACATGGTTGATGATAAAATGCACGCGCGTTCTATCGGACCTTACTCACTTATTACGCAGCAGCCACTCGGAGGTAAAGCTCAGTTTGGAGGTCAGCGTTTTGGTGAGATGGAGGTTTGGGCTCTTGAGGCCTTCGGTGCATCGAACATCTTGCAGGAAATTTTGACAATTAAGTCCGATGATGTCATGGGACGTGCAAAAGCATACGAATCGATTGTAAAAGGAGATAACATTCCAGAACCTGGAATTCCTGAATCATTCAATGTATTGCTGCACGAGTTGAGAGGTTTGTGTCTCGACGTAACAATGGACTAATCATCGCATTCAATTTTAGAAGAAAAGAATTATGGCTTACAGAAAAGAACAACCCAAAAAGCAAAGTAGCTTCAATAAAATCACGATCTCTTTGGCTTCCCCGGAATCCATCCTAGAGAAATCAAGTGGTGAAGTACTTAAGCCTGAAACAATAAACTATCGTACGTACAAGCCGGAAAGAGACGGTTTGTTCTGCGAGCGTATCTTCGGTCCTGTGAAGGATTACGAATGTCACTGTGGTAAATACAAACGAATCCGATATAAAGGAATCGTGTGTGACCGTTGTGGTGTTGAAGTAACAGAGAAGAAAGTACGTCGTGAGCGTATGGGACACATCTCATTGGTGGTTCCAGTGGCGCACATTTGGTACTTCCGTTCATTGCCGAACAAAATTGGATACTTGCTTGGTTTGCCAACAAAGAAGTTGGATCAAATCATCTACTACGAACGTTACGTAGTAATTCAGCCGGGTATCGCTAACGCCTCTGACGGAGAACCATTGGAGCGTTTGGATTTCATGACCGAAGAAGAGTACTTGGATATCTTGGATGAACTTCCAAAAGAAAACCAATACCTAGAGGACACAGATCCAAACAAATTCATCGCTAAGATGGGTGCCGAAGCATTGTACGATTTGTTGCGTACAATGGATTTGGAGGAAACTTCATACAACCTACGTCACCAAGCGAACACGGAAACTTCTGTGCAGCGTAAGAACGAAGCATTGAAGCGTCTTCAGGTGGTAGAGTCGATGCGTGAATCTCAAACGCGTATTGAAAACCGTCCGGAGTGGATGATCGTGAAAGTGGTTCCTGTAATTCCACCAGAATTGCGTCCATTGGTGCCACTAGATGGTGGTCGTTTCGCGACATCGGATTTGAACGACCTTTACCGTCGTGTGATTATCCGTAACAACCGTTTGAAGCGATTGATCGAAATTAAAGCGCCAGAAGTAATCTTGCGTAACGAGAAGCGTATGCTTCAGGAGTCGGTAGATTCATTGTTTGATAACTCTCGTAAGTCGTCAGCAGTAAAAACTGAGTCGAACCGACCATTGAAATCACTTTCTGATTCCCTAAAAGGAAAGCAAGGTCGTTTCCGTCAAAACTTGCTCGGTAAACGTGTAGATTATTCGGCACGTTCCGTAATTGTTGTTGGACCTGATTTGAAATTGCACGAATGTGGTTTGCCAAAAGATATGGCTGCCGAGCTTTACAAGCCGTTCATTATTCGCAAGATGATTGAGCGTGGAATTGTAAAAACGGTGAAATCAGCGAAGAAAATTGTAGACCGTAAAGAGCCGGTTGTTTGGGACATTTTGGAAAACGTGTTGAAAGGGCACCCAGTGCTCCTCAACCGAGCACCAACGCTTCACCGATTGGGTATCCAGTCGTTCCAGCCGAAATTGATTGAAGGAAAGGCGATTCGTCTACACCCGTTGGTAACTACAGCCTTCAACGCCGATTTCGACGGTGACCAGATGGCGGTTCACTTACCACTAGGTAACGCTGCAATTTTGGAAGCACAGCTATTGATGTTGGCTTCACACAACATTTTGAACCCAGCAAACGGAGCTCCAATTGCCGTACCATCTCAGGATATGGTATTGGGTCTTTACTACATCACCAAAGCGAAAATGTCTACAAAAGACGTAATCGTTAAAGGAGAAGGAGGAACTTTCTACTCTCCGGAAGAGGTGATCATCGCGCACAACGAAGGTGCATTGGACCTTCACGCTGCTATTAAGGTGAAAGTGAAAGACCTCGACGAAAATGGTGAGTTGGTGGTTCGCATGACCGAAACTACTTGTGGACGCGTATTGTTCAACGAGAAAGTGCCGGACGAAGCAGGATTCATTAACGACGTAATGACCAAGAAAGCATTGCGTGACATGATTGGTCACGTATTGAATATCTGTGGTACAGCTCGTACAGCTCAGTTCCTTGATGAGATTAAAGAATTGGGTTACCACATGGCCTTCGTAGGAGGATTGTCCTTCAACTTGGATGATATTATCATTCCGAAAGAGAAAGTGACGTTGGTAGAAAAAGCAGAAAGCGACGTGAACGAGGTGATGATGAACTACAACATGGGTCTCATCACAAACAACGAGCGTTACAACCAAATTATTGACATTTGGACGCATACGAACTCACGTTTGACACATACATTGATGGAGCAGTTGAAGTCCGATAAGCAAGGATTCAACTCAATCTGCATGATGTACGATTCCGGTGCACGTGGTTCCAAAGAGCAGATTCGTCAGCTTTCAGGAATGCGTGGATTGATGGCGAAACCGCAAAAATCAGGAGCATCGTCACAAGATATTATCGAGAACCCGATTCTTTCCAACTTTAAGGAGGGACTTTCGATTCTCGAGTACTTTATCTCGACACACGGTGCCCGTAAAGGTTTGGCCGATACGGCATTGAAAACGGCGGATGCAGGTTACTTGACACGTCGTTTGGTGGATGTTGCTCAAGACGTTGTAATCAACTCTGAGGATTGTGGAACACTTCGCGGATTGGTAGCAACTGCATTGAAGAAAAACGATGAAGTTGTTGAGCCGTTGAGTGATCGTATCATTGGTCGTGCAGCTGTAAACGATGTTTACCACCCAGAATCAGATGATATTTTGGTAGAATCAGGTGAAATTATCACTGAAGCAATTGCTGCTAAAATTGAGGAAGCTGATATCGAGGAGGTGGAAATCCGTTCAGTATTGACGTGTGAAATGCGTAGAGGTGTTTGTTCGAAATGTTACGGACGAAACTTGTCTACACGACGTGATGCTCAAATTGGAGATTCTGTAGGTGTAATTGCCGCACAATCAATTGGTGAGCCGGGTACACAGTTGACACTTCGTACATTCCACGTTGGGGGTACCGCTTCCAACATTGCGGATGAGAACGATTTGAAAGCGAAAACGGCTGGTACCATCGAAATTGATGAGTTGCGTACAATCGACTTCAAAGACAAAGAAGGAAAGAAAAAAGTAGTAGTTGTTGGTCGTTCTGCCGAATTGAAGATTACCGATTCGAAAGGAAACACGACAATGAACGCTAACATTCCTTACGGTGCTGAGTTGATGGTGAAAAACGGAGCTTCTTTGAAGAAGGGAGATGTGATCTGTAAATGGGATCCATACAACGCCGTGATCATTACTGAAGCAACGGGTAAAGTAGTCTTCGAAAATATTTTGGAAGGTATTACTTACCGTGAGGAAGTCGATGAGCAGACAGGATTTACTGAGAAAGTAATTACTGAAACGCGAGATAAAAAGAAAATGCCGGCAATCCACGTGATTGACCCTAAATCGAAAGAAGTTTTACGTGAGTACTCACTTCCAGTAGATGCGCACATTAGCGTTAAAGAAGGAGATTCGGTAGAAGCAGGACAGATTTTGGTAAAAATCCCACGTAAGGCTGGTAAGTCTGGGGATATCACCGGAGGTCTTCCACGTGTAACGGAGTTGTTCGAAGCACGTAACCCTTCTAACCCGGCAGTAGTTTCTGAAATCGACGGTGTTGCAGAATACGGTAAAATCAAACGTGGTAACCGCGAGATCCAAATTACTTCGAAAACTGGTGAGACACGCAAGTATCTTGTTCCACTATCGAAGCACATCTTGGTTCAGGAGAACGATTTCGTTCGTGCAGGTCAGCCACTTTCCGTTGGTGCAATTACACCAAATGATATCTTGAACATCGAAGGACCAACTGCAGTACAGGAATATCTTGTGAATGAGATTCAAGAGGTATACCGTCTACAGGGGGTGAAAATTAACGATAAGCACTTCGAGGTAATCGTTCGTCAGATGATGTTAAAAGCACAAATTGTTGACCCAGGAGACACGAAATTCTTGGAAGGACAGTCGGTGCACAAAGCGGACATCATGGAAGAAAACGATGCTATTTACGGAATGAAAGTCGTTACTGATGCAGGTGAGTCTGATAGCTTGAAAGCAGGACAAATCGTATCAGCACGTAAACTTCGTGACGAGAACTCACAGTTGAAGCGAGCAGACAAGAAGTTAATCGAGTCGCGTGATGCGATTCCAGCGACTTCGACGCCATTGCTTCAAGGGATTACGCGAGCTTCCCTTCAAACACAATCGTTCATCTCTGCGGCATCGTTCCAGGAGACAACGAAAGTATTGAACGAGGCAGCAATCTCAGGAAAAGAAGATCATCTACTTGGATTGAAAGAAAACGTAATTGTTGGTCACTTGATTCCAGCAGGTACAGGATTCCGCCAATTCCAAAAAATGCTAGTAGGCTCAAAAGCTGAAATGGAAGAGATGGTTGAAAACGCAGAGTAAAATCAACTAGAAATAATGAAACCCTGACTCCGCAAGGACGTCAGGGTTTTTTGTTTTAGATACCCTTTTTTCAAGGATTCGTACTTTTAAGACAATGAGCAAATCTCCTTATTACAAAACGCTTCGTCAGAAAACAGATGCTGAACTCAGGTCAATGATCAAGGACGTTGATCGTTACGAAGAAGAGGCAAGGCAAGTAGCAGAAAGTATTTTGCTTGAACGTAAAATTGATATTATTCTAGAAGATGATGTTGAACAGCCCCCGACAAATGAAAGACCTTATGATGAAGTTCGTGAACGTCTGTTTTATGTCAATTGGCAAGCCCCAACAATTGTGATTTTAATCGGGTTTGGTCTCTACTTTTTACTCGGACTTTCCTTTTACTTTAACATGAGAGACGAAGTGGTGACCACTTTAAACGGAAGAATTATCTCTCGACTCGTGGCAATTCTTATTATCTACTTTGCTTTTGCGCTCGTCATTGATGGTATTTTGAAAGGAAAAGTTTGGGCGCGGGCGACTTACGCAGGGTTATTAGGACTCGGAATTGTATGGAAAGCGGCGATAGTGATTATGAGTTCCTACTTATTGTTTCCGTCCCGCTTAGATTTGGTGTTCTTGACCATTGAAATTGTTCTCGTTGTGCTGTTGTTTCTACAGCCAGCTAATAGTTGGTTCGAGAAAAAGGCAAAAAAGCGTCCAAAATCAGAGGAAATACTGGATGACTTATAGGTCTATTTAAAAAGCGATAGCACTTCTCCACAGCCATGACATCCTATGTGAAGACAAAACAATAGCTAGAATTTTACCACGAAGCCACAGGGAACACGAGGTGAACTGTTTAAACTGACATAAAATGGTGAGAACTAGAATATGCCTTCGTCAGAATCCCTGTGACTTTTCTCATCTTGGGTTTCATTTGTGCTCAATGGTGAAACAAAATTCGGGTATCTTGCCGATGTCAAAGAATTTAACTCCTCAATGCATAGAAGACAAGAACAATACGCAACTATCTATCATTTATGTCCCAAGGTCAGCAACTGTATAATGTCTGAACCTACGACCCACTCTTTGTTGTTTCCATTGTAAATGATACCGCCTGAATAATCAAGTTTTAGGTCGCACCATTTATCTTTTATAAGGTCATATTTTTCCAAGTCATCGTTTTCAATTATGTCCAAATAATTCAAAACTTGTCCTATCATTTCAAAATAAGACTCGTTCATTTCTTTACCTGCGTCTCTAAGTTCAAGATGATACTTTAAGTTAATAAAGTCACCACTCGCTTCCAACATGGAATCGCGTAGCTGAAGCACGAGGTGCGCGTATTTTCCGAACTCGGCGCGTTTTAATTCTTGTTTTAACGCTTCAATTTCCAGTTGGCTTGAATCTTTAGTGCTCTCATTGACTCCATTCTGAATTTGGTCCTCTATCTCTGCAAGCTGCTCTTCGGTACTTTTTGCATTACCACCTTTAATGTTTCTTTTGTACAGCCTTGCAACCTCAGTTTTTAACCCATCTGAACCGGAATTATCGGAAACAATTAGCGAAACTATTTCTGTAACTCCAAAAAAGGCTGCCAAAATTAACGCCAAAGTAAGGTAGGACTTAATGGACTTTAACATGGGAACGCGCACATCATCGCGTTCTTGTTCTTTCGCCAAAAGTTTGTAAGAAAGGACTATCAAAACCATGGCAATACCGATGGCGCCGTAGGTTAAAAACTCCAAAAAGATTTCCATAGATGTGAATATTTGGTATTAAACGATGAAATTACTCTATTTGAACGAATAATACTTTAACTAATGGACTCAAGAGAAAATTTAAAAGCCGTACTTTAGTTCTATGGAACAGAAACAAGAAAACAATGTCAATATAGAGTTGTCCGAAGAAGTGGCAGCAGGTGTGTATTCCAATCTTGCGATTATCACGCATTCTTCTTCAGAATTCGTAGCCGATTTCATTCAAATGATGCCAGGAGTGCCGAAAGGAAAGGTGCGCTCGCGTATCATTATGACTCCTGAAAACACGAAAAGATTGCTGGAAGCTCTGAAAGACAACATTGCCAAATACGAACAAATGCACGGTACTATCGAGACGGGTGGAACCCCGCAGATGCCACCCATGAATTTCGGAACACCAACAACAGAGGCTTAACTACTGAAAGTCTATGGAATTTTCCAAGACTTTCTCGTTTCCACAGGCGTCTTTTACCACGAGACGTACCTCTTTCTTCCCCTTAAACCCTTGAGGTTTTTGAAAGGTAACGTATCCGGATTTGTAGTCATACTCCAATAGGTACCACTTTCCATCGATAAACAAATCGTAATCTTCAATACCACTGACGTCGTCGGAAATTGCCCAGTTGATCTTAGAAGCGGAGGCAGGAATTACATTTCCGTAAGTGATCATCTTTGCAGAGGGAGGCGTCTCATCCCTTTTTAAAGAATACGCACCGAAGTATTTGCAGTTCGCCACTGCCCAGCCATCTTGATAGGTCACAGAAATTGCTCTCGTTCTTCCTTTGGCGGTGATCATTTCTAGGTAATGTTTACCATCTTTCGGACCGTCTACCTTCACCTTGATTTTGTAAGAACGATTAACTGGCGTTTCTGGCGACCCAAAGTGCGTATCCAAATGATCTGAGTCGATTTCCATTGGCTCGTACACCGTTGCGTATCCACCTTGAATTTTACAGTCGCTCACATCAAAGAAAAAGGATTCCTGAGGTACCACATTGGATTTTCCGGGCGTTCCCCAATTCGTACTGCTGATAGCGCCATCATTTACTTTCAGTGTAAATTCTACAACGGATTCGTTTCCGGCGGCATCAAAAGCAATGTATTTAACTTGGTGCGATTTTCCGGGAGCCGATTTCACGAGACCCAACGCATTATTAATGTAGATGGGCAAGTCATTTTCCTCAGTTCTAAAACATTTGTGGTATTTACGACGATTTACTTGATATTCTTCATAGTCCTTGTGTGAGTTCACATAACGCGTCGACTCAAAAGGTACACGAACCGTTTCTTGCCCGAAAATCGTATCACCATCAACTATCAATCGACTGCCGAACAAGCCACATTGGTTGCTTGCACCGTCGAACCGATCAATTACGTCGAATGCAAATCCCAATCCTCCATCTTTTGTAAGCAAGCTCGGGTTAACGGTCACGGTATTTCCAGTGACAACGTATTTTGATCCTGATTTCACCAATGCTTTTTCAACCGATTTTCCAGGAATTCGATACCCACTTTGAGTGAGTCCATAAATCTTTAAATGGCGCATTTCCGGTTGCTTGTGATCTTCAATTGGAAAGCCGTAGAGCAAAGGGTTTAGTGCATGTTCAGTTTTCGTATCGCGTATTTCAAAGTGCAAATGAGGTCCGCTAGAACCTCCAGTGTTGCCCGACAACGCAATGATTTCGCCTTTTTTCACTTTGATGGTATTTCTTCCCGGAAATACTTCTACCTCGTAGTTTTGTTCGCGTTCCTGAGTTGCTCGAACCAAAGAATCAATAGCACCTTTGAACTCGCTACAATGTGCATACACGCTTGTCATTCCGTTGGGGTGATCAATGTACACCACCTTTCCGTATCCGTACGCAGAAACTTTCACACGAGAAACGAAACCATCATCAATAGAGTAGAGGTTGTAACCAATTTTGTTATTTGTTTTAAAATCCAACCCCATGTGGAAATGATTCGGGCGCAATTCACCAAAATTCGAAGACAATATCAACGGGATTTTCAGTGGAGGATGGAAATCATATAAGCCCTTATCTTGCGAACGGGCAGAGTGAGAGAGGAGTGCGAGTGAGATGATTGCGAAAAGGAGTTTAGTCATGTTATCAAAAATAGGTCTTTGAAAAAAAATGCGGAACATCTCACTAAAAATATTGTTGGTATCTTGCACAATACTATTTTTGTATAAAAGGAAGATTCAATGTCCGCACGAGTACATCAGCTACTAGACGAAATCCGCGAAAAATCTGTTAAACTGAAAGGTCAGGTTGCCGCTGAACGTGCTAAAAATGAGACGCTTTCTGCCGAAATTTCAGAGTTGAAGACAGCAATGGAAGGGAAGTCGCAGGAAGTGGAAAGTCTTGAAAACAAGGTAACTGAGCTCTCTGCAAATATTGAATCTTTGAAGGAACAAAGTGTCAAATCGGAATCGCCTGCCCAAACTGGAGCAGTATTATCGAATGAAGAAATTGATGCATTGGTGAAGGAAATCGAATACTGTATCAAGCAGTTAAAAAGATAAGCATGGCAAAGTTGTCATTGAAAGTAGTTGTTGCTGGTCGTACGTACCCTTTATCTGTCAACGAAAGTGAGCAGGAAAAGGTGTTGAAAGCGGCTGAGGATATCAATAAGGCGATAAAATTGCTTCAGGAAAACTATGCTGTAAAAGACAAACAGGATTTGTTGGCCATGACGGCGCTACAACTTGCTACCAAAGAAGGAAAAGCAGGTGCTCAGGCTCCAGCCGACTATTCTGAAATTGAGGCGAAGTTAGAACAACTCTCTTCTGATTTAGACGCTTAATTCGATTCTTCCCGTTTGCATTGCGCCTTGTTCCCGTATTAAAACGAAACACATGGAAATGATCATTGGTTTGTCAGCTGGTGTTGCAGGAGGTGCTGCCGTCGCTGTCATAGTGCAGAGCGTATTGCTCAAGAAGCGCAAAGAACAAATTCTAAAGGATGCCGAGAAGGAAGGCGAGAATTTGAAGCAAACAAAGATTCTTCAAGCAAAGGAAAAATTCTTAAAGCTTAAGGAGGATCACGAAAGAAAGATTAAAGATCGCGAGCGCAAGCTGCAATCTTCTGAGGACCGTGCGAAAAGCAAGGAGAAAACACTTTCACAGAAGATTGAGGAGGTGAATCGTAAGCAGAAAGGAATCGACAAGAAAGATTCTATCCTGGAGTCGAAGATTTCAGCGTTGGATAAAAAGCACTCTGAGCTGGACAAAATGCATCAAAAACACGTGACAGAATTGTCAAAGGTGAGCGGAATGTCTGTAGAAGATGCAAAAGCCGGCTTGATGGAAGCTTTGAAAGACGAGGCGCGTACCAGTGCAATGGCGCACATCAACGAAATTACCGAAGAGGCTAAATTGAACGCCAACCGTGAAGCAAAGAAGATTGTTATTCAGACGATTCAGCGAGTTGCAACAGAGCAAGCAATTGAGAACTCAGTATCCGTATTTAACATCGAATCAGACGAAGTAAAAGGTCGAATTATTGGTCGTGAAGGTCGAAACATTCGAGCTTTGGAAGCAGCTACAGGGGTAGAGATTATTGTAGATGATACACCTGAGGCAATTATTCTTTCTTGCTTTGATCCAGTGCGTCGAGAGATTGCACGATTGGCATTGCACCAACTGGTATCTGACGGACGTATTCACCCAGCTCGTATTGAGGAAGTGGTAGCTAAAACGCGCAAACAACTCAATGAAGAAATCGCTGAAACAGGTCGTCGAACTTGTATCGACCTTGGAATTCACGGACTACATGCAGAGTTAACGCGTATGGTCGGACGTATGAAGTACCGATCGTCGTACGGACAGAACTTGTTGCAGCACTCTCGTGAGGTGGCCAATCTTTGTGCAATCATGGCGGCAGAGCTTGGTCTGAATGTGAAAATGGCAAAACGTGCAGGATTGCTCCACGATATTGGAAAAGTTCCAGACGAGGAACCAGAATTGCCGCACGCAGTCCTTGGTATGAAATTGGCCGAGAAGTTCGGTGAGAAGAAAGAGGTGTGTAACGCTATCGGAGCGCACCACGACGAGGTTGAAATGACGACATTAATTGCTCCGATCGTTCAGGTTTGTGACGCCGTTTCAGGTGCACGTCCGGGAGCGCGTCGTGAGATTGTGGAATCGTACATTAAACGAATCAAAGAATTGGAATCCTTGGCTTTGGCGTATGAAGGTGTCAACTCAGCGTATGCTATTCAGGCCGGGCGAGAGCTTCGCGTTTTGGTGGAATCCGAGAAGGTATCCGATCAAAAGGCAGACGAACTTTCCTTTGAAATTTCGCAACGCATTCAAACAGAGATGACGTATCCAGGACAGGTAAAAGTTACCTTGATTCGTGAGAAACGTGCTGTGAACTACGCGAAGTAGCAACAACGCTAACAGGCGGCTAATATGAACTTAAAAGAGCGCCTACTTTCATCAGAAATCCTTCGATCAGTTCTCGTTTTGATGACGGGAACTGTTTTGGCACAGCTAATTAGTTATGTTGCCATCATGGTTATTTCATGGATCTACAGCAAAGAAGAAGTTGGAGACCTCGGAATTTACATGCGAACGGTTAGTTTTATTGCCGCGGTAGGAACACTACGATTCGAGGCTTCACTTCCACTTGGCAAACACGAAGGGCATTCCTTTTTACTTTACAAACTCTCTCTGCGCATCGCCTCTATCATTTTGGCTGCTTGTGCTTTTGGCGGACTGTTGTACTTTCTACTTCAGCCTACAGGAGTTGATGATATTTGGTTCGGTGTGATTACACTTGCGAGTGGCTTTTTCGTTGTTTTCATTAACCTCGGGACGAACTGGAGCATACGCAACAAAGAATTTAAAAAGATTTCTCGCCAACGCGTGGTGAACTCCTTCTCCGGAAATGGACTTCGCATCGTTTTCGGATTGATGGGAATGGGAAGTATAGGTCTATTGCTGGGTACCTTGATTGGATATGTCGTTTCAAGTAGTTGGTACATCCGTGACTTCCTTCGCTTAGATCGAGCGACCTATCCGAAGTATTCCAAAAAGAAACAGCGCGTATTGGTGCGCGATAATCGTGAGTTTCCCCTGGTTAATTTGCCGCACGTCACCTTAGATGTCGGTCGGGATATGATCATTGCGTATTTCATCAGCTATCATTTTTCGCAAGAGATTTTCGGTGTGTATTACCATGCAATGATGATTTTAGCGGCCCCATTGAGTATCATTGGTGTTTCAATCGGGCAAGTACTTTTCAATCGATTCTCAGAACTGGCAAATACGGGTAAACCTCTCTTGCCTTTGGTTCGAAAAACACTACTCATTCTGTTGGCAATATCCGTTGTTCCCTTCGCGTCTATCTTCTTCTTTGGTGAGGAAATCTTCACCTTCATTTTCACTGCGAAATGGGCAGATTCGGGATATTATTCCGAGATTATGGCATTTTGGTTAATGATGCTGTTTGTTGTCTCGCCATTGTCTAGCTTGCCTCTTGTGTTGCGGCGTCAGAAGGAATTTTTCTTCATTTCGTTCATTGGTTCAGGGATTCAATTAACGGGATTTGGCATTCTGCCATTCGTTCTAGGAAATAGTGCTTGGGATTGGGTACAAATCCTTTGGTTCGTGGCGATGGCACAGATCGGATATTTTTCCTTTGTTGGATTCATGTACTTGTTCTATGCCAAGAAAGGAGTGAAAGGCGCTGTAACCAATTGATCTCAAAGTCGTATTAAAGGGCAACTATGGGCAAATTCAAACAACGTATATTGTTTCGACTCCGAAAGTGGCAACAACCCGTAATGGTTGGAAACTACAAGCGATATGATGGAAAGAAACTGCCGCTTACGCGTGTCAGTACATCAACTGTCATTCAAGGAGCAGAGCGCTTTGATGTTGCCAATAATGTTTTCATTGGTCACTTTAATTTCATAGACGCGACATTCGGATTGAAGATTGAAGAAGGTTGTCAGATCACGAATTACGTCAGTTTGTTAACACATTCAAGCCATGACGCCATTCGTTTGTATGGAGCTCATTATGGAAAAGTTGGGCAGATGCAAGCATACAATGAAGGAGAAGTTGTCATTGGCAAGTACACATTTATCGGTCCTCATACGGTGGTCATGCCTAACTCGAAAATAGGTAAGGGGAGCTTGATTGCGGCATACAGTTTTGTTCAGGGCGATTTCCCTGATTTCTCGATCATCGCGGGGAATCCAGCAAAAGTGGTCGGAGATACCCGTAAGAAAGATGAAACCCTTTTAGAGAAACATCCTGAGCTGCGCCAATATTACAATGAATGGGCGGAGTAGTTACTTCTTTCGAAGATCCTTGTAAATTTTCACGTAAATAGCTCGATTGGCAGTTTTGGTTGCCTTTTTCTCAATGATCGCCTTGTTTTCGGCAGCCAAGTACACATGATCTAGTTTTAGGGCAGCATTCAATGCCTCAGCCACAGTTGATTTCAAAATGATACCATTCTTACCAGATGTAATCCACTCGTGATTGGCGGGCAAGTCTGAAACGATGGGAATGGTTCCACATGCCATGGCTTCTAGAAGACTCACGGATGTTCCATCACTCGAAGGTACCGAAATGTATATGCTCGCCTTTTGATAATAGCTCATGTTTGTTTCGTAATCCACAAAACCAACAAACTCGTACGCATCTTTCGGAAGTTTTGAGGATGCCAATTTTTTCAATTCTGCCGTTCGATTCCCTCGGCCAGCAATGACCAGTTTCCAATTCTTATGCCCTTGATGAAATTCAGCAAATCCATCAATCACAGAATCAATATTGTAGAGAGTATTGTGCAAACGGTTGGAGTAAACAATGCTTTTCTTTTTCTCTAAATCAATTTTCAATGAGGGTAGGTCGATACCAAAATTGGCGGTAGTGAAATCATGTGGACCAATGAGTTCACTGACATTTTTCTGTATAAATCCGGCGTCGGCTGTAATTTTGTGGGCACCTTGCAAAGCCTTCTTCACCAATCGTCGATGCACCGAACTTTTCTTGGGAAGCAATAGCACATCACTGCCCCAAATCGTCAATACTTGCGGAATTTTTCTCTTGTTGGCTTTTGCCGTAATGTATCCGTAAGAGTTCGCTTGGTGCACATGGATAATGGTCGGCTGAAACTCTTGAATGATCTTCCGAAGCTGGCTAATGGTTTTACGGATTTTCAAAGGATTCTTCAATCCAAAATCCAGCACTTTTGTATCACAGAAGTCGACTTCGTTCCCGGAGACCAACAATATTTCATCGAAATACCCTTCAATCAACGCGTGAAAATTTCTAAGGTGTACATCACTTTGAGTACTTCCAATGAGCAATAATCGCTTCGGATTTTTAGCCATGCTGTTTTTGTCCTTTTAAAAATGGCCAAGTGAGGCCCAACATTATTGCAGTCAACACCATGATGGTAGTATCCTGATATGGATTGTTTGTTAAAGCTACGGTAACGATAATGAGCAGGAATAAAAATCCTTTTCTCAAATGCATGGCTTCCTTTCTTTGCTGAAAATACTTCCAAAGTGGTAGAAAAAACATGCCTAAATAAAGAAGGAGTCCAATTGCACCGTATCGCCACTGCATGAGGATGTATTCATTCTCAGAGTATAGCTTTCTTTCGTAAAAGTATTGCTTGTTTACACCATATCCTACGATTGGACTTTCTTTTATCATTTCGAATAAATATGCCCAAGTTTCTAGTCGCCCCATAGCCGAATTGCTAACGACATTGTTGCTGTAGGAAGTGTGGGAGAAAAAGTCTGTTACAAGTGCCCATGAAACTAAATAAAGCCCTATGAGCGATGCTAAAACTGTTCCCCACTGCTTGAGGTTCCAATTGCTAAGTCGAAGAATGGCTATAACGATTAGCACACCTGCAAGAGCCACGATTGAGGTTCTTGATTGACACATCAGCATGAGGAGAATGGCGCCGAGAAACCAGTAGATTTTGGTACGGTCAAACTTCAAAGGCAAGAAGTAGATGGCGAAAAAGGAAAAAACGATTGCGTTAATGTTGGGACTTGAAGCCAATCCTATCATGCGCTTGGTGGCTGGTTGTTTCAGGGAATTTAATCCGAAAAACTCACGATGAATACCTCCATAGACATCTTGTAGAAGGTCATTAATGTTGAAAATATTGAAGAAATGCAGCAAATTGATGGCAGCCAAACCAATAAAAATAGGTTTGAACCAAACAGAACTAAAACGCTCATAATTAAGTAGGCTGAAAAACAGAATGAGAAGACTGAATTTCAATAGTTTGTAGATCTCGAAATAGTCGGCAATAACACCTGTTCGCCCATTTAAGTGCATCGTGATGGGGATGTATGCACAAAAGAGGACAATAATTGCCCAATAGGCATGCAACTTTATATCCTTGACCTTGATTAAAAGAGTACTACCAACAACAGGAATGAGGAAATCGACCAGTTGCACCTTTGGCCAGCCCGATTTCAATGAAATGTCAGGAACACACAGTACAGAAATTAGAATGATTCCTCCGAGAAGGTAAATGAATTTATCAAGTGTGTTCGATTGCGGCACTATGAGGGTGATTCTTAATTAATTGGAAGTCCTTGTAACACTGATGAATCGCGACTTTCGATGTTGTAAAAGTAACTATTAATTTTAATTTTGCGGGAGCAGCAGAAATGGAGAAAAACCCGGTATACAAAGTCGCACACCTGAGCAGTGCACACAAGGATCGCGACGTTCGAATCTTCCACAAGGAATGTTCCTCGTTGGCAGGAGAAGACAAATTCGAAGTGCATTTGGTTTTAGCGGATGTAGAAGAACGTACCGAAAACGGAGTGTCAATCCACAGCGTTGCGGGAGCGGGCGGAAGCCGTATCAAACGGATGTGGTCCACCGTAAATAAAGTATACCGAAAGGCCGTCGAAGTGGACGCTGATGTGTACCACCTGCATGATCCCGAGTTGTTGAGAATTGCGTTGAAGTTAAAACGCAAGGGGAAAAAGGTAATTTACGATGCGCATGAAGATCTTCCAAGACAGATTTTAGGGAAAGATTATCTCAAGTTCAAGAAAACCATTAGTAAAGTGGTGGAGTGGTACGAAAACCGCGTTGTTCGAAAACTGGATGCAGTAATTACAGCCACCCCTTTCATTCGCGACCGCTTCAAAAAAGTTCATTCGAATACTATCGACATCAATAATTATCCGATGTTGAAAGAGGTTTCCACCGAGAAAGTCAGTGTTGAGAAAGAGAATACCATCTGTTTTATTGGTGGAATTACACGAATTCGCGGCATTAGTGAGTTGGTCGATGCGTTATCGGAGGTAGATGTTAACTGTGCCATTGCTGGAAATTTTCCAGATGACTTCAAAATTACCTTGATAACAAAAGACGGATGGAGCAAAGTACAAGAGCTGGGTTTTATCGACCGAGAGGAATCCTTGAAGCTGAAAGCAAAGTCTATTGCGGGTGTCGTAACGTTTCTTCCATACCCCAACCACATAAATGCGCAGCCCAATAAGATTTTCGAATATATGGCATCCGGATTACCGGTCATTGGTTCGCATTTCGAGTTATGGAAGGCTATCATTGAGGACAATAAATGCGGTATTTGCGTCGATCCTGAAGATCCCAAGGCCATTGCCGAAGCAATTCGTTATATTCAGCAAAATCCCGAAGAGGCAAAAGAAATGGGAGAGCGTGGAAGAAAACAGGTGCTAGAGGTTTACAATTGGGGTGCCGAAGAAGCGAAACTTATTTCCCTTTACAACTCTGTACTTGCTGACTAAAATCAATGAACGATCAAGCGACATACGACAAATATTATTCGCTGGCGGTAAGCGTTACGCTCTTCTTTTGTCTTGTAATTCCAAGATCGGCAGGTCCGGTGTTGTTGCTTTTGGCATTTTGGGTCCTTCTCGGAGGTGTAAAAGGCTATTTGAAATTTCGTCTGAACGCTGGGTTGGTCATGTTTGCCATGCTTTACGCTTTCTACGGCGTAGGCAGCTTGTATTCTCATCACCCAGAGATCGCCGCCCAAGGAATGGTGCAAAAGTTATCATTATTGGTAGTGCCCATTTTGTTTTCATTTCCGTTGCGCTCGAAGTCATTTCAGTTCAATTGGTTAATTCTTTCCTTGGTTTCAGCTGTTTCCGTGTTGAGTTTGTACGGCATTGGACATGGTTTCTACTTATACAGTCAAGGGGCTGGGTTTGATGGATTTTTAACAGTGGGAATTTCTCCTGTGCATCATCCAACCTACTTCATGTGCTTTTGGATTTTAGCTATGGTCGGTACATACGTTGGATGGAAACGAAAGTGGAATTTCTTTCATCTAAAATGGATCATTCCCTTTGTGCTCATTGGTGCTTTGTTTCATGTACTTAGCCTAAGTCTCGCTGGAATGCTTTACTTCATGATCGTTGTGGCGTTTTTAGTGCTCTACGAAATTGGTAAAAAGTGGAGTTGGAAAGCATCTATTGGGGTACTAGTTCCCGTTCTTATATTCGGATATGTTGCTGTCAATTATGTACCAATTGTTAAAGGACAATGGCAAGGAGCAAAAAAGTACGTGGATGAATATGTAGCGGCTCCGGACGATTTTATCCGAAATACAAACCCATGGACGGGAAGCCAAGAACGCTTGATTTTATGGATTGTTTCAACGGAAATTTTGTCGGAATCGCCGATGGGGCTGGGCACAAAAAATTATGACGATGCTATTTATAAGCGATTGAAAGAATACGGTCAACACCGAATGGCAGCAAAACATCTCAATCCGCACAATCAATACCTCACTACAGGAATTGAAATTGGAGTGGCAGGCATATTTTTGTTTCTAGCAACTCTGTTATATGGCGTAGTGCTTGGCCTTCGAAAGAAGCATTGGTTGTTACTAGTGGCGAGTAGCTCGTTGATGTTTCATTGCTTGTTTGAAGCCATGTTAGAGCGTCAAAGCGGTATCGTTTTTTTCTGTTTGATGCTCGGTGTATTCTACATGTACCCATTGATGCCAACCCCTGAAAAATCTGCCGCATGAAATTATCTGTCGTGATTCCATGTCGAAATGAGGCACCCTACATTGAGGAATGCTTGCATGCTATTTATGCGAGTGATATATCGGATCAAGTTGAAATGTCGGTTTTTGTGGTTGATGGAATGAGTGACGATGGAACCCGAGATAAAGTACAAGCGTTCAAAGATAGCTATCCTTCGTTGCAACTTGTTGATAACGAAAAGCAGCTCACGCCCTATGCCTTCAATTTAGGGATATATGCTGGTGGCAAAGTTGATTTTGTACAGATCATCGGAGCGCGGCATATTATCAGCTCGAACTATCTATCAAAGTGCCTAGAACACTTGCAACGCGATGAGCGAATTTGGTGTGTAGGTGGCAGAATTCAAAACGAATATCTGAATACCACCGGAGAAATCATTTCTATTGCTATGGGTACGGCATTCGGAATGGGACTAGGTAATTTTCGAACGCTGACAAAATCTGGCTTTACGGATACCGTTACCAGTCCAATGTACCCTTATTGGGTGTTTGAAAAAATTGGCTTTTTCGATGAGACCTTGGTCCGTAATCAAGACGATGATTTCAACTTTCGCGTGGAAAAGGCCGGGGGTAAAGTCTATTATGAACATGACATTTCCCTCAAGTATTATGTCCGTGGAAACTTTGAAGGATTGCGCCGTCAATTCTTCCAATATGGCTATTGGAAAGTCTTTGTTAATCGCAAGCACAAAGCAGTTACCACCGTGCGACAATTAGTTCCTCCTTTATTCGTCCTTTATCTAATGTTGCTGCCAATTACTGCAATTCTCGGTGTTGAGTCGCTTTTGTTGGCATGTGTTCCATTAATTCTGTACTTGATTCTTTTAAGTTATTTCAGTTTTTCCGCAATGAAATCCCCCAAACAATTGGGACCAATAATGCAAACCTACCTCACTTTGCACTTATCTTATGGTTTTGGATATTTAAGAGGAATTATTGAGTTTTTATTGCTTCGAAAAGACCCTTCCGACCGACAGAAACGCATGTCGCGATAAAGTGTAATTTTGTAGCGTTGACTCCATCCTAGGGGTGCATTATTGAAGTTTATATGTTGAAAATCGTTACAATCGTCGGAGCCCGTCCACAATTCGTTAAAGCGGCAGTTTTAAGTCGCGTTGTTGGCAAACACAAGGATGTGGAGGAAATATTGGTGCATACCGGACAACATTATGACCACAACATGTCCGACGTGTTCTTCGAGGAGATGGAGATTCCAAAGCCGGCCTACAATTTAGACGTGAATGGAATGGGACATGGCGCTATGACGGGACAAATGCTTGAGAAAATCGAAGGTGTTTTGGAAAGGGAAAAACCGGATTGGGTCCTTGTTTATGGCGATACCAACTCAACTATTGCCGGAGCACTGGCAGCAAAAAAGATGCACATCAAGGTCGCTCATGTAGAGGCTGGACTTCGGAGCTTCAACATGGAGATGCCGGAAGAAGTCAATCGTATTTTGACTGATCGTATATCGGATATATTGTTCGTCCCAACGGATACAGCAGTTCGCAATTTGATGAATGAAGGCTACGCAAATATCGATGCTAAAATCGTTCAATCGGGAGATGTGATGCAAGATGCCAGTCATTTCTATGCACAACATTCCGAGTCCAAGGCAAAATTGCCTATTGAAAAGCGATCCGGCGATTTTGTGCTGTGTACCTTACATCGAGCTGAGAATACAGACAACCCAAAACGGCTAGCAGCGATTGTCGCAGCGTTGAATGAGTTGCACAAAACCATTCGCGTATTGGTGCCTATTCATCCTAGAACTAGAAAACTTTTGGAATCGAATAACTTGCAGTTGAATGTTGATTTAGTCGATCCCGTTGGTTACTTCGATATGATTGAATTGCTGAAGCATTGCAAAATCGTACTTACAGACAGTGGAGGACTCCAAAAAGAGGCTTATTTCTTTCAAAAACATTGTGTTACCATGCGCGATGAAACAGAATGGGTAGAATTGGTGGAGCACGGATACAATGTTCTCGCCGGAGCCGATACTGCCTTGATATTATCCTCCACCCAAGAAATGATGAGCAAATCTTCTGACTTTTCCAATCCACTCTATGGCGATAGTAAAGCCGGTGAGAAGATTTTGGAAGCACTTCAAAACTTTGAAAAATAGAAATGATGATCCCATTCTCACCCCCTAGAATCGATGAGAAAACCATAGAAGCGGTTTCAGAAGTTCTCAAATCAGGCTGGATCACCACTGGACCCAAAACGAAACTGTTTGAGAAGGAAATCTCGGCATATTGCGGTGTAAAGTCAACCGTTGCTGTGAACTCCTGGACGATGGGAATGCAAGTGCTATTGCATTGGTGGGGAATAGGAGAGGGCGATGAAGTCATTCTGCCAGCATATACCTACTGCGCTAGTGCCAACGTGATTGTTCATGCTGGCGCGAAACCAGTTCTTGTAGATATCAATGGTGAAGACTTCAATTTGGATACTGAGGCAGTTCGAAAGGTAATCACAACAAAAACCAAAGCCATCCTTGCTGTAGATATCGGTGGATTCCCTTGTGATTATGATGTGCTTCGAAGCCTCATTAATGAGCCTGAAATTAAAAGTAAATTCTCCCCTTCAAATGAACTTCAGCAGAAATTAGGAAGAATATTATTACTAAGTGATGCTGCTCATAGTTTTGGTGCTTTGATGAATGGACAGAAATCGGCGGCATTAGCGGATATAGCGACTTTTTCTTTTCATGCGGTAAAAAATCTTACAACTGCCGAGGGTGGAGCCTTGTGCTTCAACTTACCTGAACATTTTGATCACGAGGAAATATATCGTGAAATGTGCGTGAAAATTCTTCATGGTCAAAACAAGGATGCTTTGGCAAAGACGAAAAAAGGAAATTGGCGCTATGACGTGGAAGAACCGGGCTTTAAATGTAACATGACGGATATTCAAGCAGCCATCGGATTGGTTGAACTGGAACGCTACCAAGAGAATTTAGATCGCAGAAAAGCAGTTTTCAATGCCTACGATAATGCCTTTTCTAAAGAAGAGTGGGCAAGCATTCCTTTACACACGACTGAAGCCAAAACATCCAGTTATCATTTGTATCAACTACGCATCAACAATATTTCAGAAGAGCAGCGAGATAGAATTATTCAAGAAATATTTGAACAAGATGTTTCTGTGAATGTTCATTTTCTTCCTATTCCTCTTTTAACAGCTTACAAGAAACGAGGCTACAACATTAACGATTACCCTGAGGCATATGGTAAATACGCTCAAATGATTAGCTTACCTGTTTATTATGACTTGACAGATGAGCAAGTGGAGCTGGTGATAGAAGCTGTAAAGAGTTCAGTAGTTAGAGTTTTGGGTTTCTGACACCTTGAGGAATCTTGAAATGTACGTCATCTAACTTCGTATGGACATCTGAGGTAATCGAATCAATTAAAAAGTTGGATACTGAACAAATTGCAGATTCATTGACCGAGTAATAGGTTTCATTCAAAATTTTATTGTACCCAATTAGACCTACATCGTAAAGAATTTGCATGTGTCTGCTAAGGGTAGATTTGGATATTTGAAGTTCGATTTCAACGTGCTTACAAGGAAGCTGATTTTTTGTAAGTAATTGCAGAATTGCAATTCTAGCAGGATGTCCGAGAGCTTTTAGAAGGTCTGCATAGGTGTTTTGTGTTGGAGAGAACCCAACTCGTTTGATAGAGGCCATAATTAGGTTAATTTGATTAGGTTATACTTTAAGTTAGGAATAAATCGAATCAATTCCTAGAATTCGCAAATTACTTTGTTCGCGAAATGGCGAACAAGGTACTCGGTTTTCAATCCAAATGTCATTTAATCGTAAATTTGCTCACCCATGAAAAGAATTTTCGACATATCCATTTCAACCATTATCCTTGTCGTATTCTTGCCTTTCGGAATTCTCATCTCCATTCTTATTCTTACTACCTCGACTGGCGGCATATTTTATCGTCAAGAAAGAATTGGTCGTCATTCTGAACCGTTCAAACTTCTAAAGTTTCGAACGATGAAAGTAAATGCAGATGCATCGGGTCAATTGACCGTGGGAATGCGAGATTCACGCATCACAAAAGTTGGCTATTTCCTCAGAAAGACCAAGCTTGATGAGTTTCCGCAATTTATTAATGTTTTACTAGGACAAATGAGCATAGTTGGTCCTCGTCCCGAAGTGCAAAAGTATGTCGAAATGTATACAAAGGAGCAAAAGCGAGTGCTAGAGGTGAAGCCTGGAATCACTGATTATGCATCAATCGAGTACTTTAGAGAAAATGAAATTTTGGGCAACGCGGAGGATCCTGAAAAAGCCTACATTGAAGAGATAATGCCAGCGAAAATAGCATTGAACATGAATTACATTGAGAATCCCGGAATTACTCAAGACATTAAAATCATGTGGAAAACCTTCGTGAAGATAATCAAGCGTTAAGTGCTAATATTCGTCGTTTCGAGATGAGGACGAGCAGAAGAAAAATCAAGCTTCCTAAAATCATACCGGCGAATACATCCTCCAAAAAATGCTGAGAAAGATACATGCGCGAATATCCGACCAAGCCGGCGCAAACCGCAAAAAGGACCTGAAGCCATGGTTTTTTTCTTCCCAAGAATAAAGATGCAAATCCAAAGAAAGCGAAAGCTGCCGTAGTATGACCCGAGGGAAAAGAATGACTCGCGTGCAGTTGCACACCCTGAACAAAATAAAGCGAATGTTCCGAAAGGTAGGCACTGGGACGAAGGGCATCTTCGAAAACAAACCTTTTGAGTAATTGCGCAGCGGCCCCTGAAACAATCAAGGTAGAGGCTCCAAACCACAATGGTAACCATCGATAGCGCGGGAATAGGAAAATGGCGATAATAATACCTGCAACTGCGACGAAAATGCCATCTCCAACGTAGGTCCAATAGGTGAAAAATAAATCTGCAAAAGAAGAATGCATCGCGTTTATCTGCAGGTGGATGGCAGTCTTATCGAAGCTGAGGAGGATGATTCCAGCGATGACTACCATTAAAAGTACGAGACCAAAATAGTACCGAAGTTGCCATATTGGAGACTTTTTTAATGCCACTCTAATGAATGAAAAAAGCGATTGCACATCCTATAAAGATAGCGATCAATTTAACGAAATTAAATTTGTGATTCTCGCTCGTCTCAAAAATGATTGTGGTAGAAATATGCAATAGCATTCCCACTACGATAGCCAAAAGGATGTTGAAGTCAAAGTTTTGAACGGAATGACTAGAGTATAGTCCAATGATCAAACCAATGGGCGTTGTAAGCGCAAAGAATGTAAGGTAGACCCAAGATTTGATGGTACCCACCTTCGCACGTGTTAGCAAGGTCATCAACGCGATTGCAACTGGGAGTCGGTGGAATAAAATTCCCAAAAACAACGTGTGATCTTCACCATGATGATGAGATGTAGCTGTTTCCATACCCGATATCTGAGTACCAATGGGGATCCCTTCGATGATAGCATGTACAGATAAGGCAACTAGTAACGCAAGTGGGACCTTAGCACCTTCATGTGTATGCGTATGACCATGTTCAATTCCCCCAGAGAAGAATTCTAGAATGAGTTGTACAAGGAAACCAATTAAGATGAAAACACCAATTTGAAGTTTGCTGTGCTCGTATAATTCAGGAATAAAGTGAATGAAGGCAATAGAGAGTAGGAACCCACCGCTAAAAGCCAAAAGAACCTTAATTAGTTGCGTATTATGCTCCTTTCGTAGCCATAAAACCAAACCGCCCCCTAGAAGCACAGAACCTATCAGTCCTAATAAAATCAGCGCAATTTCCATTAGCGTTTCTTAGCAATCAGAATAAGTCGATCCGACACCGCGACGTCAAACGGATGCAAATCGAAGTCGCCAAAAGTACGAAGAATTTCAAAGCCATTTTCAGTTAGTAACTTCCGAAAGTCATCCATTTTTAAAGCTTGCACACGCTCCGTATAATGAAAAGATTGACCCTTGTCTTCGAATCGAATCTCTTTCAAAATGTGCTTACCGTTGTAATTTTTGGCGATATGGAAGTCAATTCCTCCTTTCGTAATTTTCTTCGGCGGCTCTAATGTTCGAATGACTTTTTCTGCATTCATGAAGTCGATAACGAAAAGACCTTGCTCTTCCAGCATCGTGTGTACAGAGCGAATTACTTTTTCATTCTCCGCGGAATCGTCGAAGTAACCAAAACTGGTGAATATGTTGAAAACAGCATCGAAAGTTAGGTTGGGAATCACATCACGCATATCATGAACGATAAACTGTAGCCCTTCCTCAGCACACTCTTGGGCAGCCGAGATGCTGTTCTCTGATAAGTCGGCGCCTGTAACCTGATAACCCAATGAATGCAGGGTTCTAGAATGTCTTCCTTTTCCGCAGGCGAGGTCCAAAACCTTCGATCCCTTTGGCAGCTGAAGGTCATTACAGAGGTTTCCCACGAACGATTTTGCCTCGCTCAAATCACGATCCTTGTACAATAGATGGTAATAATCCGTGTCAAACCACGAGGCAAACCAGGCTTTTTCATCCATAATACAAAAGTACATTATCTTTTGAATCACATTTGATTTATAGGGGCTATTGTTTATATTTGAGCGACAATTAATTATGGCTATTTCTGACGTTTACGACTTCTACAAGCGTATGGAAGATGAACACATCATCCTTTCATTCAAAGGTGCGTTTACCGAAGATTTACTCACTTCCATCTTGCATATTGTTGAAGGGAAAATGGAAGCCCTAGACATTGATACCAAAAAGAAAAAACGGGTTTTCAATGTATTAGTGGAGTCGTTTCAGAACCTCTATCATCACATCGAAGAGATGGCACCGGAGGAAGGAGAATACGAGAGAAATAGATCAGCCATGATCATTGTCAAATACGAAGAAAAGCGCTTCACCATAATTACCGGAAATTTTGTCAACAGTAACCGAATTCCGGAACTGCGACAAAAACTCGAAACGGTGAATGCACTGAATGACGAAGCATTAAGAGAGTTATATAGATCAAAACTGGAAAATGGAGGCCGAACGGAAAAAGGAACTGCGGGATTGGGTCTGATTGATATCGCGCGTAAGTCGAAAAATAAACTCGACTACGAAATTATCAATGTGACCGAAGCTACTGGTTTCTTCTGTTTGAGTGTCTTAATTGATTAAAAAAGAAAACATGGAGAATTTAGTCATTGAAGGAACAGCGAAAACACCTACTGTGGAGTTTGATGCATCGGAGGGAAAAATTGTATTGAAAGGAAGATCCATTCCCGAAAACTCTATCGAGTTTTACCGACCAATGCAAGACTGGCTAAAAGAATACAGTATCGCGCCAGCAGTAAAAACGGTAGTGGATATTCGTTTAGAGTATTTCAATACGTCTTCGTCAAAGTGTATTTTGGATTTCTTCAAAAGTTTGGAATCAATTAAAAGTGCAGGCAATTCAGACGTTACGGTGAACTGGTACTTCGAAACAGATGATGAAGACATGCAAGAAGCCGGAGAGGATTACGAGGCAATTGTAGGACTTCCATTTACTATCATTGAGGTAGACGAAATTTAATCATGCTTAAAGTAGGCATTACCGGAGGTATAGGTTCCGGTAAATCCATGGTTGGAAAGATACTGGAGTCCATGGGATATCCGGTTTTTTATTCCGATGATCAAGCCAAAAAACTTTCGGATACACATCCTGATATTCGTCGCGAACTGACAGATGTTTTCGGTGAAGAGGTTTATTTGGACGGAGCCTTAAATCGTCCCTATTTAGCAACGAAAATATTCGGAGATGAGGTCCTTCGCCAGCGTGTCAATGAAATCATCCACCCCAGAGTGCGCCAAGCTTTCGACGATTTCTGTTCCAATCAAAATAGTCCATTTGTATTCAATGAAGCGGCTATACTAATAGAAACAGGAGCGAGTAAAAACTTCGATGCCATAGTGCTCGTAACGGCCCCGGAAAATGTGCGAGTTCAACGTGTTCAGCAACGAGATCAAACAGATGCAGAGTCCATCCGACAACGTATCCAAAAACAATGGTCCGACGAACAAAAAAGACCACACTCCGATTACGAAATCATCAACGACGGCGAAAAGCCCCTTCTTTCTCAAATCGAAAAACTTCTAGAAAGTCTACTGTCCAATATCTAATGTCTAGCGTCTAATGTCTAGTGTCTAGCGTCTAGCGTCTTTTCTCTATCTCCCATCTACTTAACTTCCTCCCACGGATCAAAATCATCGTTGTCCTCGCCGTTATCTCCACCTTGATCAAATGGATCCTGAGGAGGGCGTGCACCACTTAAAAGGAAGGTGACACCATTAATCATCTTGAAAATGAGATTTAGAAGGAAGAAGAATCCAATTACCTTGAAAATAAAGCCAAAGAACACGGTGTCCTCAATGTCTACAATGCTTTCATAGAACCAAATGGAAATCGGATTGGCAGCATATTGCGGGGCAAAATTGAATAGCGAGAATGCTAGTAAAGCAAGTACAATTACGGCAATTTCAGCGCGTAAATTAAACAACGTTAATTGCTTCGGAAGTTGAACCCTGGCATTCATAAATACCTGAAACATTCGGTTCCTATTTTGATTGTTTTGAAGCTTTCCAACGAAGTAGGTCAACAAGATAATTCCCGCCAATACAAGTTGATTCAAGTAATTCAAATTGGAGACATCTCCGTCGATGCAAAACAGGAAGGTGACATCAGCTAAAAAGACATATTTCACGCCTCGTAAGAGATAGACTTCCCCCACCGTACGTTCGCGACCTGAAGTAAGTAAACGAATACCAATTTCGAACAGTCCCCATAAAAATCCGTAAATGGCGAAAACAACGCCCAATCTGAATGCAAAGTTGAATAATTCCACGGTGGTAAAGATAATTAATCGCGTCGCAATCGCTATCTTTAACGCCTCTCAAAAAGTAAATCTTTAAGATGATGAAACAAATCTTTCAAAAGGCAGCAGTACTTGTTGCAATGATATTCACTACGATTTTTACATCCCTTGCAGAAGAGGGAATGATCATTCCTTCTTTGATCGAAGCATTCGAAGACGATATGAAGGCAATGGGAATGAAACTCTCTGCCGATGAAATTTACAGCGTTAATAACTCTAGTTTGAAAGACGCTATTCTGCACTTTGGCGGTGGATGCACGGCCGAGTTGGTATCAGGAGAAGGACTTTTATTAACGAATCATCACTGTGGATTCTCTCAAATTCAGAGCCATTCCTCAGTAGAGAACGATTACTTAAAGAATGGTTTTTGGGCGAAAACTAAAGCTGAAGAGTTAAAGAATCCAGGACTTTTTGTGGATCGCGTAGTACGAATTGAAGATGTCACAAGTACCATTTTATTGGGGTTGGAAGGCTTGACTGATGAGCAGAAAGCCATGAAGATGGAAGAAATTGTCGCGGCTCTGATAGCAGATGCAACTGCTGGTAACAATTATTCGGCAGACATTAAAGCTTTCAACTACGGAAACGATTACTACATGATTGTGAAGGAACGTTTCAACGATGTACGTTTGGTAGGAGCGCCTCCAAGTTCTATTGGTAAGTTTGGTGGAGACACCGATAACTGGGTGTGGCCGCGTCACACAGGAGATTTTTCTGTTTTCCGAGTGTATGCTAATGCGCAGAACGAACCGGCTGATATTAGCGATGAAAATGTTCCTTACAAGCCTTTACACTTTCTCCCGGTATCCATGAAGAAGCGTAACGATGGGGACTTTACCATGGTATACGGATTTCCAGGAAAAACGGAACAGCACTTGTGTTCTGAGCAATTGCGTTACATCATGGATGAAATGCGACCGCAACAAATCAAAATGCGTGATCTTTCTTTAAGCGTTATCAATGCTAGTATGGCGTCTTCCGATGAATTACGCATCATGTATGCATCAAAACAGGCGAGAATAGCAAACGCATGGAAAAAGTGGATCGGACAATTGGGCGGATTGAAAACGGTTGATGCTATGCAGATTAAATTGGATCGCGAGGCTGAATACAACAAAATGGCGAATCTAAACAGAAACTGGAAGGAGAAGTATGGTAGTGTTATCAACGACATGAACACTTTAGCCAAGGAAAAGGGACATTTTGATGTTGCTTACAATATGTTCATCGAATACGGCTACGTAGGAGCAGAAGTTTTCAAACAAACACGTTCTATGGAGGGCTTTATGGCAGAACTCATGAAGGTGGAAAACGAAGGAGCATTCGACGAAGTAATTGCAAAGAAGCGAAAATCTGCAGAAGGATTTTTCAAAAACTACGACCCAGTAACCGATCGCAAAATCTTCCAAAAGTTAACGGCTCAGTATATCGAAAGTATGGGAGATGCCGTTCCGGATATGTTGAAAAATAAGTCGGTTGAGGACCTAACGGCTGCTATCTACGACAATTCGGTGCTTACAAACAAGGAACGCTTTATGGAGTTCTTGGACGAATTGAGTTATAAGTCTCTAGAGAAGTACAAAAAGAAATTGGCAAAGAATGAAGCCAAACCGGAAGAGAAGCGCAAGGAAATGGCACCTTTCATTGAGGATGATGCCATCGCACTTTGGGATGAGGTTCAAAATTACTTCCGCTCGCAAACACTACCTGGGGTACGCGACTATTTTGGTGGTATGGATGGTTTGTTGCAGGTGTACGTTGCAGGGCGAAAAGAAATGTTCCCGGATGAAAACATGTGGCCAGACGCCAATTCTACTATGCGTATTACCTACGGAAAATTGGAAGGTTCAGCTCCTCACGACGGTATGATGTACACACCGTACACAACACTAGACGGAATCATTGCGAAAAACAATACCGGAAATCCTGATTTCGATATTCTTCCACGCTTGCGTGAGTTAGCAGAGGCGAAAGAATACGGTCAGTACGCTCAAGATGGAGAGTTGTGGGTTTGTTTCACAGGATCTAACCACACGACAGGAGGAAACTCAGGATCACCAGCCTTAGATGCAGAAGGAAACCTTATCGGAATCAACTTTGACCGTACGTGGGAAAGCACCATGAGCGATTATATGTTCGATTCTAGTCGCTGTCGAAACATTATGGTAGACATTCGCTACGTGATGTGGGTAATGGATGTATACGCCGGAGCCGGACATTTGGTGGAGGAAATGACATTGGCTAAGTAATCAACCACCTCAACTTTGGAGAGCGAGACAGGAATTCAGAGCGACAATGTCTTTCGTGTGGAAGTTCCTATTAATACAGAACTGCAGCGAGAAGAGTTAACAGCGCTGTACAAGTTTCACTACGCAGAGAACGAAAAAGGAGCTCGAAACTACCTAATTATTGGTGTACTGGCTACTATCAGTGGATTTGCCATTGTTTACGAGCGTGACGAAATACTGAACTTCGGTCACTTGTTGCTGGCTACGGGTTGCTATTATGTCTTCTACCCAATCAATTTATTTTCTCAGATCAAGAAGATTCGTAACAATATGGTGGAAACCGAAATGAATCGATTGGAGAGGATACAAAAATCGAGTCCAACAATTATTTATGAGTTTTCAGATAAAGGATATTATTATTGGGATTCAGACTTTGAAATGAATGTACGTTGGAGCTACTTCAAAGAGTACGTTATCGAAGAAGATAGGGTATTTATACGTTTCGTATCAGGAGCACTATCATCCTTTTCCAAAGATCATGTTGGAGTGCATAACTTTGAAAAAATCAAAGAGATTATTCAAAGAAACGTAGTTCGTGCTGAAGAAAATCCCAACTTGGAACAACCCAAAGAGAATGACATACTCGATGAGGGCATAAAGAATTAAGCAAACAAAAAAAGGCGATCCAATCGGATCGCCTTTTCAATTTTATATTTTAAATTCTCAATCTATACGTGTAATGGACGGTTCTCAAATGCTGCCAATGCTGCTTCCTTCACACCTTCAGAATACGTCGGGTGCGGGTGACAGATACGCGCCATATCTTCAGCAGACGCACGGTATTCCATAGCAGTCACTGCTTCCATAATCAAATCGGCTGCACGGGCACAAATCATGTGAACGCCCAATACTTCATCCGTTTCTTGGTCAGCAATAATTTTTACCGTTCCCATGATGTCCATACTGGCACGAGCACGTCCCAAGGCTTTGATTGGGAAAGATCCTACTTTGATAGCTTTTCCTTCTTCTTTCAGTTCTTCTTCCGTTTTTCCTACAGAAGCAACCTCAGGCCACGTGTAAACAACGCCTGGAATCAAATTATAGTTGAGGTGCGGTTTCTGTCCTGCCAACAATTCAGCAACGAACACGCCTTCTTCCTCCGCTTTATGCGCCAACATAGCCCCGCGAACAACATCCCCAATCGCGTAGATGTTCGGTACGTTTGTCTGCAAGTGATCGTTGACTTCCACTTGTCCTCTGTCGTTTACGTTCACCCCTGCATTCTCTAATCCAAGTCCTGCAGTGTAAGGCTTTCTTCCCACGGCTACCAAACAGTAATCAGCTTCCATGGTTACTTCTTCACCTTTCTTGTTCAAGGCAGTAAGTTTTACTCCTTTTCCGGTATTTTCTACGTTCTGAACGCGGTGCTCCAAATGGAACTTAAATCCTTCTTTTTTGAGAACCTTTGTCAATTCTTTCGACATAGTTCCATCCATCGTAGGAATAATACGAGGTGCAAATTCGACCACATCAATCTGTGTGCCCAATCGACCGAAAACGGAACCTAACTCCAAACCGATAACACCTCCACCAATCACCAACATTTTCTTTGGAATTTCTTTCATTTCCAAGGCTTCGGTAGAAGTAATGATGCGTTTTTTATCCGGTTCCATTCCTTCGAAATAGTTGGGCTTTGAACCCGTTGCGATAATCGTGTTTTTGGAAGTAATGGTCGATTCTTTTCCGTCCTTGTCGGTAATCTTAATGGTTGTTTTATCCACAAAAGAGCCAAGACCATGATGCACATCAATCTTGTTTTTATCCATTAGGAACTGAATTCCCTTGGTAGTTTGTTCAACAACATCATTTTTTCGCTGAATCATCTGTTTGATGTTCGCTTTGACATCTTTCACTTCAATCCCATGCGTATCAAAAGTATGGGTAGCGTTGTGATAGTGCTCGGAAGAATCCAATAGAGCTTTGGAAGGAATACACCCCACATTCAAGCACGTTCCACCAAGGGTGTCGTACTTTTCAATGATGGCTGTTTTCATTCCAAGTTGCGCACATCGAATAGCGGCAACATACCCTCCGGGACCTGATCCAATTATTGTGATATCGTATGAACTCATGTTGATTTGTTTACTTACAAATGTATGTATTATTTCTGTCTCGTTTGTTGCAAATAGGGGAGTTTGTTGTTCGTGAAAAGCACAAGCTATTTTCCGTTATGCGGAAATAAGAATCTAGCCAAAAACGCATAAAAAAACCCTGACGATCCTTTCGGATGTCAGGGTTCAATGAGTTAATGTAAGTCTTACATCACAACTACCTTGCGCGTAGTTGAGTTATCTCCACTTGTTACTTCAAGGAAGTACATCGCAGATGGAAGGTTCGCAGTGTTTTCCAACTGTGTCGCTACCTGTGCGTTTGTAGTGTTGATTACTTGTGTTGCAATTACTTTTCCTTGTGCATCCAACAATGTGAACTCTACTGGCTCGTCTTGTGCCATATAAGTTACGTTGATTGGCTCACCTGCAGATGGGTTCGGGAATACCTGAAGGTCCATTCCTTCGAATCCAGTTTCTTGTAGGTTCAATACACCAGTTACGTTGATGTTATCAATGAAAAGGTTACTTGCCAAATCAGACGCGCGGAATTCGAACATGAATCGTGTTTGCATGTCTGCACTTGTTGGAGTGTAGCTGAAAGAAGCCTCTCTCCATTGCGTGTTGTTTGACGGAGTGAAATCTGAATTAGAAGCGTATCCAGCAGTAACGATATCGTCACCTGTGATTGCACTTCCTACAGTAGATCCTTCAACAGCAAGAATACGTGGTGTCCAAGACTCTCCACAATCGCGAGAAGAATAAACTTTCAACTCTTCTGTGATATCGTTACTAACAGTAGCATTCGTTGCGTATGCATACTTAAATGTTACGTTTACGTTTGTTGTGTAAGCCAACTCGATAGACGGCGTGATCAAACGATCAATAGTTCCTCCCAAACGGAAGTTGTAGAACCATGCGTCTGTGAATGGATCAGCCTGTGAGTTATCGAAGTATGTTTGCAATTTCCAAGCGCGAGACTGATCGTATCCAACTCCATCAACAACGCTAAACTTGCTAAAGTTATCTTCTACGTTCTCAACAAGGAAAAGGTAGTTTCCAGTTCCTGGCTCAACGTCTACTTCCATATCGAAAGTTGTTGGTCCTTGGTTTTCTGACCAGTTCGGAGAAACATAGATGTAGTTTTGCGCAACACGAGTATCTGAACCAGCTGCGTTTGTTACTGTCAATGTTACTGTTTTCCAACCTGGAGAATCAAAAGTTACGATTGGGTTTGCAGAAGTAGAAGTTGCTGGTGTTGCATCTTCGAACTCCCAAGAGTATGAATCAATCACTGCATTCCATGAAGCATCTTCGAAACGAACGTTAGATCCCAAACATACTGTCTTAGTACATACGGCAGATCCGTCTGTCTTACATACTCCGTCAGGAGTGAAGAAGTCAGCCACTGGAGTACACAATGGAACTGTCAACTGATCATTTGGATCTTGAGGTACTGATAGGTTGTCTACACCTGTAAGCTCCAATGTACTATCTTGCCACAATTGGTTACGCTGACCAGCAATTCCTTGAAGCGTATTGCTCATAATTGTTGCTTGATCATCTGTAAACATCACTGCACAACTAGAGTAGTCCATGATGTTTTGAACGTTCGCGATTGGAACATTCGTTTGTGTTGTGTCACACGTAGGCAATGCCAAGTTACATGTAGAGAACGATCCTTCTGTTGGAGGCGTGTCTGCTACACCGTCATCACCACACTGTGTTGGGTTTCCGATGTCAGAAACTCCGTTGAATGGGTGCGCTAATCCTAAGTAGTGACCTGCCTCGTGAGACAACGTACGGTCACCGCTGTTAATTGTGTAATCACGACAAACGATTCCGTCTGTCCAAAATCCTGATCCATCAGTACTTGACGGGAAAGTTGCATACCCTAGAAGCGTTCCTTGGATAGTTCCTCCTGAATTTGGCTCGTGTACAACCCAAACGTTCATGTAACGCGCGCGGTTCCACTGATTGATTTTAGAAACCGATTCTCCGTTATTTGTCTCGTGGTTGTAAATGTGCTCGATTCCGTTGGTACAGTTACCAAGTGGATCCAAAGCAGCCAATCGAAATTCGATATCGGCATCTCCGATCACAGTATCGAACGGCGCTACTACCTGACTGATGTCTGGGTTGGTTGCGCTGTAATCTTCATTCAATTCTTCCATGATTGTGTACACGCGAGAATCCGGAATGTTTTCTGATCCGTATTCGTGCAAAATGTGAAATACAACTGGAATCACGTAGGTAGCTTTTTTCTTTTCTACCCCGTTCTCATCAACAACAGTCTGAATTTGCAAACTGTTTCTCAACAACTCTTGATTCACAAGATACTCTTGCTTCAACTGTGGAAATTGCTCGTGAAGGCTTTCTAAAGCTTCATCAGTAGCACAAGGAATTTCTTGCTGTGCAAAACCAGTAAAGGCAAAGAAGGACCCCGCAACGATAGCGAATATTCTTTTTTTCATAAGTACTTATTGTGTATTAACTCTTAAAATGCCACTGCAAATCGTCCGATAAGAATGCAAATTTTACAGTGTAACAAGCCAAAGATAGTGTTATTAACACAAAATTGAAAATGTGCCTTTTAAAAGTTGCAACGAAATATACAGGTCTAATTGATTCCTGTCATTTCGAGTACAACAAAAGACACACTTTCAATCAAATACGATATGAAGAAAAGCTGGATTTACAAGACTACCACTTTTTTGATAACGCTGTGGTCACCGCTTTGAACTTCAAGAAGATAGCATCCTGCGCTCAAGTTTGTGCTAGCTGCCACTTGGTGTGTCACCAATCCATTTGTGGTGTTGTTCTGATCTACAGAAACCAACTTTCCTTGTGAATCACGAAGCGTGAAAGTCACCGGGAAGTTTTGTGCATAGTAGCTTACAGAAATTGCTTCTCCTTGATTTGGGTTCGGGTACACATTAATCTCCATGTCTTTCATGAATGGATCTTCAGTATTAAGTGTCCCATTGATTTGAATGTTGTCGATAAACAAATTACTTGCATTGTCGGATGCCTCAAAAGAGAATCGAATGCGCGTTTTGTTATCGTTCGTTGTCGTGTTGAAAGTAAATGTCGCCTCTTTCCACATGCCGTTATTTACCGGTTCGAAATCTGTGTAGCCCGCATATCCTGCAGTTACTAAGTCATTTCCTGTTAGCGTTGAACCAACAGTAGACCCATCTACTGTAAGAATGCGCGGTGTCCAGTTTTGCCCACAGTTACTCGATGTATACACACGTAGATTTTCTGTGATATCAGCGGTGTTTGTAGCATTTGTCGCGTACGCATATTTGAAAGAAACGGAAACGTTGGATGTGTAACGCAAGTCAATAGCTGGAGTAATCAAGTGGTCCATGCTCAATCCCAATCGTTGGTTGTAGAATCCTTCGTCTGTAAAAGGATCTGACTGAGAATTGTCGAAGTATGTTTGTAGTTTCCAAGCCTTACTTCCGTCGTATCCGTTATCGCTGACAACGTTGAATTTCCCATAATTGTCTTCAGGATTTTGCGTAAGGAAGTAGTTTGTTCCAGTTCCAATAGCTGTTTCTGATTCCATATCGAATAACGTTGGGCCGTTAGCCTCGGCCCAGTTTCCTGAGATGTAGATGTAATCCGTTTCTTCCCGCGTGTCAGAACCTGTAGCATTGGTTACTGTTAGGGTTACTTTTTTCCAACCCGACCCACTGAAAGTCACGTTAGCAACTCCGGAAGTGGAAGTGGCTGGCGTACCATCTTCGAAGGTCCAAGTGCGGCTATCAACCACTGCATTCCAAGAAACGTCAGTAAACGTAATCGGTGTACCCGCACATGCCGTTGTTTGATTGGCAAAGAAATCTGCTACCGGTGTACAAAGGGGAACTGTAAGTTCGTTGTTTGGATCTTGAGGCATCTCCAGATCTTTAATTCCGGTAAGGATCAAAGTAGAATCTGTCCAAAGGTTATTTCGCTGTCCAGCTATTCCTTCTAAAGTATTGTTCATCGCTGTACACTGCCCCGGAGTGAAGTGACGATAACAATAAGAGTAATCCATGTAGTTTTGAATATCCTCTACAACACCGCCATTGGTCGTATCGCAATCAATCCACTCTGTAGGGTAGATGTAATTACAGTTTTGGTGTCCTTTCGTTGGAGGTGTATCGGCAATACCGTCGTCGTTACATACTGTAGGACCATTGTTGATCAAATCGGAGTCGCCAAATGTGTGCGCAAGTCCAAGCCAGTGACCAATTTCGTGAGTGATCACCGATTCAACACCTGGACTTCCAGTTCCGATAGTACCTACGTAATTATGACCGGATAGTACACCATCCACCCAAAATCCAGAACCATCAGTACTCGCTGGGAAAGTAGCGTAAGCAGCTGCACCTGGCACACCAACGATGTCTACTACCCAAATATTCAAGTAACGACTACGGTTCCATTGGTTTACTTTGGAGAAGGCGTCCCCCACACGCGTTTCGTGCGAGTATATGTGTTCAATTCCGTTGGTACAATTTCCGAACGGATCCTTTGCGGCAAGTTTGAACGTGATTCTCGAATTACCGTTCAAATTTTGAAATTCAGGAACAAGATCTACGGAATCGGCATCTGCCGCGTTAAACTCACGGTTGATTACCTCCATGGCATCATATACTTGAGCATCAGAAATTAGTTCGTTTCCGTATTCATGAAGAATGTGGAATACTACTGGGATTTCGTAGCTCACAGATGATTTTCCATTGACCGTAGAAGTTACTGCGCTGTTTTGAAGCAATCGGTAAGCTTCGTATTGCTCGCGTAATTCCGGATATTGATTGAAAAGTTGTTCTTGCGCTGTGTATGCTCCACAAACGCCGTTCAAATCTTGGGCAAAAACAGAAGAAAGCCCGAATACCCCTACTGCTAGGGAGAGAAGTTTTCGTTTCATAGTACAAGTAACATGAGTTGTAGGCTTGCAAAGTACGAAAAAAGAAACTTCGGCAGGGGAATAAATAAGGGTCAGTGAGTTAACGGTAGTATCCCTTGATTAAAAGAGATGTTTTTCCGCACGATACGATGAACGTACTAATGGACCACTTTCTACATATTTGAAGCCCATTTTTAAGCCGAGTTCTTTGTATTCGGCAAATCTTTCTGGAGTAACGAATTCGTCAATCGGTAAATGCTTCGGTGTTGGTTGAAGATACTGTCCTAACGTAAGAATGTCAACATCTACACTACGCAAATCTTCCATTGTTTCAATGATTTCCTCGTGCGTTTCACCCAATCCGAGCATTACCCCGGATTTTGTTTTCATTCCTCCTTTCTTCAAACGGAACAACACTTCCAAACTGCGGTCGTACTTGGCTTGAATGCGAACTTCTTTCGTGAGTCGGCGCACTGTTTCTAGGTTGTGACTTACAATCTCAGGAGCAACATCTATAATTACTTGAAGATTCTCCCAGTGTCCACCAAAATCAGGAATCAGTGTCTCCAAGGTAGTTCCGGGACATTGATTACGAATAGCGCGAACGGTTTGAGCCCAAATTTGAGAGCCTCCATCTTTCAAATCATCCCGATCTACTGAAGTGATAACGGCGTGTTTTACGCCCATGGTTTTCACGCTGTGCGCAACTTTCCCCGGTTCGTAAATATCCACTTCGTCTGGGCGACCTGTTTTTACGGCACAGAACCCACAAGAACGCGTACAGATGTTTCCAAGAATCATGAATGTAGCAGTTCCTTCTCCCCAACATTCTCCCATGTTAGGGCAGTTTCCGCTTTCACATATCGTATGCAGATTGTGCTCTTCCACGAGCGATCGAACCTTTTTGTAATTTTCACCTGTCGGCAATTTTACACGCAACCATTTTGGCTTTTTGATTCGAACGGCACCTTCTCCTTCTTTAATCTCACTCATCGCATTCGTTTTAATTCGTTCCGTAGCCCAAATAACGCTACTTTTGTCTATCGTTTTAGACGATAACAATAGTACAAAATTACAGAATTTCGATAGGATATGGCAACCTCTAGAGTGGAATATAACGGGAACCTTCGCACAACCTGTAGGCACTTGAAATCAGGACAGAAAATAATAACGGATGCTCCCACGGATAATAATGGAAAAGGAGAGGCATTTTCCCCAACAGATTTGGTGGCTACTGCGTACGCATCATGCATGTTGACGGTGATTGGAATTCACTGCGATAAAAACGATATTGCTTTCAAAAATGGACATGCGGATGTAACGAAGGTTATGGGAGATGCTCCGAGAAGAATTGCACGTTTGGAAATTACTCTTGACCTGAGCGGAAATGGGTGGGACGAGGAATTGTGCGACCGAATCAAAAGAGTGGCTGAAGCCTGCCCGGTAGCAAAGTCAGTGCATCCGGACATCGAAATAGAAATGACATATAGATTTTAAGATGGAGAGAAGACCAAAATACGACAATCGACCGCGAAAAAAGAAGGACACCGGTGACTACATTTTTGGAGTTCGTGCCGTAATTGAAGCCGTGAAGGCAGGAAGAGAGTTAAACAAAATTCTCATTCAAAAAGGGATGAACAAAGAACTCTTTTTGGAACTGAAGGAGGCATTGAAAGGGGAGAATTATCCGCTACAATTTGTTCCTACCGAGAAATTGAATGCCATTACGGAGAACAATCACCAAGGAGTTATTGCTTACGTTTCTCCCATCGAGTATCATAAAGCAGAAGAACTTATTGAAGGACTTTTGGAGGAAGGGAAGAAACCATTTGTTTTGGCGCTGGACCGATTGACAGACGTACGAAATTTTGGTGCCATTGCTCGAACGGCAGAATGTGAAGGGGTAGATGCTATCATCATTCCTTCCAAAGGGTCTGTGACTGTAACGCCTGATGCGATCAAAACTTCAGCAGGTGCTTTGAACAGAATCAAGGTCTGTAAAACGGATAGTTTGAAAGATACGTTGTTCTACCTTCAACAATGTGGTGTTCGATTGGTAGCTTGTACGGAAAAAGGAAGCGTTCCGCTGTATGAAACCAATTTGCGCGGATCAGTTGCTGTTATCATGGGTTCAGAGAAGGATGGCGTGACGCAGGATTTAATCAACCTTGCGGACCTTAGTTGCCGCATTCCAATGCGTGGAGAAATCGCTTCTTTGAATGTAAGTGTTGCGGCTGGCATGGTTTTGTATGAGAAATTACGACAGGAGTTGTATTAATTCTAAAATGGATGCCTATGAAATCGTTGGTTGTTTTTCTTTTTTTCGTCACCAGCACATCGTTGTTGTTTGCACAATTGCCCAATCGAGTAAAGAAATTGGAGGGATTGTGGGAATACCGTCAGGGCAGTGGTTATGAGAAATGGGAGCGCCGCGGTGAGGTAATGTATGGCGAGTCCTTTCGCATTAATAAGCTAGGCGACACGCTGGTTGCTGAAAAATTCGAGATCAGCTATGTGAACAAGCGTTTGATCCTGAATCTCACGGCATATCACATGGTAAACGACTCGATTCGTATCAAAGAAAAGGTGCTTGTTGGGAAGAGAAGAAAAATGAAGTTTACCGGGCTAAACGGAAACCGATTGGAAGAATTGGAATTTAAATTTGGTCTTTTCTCTCGAAATCGATTAAAGTTATTGATTCATCATCATGGAATTCTCAAACCGCAGAAGCTGCGGATGGTAAGGCGCTAAACACGGCATCTCGATACTTCGACTTTGCTTTACTTAGCGGGAGCTTTGAAAAAGCAATGCTCAGTACAGCGCTAGCTCGATGACCTGAGGTATTGGTTGCTATCAGAGAAAAGATCTAACGAGTCTTTTGTCTTTCCGTCTTTGATCTTTCATCTAGAAGCGACTGCAATGAGTGGTCTAGTGTCTACAACCTACTTCATAAACGGAACAATCTCTGGCAATCTACTCAAGTCGAATATGCGCCATTCGTGAGCTCGCTCGTTATATTGTCTGTGCGGATCGAACAAAACTCCCGTCATACCTTGACGTTCGGCACCTTGAACATCTACGCGCAAATCATCACCAATCATTACACTTTCCTCCGGTTTGGCTTTCGCAAGTTGCATAGTGTGTTGGAAAATTTCAGGGGCAGGTTTATTCTTTCCGACATCTTCCGAGCAAATAATCACATCGAAAAAATTGAGCAAGCCACAGTTTTCTAACTTGATGAATTGTACCTCTTTGAATCCATTGGTGATAATATGCAGCTCTTTTCCTTCTTGCTTCAATGCTTCCAGTGTTTCCAATGTATTGGGGAAGATATTTTTCTGTCGTGGGGAAATTGCTACGTACCCATCGGCTAATTTATGGGCAATTTCCGGGGCGTCTACCTGAAAACTTTTAAGGGTGTCCTCAAACCGTTTGATGCGCAAAACATCCTTGGTTATTTTCCCTGTTCCGTAGGAGTTCCATAAGTTCGCATTGATCTTCTTATACGACTTGAAGAAAGTTTCGAAGTCGCGCATGTGATTACCCAAACTCAGATCTTCGTATAGGATACGCAGTGCCTGTTCGGAGTTTTTTTCGAAATCCCAAAGTGTTCTGTCTAAATCGAAAAAGATGTGTTTTTTCATGCAAACAAGTAGGTGATCAAGGTGCTAACAAATCCGTTGACGAAAATGCCGCAAACAATGATGAAAAAGGTAATTTTTCGCTTACCGAAGAATTTGGCTGTAACGATGGAGCCAATGGGAACCGAGAGAAAAAAAGGAGCCCACATCGAAATACCGAAAATTCCAATGGAACGCTTTACACGTACAACGGCTTTGTTAATTCTCGTAAAGTTTTTCTTTCGTTTGTAGGTAGTACCTTCAGCTATACTCTTGCGATACTTCTCTACTTTTTTTTGATGGTTTCTACGCATGAAGTAATTGGCACCGTAGTAAAAAATAACAGCTGTGATTATGGCTCCTGTGACACAACTCAAGTAGGTTTCCAAGAAGGACAATTTCCAAACCAGTCCAAAAGCTGGAGCAAACATGAATTTAATACTGGACAACCCAGCCAAAGTGAGATATGCAAGCCAATTCATTGCTTAAACCTTCACGCCGTATGCCAAATCTCCGGCATCTCCAAGCCCCGGAACAATGTAAGATTCTGCCGTCAACTCGTTATCAATAGCTCCAATGTAGTACTCCGTTCTTGCTGGAAGTTTTTGTTTGAGAAAATCCAATGCATCCGGTGTGGCAATAGCAGAAACCACAAAAATACTTCGTGGATTCCCTTGTTGTAAAAGAGCTTTATACACTAAAGCCATCGATGTTCCTGTCGCCAACATTGGATCCGAAATAATGAGGTCCTTACCATCTATCGCCGGAGCTGCCATATATTCCACAAATACATCAAAATCTTCTGGTGTAGTATGTTTTCGATACGCACTTACGAAAGCACTTTCTGCACGGTCAAAATAATTAAGTAATCCGAGGTGCATTCCCAAACCAGCGCGTAAAATGGTTGCCAGAACAGGCTGTTCTTTCAATAATGGAACTTCCGTTGTTCCCAACGGCGTCTCCACCTCCTTTTGCGTGTAGTGCAATTTTTTCGATAGTTCGTACCCTAAAACCTCGCTGATTCGTTCAAGATTTCTTCGAAATCGCATCGGGTCCGTTTGAATTTCAACATCCCGCAATTCTGCGACGAAAGTTTGAAAAATGGAGTTCGATTCGGACAAATTATGGATCATCATACTAGGATTTCCGATAAAAGTACAGCAATAATTTCTTTTGACAAGTCGCATTTTTAAGACAACAATTGCGGCGGCACTATTCCAATTTGAATCTTTGGATTAACTTTGCAGTAATGGCGCAGAAGAACAAGTTGAATACCCGGGTATTTATCCGGCTACTTTCGTATTGGAAAACGTACAAATTTTTGTTCTTCCTAGCAGTTGCCACAACTGTAATACTTGCCTTTATTGGTCCGGCTCGTCCGTATGTAATCAAATACATGATCGACGAGTACATCAAGGTGGGAGGTGATGCCGAAATGTTGTGGTTTTGGACAATGATTGTGATAGCGATGCTACTCGCGGAAGGAATTTTTCAATTCATATCCAGTTATTTTTCCAATCTCTTTGCGCAATCCATCATTCGTGACATTCGAAAGTCATTGATGAAGCATATCATGACCTTTAATATTCGATACTTTGATCGAACTCCGGTAGGAACCCATGTCACACGGTTGGTTTCCGACTTGGAGGCAATTACGGATGTTTTTTCAGCCGGAATGATGGCCATCATTGGCGATTTGTTGATGTTGTTCATCATTGTTTTTATGATGTTCTACACGAGTTGGTCGCTGGCACTTTTAACCCTGCTTCCAATTCCCATCTTAATCATTGCAACGCGCATTTTTGCTAGAGCCGTTCGTAAATCATTTGAGCAAGAACGAGAGCAAGTAAATCGACTGAATAATTTTGTCAACGAGCGGCTGACAGGGATGAACATTGTACAGTTGTTTAATCGTCAAAAGCAAGAGTACAACAACTTCGTTGAAATCAACAAAAAGCACCGTCAGGCGCACTTCAACGCAATTTGGGCCTATTCCATTTTCTTTCCAATTGTGGAGATTCTCAGCACACTTTCCATCGCCTTGCTTTTAGTTTGGGCGGGTGTGTATGTAGCAGAACACACATTGGGCGAGGTGAAAAATCAAAATGGAACCGTATTCGCTTTCGTACTTTGGATTTACATGTTGTATCGTCCCATTCGTCAATTAGCGGATAAGTTCAATACCTTGCAACGCGGTACTGTCCGGGCTGAGCGTGTATTTAATGAGTTGGATCGCGAGCAACATATTCAAAATGATGGAAAAGAAACCGACGTCAACTTTAGTACGGATATCCACTTTAAAGATGTTTACTTCGCTTACGATGACGAAGATTGGGTGTTGCAAAATCTCAACCTTGATATCAAAAGTGGGTCCACAGTAGCGTTTGTTGGGGCGACCGGTGCCGGAAAGACCTCGATCGTTAACTTGATAGGACGCTTTTACGAATTTCAGCGTGGGACCATTTCTTTTGGAGAAACTTCCATCACCGATATTGAACTTTCGCACTTGAGAAGAAACGTAGCCTTCGTGCTGCAAGACGTTTTTTTATTCTCGGATACCATTCACAACAACATCACGCTGAATGATCCAAGTATTACACGGGAGCAAGTAATAGAGGCAGCGAAGGCAGTAGGGGCGCACGACTTTATTTCCCGACTTCCCGGTGATTACGACTATGAAGTAGGAGAGCGAGGAGGCGTTTTATCGGTTGGGCAGCGACAGTTGTTGTCGTTCATCCGCGCGTATGTCTACAATCCAAGTATTTTAATTCTCGATGAGGCGACCTCTAGTGTGGATATGGAATCTGAATTGTTGATACAAGAAGCGACGGATAAAATTACCAAAGGACGCACGTCTATGGTAATCGCCCACCGATTGTCAACCATTCAGAATGCTGATAAAATTGTTGTTTTAGACAAAGGAAAAATTGTTGAGGTCGGCGATCATCAGGAATTGTTGGCGGAAAAAGGATATTACAGAAGATTGTACGATTTACAGTTTTCAGAAATGCACGACAGTACAAAGAAATGAAAGGGTTTAAGATAGGCGGAGTTCCGGAACATTTTAATTTGCCTTGGCGAATGGCCATTGAAGAAGGGCGATTTCGAGAGAAAGGCATTCAATTGCACTGGAGTGATATGGGCGGAGGAACAGGACAAATGATTCGAGGCTTGGAAACAGGTTCCTTGGACATCGCTGTGTTGCTTACCGAGGGAATAACAAAAGCTATATTGCAAGGACTCGATGCGCGCATTATTCAAGTGTATGTTACCACGCCCTTGCATTGGGGAATTCACGTTCCGTATCACAGTCAAATTACGTCTGTTGACCAATTGGAAAATCAAACCTTCGCTATTTCTCGCGAAGGATCCGGTTCACATTTAATGTCTTACGTTAAAGCAAATCAAGAAGGATGGGATACCTCCCAATTGAAGTTCAATATTATTGGAGATGTTTACGGTGGGTTATGGGCGCTTCAAAATGATGAGGCGCAAGCATTTCTGTGGGAAAAATACACTACGCATCCTTACACAGAACAGAAAAAATGTCGTTACATCGATGAGGTAGTTACGCCTTGGCCCTGTTTTGTCATCGCAGCTCGAAAAGAAATTGCCGATAAATATCTCGATGAATTAGACATTATTTGCACCATTGTGAACGAACGCGCACGTATCTTAAAAAGTAATGAAGACGTTGTTGATTTAATCTGCTGGAGATACAATTTGCGTCACGGTCAAGTAGAGAATTGGTTGCAAGAAACAGAATGGAATTACGATGGAATTGGATATCCTTTGGCATTTGAAAAGACGATATCTTATTTATTGAAGCTAAATTTGTTGCAAGAAGAGGAAGCCATTGATTGGCGCGAAAAGTTGTTTGTATGATGAGAAGAGTAGGAGTATTATTAGTGCAGTTGGGGACGCCGGACAGTCCAAAAACAAACGATGTGCGTCGTTATTTATCAGAATTCCTGAACGATCCGCGGGTTATTGACTTACCATGGTTGGGACGAAAAATATTAGTAAACGGAATTATCGTCCCTTTTCGAGCACCAAAGTCGGCAAAGGTTTACAAAGAACTTTTTGAGATGTACAATGGCGTTTCACCGTTGACCTTACACACGGAGAATACTGTTGCCAAGTTGCAAGAGCGCTTTACAAACGATGAGGTGACCATCCACTACGCGATGCGTTATCAAAATCCATCCATGTACGATGTCATGGAGAAAATGCGCGAAGAGAACTACGATCACATTGTTGTGCTTCCATTGTTCCCTCAGTATGCTAGTGCAACTACCGGTTCAGCCATTGATCTTGCGATGAAAATTATGCGCAAGTGGTGGGTGGTCCCTGAAATCTCCATGATCAATCAATTTTGGGATAACGAAGGATACATTGACTCTATCGTGGAACGTGCCAAGGAATTTAACTTGGAAGACTACGATCACATAATGTTCTCCTACCACGGTTTGCCGGATCGACATGTAGATAAAGTGTACGAAGGTTCCGATCTGTGTTCCGATCAACCGTGTGAAACAGAAATCAACGATAAGAACAAGTTCTGTTATAAAGCAACATGCTACGCGACCACACGATTGATAGCCTCCAAGCTGAACATTTCGGAAGATCGATACACTGTTTGTTTCCAATCCCGCTTGGATAAAAAATGGTTAACTCCGTTTGCAGATAAAGTGGTAGAGGAGCAAGGAGAAAAAGGAGCGAAGAAAATTCTTGCTTTCAGCCCGGCCTTCGTTGCGGATTGCCTAGAAACGGTAATTGAAATTGGAGACGAATATCAAGAATTGTTCGAAGAAAAGGGAGGGGAGAAAGTCCAATTGGTTCCAAGCTCCAACGATCACAACAGATTCATTGACGGTTTAGAAGAATTGATACGAGATCGATTGACATCTTGATGCATAAGACAACTTGGACAATTAGACTTTTTGGCTTTTCGAAGCGTCGAATAGTCAAATGGTCAAGTAATCCTCAAGTACTAGCTGTAATCAGTAAATCGATTCGCTTTTTTCGTTATTACTCAGGAACTTCGTATCTTTGCATTTCAATTTTAGAAATACACAAAAAACAATATGAGCACAACAGAACGTTTAGCTTACAAAGTAAAAGACATTAGTCTTGCAGAATGGGGACGAAAAGAGATTCGCTTGGCAGAAGCAGAAATGCCAGGATTGATGTCTCTTCGTGAGGAGTATGGAGAAAGCAAGCCATTGAAAGGTGCACGCATCGCAGGGTGTTTGCACATGACTATTCAAACGGCGGTTTTGATTGAAACATTGGTAGAACTTGGAGCAGATGTAACTTGGTCGTCTTGTAACATTTTCTCTACACAAGATCACGCAGCAGCAGCAATCGCAGCGGCTGGGATTCCAGTTTACGCGTGGAAAGGAATGAACGAAGAAGAGTTCGATTGGTGTATCGAGCAGACATTGTTTGCCTTCGAAGATGGAAAACCGTTGAACATGATTTTGGACGATGGTGGTGACTTGACAAACATGGTGTTTGATCGTTACCCAGAATTGACCAAAGACATCAAAGGACTTTCTGAAGAAACTACAACAGGTGTTCACCGTTTGTACGAGCGTATGAAAAACGGAACTTTGGTAATGCCTGCAATCAACGTAAACGACTCCGTGACGAAATCAAAATTTGATAACAAATACGGATGTAAAGAGTCATTGGTAGATGCGATTCGTCGTGCTACGGATACCATGATGGCAGGAAAAGTAGCTGTTGTCTGTGGTTACGGAGATGTAGGAAAAGGTTCGGCAGCGTCATTGCGCGGAGCAGGAGCTCGTGTAATCGTTACTGAAATCGATCCAATTTGTGCCTTGCAAGCTGCAATGGACGGATTCGAAGTAAAGCGTTTGGAGTCTGTGGTAAACAACGTGGATATCGTTGTAACTACGACAGGAAACAAAGACATCATTCAAGGTCGCCACTTCGAAGCAATGAAAGACAAAACAATTGTTTGTAACATTGGACACTTCGATAACGAAATTGATATGGCATGGTTGAACTCAACACACGGAGCTTCAAAAACGGAAATCAAGCCGCAAGTGGATATGTACACAATCAACGGAAATGATATCATCGTTTTGGCAGAAGGACGTTTGGTAAACTTGGGATGTGCAACAGGACACCCATCTTTCGTAATGTCGAATTCATTCACAAACCAAACGTTGGCTCAAATCGAATTATGGACCAACGCAGACAAGTACGACAACGAAGTATACATGCTTCCAAAGCATTTGGATGAAAAAGTAGCAGCACTTCACTTGGCAAAAATTGGTGTAGAGTTGACAGAATTGCGTCCAGAGCAAGCAGAATACATCGGTGTAACAGTAGAAGGACCGTACAAGCCGGAACACTACCGTTACTAGAATATATTTTCAATTCAAGAAAGGGAGCCAATCGGTTCCCTTTTTTTGTTAGCTTCAAGTACACAGAGCGGAGCTGAAGTGTACTTATTCTAACTGAAGTCTCGAAATGCACCTCACATTTTATCTTTATTAGATGCAATTAGATTTAGAGAGAAAAATCCTTCAATGTACGCAAGCCTCATCCATCCAAAAAGTGGAGTTGGTGCAATCGCTTTGGAGTGACTTCGGGCGATTAGAGCGTGTTTGGTTGAAATCTTATCGACAAGAGTCAATTATTATCAAACGGATTGCTCCTCCTACCAAGATGAATCATCCTAGAGGTTGGAACACTGATGCATCGGCACAGCGTAAGTTGAAGTCCTACAAGATAGAGCGCTATTGGTATGAAAACTATGTGAACAAACTACCGGAAAGCATAAGAGTTCCGAAATACCTCTTCAGTTTGGAAGGGGAAGTAGAGAATGTTCTCGGAATGGAGGATCTCCAAAGTTCAGGTTTCAGTCAGTCATATAGGTCCAATAAAAACTGTTTCGATCTGTGTCTTGAATGGCTGGCCAACTTTCACGCTTTTCATTTAAAAGTACATCCCATCGGACTATGGGAAATTGGTACGTATTGGCATTTAGGTACACGTCAAGATGAATGGAATGATATGGAATCGGGTAAGCTAAAAGATAAGGCGCCTCATTTTGATAAGCAACTAAATGATTGCAAGTATCAAACCTTGGTTCATGGAGATGCGAAGCCTGCGAATTTTTGTTTTTCAGAGGATTTTAATCGAGTAGCAGCAGTAGATTTTCAATATGTGGGACGCGGCTGTGGAATGAAAGATGTTATTTATTTAATGAGTAGTGCTAAAACCGAAGATGAATTACTGCGAGAGGATAAAGCGATTTTGAGCAACTATTTTAATCAGCTTCAAAAGTCACTGAAAGAGTGGAACAGAGATAGTGTCGATTTCGAAGCATTAAAAGAAGAATGGACGGCTCTTTACGCTGTCGCATGGGCTGATTTTGTCAGGTTTCTGAAGGGGTGGTCACCCAAACATGCCCGGCTGAATAGCTATGCATCTCATTTAGTTCAGAAGGAATTGGACTGACTTCAGATCAATGGGAGTGTCAAGAATGTATAAATATTAAGTAGAACTACTTATATAATCAATGAAAATGGTCAAATATTCAATCTTTTCTTTGTCCGTCTCATTGAAATTGTCTTACATTTGGTTCAACCCTAAGCCCTGAAAAATTCTATGAGCCAAATTGTTAGGGATGTGAGAAACGGCTATTAAATGATGCTTATGAAACTTCTTTCTTCTCTTTTAATTGTTTGTACATTTTCGACATTCTCTGTTAGCGCACAGTTAAGCCCAGGCGATATAGCTTTTATAGGTTACAATACAGACGGTGTTGATGATTTTGCATTTATCGCATTAACTGACATTCCCGCCGGAGAAGTAATTTATTTCACGGAAGAAGGTTGGAATTCAGTAACTATGAGTTGGGTCGGTACAACAGAAGGTCATGCTACGTATACTGCACCAGCAGGAGGTTTGTCATGTGGGACAGTAGTAAGGATTTTTGAATCAGCAACCGATGTGTTGTCCGTAGATGGAAGTGGATCAATTGCTTTAAGCACTGGAGGATGGTCACTTTCAGCAGGAGACCAAGTATTAGCGTATCAAGCCGCTACTCCTGAACCAGCAACGGTTCCAACATTTATTTCCGGAGTTCATGGAGACGATGGTAATGGAACACCTCTATCATTGGATGCGACTACCGGATGGAACAATAATGCGGCAACCCCCTTGGGATCAGCGCGTTCAAATCTACCAACGGGACTTACAAATGGAACTGATTGTGTATCGTTGTTTCCAGCAATTGGCACAGAACTAGACAATGCGCGATACAATGGAACTCTTACGGGAACCTCTGGAGGTTTGCGCGCATTAATCAATGATAGAACAAACTGGTCTACGGACAATTCCACGGCCTATAACATTTCTCCTGCAAGCTTCACCACTTCCGTTACGTGTTCCGGGCTTCCAGTAGAATTGAGTGCTTTTGAAGCAAAGAGTGAGCATAATGACGTAGATCTGATGTGGACTACAGAAACAGAATTGAACAACCTTGGATTTCATATCATGCACAGTTTGGATGGTGAGAACTGGGCATCAATTGCTTTCGTAGACGGTATGGGGACTACTCAATCGCGTTCGGAATATCGTTTCACGGATAGAAGTGTTCATTCTGGATACCATTACTATCAATTGATTCAAAAAGATTGGGATGGCGCATCCGAAGCGAGCCCTATCCGATCCGTATACATAACAGAGGAAATGAATCAGGATTTGACATTGTTTCCAAACCCGGCTATTGGAAGTTCCCTAAGCGTGAAAGCTGATAAGACCATTGAAAGTGTTCGTATTTTTGACGCTACATCAAGAGGAGTTGAAATCGTCTTTGAAAGAAACAGTCAAAGTTTAGATATTTCTCAACTTTCTTACGGCGTCTATACTATTCTTGCGGAGACAGGGGATGGTACCAAGTATCAGGCAGTGTTCGTTAAAGAACAATAATGCATCATTTTCTGGCTTCATGACATAATTTCTGGGAGTGATGTAAATTGGTTAGAAATTAAGACGATTCCGTTAACGCTTATTCAAAATAATCTCATATATTGAGGTCGATTTTTGAATCATTGAAGAAAATTACTCACTGAAACACTAGCAATGCTACAGGCTTCCCCCCTGATCCCCTTATCTGAAACGTATCCAAACGGTTTTCCGAGCATCAAACTTGAAAGGTTTGTATCAAATAATGAAGATTATTTGGTCAATGGATTACGCTAAAAAGGTGGAAGAATCATGGTTAATTCCTGTATAAGGTTTTTGTATAAAGCGAGCGAAGAAATAGTTTGTTCTTTTGAAGGACAAGAAACGAGTTGACACAATGTTTGTGTTGCGAACAAAAGCTCGAAAGAGCGCATTTATTAACTGAGTGTATTTAAATACACGTAAAAACTATTCATTATGGAACCTTTTTTAGGACAAATTCAACCATTCGGATTTAACTTTGCCCCACGCGGGTGGGCATTATGTAATGGACAATTGTTGTCTATTGCAGCAAACACGGCGTTGTTTTCTTTGTTAGGAACAACTTACGGAGGAGATGGAAGAACAACTTTCGCATTGCCAGATTTAAGAGGACGCAGCATTGTACATGTTGGTAGCGGACCGGGACTTGATCACATTTCATGGGGTGAAAGAGGTGGATATTATGAAGCAAATATCACAACTTCGCACATGCCAAATCACAGCCACCTTCTTACGAATGGAATGGCAAATGTGAGAGTTTTCACTACAGATAATGGAGATGCTATTGCAGAAACAGATAACGGAAATAACTCATTGGGTACTGCTGGGACTATGCCAGATATCTACCGTGAAAACCCAACAGCTGGAGATTATCTAGGAGGTGTTCAAATTTCAGGAACAACGAATGCTACAGGAGGAAGCATTCCTATGAACATCAGAAACCCTTTCTTGGGAATTTATGTGAGTATCGCTATGGTTGGGATCTTCCCATCTAGAAGCTAATAAGCAATAAAATAAATGAAAGGGTAGAGTTTTCTGCCCTTTCTCTTTTTCTATGAAGAATGTAATAGGTGTATTGTTGCCCCAATCAAATCAATACAGATCTATTGGGAAGGATTTTGTGCGTGGATTGAAACTTGCCACGGAGAATTACGATGTTGAGTACAAAATTGAAGGAGTTGGCTTTGCGGAAGATCCTAAGAAATTGGTAGATGCCGCTCAGAAATTGATCAATCAGGAAGATTTGTTGCTCACCACGGGAATGCTCGGACATAGAGGTATAGACGAGTTAAGTAGTTTCATGGACGAATCAAGGGAAATACTTTTATTCTCTGATATGGGAGCTACTGTGCCTTATGGGCTGCAAACATACGACCACGTTTTCTGCAATTCATTTGATTTAACAGGGTCGGTTTACGCTTTGGGGAAATATCTAGAAGAATCCAACGTGGGAGAAATCGGAGTTTCAACGTGTTATTATGATGCCGGATACGGTTTTATTGATGCCCTTTCAAGGAGCATTGCTGAAAATGGGAAAACGAATTTCAGCGGTCATTTCGTAACACCTTTAGAGCCCCGACCCAATGAGGCCGATTTAATGAAAGAGTTTGTGGATGCGACACAACCGCAGGCTATCTTCGCTGCATACAATGGTGTTTTTGCTGAGGAACATCTTGAGTTCATGAAAGAGAGCGGCGCAAACAAAAATGTACCGTACTACGCTACTCCTTTCTCTTTTAATCAAGAAATGCGAGAAAACGGTGAGGCGCTCAATGGTGTTTCACTGATTTCATCTTGGTCAGAAGAATTAGATAATAAATCAAACGAAGAATTTATTCATTCCTTCAAAGAAACTTACGGTTCTGCCCCTTCTGAATTCGCTGTACTTGGTTACGAAAACGGATTAATAATTCGACACATAATTGAACAGCGACAATCAGGAAGTAAGTCCAAAACAAATGAGATCATCAAAAAGTGTTCAATAGATGGTCCGCGAGGTTTGATTTCCTTTGATCAAACAACCAATAGAACAGAACACGAGCATTATATTATACCTCTGAATTACAAGGAGAATGCGGAGGGAAATTCGTCAAAAATTCATACCTTGCCGAGCGTTCAAAAAAAATATTTGGACGAAGTACAAAAAACTGAGCCACCGAAGAATATGGGCGGTTGGTTTAATGCCTATTTATGTCATTAATTAATATGATTTAGCACTAATATCTACAATTATGAAGCTACTTTATTCCTTAGGCGTCACCATAGTGATGACCTTTTTTACCTCTACATCGTTTGCACAATTAATAGCAGGAGATATTGCTTTCATCGGTTACAATACGGATGGAACAGATAATTTTGCTTTCATCACTCTTGCCGATATCCCGTCGGGTGAAGTTATTTACTTCACAGAAGAAGGTTGGGACTTAAGTCTTAACAATTGGGCCGGTACAACGGAAGGTCACGTAACCTACACAGCGCCAGCTGGTGGATTGACTTGTGGAACGATTATCCATATTAATGAAACTACTCCTGATGTATTTACCGTAACGGGTGGCGGAACAGCTACTCTCTCTTCCGGAGCGTCGTGGTCACTTTCTGCTGGAGATCAGGTATTGGCATATCAAGCAGCTACGCCTGAACCAGCTACAGTTCCAACATTTATATCGGGTGTGCATGGCGATGATGGCAATGGAGCTCCTTTATCATTAGATGCAACTACTGGATGGAACAATAACGCTGTTAGTCCTTTGGGAACCGCACGTTCAAATTTGCCACCAGGACTTACAAATGGAACTAATTGTATTTCACTCTTCCCAGCCATTGGAACCGAGTTAGATAATGCAAAATACAACGGTACGCTAACAGGTACTTCTGCGGCGCTTCGTGCGGCAATCAATGATAGAACAAACTGGATTGCTGATAATACAACCCCATACGGCCTTGATCCAGGAAACTTTCCTGCACCAAGTGTAACTTGTGCGCCACCTTGTACAGACCCTACAGTGCCTACATTAACAAGTACACCAGCAACAGTATGTTCTGGAGGTACAGCGACACTAAATATTACAGGTACGCTTAATGATGCAACTGCATGGCAGGTGTATACTGGCTCTTGTGGAGGAACTAACATTGGTTCAACAACAACTGGAACTTTCGCAATTCCGGGACCCATTACAGTACCAACAACATACTTCGTTCGAGGTGAAGGAGGATGTGTTACACCGGGGACCTGTGGTACTATTACCATTACACCTCAAGCATTAGACGATGCGTCATTCTCTTACAGCGCAGCATCATACTGTGTAAGTGATGCAGATCCCACACCAACGATTACAGGACTTCCAGGAGGAACCTTTTCTTCAACGGCGGGATTGTCCATCAATGCTTCGACTGGACAGATTGATGTTTCAGCATCTACACCGAATACATACACGGTAACTTATACTACTTCAGGAACTTGTCCAAACTCAAGTAACGTCGTGGTAACGATCAATGCTTTAGATGATCCTTCGTTCTCTTATAGTGCATCTTCATACTGTGTAAGTGATGCAGATCCAACACCAACTATTACCGGACTTGCCGGAGGAATATTTTCGTCTACTGCAGGATTGTCCATCAATGCTTCTACAGGTACAATTGACGTTTCTGCATCTACACCAAATACGTATACAATAACCTATACAACTTCGGGACCATGTCCAAATTCTTCAGGAGTTTTAGTGACAATTAGTGCCTTGGACGATCCATCTTTTTCTTATAGTGCATCGTCATTCTGTCCAACAGGACCAGATCCAACGCCAACAATTACTGGACTTGCAGGAGGGATGTTCTCCTCAACTGCAGGATTATCTATTAATGCTGGTACGGGGACCATTGATGTTTCAGCATCAACACCGAACACTTATACTGTAACATATACAACCGCAGGACCATGTCCTAATAGCTCAAATGTGAGTGTTACAGTTGGAGATGTTATTCCGCCAGTAATTACGTGTCCTGGAGATCAAACTCAAGCCGTAGATGCTGCCTGTCAATTTATATTGGCTGACTACACCGGATTAGCAACAGCTACAGATAACTGTACCGCTTCGCCAACAATTACTCAAATTCCTGCGCCGGGTACTCCAGTTACAGGTGGTGTAACTGTTCAGTTAACAGCGAACGACGGAAATGGAAATACTGCAAATTGTAATTTTAACGTTATTGGATTAGACGCTGTAGCGCCAACAATTGCATGTCCAGGTGATCAGGTAGGCACAGTAAATGCTACTTGTCAGTTTATCCTGCCGGATTACACGGCATTAGCTACGGTAAACGATAACTGTCCAGGAACTTCGGTAACACAATCACCAGCGCCGGGTACAGCAGTTGGCCTTGGAGTTACTGTGATCACGCTTACGGCAACAGATGTTTCAGCGAACTCAGCGAACTGTACTTTTAACGTAACAGTATCTGATGCACAAGCTCCTACTATTACATGTCCAGGGAATCAAACAGCGTCTTTAGACGCAGCGTGTCAATTCACGTTACCTGATTATACAAGTTTGGCAACAGCTACAGACAACTGTACGGCCTCGCCGACTGTTACTCAATCCCCTGCTGCAGGAACAACAGTGACTGGGAACACTACTATTACATTGACTGCAACTGATGGCAGTGGAAACAATTCCTCATGTACATTCGACGTAATCGTAACGGATGCGACTGCTCCAACCGCTGTTTGTCAGAATATTACAGTATTCCTTGATGGAGCAGGAAATGCAACAATTACAGCAGCTGATATTGATGCTGGTTCAACTGATAACTGTGGACCGGTTACACTAAGTGCATCTACAACGTCATTCACATGTGCAGACATTGGTCTTAACAATGTTACACTTACTGCGACAGATGCGGCATTAAATACAGCTAACTGCGTAGCAGTGGTAACTGTGGCGGATACAACTGCACCAGTAGCATCTTGTCCAGGAAACCAAACTGAAACAGCGAGCCCAACATGTGATTTCACACTGCCTGACTACACAGGGTTGGTAACAGCTTCAGATAACTGTGGTTCAACAACAGTGACTCAGTCGCCAGTTGCCGGAACAGTAATTACATCGAACACAACAATCACAATGACAACGACAGATGCAAGTGGAAATAGCACAACTTGTACGTTCGACGTCATTCTAACAGGCGTTTCTACTTTGAATGCTGTTTGTCAAGATGTAACTGTTTATCTTGATGCAACCGGTAATGCGTCAATTGTTCCTGCAGACATCGACGGTGGTTCAACTGTTGGATGTGGAGGAACACTAAACTTGGCGGCATCGCAAACATCATTCACATGTGCAGACATTCCCGTAGGTGCAACACCAACTGCGGACATGGTAATTACTGGTGTATACGATGGACCACTCACTGGTGGAACGCCAAAAGGAATTGAGTTGTACGTAATCAACGATATTGCTGACTTGTCTCAATACGGAGTAGGATCGGCAAATAACGGTGGTGGTACAGATGGTGAAGAGTTTACCTTCCCAGCGGTTTCTGCAACAGCAGGTCAATTTATTTACATCGCGTCAGAAGCACCTGAGTTTACTAACTGGTTTGGATTTGCTCCGGATTATACTGACTTCTCGATGGCGATCAATGGAGATGACGCAGTTGAGTTGTTCTACCAAGGAGCAGTAATTGATGTGTTTGGAGATATCAACACAGATGGTACAGGTCAGCCATGGGAATACCTAGATGGATGGGCATACCGAATGAACGATACAGGAAACGATGGTTCCGCTTGGACACCATCAAACTGGATGTATTCAGGAATCAATGTTTTGGATGGAGAAACTGCTAACGCGACAGCAGCATCACCGGTTCCAGTTGGAACGTTTACGATGAATGTGGCAACTCCAACTTCGGTGACATTAACTGTGACTGATGGACAAGGAGGATCAGCTACTTGTACGGCGAATGTAACTGTCTTGGATACGGTGTCACCAGTAGCAAGTTGTCAAGATGCAACGGTTTACTTAGATGCAACAGGTAACGCTACTATTACAGCTGCAGATGTTACCAATTCAGGCTTCCAGTCCTACTCAGTTGATCAAACCGGAACATTTGCTCCATTGTCAAGTCCAATTTCAGGAACAACAGTTTCATTGGGTGACGATGCTGTATCACCAGCACTTCCAATTGGGTTCAACTTCGATTTCTATGGAAACTCTTATACAGACTTCTACATCTCTTCGAACGGATTCATGACATTTAGTTCAGGAACTGGAAGTGGATGTTGTTCAGGTCAATTTTTACCAAATACGGGTAATCCAAACAACCTTATCGCATTCGCATGGGAAGATTTGGATCCAGGTAACGGTGGACAGCCCGCAATCAACTTGGTTCAGTATACTACAATCGGAACGGCTCCTAACCGAGTATTGGTGATGGAATTCTACAATGTAGATCACTTCCCAAGTGGAAACAATGTTACAACTCAAGTGCACTTGTACGAGACGACGAATATGATTGAGATTCATACAACGAACATGCCGTCTGATGGAGGCTCGCATACAATGGGACTTGAGAACATCGATGGAACCATGGCAACACTAGTTCCGGGACGTAATTCTCAGAACTGGTCGGCTACCAATGATTACGTGGCGTTTATACCTGTTTTTGGAGGTAACACAGATAACTGTGGTGTGGATTCTGAGACAATTGACATTTCTTCATTTACTTGTGCCGATTTGGGTGCAACGGTCCCAGTAACAATGACCGTAACGGATAATTCAGGTAATACAGGAACATGTACATCACAAGTAACTGTATTGGATACGATCGCTCCGACATTTACGTGTCCAGCAGACATTGTTCAGGATCAAGACGCAGGAGTTTGTTCAGCTTCAGTAACCGTTCCAAACATTGTAACTTCTGATAACTGTGGAGGAGAAATCATTACATGGACTATTACTACTCCGATTTCAACATACAGTAACATCGGACAAATTGGTCTACAAGGAATTCCAGTAGGATTGACAACTGTTGATGTAACCGTGACAGATCCATCAGGAAATGCTTCGAATTGTTCATTCACAATCACTGTGAACGATACAGTGGCTCCTACGCAACCTGTTCTTGCCGATTCAATTGCTGAATGTTCGGTGACATTAACGGCGCCAACAACAACAGATAACTGTAATGGAACAATCACAGGAACTACAACGGATCCTACAACAATTTCAACACAAGGTACAACGGTAGTCACTTGGACATTTGACGATGGATCAGGAAACATTACTACCGCGACACAAAACGTAATCATCAACGATGCGATTGCTCCAACAGCTTCCGATCTAGACACAGTATTTGCTGAATGTATCGGAGATGTTGCTATTGATATCACACTGGTTGATGACGAAGCGGACAACTGTACGGCAGCTCCAGTAGTTGCTTACGTGGGAGATGTTGCTTCCAATGGAACAGGATGTAACGATACAATTACACGTACATACAGCGTTACTGATGATGCTGGAAACGCAACGAATGTTGAGCAAATCATCATTGTGAATGATACAACAGCACCAACAGCATCTAACCCGATTACTTTAAATGTTGTGTGTTTGTCAGACGTACCTTCTACGACCAATGCAACGGCATGGGTAACGGATGAGGCTGATAACTGTGGAAACCCAATTGTTACATGGTTGAGTGATGTTTCAACAAACGGAACAGGATGTAACGATACCATCACGCGAACATTTGAAGTGGCCGATGCATGTGGAAACAGCATTCAGGTGACTCAGTTGATTATCGTAAACGATGACGTGGCTCCTGTATTAGACGTGGCTACACTACCGGATGTAACGGGTACTTGTGATGTGACGCCAGCAACACCAACGGCAACAGACAATTGTGAAGGAACTATTAACGGAGTTCCGGATGTTAGTTTGCCGATCACAGCAATAGGAACAACAACGGTAACATGGACGTTCACAGATAACTGTGGTAATTCAGTTTCTCAAACACAAAACGTAACCGTTACGGGTGTTGACGTAGGAACTACTATGGCAAGTGATGGAATCACGATGATTGCTACGAACAACAATGCAGGGGTAACATACCAGTGGATTGATTGTGAAACGAACCAACCAGTTGCGGGAGCTACTAACGTAAACTTTACTCCGACTTACGGAAGTGATTTTGCTGTAATCGTAACAGAAAACGGTTGTACGGATACTTCGGCATGTGTGAACAGCACAGTTGGATTAGAGCAATTAACACTGGAGCAATTCATCATGTACCCGAACCCAACAGAGACCGGTTCATTTACGATCCAATTGGATGACGTATTGAAAGAAGTATCCGTTTTGGATATGACAGGTCGATTGGTTGAAGTAGATGTGAATCTAGAAGACAAGATGGTCAATGTATCTAACTTGGTCAATGGAGCTTACATTGTAAGAGTCGTGACTGAGAAAGAGCAAGAACTTGTTGGTACCATTCGCGTTCAATAGAACTACAGATAAGTAATGGAAACCCTGACATCGAAAGATCGTCAGGGTTTTTTTATGATCTAGATTTCGATTACAATGTAGGATCATAGTCGCCAATCGTTAACTCATCAATCTTAGTCTTGCAATTGATCTTTCCAGTATTCGTATGCCTCTTGGATTTGTTGAAACTTCTCCTTGGCTAACAATTGCTGTGCTTCTGAAGCCTGACTAAAACGGTCCGGGTGGTGCTGTTTGACCAACTTTCGATACGATTGCTTCAATCCCTCCATAGTAGGTGAGGCTTCTAAATGAAGAATTTGAGCGAATCTTTTTGCTTGACTCATACCAGAAGAGCGAGAAGAGACCTTACTCTCTTTTTCCGATTTCGCTTTTGAAGCATGGTAATTTTTGAAAATCGAAATGATGCGTTCCAGATTGGAAGTTGGTAACTCCAATTGCCGGTTCATGATTTCCAAAAACTGTAGCTCACGCCGAGATAACTGACCATCCAACATTCCGAGTCCTGTGAGGAAATAGATCACCTGAGCACGCTCGCCCTCAGTTTTTAAGCGACTGTTTAACCAACTACAAACGGATTCAATTTGCATAGGATGACGAATACTAAATAACAGAGAGTCACCGAAGTTGTACGTTGCGTTCCGGAAGTATTTGTTGAAATACTCATTGATGAAACGAGTTTTATCCTTCGAATTGTGATAATCGAGTAAAATCAACAATGAGCCCAAAGAGAGGTAAGCCTCCAGTAAATTGTCTTCGGTCAACTTCAACTTTTGCGGGTAAATTCCCTTGCGCCAAAGGCGTGCGTGTCTTGTTTTGTAGAAATAAAAAGCAAGGCCTCCACCTAAAAAACCGAAAAATACCAATGCAACCAACCAGGTTGGATAGTTATTCGCAGTCTCAAAATACGCTAATGGATAGTTCGGCAACATTTCTTTACACTTCTAATGCAGAAGTACGAAAAAATAACAATTAGTGCCGGTAAAAAACATCAGTCTACCTTCAATTTCTTTTTTCGATCTATTGTAAATTCAGTACCCAATGTCACATTCCATGCATTGAAATTGATGTTTCTGTGATAGTAAACGAATCGTAAATCCAATCGTTTCCACATGAAAATTCCACCATTTTTCTGTTGTACACGCGCCAATCCAAAAATAGGATGCAAAGACATTCCAAGTCCATATTTGTGTGCGTAAAACGCCGACAAATCGAAGTCGGACGTGTAGAAATTACTTACTGTAAACACATCAACGCTATTGAACTCATGGAAATATTGTGACGCTGATTGCACATGGAAGCGATAAATAGGGGATAGGGTGAATGCATCGCTGAATTTAATCGGAATCTCAAGCTCTCCAGTGTAGGCTGTAACTCCCCAACTGTCTTGATACAAGCGATTGAAGGTTCGAATCACCGTTTTATCGCCTAAATAAGCATTCAAACGAAGTCCTACCGGAATTTTCAAACGCGTACTCGGCATGGACTCAATACGCGGGTTCAATTCTCCTTGTACATAAAAGCGATGGAAAGGTGTGCTCAATAGTCCAAATTGCCCTTGTGGTTCCGTGGTAATCGATCCCTTCAGTCTTCGGTTCACAACGAAGCCAAGCGAGTAGGTCAAACCGAGTGTATGCCGCTTATCTTTGTTGAGCAACTGATTTTCCCCGTTCCTAAGTTCTACCGGGTAGATCAATTTCCAATCATCAAAAAAATACTTAATAGAAACAAGATGATTAAAATTATTCTTTCCCTCTGCACTGAAGCTATAGCCAGCATTCAAGGAAGTCACGTCGTACTCAGAAGAAGCTCCAACGGTATATGAATTGCTGGCTTTCTTTTTTGTCTTTTTATTGAAGGTGAAAGAATAGTATTGGCGCGTATCAGAAGAGGACGCACCGGAAATATGATTGGAACTGAGGTAGGGATTATCAATATTGTCTGAAGAGGCCGAAGAATAATAATCTACTCCTGCATTGATGTCATAGCTACGAGCGGAGTCTACAGGAATATGAACAAACACGGATGGGGCAATGTTCGACAGTTGTTCTGTGCCGCGCCCTCCAGTAACGGGAGAATTGTTGCCATCTTGTTTATAATAACTCGAAACAAAGTAAATATCAATGGGTTCGCGCACCTCAAACTCAGTTGTGTCTTGCGCGTGCAGTACGGATCCTAATGAAAGGACGATTCCCAAAAGGCTTATTTTTAATTGCATCCGCATCCTCCTCCTGATTTACCACCGCTTGCACCCGAGGCACCTTCGCGGTACGATTCAAAACCAATTTCAAATTTTTCTGCCTTGTTCGCAGACGTGTCCATGCGCTTGTCATTGAGATACATTTTTTGATACTCTTTCACCGAAACGCATCCAGTGCAGAGGAATAGAATGGCAGTACAAGCCACTCCAATGTGTTTAATTTGTCGCCGCATAATTTGATTGAATGTTGTTAGAAAAAAAGAGTTCATTTTCATCATCTATAATGATGGCTTCAACACCCTCCAGTTGATTCACAAGTGCTAGTCCTTCGGTTGCACCAAGAATAAAAACTGAGGTGGCTAAACCATCAGCTAATTCCGCATTTGGACATATAATTGTTACGCTTTTCATGTTTCTCGCCGGCCAACCAGTTTTCGGGTGAATGATATGGCAGTATTCCTGACCATCAATAAGGACAAACTTTTCATAGTTCCCGGAGGTAACCACTGCGCAGTCACGAGCCGGAACAGACATCAAGACATTCCCCTTGTTATCGGGGTCCTGAATGCCGATGGTCCATTCGTTTTGGTAGGACTTCTCACCCCAAGCGCACAAATCTCCACCAGCATTGACTACGCCAGAGGTTGCTCCGTTCTCAATCATGATGCTTTTAGCCTCCTCTGCGGCGAACCCTTTTCCAATGGCTCCAAACCCCATCTTCATTCCCTTTTCTTTGAGGAAGATCGTGGTATCGGCTGGGTTTAATACAATCTTTCGATAGTCGATTTTTGACACAGATGCCTTGATTTCCGCCGAATCAGGGATTTTGGTATAGTTCGAGTTGAAATCCCAAATTTTATCGATGGAAGCAAAAGTGATATCGAAAACTCCTTGCGTGAGTCGTGATATTTTTACCGATCTACGAACGAGTTCAAACAGTTCGATGGATACTTTTTGAGGTGCAATTCCGGCGTTTATATTTACGCGAGAAGTTTCAGAATTTGGATCCCAGCTACTAATCATTCGCTCCAAAGCAATCACTCGATTCAATCCCGCTTTCGCAGCAGTTTTCGCTTGGTCATTATTCGAAGCGACGGCAGTAAATGAAAATGAGGATCCCATAAGAACCGTATCAACAGAGTACGCGACTTGGGAGATACAGGCAAATGAGGGGATGAAAAGATAAATGAATAGCAATCTCATTCCTGATACTTTTTAATTGCGTTGATGTATTCATCCGTAGAATTCATTGGGGTTTTCAATTCGCCCAAAAGTTCTCCGGAACCATTGAATAAAAGCACCCGAGGAAATTTACCATCAGGATTATATTTTTCGGCAAGAGCTTCATTATGTTTCGTTTGCTCTCTTTCCAATTGATTGGCTTTTTTCATGGGAAAATCAAGCTTCAACAGCACGAGATTGTCCGCCGCGAATTGAAGGAATTCTTCATCTTCGAAAAAGGTTTTTTCCAATCGTTTGCAAGCCGCGCACCAATCGGACCCACGGAAACTCATGAGTATCAATTTATCTTCTCCCGCTTTTGATTTGGCGGTGTCAAAGTCAACCTCCCATTGTTGCTCTAGAGCTGAGGAAGGAGGAGAAAAAACAAAAGAATAGAAGAGTAGGGCGCCCAAGAAGGCGCACGTTCCAAGTGCTAATTTCATAGGAATTCGTTTTTGAGTGTTAGAAAGAAAGTTTTGAAGTGCTCACACCGTGGCACATGCTGCATTGACCCGTGAAGATTTTATCTTCCATAAAATCTTCTTGACCATTGGGCTTTTGAATGGAAACAATTACACCACTTTGAATAGAAATATCTTCTGTTGTGTAGAAGTTGCCATGCGCATCGGTCTGAATCTCTAAAATAGGATTTTGATTCACGTCATTATACACTCTAACTACCGCATCACCTGGATTTCCGAAGATTGTTCCAGCTACTGAAAACCAGCCGGTTCCTCGCCCTTCAGTATAATGGCAATTCATACAATTGTATCCATTATATTGATGGTCGTCGTCTACACTTTCGCCGTCACCAAAGGTGCTGATAGTTGTTTCGTTGTCGGGTCGGACCCATTTTTGGCAGCTATTGAAGGAGTATAACCCGATAGCCGTAAGCACAAATATGAACAGTGCTTTAGAATAAGAAAAGGAGAACATAGGTTTGTAATTTTGCGTTTCGTTAATTCAAATCTAGAACACAAATCTGAGTGAAATCTGTAGGTTATAAATTTGATTAATCTCACTTTAGAACGTTTGTTAATTGATGTTAATTGTGTGTGTGCATAATAATTGTGCGTTTTGGCAATACGATTTGTTATATTTACGCCGATGAGAGAACGCTTACATACCGTTGTTTTTGGGACTTCTACACGTGCAGGGAAAAATTTTGACCTCATTCTCTTAATTCTAATTTTAGCGTCTGTTTTGGTCGTTTTATTGGAGAGCGTTCCCAAATGGCGAGAAGTCTATGGCGAAGAACTCTTCTATATCGAGGTGGGATTCACTGTAATTTTTACCATTGAATATTTACTCCGTATCGTCATTTCTCCGAAACCCTTACGATATATTTTCAGCTTTTGGGGAATCGTTGACTTAGCTTCAATCTTACCAACATTTATTACGCCATTCATATCCGGCTATCACTCATTGGTAGCTATTCGCGCTTTGCGTCTTCTGCGAATCTTTAGAATTTTAAAGTTGAATAGATTTACATCGGAATCACAAGCATTGATGCACTCATTGCGGGCGAGTTATTATCGAATCGTTGTCTTCATGGTCTTCGTCGTTATGATGATGATTATGGCAGGAACCGCAATGTACGTTATAGAAGGAGGGAGCAATGGTTTTGACTCTATCCCTTCCAGCATTTATTGGGCGATTGTGACGACAACAACAGTGGGTTACGGAGATATCACACCATCTACAGATTTAGGCAAGATTTTGTCATCGCTTATGATGATTCTTGGTTACGTAATTATCGCGGTTCCTACGGGTTTAATTTCAGTAGAAATGTCTCGATATAAGTCCGATGGTAGAAACGACAATCTCTGTCCGAAATGTGAACACGATAACCCTTCCGGATCTGTTTTTTGCAATCAGTGTGGAGCAGAAATGACCCACCGATAAAGAAGAACCCCGACGATCTTACGATGTCAGGGTTCCTATATAAAGTCGACGATACTATCTGAACAAAATCAGGAAGCATCCATCGTGAAAAAAGGCCGTCCCGATAAAAATCAGGAAAACGACCTTTTATGTTCTTTAGGTTGGGCATATCGGCTCCGCTCAATAACCAACCATAGTAAACTACTGATTCTTCACTCAAAGTACCCGATTCTTAGGACAAAGCCTAAGGTAGTCGAGCGAAGTCCTAAGGTAGTCGAGCGAAGTCGATACTACATCATTCCCGGCATACCTCCTGGCATTCCGCCCGGCATTCCTGCTGGTTCTTCTTCCGGTTGATCTGTAATCACACACTCGGTTGTTAACAGCATGGATGCGATAGATGCCGCGTTTTCAATAGCGATACGCGTTACTTTCGTTGGATCGATAACTCCAGCTGTGTACAAGTTTTCGAAGGTCTCCGTACGTGCGTTGTATCCAAAGTCGTCTTTGCCTTCTTTCACCTTTTGCACGATCACAGCACCTTCACCACCTGCGTTGGCAATAATCTGACGCAACGGTTCTTCAATGGCACGAGTAACAATGGAAATTCCTGTTTGCTCGTCTTCATTGGCACCCTTCACTGACTCGATGCCTTCAATGGAGCGAATCAACGCGATTCCACCACCCGGCACAATTCCTTCCTCTACTGCTGCACGAGTCGCAGCCAAGGCATCATCCACACGGTCTTTCTTCTCTTTCATTTCTACTTCCGTTGGAGCTCCAACATAAAGCACTGCAACACCTCCAGCTAATTTCGCCAAACGCTCCTGCATTTTTTCTTTGTCGTAATCCGAAGTAGACGCTTCAATTTGAGCTTTGATTTGTCCAACGCGAGAATCAATGGCAGCTTTGTCTCCAGCACCGTTCACGATTGTCGTATTGTCCTTGTCGATCTCTACTTTCTCAGCAGTTCCTAACATGTCCAAAGTGGCATTTTCAAGACTCAACCCACGTTCTTCTGAGATTACTTGACCTCCAGTTAGAATAGCGATATCCTCCAACATTGCTTTGCGACGATCTCCAAATCCTGGTGCTTTTACCGCAGCAATTTTCAATGAGCCACGAATACGGTTAACTACTAATGTAGCCAATGCTTCACCATCAACATCTTCAGCAATCAACAACAATGGCTTTCCTGACTGAGCTACTGGTTCCAATACTGGAAGCAACTCCTTCATGTTAGAAATCTTTTTGTCGTAGATCAAGATCATTGGATTCTCCATTTCCGTAATCATCTTGTCTGTGTTGGTTACGAAATAAGGAGATAAATAACCACGATCGAACTGCATTCCTTCCACAGTTTTCACGTCTGTTTCCGTTCCTTTCGCTTCTTCAACGGTGATTACTCCGTCGTTTCCAACTACTTTCATTGCCTCTGCGATCAATGCTCCAATGGTCTCATCGTTATTCGCAGAAATCGTGGCAATTTGCTTGATTTTGTCGTTGTCCGATCCCACTTCTTTCGAGTTGGCTTTCAAGTTGGCAACCACGTGCTTTACTGCTTTATCAATACCGCGCTTCAAGTCCATTGGGTTGGCACCAGCAGCAACGTTTTTCAACCCTGCGTTAATAATGGCCTGAGCTAAAACTGTAGCCGTTGTTGTACCATCTCCAGCAATATCAGCCGTTTTCGATGCTACCTCTTTTACCATCTGTGCCCCCATGTCCTCTACAGGATCCGAAAGTTCAATTTCTTTGGCAACAGAGACACCATCTTTTGTGATGTGTGGTGCTCCAAATTTTTTACCGATAACAACGTTCCGACCTTTTGGTCCCAACGTTACTTTAACCGCGTTTGCCAATGAGTCAACCCCGCGTTTCAGTCCGTCGCGAGCGTCAATATCAAAGTGAATATCTTTTGCCATTAGTTTTAATTTTAAGTCGTTTTATCAATTAATTATTGAATATTAAAAAATACCGTAGATGTCTGCTTCGCGCATGATCAGGTAGGTCGTTCCGTCCAATTTGATCTCCGTTCCGGAATATTGACCGTACAATACCTCATCACCGACTTTAACCGTCATGGGTTCGTCCACTTTTCCATTTCCAGCAGCGACTACTTTACCTTTCAACGGCTTTTCTTTCGCAGAATCAGGAATAATGATTCCGCTGGCAGTTGTTTGCTCTGCAGGTGCCGGCTCTATCAGAACGCGGTCTGCAAGTGGTTTGAATTGTGTTGACATATAGCTTATTTTTTGTTTTTAATTCTCATCTGCCAATACCCCAATTCTGTGCCATCAAAGAATTCGATTGAAAAGAATGATTGTTTGTCAGTTCGTCGTGACAGAGTGACATATCGAACACAAAAAAAGCCGATCAAAATGACCGGCTTTCAATATCTTTAAATCAACAATTACTGAGTTTGACGTTGTTGTTGCTGCTGTTGTTGCTGTTGTTGCTGTTGTTGTTGTTGCTGCTGTTGCTGCTGTTGTTGATCATTTTGTTCCTGATCGTCTTGCGATGGAAGCTCCTGCTTCGGCGACATAGTGTTCACCGTTAAAAAGATGCTTAGCGCACCAATTACGGCTGCCAATCCCCAAGTGGTTTTGTCAATGAAGTCATTCGTTTTTTGCACACCGCCAATTTGCTGAGCACTTCCGAAATCAGAACTCAATCCTCCTCCTTTTGGATTCTGGATGTAAACAACAAATACCAAAAGGATACTTGCTAGAAGGATAACACCTGTTATAACTGTAGCTAACATTATGGATTCAATTTTTTCTGTAATTCTTCAATTTGGATTGCAAAGAAACTCTTTTTTTCTGGATTTGACAAGATTAATTCTTCGTAAGCAGCAATTGCCTTCGGATAATTCCCTTGCATGGCATAAACTTTCGCCAATGTCTCACTAACAGGAAGTTTGGATTCGCTCAAACTTTCCTTCGCTTTTTTAGTGGGAGAGAAGAACTCTTTCTTTGGTTTTTCTACTTCTCCATACAACGATTCCAATGGATCAAATTCTGAAAAATCCTCTACCACTGCTCGAATAGAAGCGCTTTCATCTTCCGATTCTTCATAATTGGTATCGGCATGAAGCCAAGCGGTAAACGATTGCTTTCCATCCACTCGAACTTCCGGGATAGAGTCTTCCACTTCCATTTCGTGTTGGTCTTCAAGCGGAGTCGATTGGTCATCGCTTTTATCTGATTGGACGTGAAGTGCAGTTGAGGATTCACGCTGCTTCAACTTCTCTTCTTCCTCCGGAGTGAGCGCTTCCAATTGATAGTTATTCGCTACGGCATGATGTAAAATGCTTTCTTCCAGCGCATCAGTTGGTTTCGGAGATTCATTTAATCCGGTTACCGAGCTTGTCGAGATACCATCTTCATCATCATTCTCTTTCTCGCCATCGAGCGAAGTCGAGCTGTCAACCTCAGACTTTTCTTCCGATTCGGTGGTCGAGTCTGTTTGCACTGAATTTCTCGAATCACTTGTGTTGGACTTCGAGCTTGCTTGCTCTGAGCTTGTCGTGTCGTTTAAAACGGTCATCGAGCTTGCCGGGATGTCATCTTCAACATCATTCTCATTCCCTCCATCGAGCGAAGCTGCTCTGTCAACCTCATGCTGTTCCTTCAAGTTGGTCATCGAGCTTTCTTGACCAGCGTCTATCGAATCATTCGAAGTGGTGGTCGAGTTCGTTTGCTCTGAACTTGTTGTATGGTGAGAGACGTCACGTTGTACATCTGTAGCGTGAATTAGCGCATATAATTGAGCCCTATCCGAAATTTTATAGGAATGTTCTTGCAGTGCAGTTTCAAAATCCAAGGACTCACTCGCATGCATTCCCTTCAGATACAAAATCGGGAAAAGCTGGGCGTATGGATATTTTTTGGAAAGTTCCGCGATTGACGACAATTGCTCCGATGCGATTTCCTCAGGATGGGCAATCAAACGACCTATTTCTTTGCCTGTCAACATTACCAGTTCGAAAAAAGTTTGTTGAGTACATCCTGTACAATTTGGTCACTCACTTCACTCAGCAGCTCATTTTCGACTGTTCCCAAGTCTGTGTTTGCATCGTAATCGATAAATCGGCTACTCGTCAATTCCATAATATCTTCCTCCGGTTCCGAGATGAAAATTTCAAATTGGACAGTTACGGTCAATCGGTTTTGAGCTGCAGCATCACCCTCCTGAAGTGCTACTGGTGTAATGGTGTAGGATGAGATGATTCCTTCGATGTTTACCTCAGAGTTGTCGACGTTGTCTTCCAGTGAAAGTCGAGAGTTGTTCTGAATCCCATCCTTGATCAATTCCGTCAGTGTTGCGTTGTAACTCAATGGAGCGTTTCCAGTGTTGTTCTCCAGCGTTTTTACCGTGAATGACTTCCATTCCTCAGGCATGCTAACATCAACGAATGATACTCGGGTTGGCCAGCAACTGGTCAATCCAAATAATACGACTGCTATGGATAGAATTTTGTGCATCAATCAGTCAGATTGTATTCTTTGATCTTACGGTATAGAGTTCGCTCACTTATTCCCAGCTCGGAAGCGGCATATTTTCGCTTTCCTTTGTGCTTCTGAAGTGCTTTTTTTATGAGTTCCTTCTCGGTGTCCTCCAACGAAAGCGACTCTTCCACCTCTTCGTGTTCTTCGAAACCGTCGTTATCGTGAGAAGTGGGAGTGTAAACCGATGGCGCACTCGTTGGTGGAGCAGGAGGGAGCAATTGTTGTCGAGATTCAGGGACATCGTCATACATGCGATTCAGCATTTGAGCTTGCTCACGATTTAGACTGATATCTTCGCCGTTAGACAAAATTTCCACGACCAACTTTTTCAACTCAGTTAAGTCCTTTTTCATGTCGAAAAGAAACTTGTACATCAACTCACGTTCGTTGATACTTTCTGAGGATGACTCATTGATTACAGCAGGCGTATTTTCGCGTTCGGCGGGTAAGTAAGATTGTAAGGAAACAGCGTCAATTTCGCGCTCTGTTTCAATCACCGAAATTTGCTCCACAACATTCTTCAGCTGACGAATATTGCCGGGCCAAGAGTAGCTGTTCAACATGTACACTGCATCTTCCGTAAGTTTGATTACAGGCATGCGATATTTGTCCCCGAAGTCATTCGCAAACTTTCTAAAAAGTAAGTGAATGTCGCCATCGCGATTTCTAAGTGGAGGCAAAGGAATAGGCACCGTGCTCAATCGATAGTACAAGTCTTCTCTGAATTTACCTTTAGCGATTGCTTGGGGCATATTTTCGTTTGTGGCGGCAACCACTCGAACGTTCGTTTTGATCACTTTTGAAGATCCCACGCGGATGAACTCTCCTGTTTCTAAAACACGCAACAATCGTACTTGGGTTTGCATGGGAAGCTCTGCAACTTCGTCCAAAAAGATGGTTCCTCCATCTGCGACTTCAAAATATCCTTTTCTGCTTCCGCTGGCACCCGTAAAGGCTCCTTTTTCGTGTCCAAATAACTCAGAGTCAATGGTTCCTTCCGGAATGGCACCACAGTTGACTGCAATGTATTCTGCGTGTTTGCGAGAGCTTAACTGGTGAATGACTTGAGGGATAATTTCTTTTCCAGTTCCACTTTCTCCCGTGACAAGAACAGAAATATCAGTGGGAGCCACCTGCAAGGCAACTTCCAACGCCCGATTCAGTAACGGGGCATTTCCAATAATTCCAAATCGTTGTTTGACCTGTTGAATATCCATATCAGTTCTTTGCCGGTGGAAGCACTTCAACCACCTCTCCGCGCAAGGTAGCAGCGGTACAATCAGTAATCTTCACCATAACGTAGTCACACTTCTTAAAATTGCCTTTCGGAAAAATGACCTTCACATTTTGATCATTACGACCCGCCATTTCTTCGTCAGAGCGCTTGGAAACTCCTTCCACAAGAACGCGATCAATCTTCCCAATTCTTGCTTTGTGATGTTCCAATGAGTGCTCTTGTTGAAGGTCAATAATTTCAATCAAGCGCTTACTTTTTACCTCCTTCGGAACATCGTCTTCAAATCGGCGCTCTGCCAATGTTTTCGGACGCTCAGAGTACTGGTACATGTAGGCGAAATCAAATTTTACTTCCTTCATCAACGACAAAGTAGCTTCGTGCTCTTCGTCTGTTTCACCACAAAAACCGGTGATGATATCTGTAGAGATAGCGCAGTCAGGTACGATGCGTTTGATAGCATCAATTCTATTCATGTACCACTCTCGAGTATATCCTCGGTTCATGCGCTGTAATGTGTCTGAGTGACCCGATTGTACCGGTAGGTGGATGTAATTGCTAATGTTGTCGTATTTAGCAATCACCTCCAAAACTTCGTCCGTCATGTCTTTGGGATGCGATGTAGAAAAGCGAATGCGTAAATCGGGAGAAACTTGTGCTACCATCTCCATCAATTGTGCAAAATTGGTTGTTGGCTTCGTTTCATCTTTAATCTCTCCTTTCGATGTCATGTTCCATCGGTACGAATCTACATTTTGCCCAAGCAAAGTCACTTCACGATAGCCTTGATCGAATAAATCTTGACATTCCTGAACAATGGTATGAGGGTCACGAGAGCGCTCACGTCCTCTTGTGAATGGAACCACGCAGAACGAGCACATGTTATCGCACCCTCGCGTAATGGAAACAAAACTAGAAACGCCGTTTTTATCCAATCGAATGGGAGCAATATCCGCATACGTTTCGTCGCGAGAAAGCAAAACATTCACTGCCTTCTGACCGCTTTCTACTTCTCCAACCAACCCGGGTAGGTCTCGATAAGCATCAGGACCGGCAACCAAATCCACCAACTTCTCTTCTTCCAAAAGCTGTTTCTTTAATCGCTCAGCCATACAGCCTAAGATCCCTACGACCAATTCTGGTTCGCGCTCCTTGCGCTTTTTGAAATTTGTTAAACGGTGACGAACACGTTCTTCTGCATTCTCACGAATCGAACACGTGTTGATCAATACCACATCGGCTTCATCAACATTACCCGTTGTGGAGTATCCTTCTTTGGTCATAATCGAGGCAACTACCTCGCTGTCCGCAAAATTCATGGCACAACCGTAACTTTCTACATAGAGTTTCTTTCCTGTAGTTGGGGTGTTCCCTTCTATCACCGTAGCCTCGCCTTGGCGCGTTTCATCTATATCCTTCGAAATATCTACTTCTTCTCTCATTTCCTAAAATCGAAATACAAAGCTAGCCAAATTTAAAAGTGTGTCAAAATGGCAGTATTTAAATTATGCAAAAAAGTTCTGCAAACCTTTAACCATAGGTTAAAGAATACTATATAAGGTATAGGATTGAGTTTGTTCCGATGAATAGGTTTGTTATTTGGAAAGATTTCCTCTTAATTTTGTGCGACCGAATAAACGCGGCAGATCTGTTGAATTAATAATCAAACTGTCATCGCATGGCGAAGAATTTAGTGATAGTGGAGTCACCGGCGAAAGCCAAAACAATTGAAGGATATCTTGGAAAAGATTTTATCGTTAAGTCCAGTTTTGGACACGTGAGAGACCTTGCAAAAAAAGGAGAGGCAATCGATATTGAAAATGGATTTGCGCCGAAGTACGAGGTATCCCCTGATAAAAAACAAGTTGTTGCCGAATTGAAAAAATTGGCGAAAGAAGCCGAAGTGATTTGGCTCGCAACGGATGAGGACCGTGAAGGAGAAGCAATTTCTTGGCACTTGTACGAAACCTTGGGCCTCTCCAAAAAGAAGACGCATAGAATCACATTCAACGAGATCACGAAGTCCGCGATTACCAAAGCAATTGAGTCTCCAAGAGAAATCAACAAAGAATTAGTCGATGCACAACAAGCTCGTCGGATTTTGGACCGACTGGTAGGATTTGAATTGTCTCCGGTACTTTGGAGAAAAGTTCGTCCAAGTTTGTCAGCAGGTCGTGTACAGTCGGTTGCAGTACGATTGATTGTAGAAAAAGAACGAGAAATCGAAAAGTTTCAAACGGAATCGTTCTACAAAGTCGTAGCAGAGTTCAAAACAGAAAATGGGAAAATCAAAGCAAATGTTTCGCGACAACTGAAAAGTGAAGAAGAGGCAACAAAGCTTTTGGAAGAATGTAAAACTGGAGAGTTTGCTATTGCGGATGTAACACGCAAGCCGGTAACGAAAAGACCAGTAGCGCCATTTACCACTTCTACTTTGCAACAAGAGGCGAGTTTGAAGCTAGGGTTTACCGTATCCAGAACCATGTCAGTGGCACAGCGATTATACGAATCAGGACGTATCACTTACATGCGTACCGATTCTGTGAATTTATCCGATACAGCTGTCAACGGAGCCAAAGCAGAAATTGTGAAAGCTTACGGGGCCGAATTCTCAAATCCACAACAATACACAACGAAAAGTTCAGGGGCGCAAGAAGCGCACGAGGCCATTCGACCAACAGACTTCAGTGTCCACAGCGTTGATGCAGAAGGAGATGAAGCACGTTTATACGAACTAATTTGGAAACGAGCGATCTCTTCTCAGATGTCGAATGCCGAATTAGAGCGAACTACGATTAAAATTGAAGCAAACGGAGTTTCTGAAACGTTTCAAGCGAAAGGAGAGATCATTAAGTTTGAAGGATTTTTGAAAGTATACCTCGAAAGTGATATCGAGGAGATGGATGAAGATGAAGATTCGGGCCTATTGCCGGATGTTGCAGAAGGAGAAATTGTAGAACAAGAGTACATCTCTGCTACACAACGTTTCTCCCGACCTCCAGCCCGCTACGTCGAGGCATCTTTAGTGAAAAAGCTTGAGGGATTAGGCATTGGTCGTCCATCAACCTACGCACCAACCATTTCTACGATTCAAAAACGTGGGTATGTTGAAAAACCAGACCGTCCCGGAGTAGAACGCTCGTACAAGAGATTGACACTTACAGATGGTGAGGTGAGTACAGAAATGTTGACTGAAACTACAGGAAAAGAGAAAAATAAACTAGCTCCTACAGACATTGGTATCGTGGTAACCGATTTCCTTTCAGAACATTTCGGTCGTATCATGGACTACAATTTCACCGCGAAAGTAGAAGAGGAGTTCGATGAAATCGCCAAGGGATTGACTCAGTGGACGAAAATGCTAGAAGAATTCTACACGCCTTTCCATTCAACTGTAGAGGATACATTAGAAAATTCTGAGCGTGCTACCGGTGAACGCGAAATTGGCACACATCCTGAAAGTGGCCGAAGAATAATTGCTCGTATCGGTCGATTCGGACCAATGGTTCAAATTGGCGATGAGCAGGTAGATGGAGAGAAGCCGGAGTTTGCATCTTTACGCGCCAACCAGTCCATCAACACAATTACACTGGAGGAAGCATTGGATTTGTTCAAATTACCGAGAACACTTGGTGAAATGGAAGGGCAACCAGTAAAAGCAAATGTCGGACGTTTTGGTCCTTACGTTCAGTTAGGAAAATTATTTGCTTCCATTCCAAAAGAGGAAGATCCAATGACTATTGACTATGATCGGGCGGTAGAGTTGATCAAAGAAAAACGTGAGGCGGACGCCAAGAAAGTCATCAAAACATTCCCTGAGAACGAAGATGTTCAACTTTTGAACGGACGTTGGGGACCTTATTTGAAAATTGGACGTAAAAACTTCAAACTTCCAAAAGATGTTGAGCCGGAAAAGCTAACCTTGGAAGAGTGTATTGAGATTTCAGAAAACCAACCAGCTCCCCGCAAAGGTCGAGCAAAAAAGAAGAAATAGGTAGTTTTCAACGAAACACACTGAATATATTAAAGCGCCATCCGAGAAATCAGGTGGCGCTTTCTATTAGTTTTGATTCAAATACATCTGAATCATGAAAGATATTTCCATTTATTTCCAGCCCTTGCCATCTCTAAAAGGAAAAGGGGAGATTACTGAAAACCTATTGGTTCATGATGAAAACGGCTTTCCGGAAATTGAAGGAAAAGGTATCGCAATAATCTATGTTCCTGAATATAGAAGATCAGCCAATGCAATTACAGGAACTAATACACGATTCAGAGAAGAACTTGCTGAATTTCACCTAGGAGATAACTGGGATTTCAAACTGTACGATTTGGGTGTAATTCATCCCGGAAACAGTGTCGAGGATACCTATTTCGCCTTGTCTCAGGCAATCAGTGAATTGGTGAAAAAGGAAGTTATTCCCTTTATCATCGGTGGAAGTCAAGATTTATTGATGGCGTGCTACAAAGGATTCGAAGGTTTGGAACGAATGATAAATATTTGTGCTATCGATAGCGCTTTAGATGTGGGCGAACCGAACGAGAATCTTTCTTCGAACGCATTTGTGAGTCACCTCTTGATGCAACGACCATGCTATTTGTTCAATTACGCAACTATTGGAGTTCAACGCTTACTGGTTCGACAAAAAGAAATGGATCTGTTCGAAAAACTGTACTTCGATGTGTGTCGTTTAGGAGCCTTTAACGATAACCCACGAATTGCAGAGCCGCATCTACGAAATTCTGACCTTTTATCCATTGACTTCAAGAGTGTTAGAAGTAGCGATAGCGATCCATCTGTGTATGATAACGTTAACGGTTTTCGTGCCGACCAGCTATGTCAAATAATGAAGTATGCCGGTTTGAGTGATAAAATGTCCTGTGTATTTCTTTCAGAAGTCAACCCGGAACAATCAAGATCAGCGTCCAACTTGTTGGCACAATTGATATGGTACTTTGTTGATGGCGTAGCGAATAGAGTGGGAGACTTTCCAATTGGCTCCAAAGTCGGATATAAAAAGTTTCATGTTACCATGGAGGACTTTGACGACGACCTAGTTTTTTACAAAAGTGATAAGTCAGAGCGATGGTGGCTGGAAGTGAAATACCCTGCTGGTCAGGAATCGAAGTACAACCGACATCACTTGGTGCCTTGCGATCAAAACGATTACAGTGCAGCACTAAAAAATGAAATCCCAGATTTGTGGTGGAAAACGTTGCAAAAACTTAGTTAGCTAAGGCTATTTGTTAAAATTAACGCGATAGTTTCCTTGGATTGCCTCGAAAATTGCTCAATGCAAAAATAAATTCTTCGCTTTTAAATAAATTACTTATTTTAGGCGCTTAAATGGAGATGAACCGTGTTTACACGGGGTACCAAAGCTATAACACATTGTTTATGAAAAAACAACTACTTCTAATTGCACTATTCGCAGGAACTGTAGGTGGTTCCTTCGCTCAGCAAGACAAAGTATTGACCCATTTCATGTACGACCGTACGACTGTTAACCCTGCAGCTACGGCACTTACAAGAAACTCAATTTGTGGGACTTTTATTTACCGTAATCAGTGGGATAAAATCAACGGAGCACCTAATTCGGGAACGTTTAACGTAGAGGCTGACTTAAATCAGTACGTTCCGAACTTCTTCGCTGGTATTTCATTTTTCCAAGACATGGTTGGTTTCAACCGTCAAAACTTTGCAACCCTTAACGCTGGTTATTCCTTCCAATCATTGCTAGGTTTCGACCTACGTGCTGGGGTTGGACTAGGAATTATGAACCACAGTGTTACACCAAACTGGTTGCCACCCCAAACCTTGAATGATGCGAACTTGACAGCGCCATTCTCAAAAACAGCGTTTGACGCCAATTTTGGTTTGTATGCGCGCCACACAATGATTTCAAATGGTCATAAATGGAACGCGGGAATTTCTATGACACACTTACCAGCACCTAATTTGGAAAGTGGCATTAACAACTCAGCAGGAATTCCAATTGGTTTCCAATCGGCTCGTCACATGTATTTCATGGGTGGTTACACGGTAACTGGACTTAATGGAGGTACTGGTGAGATAGATATTCAGACAATGACACAAACAGACTTTGTAGAATTTTCAACGCAGTTAAGTGTACGATACATTCATAATAATATGTTGTACGGAGGATTGAACTTCCGTTCAGAAGATATGGTTGGATTGATGGCCGGAGTAAAACCTTTCGCATTGGCAAGTAATAGCGGAAGTACTTCGTTGCCAGCTCAATTGAATCGTATGATGGTCGGTTATGCTTATGACTTTAGCATCAACCAATTATCAAGTATTTCGCAGGGGTCACACGAGATTTTTGTGAGATATTGTCATCCGTTACCGGGTATTCCAATGACAATTTCGAAGCACCCGCGTTGGTTGTAGAATTAATTTTTTTTTGGAATATTTGTAACCATTTCAGTGAATGTTCCGTTATATCGACAAATATTGATCCTGTAATTTGTTAATAAAGATATCCGGAAGATTTAAAAAGAGGTAGAATGAAGAAGCTTTTGTTATTTGCTGTAGTTGCCATTGTGCTTGCGTCATGTAGTACGCGAACAGGGCATCTCACAGGTGTTCAAGGAAGACCGGTGTATCAGCCCCAAATTCCATTAGGTATGGTTTACATACCTTCCGGTGGATTCACTATGGGGGAGAACGACGGAGACATGCCATTTTTGCATCAAACCAGAGCAAAAACGGTGTCCGTGCAGGCCTTCTATATGGACCAAACGGAAATTTCCAACAACGAGTATCGTCAATTCGTTTTTTGGGTACGTGATTCAATCGCACGCGACCTAATCTATTTTGGATTGGAAGAAGCTGAAGAAGCGAGCCGATACATCAACTATCAAGACTACTATTACAGTCCTGATGATTTGGAGTACGTTGAGTTTGAACCAGACGATCGCGACATCAACCGCGAGTTGTTTAGCTTGAACTGGGATCGAAGATTCTACTACAACGACCCAGAGTTGGTGCCTTTGTTGGCAGATATGTATTTCCCTGAGCCGGAAAGATACTATGGTCGTAGAGAAATTGATACAAGAAAGTTGATTTTCGAGTACTACTGGATTGATTATGTTGAAGCAGCGAAACGAGGACGTATTGAAATCGTTCGTAACGGATACAATAATCAAGGAATTAAGGTAGTTCAAAAGCACCGTACGTTAAGTTCTCCGGATCATCCATTCACAGGTGAGCCTCAAGGTCAAGATTTAGACTTGTCACAAGGTGGAGATGGAATTAACAAGAAAGGTCAATCGAATGCGATTCGTGGACACGAGAACCGTCAGCGTTTCATCATTGATGAGAAAATCGCGGTTTATCCAGACACTTTGTGTTGGGTACGTGACTTTACCTACTCGTTCCATGACCCAATGACAAACATGTATTTCTGGCACCCAGCTTACGACAACTACCCGGTTGTAGGTATCACGTGGCAGCAAGCAAAGGCATTCTCAGTATGGAGAACTCAGTTGCTGAACAACTGGTTGGTATCCATGGGAGATTTGTTCGTGAACGACTTCCGTCTACCTACAGAGGCAGAGTGGGAGAGAGCTTCTCGAGGAGATTTGGAATTATCACAATACCCTTGGGGTGGACCTTATATCCGTAACGAATCCGGATGTTTCCTAGGAAACTTTAAGCCAATGCGCGGACGTTACTTCGAGGATGGAGGTTTCCACACAGTGAAAGTATATTCATACAACCCGAACGGTTGGGGATTGTACTGTATGGCTGGTAACGTGGCTGAGTGGTGTGAAACTGCATACGATGAGTCTATGTACGAATTCTCGCACGACTTGAACACAGATTACCGTTACAACGCAATGGATTGGGATCCACCATCAATGAAACGAAAAGTAATTCGTGGAGGATCTTGGAAAGATATCGGCTATTACCTGAGAAACGGAACCAGAACGTTTGAATATCAGGATACTGCCAAGTCTTACGTTGGTTACCGTAACGTAATGACTCACCTTGGTCGCGGTGGACGTGACTTTACAAAAGAAGGTGGTGAAGAAATTCGCAGCGATATTCAACTTCGCTAAGAATACAATCAACAAACTAAACTAGTAGTTACAATTTAAAACCCTAAAAACAAGGAAAACTATGAAACCAGGAAGTAAAGGATGGAAGAAGTTTATGGCGAAGCTGTACGGATTTGGTGCGGCAGTTGTAATCGTCGGAGCATTGTTTAAAATTCAGCACTGGCCAGGTGCATCAATCATGCTTATTGCAGGTTTGGGAACTGAGGCATTGATTTTCATCTTCTCAGCATTCGAACCAATTCACGAAGATCCAAACTGGGAATTGGTATACCCAGAATTGGCACTAGGTCATTCAGATGAACTAGATCACGACAACTTGCCTGCTGCAGGTGCCCGCGGTGGACGAGGATCAGGAGTGACTGACCAATTGGACAAAATGCTTGAAGAAGCGAAAATTGACGGAGAATTGCTAGAGCGTCTTGGAGACGGGATGCGCGCACTGGGAGACAACGCAGCTCAATTGAAAGGTGTTACTTCAGCAGCAGCAGCTACAGATTCTTACGTTGACAGCTTGCAAGCAGCATCTGATAAAGTATCGAGCTTATCTGAAGCATACGAAAAAGCATCAGTAGCAATTTCAGGAATGACTTCATCGCAAGAAGAAGGACAATCATTCGGTGAGCAAATGCAAAAAGTATCTAAAAACTTGGCTGCATTGAACAACGTTTATGAATTGCAATTGAAAGGATCATCTGCACACTTAGAGGCTACGGAGAAATTCCAAGGTCAGGTTACAGAAATGATGCAAAACTTATCAGATTCAGTAGAAGATACACGTCTATACAAAGAAAACATGTCGGCATTGTCAAAGAACTTGACAGATCTAAACGCAGTGTACGGAAACATGTTGAAAGCTATGACTATTTCGCGCGACTAATCGCAGCGTAGTAGATTAAATGAAATTTTTAACGAATTAAATTTATTAAATCATGGCAGGAGGTAAAGAAACCCCGAGACAGAAGATGATCGGTATGATGTACTTGGTACTTACCGCACTTCTGGCCCTCAACGTATCAAAATCTATCCTCGACGCTTTTGTTGCAATCGAGGAAAATACTCAGAAAGGAAACATCGCTCAAGTTCAACGTGGTAACGGTTACTTAGTGGCAGTTCGTGCGGAGAAAGGTGCTTTGGAAGCAACCGATAAAGAAGGTAATGCTGCAAAGATTAAGAACATCGATCAGGCGCTTGAGACTATGGAAGCCATCAATGACGAAACGGCTAAGATGGTGAAGATGATTGATGATATCAAGTTGGACATCTTGAAGAAGTCTGGTGAAGATGTTAGTAAGTACAAAAACAACGATGACTTAACCATTCTTTGGGAAAAGTACGATGAAAGTACAGATCTAACTAAATGCCAACCAATTCGAATGAACTTGATGGCTGTTAGTGCGAAAGATCAGTACGATGTGCCTATGCACGAAATTATTGGTGAAGACATCAAAAAGCCAAGCCCAAACAAACACGGGATGAAACTTTGGAAAGCTCTTATCGATTACCGTACGAAAATGATGAAACTTTCAGGCTCTTACGAGTGGGGAGGAAAAGAATGGAGTATTGATGTAAAAGAAATCAATGACTACAAAGATAACGCTGATCTAACTCAGAAGATCCAAGCAATGGTTGATGTGGAAAGTGTAAACCCGGACGACAAAGAGGTGCTTTCTCAAATTTACAACCGCTTGACAAAGTTGGAAAAGAACAAAGTACACGACCAAAAAGATGTACATTGGATTGGAATGACATTTGACCACTCACCATTAGTAGCGGCGATTGCGTCTTTGTCTTCACTACAGTCTGATATTTTGACAGCTCGTGCTGACGCTCTTGGGTTGTGGAAAGCGAAAATCTCTACTGGAGAGTACTCTTTCGACAAAATTACGCCAATTGCATACGGACCTTCTTACGCTCGTAGTGGTGAAGAAGTTGAAGTAACAGTAATGATGGCAGCTTTCGATTCTCAAAATCAGCCAAAAGTGGCAGTTGAGGGAATTGAAAATCCAAATGTTGTTGTTGAGAACGGTCAAGGAAGATTGAAGTTCCAAGCTGGAGGAGCTTCTATGGATGTGAAAGGAACGATTACGATCCTAAACAAACAAGGAGCTGAGAAAACTCGAGAGTGGGAAGTTAGTATTCCTGTATTGACTCCAACAGGAGCTATCGAATTGACAGAATTGAACGTACTTTATCGTGGTTATCCTAATAAGGTAATGGCATCAGGTTCAGGATATGAGACGTATTCATTGAGTGGATCGAACGTAAGTATTTCCGGTAACCCTAACAGTGGTTACATTGTGAAGCCAGGTGGTGGTAAGAGTGCTACTTTGAGCATCACAGGAAAAAATGCTGACGGTTCATCATCTGTATTGAAAAAAGGTAACTACCGTGTAAGTAACCTTCCAGATCCAGTATTGTACTGGGGTGGATCGAAAAGTGGTGTAAAAGGATCACGTTCTTCTCGAGCATTGCTTGCGAAGTACACGCCTGAGATTCCATTGGAAGCAAGCTTTAAAGTTACAAAGTGGACAGCAAGTGCACCTGGATTGAAAGGAGCGCCTCCATCAGGTTTGGGTGGAAGTCTTGCACCAGCTGGAGCATTGATTACAGCGGCACCTCCGGGAACTGCACTTAGTATCACTGCAACTGTTGTTGGTCCTGATGGAATTGCCCGTCAGATCGGTGGATCTTGGCCACTGTAACCTTTTACAATTGATTCGTTACATAATTGTAAGCTCAAGACATAAATAAATAAATATGAAAAAGTTATTTGTTGTATCGCTAATCATGCTCGGTTTCTCAGCGCAAGCACAAGAAGAAATCAAGGGTGGTCCTGTAAATGTACCTTCTGAAGGTATTATCGACGGGGTCTTTATCCAAGAGCATATCCCTACAAAGCGAATGATCCCGTATGAGAGCGTTCGTGAAGCGGATGCGATTTGGAGCAGACGTGTGTGGGAGTCAATTGATTTAAGAGAAAAAATCAACCATCCATTGTACTACCCGCTCGATGAAATTTCCCGAACTGGTGTTTGGACACGAAACTCATCGCGATGGAGTCTTTGGACGATTATTAGAACGCACGTCCTAAATGGAGATTTGACTATCTTCTCACCATACAACCCTGTCCTTTTAGGATTCGGTGGATTGGATGGAGATCAGTTGAAATACCCTGTGAAGCCTCAGCCAGGACTAAATTTCTACACGGATTCAGCTTTCGCAGCTGAAGCGGTACGGTACATGGCAGAGATTGGACAACCGGGAACGGTACCATTGATTGATGAAGATCCAAACTCACCGAACTTTGGTGAGAACTTGATCGTAACAGATCCAGTTACTGGACAGCAATCATTCGTGTACGATCCACCGGATACAACGTGGTATGTTTCGAAAGACATCGTACAGTACCGTTTGAAAGAAGATTGGTTCTTCGATAAAGAACGCTCGGTATTGGATGTTCGTATCATCGCGATCGCTCCAGTGAAGTATTCCACTGAGAAAGATCCGAACGGACGAGTACAAATTACTGGAATGGAAGAAATGTTCTGGTTGTACTTCCCACACTGTCGCTTCGTATTCAATAACTACTTTGTGTACAACGATAAAAACGATGCGCAGTGGATGAGTTTTGACGATTTGTTCTGGAAGCGCCGATTTAATGCGGTAGCTTACAAAGAAAGCAACACCTACGACAGAGATATCGAAACATATCGAATCGGAGTGGATGCACTTTGGGAATCAGAGCGTATCAAAAATGAAATTCGAAACATTGAACACGACGTATGGTCGTTCTAAGAATCGAAAAGAATATGGAAACCCTGACATCGAAGGATCGTCAGGGTTTTTTTATGCCAAATTTTCATCTAAGCTTTCGTTGGTAAGCTGAAGCTCTCCAAGCTTAGCTTCACTCTTCACTCTCTGAATCCCCATAAATTATTCAAAACTTAGAGCGGATTTCACGTAACCGATCAAGACCAACATCATTATAAAAGTAGATGCCCTGTCTAACTTAAATTCTGTAGTATGAAACAAATGATGATGGTGGCGACTTCCTTATTTCTGATCGCGACTTTAAACGTAAATTCCTTGTTCGCACAACAAGGTCCCATTCACTCACCAGCTCTTGGAATTGTGGATGGCGTATTTCTACCAGCTAATATCCCAACAAAGAGATTCATCAATTATGAGTCGGTCCGGGAAGCCGATGTCGTATGGAGCAAAAGAGTTTGGTCCTTTATTGATTTACGACAAAAGATCAACCATCCGCTGTACTATCCATTGGATGATATCAGTTATAGCGGTGTTTGGACGAAGAATTCTACTCGTTGGAGCCTTTGGACCATCATACGAATGCATATAATGAATGGCGACCTAACTATGTTCTCTCCCTATAACCCGGCGCTGATGGGGTTCGGTGGCTGGGATGGAGATCAGTTGAAATATCCTGTAAAACCACAGCCCGGATTAAATTACTTCACAGACAGTGTTTTTAGAGAACAAGCCAATTACTATCTCGGTCAGGTTGGACCGCCAAGTACTACGGCAAAAGTTATTGAAGACATCAATGACCCAATGTTCGGAGAGGTTATGACACGTGTCAATGAACTGGGACAAACAGAGATTGTCTATGAAGATCCAGATACAACGTGGTTTACATCAGAAGACATTGTTCAGTATCGTATTAAAGAAGATTGGTTCTTTGATAAGGAACGCTCCGTTATGGACCGTAGAATTATTGCCATTGCTCCAGTTCGTTATACGAAAGAAGTGATAAACGGACAAGAACAAATTACTGGTATGGAAGAGATGTTTTGGCTCTATTTCCCGCATTGCCGTTACGTATTCAATAATTACTTCGCGTACAATTCTAAGAATGACGCACAATGGATGAGCTTCGACGATCTGTTTTGGAAACGAAAGTTCCATGCTACGGTCTATAAAGAAAGTAATACCTATGATCGTGATATAAGTGCTTACAGGTTTGGTTTAGATGCCATACATGAAGCGGAAACAATAAAGGAAGAAATTCGCACTATTGAGCATGATGTGTGGTCGTTCTAGTAGGAAAACTGAGCAACTTTTGCATTACAGTAAATATTTTCGGAATTTAGCATGAGATTATAACAAGCTGTGAATTTGAAAGTTGCAAAAAATAGTAAAGGGGAGTTGAGCATTGTTCGCTCCCTTTTGTTTTTGTTCCTTCTTTGCAGCGTTTGGAATTCAGTAAGCGGACAAATTCTTGTTAACTCTACCGTCCCGTTAGCAATAACAAGTGTTCAATCGATAGATGATGACCTCGCGAATGGAATGAGTTTTTATGATTTCGATCAAGATGGTTGGGACGATTTGACCATGCCAGCAGGTACAGATTCCATTATTATGTATCGGAACGTAAATGGCGCATTTCAGGAAGTGCAGTTGCTTTCCATAGCATCGGGAAATGTTCGACAGGTCCTATGGGTAGATTACGACAACGACTTAGATTTGGATTTATTTTTGAGCTATTATAACATTGGAGTTCGACTCTACCAAAACGACGGTGCTTTGAACTTCACGGATGTAACACAACAGGTAGGAATTACCACACAACCGTTTCGAGCCTATGGCGTGGCCTTTGCAGACCCCGATGGAGATTTTGATCTAGACATTTACATCTGTGCCTACACGCTAAACAGTGCATCGCCGAACCCAATGGTTAATTTATACTACGAAAATGACGGCTTCAATCAGTTCACAAATGTCTCCAGTGCTTTGGGGATTGACAATGGTTTTCAACCCACATTTATGCCTGTTTGGTATGATGTGGAGCTAGATGGAGATATTGATTTGCATGTCATCAATGACCGTGAGTACACTAGTGATGCTTTGTACTTGAATAATGGAGCAGGACAATTTAGCAATCAGGCAAGCGCTTTAGGAATTTCGAATGACGATCACAGTCCTATGAGTTGTACCGTTGGCGATTTCAATAACGACGGCTATTTTGACGTGTTTGAGTCTGATGTGGCGAATGGAGGAATCGAAAATGGACTCCCGACGGACTATAAAATTTTCCAAAACAATTCAGGAACCGGATTCACAAACGTAGCGCCGAACCTTGGAGTTGATACCAATTTCTTCGCTTGGGGCGGGCTTTGGGTTGATTATGACAACGACTGTTTTGAAGATTTGTACATCGCAACAGCGGAAAATAACCTGAATTTGCTCAACGAAAGAACATCACTTTTGTACAAGAATCTTGGAGGAGTAGATTTCACCCTCATCAATGATTCTATTCAGGGAAATATAACGCAGGCATCCTACAGCCCGGTGAAAGGTGATATTGATAACAATGGATTCTACGACATAGTTGTATTGAATGGAATGAATCAACCTCACAATATGTTGTTGAATCAAGGAGGAAGTAACAACCACATCAAGTTGACACCTCATGGTACCATTTCGAATTCTCGAGCTCTTGGCGGTCGCGTGGAAGTTTTTGCCAATGGTCAACATCAATCGAAGATGATCATGTCCTCTGATGGTTTGTGCGCTCAGAATTCGCAGCACCTGATCTTTGGAGTGGGTCCTGCAACAACGATTGACTCCGTCATTGTAACTTTTCCCAGCGGACTTACTTCAAAAGAATACAATTTGGCGGTAAATCAAAGTGTAGATATTTACGAAATGGCATCGGTTCAGGTTGATTTGGGTGTGAATCTTATTGAAGCCTGCCCCGGAGATACTTTCGAGTTGAACTATCCGGGCTTGACTAATTATGTTTGGCAGGATGGGAGTACCAATACCAATTACGAAGTTACACAGTCGGGAACTTATTCATTTACAGCAGAGAACGCAACCGGAGACACCGCCTTTTTAAGTCTTCCCGTGACTTTTGAATTCGAACAAGTGCCGATGATTTCAGAATATGTTGTCAATAACCCTTGCGGAGTGAATGGGCTTGGTTCGATTGAACTTTTCTGTACCCCGCAACAAATCTTTAATTCGATTCTGTGGAGTAATGGTGAGCAATCCTTGCAAATGGACAGCTTGGATATCGGTACATATTCGTATGATTTAACCACTCAGTTTGGTTGCCTTTACGAAGACAGTGTTGCGGTGCTTCAGGATCCCGATTTGAATGTTTCTTTCATTACTTATCCTTACACAGATACTTCCTTTGGAAGTGTAGAGCTTTTCGTTTGGGGAGGAGCAACACCCTACACCTTCCAGTTGGATACAACAACCATAGGAAACGTTCATTCCGGTCTGTCTCCAGGTACGTATTTGATCGAGGTAACAGATGCCAATGGGTGCATACAAATCGTTGAGATCATTATTTCAGACAATTCAACAGCCGGTTTGGCATCAGTAGCCAATCTTGCAATCGGTATCTATATCGAAGGAAATCAACTGACGATAGTGGGAGAACAAATTTCACCAGCCTCTGTTCACGTATACGATATTACCGGTAAGGAAATTAATACAAATGTGCTGAAAACGTCTACAAATGAGCTTCTTCTTCAGCTATATGCAGCCCCTGGGATTTATCAAGTAACTACGGAACTCGGAACCCAATTGATCACTCTTCCGATGCGTTAGCATGTTACTTTTCTTTCGAAACCTCATTCTCTTGATACAAACCAGTAAAATAAAGTATCATGGCAGGAGGAAAAGAAACCCCAAGACAAAAGATGATCGGAATGATGTATCTCGTCTTGACAGCATTGCTTGCGCTCAACGTTTCGAAATCAATATTGGACGCATTCGTAGCAATCGAAGAGAACATTCAAAAAGCAAACATTACGGAAGTATTTAGAGGAAATGACAAGCGATCCGAGTTGGTATCCATTTCCGTTGACAAGTCGAACAAGGTACGCGCTGCAAAAGCGAAGAAGTATTTGGATGTAGTGGATGAAATTGACGCAATGACGGCAAAAAGAATTCAGTTAATCGACAAGGTCAAACTGGAAATTTTGGAAGCTTGTGGGGAAGACACGAAAGCCAAAGGTAGCATGGCCATCATTACAAAGCCTTACGATAAGGAGAATGCTCCATGCACACCTATCCGAATGAATTTAGAGCATGTGGATGGCAAAGACAAATATGACGATCCTATGCGCGTTATGCTTGGAACTGAAACGGACATCAAAAAGCCAAAAGGTCGAGGAATGGAAATTTGGAAATCCTTGATGAACTACCGAAAAGAAATTACAGAAGTGATTGCGAAAAGTCGTGTTGTTACGGATAAGAATGGCAACATTAAGTTCGATTCGCAATACTACTTTAAGGCTCCGGAGATCAATAAGTTTAAGAATCCCGAAGAGTTGAACAATCAGATTAAAAAAGCCGTGGAAGCGTCAAACGTTAACGTGGATGACAAGGATGTACTTATGGAGATTTACCGTTCGCTTTCGAAAGAGGAATATAGTACTGTACACGAAGTTCAGAACGTACATTGGGTAGGAAAAACATTCGACCACGCGCCATCTGTTGCGGCGATTGCCTCGTTGAGTTCATTGCAACGCGATATTCTTTCAGCTCGCGCGGCGGCCATCGCACACATTCGTTCTCGAGTAGGTGGAGGAGATTTTACCTTCAATGAAATTATGCCATTGGCTATTGCGCCAAGTGTGGTGAATGAGGGCGAAGAATTCAATGTGGAAGTTCTTATGGCGGCATTCGATACAGATAAAAGACCTCGAGTTACTTTGGACGGAAAAGCGATTGAAGATGTACGCGATGGCAAAGGAATCATCGCATTAAAAGGTACATCCGGAAAGATGGAGTTGAAAGGAACGATTGCCGTTCAAAACAAGCAAGGTGTATGGAAAGAACGCGAATGGACAAAGTCAATTACCGTAATGACGCCTTCCGGTTCCATTGAACTTCCTGGAATGAACATTTTGTATCGTGGTTACGACAATATCGTGAACGCAACGGCATCCGGGTATCCAATTACTGGTCTTACCGGATCCAACGTCAATATTTCGAAAAGTGGTGGTGGTTACATTGTTCGTCCGGGTAGTGGAGGTTCGGCTGTTCTTACAGTTTCTGGACAAACAACCGACGGAGAAACAGTTCAACTGAAAAAAATGCAGTTTAAAGTGCGCCGCTTGCCTTCACCTTCATTGTATTGGGGAGGAGAAAAAGCAGGTGGAAGAGTACCAAGCTCTAACTTGTTTCGAGCAATGTACGGTCCGGAAATTCCATTGAACGCCAGCTTTACGATTCTTTCATGGTCAGCCAAAGCCATAAATATGAAAGCTCCCGACATATCAGGTACAGGAGGTAATCTCGCAGCAATTGCCCAATTGAAACAAGTGGTTCCGTCAGGTACAAAAATCTACATTCGAGCAAAAGTGCGCAGACCAGATAATATTGTGGAAGACATTGAAGGCACATGGGTGAAACCGTAGTTTGAAAACAATTTCTACTGAAAGCCTCCTTTCCGAATTGTATCGGAATTTGGAGGCTTTTTCCTTTATCTTTGCGGCATGATTCAATTAGATAGCGTCAGTGTTCACCTTCCACAAGGGTATCTTTTCAAGGACATTTCTGTTCAAATCAATAGTAACGATAAAATTGGTTTGGTTGGGAAAAACGGTGCTGGGAAGTCTACCATGCTTAAGCTAATTGCCGATCATAATAAACCTACCGAAGGAGCTATCCATAAGCCGAAAGATTGTACGATTGGTTTTCTTACGCAGGATATCAAATTGGATACTACACAATCAGTGTTCGATTATTTGGTGCACTCCAACAAGCTGTTGAAAACGATCAAAGATCGAATAGATGAAATCAATGCTGCTTTAGTGACGCGTGAAGATTATGAATCGGAAGGCTATTTGGCAATGCTCGATGAGTTAAATGACCTCAACCATGAATTCTCTTTGAACGAAGGTTTCCAATGGGAAGAAAAGGTCATAAGTACGCTCGTTGGCTTGGGATTTAAAGAAGCAGAGTTGCAACGTAGTTTATCAACTTTTTCAGGAGGTTGGAAAATGCGTGCGGAACTAGCGCGAATTCTAGTAAATCAACCGGATGTAATTTTGCTCGATGAGCCCACAAACCATTTGGATATCATCTCCATTAACTGGTTGGAAAATTACCTAAAAGCATACGCAGGAGCGGTTATAGTTATCTCTCACGATAGGTTGTTCTTGGACAACGTGACCCAACGCACCCTAGAAATCTCCGGAGGTAAAATCCTCGACTTTGCTTTTCCTTACTCGAAATACAAAGAGGTACGTGCAGAGGAGTTGATCCGTTTATCGCAAGCAAAAAAACAACAAGAGAAAGACATCAAACACACGGAGGAACTCATTAATAAATTCCGTGCGAAAAAGAATAAGGCAGCCTTTGCGCAATCGTTGATTAAAAAGCTAGAGAAAACCGAGCGCATTGAAGTGGAAGACGATTCAATTCCTTCGATGAAAATTGGGTTTCCACTGAGTGTACACCCCGGAAAATGGGTGTTGGAACTAGAAAACATGGGGAAAGCGTTTGGCGATAACCGTTTGTTCGAAGGCGTCAACATTACGGTAGGTCGAGGCGAGAAAATCGCTTTGTTGGGAGCCAATGGAACGGGTAAATCTACCTTACTGAAACGTGTGATGAACGAACTCGATGGAGAAGGGACGGTAACGTATGGTCATAATGTGAATATCGCCTACTTTGCCCAAGATCAAGCCGAGTCTTTGGATAAATCGTTGAGTGTTTTAGAAACGGTGGATCAAGTGGCGAAGGGAGAAATCCGCAAGAGCCTTCGAAGTGTTTTAGGGGCTTTCTTGTTTCAGGGAGATGATGTCGAAAAAAAGGTCTCGGTGCTTTCTGGAGGTGAGCGAACACGTCTCGCGCTTTGTCAATTATTATTGAGTCCTTCGAACTTTCTCATTCTCGATGAGCCGACCAACCACTTGGATATCCAAAGCAAGGAGGTTTTGAAAAACGCCCTAAAAAGCTATGAAGGAACTTTTGTTGTGGTATCGCACGACCGCGAATTTTTAGATGGTCTTACCAATCGAATTTGGGAAATCGAAGACCAGAACCTACGCATTCACCATTTTGATGTAAAGGAGTTCTTGAAGCGCAAATCGGGGCAACAGCAGCAGATGATGAAACCTGCTTCAAAAACGGCTCCAAAAGAGGAAAAGAAAGAAGATTCGGCACCTGCGCTATCATATCACGAGGAGAAAGAGCTCAAACGTAAAAAGAACAAACTGAAGAACCAGGTAAACAAAGCCGAACAAGAAATTGAGCGTTTGGAAAAAGAGATTGCCAAAATGGACGAAATCATCGCTGATATGAATTACGATGATAAAGAAAAAGCGGAATCCACTCTAGGCAAGTACCACGAATTAAAAGACGCCTACGACGCACAAATGACGCTTTGGGAAGAAGCTACGGAAGGGTTGATGGAACTGGAGTAATATTGATCTTGAATAAGGAATAAGGAATAAGGAATAAGGAATAGCATTGAGGTTGAAGAGGTGCTGAAATAGGGAAAATTCAAGTGGAAGACTGACGGTTAAAGGTTTACCTTCAACTTTCAGCCTTTACCTTTAACCTTCTACCTGTTACCAACCTAGTCTTATCTTCTTTTCCGTTTTCGTGCCGCTTTCTTTTGACGACGCTTGTTCTTCCGAATAGATTTTTTTGCTTCTTTCGTCTGCATGCTCCAAAAACGTTTGTACTCTTCTTTTTGTATTTTCTTTTGAGCGCGCGCCTTTTTCTTCTTCTCTTTCGCCAGCTCAGCTTGAATCTCTTCGTTGGATTGCGGCAAGTCACTCGATTTACACGATTGAACCCCTAAAGTCAGGGTGAACAATAAAACGCCTATGATAATCGTTTGAATCTTCATAACTTTACACTACTATCAGAACGATATGAAAGTACAATTTATTTTGGGTGCCTTATTTGTTTTGTTGCTTTCCGGATGTACGGTGAACAACAATCATCCTGTGCCCAATATTCCGTTCGATGTTACAATCGACATGACACTTCCTACTTACGATGACTTGCAAGGTGTTGGCGGCTACGCTTATGTGAATACAGGGTCGAAGGGAGTGATTGTGTACCGTCGTGGCATTGATGATTTTGTTGCTTTTGATCGTCATTCCCCAGCGGACATCAATGGTACATGTAGTCAACCTCTGACGCCAGACGCCAATAACTTCCTCTTGCTGAACGATACCTGTAACAATGCTCAATTCTCACTTTACGATGGATCTCCGGTTTCAGGCTCCGAGTTCGGATTGCGTCAGTATGCAACGGGCTGGGGAGGAGGAAACACGCTGCGCATTTATAATTAATCATAGGTGAACTATCATCGTAAATCATTCCGTATTTTTGTGTCGAATAACGCAGTAGTATGGATGAAATTACCGTAACAATAATTGACAGAGAAGGTGTTTCTCACGAGTTGAAAGCACCAACAGACATGAATATGAACATCATGGAAGTGTGTCGTTCGTATGATTTGCCAGTGAAGGGAGAATGTGGGGGAATGGCAATGTGTGCAACATGTCAGTGTTATTTGGAATCAGATACGGAACTACCCGAACAAAGCGATGACGAATTGGACATGCTGGACCAAGCTTTCCATGTTGAGGATAACAGTCGTTTGGGATGTCAAATTCACATCACAGAAGAAATCGATGGAATAGTCCTTCGATTGGCTCCGGAAGAATAGTTTCAACTACATCAAAAGGCGACGGCCGCACCGACATGCAGCTGGAAAAACGTTTCGTTGCGCTTCTCTTTCACAATGTTGTCAATATCTAGTTGACCAGCAGGATTTGGATTCTCTGGGTATCTACGAACAAAATTTGCGTTGTATCGCAGTCCGTAGGTAATCATAATCATATCAGTAATCGGTGTACGCATGTTGATTTGGTACATCACCGTAAATCCTAGCCATTGATCTGTGTAATCGATTAAAGAACCTGTAAGCGGCGTAGTTAATGAATCATTGCTGGAAATGGTCACGTCGTATAAATAGTCTTTTTCAAGCAATCGCGTCGAAGTAAATCCAATCCCAAGTTGATGACTGAGTCCAATCGGAAGTAAATTCGTTTTACTGGAGAATTCAAATTTTGGCATAATGCTGAAGGACCTCATGTTTACAGCCTCGTGACGTATTTCCTGGAAAGAAGTGTAATCAAAAGAACTTGAGCTAAAGCCAAGTTCGATAATGTTAGTGGATGCAACATTTTGAAACTCCAACCCATATTCTAGCCCCAACCCAAATTGATTGTTAAAGGCGCGCATTACGTTGATGCGTACACCAGAATCAAAAATATTTCTTCCTTCTCTTAAGGTGGTTCCTGATCTTTTATAGAAAGCAAAACTATTGAACCAACCATTTAAAACGGGCCAAGAACCATGACCTTGAACTTCTAAAATTGTTTTCTTCCCGTAAAGTCCTGTGTTTTGTGTCAATCCTATAAAAGGAACAAGGAAGACAAACGCTACTATAAATCTCATTATTTGCTTTTTATTGAGTCGAACAAACTGTAAATGTGCGCTCCGAAGACGTGTTTTCTCAAAGTGCTGTTAAATTCATGGCTGAGTACTCCAGCCACTTCTCCGCTTTCGAGATTCATCACAATCATGTTAATCTCTGATTGGTTCCCCATGAAAAATTTAATCGGAAAATAGACAGGAATGGCAGGGAAGAAGAGCAGCGAGTACACTGTTCCCATCGTTGCCAAATTGGGTGCATAACCGTGCGAGGCAACAGAGTATAATACATAAGGTGTTCCGAATTTTTCTTTCACATCTTGCACCAATTGATAATCCACTGGGAAGGAGACAATGTCAGAGTTATTGGCAGATTGCTCCAAATAATTCATCAAAATACATCGGTCATTGTACAGTTGCGTTCCTTCATCTTCCAGCGACGTGCGATCTACATGAGAAACTTGAATGCCCGATTTTCGAGCCGCAATATTGATGCTCTCCTGCATGGCTTCTTGCGTTTTCTCTGATTTCACGAACTTCAAGCCTGCAGTATTGCTGTATTTTAAGACAATCGGCTCCATGGAGATCAGATAGTCAATGGGTTCAGTGGTCTTAAGATTTCCTTCTTTCTCCTTTTTCTGATCGTAATAGTAACGCTCCTTAGCGGTCATTCTGTTGTACTTATCCTCCTCTTCCTCACGTTTTTCAAATGCTTCGTGATATTCATTGTACTTATCAACGAATGCTTGATTGTTCACAAGGTCCGGAATGAGGTACAAATGAAATTCCGTAGAGTCCGGTCCAACGACTTCCTCTACCGTTTTTTTGCCCTTGATTCTATCATACTTGCTCAATCCTTCTGAGCTTTCCGAGTTGGTTGTGTCGGTTGAATCAGAATCGTCTGTATCGGGAAGGCTGTTCACGTAAGCAGTATTAATGCAGACGTTGTAATATTCATCCAAATCGAAGCGATCTGTATTCGCAATCGACTTGATCATTTTATTGTAGATTGCGCTAATTTCTTTGTCCTCAGGGAACTTTTGGTAAGTCGAAGCAACTTGACGCACGCACATAGTCATCAGTTGTGACTTCGACATCTCTTTAATGAAGTGGTGCACATTTGCTGAGGCTCCTTCCAACTTCGATTTTCGATCAACAACGCTGAAAATAGAATTGTCGATACGGTATTGTAGAATTCCTTGCCAAGCTTGTGCTTTCATACGTTGTAAAAACATGCTTTGCGGAAACTGGCGCTCTAACAAGAAGATAGAATAGATGGCATCAGCATATTCCGCTTCGTGAATATTGATGCGCACAACTTCGAATCTAGCGATATCCCGTACTTCTTTAAAGCGCTCTTCTCCTAGCTTGAATACATCAGTTTTCCAGTTTTTTACTTTATCAATTTCCTTTTTGATACGATCTTTTCTCGTTTTGATGTTCGGGTGAGAACTACGAGAATCGTCTTCGTCCTCTACTGCTTCAATCTCGTACGGTTCGGTTGGAAACAAGTACGATGGAACGAAGAGCGTATCGAAATTCTGAAAGTATTCATTAGGAACTTGTACTTCATCAAAGGGCAGGTACGAGTACAAAAGCACATCAAATGTTGGAATAACCTCATCTTTGGAGTATCCTGCTTTGGCGTACATTTCTAGTCCCATTTGATCAGCTTGAAGTTCGTTGTCCTTAGAGTGGACACTCATTTGTTCGATGCTCGCAGATCTATTTTCGCGTTGATAGCTGTACGATTCTAATACATGCTCCTTTTGATAGTGAGCAATTTCGTGCGCCAAAATATACGCAAGTTGCGCCTCGCTGGTAATTTGTGAGAGCAGTCCCGTGGTCACAAAAACAATTCCTTGCTCAGTAGAAAATGTATTGGTGGCATTGGATTTAATTGTGTAGAAACGCAATTCGCGGAAAAGGAGTTTATCTTTCGCCAAGAGCTTCTTCGCGACATCTTGAACATACTCAGTAATGGGGTCCCCATAAATTACAGATCCAGAGTGCATCAACGCATCCACCATGTAATTGGTGTTAGTGTAAAATTCTTTCTTATCTCCCTCAGACATGTCGGTAAATTTTTCCTCCATGTCTCGATCTAGTTTCTCATACGTACGCATAGTGAAGTCTTCAGGAATAGCTCCCGAGGACATTAAGGTCGTATAGTTATTGAAATCGACCTGAGCAGACGCTGTACAAGCCAACGATACGATCAGAGCGGACAATACGTGTCTCATATTTAGAGGTTTTGTGGTTATTTTAATGTTACCGGAATCTCGCAAACGGGAATCGGCATCATTTTGTGTTTATTGGCGTTGTGGAACTTCTGATAGATTTCTAAAACTTCCTTTTGCCGTTTATTCAATTCTTTTGGGTCGCCGCTGAATTCCATGGCCCATTCCAGTTCAGGATAGGTGGCACCAATTTGATCTTCATCATTGCGATCATCGTCCCATAAACCATCTGTAGGTTTCGCCACGATAATCTCCGGAATTACATTTAGTTCTCGGGCCAAATCCCAAACATCTGATTTTGTAAGATCTGCGATGGGACTCAAATCCACACCGCCGTCTCCATACTTTGTATAGAACCCAACTCCAAAGTCTTCAACCTTGTTTCCAGTTCCAGCAACGAGACATCCCTCAGCTTGTCCAATACCATACAAGGTACTCATTCTAAGTCGAGATCGCGAATTTGCCATTGCCAAACGGTCGTTTTTCGCCTTTTCGGGCATAGTAGATTCAAAGGCTTCGAACACTCCTGTGAGGTCGATGTCCATTCCGATGACATTTGGAAATCGTTCTTGTAAGTTGGAAATATGATTCATCGCTCTTTCGTATTCTTCACTCGATTGACGAATGGGCATACTTAGAACGATTGTTTTTTTTCCAGTTTGCGCGCACAAAGTTGATGTTACGGCCGAGTCTACGCCCCCGGAAATTCCAACAATAAAACCAGACAGCCCGGCTTTGTCGCAGTAATTGCTGAGCCAGGCTGTAATATATTTTGCTACTTCAGGTGTATTCAAATCTTAGAATAGGATAGATACTTTAAGCATCAATTGAGATTGGCGAGCTTGGTTGGAGAATGGATTATCATTTCCTTGACCGTTGTTCAAGCCAGAGGTATATAAGGTCGTTTTGTTTTCATCTCTATCGAAGAACAAGGGAGTGAATCCGTAGTAGAAGCCTAATTCAGCCACCAAACTTGTTGAACCGACAAAATTCCACTCGGCACCACCAGCGCCACCTACAGCTGATTTAAAAAATACCATTTCTCCAGGTGCTTCCATGTTTTCCAAGGTCACAGGAGTTTGTGCTCCAGTAGTAATGTTTTCAGGATCGAAGTCAACACCAGTATCATCCGAGTTGCTTGAAAGCAAAATACTGTTACGTAATCCGAATTTCCCGAAGTAACGGAAGTACCCAATGAATTTAGTTCGGAACATCATCATTGTAGGAACTGTTAGGTATACAGCCGACTGACGACGCTCAATCAATTGAAACAATTGTGCATTGTTTGTCGAAGCTACATCACCACGTTGGATAATTTGCTTATCCGAGTAATGATAGTACACAGGATTTGCACCGTTTCTAAATCGAAGACGTTCAAAGTCGAATTCAGCACCAGTTGTAAATGCAATGGTTTCTGTTAGTCCAATATTTACATTGGCTCCAAGCGTGAAGTCAGTTCCGGCACCCATGCTTTCCATGCGCGTCGTTCCCATTTCTTGGAAGTTAATTCCAAAACCAGCAACCAATCCAGCTTGATATTTTTTGTCTGCCGCTTCCTGCGCCATTGCCGAGGATGACAAGGCAACCATTGTCAAACCAATTAAAAGTCTTTTCATAACAGATAGATTAATGTGTTGTGTAACCCAAAATTACTACGTTTTCTTAATTTTGGTATACGAAATTAGTGATTAATGTTGACTCGAAAAAACCTTTTTTTGCTTCCCATCCTAAGCTTTTTGTTGCTTGCGTGCGACAACAATCCTTTGGATGTAGATGTTTCCGATATACAATTGGAAATTAACTACGTGGACATGCGTACGGCAATGCACGACTATAAAGGGGAGAAACTTATGCGCACTCACCAGCAATATAAGAAGGAAATCCCCGATATCTACAACTACTTTTTGGGTGCTTGCATGGGCTTTCAAGAAGGATATAATGACTCGACATACAAGGCATCTATGAAGAGTTTTCGGGAAGATGAAGGTGTTAAATTGTTCGAAGGGGAAATCGATGCGAAGTTTAAAAAGTTGAAACCTATCGAGGAGAAACTTACCGACGGGTTTAAGCATATCAAATATCACCTACCGAAAGCCAAAATGCCTTCTCACATCGTGTTTATGAATAGTTTGTTTCGCTCCAGCGTTTGGGTGACAGAGAACGAAGTGGGTATTGGACTTGGAAATTACTTGGGCGAAAACTCAAAAACGGTGCAGAAAACCGACCCTAGTGTGATGTATCAATGGATGCGAAAAGCCATGCGTCGAGAATATTTAGAGCGGGATGTAGTCGAGAATTGGGTAAGCACGCACTTGATTGAAGAAAAAGATTTGAATCTAGCAAGCGACCTAATTTATTACGGAAAAGTAATGTATTTGATCAAAGCGGCGTATCCTGAAATGCATGATAGACTTGTTCTACGATATACGCAGTCGCAATGGAAGTGGGCCGAGAAAAATGAACAAGCCTTTTGGGATTATTTGATGCAAAATCAAATGTTTTACAGGAATGAGGAGATCACACAAATGAATCTTTTTAATGCAGGACCTAAAACACCCGGTCTACCCATTGAAGGCTCTCCCGACCGACTGGGAAAGTATCTCGGCTACAAGATTGTCTGCGATTACATGGAAGAAACTGATGTCACAGTGGCACAAATGGTAAAAGCAGATTACAAGAAAATACTTCAGAAGTACAAGCCTGGGGAGGATTAGAAATATTTGAGTTACCCTTCCTGCCTGCGGCAGGCACGGTGGGAGCCTCAGGATGTGGTGCGAGTTCTCGAAAACCTGAAATTGCGCTGAAAGGTGAAATGAAAAAAGAAAAGACAAAATAAAAAGATGGAAGATAAAATAGTGAAGACATCAAAAGTGGCGGTGGAAGTTGGATTGAATGAAAACAATCTTCCTGTCAAAATGCGTTGGACGGCACCAGACGGTTCGGTGGAAAATGCTCCGGCAAAAGCCATGCTCTTGTCATTGTGGGATCCAACTGAAAACAATACCATGAAAATCGACTTGTGGACGAAGGATATGTCAGTAGAAGAAATGAAACAGTTTTTTCATCAAACTTTGTTGACACTTTCGGATACGTTTGAACGCGCTACTGGTGAACATAATATCTGTGAAGACTTGCGCGATTACTGTTATCATTTCGCTGAAAAAATGAACATTTTACCTGAAGAAGGATGATCGAAGGGAATTTGCGAAAAATGAAAACCGCGCTGGAGGAGCAAATTGAATATCACTTGCTGCTCTCTGAGGAGGTGCGTATGAACGATTTTGTGGGAAAGTCGTTAAAAATTGAGTTCACGGGTATCATTAATTGCCAGAATTGCGGTAAGGTCACAAAGAAGTCCTTCGGTGAAGGCTTTTGTTACCAGTGTTTTTCAACGGCGCCTCAAGCTGCGGAATGCATTATCCGCCCGGAATTGTGTAGAGCACATCTAGGCGAAGGTCGTGACCCGGAATGGGAAGAAAAGCATCACAACCAGCCGCATGTCGTTTACCTTGCAGCATCGAGTGCCATCAAAGTTGGAATTACACGTGCAACACAAGTTCCTACTCGATGGATGGACCAAGGAGCTTCATCCGCTGTGATTTTAGCAGAAACGCCCAATCGTTATGAAGCGGGACGAATTGAAGTCGCGATGAAATCCTTGTACACCGATAAAACTTCGTGGCAGAAAATGCTTAAAAATGACATCGATGAGGAAATTGATTTGTTGGATGAAAAATGGTCATTAGAGGAGCAACTTCCCGGAGATATTTTGGACTTCTTTTCAGAGGATGAAACGCTTTGGGAATTGAATTATCCCGTCTTGGAATATCCTACAAAGGTGAAAAGTACTTCGTTTGATAAAACTCCCGTCGTCGAAGGTGTATTGAAAGGAATTAAAGGGCAATATCTACTTTTCGAAGGAGGCCGGGTATTTAATGTCCGAAAGCATACAGGCTACTATGTACAAATATCTTAGCATTTTCTTATTTCTCGCAGCATTTACTGCAAACGCACAAAACTGGAACTGGACAGAGTTAAGTTCCATGCCTTTTCGAACGGCAAATAATGCGGTCTGTGAGGCGGTAGTCAATGGAAATGAATTCGTCTATTCCTTTGGTGGGATTGATACATCAAAGGTGTACTCTGGAATTCACAACCGTAGCTTCAAATACGATGTTGCAGCGGATACGTGGACAGAAATTGCTCCTTTGCCGGATTCCATGACAAAAATTGCAGCTGCGGCTTCTTATGTGAATGGAAAAATTTACATCATTGGCGGCTATTCCGTTTTTGCGAACAACAACGAAGTTTCGTCGAACCGCGTTCATATCTATGATCCAGTAACAGATACGTATGAAACCGATGGCGCACCAATTCCCCTGGCCATAGACGACCAAGTGCAGTGCGTTTACAAAGACAGTTTGATTTTCGTTGTAACTGGATGGAGTAACACGGCGAACTTCCCAAACGTGCAGATTTATGATCCTTCTCTTGATCAATGGCAAACCGGAACTTTTGTCCCGACTACTTTTCAGTACACGGCATTCGGTGCCTCGGGCTATATCATTGGAGATACTTTGTATTATTATGGTGGTGCTGCCGGAGGATCATTTGCCGCACGCAGGTTTATTCGAAAAGGATATATCAACCCGAGTGATCCCACCGACATTACGTGGGAACTGATGGGGGAAGCACCAGGCGATGCATGTTACCGTGCAGCGTGTAGCGGAACCGATGATCGTGTTTTTTGGGTAGGAGGATCTGCCATTTCATACAATTATGACGGTATTGCCTACAATGGTTCAGGCGGAGTAGATCCTTCAGCAAGAATACTGCACTTCAATCCTTCAGATTCAACGTATTTCGATGAAACAACGCAACCTTATGGTGTGATGGACCTCCGAGGAATTGCTAAGTTGAGCAATAACCGTTGGATTATTTGTGGTGGTATGGATACCAATCAAGTAGTGTCGAACCGAACATTTTTACTAGAAAGTAACAGCCTGAGTATTCCGAAAAACAATATTGAGTATTTGAAGGTTGCTTACGGTGAAAACGGAGTAACAATTTGGGCATCTGAGGTATGTGCAATGGAGTTGATGGATGTTACCGGGCGCGTTGTGCAACGATTTGATTCCGCGCAAGAATTACAACTGCTGTACGATGATTTTGCTTCGGGAAGTTATCTTATTCGCTGGAAAGGTGGAGTGCAGTCTGTCGAAATTTTCTAATTATCATCCACAAGGCTGTCACGATCAAAGCGGAAAACATAATGTGTTCCCTTACTAGTCTCAATTTCCTTCGTTCCATTCAATTGCTCGGTCAGTGATTCAATGAGTTCCATTCCAAAGGATTTCGATCGTTGCTCCTTCCACTCACCGTTATCTGAATAATACAACTCTACGAATTCCTCACCTTCGTTTCGAATGTCGATCGTGATAATAGGTGATTGCGTATTTTCAAAAGCGTGTTTGAGTGAGTTGGATATCAATTCGTTGAAAATGAGTGCAAGAGAAACCAATGCCTTCGGGTGAACTTCGATAATTTCGCTATTGACCACGAGAGAAATTGGTTTTTGAATGTTGTATGAATGGATGAGGTCCTCTGATAATGATTCAATGTAGTCTTCCAGTTCAATGCGCGATAAGTTTTCCGATTGATACATGCGCTCGTGTATGTGGGCCATGGAGCGCACGCGATTGATTGTTTCTTCAAATTTCTGTTTCGATGCCTCGTCTTCAAATTCATCCGACTGCAAACGTAGAAGGCTCGTAATGACCTGAAGATTGTTCTTCACACGATGGTGTATCTCGCGCAACATCACCGTTTTTTCTTCGTGCTGACTTTCCACAGTCGTGTTTCGTTCCAGCAACTCTTCGTTCACCGCCCGTAAATCATTTTCAGCTTTTTTAATTACGTCCAGAAACTGAAAAATGAGGAAATTAATCATCAAGGCGCAGATGATAAAATTGAGGGCAAGGGCAACAATTTGTCCATCTTTTAGTCCATCAAGTACACTTAAATTTTCATTCAGCCGAAAGAACAAGAAGAATAAAATTCCAGCTATGTTAACCGAAAGCACCACAATTCCCCAAATTTTCCCAAGCATGAAAAAGGTGTACAGTGTAATTACCATTACCCAAAGAACATCTACCATGTGATACTCGGTATCAAAATAAAGCAAAGTAAACTGGCAGAGTACCGTGCCCAAAACGGAAAAAATAGAGGCGACAAGATTGTATTTCAGCGTCTTTCTCAGAATCACTAAAAAGGCAATAACTGCAAGTGCTCCAATGATTGTAGGTATAAAAGCAGGTTGTCCCAACAGAAAAAGCATACTTGCTAAAAGCGTAAGCGAGAAAGTCATAAAAAAACATACCCGCCACGACAGCTTGAAACGTGCGAGATCGTAATGATCTGTTTAGTTGGTTGAGGGAATCCTGAAAATGTTCATCGCTTCAATAAGACTGCGAAACTAAGCAAAAAAACAAAAGTGCTAAAGTGTTTTACCTGCTGAATTATAGCTTATTGGATATTACTATCTTTAATGCATGCGCCGTAAAATTGATAAGTACATAAAGTATTACTTGACCTTGACGACCAAGTTGTTAGGCTTTATTTTTTCCGGAATCGGATTAACGGGCTTGACCATTGTTTTGATATTATTTGCGAATACTGACCTTGAATTATCAGAGCTGTCGTTTGAGGACGAAGCCTTGCAGGATGGAACTGCCATCAACTACTATTTGCCCTATTTGATTCCGGGCTTGGTTTTTTCCATTTTCTCATTAGTGGGATTGCTCATTCTTCTGTTCTATTATAGAAAAAAAGCGAGAATTGTGAACTTACTGATGCGCACCAATCCAATAAAAGCCACGGTGGTACGCAATATTCTCAATTTTCACGTGAAGGTCAACAATGTTCCACGGCGAGAAGTCACCTTTAAAACAGACGACGGCAGTTTGTATGAGTACCGCTTTTTTGGAGAACAATTGGCAGCAGTGCTTTCGGAAAATTCAGCACTGGAAATAGTGGTTGATGGAAAGAAAGCATACCCGGCCATTTCCTTTTTTGAACATGTTACAGAACCAAGTAACTCCAGTCGGCAGAGGAGGTCAACCTCAACTCACTCATCCCAACCACCTAATGAATCAGCCTTTGAAAGCTTTGTTGAAAGTGCCGAAAACTTTGAGAAAATGGGAGACAAGGAAAGTGCGATTTCCTTTTATGAGGGTGCCATCTCCTTCAAAAAAGATGCTACTGTTGGAAGAAAGTTAATTGTACTCTATAACTTGACCGATCAAAACGACAAAGCAACGAAACTAGAAGAGGAAATGAAGCGTTGGTAGAAGTTATCCATCTCTCTGCTATCTTTGCGCCATGGGAAAAGACAAATTGCGTCGGTTTGCAGCGGTGAAATCATTCGATAATTTTTTTGAGCCAGTAATCAAAGAACCCTTTCCAATGAAGGGAAAGTGGCGTTCCACGTACTTTAAGAACGATAACCCCATTGTTTTGGAGTTGGGTTGTGGCAAAGGAGAGTATAGCGTTGGATTGGCAAAGCATTACGAAGATCGAAACTTTATTGGTGTAGATATCAAAGGCGCAAGGATGTTCATTGGAGCCGAAGAAGCGCTCAACAATAACATGAAAAACGTAGCATTTTTACGCACTCGAATCGATTTCATTACCGATTACTTCGAGGAAGGTGAAGTAGATGAAATTTGGCTTACGTTTTCCGATCCTCAGCCGAAAAAACCACGGAAAAGATTAAGTTCTCCCCTCTTCATTGATCGCTACCGAAAGATTTTGAAGCCCGGAGGCATTGTCCACATGAAAACAGATAGCGATTTGCTTTTTGAGTACACTGAAGAACAAATCAAATCGGAAAAGTACGAGTGTTTGGAACTTACCTGGGACCTGTACGGCGAATTACCCGAGAATATTGATCCAACAACGCGGGAGATTTTCCATATCAAAACGCACTACGAGAAATTGTTTACGGCAAAAGGAGCGACAATTAAGTACTGCAAGTTCAAAATTCACTGATTCAACGTCGTTTTGGTCAACGCAGGTTACTATTTGTTCATTAAAGACATAAAAATGTAATGAATGGCAACTTTTACAGTTATGTAAAATGACTGAGTCCAAACAAATGATACTTATGAAATTTATACTTTGCGCAATTTCTAGCGTACTTGCAAGCTACGCTTTAGCACAATGCCAGTACTGCACCAATCTCGACGAAGCTTTAAAAAATCCATCAGAGGTAAAGCATTTGAACCTTAGTGGTCAAGGACTAGAAAAGTTGCCGGATAGCCTGCATTTGTTTGTCAACTTAGAAACGTTGGACCTTTCTAATAACCGACTTACAGACCTCGATTTTGGAAAGGCCGAATTAGCCTATTTGGAGTCGTTGAATTTAAATTTCAATCCGGGCGTAGATTTGATCACTATCAGTGATTGGAACAAAATACTACCTGACTTAAAAGAGTTACGTGCGAGAGGCTGCAGTATTTTCCTTGTGTCGGCTGAGCTGGGCTCCCTGAAACAACTTACCTTTCTTGATCTTTCCAATAACAAATTGCGCACCCTCCCCAATTCGCTTTCGAAAGGGAAGCTACAAGATATTCGCGTTCGAAACAACGATATAGACAACGCATTTTGGGCAGCAGAGTTATGGTCCTTGCATACACTCGATGTTTCAGGGAATGAAAAGTTGAATCTCGAGGACTTGGGACATTCGTTGCTGTTCAAAAATCTAAATAAGGTTATCGTATCTCCAAGTACAGAGAATGATGTTCACAAGGTATTCGGTAAAATTGACGTTGAAACCTTGGTTGTTCGAGGCGGCGGTAGCGGGCAAATCGCAAAATCCATTCCTTTTGGGCCCTTTATCAAGAACGTGAAGATGGAAGGAGTTTCGATAGAAAGTGATAAATTTTACAACTGGTTCAACGACTTTGAGCGCTTAGAGTCCATTGAATTTGTTAACATGGAACTTCCTGCGGGGCTTTCATCCGTTAAAACGTCGAAACGAGTGATTTTGGACCTGTGCAGTATGCAAAGTTCAGCAGACTTGAACAATTTTAGTCCGGATGTTCTGGTTCAGGCGGTGAACATGAGGGGAATCTCGGCGGCGATGAGTGGAACCGCACCAAATAATCTTGAAACTGAAAATGCCTACGGAATATCAGAGGCCATGATTAATAACAAGGTGCCTAAAATTGTAGCGCCTGAAGCATTTAAAGAAACTGTGAGTGCTCAGACGGAAACCATCGTTACTTTGGAGAACTCAGCCTATTTTATTCCCAAAAATGCTTTTTTAACTGCTTCAGGAGACGTCTATAAAGGAGAAGTATCCGTTGAAATCACCGAATACAACGATGCCTATACAAATGCTTTAGCTGGGGCGCCCATGGTATACAGAGATGCTGCTGGAGATCAAATTTTCAGTTCAGCAGGAATGATTGAATTTCGAGCGTATGATGATGACGGAAATGCCTTAGCGCCAAATCCGAAAAGTGAAATTCAAGTCGAAATGATAGATCTTCAACCTTCAGAGGATACGCGCTTATACGTTTTTAGTGAGGATGATAGCAACTGGGTGGATATTGGAGAACCAACGCCGTCTGGAGATGCCGATTTGCGACAGAAAATTTTGGATTCTTTGAATCAATTACCTGATGAATACTTCTTTCAGGTGAATCCCGTTCAGCCCGATTTTACTATGGACGTGAAACGAAGTAGATCAAAACCGTACGAATTTACTTTCAATACGGCGCGTCAAGGATTTATTCCCAACCGATTTAAAGAGTTGAGAATATCCGACAGGGATTTCCAACGCACTTATGAGGATATGGAATGGATCGCTACCGAGAAAAATACCTTTGTTCTGGATACGCTGATCACCGATGAAATGGACGCTATTTTTAAAGAAATAGAGAAGGAGGGAAGGCTCCGTGGACGCTTTTACAAAAGAAGGAGAAGAGGACGTTCGAGAGTGTTGCCGATTCCGGGAACCATGAGAGAGTTAAAACTGGAAGCCAACTTTGAAAAAGACAACTTCGAATTGAGCTTCAAATATCGAGATACGCTCATTAGAGTACCTGTAATATTTAAGGAAAAAGGAAGTATTGAAAGAATTCAACGCAAAGAGAAAACACGTTTTGTCGATTTCGATCGAGTGAAAGGAAGAGCAAAGAAAGCGCGCAAAGAAATGGATGAAGAAGAGGAAAGAGCCGTTAAGGAAGGCGCTCAGCGATTGCGAGAAGCACGTGCGGATTATTTATCGGATCCTGATGTGCAAGAATGGCAGAAGCAACTTCAAAGACAACAAATGATCATGGAAGTTCGAAATAGAGAAACGTACCGATTTGGATTGTCAGAATTTGGCATGGTCAATTGTGATTACTTTACGCGAAACCGGGTAGATGAATATATCAAGAGCACCAAAATAACCTTTGATCAAAATGGTGAAGCAGTGAACGTCCCAAATGATATCCGAACTGTGATTCCGGAAGAAAATGTTTATGTGTTCAATCAATCCGACCGAGTGCCAATAATGAAGAATAAGAAGGTGTTATCTTTCTTTGCTATCGGCTTGACGAAGCTCGCAATAATTATTGGTTGGGAAAAAGCAACAAACGGTGAAATGCGTCCAATTGTTGAAACGCATGATACGGAAGGACAATCACCTGAGGAAATTAAAAAGATGCTTCAGAAATATTGATGAGAATCGTATTTGTGATATTGATTCTAAGCGCTGGAAACGCGTCTGCTCAATCTTGGAAGTTTCGAAAAGAAGCATTACAGGTTATGGAGCCTGAAGACTCTGTCTTTCATATTGATACGCTTTCTCCTGCCGAGAGTGCCTATGATTTCCTTGCAGATAGCGCCACAGCTCTTCATTCACTCTTTTTAACGGCGCTTTACGAAGAGTCGCGAAACCGTCCTGATACACTTATGCAGAGTGAGAATTTAACGCGAATCGCCGACTTGGCAACCAAGTATTGGAGAGGCTCTCAATATTCTGATAAAAAGAAATGGAAGAAGCTGGATAAGTACTTCCGCTTGGCGGGAAATATGACCTCATTCAACTTTAATTTAATGGAGCAAGTGTCGTTTCGGGTCCCATTGGTGGACGTCATGGGGAATTCGTTTTACTACGATCCGAAAGGAAATGCGGGTGGCCTAAATCTGTACAGAGGTAAAAGTCCTAAGACAAAGGAAGAGCGTGAAAATCAAGTCCCCTTGCGCAAATACAGCCAAGAAGAATTGGTTGAAATATTTATGCGCCGGATGGACAAAAAGATGCTGAACAGCCTCAGAAAGGGGAACATTGCCTTCGTTGGACTCAGTTTGGAGTTGGATAAGAATTCCTTGTATCGAACGAAGATACCAACAGTCCGTGTTGTGGTGGTATTTGGCGCGAAACGATTCAGGGCTGTATCAAATCGTTACAGAGATCCCAAAAAGGAATAAAAAAAGTCCACAACGAAAATCGCTGTGAACTTCTTACTTTTTATCATCAGTCAACTACGCTACGCGTAATTTCGCCAATTTCGATTTAGAGAACTGAGCTTTTGCATACTCCTGTGTAACGCGGAACTGCGATTCATCGCGCGAAGGAAGATCGTACATTGCCTCGTTAAGAATCGCTTCACAGATAGAGCGGAGTCCTCGGGCACCTAGCTCAAATTCAATCGCTTTCTCTACGATGAAGTCAAAAACTTCTTTGTCGAATTTCAATTCAATGTTATCCAACTCGAACAAGCGCACATATTGCTTGATCAATGCATTCTTAGGCTCTGTGAGAATTCGCTTCAAACTTTCAGGACTCAACGGCTCTAGATATGTGAGCACTGGGAATCGACCGATTAACTCAGGAATCAAACCGAAGGATTTAATATCGGTAGGATTCACGTATTTCAACAGAGCTTCTTTTTCAACTTGCTCAACGTCAGACGAAGAAAAACCAATAGTTTGACGATTCACACGATTGGCAATAATCTTTTCAATTCCGTCGAAGGCACCTCCACATACAAATAGAATGTTGCGGGTCTCAATTTGAATCATTTTTTGCTCAGGATGCTTACGGCCTCCTTGCGGTGGAACGTTCACAGTAGCACCTTCCAATAATTTTAGAAGCGCTTGTTGAACTCCTTCGCCAGAAACGTCTCGTGTAATAGAAGGATTATCGCTTTTACGAGCAATTTTGTCAATCTCATCCACAAAAACGATCCCTTGCTGTGCTGCTTCTACATTGTAGTCTGCTGCTTGCAAAAGTCGCGAAAGAATACTTTCCACATCTTCTCCAACGTAACCAGCTTCTGTTAAAACGGTAGCATCGGCGATACAAAACGGAACATTCAGCATCTTAGCGATTGTTTTCGCTAAAAGTGTTTTCCCTGTACCTGTGCGTCCCACAAGAACCACATTGGATTTCTCAATCTCTACTTCATCTCCCAAATCCACTTGATTCAATCGCTTATAGTGATTGTAAACAGCCACAGACAATACTTTTTTGGCATCGTCTTGACCAATCACGTAATCATCCAACTTAGATTTAATCTCCGCCGGCTTCATCACGTTTACCACGTGCTCGCTTTTGGTATGTGTTTGGGAAACTTCTTCTTCTTTAATAATGGTGTGCGCTTGCGAAACACAACTTTCACAAATGTGTCCGGTAACACCAGCGATCAACATTCCTACTTCGGAACGCGACCGTCCGCAAAATGAACAACCAGCTTCTTTCTTAGACATAATTTGTTTTGTCAAAAAAGCCCTGACTTCCGTACTTCACGGATCGTCAAGGCTCTGATATTCTACAAAGGTAGTTTATTTGGCGTTGCGAAGCAAAACCTCATCTACCATACCGTAATCTTTAGCTTCCTGTGCTGTCATCCAGTAATCACGGTCCGAATCGTTATATACTTTGTCGTATTCTTGTTTCGAGTGTGTTGCAATGATATCATACAACTCTTTCTTCAATTTAAGAATCTCGCGAGCTGTAATCTCGATGTCAGACGCCTGACCTTGTGCACCTCCTAATGGTTGGTGAATCATCACGCGTGAGTGCTTCAATGCAGAACGCTTTCCGTCCGCTCCCGCACAAAGAAGTACCGCTCCCATGGAAGCTGCCATTCCTGTACAGATTGTAGCCACATCTGGGTTGATGTACTGCATTGTATCGTAAATACCCAAACCAGCGTACACAGAACCACCTGGCGAGTTCAAGTAAATCTGAATGTCTTTTTTCGGATCAACTGACTCCAAGAACAACAATTGTGCGTTGATGATATTGGCAATTTGATCGTTAATTCCTGTCCCAAGGAAGATGATGCGATCCATCATCAAACGAGAGAAAACGTCCATTTGCGTCATGTTCAACTGGCGCTCCTCAATAATGTAAGGTGTTAGTGAGGATTCAATATAGTGCTCCATATGCATGCTGCTGATGCCTTGGTGTTTCGTTGCGTATTTTTTGAATTCGTTTGAATCGAACATAGTCTTTATTTGTGTTGTTAAGAACGTTAAATCTAGTAACAAAGTTGGGATTTGCAATAGAAATGAATTCTGAAAAAGTGTTAATTGGGCGGTGCGTTCAATCCTCGTATATTTGGGACGATGCGACCAACTGAAATCCGTGAGAAAAAGGTATTGCTTTCACCCTTAAATTGGGGGATGGGACATGTCTCGCGATGCATTGGGCTGGTGGATCAACTTTTAAAACAGGGAAACGAAGTCGTCATTTTATGCAATGACGAGCAGAAGCACATATTCATCAGTTACTTTCCGGAGCTTCATTATGTCGATTTGGAAGGTTATCCTTTCGATTTTCGCGGAAAGGGTAAGTTCGCGACCGACTTACTCAGAAATTGGTTCAAGCTAAAAGGTCATATTTATAAAGAGCGAGCTTTGATAGCTGCTCTTGTTGAGCGTGACAATTTCGATGTGGTCATAAGTGATCATCGTTATGGGTGCTACGCTGAAAACATTCCTTCTGTATTCCTCACGCATCAGTACCATCTTCCTTTGACTGGTATTCAGTCAATCGCGGACCGATGGCATAAAAAACGCATGCGTCCCTTTGATCACATTTGGATTCTCGACTATGAAAACAGCCAACTTTCAGGTCGCCTGACAGAAGGCATTGAAGATGATCGTGTCGAATTCATTGGACCCCTCTCAAGATTTTCGGTGTATTCCATGCCTAAAACGAAAAGTGGGGGAGATGTGGTAGTTGTGAGTGGCCCACACATTTATGCTCAACAATTTGTCAATCAGATGGAGAAGCAGTTTCCTGATGCTCTTTTTATTTGCTCGAGGGAAATTACCACCCTTCCCCAAACAAAAAGGATTTCGGGTGATTGGAAAGAGCAGGACAAAGCTATACTTCACGCGAAACGACTGATTTCCCGCTCAGGCTATTCCACGTTGTTGGACCTTGAAATATTAAAAATTCCAGCTTTATTGCATCCAACTCCCGGTCAGGCAGAGCAAATCTACCTACATCATCGACTTACGGATAATTCTGAATATACGCCATAAGTTCTTCTCTGTCGCTCTTGTGGACAAAAGAATCAACCACAACGCTGTAATTATTTTTATCCGTTGTTTGCTCGTAGAGCTCTTTCGCAATAGTGAGTCGGTTATCGTCGAACGTAAAACCATCAATAACGGTCACCACTTGTGTGGAAACAAAACAGTACCCTTTTGTGATCATGCGTGCTCGCGCTAACTTCTCATCTTGAAATGCTTGATCTTTAATTTGATCTCTCATGTTTTCTGCTTGCGCGTCGGTTGCCACATTCTCACAAAGATTAACGCTAGGAACCGTTGGAGTATTGATAATGATACCATCCTCAGTGACAGTACATGCACAAAGGCATACTAATACGAATGCTGTGTAAAGAATTTTCATGGTATTCAGTTTTAAAGTTCACTGAATGAAAATTCAATAATCTTGCCAAAGTCTATAAAATCAGTAGAGTATGATTAGACACTAGATACTAAACTAGGAGACACTAGACGTATTTTACGATGAGTAATTGAGAAAAAATCTATCCACAAATGACTATTCGCGCTTCTTTACAGAGAAATTTCATCCTTCTAGGGTCTAAAGTCTAGTGTCTGAAATCTAGCGTCTACTTATAAACTCTCTGCGTGGTTCCGTCGCTGTACAATCGTATTTGAACACCTTTGAAATTGGCATCTACTTTCTGCCCAAGTAAGTTGTAGATTCCAACCAATTCAACGTCCGCAATGTCACGATTGTCAATAGAAACAATGTGCGTGTGCTTCGTTTTCGTTCCGTCGTTGTCAAATTGGATCAAACGATAATAGTTGATTTCGCTAGCGAAGGCAACATCAATAAGTAAGTATTCATTAATATCAGTAGAGTTACCAACAGCATTTACCGTTCCAACTTCTGCCCAGTTTTTGCCGTCAGTACTTCGCTCAATTAAGAAGTAATCAGCATCTCTTTCGCTTAGGGTATACCAATGAAGGATGTTTCCTTCCGGTGCATTGATACCTTTAAAGTTCCCGATTTCTACTGGCAGCACTTGGAATGGACAGTTTGCTGCGGCCGTGTCGCGCATCAAAAGCAACCACGCCGCATTTGTCGCATTGTTCGGTAAGCCCGGCGTTTGATTTCCTGCTACGGAACCTGAACTCCAGTTTGCTACGTCGAAAGGGTCTCCGTCATTGAACCAGCCAGCACTTCCTGAACCTGAACCTGTAAATAATTTCAAGTTGTCTGGTCCTCCGGTCATTTCTGAACCACCATAAGACACTCCATGATAATAGTCTCCGTTTGGTAAACGTACCTGAATGGCATCACCGCTATTTCTTAAACTTAGTGGTCCCCATCCGTTTATTGGAGAAGTGGCATACGTACAGGGCGCATAAACGGAATCCGGAGCTGCCGATGTTGGCAAAGTGGTACACCTTTCAAATAGGGCACTTGTATGAGGTACTACGTACAATGAATCATTGTTTGCATCCGTTGGGTCGTCGGCAGGCAATGCCGCATTTGGTTCCTCGGCATTGTACACCACGATCACCGACCCCACCGGAATGGCTGCCCATTGCGGGTCATTTGTAAATCGGAAATGTCCCGGAGCGATTCCTGAGGCGGTTGCATCGTAATCAGCAGGGTTTGTAAATGTGGCGTTATTGTCGTCCAGTATATATTCTCGGATATCGACCGTTTCTCCACATTCACCTGCTACAACGAATTCATAGTACTCTTCATTCCCGGAAGGTCCGTTCGACCATTCGTTAATGATCATTCCAGTCGCTGGAAGTGAAGGTACACAAGCATCGTTTTGATTGATTGTGAATGCTGAGCTGGATGATCCAACAGTCGATGGATTGTCCGCTATAATACGAATCAAGTAACCTGAACCTGTGAGCATTGTGGAAGGGATGGTAATATTGATCGTTCCGGAGTTTGCTGTAGATGTCAAAGTACCGATATCAATAGGACTTGCGAAGCTTCCGCTGGCATCAGAAAGTTGTGCTGTGTATACGTTTCCTGCTGTAAATGTTCCCGTTGAGGTGAAATCAACTGTTCCAAGATCATCGGTCGATGTGTTGCATGCCACGTTAAATGGTGGTGTATTTACTGTTCCTGTGGTAATTGTCGTAGACGGAGGGGCACAGCCTGTTCCCGTAACACTAACATTGTCTATTTGAATTTGCTCTGTCCCAGCGTTATTATTCATAGTAACACGTAATACAAGCGTGCTACCTGTCAGTCCAGTTGCTGTTACTGTTTCTGAAATCCAGTCATTATCGTTCGGTTGGTCTCCAATTAGAGTGTGTGTTCCGGAACCCAATCCGTTCCAGTTGGTGATCATTACAAAAGGACCACCATCGATGCTGTATTCAACATCTGCATAGTCTGTGGTCTCGTGGTCTCCTGTCTCTGTCACATCAATTGAGAAATCAACTGAGGTGCAAGAGGAAATATCAATGGATGTAGTGGTCCATACGACATCGCCATCGGAGTCCTGAACTTCTAAAGCACCTGAAACTGTTTTTACATAGTCATCCGCTGCGGAAAAAGTTGCCCCGGATACATCCAGCGTCCAGTTAGAAACGCCGGTTGGATAATCTCCAATGTTTCCGGAGTTATCTATTCCTGTATTGGCAACGTAGGAACCAAAGTCTTCTGTCCAAGGAATTTGTCCAAAAGAGGAAAATGACAGTATCACTGAGAAAATCAGTAGAACACTAAATCGAGTTGAGTAAGTGGAACGAATCATAATAGTAATTGACTGGTAAAATCGGAGTCTTTTCCATCTTTGGATGGTGACGCGAGTCCGAAAGGCGTCAATTACTTCTGTCTCTCGTAGAGCATACTCATGGGCATGTTATATCCTATAACTCTGATCATCTTTGTTTTAGTAGTTGTTGATTGAGCCAAATTTACCCCATTATCAGCGATAATCAAAAAGCAATATTAAGATAATGTTAAGCGATTCGATGGTGAATTTGGAAGTGGCGGATGGTATCCCTTTTTCGTGGAAGTGTAAAACGGTTTAGTTCTATTTGAAGGTTTTATTCATCGAAATTGGGCTGTGTAAAACCTTACAAATTTGTTGATAAAAAATAACACAATGTTAATGAGGAAACACCGCCTCGAAGGTAATTGCCGAGATAAAGACAAGATACCCAATCGTTGGTTTACAAGAGAGTCACAAAGTGCACTGAGCATAAGTAACTTTCGCAATTTGCCCCCCTCGAGGCCGCGTAAAAAATGCCCAAATCGTTTAACTGTGTTTGGGTGTGGAATAGTCGAGAATCAATACGCTGAGGCCGTCGATGTATCTAAGGGCAGGTAGGATGCTTACAATAAGGCATAAAAAAACCCTGACGATCCTTTTGGATGTCAGGGTTCAGTATGTTGAAATTTAAATTTATTTCACTAGTGCAGAGAAAGTTGCATCTTCTGCATACTTCAAGAATTCACGATCTTTCATTGCTTTTGCTTTGTAAGATCCGTCTTTCGCGATTGCAGATTTCAAGTTGCTAACAACACCAGAAAGGTTGTCTTGACGTGCAGCTGCTACGGCTTTCAAGTAAGCTCCTTGTGCTGAGTCCGCATCGTCGCTGTTTCCGATAGTTCCATCCACGCTTCCAGCGCTTCCGTTCAACAATTGCGCCAATGCAAGGTTGAAAGATGCTGGCATTTTGCTTAGGTTGCTAACAGCTGATTCGTAATCTCCGTTTTGGATATCGATGATTCCTTTGTTGTAAGAAACTTCTTTTGCTGATCCTGCCTGAGCCAAGAACTTAGACGCTTGAGCGCGATCTCCTTCAACAATTGCGATTGCTCCCAAGTTGTTTTTAGCAAACTCGTTTTCTTGCGCATTGTTTGATTTCTCAAACTTCGCTTTTGCTTCAGACATTTTGTTCATTTCGTAAAGAACAGCACCAACGTTGTTCGACGTACGGTAATCATCTGGGTAACGATCTTCTGCGATTTTGTATACACGAAGCTTTTCGTTCAAATCAGTGTAAAGATTCGCACAGAACAACAACTCTTCCAAATTCATTGTGTCAGAATTTGTTTTCGAGTACTGCATCATCTCTTCGTCAGAGAATCCAGTTTCATCGTAGTTTGTTACGATCTCAGCACGACGCAATTGAGGGAAGATGTTTTTGTCTAGGTAAGTGAAAGACTTTCCTAAGTCACGCATTTTCTGCTCACGAGTAGCTGGATTTGATTCCTGCTCCAAGATACGAAGTACCAATTGCTTGTCGCTCTCATCCATTTTAGTGTCAGCCATTAGCTCACGCTTGAATCCAACGTAATCCTCACCGGATCCTTTTTTGGAGTAGCTTGCTTCGTTCTGACCAGCTTCGTGCTCTGCTTTCTTCGCTACCTTCATTGCAGCTTCAGAACCTGTGTTAGCACGATCTGTAGATAGAGTATTGTTTTTGTCTTCTTCTCCTTCCGGTGAAGCGTATCCTGTTACAGACATTCCTGTTACTTCAATCTTAGGATTTTCGTTCGCCATTTCTAGGAACGCCTGAAGATTTTTCACGTCATCATCACGCATTTCTGAAGCACGAACTTCTGAACGACCTTTCAAGTAGTTGATTACGGTCAATGAATCTTTTGCGATTACTCGCTCGAATTTATCTTCAGCGTAACGTACAATTGGAGTTAAGTTTACCAAGTACGGAGTGATGATACAAGCATCGCAAATTTCAGTTGCTTCTACTTCACCCTTTTCTTTTTCTCCTTTGTAGATTTTACCAGTTACCACCAATTTGGCAGTTTCCATGTCTGCTTTGTAAGGTACTTTGTCTGTGTAGGTAACACTTCCTCCTGCTTTGTACTGGATAGCGTCTCCAGTTCCTGTTGCCTTTTCACCCTGAACACGGAATGGCTTCAAAGAAGTGCTTCCTAATGTTGGTGTAAATTCAACTGCAGCTTTTTTGTTGATTGATTTCTCCGGGAATGTTAGGTTAACTGTGACCTCCACAGAATCGCCGTGCATTTCTAATGGGTCTGGATCACATGCGTAATCGACTTCTTTCAGTAGTTTACATCCGGTTGAAAAACCACCGGCTGCTACTAGAAGTGCCAATACTTTGATGGTTTGCTTTTTCATAGTAAGTATAAATTCTAAATTTCTGCACAATAATAGCAATAATTTTTCTATTGATTCGCTGATTTCCGAAACCTAGGAAGATTATTTGTTTTCGTACAGTAGCACTGATGATTCGTCACTGCAAGAAGCAATGATTTGCTTAATCGTTTTTGCCGTTTTTGGATGGATGAAATTTGGGGCAATTTCAACCAATGGAAGTAGGACAAATTTGCGGTTTTCGATCCCCGGATGTGGCACCGTTAATTCATCGCTACTAAGGATGTCATCGCCAAACGCAAGGATGTCTATATCAATAACACGGGAGACGTAGCCAGCTTGTTTCTTTTTATTTCTACCCAGCTCTTTTTCAATAGTTTGAAACTCGTTGAGAAGTTGGAGGGGAGTTAGTTCTGTGGTGAGCGCAGCACAAATATTGAGAAATTGTTGCTCTGATTCAAATCCCCAAGGTGCTGTCTCATAGAAGCTCGATCGCGATTCAATTTGGCCGGTTCGAGCGGAAATTCGCTGCAACGCTTCCTCGATGTACTGCTTTCGATTTCCTAAATTACTGCCTAAAGAAAGGTATACTAAGGTGCCCATTGAAAGGTTTCAATCAAGTGTTGCAAGTCTTGTTCGAGGTAGTCCAACGTTGGTCGGAGCGAGTCGTAATTCGGTGGAAAATTGAAGAGAACTTCCGCATAAACGAAGTGATCCGTACTGTCAGTCATGTAGAATTGAAAGGGAGTCGCTACGTCACCTTCCAAGCGGAACAAGGTGCCGAAAACACGATCTTTAGGTCGTAGAAAGCTCTTGTCAATGATGTTGGTCGCCTTTGTTTTGTGCATATCCACTTCATCGTTTGCATTGTTGATGTAGAAGGATAGCGATTCGTTCATGTCCCAGTAGCGGAAGTAAACAGTTCCGTTCATTGGTCCAAGCTGAATTCTTCGGTGACATTGACTATTAGAGTCTCCAGGTGCTGTCTCAACGGTGTAAATATCTGCCAACTCAAATTGATAATTACAACTGTCGATATACTTCGTGTATGTGTGATCCGGTAACTCTGTTCGAAGGTAAGAAGGTGGCTTTGGAATAGGTGTTTCTTCCTCACATGCCGTTAGTAACAGTAATAGAACGGGGATAATCAATAATCCTGATTTCATAGTTCGTTCGTTTCTTCTAGTTTGATGGCTTTCACCATTTTGATTCGTTTCTTGTCGCTGGATTCTACAATAAGTTGAAGCGGTCCAATAGTTACACGCTCGTTATTTTTGAGAATGCGTCCTGCTAATTCAACGATTAATCCGCCAATAGTTTCAGTGGCTTGCGTATCAATTTCCAAATGTTCTTCGGAAATGTCCAGTACTTTGTAGAAATCTACCAAGGCCGTTTTTCCCTCGAACAAGTATTCTGTCTCGCTGATTTTTGTGTAGACCAACTCATCGTCGTCGAACTCGTCGGTAATTTCGCCAACGATTTCTTCAAGAACATCTTCCAAGGTCACAATTCCGCAGGTACCACCGTATTCATCAACCACCATGGCGATGTGTACTTTTTTCTCTTGGAAATCTTTCAGTAGATCGTCGATTTTTCGGTTTTCCGTTACGAAGAAGGGTTTGCGAATTAAAGATCCCCAATCGGTGTCCTTTTCGCTTTCTGAATTTAAGAAAGGGAGGAGGTCCTTTATAAATAGCACGCCGATAATGTTATCAAACGAAGATTGATATACCGGAAGTCTCGAGTGACCACAATCCAAAATTTTATCCAACACTTCCTGGTAGGTATCAGATATTTCGAGTGCGTAAACATCGAGTCTTGGACGCATAATTTGTCGAACCTCAGTGGATCCAAACTTGACAATTCCTTCTAGAATTCTATGATCGTTATCGTCTGAATTTTCTTCTTTGGTGAGCGCTAATGCTTGTTCCAACTCGTCTGCAGAGACGTCTACTTTACCTCTACGCATGCGACGTTGAATGATAGTTGTACCGGAAACCAACCCCGATCGTATCCAAGAAACGGGAGGTGTGGCGTTGGCAACACTCAATGGGCGCGCCATCATTTTGGAGAATGCTAGGGCTCTTTTGTTTGCGTAAATTTTTGGGATCACTTCGCCGAAGATCAGCAATAAAGATGTAATGAGCAGGATATCAAGCCAAAACTCTGTAGTGGCGCTTAGACCAGTGTCTTCAAGTATTCTATGAAGAATGGAGCTAGAAAGAATTACGATGGCAACGTTTACGAAGTTGTTTGTAATAAGAATCGTTGCGAGAAGTTCTTGGGGCTTATTAAGCAATTTGTTTACGTAATTGGCTTTTTTGCCCGTGTCGTTGCGAAGGTCTTCTTTATCGGTTGGGCTGAGTGAGAAGAAGGCCGCCTCTGATCCTGAAACCAAGGCAGAAACAGCAATGAGTAATAATAGAATGGCTAAAAAGACGTAGTCTTGAATTCCGCCAAATCCGGAAGTGGCAATATTTGAAAAAGATTCGTAACTCGAGGGGTCGTCCATGTTTTGCAATCAATTAAAATGGCAAATCGTCCTGTTCTTTGTTGATGATGTCATCTACTTTCGAAGGTGCTTGCGGTGTTCCTTGAGAACTGTACGGTGCTTGTTGCCCTTGTTGCGACTGATCGTTTCGTGAACTAAGAATAGTCAATTCATCTGCAACGACTTCAGTGGTGTAGCGTGTGTTTCCTTCTTTGTCCTGCCAAGAGCGCTTTTTAAGTTTTCCTTCAACATAGACTTTCGTACCTTTTTTTACGTATTTCTCCACGACTTCTGCCAAACCGCGCCAAACAACGATATCGTGCCAATCGGTATTTTCAACACGCTGACCTGTATTTCTATCTGTATACGTTTCAGATGTAGCTATGGGGAAGTTGGCAACTGTTGCACCATTTTCAAGATGACGCACCTCAGGGTCTTTTCCTAGGTTACCAATGAGAATTACTTTGTTTACGCTTCCTGCCATAGAATTGAATCTAAGATGATTGAATTAAAAATACAAAAAATTAGAGATCAAAGGTATGCTTTTCTAGATAACGATCAATAATTCTTGGAAGAGGAAAATCCTGAATATCTTCGCTGCTGATTGTTACAAAACGGTCTTCTAGTTTTTCGGGGAAGCCATCAATGGTATAGAACTTAGCATGAATATGTTGGTGACTTAGTTTGTGTACAATTTCATCTGAAACGTGAACACAGTTTTTGGGGATTTCGGTCCACTTTTTTGTGGTGGTTTCTACCAAAGGAAATTGATACAATTTTTGCCAGATACCTTTTTCCGTGCGTTGCTCAATGATTGTTTTACCCGATTCGTTGAAGATCAAATAGTGGAAATAGCGATTGCTAACCTTTGTTTTCTTCGATTTTACGGGTAAATCTAAGTAGGTACCCTTCTCTCTGGCTTCGCACAATTCAGAAACTGGACAAAACAGGCATTTTGGCTGGGTTGGAGTACAGACCATGGCGCCAATTTCCATCATCGCTTGATTGTGATCAGCAGGGTTCTCCTTCGAAATCAAACTATCGGCGAGAAGTTGAAAATCTTTTTGACCCTTTGTTGAATCTATGGGCGTATCCATATTAAATACACGACTCAAAAAGCGATAAACGTTTCCATCCACGACGGCCTTCGGTTCATTAAATGCAAAAGACGCAATGGCTGCTGCAGTATATTTCCCTACACCCTTTAATTTGATGATTTCATCATACGTTTGAGGAAAGACTCCGTTGAGTTCATCCCGAATGTATTTTGCGGATGCATGTAGGTTTCTAGCACGACTGTAATAGCCCAATCCCTGCCAATCATTTAAAACGTCTTGTTCGGAGGCATTAGCAAGGTCGATTACCGTTGGATAATGATCCACAAATTTTTGAAAGTAAGCCCTTCCTTGTTCTACCCGAGTTTGTTGTAAAATGATTTCAGACAGCCATATAGTATACGGATCTGACACACTCCTCCATGGGAGCTCACGCTTATTTTGTCTATACCATTCGGTGATTAATAGGGAGAAATTCTGCATTCAGAGAAAAACGACGAATTAATTGTTGTAAAACTAACCAATAAACCAAAAAGTGGCGTATTTTTGCCGTCAAATCAAATTTTAAACATCATAAAAATCAATAAGATATGACGAAGGCAGACATCGTTGCAGAGATTGTAGAAGAGACTGGATTAGAGCGTACAGAGGCGTTGAAAGCTGTTGAAGCATTCATGAACTCCGTGAAGGGATCTCTTTCGAAAGGGCAAAATGTTTACTTGCGAGGATTTGGAAGCTTTGTAATGAAGGAGCGTGCTGAAAAAACAGGACGAAACATCTCAAAAAATACAGCGATCATCATTCCTGCACACAACATTCCATCATTCAAGCCTGCGAAAACCTTCGTTGAAGAGGTGAAGACCAACGTGAAGGTGGGTTAATTAAATGATACTGACGAATTGAGAGAAATTTCAAATCGTTTTATTACTTTTGCACTCTCACTTTTTTAGTGAGGGTGTTTTTTTTCCTCTGAATGAGGACATTGACTTGAAAATAGAAGTTTAACAAAATATATAGAAATTATGCCAAGCGGTAAAAAAAGAAAAAGACATAAGATGTCTACGCACAAGCGTAAAAAGAGACTAAGAAAAAATCGTCACAAGAAGAAAAAATAATTTCTCTTGAATCGTATTGAAAGCTTAGTAGGCAAGCCCTGCTAAGTTTTTCTGTTTTATTAACTAAATAAGGCTTTCGTGAGTTTAGAACTAGTAGTCGATACCCGAAACGGTGGTATCGTGCTTGCCTTGCTCGAAGACGGAAAACTTATTGAGTTGCATGAAGAGCAGCCGGGAAAAAACGAATATTCTGTAGGTGATATCTACCTCGGAAAAGTTCGTAAAGTAGTTCCCAGTTTAAATGCTGCATTCGTTGACGTAGGCTATGAAAAAGATGCATTCCTGCATTATTTAGACCTTGGCCCACAATTCAATTCATTAAACAAGTTTTCCCGAAGTACACTAAAAGGTAAGCAAAACGTAGCCGATCTTCTTTACTTCAAAGGCGAGAAAGACATTCCCAAGGATGGGAAAATTAACGATGTCGTTTCTTCGTCCGCTCCGATTTTGGTTCAGGTAGCCAAAGAGCCCATCTCCTCGAAAGGACCGAGGTTGTGCGCCGAAATTACCCTAGCAGGACGTTACCTAGTATTGGTACCGTTTTCCAACAAAGTGTCGATTTCTCAGAAGATCAAAGACAATGAGGAACGCGCTCGATTAAAAGAATTAATGAATGCCATCAAACCGAAAAATTTCGGTGTGATCATTCGAACGGTAGCAGAAGGAAAAAAGGTCGAAATGTTGGATCAGGATTTGAAGAATCTGGTCAACAAGTGGAAGAAAATGCATGGCAACCTGAAGGAGGCAAAACCACCTTCGCGCGTACTTGGAGAAATCGATAAGACATCGTCTATCCTACGTGATTTGTTGAATGCAGACTTTACCAATATCCATGTCAATGATGATGAAATGGCGGATAACCTCCGCGAGTATGTTTCAGGAATTGCTCCTGGTCGTGAGAAAATCATTCGTCATTACGATGGCAAATTGCCGATATTCGAACGCTTCGGAATCAACAAGCAAATCAAATCGTTGTTTGGAAAGAAAGTACCGCTTCCAAGTGGAGGGTATTTGATTATCGAGCATACCGAGGCGATGCACGTGATTGATGTGAACAGCGGTAACCGTAAGGGTGCCGATGGACAAGAGAGCAATGCATTAGCTACCAATACAGAAGCGGCGAAGGAAATTGCCCGTGTATTGCAACTGCGCGACATGGGAGGAATCGTTTGTATCGACTTTATTGATATGCATGACCGCGCCAACAACAAGGCATTGCATGATGCATTGAAGAAGGCGATGTCGAACGACCGTGCCAAGCACAACATTTTACCTCCATCGAAATTTGGAGTGGTTGAGATTACGCGTCAGCGTGTGCGACCTGAAACGGATATCAATACTTCGGAGACGTGTCCAACATGTAACGGAACCGGTGAAGTTCAGGCGTCTATTCTGTACGCGGAGGAAATTGAGTCGAACCTTGATCATTTGATGAAGAATGGCGGCATCAAGAAATTGACTTTGCGTGTACATCCTTATTTGGAGTCGTACTTCAAAAAAGGGATGGTTTCGCGACAGGTGAAGTGGTGGATGAAATACAAGAAGTGGGTATCAATTCAACCCGACTCTTCAAATCACCTACTGGAATACTCATTTTTAGACGATAAGAAGGAAGAAATTGCGCTCTGATGAACTCAGGGCGCAAATATTCTTTGTTGGAAGCGAAGACTAAGTTAGAGGCTCTCTGCGCTTATCAGGAGCGCTGTTCTCAAGAACTGGATCGCAAAATGCGTACGTGGGGACTCGATCAAGAAGATCGGGACGCCTTGCTGGCTGATTTAATTGCCAACAATTTTCTGAGTGAAGAGCGCTTCGCCGATGCATACGTGTCGGGTAAGGTGAACATCAAACGCTGGGGGAAAATTAAAATCCGTCAGCATCTCAAACAAAAAGCCATATCCGACTATTCTATCAAGAAAGCTCTGACAGGTATTGAGGACGAAGTCTACTTCGGAAATCTAAAACGGTTGGCCGAGTATAAGTATTCTACGCTGAAAGGTCCGGATGATTACAACAAGAAAGTGAAGTTGTATCGGTACTTGTCTGGAAAGGGCTATGAGACGGAGTTTGTGCGGAAAGTTGTTGAGGGAATTATGAATTAGGAATTATGAATCATAAATAAGGAATAAGGAATAAGGAATAAGGAATAAGGAATAAGGAATAAGGAATAAGGAATATTGAATCATGAATGACGGTCATCGAGCTTGCGATGTATCGAGCTCACCGAAATATCGAGATGTGAGGTATAAATTCCTGAAAGAGAGGTAAAAATTGAAGTATGCGGTAGGACATATATTGTTAGCGTTGCTGTTCACAGTGCTTTATCTTGTTTCTATTGAAATAATCAACTTGTGGGTGCTGATACCTTACTATTTTGATTTTCCCTTCCTACTTAGCAACAATTATTTTATAACGGGCGTTCTTTTCCTATTTTTTACCACTCTTTTTACCCTTGTGAATAAAACAAACCGTTCAGAATTCACATTAAGTGCTTCTTGGCGCTGGTATGCCATTGCCTGTGCTTTGGGAGCTAGTTTTATATTCATTCAAACACCTTTGAATGCATTATATAACGCCTTCTCCGGTGAAACGTACAACGTTTCCTATGAATTTAGTAACTGGGATAGTTTTTCGGACCTGAACATTTTAAGTACTCTAATTTTAATCCCAATAACGGAAGAACTCTTTTTTCGCCAATTTATACAGCGCAAACTTCAAAAGAAAATGCACGTTGTGATAGCTATTTTTGTAGCCGCTGTACTTTTTGGATTTATTCATTTGAGTTTAGGGCACCATTTACTTGGGCTTGGACCTGTTCGAATTCGACACATGTATATTACTTTCTTTGGGGGGCTGCTGTTGGGATTTATATATTTTAAATCGCGCTCCATTGGTCCAACGGTGGTTTGCCATATAGCTTGGAACACGATGGCTGTGCTCACCTAATAGAGATTGTTGTTTGCACTCGTTCTCGTCTTTGAGTTTTATGTACATGATTTAGGTAACATCAACGTTTTTCCCTTTTCCTTCGTTCCAAATAGTCTATGACAAAATTGTGCCTATTACTCTGCTTATACGCTTGCGTTTTCGTGGGCTATTCCCAAGTTAATATCAGCTTTGACTTTGAAGATGGTGATTCTACTTTGTGTCAGTGTCCACCAAGTTTTACCTGTTACAACGATGCCGGCAGGGTCATTGATGGTGTACATCCAGTTTATGTTACTGGCGATTTGGGATGTGTAGGTGTTGGTCCAATGGCTGTAAACCATACTAATTCGCTCGGTGCGCATAGTGGATCAGGTTACTTGTACTTCTATGCTGGAGGAGATTTCGTAAGGACATATGATATTAATTTTCCAACTTCAACTCAAGTCGAATTGGGAATATGGTACTGCGGGCCGGAAGGACCAGGTGATGTTCATCAAAACACGAGTACAGCTCATTTTTCTTTAGCCGTAGATGGGGCTGAGGTAAGTCCGAGTATAGAGGTTCCATCCAATACGCCTTGGACTTTCTATAGTGTTACAGTGTCAATAAGCGCTGGAAATCACAACTTCACGATTCTTACAGGTGGAATCGGGCAATATGCTCTTTGGTTTGACGACTTAAGTATACAAGATCCGTGCGCTTCGTATAATTTTGAGGTGGGTGATGAATTTGGAATTTGCGACGGTGAATCCATACAAGTTTCGGTTTCAGACAACTACACAACAATGCAATGGGCAGATGGATCTAGTGACAATCCTTACGAGATTTCACAACCAGGAATTTACAGTGTGGACGTAACCCTAGATGGTTGTGAGTATTCTGATACGATTGAAGTCGTGCAGGATTTCTGTCCATGCGAAATTGACATGCCTAATGTATTCACGCCCAATGAAGACAATTTAAATGACCGTTTCATTCCAAGGTGGTATGGTGGTGAATGTCAACCTACGCTAAAAATTTTTAATCGCTGGGGTAACCTCATTACAGAAACCACAGACATGATAAATGGTTGGGACGGAACGCTGAATGAAAAGTCATGTGTTGAAGGTGTCTATTTTTGGACCTTAGAGTATACAGACAGTTCAGAAACAATGCATACTCGACATGGTCACGTAACTCTTATTCGAAACTAAATCAGAATAATATCAAAGTTAGATGCCGTGTTCACACCCGAGTAAACTCGTGCTGAGTTAATTGATGTTGCCGAAAACGAATTCTCAAAAAACACCAACGCTTAATCAAACACCTATATAATTGCGCGTGAAAGAACGCAGATTTGTGTCAAAATCTGTGTTATGAAACATCCGTCGTATGCCAAGGTAAAAACCGGAATCTCTTTTCCGCTAGTCCTGTTTATTTTTTGTCTGCTTATCTGTATTCTCGCCTCTTGTGGGAACTCATCCCCGGAAATTATCAAGGTAGATCCGCATTATCGTGAATACGTTTCGGGGTATACCTCGGGAATGGTAGAGCGTGATGGTGCTATCCGAGTGGAGTTGGTCGACCCAATTCCATCTGGAATGACAAACAAACAATTACAGAAATACTTCAGCATTTCTCCTGAAATAGACGGTGAGGTGGAACAATTCGGTGATCGTGTTATTCGTTTTATTCCCAAAAAGAAATTGCCTTCCGGACAGTTTTTTACCGCTACACTGAATTTGAACAAGTTTACCAAGGTGAAGGATGGCTACGAAGAGTTCAAGTTTCAATTTTCAACCTTCCAACAAGAAATGAGCGTTGAGGTCGACGGATTACAAGCGTACAACCGACATGAAATTCGTTTCCAAAAATTAACTGGGACCATCCAAACAAGGGACCAAGTCAGTCAAAAACTGCTTAAGAAATCACTGACCGTATTGTTGGATGGCGAGCCGCAAAAGTATACGCTCGCAGATGCGTACGATAATGAATTTACATTTCAACTAGACAGTATCCAACGTAAAAATGAAGCACGTATGATTACTGTGCGTTGGAACGGGAAGCCCATTCGATCTGATGATAGAGGAGAACGAAAGATCAAAGTGGCAGCATTGGATGATTTCTCTGTAATGGGAGTAAATGTCAACGATAATGAAGATCAAGAGATAGAAATTCGTTTTGGAGATCCTTTAAAATTAGGTCAGGTGCTCAACGGATTGGTGCGTGTGGAAGATGATAAAGGAAACAACGTCAAAGGACTTACTTACGACATCGACTTCAATATCGTAAGAGTCTACTTGCCCAATCGCTTGACTGGAAATTATACTGTGCATTGTGATGCGGGAATTAAAAACGTTGCCGATGGAAAAATGAAGAAGGCAGTGAAACATCAAATTCTGCTGGAAGCCGCAAAACCTAAAGTTCGTTTGATTGGCTCGGGGTCCATTTTGCCAAACTCACAAGGACTTATTTTCCCGATAGAAGCAATTGCCTTGAAAGCAGTGGATGTGCGCATCATCAAAATTTATGAGAAGAACATTCAACACTTTTTACAGGTGAATGACTTGAATGGAGACGATGAATTAACGCGTTTTGGAAAGATCATTGCGGAGAACAAGGTGCGCTTGGATTACGATAAATCCATGGATTTGAATCAATGGAACAGACACGTCATCGACCTTGAAAAGTGGATCAAAGCTGAGCCGGGTGCTATTTATCAAGTGGCTATTCGATTTAATAAAACGTATTCCACATGCGATTGCAACGATAAAAAGGAAAAGAAATTCGAGAAAACGGTCAGTGAAGGTTGGACGGAGAGCGACTGGCACCGATGGGGATTTGATGGTTACTCCTCATGGGGCGGATACAGCGATCGCTCTCCTTGTGACGAATCTTACTATTACGGCGCGGCGGTGCAACGAAATATTTTGGCGTCCAACATCGGAATGATGTTCAAGCTGGAAGTCGATAAAAAATCAACGGCTTTCCTCACGGATATGATAACTGCGGACCCAATGATCAATACCGAAGTAGCCTACTACGATTACGTGGGTAAGTTGATCGCCAAAGGTCGTACGAATTCAGAGGGAATGTTCACGCAGAAGTTGAAAAGAAAACCCTTCCTGATGATTGCTAAAAACGGACGTCAACGTGGTTACTTAAAACTAACCGATGGAAAGGCGAACTCAATGAGTAAGTTCGATGTTTCGGGGGAGAATGCACAAGAGGGAATTAAAGGATATCTGTACACGGAGCGAGGTGTTTGGCGACCGGGAGATTCCATCTACGTGAATTTTATGCTGCAGGACAAAAAGAACAAACTGCCCGACAATCATCCTGTAAACTTTGAATTGAAAGATCCGTCGGGAAACACATTGTACGATATCAGTCGAAATACGCACGTGAATGGCATCTACACCTTCCGCGTGGCTACAAGAGCTGACGGAAAAACCGGAAATTACGAAGCGGAGGTGGTAGTAGGGAACTATCGTTATTCCAAATTATTGAAAGTTGAAACCATCAAGCCGAACCGACTGAAAATATACCTCGATGCGGAAACGGCAAACGAAAAGGATTCTTGCGAAATCAAAGCCGAGTGGCTGCATGGTGCCAAGGCTGATGGACTCCACGCCAACGTTGAACTGCAGCTTCGCCCTATGCGAACAGCGTTTAAGCAGTTCAAAGACTATCATTTCGATTCACCGATCCGCAATGGTGGCTATCAAGAGTTCACCGTTTTTGATGGAGATTTGGATGCAAATGGTACAGCGAACTTCTCCAGTGCTGTTGCCGATATATCGGAATCACCGGGAATGTTGCTTGCCAACTACATCACCAAGGTTTATGAGAAAGGTGGGGATTATAGCATCGATCGAAAAACATCGACCTATTCACCGTACGACACTTATATTGGTTTCAAAACACCAAAAGGTTCTATTTACGATCGTACTCTTGAGACAGCCAAGAAGCATACGTTCAAGTTTGTCTCGGTAGATGATCAGGGAAAGCTGCAAGGAAAACGAAAAATTCACCTGCGCATCTACAAAATGGACAGAAATTGGTGGTATTCCGGTGACCGCAATGTTACGGCCTACAATTATCAAGAATCTGCAGTGCTGTTCCGTGATACCACCTTGTACACGTACAAAGGAAGAAAGGACTTTACATTCAGCGTTCCAAAATACGAATACGGCAATTTTTTGATGGTAGCCACGGATGTAGAAAGCGGACACGAAACAGGACAAATCGTTCGTTTCGATTGGTCCTTCTGGAGTCGAGCAAACAGAAGTGATGCTTCCAAAGCCACGATGCTTACCTTCTCCACAGACAAAAAAACGTACACAAAAGGCGAAACAGTGCGCTTGAGTATTCCGTCGCCATCCAATGGACGCGCCTTGGTTTCCGTGGAGACAAGTGATCGTATCGTGAAGAAATTTTGGATCGAGACGAAAGAAGGTGAGACCGTTCATGAGTTTGTAACGACAGCGGATATGGCACCGAATGCATTCTTGCATGTCACAATGATTCAACCGCACAATAGCACGAAAAATGATCTACCTATTCGCATGTACGGTGTGATGCCTATACTAGTAGATGATCCGTACACCCATTT
>JANSYQ010000056.1 GCA_024742305.1 bacterium | reverse complement strand
TTCTTTTCTCTCTTTTTTGGGACCCGATAATGCCACTCATTATGATGACGGCTGGTGTTTCTATCCAAAACAGTATCAACTACATTACATTGTTTTTTTGAATACAAGACCACCCATCGTTTTTGAGCTGATTGATTATACTTATTTACCATAACACTGTCTCTGCATTCGCCATTATAGAAATAGAAGGAATCGACCAAAGATTGTCCCAAGCTATCGAGAATGCCGAGGTATTTTAGCTTACCGTCAGGGTAGTAGCGATATAAGGTGTCCTTGTACTTTCCATGAAAGAATTTTCCCTTCTCCATAATAGTTCCCTCCGGGGTTATCTTCCAATAATGTCCATTGGGACGGTTATTTTGGTAATGACCAATTAACTTAGGAGTTATACCATCCGTGTGATACTTCACCCATGTACCTTCTTTTCGACCATTCACGTACCCACCATGCTGCACTTTTCCATTTTCGGGATATCCATATTCAGGTTTATCTTTTCCCAAAGTGATCCAATATCCTTCGTGCTTGCCGTCAATTGTTTGGTTGATTGGCCCCGTTTCGTAGGTAATTAATTGGTCAATCATTGTTTCGTTTTGTCGTAACGGTTGAGCTCCAAGCTGAATGCTAACCACTTCGCGTTTTAATGAACTGTGCCACTTGTTGTGTTTTTGGAAGTAATAGGTTTCTAGTACGCGAGAGTCAAAGTGAACAATTATCAAACTATCGTAAAAGTCAATCGAGCTGTAATAGATAAAAGAATCGGTGACCGACTGCCCTCTCACTGTTCTTAAAAATGAAGTGTTGTCAAACCAATGGTGTTGACGTGTCAATGTAGAGTCATGATAAAACAAGGTCTTATTTACAAATGCACCCGTTGAATCATAGTCGATACGGTACGTATATGGAAATGTGGAGGTGTAATTACCACGTATTTTCGGTGTTTCTCCATCAGGATGATACTTGATCCATTCGCCTACTTTTCGATCGTTGAGATAATCTCCTTCCTCTACTTTTCCATCCTCCGGGTAGCCCATTTCTGGTCGATCCTTGCCATAATAAACCCAGTGGCCTTGTTTTCGCCCTTGAGCATCCGTTTGGTTGATGTCCTCTTGAACGTATCCAAGAAGCGAACACGAGAAAATAAGCAGTATCAGCAGCAACCATCTCATGCCTTTAAAATACGGTTTTAATTATCAATAGCCGCTGCTCTCTTTCAATTGTGTCATCCAAGTTTTCCATTTGCCCTCTTGGTTCTCTATTCTATCAGGGTACGGTCCTGCCACAAACGTTACGCTGGATTTTCCGGTATCTGCATTTTCACTTACCATAAACTTATAAGAAGAATGAATGCCATTTGTCATGTAGTCGACTTGAAGGTACAGATTACCCCAAACATTTGCCACGTAGCCGATGCCAAAATCGCTTCCGTTCTTGAACTCTAAGTCAATGTTGAGGTCATTGGACCAAGCTGCTTTTGTGAGTTCTTTTTTATCAAACTGCTTGGAAAGCTCATGAGCAAATGTGGATTTCGTGAATGCCTTCCAAATGTCCTTTTTTGAAGCGTCGACTTCCATTGTCTCAAAGACAAAAGGAGTGGGAGAGAGTGCTGCTTGTTCATCGGGTGTGAGAACTTGAACGTCGCGCAATCGTGCCGAACCATTTCCTCCGTTCGGATAACGATATCCAACAATGGTATCTTCATCCACAACAAAGGCCTGAATGATGATCGCAAGTTCGTTGAAGTCGGCATAAGGATGAGCAACAAAAGCTAGGGTGGGCAACGCAATATCCAATGGCTTTGCTTCGGGATATTTCACTGGATCCACATAGATCAAAGCTTCTCCCGTTTTAGTTTCCCAAAGTGCGGGCATTCTTCCGCTTACTGCTGATACTTGATTAAGTGCTGAAATGTCCACAGGCTCAAAGTTAAAGTTGTCGGGACAATACCAACCCCCAAATGGATGAGGAGAATTTTCGTTTGAGGAAGTTTTTTCGTCTTCTTGAGAAGTAGATATTTGGTCTTTTTGGGACTCGTTGACTGGCTCCTGAGAGCAGGCTGTAAAGAACAAGGAAATGGAAAAAAGGACTGTTATCAATCGGAAGTTATTCATGATGCGTGTTTTAAAATTCGATGACCAAATGTTGCGATTGCTTGTGAAAATCCGAGTGAATAAATGTAAATCAGTGTAAAAGTTGTGTTTTTACACGAAACTCAGCGAATCTTGCGTAAATTGATCCTCTAAACGCACACAACTTGAAAACACTACTACTTGTTCTGTCCCTCATTGGGGGAACTCATCTCGCATACGGAAATTATTGGTCGCAAAAGGCAGATTTCGGCAGTTTCGGTCGTCACCGTGGAGTTGCCATCGGGCTTGGGAACCGCGTTTACGCAGGAACAGGTCACTTAAATGGCGATGGTTCGGACGAATGGTTTTCCGAGTGGTGGGAGTACGATCCGGGCACAAATAGCTGGGCGCAAAAAGCCGATTATATTGGCAATAATTCGAATGGTGATCAAGATTTGGTGGCCATTGCTATAAATGGAAAAGCGTATGTCGGAATGGGGCAGTTCAGTAACGCAACGCACTTTTGTTACGATCCTCAAACAAACTTATGGACACAACTTTCTAACGCTCCGGGCGATTGGTTCACGAATACCGATCCGTTTGTGATCGATGGAGTCGGTTACTACCCAAGTTATCTTAGTAGTTCTGATTCATTGTATCGTTATGATGCCGCAACAGATACATGGTCTACATTGTGCGCATTGCCACAAAACTATTTTCATCGCGATCCCACTTTTGTTGTGAACGGTAAAGGGTATTGGAAACGCGGTTTTTCATTCTATGAATACGATCCAATGACGAACGGTTGGACGTCTAAGGCACAGTTTCCTGGGACGGCTCCGAATAACAATATTGGACTTTCTCAGAATGGCTACGGTTATTTCATGGGAGGCTATCTAGGTTGGGGAGACATGTACCCGGAAGTTTGGCGCTACAATCCAATATTTGATCTTTGGGAGCAATTGCCGGATTATCCATTCGCAAAAAGAAGATGGGCAGTGAAAGCGAAGATTGGAGATCGGTGCTACATGGGATTGGGAACGAACGGAACCAACTTTGGCGATTTTTGGGAGTTTGATCAGTTTGCTAGTGCAGAAGAGTTTGATCTCGATCAATTCAAAGCGTATCCATCTCCGGCGGTAGATCACATCCAGTTTGAAACGGAAGCATTGCAGCAATTTGAGGTGGTACTTTTCGATCTTTCCGGAAGTCAAGTGGGGCGAGTAACTACTGAGAACGGAGCGATTAAATTCAACAGAAATGGCCTACCTTCAGGGACGTACATCTATCAAGTGCAGCGTCATGGGAATGTATTGCATTCGGATCGGGTAGTGTTTTTGTAACTTTTATTCTTTCTCCGTTATTTTTTTGCTTCTTTCCTAGCTTTGAAGCGAAGAACGGCTAAAATAATCGTGGTAACTAGACATAATGGGAAAATTAGGAAGTAGTACATGAATACGCCTCCATCGCCTTGCCCTTCCCAAAGTACACTTTTTCCACTAGGAGTATTCGGTATTCCGGATAGGTAGGGAGCCAAATACAATAGGATGTTCAAACAAATCAAAATGTTCGTAACATATCTTCTTTTCTTGTTTGAATCCTTAATGAATAGGAACATTAAGTTGCACAATGGTAAGACAATTATCAATGCGATTTCTAAAGTTGTTGCAGTACTCATTCCTCCCATTTTTGATTAACCATTGTTTCCTATGCTTCAATCCATTTCATAGAAGTAATCATCCAATTACCACCTTCTTTTTCTACGGTCATCTGAGGCTTGAAATCTTTACGGTAGGTTCGCTCGTCAAAGTCATTGTAAAGATTGAGGGTTACGAGCCATTCGCTGTCTGAAATCATTTCCATTTCTTCTACAACGACACCGTCGAATTCATCTTGCGCTTGAAGCAAATACATGAAGTAAAATTCAGGACATTCCTCACCGTATTGATAAGCTTCTCCGTTCATATATTCATCCCAAGTAATGGTCGAGATGAAGGCAGCACATGCACTTGTCCGTTCTTTTTCAGCAATCAGGAAGTCCTCTGAAATGGTG
>JANSYQ010000049.1 GCA_024742305.1 bacterium | reverse complement strand
ACGATTTTATTTGGTGGAGAGTTGTTCAACGTGTACCTAATTGTAAGTGCTTGGGAAGTTTCGAAAATTGGCGTTGCTCGGATGATACAATGTAACGAAAATTTTTTCTTTTGGGACATAGCCCTGTACAGTTCAAGTCAAACCCTACCTGATTCCTGTTAAGGGAACCGTGGGATATTAAAGCTCTTTTACAAGCATCCACAAGAATCATTGGGATAAGAGGTATTGCATTTATTGACTACATCGGGAGGTGTTAATGAAGCTAAATGACAGGATTTTAGGTATTTATACGTATTGTGTAAATCTCTAGAAAAGTATAGTTTAGCTTAACGACCACAAATCGCAGTTACGGTGAGACTATTAAAAAAAAAGAAAAGGCATAGTTTTGGTTCTCATGAATCATTCATCAGGCCTTCGGCAGTACATCGTGCTCAGTTAAAAGCGGTCGACCCAGTTTCAAACTCCGGTGCTCGAACCAATACTCATTCTAGTCAATCTAAGAAAAGCACTGATAGTGCCTTTGTGAAATCAACGAATGAGAATGGCATGCCTAAGAAAATGAAACGAAATGCTGAAAATCTATCAGGAATCGACCTGAGTGATGTGAATGTTCATTACAACTCAACAAAACCTAATGAAGTGGATGCCTTGGCTTACGCGCAGGGAAACGATATTCATTTAGGGGCTGGACAGGAAAAGCATTTGCCGCATGAATTGTGGCATGTCGTTCAACAGCGTCAAGGTAAAGTTGGAGAAGGAGAACAGGAATCGACCATCGGAAATATCAATGCTAACCCTGAATTAGAAGCCGAAGCGGACTCTATGGGGAATTTAATTGAGAATACAAGCGGAAAGGAGGTGAAGGGCAGTGAATTGAGAAAAGGACAGCTCTCAAATGATGGCACGCTTCAGCCCAAAAATAAGGTTCCTACAAATTTTGGAGAGTTTGAGACAACTCAATTTGATAACTACGAAAAAGGAAGGGAAGCAGGTGTTGAAATCATCCTAAAGTTCCATCCTGATGAAGAAAAGGTGGATGCCAAGAAAATTGGACTTAGTCAAAGTGTCAATAGTAAAAATACAAGCGGAGAATCAGTTTCAATTGATCCAAATACACAGGAAAGGATGGTCGAGAAAGGAAAAGATGGGGAAGGATATGCAATTGATAGGCTTTCTGATAGAAATAGTCCGATTTATGGTGATGATTCAGCTACTAAGGCGGGAAGCGATTTAAGTGACACGCCTGTTGCTGACGATCCGAAACCAAAGCTTGGAGAAAATACGAATTACGAATTAGGTCATTGTTACAAGAAAAAACCTGAAGACCCAAAGAAAGAAAAGAAATCTGCAGGACTATATGATCTCCCGAAAGATGTTAAAAATAAAGGTATTCAAGTGATGTTTGAAACTACCGCCTTAGCACTTGATGGCTCCGACAAGAACAAATACTACGGTTCAGTCGAATGGGGTTATAAAATTGAAGGGACGAAAGATGATCCAAAACTGACAACATTGGATATTAAGGAGGTCTCTAAGGGAGATCCAAGTGCGAACTTTATAGAGGCAGCGAAATTATGGAATGATGCCAAGACGAGAGGAACGTATAAAGTAAGTACGGACCCCGAAGCCGTTGTTGATTTGCATGTCGTTTCTGGAGGAAAAACAACTTACAGTGAGTTGAAGTTGGCAAAAGGTACAGAGTTAAAACAACTAAGTACAATGACATGGGGCTCAGATCAAGCGATTACAGCAGAAGTTTTATCCGGTCCCAATAAAGGTGATACAATTGATATTCGTAATAAGGACGTTGTCGATGCAGGGGATGGTTCACCTAATAAGAAGTTACCAATTCCAACGGAGAAGAAGAAAGATTGATAGTATGAATAGAGCCTTAATTAATAGAAACTATAACAAGTCGATTGTTTTAATCGGTTTCTTCATTTTGTCAGCTGGTTTATTCTTGAGCGCATGCAAGAGTTCAAATGCAGCGGTAACGGAAGCAACAGAAACTCAAGTTATGAACGGAGATCATTTGGAACTCGCACACAAATTGGAGAATGAAGCATACGGAGAGATGTATGTGTATCCAATTCACAATAGAACAATTGACGCAATATGGAGCGATACAACCAATCATGTCTTACTTTATCAAATCATAGAAGACAAGGACTGCTCTGGAAAGGCAAAGTTTCTTGCGTGTGAAGTACTGCATGCAAAAGACACCAAAAAATATATGACGTCTTTCTACCTCAAGGAAATTGCAGATATCTATGCCGATGCATTAATACATAATTATACAGGAAAGACAAATCCATGGGGCTTACTGTATAGGCATGATGATGCCGGAGAGTGCGGTGCCATGTTTCTAATATTGGGAGAGTCAGCCATTCCAACTTTAATTCAATTACTTGATAATGAATCAGTAGTAACGAATTATCATGGCAGCTCAGAAGCTACCGTGGGCAATGGATACAAATTCCGGGTTAAGGATTTCGCTGCTTTCTACCTAGGACAGATAATTCATGAGCCTTTAGAGTACTACGATGATTATGAAGATCGAGACGCTCAAATAGAACACTTGAAGAAAAAACTGAAGGAACGCAATAAATAGACCTATTTTCCCCGAGTTTTTTGTCGAAATACTACCATTTGCTTCTAAAAGCAAAAGAATTGAGCTATCGCTCCAATTCATCATTCAATCTTCGAAAAATCTTTCCTTCTTCAACCACCAAATCACTTGGTACATTCTCCACATACAAAGAGCCAGTTCCCAATCCTTGTGGAAGATCGTTATCATAATTGCCCGCAAGTTGACAAATCACCTCCAATCCAATATTCGACTCTAACGCTGAGGTCATCCACCATGCAATGTTTCGTTCTTCTGCTAGTGAAACCCACTCCTGCGTGCCTGAAATACCACCGTGTAAACTCGGTTTTAAAATGATGTAATGCGGTCGAATCCTGTCCAGTAAGAGCTCTTTCGCACGTGTAGAATGGATTCCTATCAACTCTTCATCCAAAGCAATCGGTAACTCAGAAGATCGACAAAGTTCTTTCATGGCATCCCATTGTCCCGCCTTTATCGGTTGCTCAATAGAATGAATTCCCAATCGGTGCAGTGCACTTAGTTTTTTAGGTGCCTCTTGAACTGAAAAGGCTCCGTTAGCATCCACGCGCAACGTAATTTCTTCCTTTGAATATTGACCTCGAATGGAACGCAATAACCTCAATTCTGTCTCGAAATCAATTGCACCAATTTTCATTTTAATCGTTGTGAATCCCGAAGCTAATTTTTCCTGAATTTGTTGCTGCATGAATTCTTCATCGCCCATCCATATCAATCCGTTGATTGGTAAAGAAGTCTCACCACGAGAAAAAGGATTATCAAAATAAAAGCGTCTCCCCTCTGATTTCAAATCGAGCAGTGCGCTTTCCCAACCAAAAAGGAGAGACGGCCAAGCTGTAATATCCTCGTTGGTTGGATCTTCACAAAAACGATCCAACTTCGCTTCGTACTGTTCAAAGGATTCAAAATCGGGCGACAAACCGGGAATAATGCTGCACTCGCCGATGCCTTTTACTTTTGGATTATCTGTATCACTCACGTGTAAAAACCAAGCGTGCTTTTCTGTCAATACACCACGACTGGTGCCGCTCGGGCGTTTAAAAACGAAAGTTTTCTTTTCGTAAGAGACTTTATACGCCATGATAATGCTTTACGTAGAAGAGACCGGCAAATAAAAGTATAGCTATGGCAAAGGTTGATAACGCGACTTTTTTCAGCTCAGGATCGAAATCCTTCGGGTCCGTTACACGCATAACCGTTCGCAAATGATAAATCAAAAAGAGTCCCGGTAAAAGGGCAAGGAACAAAATGGGGCGTTCTACTAAATTAATGAATTGAGCGATGCAACCGAGGGCCATTAACACAAGTAATACTTGATATAATTTACCCAAATTTGGTCCCATCCGAACTACCATGGTAATTTTCCCCGAGGCGTGATCATTGTGAAAATCGCGCATATTGTTGAGGTTTAATACGGCTGTACTCAGCAATCCAAATCCAAATGCGAGGAGTATATTCTCGTTTAAAAACGACTTAGCGAACAAAGAATAAACGCCCAATACACTCACACCACCGAAAAACAATAGGACCATCAAATCACCTAGTCCCATGTAACCATAAGCACGCTTTCCAACGGTGTACGTTATGGCAGCTAAAACACATAAAAGTGCTAATCCGCCATAGAACCAAATCATTTTCGTAGGCATATTTTGCGTACCAAAGTAGATCAGAAATCCGGCAGAAATCAAACTAAGTACAGCATTAAAGATGACACCATTTTTCATGGCTTTCGGAGAAATCACACCCGATTGAACGGCTCTTTCTGGGCCAACGCGATGTTCATTATCCGTTCCCTTTACCCCATCGCCTAAATCGTTCGCAAGATTTGACAAAATTTGGAATAAAATCGTGGTTGAAATCGCCAGTCCAAAGATCAAACCATCCCAATACCCGTTGAAGTAAGCCACCGCCGATCCGGCAATGATTCCCGCGAGTGAAAGCGGTAATGTTCGTAAACGCATGGCTTGAATCCAAGCTTGACCTTTTGACATATAACAAAGGTACGCAACGGAAATGAAAATTAACCGCAAAGATGTGCGTGCATAGTAAAAAGTTGTATCTTCATCGCATGAAATTAGATCCCTGCCAAGCAGCACTAAGCAAAATGCTCAATATTGAGTTTCCTCTAATTGTTGCTCCCATGTTTTTGGTTTCGAACACTAGAATGATAATCGCAGCGGTAGAAAGTGGCGTTACTGGAGCAATTCCAGCGTTGAATTATCGCACAACGGACGAACTCCGAGAAGCCATTCGCGAAATTCGTTCTGCTGTGGATGGACCTTTTGGAATCAACCTAATTGTGAACAAATCCAACTTTTTGTACAAGGATCAACTGAAGGTTTGCTGCGAAGAAAAAGTAGATTTCATCATTACCTCACTGGGGTCGCCACGCGAGACCATTGAAATGGCACATCAAAATGGCGTATTGGTTTTTTGTGATGTGGTGGACGAGAAATACGCAAAAAAAGTAGAGGAATTGGGAGCCGATGCAATCATAGCGGTGAACAAAGAAGCAGGCGGACATGCAGGACCAACGTCGTATAAGGAGCTGCTACCAAAACTGAAAGAGGTTTGTAAGATTCCTGTGATTTCGGCCGGAGGAGTTGGAAACGGAGAGGAAGCGTACAATATGTTGAAACACGGAGCGGATGGGTGGTCCGTTGGATCTCTTTTCATTGCTACCGAAGAATCGGACGTGTCCGAAGGTTATAAGCAAGCCTGCGTGGATTATGGCGAGAAAGATATTGTCATGACGACAAAACTGTCAGGAACTCCTTGTACAGTAATCAATACACCCTACGTTCAAAAAGTGGGGACAAAACAAAATTGGTTGGAGCGTTTTCTAAACAAAAACAAGAAAATCAAAAAATGGATGAAAGCCCTAACCTTTGTCCGTGGATCGAAAAAATTGCAGAAAGCGGCTTTCAGTACTACCTATAAAACAGTTTGGTGTGCCGGACCGTCCATTGAGCACGTGAAAGCCATCCGACCAATGAAAGATATTATTGCAGACTTGAAAAATGGATTCAATGCAGCAGAGCAAGCGTCTTAAACACATTCGAAAGCAAGTTTTCCTGTTGGGGTTTTTCAAAATTCCCATGCTTTGGTTTGTTCGTCCGAAAGTCATTTCCATTGATGAGAAAGAGTGTGTCGTTAAAATCCGATTACGGCGAAGAACGAAAAACCACGTGCGATCCATGTACTTTGGAGCTATGGCAGTAGGAGCAGATCTCTCCGCTGGATTGCATACGTTTTATTTTGCTGAGAACGACCAAAATCGAATGCACTTCGTGTTTAAATCTATGGATTGTGAATTTTTGAAACGCGCTGAATCCGATGTAAGATTCATTTCTCGAGAGGGTAATAAAATCAAAGAAGCCGTTCAAAAAGCAAGAAATTCAGGCGAACGCCAAAATCAAGAAGTACTGGTTGATGGAGTAAACGATCAAAACGAAGTAGTAGCCACCTTCAAAATGGTCGTATCTGTGAAATTCAAATAAGGCAGAGAATACTATCTTTGGCACCAAATTACTGCACTATGAAGTACATCACTCCACTAGAGTATAAAGAGCGTCAGAACAATAACGACGCTGTTTTGCTTGATATTCGAGAGTCCTATGAATTAGATATTTGTTCCATGGGCGGACTGCATATTCCAATGGCGGATGTCGCTGCTCGTGCAAACGAGATTGATAAAACGAAGGAGGTGATCGTTTTATGTCGTTCAGGACGTCGTGCAGAATCCGTAGCAAATTTGTTGGTGGCCGATTTAGGGTTTCCAAATGTTTCCATCTTTAAAGGCGGAATCCTTGCTTGGATTGATCAAGTTGACGCATCACTAGAAGCTTACTAAAATGGAAGGAAGATCACTACTACAATGGTTGCTCATCTCTGTTCGAGGTGTAGCAATGGGAGCGGCGGATGTGGTTCCAGGAGTGTCCGGAGGAACAATTGCATTCATCACCGGAATCTATGAAGAGCTCATTCTAAGTCTTAATAATATCAATCTCGGTGCACTGAAAATTCTCTTCAAAGAAGGGATTAAACCTTTTTGGAAGCACATTAATGGTACGTTTTTCGTTTTTCTCTTCGGAGGAATTGGGGTGAGTATTTTACTTCTTGCCGATGGAGTAGATTACCTACTCAAGAATGAACCCGTAATGCTTTGGAGTTTCTTCTTCGGGTTGATCATTGCATCTATATGGTTAATTGGAAAGTCAATAAAAAACTGGAACGCCGGAGTTATTGTTTCCCTTTTAATCGGAACGGGCGTCGCGTTTTACATTGCTACCATTCAAACCGTAGCTGAAGTAGATGCGCAATGGTATATTGTTTTAAGCGGTGCAATTGCAATCTGCGCCATGATTTTACCTGGCGTTTCAGGTTCATTCATACTCGTTCTTCTTGGGAGCTACCAGGTGGTTATCGGCGCCATCAAAGAAAAAGACTTATTGATTATTGGTTTGTTTGCCTTAGGCTGTATAGTAGGATTGTTAACCTTTGCCCGAGTTCTAAAAATCCTCTTCGAGAAGTTCAAAGAAATCACGATTGCAATTCTCACTGGCTTCATGGTTGGATCACTTTGGAAGGTATGGCCATGGAAAAACGAAGATGGATCCAATCTGCTCGTAGTACATTCCGATGGTGAAAAAGAGTACGCCATGTACAATGTTCTTCCAGGTGACTTCAAAGGCGATGATCAGTTATTGTATGCAATCCTCTGTGCACTGGGTGGACTCCTGCTCATAGTGGTTCTAGAAAAGTTTGCACCGAAGGAGTCGTGAAAAAGTACGGTCTCATAGGAAAACATCTTGGACATTCTTTCTCTCCGTCTTTCTTCAAAGCATACTTTGAGGAGCATGATATTGAAGCACAGTATGAGCTGATCGAACTAGAACGATTAGAAGGTTGCCGGGAGATTATTAGTCAGTTCGATGGTTGCAACGTCACTATTCCGTACAAAGAAGAAGTCATACCCTATTTGGATGAGCTGAGCGAAGAAGCGAAAGCAATTGGAGCTGTGAATGTAATTGAAGTGAGTAATGAAAGACTCATCGGTCACAATTCAGATGCTTACGGGTTTCATCAATCCATTAAGCCATTTCTAACCTATGCGCATGAACGTGCGCTAATCCTCGGGACAGGAGGAGCCTCCAAAGCAGTGGCATATGTTATGAAGAAAATCGGGATAGATGTTTTTTACATTTCTAGGAATCCAAATGGAGAGAATCAGTTTTCTTACGCTGATATGAATCGACAAATGATTTCTACTTGCAAATTGATCGTCAACACAACACCCATTGGAATGCACCCGAATGTCGAACAGGAAATTGAAATGCCTTATGAATACCTAACAGACGAACATTTGTTGGTCGATTTGATATACAATCCGCGAAAAACACGATTTTTGCACGAAGCCGAAGCAAAGGGTGCTACAATTCTAAACGGAGAAACCATGTTGAAGGAACAAGCACTGAAAGCGTACCGGATTTGGAACAAGGATGTCTGAATTACAACGAAGAATATCAGAAGGGGAGGGACAGCAGCTCGATTTTAAATTCCGAATCGACGATCAAAAGAAAATTGCACGAACACTGGCTGCCTTTGCAAATACTGACGGGGGAACCTTGCTCATTGGTGTAAAAGACAGCGGTAAAATCGCAGGGTGCAATCCGGAAGAAGAATTTTATATGATCGAAGGTGCTGCACAGGTTTTTTGTAAACCTGCTGTTCCATTTGAATCTCAAGTTATTCAAGAGGGACATCACTTGGTGATGGAAATTACCGTTCCAGTCTCTGAAAGCAAACATAAAGCACCGGATGAAAATGGAGATTGGAAGTTTTTCCATCGATTAAAGGATCAAACAATGCTGGCGAACAAAATCATCTTTCTGTTATGGCGCTACAAGAAGGAAGGAAAGAAAAAAGCCGAGTCTTTCACACCTGAACTTTCAAAACTATTACAAGTAATCCAGCAGTACGAACCTGTATCCATTTCGAAGCTATACCGCGAAACCAAGCTACCTAAAAACCTAGTCAATGAACATATTGCCACACTGGTATATTGGGAAGTAATTGAAAGAGAGGTTTCTAAATCCGGAGTAAAATATAAATCCGTTTGAAGATTTAATTAGTACCTTGCGTTCAAATTACTACGAACGTTTAATACCTACTACCATGAACAGAGCATTCTATATCGTTGGGATTGTCTTCTCGGTTATTTTCTTTTTTGTTTGCGGATACTATATCGCTGAAGTGCACGATGCACGCATGATGGATTTATTTGCTTCGGGTCCTTATGGCTCCTATGATTTATACAGCAGTTTTGGATCGGGCATTGCTGAAAGTTTAACCGAAGAAGCAGGAATGGTATCGCTATTCTTCTTCTTGTCATTTATTACAATCGACCTTCTAGGACTCCTAAAAGTGAAAACTAGCACTGCCAAAGTAATGTCCATCATTGGGTTAGCAATTTCGGGAATCTTCCTTTTGTGGAATTTTGCCATGCTTTCTTCACCAGGAAGCTTGTCATTCGATGAAGTGGGTGTCGGCTTTCTATTGTACTGTTTCATCATGCTAGCGTTTACCATTGTTGGATTGATACAGAGTGTTAAATACGCGAAGAATCAAGGTCAAGGTACTACGGCACAGGTAAAAGAACAGGTAGATGTCTTGGATTCATAAAAAATCCTAAAAACACATTGAGATGCAATTCTTTTCGTATCTTGAAAAAATTGTTTTAATCAAAATACCTTAAATATATATGGGAAGACCAGCAACAAAGCCGGCGAGATTGAAGGATGGATTCTACATTGAAGTAAAGAATCAAGGAAGTGGGGGGATCCTCATTCGAAGAGATACCAAAGATCAAATGATGCTCGCAGCTGAGGATTATTCACGCATGAAAGAAGTAACCATTCTTGGTGAAATGAAAAATGACAAGTGGGTGGATAAAACAAAAGGAAAAAAATAGAGATATCTCACTTTAGAATTAAAAGGTGCCAAGTAGGTGCCTTTTTTTTGTGCTACAGAATTAAGTCTTTAAACTCTGCTGGAAGCACGGGACGTCAGCGAAGCTGTAAATATTATGCGCGCCGAATTTGTTGCAGATGAAAGATTTAAGAGGAAAATTGAAACTTTTTCAAAAAAAGATTGTTTAAAAGTGTTGTTGATATAAAAGAGATGCATATCTTTGCGGTCCGCTTACGAGCAAACGAGCTGAGTTAAGTGTCCCAAGATCGAGAGGTATTGGGATTTGTTTTGAAAGGATGGTCATTGT
>JANSYQ010000055.1 GCA_024742305.1 bacterium | reverse complement strand
TTTACTTTTCGTTCCTCCCCAAGCCTCCTACTCGCGGTTGCTCGCGCCCTCTTTTACACCCTTCGTTGCACTTCGGGGCAGCAGCCGGGCTAGCTGTGTGTAAGAACTTCGTTAAGCCTCAGTTTTTGCCTACGGGATGGTAATATATGGGCGGAATGATACCACTAGCGGTTGTTTTCAGGTGCGGTTTATACAGGAAAATTACAATTTTGTCAAGGGTAAATGAAGGTATTTAACAAGTATTTATATTGATGGGTTTAGCAAATAATAAACTGCCCAAAAAAGGATAAGAAGATAATTATTAAAAATGAATGCTTTCTTTATCTGTTGATTAAAGCAAGCTTGTGCCTATTTATTGTTCATATTAAAGCCGTATGGGTTTTGGCTAATTGCCTAATTTAAGACTAGTAAGAAAATTGTTTTGATGTGAATTACATTGAAATGTTTATTGATCGCAATTGTAATTATCAGCTTTCTTTAATTTAATTCCAGAACCAAAAGATTTAGGCAATCTGTTTAAGACGAACTTATAGAATCTTGAAGAATAAGTATAATCTATTCCGTCTGAATGGATTATCTGAGAATGGCTATCTGTTAAGTATATTTCTTTTGATTCTCCATTCTCATAATTTATCTCAAGTAAAACCCGCACATCAATTGCATCTGTATCTATTATCATACAGGTGTCAAGTTTATTGAATAGCCTTATCAACTTTTTTTGTCTCAGTCTTCCCTCGATTTTTCCCGTAAACTTGTTGCGCTTTTCTCCATCAATTTCTTTAAATAGATCCTTAAATGAACCAGCAGTCCTTCTTCGCACAGTATGATTAATTTTAGGATTCATTGCATAAATGTATATCATTTCGATATTCTCTTCTGACTGAGCTGTTGCTGAGAAACTAGTAAAACTTAAAGCAATTAATATTTTCAACTTTGTCCAATTCATGTTTTATTATTTATGGTCTGGCACTGCACTCTTACTATCTAGATTTTTGGTCATCATTTGTATTACGTTCAATTGCATTTGAATAAGTTGTGGCATTATCGGCTCAGGTGTAAAAACAAATTCTCCTCCCTTATGAATAATTCTGTAAGGTGGACCCCAAAGTTCATTCTCCTCTTGAGCTGTAAGTTTCTCTTCTGCATTAGTCCAAATTGCGCGTTCACTCTTCGGTAATGATCTATCGCTACTTCTCTTATTATAGTCTGAGCCGTCAAATAAATTATGCATTACATGATCAAGCTCGTGCCAAAGAATACGCGATGGCCCGAAATAATTTCCATTCTCTATGCTGGCAACAAAGGGGTTAAAACCTTCGATGACATTATTTTCCAGTCCATCTGCAATAGTTTCCGGGCCGCCATTATCCATGGATTCTGAAACACCGTAAAGTATAATTTCCACATGTGCTTCCTGATCACCCTTTGGCTCTGTAAGGTCAATGATCATATTAGGATCTTTTTTATTTATCTCATCCAGCTGTTCCCAAGTATGCTTAATTAGTGCATCATCACCATCATAACTTCCTTTAGGGTCATAAGTAACTTCAACCGGGTCTCGACTATCAGTTCCATCTATTTTTATCACTATATCTTCTCCATTGGGATCTTTTGCAATAGTGACCATGTTTCCGATAAAAATGTACGGAGACATCGAAGGATATTTGGCGGCCAACGGATCAATTGACAACCACCTTCCCACTCTAGGATCATACAACCTCGCCCCAAAGTCATAAGAGTTCTTACTTCCTTTAATTTCTGGATCTTCTTCCATTCCATTGAACCCAAAACGATGATTGTCAAACACTTGAGATACGCCATTACGTCCATACATTACCGTCCCGTATGAAGATTGGAAAAGGTTGTGCTCAAGTGAGTTGTAAACGTATTTTAGGCAATTTTCAGTCAACGACGGTTGTTTTCTAACTGAAATTTACGGCTTTTTTCAGCCGAAATGAAGTGATTTAACAAGTATTTGAGAGTAATAGAGTTTACTCCGATAGACATTAGTATTATTGATGAAAACATAGGCGCTGAATATTTGTATTTAGATTCAGGTATTGTTTCTTACTCTTTCTTATCGATTTGAGTATTCAAGCCTTTATTGAATCCTTTTCATGATCAGACTTCAGAGGTTATTAACTAATGCCAAATTTTGATCTATTCAAGTAATATCTCATAGCTCCCACTACCATCACAGTCAAAACGAATCAACCCCACTCCCCGAGCATAATAAAGTTTGCAGTGGAAAGATGATTCACCACTCCACGTATTCTGGACAAGAACATTTTTAAACTTGTGACTAGAAATATTTATGACAGCATCAACTGTTTCAACCCTAGAATTTCTGTCTTGACCGACGTATACTTCTCCTTTCTTCGGGTTTAAAGAAAACCCAATATCAACACTGCCAAACTCGTTTTTAACCTTAAAATACTGCGAATCGATGATTATTTCATTTTCATATAAAAATCCATTCTTTCTCGATTCTACTACTAAGACATTTTTATTTTCTGCAACCTCTAGATTGTATAACAATGTGTCCTGAGCTGCGGAGTTCACGAATATCCGCACCGTATCTATCAACGGATAGTAATCACATTGCGCGTAAGCATTAGAGCTTACAGTTATAAGAATCACAGTTAACAATATTATTATTCTCATAATTTCACTACATATCAACAAACTCATTTAATTCAATCTGCATCCATATGTGATATCCATTGCCTAAATCTGCCTGAATTGTAACAATACCTACCTGCGATATAACTCCTATGTCACTAGTATTGGAGACCACTAACCAATCTGTTCTGTAACTCGTGCCAAAGATACCTCGACTCATTCTAGTCGTTGTTAGTTGTTTTACAACATTTGTTAGCTTGTATTCCCCATTATCTTCATCTCTCTCTACTCTAACCCCCTCTCCTAAAGCAAGCCTTGCTCTCATTTTGTCAGTTTCTCCGTAAGTTCCGGCTTCTCCTGTTGGAGTCCCAGTAGTTGATTCACTTTCGGGAATAATAGAGTAATCAACTTCAAACTGAGACTGCATCCCTTCTACAAAATGATTATAGGCCTCAATAGGAGTCATATCGGATACCTCCGCCACTGGCCTTGCTCTGCTGAAGCTTCGCGAAGGTGCAGTTTGTGTAGTTCACCAAAACTACTCGCTCTGCTTTGCTTCGCTGAAGCTATGCGAAAGCAATGCTCCGCTTTTTGGCTTCTACAGCGGTCACTTCTGTAAACAGCAACAGGCTGTTTCCTTTCTGTTTCTTCTTAGCTCTTTTTTGCTGACATGAACCGGATCAAGACCATAATTGACACTGGGTAAATCATTCATTTTTATTCCCTTTCGCTCAATTGAGTCAAAGTGAACAGGAATTGCTCCAGACATATATTTTGGAGGTAATAGTTTAATATAGCATTCATAGACGGATGTCGAAACCTCATAAAACTTTCCATCCAAATTAAAGTGTCCAGATCTAAACAGAACAAATCGACTTTTAGTTGACCTTCCAACAATAACCAGTCTGCAGTCGAGTTTTTTCGATTCTGTAGATGGAGGCTCAACACTTTCCATATCTAAGCGGTCAATCATTTCCCTCAATTCAAGAAAGAAAGTTGAAGACTTTAATCGTTGCACCAAGTATAGCTTTTTTTCAATTTCTGTCTCATCAGTTTTGCCAATAAACCTGAAATCTCTATGATAAACATTAAGTTTTTCAGATTCTGAGGCAAAACAATTTACCGAACTAATTAAAACCAATTGAAGTAACAAAAACAGCTTAATCCCCATTTATATCCTTGTTTAATTTTTCTATCTGCTTCCTCTCTTTTTTTGAAATATCGGAACTTTCTTCCAAAGAGGTACTATTTTCAGCTTTGTAAACTTTGACTACATCGTCGTGATTCGCTTTCCAACCTTCTCCTGATCCTTTTTCCATACTAGAAACAATGTCCTCCTCAACTTCATTACCTGCTTCCAGTGGAAATGCTGCTTGATGCAAAGCCACTTGCAGATCTTTAAATTCTTGATAGTTTTTATATTCTGCTTCCGATACCCCTAAGGCTTCTTGGGCTTCTATATACTGATTCAATACCAAAAGTGCCTGGAAGTGTCTCACTGCGTGATTCATTTCATGCCCGAGCCCCACAGCGGCAGACTGCCTTGTTTCTCCAGTTTCTTCATCAGGTTGACCAACTTCTGTAGCAGAAAAAGGGTGCCAATATATTACTCCCACCGCCTCATACTTATCTGAATGGGGACCATAGGTGTCGGAGTCGTGAGTAAAATCCGTTTTTCCGAGGATTCCAATAGTCACATCCTCGCAATTAGCAACCTCTTGTACAACATCTGCATAATGTTCACCCAGCCCACCACTGTACATTTTGTCAAGTGCTCTATAGGTTTCACGAAGAAATGGATTCTCTACATTCTCGTAACTTCTATTGGCTTTATATTCATACTTCACCTGACCAGAGCCAGCGCCTGTAGCAGTTAATTGTATGATAATCTCCTTTCCATTTGGATCAATAGCAATTGTTGGCGTATTTCCAACAAAATTATAAGGCGACATTGAAGGATACTTCGCTGCCAACGGATCAATTGACAACCATCTTCCAACTCTAGGGTCGTGTAATCTCGCTCCAAAGTCATACGAATTTCCATTACCTTTTAACTCATCGTCCTTTTCCATTCCGTTGAATCCATAACGATGATTATCAGAAGGTTGCGCTACTCCATTACGCCCATACATTACCATTCCGTATGGACGGTTAAGTTTGCAATGAAAGGACTGTTGTAAATGCGACTCTATCATGCTCTAAGATAGGCATAAGTTGGAGCTTTAGCGGCGAGCCAGACAACAAGCAACGGTGGGTGTGCGCTTTGGTAGGAGCTTGCGACAACAATGCGTACACACAGAGTAGTTGCGACTGAGAACCGCCCACAACGCTTGGCAATAAAAGCAAAGGAAGAGTAGGCGGTTTTGTAAAAACTGCTGGAACGACTGGTAAAAACAAGACCGCCCAGGCTTACAGCTTGGGCGTTCTTGTTTTTATGCTTTTTTGACT
>JANSYQ010000003.1 GCA_024742305.1 bacterium | reverse complement strand
GTACAACCAAAGTTGTAAACATCGACCGTAACAATTTGATTGGCGGAGAAGGAACATCCTACGTCCACAGGATCCTGATAGGCGACGATTCCCACGTCGGGACCATCTTTGATTTCCACATTATCAAACGCGAAGTAATGATGTCCGGTGTAGGTTGGCTCAGAGTAATACGGTCGTCCTCGGAAACGGAACTTCACGCACGACTGTCCTGCTAAGGCACACAAACTTTTCTGCACCTTGGTCCATTGATCTACCGGATTGGAAATGGAGTTTCGCCAGTAGCCATTGGAGTTGTACCAATTCGGTTCCGTGGAACCAAGCGCTGTCCACGTCGCTCCACCGTTGAGTGAGTATTCTACACGGAAATAATCGGAGTTGTGCAATTGATGCTTGATATCAACGTACAATTGCGGATTGGTAAGTCCTGAGAAATCAAAAACTGGACTTTCTACCCATATCCAAGTACCATTATTGGAGGCTGTGGCTTCAACATACCATGAATCGCCTTCGCCTTGTGGGCCGTTCAAATAAGGAATATTCCCAAGAACAAAATTTCTGTTGCCGTTATTGGGTGGTGAGTCTCCTGTAGCAAACCAACCGCCATTGGTTCCGTTGAAGTCCATCAAGTAGGGGAAGGTATTGTTGAGTTGCTGACGGGAATCATAAAGGGTGTCGTTATTCAGGTATTGATCGGTGAGTAAATTCGTGTACGCCTCAAAATTGTACGTCGCCGATGCGCTCATATCAATCGTGCCGGAAAAAGTGTAGTTAGCTGTTGCTCCGGGGGCGAGCGGACCGGCAAATGTTCCCGTGAGATTGGCGGTTGTTCCGCCTGAGACGTTACAAACAACTGGAATATTGCTTACTGGATGAAAGCCATGATTGGTAATTTCTACCGTCACACTTTCTGTTGTTCCATAAGCACTTCCGCAAGTCAAGTAATCAGGTGTCACCAAATTTGTAATTCCGACATCAGGGTCGCTGTAAACGGTGATGTCATCTAGGTACCAAAATTTTCCAGCGAGACTGTTATCCCAGTATCGAAATCGAACGCTTACGGAAGCTTGATTTGCTGCAAGTGCGGTAATATCCAAGGTGGTATCCTGCGGTGCTGCCAAACTTCCTCGGGTCACTTTTTCGTATGTCATTACGGTGTTCCAAGTAGCTCCTCCATCGTTTGAAACTTCCACGTATCCGTAGGTTGTTTCTACCTCGTACCAATGGTGTTGGTAATTGAGGAAAACACTGGATCTATTCGAACAGTCGAAAACAGGTGTTTGTAAATCCGATTGTGTCGGCGTGACTCCCGCGCCCAGTGCTTCGTCGTTAAAAACCGCGTAGTATCCGCCGGAAGTACTTGAAAATACTGGAGCATTCTGAACCAACCAAGTATCCGTTCCTTGAATCCCGGTTGTGGTCCATCCCGTAGGAATCGCACCACTGCTAAAGTCTTCTTGAATAATGATATCAGCGCGTGCCACTGAAGAAATTGTCAATGCCAATACACAAAGTAAAATGTGCCAATAGATGTAAATCTTATTTTCTAGAAAAGCTTTCATAAGCGCTGTACGCGTAGTTCGTACATTGAAATTACGCAATCGGCTGTGTTGCTAAACCGTTTAGTTAGTATGAGGTAGACCTAACTTATTATTTGGTTGAGGATTTGAGTTGGTCGAGGATTAGTGCCTTTTTTCTGCGAGAAACATCAATGGATTCACCGTTGCTTAATGAGAGCTTGTCCTGATGAATTCCGAGTACATGTTTTGGGTTCACTAGGTAGGATTGATGGGCTCGAATAAAGCCATGTTCAGAGAGGATTTCGCTATAAAATTTCAAAGTTTTCGCTACCATTATTGGCTTGTCATTCTTCAAGAAAATGTGCGTGTAGTTTCCGTCTGCTTGGCAATAAATGATGTCGGAAATGAGCGGATAAAACGAGTCGGTTTTTGTCTTTATGACGATTTTGCGTGGCGTATTATTTTGCGAAAATTCATTGAGCGATGAAAGTTCAAAGTATTCCTTTTCTTGCTTGATGAAGTTGCATGCTTTTTCAACAGATTCGACCAATTCATCCGGGATAACGGGTTTCAAGAGGTAGTCGATTGCCGAATATTTTATCGCCTGCAGGGCATAATCACCATAGGCCGTTACGAAAATCACCTTCGGATTGAAAGAGACAATCTTGGAGAGAAGATCAAACCCTGAACCGTCGGGAAGACGAACGTCCATGAAAACGATATCGGGTTTTTTTTCGGTGATCAATGCATAGCCTTCCGAAACGGTCGCGGCTTCTCCCACAACTTTAATGTTGTGACAATAATCCTGAATCATCGATACTAAACCGAGTCGTACGTTGTGCTCATCTTCAACAATTATTGCGGTTTCCATTTATCCAGCTTTTTGAATTTGATATGGCATTTTAATGGTCACTTTCGTTCCATGTTTGCCAAATTGCGACAAATCTTCGTGCTTCATAAAATAGGCATTTTTCAGCCGTTTGCTGTAAAAATCGAGCTGTTCACCGATAATTTTCATGGAAAGTGACTCGGTTTCCACCAAACTGTTTGCAGAAGCGGCTTTTTCCTTTCCTGAATTAATACCTACGCCGTTATCCGTAATTTCAATAAATAAATCGGAGTTATTCAACCTGAAAACAATGTCAATGTTTCCACGATTCTTGGCGTTTTTAAAACCATGCTCAATGGCATTTTCGAGAATGGGTTGTAGAATCAGCGGTGGAATTAAATAAATGTCCGGGTCGATGCGCTCGTCGATATCAAAATTGAAGTCAAATCCATCTTCAAATCGAAGTTGCTGCAGTTCCAAGTAATAACTTAAAATGTTGATTTCATGTGACATGGAATTGAAGTCAATTTGAGATTGCTCGAGTACGTTTCGCATCAGTCGCGCAAACTTGGAGAGGAAAACGGCAGCTTTCTTTCCGTCGTTGTTACTCATGTAGGTTTGAATACTGCTCAGTACATTGAAGATGAAATGCGGGCGCATCTGAGAGCGAAACATTTTGTTTTGCAGCTCAGCAATCTTTCGTGTATTCCGCAATTTGTTTCGCTGCGTTAGAACAACAAGACCAAGACCAAGTAACAAAACGACAATGAGCCCGATAATGATAAGAAGTCGGTTCCGATTCAACTGATAACTCTGTCGTTGATTTTCAACTTTAAGTGCCAAGATTTCCTTTTCCTTCTTGACGTTCTCATAGTTCAATTCAGAAATCGCCAATTGATTATTGAGGTCTTTCGTAAATAAACTATCCTTCACCGCGATTAACTGTTCTTGATATTTGAAGGAAGTCTCAAAATCTCCTTTGGACTGATTGAGTTCAATAAGCACCGAGAGCACTTCTTTAATAAGGTATTTGTCATCGGTTGTCGTTGCTTTGGAAAGTGCTTCGTGAAGAATGCTGTCGGCCGTCGCGTAATCTTTTTGTTCAATGAAAACACTTCCCAAATTGGCCATATTGGCTATCTCGGAGGGAGTATTTCCGGACGCCTGACTACTTTTCATTGCCAAATCTAAGTTTTGAATGGCAGCATTGAATTCTTTCCGTTTCAAGTAACACAAACCTATTCCCGAGTAAATGAGTGAGAAATAGTAATCGTTTTCAATTTCTTGATTCAAGCGTAAAGCTTCGTTCAGGTTGATTAGCGCCTTGTCGTATATCCCCATCTCCACTTGGATGTTTCCGATGTTCGCCAGCAAAAGGCAGATATCTTGTTTTCTATCCGAGTAGTGTTTTTTGTAAATGGCGAGTGCCTCTTTGATGTAGTCCAATCCCTTGCCGTAGCTCTCGGTTTCCACATAAACACCACCAAGCGAGTTGAGAATGCGCGCCTCTGTCAATAACATGGAATGCTTTACAGCTAACGATAAACCTTTTTCGTAGTTGGAGACGGCATCGGCATAGTTTCCTTTTTGTCGCAATACATTTCCTAACAGGTAGTACAGATGCGCTTTGTCCTCGTCTGCTTTTTTATTCTTTCCGCTAATTTGTTTGAGCTCATTTCTAAGAATAATGAGAGCAGAATCGGGCTTATTGTTTTGCTGTAATTCGTTTGTTTTCGCGGTGATTTTATCCAATTCTGACAACGCTACGGGGTCTCCAGGAAGCGATTCAGTGGCTGCACATGAAGCTTTGGGAATAATAAAGAACGCGAGGCTGACAAAAACCAAGGCATAAAACGAAGATGCTACTATTGCTTTCAATGTGTACGTTCATGAACCGCGCGAGGCAGCGATAAAGTTAGATGTGTTAAAGTACGAAGAATCGCAGAATACTCTTGTAGTGTCACGATCCAACTGCCGTTCTCTCTGAAACGAAACGACAGCAGGACATGACGTTTGAAAATAATCAAATGGGCAGTGCGGAAAACACTTATTTAGTATTTGGAGAGAGATAGTTAGTATGTGGAGTAGAGCCATAGAAATGCTCCATAGAATTTGGCTGTTAATATCCTAAAATTTGCCACGAACCGCTTATCAAGTATTTCAATTTCATGCCAATAAATTGATTTATTTCGTTTTAAGCTTGACTTTGACATAATCCCAATCCTATGAAAGTTCTTCTTGGCCTTGCATCATTACTGTTACTTTTTTTGGCGTGCACATCAGAGAATCGGCCGACTCTAGCTTACGATTCCATTGCCTACGTGGGTGTTAACATAATTGATGGAACTGGGAGTGAGCCTAAAATGAACAGTGTTATCATTATCAAAGATGGAAAAATCACAAAGATTGGTGAAATGGGAAAGATGAAGATTCCCGAAACGGCAAAAGTGGTAAACGCAAAAGGAAAATGGGTAATTCCTGGACTTATTGACATGCACGCTCATGTGACAGTTTTGCCCGTTGACAGTAATTTTGTTGTTGAAGAACAATACGACAAACAGGCTTCATTGGAGGCGTTGAAAACGTTGCTTGCTTTTGGCATCACTACCGTCAGAAATCCAGCAGCTCCAACGGAAAATGCAATTGAGCTGAGAAATTTAATCCACGCTGGAGAGGAGGTAGGTCCAACAATTTTCACCACGGGTTACGCTTTGAATAGAACAAAGGCATTTTTTGGTCCTTTTTCTGCTGCGGCAACTGAAAAAGAAATTAGAGAGGAAATCAAAAAACAAGATGATGCCGGCGTTGACTTCATTAAAGTGTATGCCAGTTTGAAACCCAAGCAGATAGAAATAGCCGTTGATGAAGCACATAAAAGAGGGTTAAAAGTTATTGGTCATTTACAGAATACATCTTGGACAACTGCTTCGAATTTGGGGATTGATTTTGTGACCCATGCTTCCCCTTGGAGTATAGAGTACCTCCCAGAACATCTTCAAAGAGATTATCGCCCAACTTTTTTAGGAAGACTCTTTTGGTTGGAGAACGTCGATTATGATGGAGACCAAATTCAAAGTATGCTGCAGTCAATGTATGAAAATGGTGTATCTGTTGACCCAACACTTATTGCTTTTCATACTAAGTTTTGGGGCGATGATCCAATGTACACGCAAAGCCAGTTTCTTCCGCTGGCGCCCGAGATGGTGACATCTATATGGAAGAAGACTACCTTTACAAGTGATTGGACCGAAGACGATTATGATCGGGCAAAAAAGCAATGGAAAAAGTTGTTAGAATTAACCAAAAGAATGTACGACAAGGGCATTTTAATTACCGCAGGAACAGATTTTCCCAATCCTTGGGTGGTTCCAGGAATTAGCATGCACCAAGAGTTGAAATTACTTTCAGATGCTGGTATTTCTAATCTAGAAGTGCTAAAAATAGCAACCTTAAATGGTGCAACGGCATTGGGAATTGAGAAAGCAACTGGTTCGATTGAAGTTGGAAAAGAAGCTGACTTAATCTTCTTAGGTGCGAATCCCATTTTTAACATTCAGAATACAAGGAAAATTGAGTTCATTCTGAACAATGGTGTCAAGTACATGCCCAATAAACTAAATGATAAAATTGGGAAGTGATTAACTATATTGTTTTGACATACGGATAAAACACCAGTCCGCCCACAACTATTGCAATGATTGCGGCAATCAATACTGCTCCAGCGGCAATATCCTTAATATTTCGTATGCTTTCTTTACGCTCTAGCGTGACCTCGTCACACAACTTTTCTAGGGCTGAATTCAATCCCTCCAAACCAAAAATTACGGCCGACATAATGAGTACTACCGCCCATTCGCCTCGAGAAATATCGAAGTAGAGTCCCGCTGCAATGACAACGATTAAAGCGAAAATGTGAATTTGAAAATTCCGCTCCGATTTTATGAGAAGAAACAAACCACGGAAAGCATTTCGAAACGATTCGATCATTGTTTAACCAGTTTCCCTGTGTACAACTCTTCGCCATCTACCATAACAGAGTACAAGTAACTCCCGGCATTCCAGTCCGCTGAAGAGAAGGAATGAGCGTGCGTACCATCGAACTTCGTTCCCAAATCAGCAAAAGCAACTTCTCTTCCCATTAAGTCATAGACGCGAATGGATACAGCGCGAGTATCAAACAAAGAAAAACCAATCGTGATTTGATCGTTGAAAGGGTTCGGCCACGCTTTGTGGTACTCCGGTGCATGTTCAATATCGTTGGTCGACAAGTTGCACTGTCCGGCCAAATTCAAATCGATCCATTCGGAGCGCTGTTGGATCCATGTTTTCATGTAGTCTACATCCTCTTGGTACGTCTGACCAACAAATCCGTTCCAATTAACGTACTGTCCGATAATGGGCCAACGTTGAAAGTTTCGAATGCGCGCTTGTTCCAAATCTATTGCTACAGAATCAATGAAATTGTTGATATAGGAGGTGCTCAGTACACCTTGACGCAGTTCATCCCACCGACAACGTAGCGCATTTCTGTACCCCGGTGAGTCCAAAAGTCGTTCCCACCAAAAAGGAATGGAGGTGGTAAAGTCACACACCTGATCAAAATGATATTGCCAACCCGTCGTCGTTTCAGCCAAACAATAATCTGCGTTGCCATAAGAGAGGTTGAAATCCCACATGGGACCCGCCTTAATTTTTGCGTTCCAGGAGTAATCTTTGTCCTTGTACAAAAACGAACTTGAGCGATAGCCGTCAACGGTGCGACCCAATTCCTGCAAAATGAAAAAATCTTGAAATGACTTGTAATCGATGAAATCGCGCCAACCTCCTTGTCCAGGTGGAAGATCCATTCCCGGACCTTCAATCGCTTGTTCAAACTGGCCGATATAATCTTCCATGTAGCTCGCTTGCATGCTATTCAATTCATCAAATTCAGGGTCGTGGAACTGAAATAGGACCTCGTCGTCGTACAAAGATTCCCATGTATGCCCAACTTCTCCGGTAAGTTTGTCCACTTTCAAGACATAGGCTCCGGTCAAAGTATCGTTAAAAATATTGGGTGAACTGACGTCCTGTAAAGTCAAGCGGAAATCATCGATTTTAATGCGCTCCATCAGCACGTACAAGCCACGATAGTCACCATCGATAATCAATTCACAATAGTGCGTGCGGGATGCATATTGCCCCATTTCACGTGCCAAGTGAAAAGTGAGCACATTTCGAATCAAGGTTTTATCGGGGTAGGGTCCATAAAGAATCCAATCGTTTTCCGGAGGCAATCCACACAATCCTACCTGAGCGTTGTTACCCAAAGCATCTTGCGTTTCGAAACCATAACCCTTTTTCGGATACTGCTGTGAAGTAGACCCGCGAATTTCAATGGCAATATTTCCATCGTAGTTGTTAAATGGATCATTTATATTATGATTTGCATTGGTACCGTTGTAAATAACACCCAAGTGCGCAACAATCCGAGGTTCATCACCAATCGAAACACCCTGTGGCGTGGTAATCACAAAGATGGGTAGATTGGAGTTGGTCAATGTTTGAGCATGTCCAAAAGGTACACAACTCGCTATGGTTGATAGTATAAGCAGCAGTTTTCGCATAAGCTAAAATACGAAAAACGTTTTGTTCCTTTGAAAGCAATTTTTTTCCCTATACATTTGCACCAGTTCATTCTAATAGACTTATAAAGAAAGGTGGAGGGATAGGCCCTATGAAACCTTGGCAACCTCTTCGGTTTAACGAAAAAGGTGCCAATTCCTTTTCTGACCGAATTCGGCAGGATGAGATAAGTGTAAAGATATCCTTCCCTCTTTATAGTCGCACATAGAAATACATGAAGAAGGATATACGCGACATATTACAAGATCGAATATTGGTACTGGATGGAGCCATGGGAACCATGATTCAACGGTACAAGCTGGAAGAAGAAGATTTCCGTAAGGGTTGGTTCGAAGATCATATACAGCCACTAAAAGGAAATAATGATCTACTTTCGTTGACCCGACCAGAGATTATTAGGGAGATTCACGCTGCGTATTTCGAAGCAGGTGCAGATATCGCCGAAACCAATACTTTCTCAGGAACAACGATCGCTCAGGCAGATTATGGACTAGAGAGTGCTGTATACGATATCAATTATCACAGTGCGAAAATTGCTCGAGAAGTGGCAGACGAGTTTACAGCGAAAGAACCCAACAAACCCCGGTTTGTAGCAGGTTCTATCGGACCAACAAATAGAACAGCTTCTATTTCTCCTGATGTAAACGACCCCGGATTTAGAGCCATTACTTTCGAGGAGTTGGTGGTTGCTTATACACAGCAAACAGAGGCGCTACTGGATGGAGGTGTCGACATTTTGCTTGTAGAAACTGTTTTCGACACACTCAACGCGAAGGCCGCACTGTTTGCCATTGATGAGGTATGTATCAAACGAGGAATCAAAGTGCCAATAATGGTCTCGGGAACAATCACCGACCAATCAGGGAGAACGCTCACAGGTCAAACAACCAATGCCTTCTTGATTTCGGTATCCCACATGGATCTGCTCACCGTAGGATTGAATTGCGCCCTTGGGGCAAGTATGATGCGTCCGTATTTACAGGTATTGAATAAAAATGCGCCCTTCGGAGTAAGTGCACACCCGAATGCGGGGCTTCCGAACGAATTCGGAGAGTACGACGAAACTCCAGAAATGATGGCGAGCCAAATCAAGGAATTTTTGGATGAAAACCTCGTGAACATCATCGGTGGTTGCTGTGGGACCAATCCTAAACATATCAAAGCCATCGCCGAATTAGCAGCACAATACAAACCACGAAAAATTGCCGTAAATGTCTGAATCGAAAGTGACACTGCGACTGAGTGGATTGGAACCGCTCATTGTTACACCGGAAAGTAACTTCGTCAATGTTGGAGAGCGCACCAACGTTACCGGATCGCGTAAATTCCTGAGATTGATCAAGGAAGAACTGTTTGATGAAGCGTTGAGTGTCGCTCGCGACCAAGTGGAAGGCGGCGCACAAATCATTGACGTGAACATGGACGAAGGAATGATCGATGGTAAAGAAGCCATGGTTCGTTTCCTCAATTTAATGGCGGCTGAACCAGACATAGCGCGCGTTCCTGTGATGATTGATAGTTCCAAATGGGAGATCATCGAGGCGGGACTTCAATGCGTTCAAGGAAAAGGTGTTGTGAACTCCATCTCACTCAAAGAAGGGAAAGACGTTTTTATTGAACAAGCATCCAAAATAAAACGATACGGAGCGGCGGTCATCGTAATGGCATTTGATGAGAAAGGTCAAGCCGACAGCTACGAACGCCGCATTGAAATTTGTGAGCGCTCTTACCGAATTTTAGTAGATGAGGTCGGGTTCCCGAAAGAAGACATCATTTTCGATCCCAATATTTTTCCAGTGGCGACGGGAATGGAAGAGCACAATAACAATGCTTTGGACTTCTTCAATGCAACAAAATGGATTCGGGAGAATTTACCCGGTGCGCACGTAAGTGGAGGAGTGTCCAACGTTTCGTTCTCATTCAGAGGTAATAATGTGGTTCGAGAAGCGATGCATGCGGCATTCTTGTATCACGCCATCCAAAACGGAATGGACATGGGGATTGTCAACCCGACAATGCTGGAGGTTTATGACGACATCGACAAGGAATTGTTGGAATACGTGGAGGATGTGCTATTGAACCGCCGTGATGACGCCACCGAACGACTACTCGACTATGCCGAGACGGTGAAAGGAGAAGGAGGGAAGAAGCGCGAAAAGGATATGTCGTGGCGAGAGAATGACGTTCGTGAGCGCTTGACGTACTCTTTGGTAAAGGGAATCACGGATTTTATTGAAGAAGACGTAGAAATTTGCCGCCAACAATTTGAACGCCCTATTGAAGTTATAGAGGGCCCGTTAATGGACGGTATGAACGTAGTTGGTGACCTGTTTGGAAGCGGAAAAATGTTCCTACCTCAAGTAGTGAAATCGGCGCGCGTAATGAAAAAAGCCGTGGCGTATTTGCTACCGTTTATCGAAGAAGAGAAGCAGGGAGGAAGATCGGCTGCTGGTAGAGTGCTCATGGCGACCGTGAAAGGAGATGTTCACGACATCGGCAAGAATATCGTGGGCGTTGTATTGGGCTGCAATAATTATGAAGTAATCGACTTGGGTGTTATGGTGCCGCCGGAGAAAATTATCGAAACGGCCATAAATGAGCAGGTAGATGTCATCGGTCTTAGCGGCTTAATCACTCCATCACTGGATGAAATGGTGACCGTAGCAAAAGAAATGGAGCGCGCCAACTTAAACATTCCACTGATGATTGGTGGGGCGACGACTTCAAGAGTGCATACCGCCGTAAAAATTGAAGAACATTTTACGAAGGATCAAACCGTTCATGTGTTGGACGCGTCGCGCTCGGTAACGGTGGTTGAAAGTTTACTCGGCCCGAAAAAGGAGACTTTTGTGAAGGAGTTGCGCGAAGAATATGCCAAAGTGCGTGAAAACCATACAAGAAATCGAGCTCAAAAGAAGCTGCTTTCTTTAGCTGATGCGCGTAAAAATAAATACGACATCAATTGGTCCGATTTTACGGTGAAAGCTCCAAATCAAACGGGCTTACACAATGTTTCAGTGACTACAGAAGAATTGTTGCCTTACATCGATTGGACACCGTTTTTCAGAACTTGGGAGCTGCACGGTAAGTATCCGGCCATTTTAGAAGATGAAGTAGTTGGAACCGAAGCAACAAAATTATTCGCAGATGCGCAGGAAATGCTCAAGACAATTCAGACTGAAAACTGGTTGACGCACAAAGGTGTGGTGGGCATCTTCCCGGCCAATGCCGTCGAGGATGACATTGAACTCTACAGCGATAATGGAGAGGTGATTCATACCACCAGTACCATGCGCCAGCAATTACAGAAAGCCGTAGGAGTTCCGAATATCGCTTTGTCTGATTTTATTGCACCTAAGGAAACGGGGAAAACGGATTATCTCGGAGGATTTGTCGTTACCTCAGGAATCGGCATTGAATCAAAAATTGCCGCGTTTGAAGCCGATCATGACGATTACAACTCCATCCTTTTGAAAGCGTTAGCTGATCGTTTGGCAGAAGCATTTGCCGAGTATTTGCACGAGAAAGTACGAAAGGAAATTTGGGGATACGCCCAAGAAGAGTCATTGGATAACGAGGCGCTGATTAAGGAAGCATACCAAGGAATCCGACCAGCACCGGGATATCCTGCGTGCCCAGATCACACTGAAAAAATCGGGTTGTTTCAATTGCTCGAAGCGGAAGAACGCACCGGAGTTTCTTTAACCGACAGCCTAGCTATGTATCCAACGGCAAGCGTTAGCGGTTGGTATTTCGCACATTCAGAGTCCAAATATTTTGGCGTAGGAAGAATCACTCGGGAACAAGTGGAGTCGCTAGCGAATCGAAAAGGGTATTCAGTTGAAGACATGGAACGCTGGCTATCACCGAACATGCATTGAATCAGGGTGTCTTGTTTATGTATAGTTGCCAATCATCCCAAAACAACGAAAGCTCTTTACCGGCATTTTTCATGTGATTGATGTCGTCATCTGAGGTGTACACTTTTAAAGGTTCAAAGTGTGTGAAACCGTCAGGACATTTTTCTTTCGGGTGTTGTGTTGTGTTATTGATGTCAAAAAGGGTGATTTTTGATCCGTTTTCAGGAGTGACAGCCATGTAAAAGCGTCCATTATCTGCATCACCTTCCTTGATGTACATTTCAATTTCCATCCATTCACCATAAACAAGAGGGAAATGGGTGGCAGTTTCTCCCCAAACTTCTTTCCATTCGCAAGTGCGGCATTTGCGGTAATCTGACTTTACACGAAAATTCACAGGGTTGCCGGTTCCTTCTTCTTTGAATAAATTCAACGAAACCCGGAAAGGATTTCTTTCTTTCGTCCAAGCGCCGTTATTCCAAAATTCTGCAAGGGTAAACCAAAACAAGCGATCGCTTCGCTGCTGAAATTCGACCATGTCAGGGTGCAGTTTCAGTCGAACAGTTTGGTAAATTTCCTTGATGCATTGGTTGTCGTGAACGCTAAGTTGTACCCGGCCTTTGTAATTTTTTCCTTCTTTGATGTGAGGCTCCATCAGCTGAAACTTTAGAACAGAATTGGCCGTGCTATCAGGGTCAGCTACTATTGAGGCTTTTCGTTGAGTGTCATTGCCATCTTCGTAACCGATTTCGACGAACCCCACATTTGAATGATCTATGAAAGCGCTCCAATTGTTTTTTTCTGAAAGTTGAGGGTCCGTGCCTGAGAAGTACACATTGAAATATTCACCGTTGGTCAATACAGTGTTGGTGAAACCTGTTTGAAAAAGCAATTCTTCAGATTGCGTTCCGCAGTCCAAACCACAATTCACACTTTTCTTCTTGCACGAAAGGGCGCCGAAACAAATAATAATGAGGAAAGTGAGTAAGAGTTTCATAGAAGTCGTTGTTAGTAGAAACGATGATGGCTTCAAAATATTGTCACAGAGCTGGTGTAACTTATCGCAGCACTTCTTTGTTTGATTTAGGAAAGATTAAGAATATGTAAAAACTGGTCTTTTGGTAAGAAGGTCCTTAACACAAAATATATATACCTAAAAAAGTAAAAGCAACTCGGGCGAGCTGCTTTTACCATAACCTAACCTAACCACTATTCACTGAAAAAGACTTCTAGTTTGATTATAATATCAAATACTAAATCAATCTTTACAGTACAAAGATACAGATGAAATTCAGATTGAAAAAAGAAATTTGCATTTCAATTCCTTAATTCTCAAAATTTCTTCCAGTCCAATGTTAGGTAAATGTTAATTCTATTGAACTTTTTTGTTGATTGGTGGGGTAAAACGAAGTGTTCATAGAAAGGAAGTAGATCAAATGCTTGGATTCCTAAATAATGAAAAAAATCCAATTATTCGTCAAACAGGACTTATTTTTCGATAAAACAAGGATTTATGAAGCTAAAAGAAGAACGGACCCTTTTAATGTCAAGCGGCACGTACTATGCATGCATATAGATTTCATCGATTCATGCCTCTCCTTCATTATTTTTCGGAGTTCTTAGCGTGTATAGCGGAAATACAAGAGGTTAGATGCTTGAATATCAGCAGTATTTCCTTTTATTCTGCACTACGCATGAGGATAGATTGTCTAGATATTTGCAAGATCACCACAACTGAGAGTCGATGAGACCGTTCCTTTCGGCGGGCAGTGGGAATTATAACGAAGTCATATTATAGTGTACCTCTCTCAAGCAACTTTTCCCAAGTTCCATAGTGTTCCTTACGCTCTCGTGGTAAAAAATATACATTACTTTTAACTAGGAAGTTGTCTCATCAGGAGAGAAATAAAGAAGTAACTCGGTAAGACTAGTTTTGAGCCTTTGAGAAACGAAAAAGCCCCCATCCTAAGAATGAGGGCTTCGTAACTTAAACTGGCTACTACTAGATATTACTTCGCATCTGCCAATTACCAACTTTGTAGATCCACACCTTTAATTGGTGCATCAATAGATACAAGGCCGGGATAATAACCAACGTTAGGAACGTTGCGAAGGTAAGACCATAGATAATCGCCCAAGAAAGCGGTGCGAAGAAGATATTGTTATCTCCACCAAAATAAATGTTCGCATCGTACTCTGAAAGCAAAGTAAAGAAGTCGATGTTGAACCCAATCGCCAATGGAATCAATCCCAAAATGGTAGTGATAGCCGTTAGCAATACCGGACGCAATCGTGTTTTTCCACCTTGAATAGCCGCTTTAACGATTTCCTCGTATGGCAACTGATCGAATTCGCCCAATTGCAATTCTTCGCGTCGTCGCTTGCGTATTTGATTCGTGTAGTCAATCAATACGATGGCGTTGTTCACCACGACTCCCGCAAGCGAGATCACACCAATCATCGTCATGATGATTACGAAGTTTTGACGGCTGATAAGTAACCCAAGGAGTACACCAATCAACGAGAGGAGCACCGTCAACATAATCACCGTTGGCATAGAGTAAGAATTAAACTGCGCCACAATGATCAATAATATCAGGAATACGGCAATCATCAATGCGTTTCCAAGGAAAGCCATTTCTTTTTCTTGCTCTTCCTGCTGACCAGTGAATTTGTACGTTACACCGTCTATCATCGAGCCTTGTTTTTCGTACTCTTCCATATGTTCCTTCAGTTTAGCAACTACCTCGTTAGCGTTGGAACCTTCGGTTACATTGGAAGAAATCGTTACCTGCGGAACTTGGTCCTTTCGAACGACTCCAGTGTAGGAGGTCACCTCTTTCGGGTCTTCTACGACGGATCGAATTGGAATGTTCAACAATTTTCCTTTGTTATTACGGAAAATCAATCGCTGATCCAATAGGGCATCGAAACTCTCACGATTGCTCTTGTTGAAGCGCAACATTAGGTCGTAGGAGTCTTCTCCTTTCGTATAGGTAGTTACGTCTTCTCCAAGTAATGCTTTACGAATCGCCATCCCAACCTGATAGGTTGATGCATTCAATTTTCGTACTTGGTCACGGTCGACAACAATCGGAATTTCCGGACGATTCGCCTGAACGTTTAGCTTGAGCGTTTCCACTCCTTTCACATTCTTTGATGTCAAGAAGTCCTTGATTTTTTCTGCCTCTGCAATCAATAAACCGTAGTCAACCTTACCGGTTACCTCAATATTTACTGGAGGACCTTGCGGCGGGCCATTGGCCTCCTTATCTACGGTGATTTCAACCTCCGCGGTGAACTGATCTTTCAGTCCTTGCTGAATTTCGCGGAGAATGTCTGAAGTCATTACACCGTTTCTGTGGCGGAACTCCGTAAAGTTTACGGTGATTCTTGATTTGTGAGGAGTGTTCCCCATCTGCACGCCTGCCGCGGGATCAGAAGTTCCTTCTCCCACTTGTGAAATCACGGAACGAATCAAACGTTTGTCTTGTGCAACAGAAGCGGAATCTTTCATGTATTTGCGAAGAATTCCGTTATCTCCCATGAGTTTCTCCTCAATTTCTAGCGTGGTCTCGTTCGTTACATTGATGTCTGTTCCAATTGGATGCGAAACGAATACGTTCACGTAGTTCGGCTCGTTAATCGGGAAGAAATCAACTTTCGGTGGGAAAACCACCATCAGTACGAAGGACAGAACCAAGAGTCCCAATGTTCCAAAGAAGAAGTACAATGGTCGCGCACCTCTCAAAGCGAAGGTTAAGAAGCGTTCATAAGCATTTTCCAAACGTGGTAGGAACCCATTTTGGAAGCGTTTCGCTCCCGGGGAAAGAACAAATAAGTTTAAGATAGACAATATCGCAATGGCTATCAATAGATTTCCAAAAGCTAACACTCCCGAAACTACAGCAAGCATACCGATTCCAACCAAGACGCCTGAAATGATTAGCACACGCTTGCGACGCGGTTTTTTCTCAGTTACCTTCATGTAGGTTGCGGCCAAAACTGGGTTAATCACCAACGCTACGAAAAGGGATGATCCCAATACGATGATTAAGGTGATCGGTAAGAACTTCATGAACTCTCCCATAATCCCCGGCCAAATTGCCAAAGGTATGAAGGCTGCCAATGTCGTTGCGGTAGAAGCAATAATCGGCATGGCGATTTCTCCTACACCTTCAATAACAGCGCGCGTGGCGGTTTTTCCTTCCGACATATTACGATAGATGTTTTCGACGGTCACAATTCCGTTATCCACGAGCATTCCGAGTGCGAGTACCAATGAGAACAATACCATTACGTTCATCGTAACACCCATCGCATTTAATATCAGGAAGGACATCAGCATCGAGAGTGGAATCGCCACCCCAACAAAGAGGGCATTTCGCAATCCGAGGAAGAACAAGAGTACGCCAACAACCAATAGAATCCCGAAAATGATAGAGTTCAAAAGGTTGGACACCATCTCGCGGGTGTTGTTTGATTGATCACTGGTAATGGATACGTTTACACTCGCTGGAATCGTTCCATCTGCTTTCGCTTCTGCGATAATTGCATTGATTTTGTCTGCCGCGTCCAACAGGTTTTGTCCACCTTGTTTCTTCACGTCGAGCATCACTACCGGATTCCCAAATTCACGTGCATACGAAGTGGTGTCACCGTTGGCAAATCGTACTTCGGCAACATCTTCGAGGTACACCGGAAGAAAATCATCTTGCTTCACAATGATGCGTTTCAATTCCTCAGCGTTCTTGAATTCACCGTCAACACGCACCGTTTTTCGGATACCGTCCATCAGGATTTCACCTCCCGGAATGTTTTGGTGCTCTGCATTAATCGCGTTTTGAATGTCGTCAATGGTAACGTTGACAGCATTTGCTTTAATCGGGTCGATATCCACACGCATTTCTTGCTCTTGAATACCGCGAATGTCTACTTCACTGATTTCTGGTAGCTCCTCAATCAAATCCTCCAACTCTTCAGCGATTTCCTTCAGTTTTTGCGCATCGTCACCACGAAGGTTGATGTTCATGATCGGCATTTCCGATGGGTCCAACTCGAAGATGTTTGGTTCTACTGGAAGGTCCGGGAAACTGCCATCAGCACGGGCATCATCAACGGCGTCTTTTACTTTTTGAAGTGCTTTATCCGCAGGCATTTTAAAGTCAAACTCAACGCGAATGGTCGTATATCCATGTACCGAGTTGGTGTTAATTTCTTCCACCAATTTGATACCGCCAATCTCTTTTTCGATGGCTTTACCAATTTTCTCCGACATGTATTCAGGCGATGAACCTGGTTTCGCAATACCTACATAGATTTCCGGAATTTGAAGCTCCGGGAAATTCTCTTTCGGCATTGATTGATAGGCACCCAATCCTCCAAAAATGATCACAATGGCGATCAGGAAGACGGTTTTTCTATTGTTTACGGCAAGGGTCGATAACCCAAAACCTTTTGTTTTCTTTTCCATTTCTAAGCGTTCTTACTTGGATTCGCTAGTTTTAATGGCAGTTCCATTTCCGATGCCTCGTGCACCTTTGACTACCACTTTTTGTCCTGGAGAAACAGCTCCATCTTTAATCAAAGCGCGACCTTCATAGCGTTCAATCACCTCGATGTTTACTTTTTGAGCTATTTGTTTTCCATCAACAGTATCCACTACATACACATAGTCGTTGCTTTCTTGGTCAATCAGAATGGCTTCTGCTGGAATTACAGTTCCCTCTTCAACGTAAAGGTCCGTAATGCTAATTTCCGCCAACATGTTCGGTAGCAATTCCTTGTTGTCTTTAATGGTTGTTTTAATGCGGAAGGTACGGTTGGTTGGTTCAATGTAATTTCCTACCGTTTCTACTTTTAGGTCCATTTTGATGTCTCCGTAATTTGGAAAGGAAACTTGCATTTCTGTTCCTTCCTTTACACTGCGGAAGTGCTTCTCTGAGATAGATGCCGTGATGTCCACTTCATTACTGTTCACCAAGCGAACTACCGGAGCAGATGGTCCAGCCATTTGACCTTTCACAGCGTATACTTGATCAATGGTGCCTTTGAAAGGAGCACGGATGATGGCTTTCCCTTGCTGCGTTCCGAGAGAGCTCATGCTTGCTTTCAAAGAGTTTACTTGATTTTTTGCTTGTTCTAATTCGAACTCAGAACCAACACCTCGTCTGTTCAACTCTTCTTGCTTTTCAAGCATGTACTCGGCAAACTCCAACTGCGTTTTCAACTCTTGCATGTTCGAGTTCAAAACAGCAGCATCCACTGTTGCGATAATGGTTCCTTTATTCACCACTTGCCCTTCTTTCACGCGTACGGAAGTAATAAGTCCTCCCATTTCAGCGGTTAGCATGACATCTTCATCTGTTTCCACGTTTCCTTGAACGCGAATGCGGTGTTCGAAAGAGGTCAACTCTACTTCAGCCAGTTCAACGAGTGAAGCGGATCCTTCCTTTTTTTCATCTTTTTCTTTGTCCTCAGCTGGAGCACAGGCTGGAATAATAAATGCCGATCCAAGGAGGAATGCGTATATGATTGCTTGTTTTTTCATGTCGCTATTGTTGTCCGTTAGGTAATAGATTGTTATAAATTTTGTTGAGCTCCAGTTGTGCTTGAAGCAACTCCAAAGTAGAACCAACTAGCTGAGCTTGCGCCATCACCAATTGATTGTATTTCTGAGTGACCATAATGGAGTTCCCTTTTCCGATTTCTTCTTTTGCCAATTCATTCTCGTAAATGGATTGTGCCAAACGTACATTCTCTTGCTGGAGATTGTAGTTCGAACGGGCACTTTCCAAATTGTTCTTCGCTTGAAGTGACTGCATGTTCAATGTTTGCTCCATTTGCTCCAAATTGTTCTGAGCTTGAAGCAAGGCTACTTTTGACTGCGCCGTTTTGTAGTAACGCTGACCACTGGATAAAATTGGTATGTTCAATTGTAACCCCCATTGCGTCTGAGTGAACCATTCTTCGTTCGAATCAAAAAAGTCGAATTCATTTCGATACGCATTGAATCCGTGCTGTAAATAGGCATTCAACGTTGGTAAATACGCAGATTGATCGTTTTTCACAACGTATTCTTGTAAGGTAACCTGATCGTTCATTACCTGATAGGTGAGATTGGTTTTCACATCACCCCCGGTCATACCCGGTGTACTCATTAAGTCTTCAGGTGATGACGAAATCTCAATCGGTTGATCCATTGGATAGCCCATAGAGAACTTCACCAACTCCAAGGCATTTTGATGCTGCACTTCGGCTTGCGTTTTTGATTGCTTTGCAGTGAGTAAGCTATAGTTCAATTGATCCATATCTTCTTGTAGAATCAACCCAAGTTCCAAATAGTTCTGCTGCTTGTCTACTAGCTCCTGTGTTATTTGAACCATGGAGTCCATGAACTTGAGGTTCTCTTTCGAAACTGCCGCAAGCTCGTAAGCCTGAACCAAATTGTAAATTACTTCCTCTTTGGATAAGGAAGCTGCGTTGGTCTTCATGCCAGCGTAGTGCTTAGACAACTTCAATCCAACGATGTACGAACCACTAAAAACTAACTGATTAACGTTGAGGTTAAAAGATGAACTGTAGTCCGTTCCAGCTCGGAAAGAGATAAGCTCTCCCGGTTGACCACCAAAGAAGGATGCATCCAGTACCTGAACCGGTAGATTAAGGAAATTGTTAAAGCTACCCGTCGCGTTCATTTGAGGAAGTCCCATGGCAACCGTTTCCCGTCTTTGGTATTCAGCAGCGATGACATCTTGTTCTGCATTCAATACAGAAATGTGGTTTTCGAGTGCATACGATTTTGCTTCTTCTAAACTGAAGCTGGAGGTTTGAGCGAAGGATGTACCTGCCCAAAGCAACAAAGCTGCCAGTAGAAATTTAGAATTCTCCATTATAAATTTTTTGACGTAAGTATTCCAGCCCGTTATCGTTCACGAGCCCTTTGATATGGTAACGGATCACTTCCGAATACACTTCCTGAAAAGTGAATTTTGGCCACGGAAAAATGTCCGGATTAAAGAGGGTGTCCATGGATGAAACATACACGCGACCAATAACCTGAGGGTTTAGGTCGTCACGAAAAATTCCTTCTTCTTGGCCTTTTTCGATGTTGTTAACAATCGTATTCAGTACGAATCCCCAGCGATGGTTTTCCATTACTTGCCATGCGTCGGGGTGATACTTTCGGACATCATGAAAAACAGTGGGGTTCACATTACCAATATGCTCGGCAATGAGTTTGCTCACCTGTATCAAGTCATCAATTGCGTTTCCGTTTTGATTGATGCAATTCATACAGAGGGCCTGATCCATCTCTGTTTTCATACGCACGATTGAGCGCACTAGATCTGATTTATCGTCGAAGTATTTATAAATTGTTTTCTTCGATATACCCAGCTCCCGCGCAAGATCGTCCATGGTAACGCTTTTAATTCCAAGCCGCATGTAGACGGTTGAGGCGCGTTCTAAAATTTCCAATCTTTTTTCATCCATGCGACAAATGTAGAAACTATTTCCACTATGGAAACTATTTGTATAAAAAAAGTTTCCATTGTTTTACGCCAACGATAGATTTAGATATATTAGACGTCGATTTTCAGGACGAACGGCATGACAAAAAAATATTACGTAGTATGGGAAGGGAAGAAAACGGGCGTTTTCGAATCTTGGGATGAGGTAAAGACCTTGATTCAAGGGTATTCCGGTGCAAAATATAAGTCTTTCCCAACGCGAAGTGAGGCCGAGGCAGCTTTTAAAAATCCGGGGGCTGTGAAGTCAACGCCCAAGAAAAAGAAGACGCGTTACTACGTAATATGGGACGGAGATAACTCAGGAATTTACACCGATTGGGACGTTGCTCAAAGGAAACTCAAAGGAGTTCCAAGAGATCATTTCAAGACGTTTGGAAGTAAAGTTTTGGCAGAGAAAGCACTAAAAGAGGGTCCTGAAGCCTACAAAGGAAAAGACTTTCGGAAGACGCAGGATCTCTCCGAAGAACAAATCGCAAAAATTGGAGAGCCCATAGAATTGAGTCTTGCTGTAGATGCCGCTTGTAACGAAATGACGGGCGTTATGGAGTATCAAGGCATTTGGACCTTCGATCGCGATCAGGTGCTGTTTCGTCAAGGACCTTACAACGGTGGAACCAATAATATTGGAGAGTTTTTGGCGCTTGTGCATGCCTTGGCTTACTTCAGTAAACAGGATGATCCGAAGTTTCAAACAATGCCAATTTACTCGGATTCGAAAATTGCGATGGGCTGGATCAAAGCAAAAAAATGCAAAACAAAAGCCCGGCCGAGTGGAGAGGTAGCTGCACTCATTAATCGCGCTGAGGCATGGTTGGCACAACATTCATTTCAAAATCCAATTCTCAAATGGGAAACGAAGGTTTGGGGAGAAATTCCAGCAGATTTTGGGCGGAAGTAGAACTTTGGTGAGAGGTGGAACGAAAGAGGTGAAAAGTGGAAGGTAAAAAGCCTTCAGCTTTTTCCCTTTAAGAAACTTTCTTAGAATCATTCGTCTTAGCGAGCGCCATTTTCATGAACGTGTAAATAACCGGATGCGGAATTTCACGGGTAGAACTAATTTGTGGGCAGAATCCGCACCCCACAAAGAAATCATGATTTTTGAGGCTGATAATTTCAGGGTCTTCGAATTGGTTATATGCCTCGACATCGGCTATGTCGTCAACCAAAGCATTGATTAATTGTGGATACAAGCTATATCTCGATGAAGTCAACTCCACTTTGGAATAGTTCTCATAGAGCTTGATAAATGCATCGGAATGCGGCGCGATATGAATCTTTTCAAACTGCTCGCCTTCCACCAAATTTTCAGAAATCAGTTTTTCTCCCTTGGAGTTTAGCTGGTACATTTGAACCAAAACCTCGACCATCGTTCGATAGCCTTCTCCGGTGATTAAAACAGGTAGGTTTTTCGAAACAATTTCTTTTATTATGCCATGCAGAAAGAATGGATTCTTGATAGGACCAGGTGCCACCCAAATCGCGTCATATTCTTCAAATTGCTGCGGTCGAAACTTGATGAATTCCGCTAATTTGATCCAGTAGTAACTAACCTCTATTTCTAGAAATTGGGCAGAATGGTCAATCGCAAGGTTTGTCGCGTGATGCGAATTATAAGTGAAATTGTAATCACCAACGATCGCTATTTTGATGTTTTGATCCATTTCCGAGTCGGTCATGTGATCACGTCTCAATAGCTTTTATCGGCAGAACCAACCTTCGTAAACGGCATTTTCCATGTGGACAGAATCCAACTGGATTACCGGTGGGTTTAATGCAAGACTGTCAGGGTGCAAACTGTACATCCAGCAATCGAAATTACAAATGAATTTGGAGTAGTCTCCGCTATTATCTGATTCCTGCACAACTCCAGTGAATTCTACATTCTGCACATTTACGCTTGTTTCGCTCGACTTCCACTCGCGACCTGTTCCATCTCGATATGTTGCTTCAAATCCTTGAAGAGCATCGTCGGAGTACGCAGGGAATAAATTCTGCTGAAAGAAACCATTGAACGTCGCCAAGGTAGGCTCGGCTGTCAAACTTGCATCCCATGTTGCAGCACCCAATCCAATTTTAACCGAAGTAGCAATTTGGTTGGAAGACATTTCTGCGAAATATACCGCCTCAGAGAAATCAGGTGGCGGAAGGATGTACTTTGCAGACGTGCAATTGTTCGAATAACCAAGTACATTCTCAGTGAACTCCACAGGAGCTCCATTTACTTCACCGTAGAAGCTACAGTTTAACTCAACTGTTGGCTCAGGTGGCGGAATTACCTCGTGCTCAATGCATGAGGACAAAACAAATGATGAAATTCCGATAAGTAGAATACCTTTCTTAAGCATGTTCTGCATTTTAATTGTTTTAGTCTATTGAGTGTAACAATTAGACGGCAACATATGTTACAGCTAAGCTACGAAAAAAATAACGAAAGGTTACGCAAATTCGTTGGGTGCATAGTGGTTAGGCACGAATCTGCTTCATCGGCTCATCAGTAGAAATAGCGTCCAATGCGATGGAAGCATTCGGTAACTCCGCAAAAGTACCTGAGTAAAGCAAAACGCCATCGTACATCGGCTCGCTCGAAATAAGATCGTGAATAGTGGTTTCGGCGTTTTGTCGTTGCAACAAATTAATAACCATGTTTAACTGAGTATGGGTGAGAACAATTTCCGACTCATACTGCATTACTCCCTTCATCATCGTTCCGCGCATAATTACCTCCGGATCGTTGGATTCGAATAAAATACTCTGTACATTGAAATTGAAATTTGTTGCTTCCATGACGTTCACTTATAATGTTTACGATACAAAGATGTGAGCGCAGAACGTAATCTATTTACGATGTAAAAATGAAGTACATCGAGCGGAGTCGACCGCTGAAGGCAGCAACGAAGTTAGATGTACTTTAATTCCGCTTTGCTTTCGAGAAGCTACTTCTCCTACATAGCTATTATTGTCACGAAATCTACATCGAGTAGATTAAGACGGTATACTGATAACGCCGTACTGAGCTTGTCGAAGTAACTCGAAGTATACTTCCTTGTCGAGATGACTTTTTCCATTTATTCCTGCCTATTCGAAAGAGAAACTGTATTTTTCGCGTCAAACTAGGAATAACACTTTTATGAAATACGATCGAATAGACAAAGCACTTTACATTCACAATCGCGAGCGCTTCGTAAATCTTATGCAAGACGACGCATTGGCGGTTTTCAATTCTAATGATATCTACCCAATTAGCGCCGATAGCACCATGCCTTTTCAGCAGCATCGGGACATATTGCATTTATCGGGAGTAGATCAAGAAGAAAGTATTTTGGTGATTGCGCCAAACGCCACAAAACCTGAACATCGCGAAATTCTATTTCTTCGAGAAACCAATGCACACATTGCAGTTTGGGAAGGAGAAAAACTCGATAAAGATGCCGCATTCGAAGTTTCAGGAATTAAAACCGTGTATTGGTTGAACGACTTTGATCGTGTCATGAAAGAATTGATGAGCGAAACATCGTTTATCTATTTAAATACCAATGAGCATTTGCGCTCCGATACTACCGTTGAAACGCGCGAAGATCGCTTCATTAAGAAGATCAAAGCAGAGTATCCGGGACATCAAACATTGCGTAGTGCGCCAATTATGCACGAGATTCGTTCCATCAAACATCCAATTGAAATTGAATTGATGCAGCAAGCATGTAATTTGACGAAAGCGGGAATTGAGCGTCTATTGAAGTTTATCAAGCCGGGTGTTTGGGAATATGAAATCGAAGCGGAATTGTTGCACGAGTTTGTTCGTCAGCGTTCTAAAGGATTTGCGTACACCCCAATTGTTGCTTCCGGTGCGAATGCATGTGTTTTACACTACATCCAAAACAACGGACAGTGTAAAGATGGTGATGTAATCTTATTGGATGTAGGTGCTGAATACGCCAATTATGCATCAGATCTCACAAGAAGTTTCCCAGTAAATGGGCGTTATACCGAGCGACAAAAGGCAGTATACAACGCCGTACTTCGAGTGAAGAAAGCAGCAGAACAAATGTTGGTTCCTGGAACTATGCTCGCAGAATACCATAAAGAAGTTGGGAAGTTGATGGAAGCAGAGCTTATCGACCTGAAGCTTTTGGATAAAACGGATGTGAAGAATCAAGATCCTAACTGGCCGGCATACAAGAAGTATTTCATGCACGGAACCTCTCATTACATTGGACTAGATACGCACGATGTTGGACCTTGGAACAAGCCTATGAAGCCAGGAATGGTCTTTACTTGTGAGCCTGGAATCTACATTCCGGAAGAAAATTTAGGAATTCGTTTGGAAGACGATTTGGTAGTTCAGGAATCCGGAGCTCCCTTGAATTTGATGGGAAGCATTCCAATTGAAGCCGACGAGATTGAGGACATCATGAATTCTTAATGCTTCATTACAAAGTAATTGAAAGAGTCAAGGCTGAAGATCGCCGAGACTCTCGAGGTGCTGAAGCCCGGGCTCGCTATAAAACATTCGTCTGCCTTCACGGCTTCTTGGAGTCCATAAGCATGTGGTCGGTGCTGCGCTTGGAGGAGTATGCTAACCTCATTTTAATTGATCTACCCGGTCATGGACAAAGTGATTTGCAACACATCGACTCGATGCAGTCCATGGCGCAAGCTGTTCAAGAGGTGTTGGATAAGGAAGGCGTCAATTCTTACGGCGTGATTGGACATTCCATGGGCGGTTATGTTGCCCTTGAATTGCAAGAAATGGATGAACGCTGCACAAAGGTTATTTTGATGAATTCCAACGTTTGGTTCGACTCTGAGCAGAAAGTAGAGGATCGTAATCGCGTAGCGAAGTTGGTTCAAACCAAAAAAGAGCGTTTTGTCTCCGAGGCAATCCCAAACTTATTTCAAGCACCTGAAAATCACCCGAAGGAAGTCAAGACCCTAATTCAAGAGGCGAGTCAAATTAGTTCTGAAGCGATTGGTAGGGCAAGTATTGCGATGAGTCAGCGGCGGGATTTTTCTGAAGTTGTTTTCAGTGGAGAGTTGGAGTTGATCGTTGTTCAGGGAGAAAATGATCCCATTGCCCCGAAAGAACGAATGGAGCAGTTGATGGTAAATCAAATGGAGAACTTTCATGTGGTCGAAGCAGGACACATGGCGCATTTAGAGGCAATGAAAGAGGTGAGAGAGGTTTTGAAAGCCGCTATGTGAGAAGCATCCGGCCGTATCCGAGGAGATTTTTAAGCACAAAAAAATCCCGACATCCTGTAATTGTCGGGATTTCCTACGGAACTAAAAAATTCTTAGTTTCCGTTATCATTAAAGATCCAGATAAACTGGCGGGTAGAATGTAAATTTGTATTCATAAGTCGTGTTTTGTGGGGTTGATATGTAGCTAATATACAGAGTTTAACCCCTGAAGTTCTAGAAAAAACCTAAAGTGCCACTAGGGTTTATTGAACGGTTCCTATGAGAATTTTAAGTGGTTCAAATGAAAATGCTACCACTACATTTTTCTAATCGAAGTCTATGGAAAGTACTATATTCGATATAGAACTTAAACTGTACGGAATATGAAATTAAGAGCACTGGTTGTTGATGACGAGGAATTTGCGAGAAAAAACCTGTCTATGATGCTGGAAGAATACTGCCCAGATGTGGAAGTCATAGGAGAAGCTTCCCGAAAAGAACAGGCAAAAGCAATCATCGAATCATCCAACCCTGATGTTGTGTTTCTAGACATTAGAATGCCATCAGGAGCCGAAGGGTTTGAATTGCTTGAGGAGATAGAAAACAAAGATTTTCTCGTTGTATTCGTTACAGCATTTAAGGATTACGCCATTCGCGCGTTCAATGCCAGTGCAGTATATTATTTATTAAAACCGGTAGATATTGAAGAGCTACAATTGGCCGTAGAACGTGTAAAAGAAACGCGAAGTGTATTCAATGAAACTCCGGAGAATTACTCCACGTATTTCGATTCGTTGAAGGACCTTTCGCACAATCTTCTCAACAATAAAACGAGCAACCGAATCGCTATTTCTCATACCAAAGGGTTAAAGTTGGTCGATGACAATACCATCACACACCTCGAGGCAAGCGGAAACTGCACAACCATCTATTTCAAAGATGGATCGCGCTATTTGGATACAAGAACTTTGAAAATTTACGAGAACTTATTAAATCCATCGAAATTTAGCCGCGTTCATAAATCACACATTATCAACTTGAATATGATGCGTGAATACGTTAATGAAGACGGACACTTTGCCGTTTTAGAAGGTGATATTCGCGTTCCCATTGCTCGAAATAGAGTAACAGACTTTGTGAAAATGCTCAAAGAACTCTAATGCGAAGCATAGCGCTATTACTACTTCTCGTATCCATTTCATTTACTGCTTCCAGTCAGAAGTATTCCTTTGTGACATACAGCACAGAGGAAGGGCTTCCACAGTCTCAGGTCAATGCTATCGCACAAGACAAAGAAGGCTATTTGTGGATCGGTACCATTGGAGGGTTGACACGATTTAATGGTGAAGATTTCGTTCCCTACACGGCACGGGAAGGTTTGCTAAACAATCGTATTACTAGTCTCGTGTTTATCGATAATACCCTTTGGGTTGGGCACGATGGAGGAATATCTTCCATTGAAGGAAATGTCATTAAAAATTACAGTTTCACCGGCGAGGATAAGTCACGTCCCGTAGAGCAAATACTGAAATTTAAGGACCGCTTGATTATTTGTTCCAACAGCGGAGGGCTTTTTGAATTGAGAAACGGTCAACTGATCAACATCGAATTAGAGAAACTCACGAAGGGAAACAACATCAAGTTGACGTCTCAGCGCGTAAGAGGAGGACATGTGAATAGCGGAAAACTCTATTTGGCTATGCGAGAAGGTTTGGTCGTTACAGAAGATTTAAAGCGCTTCAATGTTCTATCAGAATTTGGCGACCATAGCTTTTCGGGAGTCACGGGCGATGAGAATGAAATTATTGCAACCACCTACGATTCTTTGCTTATTCGTATGAACCTAAAAACCAATCGAATTACAGAATTGAATCCAGACGGATTGAGCTCTATTCGTGGTTGTTACATCGCTAGCGACAAAACGATTTGGCTTCATGGTAATCAGGGAGTTGTGTCCATACATCCCGACGGAGAGAAGTACATCTACAATCAAAAAAATGGGCTTCCGGTTGAAAGAATTCAATGTGTTTATGAAGACGTGAATAACAACGTTTGGATTGGATCGGAAGGAAAAGGTGTTTTCCGATTTCCAGGTATGCGTTTTCAATATTTTGATCAAAGTTCAGGCTTTTTGTCCGATTTGGTCACATGTGGTTTCGAGCGATCCAATGGCGATTATTTTTACGGAACATTCGATCAAGGGATTTTACACAAGCCAAAAGGCGAGCCAATGTACCGAGTGGATGCTCCAGGAACGAGCGATATCATTTGGGCAGCCGTTAAGAATGTTGACGGAAAAGATTGGTTCGGTTCTCAAAATGCACTCATTTCGATTGATAGATCGGGCGATGTAAATGTATTGTACAAGCACAAAGAACCCGGCCTACCCGGATCCAAAATTGTTTGTTTTGAACGCTTAGACAACAAATCCATGTACATCGGAGGAAACGATGGTGTTAGTTTGTATCGAAATGGGAAGTTCACGAAGGTTGGAAAGCGCGACAACGAGTACCTCGGTACTGTTCGTGATATGGAAATCCTTAACGGCGTATTGTATTGCGTTAGTAATTTGGGGGCCTTCGTTTATCGAAATGGAGATTTCTATCCCATCCCTGAGAGTATGGGGAGGGTGTACTATAGCATTGTCGCGGATGCAACAGGTACACTTTGGATGGGATCCGAATCAGGGCTATTTCGTTGGAAGAACGGAGATTTTTCTCAGCTTCGATTGCTGCAAGACGATCCTCGAGCGAACATCGTGAACTTTATGAAGTACCGCAACAAGAAGTTATACGTAGGTACCAATAATGGACTTCTCCTAATCTCGGAGTCGCAAGAAGGATTTAAAGTGAAACGCTACGGTCCCGGAGACGGAATTCCTGATGTAGAGACCAATTTGAACTCCGGTTTTTTTAATGAAGATGGCACCTTTTACTTTGGAACCTCTAACGGCCTTGTAAAGTTTCACGAAGGTTTTTCAGGAGTAGGAGCCAAAAAGCCCTTAATTCATCTGAAATCCATTTTGCTGAATTACGCCCCGTTCGATTATTCATTGTACAGCGATAACATCTTGCCGAGTGGAATTCCTGAACAAATGGTGTTTCCGTTCAATAAAAACAACCTCGTTTTCGATTTTGATGGCATCGCGCTAGTAAACCACAAAGAACTCAAGTATCAATTCAAATTAGTAGGATTGAACAACGAGTGGTCGCCGATGTCTTCTGTAGCGTCAATTACCTATACAAACTTACCTGCAGGCGACTACAAGCTCATGGTACGAGCGGTAGATTTGGAAGGAAGGCGATCAGAGCCGATTGCCATTCCATTCATTATTGAAGAGGCATTTTACAAAACATGGTGGTTTATTGCACTTTGTATCATGGGCGGCGTAGGAATCGTGATACTAACGTTCCGATTGCGTTTAAGGCGTATTAAACAGGTGAATGAAAACGAAATGTTGACCTACAAAGCGCGATTGTTGGCACTGGAGCAGAAGTCTTTGAATGCGAGTATGAACCGACATTTCATCTTCAACTCGTTGAACTCAATTCAGTATTTTATCAATACGCGGGATCGTTTATCAGCCAACAAGTACCTCACTAACTTTGCCAAATTGATCCGAAAGAATCTAGATTCAGCATCGGTGGAGGATAATAGCATCACCCTGGAAGAAGAAGTTTCAAGAATAGAATTGTACTTGTCGCTAGAATCCATGCGATTTAAAGATCGTTTTGAATACAAAATCACTACAAACGACATTGATTTGGAGTTGTACAAAATTCCAGCGATGATCTTACAACCCTTTATCGAGAATAGTATTATCCACGGAATTCTTCCTCAGGAAGACAAAAAAGGACTCATTGAAATCAATATTGAGAAAAAAGGCAGAATGCTGGAGGTGCTCATAAAAGACAATGGAATAGGGGTGAACCAAAGTATTTCTATGAAAGCATTAGATATGGGAGATCACCGCTCTCAAGGCATGGAGATTACAAGCAAACGCATCGAATTGATGCAGAAATTTTCAGATGATGCTATGGAGCTAGAGGGGCCCGCGGAAATAATTGGCGATGACGGTTCAATCAATGGAACATACGTTTTACTCAAATTGAGGGCAGATAGTTTGGAAGATTAGAGATATTCACTTATATTTGTTAATACTCTCGGTGATAATAATTTATAAAGAGTGAAAAAAGTAATTTACATATCAGCAGTAATCCTTGGTCTAGGGTTCGTTTCTTGTCAGAAGCAAGAACTAACTCCAGCGCAAGAATTAGAAGCGCCAGTATGGCAAGAAGCTCCTGATAGTGATGAAAACGCTCGTTCATCGAATTCTAACAATAATTCAGATGCGCGAGTAGGAGCAGATGATAATGGTATGCCTACGGACAATGGAGATGGAACAGTTTACGATGGTGGCATCACCGATCCAAACTTAGATCCCGATGAGGATAATCCTGACCCGGACGATCCCAACGCAAACTAATCACAACGATTTTGAATAGAAGGCACCTTTTTAAGGTGCCTTTTTTTGTACATATCGACTTCGCTCGATGTACTATTGGTCGGATTGATGTACCTCTCGGTCCGCTAAATGTATATATGACGAGGGGCTAGATAATTCATCGGGCATCGAATAACATGAAAAATATCGAGCATTGCTTTCGCGAAGCTACTCCTTCATAGCAAAGATTGCGGCGTAGGAGCTTTAGCTAAGCAAAGCGGAGGCGACCAACGAAGGTAGCAACGAAGTTAGATGTACTTCGATCACCTAGACCTTGTCGTAGAATTGTGATGCCGAACACTCAATAAATTATACACTTCAAATGTTTGTCAAAAAACGTCCTCATTCTTTGCTTACCTTAGATATACTACTTGTGAATCTTTAATTTTTATACATGTCAGGAAAGGTAAATGAGGCTTTGTTTGATTTGGTGCAATCCATGTCAAAATCCGAAAAAAGGTACTTCAAATTGATGTCCTCTCGCCATACCATTGGTGGAGAAAACAACTATGTACGCATTTTCGACTACCTCGATAAAATGCCTGCGTATGATGAGAAAGCCTTGTTTGAATTCTTCAAAGGTGAAGCCTTCTTAAAGCGTTTTTCCATTACTAAAAAGAGACTGTATGATCACATCCTTAGTGCATTGGACGCGTTTCATGCATCCAGTTCTATTGAAGCGCAAATTCACAAAATGCTCCATGCTTCCGATATTTTGTACGATAGATCTCTATATGATCAAAGTAGAAGGTTGCTAAGAAGTGCTGAGAAACTAGCTTTAAAGCACGAAAAACCAGCACTCGTAATAGAAATCGCGAACAAGCAAAAACGCATTCATGAAACGATGGGGTACTCCGGAATTTCTGATGAACAAATGAACGCCTTCTCGGAACAAGAAAGCGCTCAAATCGAATCGTTGCAATATTACGCCACTTTGTGGCAGATCAAAAGCCGGTTGTTCACACATCTATCGAAAAGGGGAGTGGCACGCTCCAAAGAAGATGCGACCCAATACACAGAGATTTGCAAAGAACTATTGGATCGCCCTGAACCTTCAGAGCACGTGACAACGGAAGCGCGTTACCTTTATTATCATGTGATGAGCGCCTACCATTATGCAACGGCGAATTTGTCCGATTCCTTGAAAGCGCTTCACAAGAACCTCGAATTGATAGAGTCTTGTGACGGACCCATTGCGATTGAGGTGAACAAGCAAGTATCCGTGCTGACTAATGCTATTTATATCTCCGACAAACTCGGCGACTACAAAAGTTCCATCTCTTACTTGAACCAGTTGAAAACGGTAGCAAGCAAAGTAACGGCTAACGAAGATTTAGAGATCAAATTATTCTCCAGCATTAACAGTATAGAGTTGAGCATTAACTTGAGAAAGGGCGATTTCGGAAAGGCAGCAGGAATTGCTGATCAAGTGAAGGAGAAGTTGGATGAATTTGGAGATAAGGTGGTACCAGCGAGACGTGCATTTCTTGAGTTTAAGGTTGCCGTAGCGTACATCGGTGTGGGCGATTTCTCCCAAGCATTACAGTGGGTGAACCGTATTTTGAACGATAATGAACTGGACCAAACAGAGGACATCATCAGCTTCACACAACTCCTTGAATTATTGATTCACTTAGAGTTGAATCATGACAAGTTGCTGCCATATTCCATCAGAAGCACGCAGCGTTTTCTCAAAACACGCAACCGATTGTATAGTTTCGAGAAAGTTTTCTTACAGTTCATCGGAAAATTGGTCAAATGCGATGATCGCTTTGAGGTGGACCGATACTGGGGCGATTTATACAACGAACTTGCCACCATTACGGGAGATGATGCCTTTGAAAGTGTGGCGTTGGATTACTTCGATTTTCAATCCTGGGCAGAAGCCAAGCTCAAAGGAAAAGACTTTGAAAGCGTGGTGCGCGAAAAATACAATCGAACGGTACGACAGGCGTCTTAGTCCTTGTCGAAATGATTCCAGCCTTGTGCTTGAAGTTCTACCATCGATCCATTCTTATCGACATAGTACAATCCTTCAGAGGCATCGGTAATGTGTCCAATTACGGTCATGTGCGGATTCCCTTTGATTTTATCAAAATCAGCTTGCTTCACCGTGAAGAGTAATTCGTAATCTTCTCCACCGTTCAGCGCGCAGGTAATCGGGTCCAAATTAAAATCAATGGCTGTCATGGATGTTTTTCCATCAATCGGGATTTTTTCATCGTACACACGGCAGCCCACTTTTCCTTGCGAACAAATGTGCATCAATTCAGAAGCCAGTCCGTCGCTGATGTCTATCATGGAGGTTGGCACTACATCCAGTTCTTTCAAAAATTGAATCACATCCACGCGAGCCTCAGGTTTTAGTTGGCGTTCCATGATGTAGTCGTGCCCGTCCAAATCAGGCTGAATATTCGGGTTGGCATTGAAGACTTCTTTTTCGCGCTCCAATACTTGTAGTCCCATGTAGGCACCGCCAAGATCGCCGCTCACGACCACGAGATCATGTTCTTTTGCTCCGTTGCGATATGTGACATCCTCTTTTTTTGCACGTCCAAGAACAGTAACCGAGAGCATTAAGCCGGAAAGGGAAGACGTGGTATCACCACCAATTAAATCGACCTTATAAACCGAACAAGCAGCTTTGATTCCATCGTAGAGTTCTTCCAAAGCTTCAATCGGAAAACGATTCGAAACCGCAATGGAGACCGTAATTTGCTCTGCCGTGCCGTTCATGGCGCAGATGTCCGAAACATTCGTCGCTACTAGCTTGTATCCCAAGTGCTTTAATGGAGTATACATCAGGTTGAAATGAACGCCCTCAATCATGGTGTCCGTAGAAACCAGCTGTACCTCATTTTCGTTGATTGCTAACACCGCAGCATCATCTCCAATTCCCTTCAAAGTGGATTTGTGTTGAAGCTTTACGTTTTTGGTTAAATGTTCAATGAGTCCAAATTCACCTAGCTGATCGATTTCGGTACGTTTCTCTGACATATAAAAGTTTTTTGCAAAACTACGAAACTTCCTTCCGATTCAATTCAAAGCACAGAAAAACCATACAATTCTGTCGATGTTACATGTGCGCAACGAAACTGCAACAATTACGCAAAATGTAGCGCACTTGTACGGATTTTTATGCGGATACTAAATGTGTGAATTAAGCGTGAATTATACGTGTCAAGTAAATTACCATAAATGAGTATTAAATGAGAATATAATGTGACATTGAATATCATTTTTCTGCGCTCTACTTTGGTCAGTAATCATTTATTAATCTATAAAAATTTAACCTATGTCATTTGATGGAACAGAAGGAGGATCAATCTCATTAACCGCGGGAGCCGCATTAACCGCGGAGTACAGAAAGCAAAACCCGGGAGAAACAAAGGGACATTTCTTTGGTAAGGACATTTTGCAAGATATACTCGATCAGGAGGGGTGTATGGGGATTCGAATGTACTATGGACTTGACCAAGATGGTAATAAAGAGTTAGTTTTAGTTGGTGCTGATGCCAATGAAAATGACCTGACCTCTTTGGTGGCGGATTTATCCTTGCCTTGCCCGGGAGTATGTGGAAATGCGAATTCGCTAAACAGCTAGGAAACGTGAGCAATAACCTACATGTAATATCAGCATTCTCGATAGTGGCCCCAATTCTTGTTGGGGCTATCTACTTTAAATCCTTGTCATTTGCGTTGCGAATATTATTTGTTTATGTCGCCGTAACAGGAATTTTCGAGCTGATAACGGGTATCATGTTTGCTTATGGAGTGAATAACATGGTATTGTTTCATACGTACTTTTACATTGAATTTTTAGCCATCTCAGCGATTTTCTTTTTTAGCTACGATTCAGTCTTTTGGCGGGGAATTGTAGGTGTATTTTTGGTTTCGTTTTTGGCATTCTCACTCATCGACTACTTTTATTTCGACGCATGGGACCCCTTCAAGGCAAATGAGCGATATGCCGAGGGCTTGATGGTCATCATCATGTGTGCGGGTTATTATATCTCGCTTTTGAGAAGACCGATACACAGATATCTCGAGCGTCAGCCTATGTTTTGGCTAACCTCCGGATGGCTGATTTATTTCGCAGGAACTTTGTACCTATTTTTATTCAGTAAGGAGCTGTTAGAAATGGATAGCTTTCATTTTTGGCAGATTCACGCTATTCTCAATATTGGACTTAATGTAATTTATGTGGTCAGCTTTGTTATGGGCCGAAGACTATGAATGAACTTTTAATCATTGGGTCTGCGTTAATGGTGTTCATTGCGCTTGCGATTGTTGTATTTGTTCTTGTCTACCAGCGGCGAATGTACGAGAAACATCATAAGCTCATAGAACTGGAGTTGGCAGATCAAAAGCGACTAATTGAAGCGGAAATTCGCGCTACCGAACGCGAACAGAAACGCATTGCTCAAGATCTCCATGATGATACGGGCGCTTCCCTAACGTCATTACGTTTTCACATTGCACAACTTCAAGACAGTCCACAAAAACGTGCAATGACCAAAACCCTTTCTGAAACCACCTACAAAGTGCGAAATGTATGCAATGAACTTTTGCCCTACACTTTGGAGGAGCTTGGTCTCGCTGATTCCTTGTCCTACATGGTTTCACGACTCAATGATACGGTAGAAATTGATGTTAATTTTATTCTTATTTCAGACGATAATAGTGTAATTTTAGAACAAAATGAAGAGTTAGCGATGTATCGAATTGTTCAGGAATTCCTGAGCAACATCGTAAAATATGCAGAAGCTTCGTATATTGACGTTCTGCTAACAATGAAAGACCGCACGATGTACTTAGAAATTGTAGACGACGGCAATGGGGTAATCGCTATGCCCAAAAATCACCCAGGATCTTTCGGACTCCAAAACATTGTTAGTAGATTGCGCTATATTAACGGCTCGATGGTTCGTACACAACGAAAACAACGAGGTACCACTGTTGAAATAAGAAAATCACTGTAATGAAGAAGAAGATTACCATTGGTGTAGCTGAGGACCAGCGGATCTACCGAGATGGTCTTGTAGCCATGCTAAACGATACCGATAATTGTAAGGTAACGATTGAGGCAGAGTCAGGCGTAGAACTACTTCTGAAGATGAAAGGTAACGCTCCCGATGTCGTGCTACTCGATTACCGAATGCCCGAAATGAATGGGATTGATGTCGCGAAGAAAATTCGTGAAAAGTACGACAATGTGAAAATCTTATTGCTATCCTATTTTGATAATCAAGAGTTTGTGGTAAGGGCAGTGGAGTGTGGTGCTAACGGTTATTTGTCGAAAGATGATGAACCCGAAGAAATTTTACAGGCAATTGAAAGTTCTGTGGAAACGGGCTATTACATGAACGATCGCACTTCAAAGTGTTTGATTGGCGAATTGGTACGTCAAGGGAAAGTAGTCCCAAGTTTCGATGGAGCTGTAGAATTCAGTCGGGTTGAATTGCAAATAATCAAGTACATCTGTCAAGAGAAATCTGCTTCTGAAATTGGTTTGTTGTTATACCGAAGTAAACGTACGATTGATGGTTATCGAGCTGGTATCATGAAGAAAATCGGAGCGAAAAACGTCGTGGGAATTGTTATGTATGCTGCTAAACACAAATTAGTAGAACTTTAGGTGCAGTAATGAGTGCGAGAGTGAGTGGGATACTTCTCCCTTCTTACTAATCACCTCTCACTTTTTACTGATCACTTCTCACCGTGTAACCGCTACAAATCCGCAATAGTCTGTTTTTCAACTACAGATAGAATGGAATCACGCACTTGAATCATCGCAGCATTTAATGCGCAGCTTTCCTCATCTTGGCAATCATCGCATTTCTCGTAATAATTCAAGCTCACACATGGCAGCCATGCAATAGGACCTTCTAGAGCACGAAAAACGGCCGCAATGGAAATATCCTCACCGGAGCGTAACAAATAATATCCTCCGCCTTTCCCTTTCTTCGATCCTACAAACCCTTTCTTTTTGAGTTCCAATAAAATCGATTCCAAGAATTTTTGAGAAATATTCTGAGTCTGAGCAATTTCAGAAATTAAGATGGGCTTGCGCTCCTCCTGCTTTGCTAAATAACTCAATGCCTTTAGTCCATATTTCGTTTTCTTCGAAATCATGGGCTAAAAATACAATTCCTGAGGTATTCACGTGACTATTCTATGTAGAACTCTTGGGTTTTTAAATCACCAAAATGGTATGGTTCCATTCACAAAAGAATGCTGCTTATGTCATGGGAACGTTGTATTTTTGAAGTATGAATGAGATTGTAAATCGCGTTAAAGAGAGTGGATTGATCGCTATGGATCTTGCTGATTTTAAACCCAATGAAGAACTCATTGGTATTGATTTGGCAGATCAGCTATGGCAAGGATTGGTGTTGAAGGAAAAGGATTTTCGTGCATGGATCAAATCGAATGATTGGGAGGCTTTCGCCTCAAAGGCGGTCTACGTTTATTGCTCTGCAGATGCTATCGTTCCCACCTGGGCGTACATGTTGGTGGCATCTAAGCTACAAGAGTGCGGCGCAGACTACGTTATTGGAACCGAAAAGGACCTTGCTTCTAAACTGCTCATGGATAAAATAAATGGTTTGGATGTATCCGACTTTCAAGACGGACGCATTATTATCAAGGGATGCGCCGATGTGCATCAACCTGAAGTGGCCATGTCTGAATTGGTGCGAAAATTACAACCGGTAGCAAAAAGCATTATGTACGGGGAGCCTTGTTCTACAGTTCCGGTCTACAAGCGTCCGAAGTAATGTAGTAATTATCTCATATCAAGCCGGAATTGTCGAGAAGTTCAACCCTTTTTGCTCAATTAGGTCGATTAGTTCTGGTAATGTTTCTTTCAGTTTTTCGAAGCTCTTCACATTGTCATGTAGTACCAAAATATCTCCAGATTGGATGGTTTCTGCGCGTTTCAAGATGGTTTCGGCACTTACTTCTGGATGGTAGTCGTATGAGAGCCAGGTCCACATAATTACCTTGTACTTCTTTCTAAGTTCTTTGGTGTACGCCATCGGAATTCTGCCATAGGGCGGTCTAAATAATGTCGACGGCACATGCTTCGCAGCCTCTTCTATACTTTGAAAGTAGGTTGATTTATCTGTTTGAGTGCCCTTTTCATGGCGCATGGTATGATTGCCAATGGCATGACCTTCCTCCAACAATCGCTTCATCAAATCAGGATGCTCCTTAGCGTTGGATCCTACACAGAAAAAGGTTGCTTTGATGTTTTTAACCGCGAGCTGATCTAATATCCAACGTGTACATTCAGGAGTAGGACCGTCATCAAACGTGAGATACACCTTTCCGCTTTTACGCGAAAAACCCCATACTCTTCGATAAAAAATCCATCGAAAAAAATATGGGGTTCTAAATTGTTTCATTTTGCCTTACTGCGCCGTAGGAACTTCTTGTGTTGGAGCTCCTTGAGGTTGTTGACCCGTAGGAACTTGTTGACCGTTATTTCCTGGAATTTGTTGATTTCCTGAAGGAGGACGATTCGCTGGTTGAGGGCTTACTTGTGGTTCCTGAGGTACTTCTTTGAATCCAACGCGGTAAGCAATACCGTTTGTAAAGTCTTCCACCTCAAATGCGCGTTGACCGTAAGGTCCTAGTTCTACGGAGCCTCTTCTCACTGTTTCTCCGTTATCTTCAGCGGCATCTTTCAATGTGGTAACCATCTTTGGAAGCGTGTTGGTGTACATATCGCTCAAGGTCTTGAACATTCGGTTATCCAACGCACTTCCTGAATCCTCGCTAGAAACAGCACCGTATACGATGAAGTACGATTCTAGTGCCGCGTAAAGATCTTTCGCATTGTCTGTTTCCCCTGTAATTCGTGCATCAGACTTTTCGAAGTATTCAAAGATGGACTCATACTGGTCAGCCAAAGTTTTCGCCAATTTACGCGCAGCTTCTTTGTCTCCCGCCATGTAGAATACATCTACGTAGTCGTGAAGAACTCCGTCGGTAAATCCACGTCTTGCTTTACCATTAACAAGGTATTGTTCGCCGGTTTGCGTAGGTTCACTGTGATCAATTACGATTTCAGCTGGCATTACTTCAAGCGATTTCTTCAACAACTTGATCGCTTTCTGCTTGTATTCTTTCTGTTTTTCAGCAGACAGAATGTCCGTCGAAGTTTGATTCGGATTCTGTTGTGCTACACGCTCTGCCATTTCCACTTCACGAAGGTAGCTTGATGCCAAACGAAGGAAGTGACTTCTGTACTGCGACGTGTGACGACGTGTATAGTAATCTGTAAGTACATCCGGATTTTTCATGTTGCCGTAGTGATACTTGTTCATCAAGTTATCGTACATGCGCTCACGATTAATTCCAGGGGTTCCTTTCAATGGTGTCAATTCAAACGCCATACCGTTTTGTTTGATATATCCGTCGCTAAAGTCTCCTGAGTACCCATGAAGAATCGCGCTTGCCACCTCAGAACCTGAAGGGGACGAGAAGTACAATGGACGCTCCCAGTCGTTGTTTGCAATGATGTCAAGCATCATCACTTGTTCTTTCTTCAAGTATGATTTCGATAACGATTGTGCTCTTGAAACTGGAATTCCTTCCACAGTGTAACGCTCATTACCCGGATTTCTCTCTGTGCTGTAGCGGAAACGGAACTTGATGTTCTTCGCGCAGTCTTTCACTTGCTGCTTCGATACCAATCCAGACTTCACAATGTTTTTCTCGTTCACATCCATCGCGAATCCTGAACTTGGGAAGAAGCGGTACAAATCGCCTCCTGCCTCAAGTGGCATCATGTTCTCATCATCTCGCACGAATGCCATTGCTTCAGGAAGGTTTGTGATGTCCCATCCGTCTTCGAATTTGAATACGTGCTTATTGATCAAACTGACTTTCGATTGATCCAATTGAATGGTTCCGCTCTGTGCATCGGTGAAGATGCGCATACCAATGACTAATTTCTCATAGATGAAATTGGTCGTATCTCCTTTCAATGGTTTGTTAGCAATCGCGATATATTGGCGGATTTGCTTATCCATTTGAGGTGTACTTCCTTGCGCGCCTGCCAAAATCTGAGGGATCGCATTGATCAACCCTTGTGTTTTCTGCATCGCCATATCTGGATTCTGCTTGATACGAAGTTTCAACATGCGCTTGATGATCTTCTCATCTTTCATGTCTTCTCCAATCAAATCAATCAATCGTTTGAAGAATACCTGATCCGTTCCTCCATAGTTCATCAAAATTTGATCTTCCGTGAACTTAATTGGAAGCGGCTCAGATTCGTACGCTTTCATCTTCATTTGGTTCGTGTACCAGTCGGTCTGCATCAACGATAGGTTACAAACACGTCTGTCGGTGAACTTCTCCTCAACCTCCTGCATATACCAAAGTGGGAAGGTATCGTTATCTCCATTTGTGAAGATGATTCCGTTTGGTTGACATGACACCAAGTAGTTGTATGCCAAGTCGTGCGCTGAGGTTTTGTTACTACGATCGTGATCGTCCCAACCTTCCATTCCCATTAAAATAGGAACTGCAAGAGCCAATACTCCGGCCACAACAGCACCGTGCGTATTTTTCTGTGTGACTTTCTTCAAGCCATACATGATTCCCATGAGCACTCCGATCAGCAAGAGGACAATAAACCATCCTATAGTTGCCGGCATTCCAACTGGAGATCCCATATCGAACAGGAAGAAGATAAAGAGTCCACCTCCGGCTGCATATCCCAGCCTTTTCAGAGTCTCCTTCGATATATTTTTAAACGTTTCATAGAGTCCAAAGACGCCCATTCCTATCCACATAGCAAAGAAATAGAAGGATCCGGCGTAGGCGTAATCTCGCTCACGAGGTTCTAACGGTTTCTGATTCAGATAGACGACAATTGCTAATCCTGTGAAAAGGAAGGCTAAGAAGAGGACGAATGCCTGCTTCGGTGAGCGGTATGCGTGGAAGAACAAGCCAATCAATCCTAAAACCAATGGCAAGAGGAAGAAATTGTTATTTGCTTTGTTCTCCTTCGTATAATATGGTGCAGCGCTTTGGTCTCCCAATCGAGCGTTATCCACTACGCTGTACCCGGAAAGCCAGTTGCCTCGCATTGCAGCCCCGCGACTTCCTTGAATATCGTTCTGTCGACCGGAGAAGTTCCAAAGGAAATAACGCCAGTACATCCAATTTACTTGGTAACGGAAGAAGAAGGTCAAGTTTTCTCCCATGGTTGGGATGCGCTCTCCATCTTTACCTATTTCTGTAGTTGCATCAGAATTTCGGTTGTATCCCGACCAATCTTTGTAGGATGCTGTACGTGAAGGGTCCGCTGACCAATACATACGCGGGAACAAGGTGTTTTGCGAGTATGTTGGAATAGCTCCTTCTCTTGAGTCTTCATTGGAAACAAAGTACGTTTCTTCAATTGTCAGTCCTTTGTTCTTTTTAGCAAAATCTTTTGCACTTGCTTCACTTTGGAAGGCACGAATAACGTCTTCTCCTTGTTTTACAACAAAGCGGCGTAAGTGAATTGGTGCTTGGTCGTCCCAATTCGTTCTATCGGCACCGGCGTTCCATTGTTTTTGTCCGCCTCCGACATCCATAAACTTACCTCCGCTCTCACGTGAGTTCCAAAACTGTCCGTAAGCCAAAGGCGCCGAACCGTACTGCTCACGTTTCAAGTAGGAGTGAAGTGTTACTAAGTTTTCAGGATCGTTTTCATCCAATGGTGTATTGGCATTCGAACGGATCACGATAACTGCGAAGGAACCGTAACCAATCAAAAGAAGCAACAATCCCATTACGGCACTGTAAATTGCTCTGTTTCCACTTTTTCGAGATCGGCGCAACATGTACACGAACAGTCCGATCAATATGAGGAAGAAGAGAACTGTTCCTGAGTAGAATGGCAATCCAATAGAGTTTACCATCGTAATTTCTAGGAAGGATGCGAAGGAAATGGATCCTGTAATCACACCGTCTTGAATGAAGCTCAATAGTACGATGGACATCAATCCTACTAGAAGGAATTCGATAATTTTTTGCGTTTTCGACCAAAGGAAAAGTCCGTACAGGATACCGAGAACAACACCTTGCTTCACGATTTCAATTACGGCATCCCCGAATCCGTTCCCCATTTTAAAGATTCCTACAACGACGCTGAAAATTGCTACACCGATGTAGATTTGGAAGAATCTGGAGGAGATTCCATTGTATCGGAAGTACACCACATAGGCAATGGCAGGAACCACAAGAATACCCAACAAGTGGACTCCGACTGCTAGCCCCAGCATAAACATGATGAGAAGCATCCAACGGTCGGGTGAAACATTTTTCGGAACGAGTTTCCCTTGTTGCACACGAATCATTTCCTCATCCCACTTAAGGGCGGCCCAAAAGATGATGGCGGTGAACAATGAAGACATTGCGTATACCTCGCCCTCAACTGCGGAGAACCAAAATGAATCAGAGAAAGTATAAGCGAGTGATCCAACAACGGCACTACCAAAAATGGCAATTTTGTCACCTGTTTCGAGTGCGTCTTTGGTGCGAAGGATCATCTTTTTCACCAAGAGGGTAATGGACCAAAACATAAAGAGTATGGTTGCCGAGCTTGATAATGCAGACAGTCGGTTGATCCAAACGGCCACATTTTCAGGGTCAGCAAAGAAGGAAGATAGGCGTCCTAGGACCATAAATAGCGGTGCTCCCGGCGGGTGACCTACTTCTAATTTGTAAGCGGCTGTTACGTACTCACCACAATCCCATAAACTCACTGAGTCTTCGAGGGTAATGAAATATACCGTAGTGGCGATGATAAAAATAAGCCAACCGAGGTAGGTGTTAATTTTCTTGTAGTCCATTCTTCTTGGTTATAAAGTAAAGTTTGGGCAATACAAAGCCCAGCCTTCGCGGCAATGCGAATTTAAAAAATTCAACCTTGACAATGAATGCGTAAAAGTGAAAAAATGCCAATTCCTTTTGGTGCATTACTTGTGTAAAACTTGAATAGTTGATAAACAGTCTGTTGTGGCGTTATTTAGTGTTTGGTGAAATTGCGTTAAAAAAAAGCGAAATGAATTTTTCTGTGTTTTTTTGCTGAATTAATTTTTGTTGCTATTTTTGCCCTCGCCTTTGTAAGGCACCCAACGCCAAACACGTTAGTTAACGGAGAACGTTGTGAAACTGTCCCATGGTGTAACTGGCAACACGTCTGATTTTGGTTCAGAAGAGTCTAGGTTCGAGCCCTAGTGGGACAACTAGAAGGAGTTACGAGAGTAGCTCCTTTTTTTGTTTTGTAGTCAATAATCTAGGCAATTCTAGTTCCAGCCACAGTGGGACAATGATAGTCCTTGAAATCGTTTGGTTCTGCTGTTCTTTGATGTTGTAAATTTTACCGGCATTCAAAGAAATATTTGGAGAATCAATATTCTACGGTCTCTACAATTTCGCCATCGACGTATGTGTCTACTTGGTAAAGCTTCCCGTCTTCATCGAACAAGCTGACTTTGCCAATAACCATGTTATTTTCAGCTATTCCCTTCTCTTTAATTTCTCCATTCTTGTGATACAGTTCGAATGGTCCGTTTAGTTTTCCGTTCTTCCAATAACACTTTTCTTCAAGGTTACCATTTTCGAAGTAAAAAAGTGTGGGCCCCTCTTGTTTACCGTTTTTCCAATAGCTCTTATCTTTGAGGTTTCCATTTTCGTAATAAGACTGTGCTAAACCGTCTAGTTTAGCATTCTTCCAATGGCATTTCTCTTTAAACTTTCCATTTTCATAATAGAGAAGTGCTAGGCCATCTTGTTTGCCATTCTTCCAATATGAATGATCAATCAAGATTCCAGATTTGTTCCAAAATTTATTTTCTCCATTCATTTCACCGTTGTCGTATCGAGATATTGATCTTCTAGCACCATTTTTATAATAGCTTTTACAAAGTCCAGTTCGCAGTTGATTCTTTGCAAACCCCTCCTCGCAAGGGTTTAGGTTGGCATAAAGAATTTTAAATTGACCGTCTTTTGGGTAGCGTACTTTTATTGAATCTGTTATGCTATCACGGAAGTAGTACTTGACAAGCTCAAACTTTTTGGGACTATAGATTCGAGTTGTATCTACATTTTTACCATTTCTCATAATTCCCTTTTCTCGAATTGCTCCATTAGAATAAAACAAGGTGTATTTTCCGTTTTGCACAACATTTCTGCCGCCCTTCACCTTGATCCATTTGGCTTCTCCAGTATCAGCATCTTCAAACCAACACCAATTTTCATTTCTCTTGGTTGGGTCTTTAATAGATGGACCGTCATCTTTCTTGTTACTTGAGCAACTCGATAGGAAGATTAGGAGCAGAAAGAAAAAGGTAGTTGATCTCATTTTAATCACACTGAGTGAATAAGATAAGAATAATTACCTCTTCAAGCTGAATGGCAGCAAATGATGGAGTTACTTTGGTGCTAATTTATGCCCCATTTGAAAACTCTGTTTTATCAATTATCACAGTATCAACTTCCTACACATCCAACCTTTGTTTTTTACGTGGATTTGAAGAATGTAAGCGCCGCTAGATAGATGTTCTATTGGAACAAAGTATTGCTCCTTGGGTAGTATGCTGATAATGCGCCCTTTAGTGTCGAGTAATTGCATTTCGAGAATATCGCTTCCGCTGACGTACAACTGTCCGTTTTGCTGATAAATATGTAATTCATCTTCGAAGCACTGACCAACGCTCATAGGATCAAATCGTTCTGTTGCTCCGTTGAAGTCCGTCTGCTCAATGAACACATACTCATAAGGTATTTCGGATGTCCAAGAGTAGGAAGTAACATTGTTGGAGTTGCCAGCACCATTAATCACGGCGATTCGTTCCCAATTAATGAGATCGTTTCCGCCGTATATGCTGAAATAGTGATTATTTAGTTCTGAAAGGGTTTGCCAGTGCAACGTGAATGCATCTGATCCGGAGCAATCCACAGCCATTTCTCCCATCGTTACAGGTAAAACAGTAATAGGGCAGAGGTCGGTAGTGCCCATGGCTCCAGCTGTAGTTTCTACTGGTACGATGGAGCCCGGAGTTACTGCGGTGTTTGGAAAATAGTTAAAGGAAGGAACATCGAATACTCGGTCAGTTACTGTCCACTCTGAAGTGATATCAACAACCGTAGGAACATATGAAGTATGTGCGTTACAACCTAGTACCTCTCCCGTAGAACCTGTGCGCATCAAGAGCATTTTTTGACCAGGAACGTGTCCTGCAACCATGATGGATAAATCGCCCATTTCTTGAATGGCAATGCCACGTTCGTTGTCAGTAGGACTTAATGGGTTCGCAATTCCAGTCATCCATTGGAAGTTTCCATTGGCGTCAAGGGCAGAAATGCTTAAGTCAGCGTTGATGGGGGCACCAACAGGATCAATTCTTCCTGTTGTTAATATCGAGCCATCTCCTTTTAGTGTTAACCCGTAGGCCTGATCTTCATTGGCCATTCCGTACAACGTGCTCCAAATAACGTTTCCTGAGCCATCAAACTTCGTAACAAACTGATCGTAACCACCTGCTGTATACGAGGAGTGATCGGTATACCCAGCAATGAGAATATCGTCGTTGGAGTCGACGAGAATATCAAAGAAAACGTATTGGTTCGTGTAGCCGATAGATCCGCCTAAATGATAGGTTTTGAACCAATCCAGTGTTGTTCCATCGCGATTTACTTGAAAAATCATAGCGTAAGTTCCGCTGAAGGCATTGGTAAAACCACAAACCACAAAGGCACCGTTCGACTTCATTGCCGATGCTTCAATTTGATTGAACCCGTAGGGCGTCAGTAGGGTGATTAAGTCATTGTTGTCGCCATTGGCATCGTATTTTGAATACGCAATCATTTGTCCATTGGAGGTGGTTCCAGCTGAAAAAATACTATCGTTTGGAAGTAACGAAATAGCGCCGATTACATCGCCTTGATTGCCCGCGTAATCGTCGTCAGCCGACCATTGGTTAACGCCAGTATTGCTGTATTCGGCGAGATAAAATCGTCCTTGCCCATCGGAATAAGAGGTGGAAAGCCCGCCACCAATAATGCTTCCAGCACTATTCAATTGAATGTCGGAAAATTCGTCCCACATTTGATTACTAGATGGTCCATTTCTGTCATCCCCATCATCTGCCAAAACCCAGTTTGCAGTGCCATCAAGGTCGGAAACTTGAAGTATTACGGCATCATTTCCGTTGTTTCCATTTCGTCCCGAGAGATACACGGTATTGTTCAGCTCATCGAATATGGCACTACTCAGGTTGGTGCCTGAATTGTAGGATTTGAAAAAGGTGCTTTGAGCTGCCCCATGAAATGGAAGTAATGACATGAGAGTCAAAGCAAAAAATCGCAGTTGTAGTAGTAAGAAAGTTGATGTTTGCATGACACAGTTTTAAATTCGACTTTGTCTAAATCGCGTGTTGATAGACTTGTAGATGTATTTAAGGCTGAGTTCAAAACCACCTCTCCCACGACTTGCTGGGGTCAATTGCGATAAGTTGACATCGTAACTGAACCCAAAAAAGAAGTTGCTGAACTCACCTTGTACAGATAGAATTAGGGCGTCCATGGCTCGATAGTGAACTCCAATCCCCACTGATGCGCTGTTCACAAAGCTGGTATAGTGACTGGATTCTTTCAGGTAGTAGCGGAAAATGGAACCGGCAACTAATTGTTGTTGCCCTCCTTGTCGCTGGTAATAAGCACCTGGCGCCATGGATACAAAATCGTTGAGTGGAAACATTCCCGAGACTTGTCCCGTAAAACGCATACCCAGCCGATCATTTCCTGTATTGAAAAAGCTCATTTCAGGCTGATTAACGTGGTAAGCAGCAACACCAAGAGTGAAATTCCGTTCCTCGTGAGTGTTGAATGTGCGCTCATCTGATAGAAAACTGTAATTCAAACCAGCGCCAAAATCCAAAACGTTTTCTGGGGTTCCCATTCCTGTTCCTCCTGGAAGTGCCCCATTAAATCCAGCACCATCATACTGTGAGCCCCATTGAGCGGCCGAAGCATCATTGAAACCTCTTTGAATATATCCTCCTGAAATTCCAGCCCCGAGATAATTGTTGTCTGAGAGCTTGACATGATATGCAAGTAAAGCAGAAATATTTGTGTTGCCTAGTTTTAAATCGCCCGCCACATCCGAGTTCACGCTTATTCCAGCGCCTAAAAATCCAGTTCTAATGGAGTTCTGAAATAGCTTTGAGTCAAACATCAATCCATATGTGCTGTAGGGTGATGCCACACTTCCATATTGATTGCGGTATTGTGCTGTAATTCGCTGAGTTCCGTTGATCAAGCCCGTATTCGCTGGGTTTAGTAGCAAGGGTGTGTTTTGTACTTGTGAGTAGTGAATATCTTGTGCGTTTAACTGTACAGAAGCGAAAATCACTACGCCGCTTGCGATATGTTTCCAAATATTTTTCATCATCGTACCAGAGTTATATTGCCACTAAAAGACAGGTGATTACCTTCGAAGTCCGTCGCGGAAAATCGATAAACATACACTCCGCTTTGTGCTGGTTGTCCTTTGAAGTTTCCATCCCAGCCAATTAAAATGTCATCTGTAAAAAAGACTTGCTCTCCCCAGCGATCGAAAATGAAGAATTCAACCTGTTGGAGTTGTCCGCCGTAGACATAAAAGATGTCGTTATCGAAGTCGCCATTAGGAGAGAATATATTTGGGATGAAGATATTGGCATCGTTATTCACCAAAACAATTACTTGTGCTTCATTGGTACAACCATTGCTATCAACTACAGAAACTGTATAAGTAGTCGTCTGAGTAGGGGAGGCAATTGATGATTCACACGTGCTACAGTCCAAGCTTGCAGAAGGCGACCAACTCAGTTGACCCGATGTTCCTGTGTATTGTAGGCTTGCTTCACCACCAAATACTATGGTTGTGTCAGTGCCAGCATCTGCATTTGGATTGGGGTGTACCACAACATCAATAGTGTCGCTATCGCCACAATTTCCGGGCAGGGTATATACGATTTGGTGTGTTCCCGTGCCTGCTTGTATCGCATCAAATGAGCCTGCAACAGTATCAGTAATTCCGTTACCGCTCCAATTCCCTCCACTTGTTGCGGCAGATAAAAGAAGGGATTCATCTTCACATAAATCATCGATTTGCGTGATGGTAGCGTCGGAATCCTGAGGCACAGTTATTACCGTACCGGAGAGGGTAAAAGTAGTGTCACACATTACCACTGTTGCCTGCACGAAATAACTTCCCGTATCTGCGTATACATGTGAAATGGTATCATTATTCGGTACAGTAATTGTTCCGCTATTATCACCAAAATCCCATGTGATGTCAAAAATTCCGTAGCTAAGGTTAGCATCAAAGTTTGCTACCATTCCGTCACATCCTAGTGTGGGGAGAATCAAATTTGAAGTAACGTTATGTTCTGCCTCGCAAAACGTTTCTACAACAGGCAGGTGAACAGCAAAGGAGTCGGCAGCTGCGGGAAGATTTACGGCATTTCCGCCAGTGCCAATTATATCGAATTGAATGCTCGTGTTTGCGGTAAACGTGGGAGAATGCGCTGTGGTAACGCTTGTTCTATCTGTTTCATTACAGCCCGAATTAAACGATGCGTCTAGTTTATTGACAATTGGACCGTTCCACCATTGATCGTTAGGACCCGACCCGATATGTTCATCTGTCATGGCACCAACGATGTATCCTCCACTGAGGTCATAATCCATGCTTGGAAACTGACCGCCTTCGAGATTGTATTGCCGTGCGTTGATAAGCGAACCATTGCCGCTATCCAAAAGATACAGAATGCGTTTGGTCGGGTCTTGCGTAACATTGACATAGTGATAGGTTTCTGCCACTACGGCTACGGTATCGCCATTATCTACTGGTGAGTAGGCAATTCCTCCTAAGCCGCTAGCGTTGGGTGTGCCTTCCAAGACACGTCCCCAAACGATGCCACCACTCGCATCCGTTTTGATGACGTGAGGGTATTGCCTCGAGTCGAACCAATCTACTCCCAATATATTAGATGATCCCGAAAGCAAGTACCCTCCGTCCTCTGAACGCCTCAACCCTAACCCCATAGTATTGCGGTCGTTCATTCCATAGAATGTTGTAGAAACATAGTTTCCATTGGCATCCAGTTGAATGATCGGGGCCCATGTTGCGACTGTACTTGATTCAAAAACGCGCCCCGTGATCGCAATACCACCTAAGTCGTTTTCAACCACCGCGTATCCGTCTGAGGTTGCATTTGTAATTCCAAATGTTGCGGACCACATTATATCCCCAGTTGCCGAGTTTATTTTCAGTGCGTAGATATCGGAATAGGGAGTCCCTACATTGGCGCCAAATGATTTGGTGCTGCCAACAACCGCTAAATTTCCATCGGAGAGCACAATGACATCTCCAGGTCTGTCTTCTGAATTACCTCCGTACTCCTTGGCCCATACGGTATTTCCACTCGCGTCCATTTTTACAACCAAAATGTTGAATGTACCCGTGACACCTGTGGACGATAAAAGCACATATTCGCTTTCTGAAATCACGGCAACTTTATGCCCAGAGTTGTTGAGCCCACTCGTGGCAGCGTATCGTTTTGTCCATTCCGGTTCGCCCTGACAATCCAGTTTTGTAATATACGGAGTAAGGTTGTTGGGATTCGCAGTCGGCATATCTTGGATTCCCGACAAAAGGTATCCTCCATCAGGGGTAGAGGCAATGTCGTAGCAGTGCGTAAAATACTTGGTCTCATATTCCTTTTGAAAGGTTTCAAGTTGGGAGAAGACATAATTTCCCAAAGTGATGAACAAAAAGCTTATGATAATTGTGGGAGTACGTTTCATTACAACAGAGCAATTTTGTTTCGGATGGTGTGGCCGTCAATATTTACAATGACATAATAGGTTCCGGGTTGTAATTGAATTGACTCTTTACTTATTCCCGGGTCGAATGATTTTGTTGTTTTGTAGACTGTTTGACCTAAAGAGTTGATCAAACAAACTTCAGCAGTAGCACCTGTCTCCCAATTCCAAATTAGTTCATGCGTGGAGCCATAAAGTTCGAACATAAAAGAGAGTTGGTTCTCTTCGATGCTTGCCGATGGGTCATTGTTTGGGTTGAGCACGAAGCAACTCGTATTATCATTTGGGTTATCATCGAGGGGGAAAGAAGGTGATACGCTACTCATTCCAACACCAAATACAACACAACATACTTGAATGGGTGAACTTAGTCCTCCAATCGTTGGAGTGCCGGGCGCCCCTGTTGTGATCGAACTCCCTGGTGTGAGATCGTTCTGAAGTAGCACAAATGAAGCTGATCCCGGTGTCAGGTCCAAGGAGTAAAAATTACCATCCAACTGATAGCCGACCCAGAGTGTATCTCCAGCTTGGAACGTTTGTCCTGATTCGTTTGTTACTTCAAATGAACCGTCAAAGGAGTTAGAATTGTACAGTGTTGATCCCGGAGCATAGTTTGTCCATACACTGGAGAAGTCTTGTTGTGCGTTTGCGCTGAAACATGTTATACACGCAATAATTAAGATTCTTGTTCTTGTCATAAGTCGTCGATATAGATGGGCTTAATGGCCCAGTTTAGTTGTCCGTTACAAAGTTATGTTGGACGCAATCCTGTGGCAATTATTCACCTATGACAAAAAGTGTATGCGGTATGATTTACCCTATGACAAAACTATGACGACCACCTCTATTGGTCACAATTGGCGGGTATTCTGTGAGAATTTTAAAAAATCGAAGGTGTGACGAGGTTCAATACTGTTGAATGTACTTGTACAGGTCAGTTGACTTATCGAGGTTGAGTTTTTGTTTCAACCGAACACGGGAACGCTGCACACTGGTTGGGTTGATATTGAGCAATCGAGAAATCTCTTTGGTGGAGAGATTCATCCGAATGTAAGAACAATGACGGAGGTCTTGATTGGTAAGCTTTGGAAAACCGTTGGAAATTCTTTCGAAAAAGCCTTTATGTACCTGATCAAAGTGGATTTTAAACTTTTCCCAATCGTCATCCAACGTTAGGTTTTGGCGAATGATACTTTTCAGTCTATTGGTATTTTCAGTAGTTCCAGACTGAAGTTCTTCCATTAATTGTGAAAGGCTCTCATTCTTTTGATAGATGTGCATAGCAACTACGCTTAGTTCGTGTTCTTTGCGCTGATTCTCTTTCTGGAGCTCCTCGTTTTCTTTTTGTTTCAACTCTTTTTCAATCTCCAATTGCCGTGTTACCAACTCTTGTTTTTTGAGGCGCTCTGCATCCAATTCTTTTTGCTGTCGAATGAACTTGATGCGAATTCGGTTGCGATTAACAATCAACACAATGAGACCAATTGCCATAAGACCAAATATCCCAAGTACGATAGAGTAGAGTTTGCGACGTTCACTTTCCTGCGCTAACTCCTCATTCTTAGCCTTGATCTTCTTGGTCTCATATTGCACTTCCAAGTCTGAAATTCTGAAGGCACGTTGATCATTAAAAATCCGGTCTTTTGTTTCTTGAAACTTCTTTTGATAGTAATACGCTTTTTTGTAATCGGGTTTTGCTGAATTCAAGGCGCCCAGATGAAGATAGTACTCTGCCAGTAAAGCTTGGTCTTTGATTTTTTCTGCTTTTCTTAACCCTAGGTTTAAGATGGAATCTGCCTTATCGAAAGCTCCTATTTTGGTATAAATTTCGCCCAGTTTGTTCAGTCCGTCGACATACAGTTGTACATAGTTGATATTCTTACTTAGTTCAATGGATGTCTCAACAGCCTGCTTCGCCTTTTCAAAGTTTCCATTTTTACGATGTGCAAAGGCGATATTTAAATACGAATTGCAATACCGCACCTTATCATTGTCGGCCTTGTAGACGTCCTTGGCTTTATTTAACGAAGCCAATGCGGCCAAGTAATTACCGTTTTGTGCGGCGAGATATCCGTTCAATGTATAGTATGCCCCTCTCGTTGTACTATTTTTTGAGACACCCAGTTTGCGGATCACCTTTGCATTAACCGCACTTGCTTTTTTGTAATCACCAATTCGATAGTAAAGCAGCCCCATGTGAGATAAACACTCGGCTAATAGTTCATCATTTTTGCATTTTTCAAGGTTTATTGAAACAGTCAAAAATTGATTTAGTGCTTCGTCGTATTGCCCGAAATCGACATACAATTGACCTTGTTGCAAAAGAACATCGTTTTTCAAACGGTCGCAAGACGACCTGTCTTCTAGTAATTTTTGAGCTTTTCTAATTTGCTGAAACGATGACTTTAACTTGCCTTGTTGACGAAGTGCAGTGCTTTCTAGAAGAAGTGCATTGGCTTTGTTTTCGATGTCCTTTGCAAGTGTGGCTACTTCAAATGCCTTTTCAGAATAGTACAATGCGCTATCGGCATTATTATCCAAAAACTTCGACGCTTTCTCATTGAATGAGGCTGCTGCCTTTGAGTCACCTGATTTTACATGTTCTCCGTTGTCAGAACAGCCAAATAGCAGGGTAGTCCCCAAAAGAATGTAAAGTAGAAGTTTCATGTAGTCTAAAAGTAATGGAATTCCGAATAGCAACAAATCCGTGAATTAAGCCTGATTCATCAGCGTCTACCTTGATGTATAAGCGTATTGATATATTATACATTGAAAATATAAATACATAGTTATCGAATAATAAACCAATCTTTGCCGCCGAAAATTCAAAAAACACAGCGAAATGGAATTTCAAGCACTCATCGACAACTTCACCAACCCAGCATTACTTTTCTTCCTCCTCGGAATTCTTGCAGTGCAGTTCAAGAGTGACTTAAAGATTCCGGAAAGCAGTTCGAAGTTTATTTCCATCTACTTGTTGCTGTCCATTGGATTCAAAGGAGGACAGGAGCTTTCGCACAGTGGGTTAGGGTTGGAAGTCTTTCTGAGTTTGTTGCTCGGTGTTTTTATGGCAGTTTTCATTCCCATTATTAGCTTTTTTATTCTGAAGCGAAAGTTCAGCGTAGCGAACGCCGGAGCTATTGCCGCTTCTTACGGTTCTGTGAGTGCTGTTACCTTCGTGACCGCAACATCGTTTTTGGAGTTTGAGGCGATTGAATACAGCGGACACATGATTGCAGTTATGGCAATGATGGAAGCACCAGCGATTATCGTGGCCATCCTCTTGATTAACTATTTCAGAAGCCCCGAAGCGAAAAATGGAAGTGCTACCGGATTCCGACAAGTGGTTTGGCACTCTATCACGAACGGTAGCGTTCTTTTAATCATAGGAAGTTTGGTGATCGGATTTCTAGCCTCAGATGAACAAGCAGAAGGAATTCGACCGTTTACTACCGACATCTTCAAAGGATTCTTGGCGGTATTCCTTCTTGATATGGGACTCACCAGTGGAAAACAACTGGGGATCATTGTAAAAAGAGGTGTATATCCTTTCTTGTTTGCCACCTTGATGCCATTTTTCGGTGGAATTATTGCGCTTATGCTTAGTATGCAACTGACAGACTCAGAAGGAAACCAATTGCTATTTGCTATACTAGGTGCGAGTGCATCTTATATTGCTGTTCCTGCTGCCATGAAACAAGCCGTTCCGGAAGCCAATCCTAGTTTGTACTTACCAATGGCATTGGGCATTACTTTCCCGATAAACGTAATGTTGGGAATTCCGATATACGATAATATTATCCACGCAATGGCGGGGTAACGCTAGTCAAAAAATTGAACCTGGCCTGTCGATAATTCATAATAAGCGGAGACTACTTGGAGTCCACCATGCTTCACCGCTTCGTTTAGAATAGGCTTAGCTTCTTTAATTTCTTCAGAAACTAACTGCGCATTCACTTGGATTGCGTTCGTCAGATGATCTCCTTCCATGCGTCGTGCCATATACACGGCTGGTTTAATTTTTTCGATGATTGCTCCGATATGTCCCCCGGGATCACTATCTCCTAAACTTGCACTTACGGCTCCACAGCTTTCATGACCGAGTACTATGATAAGTTTGGAATTCAGGAACTTTATTGCATACTCCATACTTCCAAGAACCTTATCCTTGGCAATATTCCCAGCTACTCGAATTACGAACAAATCGCCCAATCCTTGGTCAAAAATGAGTTCAGGAACTACGCGAGAATCGGCGCAGCTAAGTATCACGGCAAAAGGTTGTTGTGATTCTTTGAGGTTGTCCCGTCGGGAGTTATCGGTATGTGGGTGTTTCAATTCACCTTTTACGTATCGTTTGTTTCCCTCCTTGAGAATTTGAAGCGCTTCCTGAGCATCCATAGATGATAGTTTGAGTTAAGTATTTGTTTCGTGATCCAAAATAGACAATTCAACCCGAACCATTTCACTTGTGGAAGAATAAGCCATTTTTATCAAACAAATAAGCCATATTAATTCGTAAATTCCCAACTTTATTCCGTAATACATAAGCAAAAGTTATATTTGCGGAAATTTGCATAAACTATGTTAGATAACTCAGTCATGTCACAAGAAAGTAAAACAAACACAGGAGTTGCGGTTCCAATTGCCGTAGCCATGGGAGATGGAATTGGACCAGAAATTATGAAGGCAACCTTGCGCATTTTGGATGCTGCTGGGGCGAATATCGAGCCACACACAATTGAAGTAGGCGAGAAGGTATACTTGTCTGGTGAAACTGCAGGTATCGGGAAGGAAGCATGGGAAACCATTCGCAAATGCAAAATCATTTTGAAAGCTCCGATTACGACACCACAAGGAAAGGGGTATAAGAGTTTGAATGTTACTATGCGTAAGTCGTTGGGATTGTTCGCCAATGTGCGTCCGGTGACTTCTTTGCATCCATATATTAAAACGTTCCATACAGATATGGACGTAGTAATCGTGCGTGAGAACGAGGAAGATTTATACGCAGGAATTGAGCACCGCCAAACGCAAGATGTGTATCAGTGTTTGAAGTTAATCACACGTCCAGGGTCTGAAAAGATTGTTCGCTATGCCTTTGAATATGCACGCGCCTACGGTCGTAAGAAAGTGACGTGTATGGTTAAGGACAACATCATGAAGATTACCGATGGATTGTTCCACAAGGTATTTGACGAAATTTCGGCGGAGTATCCAGACATCGAAAGCGAAACACAAATCATTGATATTGCCTCTGCACGATTGGCAGCAAAACCTCAAAATTACGATGTTATTGTAACGTCTAACTTGTACGGAGATATCATTTCGGACATCGCTGCTGAGATCGCAGGATCGGTAGGAATGTGTGGTTCTGCGAATATCGGAAAAGAAGTTTCCATGTTTGAGGCGATTCACGGATCAGCACCAGATATTGCAGGACAGGCGATTGCCAACCCTTCAGGTTTGTTGAACGGAGCAGTGATGATGTTGGCACACCTTGGTCAGAATGAAACAGCAGACAAAATCAAAAATGCTTGGTTGCGCACATTGGAAGATGGATACCACACGGCTGACATCTACCAAGAAGGAAAAAGCGCGAAGAAAGTCAATACTGGTGAGTTTGCTGACGCTGTGATTGAGCGCTTGGGTCAAAACCCAGAAAAGTTACCAATGAGTACGCTTGCGTCAGGAAGTGGAGAAATCAATATTCCTGATTACAACCGCAAGAAAGAAGATAAAACGCTAGTTGGCGTTGATTTATTCATCGACTGGGAAGGATCTGATGCAAACGAAATTGGAAACAATCTATCCAAAGTGACTGGAGGAAACTTGCAATTGAAAATGATCACCAATCGTGGTGTGAAAGTATTCCCGAACGGAATGCCAGAAACCTACTGTACAGATCACTGGAGATGTCGTTTTGTACCATTCAAAGACGGTGCACCAGTGTACGAAACGGAAGCTTATGCCTCTGTGCTTGAGTTGTTAAACAATGCGAATGCAGCAGGATTCGACGTAGTGAAAACAGAAAACTTATATCACTTTGATGGCGGACGAGGATTCTCGTTAGGTCAAGGTGAATAGATTACTAAAAGTAATTGGTTGATATTGACGGACTTCGGTGTAAATCGGGGTCCGTTTTTTTATGCTAAATCCGCTCATCACAAAGATTTCAGAGAATTCTGTTACTTTTTGTACTTTGCGTAAAAATTTAAACATGAAACTGCTTCAACTACTAACGTTTGCCTTTTTTACGAGTTCTCTATCCTTTGGTCAAGTCGCAACTTGCGATGGATCGCGATACGCTTCATTTAGTTACATTCCTTCTTCTTCAACGGGGATTTTGTATGGAAATGCGACCACTTATGGTGGAAGTAATCAGGACCTTTATCTCGACTTTTATGAGCCGACGGGGGATATGGCAGCCGAGCGCCCATTGGTAATCGTTGCTTTTGGAGGTAGTTTTATTTCCGGAACGCGTCAAGATATGGACTGGATGTGTGAGTACTACACAGCACTAGGGTATACGGCAGCTACCATCGACTATCGCTTGTACGACGGACCCTTGTTTCCGCTGCCGGATTCCGTTGCCATGACTGAAGAAGTTTTAATGGCTGTTTCAGACATGAAAGCAGCGATCCGATTCTTCAAAGAAGATGCTGCAACGTCAAACAATTATCGCGTAGATACCAACAACATCTTTTTAGGAGGAATTTCAGCAGGTGCCATTACTGCAGCACATGCGGCCTTGCTCGACTCTAATGACGTTATTGAAGCCTATATTCAGCCTTTATTAGCAAGTAATGGGGGCTGGACAGGAAATAGTTCTACTAACACACAGTATACGGATAATGTTCGGGGAGTTTTGAATTTCTCTGGAGCATTACGTAAGTCGTCTTACGTTGATGCAAATGACCCCGCTGTTTTCTCTGTGCATGATGACGGCGATGATGTGGTTCCTTACGCGGCTGGTGCTGCAAGCATTGCTGGCTTCCCTATTATCAACATGGAAGGATCGTTTTTAATTGATCAAGAAGCGCAAAATGCAGGTATTACCACTGAGCTTATCACCTTTCCGGGAACAGGTCATGTAAGCTATTTCCAAGGTTCTAATGCCGTGGCAGACTCTGTTTTATGGGAGTCAGCATCGTTTCTGTACGATATTATCTGTCCGCAGTATGCCCAACTTTCTGAAGTAGGAGAATCTGCGCTAACCATCGCTCCGAATCCAACCGAAGGAACTTTCACAGTTGAGTGGGGCGAGCAGAAGGTTCAGTCAATTCAATTGATAGATGCTTTGGGAAGTGTTCTAACAACTGTAAAGCCCAACGGAGGTACACAAACTTTTGACCTAAACGCATTTGCAACAGGTGTATACTTTTTACGCATTGAAACTATGAATGGTGTCCAAGTGGAGACCGTGCAGAAGATGTAAGACTTGTCAATTAACTAAGATAATTGCAGCGTTGTTTAATCCTTTTAGTAAAGGTTGAAATTTTCTTCAAGTCGCCGAATGCCAGTCAATTGTACCGGTTCGATTGAATTTAGATTTCATTTGACGTAGCCAAGTGAAAAATAAGTTGCGTTTTTGAGAACTTTTCGACAACTTGCATCCACAACTGACTATTGATCGCTTAACTACGGTAATACTAGAAGCGAATGGAACACTATACGAAAAAGGAAAGAGTATATATCACGTCCAAATCCTATCTTAAAAACGTGCGCAATTTCTGCATGCTCTGTGCCGTGTTGACCATAGTTACTTGTGGTTTAGTTGTAATCGGAATGGGAGTTACCTTTACTTCTTTGGGAATTGTTGCCGGAATAGGACTTCTCGGACTCTTGCTAATGCGATTTTTTTGGGTCAATGCGCGGTCAGTTAGTTTGAAATCCGGAAACATTATTTTAAAAACGTTGGGCGATCAAAACATTGTAGCTCCCGTTGGAAGCATCCGAAAAGTAAAAAGTAGTGTTGTATTCGGGGTTCAACTAACGCACATTCGTTATAAAATTGATGGTGGACTTTCTCAGTTCTTCGTCTTAACGAAAACACAAGAAGTTACTCCTGAACAAGTGATCAAGGAAGAAATCGCGGCGACAAGAAGAAGGAAGGCAGAAGCAGGAAGTAAAAAAAAAGAGGCAAATCATAAGCCGGATTCTGTACTAACGCAAACTGCGTAGTGTCTATCATTTATCTAGGATTATCGTCACCGATAACCTCTAACGATCTACCCTCCACGACATCCGAAGAATTGAAGCGAGCTACCTCAAATTCGTGGTTTACATGATCTTTCAGCGCGTAAGGTTTACCTCGCAACGTTTGTCACCAAACGTCCGGTAGGCTCTTACCCCACCTTTTCACCCTTACTCGCCTTAGCCGAGGCATCGGCGAGCGGTATATTTTCTGTGGCACTGGCTGTTATTCCGATTTATCAAAATACCTTCCCGTTAGGAAGTACGCTGCTCTGTGCTGTCCGGACTTTCCTCGTCAAACCAAAGTTCGCCGCGATAGACTGATTTGCCTCCGGTCAAAGGTACGGATTACTCTTTTACAAATGGTATGCGAAGTGTTCCCTTCTCTGTTTCTCCTACAAGTGTGTATTGTCCTGAAGGAAGCTGAGAGAGGTCTATGGTTGGTTCCGACACTGAACCGATTCGAACAATCTTTCCCGAGGCGTCTACAATAGTGTACTTCAGTTGAGATGTTTCAATGTCTACATGCAGCATATTCGTTGCGGGATTCGGATAAACCTCCACGTCTTGGATCACGTGTTCATCGATTGAAGCAAGCAATGGATCGTAAGTATCTCGATATTCAATATTGGTTACTGTTTCAAACCCTCCAAGATCGGATGTCTCAATGCGAAGTACGACTTCCTTTTCTCCATTGGTGATCCATTCGTAAATAGTTACTGTTGGAACGTCGATTCCGAACCAAGTCGGATTTCCCGTACCGAAGAAGTCTTGGTACAAAGAGTCGTTCTCCTCAATGGTGTGTTTTACGCGAAGTACATCAAAAGTGCCCATCGGAAGGGTGATTGAACCCCAGCCATCTACCACGGAAGTACGCCATCTGCGCTGGCGCCAAATTATTTCAGCAAACGGATTTAGGTCCATTTCTGTTTTTCCAAAACCGGTGTAAGTATCGCCAAAGTTTAGTGGAAGTGCATAGCGCTTTTCAATGCTGTCTGATCGAAAAGGAATTTGATTGCCGTCAACATCAATGGAGATGCCCAACGAGGAAACAGAGTCCGCAGTGATCTTCGAAAACTGATTCATGTTGGAAATGTTCACGGGTAAAAATTGTCCGAGTTGATCAATTGGCAGGTCGTCAAATGCCGCAAAATAATCCGCTTGATAATCTGAAGGAGCAAATCCTCCGAACAATATTTGAACAAGTTGTGAAGCACTGGAGACGCTGTTAAACTCAACGAGAGTTTGCTCTTCTGCTACAAATGCTGAATAGTCCCAGTTCCAGTTAGCGCCCGTTGAAGCGAAATCTACACCGGGATCCGTAGTGGAGCTCATGCGAGCTGTATCACCAGCGTTTCCAAAGTCAGCTTCGGTAACGGTAATTTGTGCAAAACCAATCGTTGGTAAAAGTAAAAGCGCCAATAGGAATTTCATGGGTGTAGTTTTCCACGAAGATACTAATTCTGAGCGGTTAAGGCACCTCAATACCCAAGGTTGCTGTGAAGTTTACTGGTAGCTTTTTCTCAGAGCTCATTTCCATCACTACGGCCTCCACTTGAACCACCGCTTTGTACGTCTTGTTACCGCTGGCGTTATTTTCATAAGGCTCTAAGGATAACAACGTAATTGTCGATCCTTGATTCTCGGCTTCCATAGAACGGTACGTTTTTCCATTCTTTTCAATGATTAGTCGTACCTGATAGTCTTGCGGGGTAATAGAAGGTGTTGAGCCGTACTCAAACGCGGAGAAGTCAGAAATCCATTGTGTTGGGTCCGTGCCGTCAATAAAACAAGATTTCTCGCGAACCACACCCGTATTCGTAAAAGTTACGCGCGCTGTAAGTTTGTGACCGATACCATACGTCAATGGATGCGATAAGGTGTTTGCGCTACCGATCAATGTATCGTTTAGAAACCACTCTACGTTAACAGGCTCTCCATTTGTATTAAGCTGTGCTTCCAAATAATTTTGACTCAAATCCAATAAGATGTTGCAGTTGGAATTACGCTCGTAGCCTAAAATGATTTCGTCACAAAGCTGCTCCGTTTGTCCAGTAAGGAAGGTAACATGTGCGCATACATCGTATTTCCCTGGCTCGTAGATGGAGACTTGTCCTGAACCTGCAAACGAGCCATTGATGTACCAGTCTACGTGCGTACCATTACCATTGGGAACAATATCGTTGATGGTTAAAACCGCTAAAGGATCGTGGTATCTTCTAGCCAATTGCAATACAGCATTTTGAATATCTACCTCAGGAACACTGTTCGGAATGTCTATGTTTCCATCAAACAAGCCTAGTTCAATAGAAGTAGATCCGTCTGTTAGCTCACCAGTAAATACACGGACACCATTCGTTTGCTTGGTAGAAGTGAGCATAAGAGCATCGTTGTCACCAGCAACCAAATCGAGAGCCTCGTTACCAAGAGTACCATGCAACTCAAAAATAGGTAGTTCAGAACCCGGAGGATCTACAAATTCTTCCTTTTTACACCCACTGAGCACTACAATGCTAAGTAAGAGTAAGAATGATATGTAGGTAGTAAGCTTCATTTTTTCAGGTTCAAAGTTTTGCGAAGATACAATTGTCCATCGATTGGTAAAACTCTATTATTCGTTTCTAATAAGTACTCGTCTTTGAACGTAGGTACTAATTCTGTTCCAAGGGAAAGTCCTAGGCTCCAATTACCTGGGAACGCATAAGCATAACCAAGGGTTGGTCTCAGTCCGAAACGATTCATAGAACTTAAATAACCATAAGTATTGTCAACTCGGTCTTCTGTCTCAATAACGGACCCTGATCGTGTGTCGTATGAATACAACTTGTAGTCAGCCAGTGCGTTATAAACAAATGAAGGCCGAATGCCCATTCGAATTTGGTGACGTCCTAAACTATATCCAAAACTAAAATCCAATTCCGCTTTGTAAAGATTGTTGTATTCAGCCGTTTGTCTAAATTCAATGGATCCAGCCCCACCGTATTCTTTAACAATAGAAGTTGCTGCTAAGTCGGTGTGATTTTCCACAATAACATTGGCACCGGCATTGAATACCCAGCGATTTTTATTCAGTTGGATTCCACCGCCAATTCCAAAAGAAGTACTTGGTGTGTTAGCAGATTGAACAAGTGCTTGAGAAATTCCAGTGACTCCTTGTACGTACAATGATTTCTGTATTCCTCCTTTGTATGTCGGTAATTTCGGAAGTTCCGCAAAAACATCCGCTAATTCTCCATTGTCTTCCGATAAAGGACTTACCACTTTTGAATCCATTGGATTTAAAGTAATATCGTTGTTTTCCACTGTACGCTGCTCATTCGCGCTAAGCGTTGACTCCAATTGTGGACCGTTCAAAACTAAATTCGGTGTGAATCGATTCAATCTTGGCGTTGCTTGAGAATTGTTCGAATTCGTTCCTATATTGTTCGTCACGACTAAAGTATCGTTGTTGGAAGTAGAACCATTTATTGGATCAATTGAATTTCCTGCGTTTTGTCCATCAGCCGAAATGTTTCCGTTCTGATTAACATTCAAAGCAGTATTCGATGCACTGTTTTGAGCCTCATTCGCATTTTGGACTGCAGTGTTGTCTGAATTGCTTTCTTGGTTAGAGGCAACAGTTCCATTCTTTTCAACAGAATTTGTTAATGAGTTATCGTTCCAAGCCAAGTTCGGTGAGGGTACTTTCACAGAAGATTGTTCTATGAAGAACATCGCGATAATTGCCGTCGCGAAAACACCTGATAATCCAAGCCAAACAAACTCTGGACGTCTACGGCGGCGGCGCAACATGGCTGCCATTTCCTCCCAGTAAGAAGGATGGTAGACAAATGAAAGCTTTTCGGCTTCTTCTCGATATAAAGCATCGACTTCTGCATCCGTCACATCTTCGGTGGCTACCATAATTGGCAGTTCATCGCTGAATTCATTCCAAAATTCAGGGTTGTAATCCACAGAAATTTGCGATGCATCTTTTTGGAAAGCTGCATCAAGTGCCTCATCAGGAGCCTGAGAAAGTGGGGTGTTATCTGGCAGCGAAGCCGAAAACTCTTCCCAAAACTCTTGTTTGTATTCAAAGGATTGATTGGCTGCGCCCGATTGAAAAGCGGCATCCAAAGCGTCGTCCGAAGCCTCAGACAAAGGGGCACTATCGGACAGAGAAGCAGAAAACTCCTCCCAATATTCAGGCTTGTAGTCGAAGGATTGCTTCGACGCACTATCCCTAAATAGTTTGTCTATTTGTTCGTCCGTTAGTTTCATATTACCAATCGCGTATTGCGATTCTCCAAGTCTTCAAGTCGTTCTCTCAATTGTTTTCGTGCCGTAGAAAGGTGCCATTTTGAGGTCCCTTCCGACATTTCCAACATCTCTCCAATTTCTTTGTGCGAGTATCCATCAATTACATACAGGTTGAATACACGCCCTGTGGTGTGCGGCAATTCTTTTACGAGCATCATGATATTCTCGTATCCCAAATTGCTTTCGGCGTCATTTTGATGTCCGGTAGAGTAGAAGTCCAACTCTCTCTCATTATCACTTTTGGTGATTTGTGTGTTGTACTTTTTATCCTTTCGGTATTCATCAATCAACGTATTCACCATAATACGTTTCGCCCAAGCGTTGAAGTTGATGCCTTCATCCACTTTTTTCATCCCTTTCAGGATCTTCATAAAACCATTGTTGTAAGAAGCTCTTGCGTCTTCCTCGTTTCTGTTGTAACGGAAACATACAGGCATGAGCAACTCGAAGCAATATTCGTACAAGCGATTAATTGCCTTTCTGTCATCACGATTGCATGCATCAATTATTTCTTGCGTGACATCCATTGTAGTTGCTGTTCTTTTGCCTTTAATTCAACGTAATTTACACAAAATGAGGCACACTGCGTAACTTACATTTGGTTTCATGTATCAAAACGAGCTATTATTGCAATTGGTTGGATAAATAAGAAAAAAATCAAAAATTATGCTTCAACTGCATTTACTGAGACATGCGAAAACCGAACAGATGTCTCCTACAGGAAGGGATTTTGATCGCCCATTAATGAAAAAAGGACTGCTACAACGCGATGATTTAAAACACTTTTTCAAGTCAATAACCAACATTGACCACGTTTGGTGTAGTAGTGCTCAAAGAACAAGAGAAACGCTGGAGGCGCTGGAAGGCTTGCCGCAACCCACGTTTTATGATGAGTTGTACTTATGCTCTCACAAAGACATGCTGAAAATGCTTTGGGAGTCTAAATTGGATGGCAATATATTGATTGTCGGACACAACTTTGGAATCTCCGATTTGGTGAGTTATTTCTGTGATTCGGATATCGAGCTTCGAACAGGTCAATATGCCTGTATCACCTTTGATACCAACTCTTGGGCAGAAACTTTTGGCGGTACGGGAACTATTGCTCAGTTGTATCGTCCGGAGGTGTAGGGGGCGTTTTGGGTTTATAGGTGTAAATAACGCGCAAAGGGTCCGGTGATTCATCGGGATGTTTCTGCGGTCTACCTTCCTGCTGCGCTTTCCATTGCTCGGCACGCTGACGCTTTAATTCTTCAATTGCTTCTTGACGTTCTTTCTCCAAGCGGATACGTTCACGCCATTGCCCTTCTAAATCAGGAGGCTCAATTCCCATTTCTCTCTCAATTTCATATTGATATTTAGGCGCTTGAGGACCAAGCTTTCGGAAAATGAAAGCAAGAATGACTCCTGTTACAAGCCCTGATAAATGGCCTTCCCAAGAAACATGAGACTCCGTAGGGAAAATGCCCCAAATCATAGAGCCGTAAATAAACGCTACGAACAATGAAATCGCCTGTAAGGGCAAATATTTCCGTAAAACGCCGGATACGAACAGGAATCCTGCGAGGGCGTAAATGACACCACTCATACCAATGTGGTAACTATTTGTATTGGTTGCGAATAGCCAAAGTCCTAAGCCTGTTGCCACCCAAGAAATTAAAAATACACGGAGTGCGACTTGTCGATAATAGTAAATGAGCGCTCCCAAAAGAATCGCAATCGGCACCGAGTTATTGATGATATGTTCGAAACCAACTTTTGAGTGAATTAACGGCATGAATAATATACCGGTAAGCGAAGAAGCTTCCCCGGGCTGGACGCCGTACTGATAGAACTTCATCAAAGGAAACAAATGATCTGCCCAATGTGCTAGCCACATGAGTGCTAACAACAATACGGGGTAAATAATTGCTTCTGAGGTAGATCCGAAAGGATGTCTGTTCGATTTCACATAGTAACAATGTCAACTACCATGCCCAATCAAAATTGCTGTCATGTTGGCAGTTAATCAATTTCTTCAAACATTCTTTCAATCATGGTATGGTACTGCATAAGCACATGCGGTGGAGTAGAGAAGCGACGATATTTTCCACTGGAACGAATGGGTTCGTAGTTGTGATTGGCGGTAAATCGTTGATTCATTTGAGAAGATGTAAGCCATTCCAAAAACTCGGTTGCGAAAGAAAAATGTGAGCTTTGCTGAATAATTCCGGCTGTGAGTACATCGTAAAAAACTCCTGAAGTGGCACTGTTTGGGAAACGTAATTCGGTGAAATCGTTCCAAAGTGAATCCTCTGGGTTTAGAGATTTGAAATCAGAATAGGTAGTCAAAATGGCATCAGAAGAATCTTTCATCCATGGATTCATTTCAAGAGCATTTTCGTGAAGCTTTTCCAGCTTTTCAAATGTTTTGGCTCTGTGCAGTCGTTCTTCGTATGGGGCAAAAAAATGAGTTTTCGACTTATGATCGAGGTTCATAAAGAAGGAGTGTCTGTTGAGGTCGTCGTAGATGTTGACACGAACATTCTGCTTCGCCACACATACATACGGATCGATTCCACAAGTGATGAAAAGTCGAGACTGGGGTAGAAAAGCTTCTTTGGGAAACGTGCCCAATGATAAGGGTTCGAGTAATTTTTCGTTACGAACCTTGCGCATGTCGTAGGCATGATGCAAAAGAACTACGTCGATCCCCAGACTATATGGACTGTTTTTAAAACATTCAATTAATGAGTCTGCGGACATTTGCTTAAGTACAATCTCCACATGATGTTTTGCCTCGAATTCTGCGAACAAAAGGCTATCTCCTTCAATTATTTGATCTGTTGCAATTACAAGAACGGGATTTTTCTCAGGTGCTGCCTTCGGGACATCACATCCGATTAAGAGTAAAGGCAATAAGATAAAGAGGTACCAACGCATTTTACAAAATTAGGAATATTGAATAAGAAATATTGAATAATAAATAACGCTGGTCGAGGGAGTTGTGCCGGGCGGAGCATTAGTCGTCGAGAAGCGAGTTATAAATTGTTGAATCAGCGATGGCTGAGGCTCTCGAAGCCGGAGCGTCTAAAATTGTTCTCTTCGAGAGCCTCAGTGAACTGGTTCTCTTCCTCTCTTTTCTCTACCTTTGTGCAAATTTTCGAAGATGGCGGACAAGAAGAATGACACGAAATTGAAACAGATCCTTATGGATTTGGCTACCGATGACAGCAAAAAAATCTCAAAGGCAATCAAGGCTTTGGAGGCGCATGGTGATCCTTCTGTGATTAAACCATTGACGGAAAAATTGCTGTCCGGGGTTTCAGAGAAAAATCAAAAAGAGATATTGGAGCTATTCTCCAGCTTTAAAGATACAAGTGTGACGGCAGAGATGATGGATGTGATTGAAGATGAACGTTATTTACCGATTCGACAATTATTGCTCTCCACTGTTTGGAATACCAAAGTAGACTTTAGTGATTACATCGATGAATTCGTACAGATTGCCGTAGAAGGCGATTTTATGGAAACTTTAGATTGCCTCACCATTATCGAAAACATGGAGGGACCTTTTATGGAGGAGAATATCCTTGAAGCGCAGTTGCATTTGAAAAAATACCTTGAACAACCGGGCGGTAAGGACGAACAAAAAGCGCAACTTCTAAGTGAAATTGCGCTCCAATTGAAAGATATTAACCGAAATCTTCAGGATTGATATCCCACCCGAAGCGTTCGTTGAGTCTTTTGTAGATGTACGCTTTCACCTTTTCGTTTTCCACTTCTGCAATGACTTCAGCAATAAAGGCGGAAACTAGCATTTGAACGGCTGCTTTTTTTGACAACCCGCGAGCGCGCAAATAATAAATGGCCTCGTCGTCCAGCTGTCCCGTAGTAGAACCGTGCGAACATTTCACGTCGTCAGCATAAATTTCCAATTCCGGTTTTGAGTTCACCGTGGCATTATCAGAAAGCAAAACGTTTCTGTTGGACTGAAAAGCGTTGATTTTCTGTGCGTCCTGACGCACAAATACCTTCCCGTTGAATACCGCCGTTGAATTTTCATCCATTACACCTTTGTACAACTCGTTGGAGTTGCAATTCGGCACTTTGTGATCCACCACAGTGTGATTGTCCACATGTTGTTTTTCTTTCAGCAGGTACCCTCCATTAAGATTGGTCGTGCAATTCTCTCCGTTCACCGAGATATTCAAGTTATTTCGAACCAACGTCCCGTTGAGTGTGATGGTATTGATGGTGAAGGTAGAATCTTTGTCCTGCACAACCGTATCGGTTCCAATGTGGAAGTTGCCAGCGTTTTCATCCTGAATTTTCTCCATCGTGAAGTGCGTGTTCACACCTACCTGAATATCGGATGTGTAATTCACAAAGCTGTTGTTTGAGTCTTCTGAGAAGAACCCCTGAACGACTGTAGCTTTGGAAAAGTCCTCTGCGTCAATCTGCACTTTGAAGTTAGACAGTTGCGCGTCTCCTTTCAGAATATGAATAACTTGCACAGGTTCCTCCACCACCGCATTTTTTTCAATGGTGATGTGCAGCCCATCATTCAAATAGGCAAGGTTCAATGCGCCAAAAATATCGCCTTCAAATTCTTCTTGCGTTGTAATTCCTTCTAAGGCAGATAGTGGTTTTACTACCACACCTTCCGGAAAACTATCCGCTGAAAGGTCTTGGGAGAATCGACCGTTAACAAAAACAAGTGTGTATGGCGTGTCAATCACCTTTTTATCCTCGATAGAGGCCAAGGTACTTGCTTCGTTGGTGAAGTCGATTTTACCAATTTTCGTGACGCGTGTATATTTCCAAGCTTCTGAGCGCGTTGTTGGCAAGTCGGTTGTATCAAGGACGTGTGAAGCGTTTTTTTGTGCGGTCGTATTTACCGATAAGTTGGTCGGTGTGAGTCCTTTGATAAATTTCAAATTATTGTTCATTCTTGATGAATTTAAAATTGAAAATGAAAAATTGAAAAGTTCGGAAGTTTCAATTTTTTGAATTCTCAATTTAGAATTTCCAATTATTACGCTTCGACCATTTCAGCCTTGATCCAATCGTACCCTTTTTCTTCCAGTTCCAATGCCAATTCTTTTGGTCCCGACTTCACGATACGTCCGTCGTACAATACGTGTACAAAGTCTGGAACGATGTAGTCCAGCAAACGTTGATAGTGTGTAATAACGATGGTAGCGTTATCTTTACTTTTAAGTGTGTTCACACCATTTGCAACGATACGCAACGCGTCGATGTCTAGACCAGAGTCCGTCTCATCTAGAATGGCCAATTTCGGCTCTAACATCGCCATTTGGAAAATCTCATTTCGTTTTTTCTCTCCTCCGGAGAAACCTTCGTTTACACTGCGTGATGCTAGTTTCGCATCCAACTCAACCAATTTCGACTTCTCTCGAACCAAAGCCATGAAATCTTTCGCAGAAATTGGGTCTTCTCCTTTGTGTTCGCGTTTTTCGTTAATAGCAGTACGCAAAAAGTTGATGTTCGAAACGCCCGGAATCTCCACAGGATATTGGAACGCCAAAAACAAGCCTTCACGAGCACGATCTTCGGTTTCCATTTCCAACAAATCTTCACCGTCAAAATCTACGCTTCCTTCGGTAATTTCGTAATCTTCTTTCCCCGCAAGGATGGAAGCCAATGTACTTTTCCCAGCACCGTTAGGTCCCATGATCGCGTGAACTTCTCCTGCTTTTACTTCTAGGTTCAGCCCTTTCAAAATGGCTTTATCCTCAATATTTGCGTGTAAATTTTTTATTGTAATCATACCTTACTTTTTTTGAGACTCTAGACCTGCTTCACTGCTAGTCTAGAAGCTAGACTGTTTCTGAATAAGTCTAGTATCTAGCGTCTGAAAGTCTAGTGTCAAACTACCCTACCGAGCCTTCCAAGCTTATCGTTAATAATTTTTGCGCTTCCACTGCAAATTCCATCGGAAGCTGATTCAATACTTCTTTTGCGTATCCGTTGACAATCAAACTGATTGCTTTTTCTTCATCAATACCACGTTGTAAACAGTAGAAGATTTGATCTTCCCCGATTTTAGAAGTGGTGGCCTCGTGTTCAATTTTCGCTGTGCTGTTCTTGCATTCGATGTATGGGAACGTATGCGCTCCACAACGATCGGTCATCAGTAGCGAGTCACATTGAGAGAAGTTTCGTGCATTTTCGGCGTTTTTGTGAATCTGCACCAGTCCACGGTAGGAATTTTGTGATTCTCCCGCCGAAATCCCCTTCGAGATAATCGTGCTTTTGGTGTTTTTACCAAGGTGAATCATTTTGGTTCCAGTATCCGCTTGCTGGTAGTTGTTCGTTACAGCCACCGAGTAAAATTCTCCCACTGAGTTATCTCCTTTCAGAACACACGAAGGATATTTCCAAGTTACGGCTGAACCCGTTTCAACTTGCGTCCATGAAATTTTAGAGTTGGTGTGGCACATGCCTCGTTTCGTAACGAAGTTGAAGACTCCTCCTTTTCCGTTTTTATCACCGGGGAACCAGTTTTGAACGGTAGAGTATTTGATTTCAGCATCATCCAAGGCGATGAGTTCTACAACCGCTGCGTGCAATTGATTTTCATCTCGTTGTGGTGCTGTACATCCTTCCAAGTAAGAAACATAGGAGCCTTCATCTGCAACCACCAAGGTGCGCTCAAATTGTCCTGTTCCCGACTCGTTGATTCGGAAGTACGTGCTCAGTTCCATTGGGCAACGCACCCCTTTTGGAATGTAACAGAAAGATCCATCTGTGAAAACGGCAGAGTTCAATGCTGCGTAGAAGTTGTCTTGTTTCGGAACAACAGTTCCCATGTACTTCTGCACCAATTCCGGATACTCTTGCACCGCTTCTGAGAAAGAACAGAAAATAATACCCAACTCTTTCAATTTAGCTTTGAAGGAGGTTGCCACTGAAACCGAGTCCATAACGAAATCTACAGCCACACCTGTTAGGCGTTTTTGCTCTTCGAGTGAGATGCCCAATTTGGTCATCGTTTCCTTCATTTCAGGATCAACGTCGTCCCAACTCTCGTATTTCTTTGTTTGCTTCGGTGCCGAGTAATATGTGATATCCTGAAAATCAGGTTTCTCGTATTTGACGTGTGCCCATTCCGGCTCAGTCATCTCCAGCCAAGTACGGTAAGCATCCAAACGGAACTTCAATAGCCATTCGGGTTCGTTTTTCTTCGCAGAAATGAACCGAATGATATCCTCGTTCAATCCTTTGGGAGCCTTATCCGATTCAATGTTTGTTGTGAATCCGAATTCATACTCTTTGTTTTCGAGATCTTTTGCTAATTCGTTTTCTGTATATGTAGCCATAATTTTTTCTATCAGATGGAAAATGATTCACCACATCCGCACGTTCTGTCTGCGTTTGGATTGACGAACACGAACCCTTTACCGTTCAATCCGCCGGAGAAATCCAATGTGGTTCCTACGAGGTACAGAAAGCTCTTTTTGTCTACAACTACTTTTACGCCGTTGTCCTCAAATGCCTTGTCTTCCTCTTTCTCTTCATTGTCAAAGTCCAATTGATACATCAGACCTGAGCATCCTCCTCCTTGAACTCCGACACGAATGAAGTACCCCTCTTTGCCGTCGTCCTCCATGAGCCGAGCGGCTTGCTTCTTAGCGGCATCTGTCACTTTTATCATATCATTTCAATTTTACCTCCGTCTTTTTATTTAGACTGAATATAAATAAAGACAAATATCAGGACAAAAATACCTATTTTGTGGTATTGTTGCAAGCAAGATTTGTTATAAATGAAAGAGATTCGATTTATTTTTCTGAGTGTATTTATTCTAAGTGCTACAACTGCCTGTAATGAACCTACGGTAGAAGAGGAGATTGATGATGTCTGTGAATGCATCAAAGCGGCTGAGAGTGAGTCCGATCGGGACGTGTGTTTTAAAATGATGCAGCGCATCACAGATAAATATGCCTTCGATCCTGATGCGGCAGATGACATAAAAAAACGCCTTGATGAATGCGCACCAAACTAAGGGATTCAATACATTTGTTTTAGAAACCGTGTGAATGAAGATATTTCAAGGATTTGAAACGCTTGAGGAAATTCCCAATCCTGTATTAACAATTGGAACATTTGATGGTGTGCATCTTGGGCATCAGAAAATCATCAATCGCCTGAACGAAGAGGCGGAAAAGGTGGGAGGAGAGTCTGTACTTTTCACGTTTTATCCGCACCCAAGAATGGTATTGTACCCTGAAACGCATGGGTTGAAGTTGATTCAAACTCAAGTGGAGAAAATTGATAAGTTGCGCCGTTTCGGACTTCAAAACATCATTGTGCATCCATTTACAAAGGAGTTTTCACGCTTAACTGCATTGGAGTTTGTTCGTGATTATTTGGTGAACCAACTGCACGTAAAGAAACTTGTTATCGGTTACGACCACCAATTTGGTAAGAATCGTGAGGGTTCCATTGAGTTCCTGATGGACGTTTGTGATACCTACGGATTTGAGGTGATTGAAATTCCAGCGAAGGAAATAAATGATGTAAACGTAAGCTCTACCAAAGTGCGTAATGCCATCATGGAAGGCGAACTGGAAAAGGCACAGCATTTTCTCGGCGAACCTTTTGAGTTGCACGGTCGTGTTGTTGGCGGACAGGCTATGGGAAGACAAATTGGTTATCCTACCGCGAATATTGATGTGGAGAGCGAAATCAAGTTACTACCAAAAACTGGAGTGTATGCAGTGAATATTGTTTTGGGCGATGGCATTGTTTTAGAGGGAATGATGAACATTGGAACAAAACCCACGTTATCCGATGAAGAGACGATAAGTATTGAGGTGCACCTATTCGATTTCAATGGAAATATTTACGATCAATACGTTACGGTACAATTATTGTCGCGATTCAGAGACGAACAAAAGTTTGACTCCGTTTATGATTTAAAAGAACAATTGTCTAAAGATGAAAGTGCTATTCGCCATTTCTTTGCTACTTCTCACTAATTCCGTTTACGCCAGCGTTCCGGACTCTGTAAACGTAATTCATTGGGAAGATGTGTCCGATACAACGGACCGTTCCAAAGTTATAGCATTGAGCTTTCATAGAATGAAGTTGGATTCGCTACCCGAAGAATTATCAGAATTCACTCAGCTTCAATATCTCATCTTGAGTAAAAACAAACTGGAAGGACTGCCTGATTTCATCGCTGAGATGACCGATTTGGTGTATCTTAATTTGGCTCAAAACCGATTGGAAGAACTTCCAGAAGAGATTTGTTCGCTTCCATCTTTAGAAAAATTGATCTTGAACCGAAATCTTTTAAGCACGCTGCCGAGCTGCATTTCCGGTGCCACCTCAATTTCCTACATAGATTTGTGGGATAATCCGATTCGAACCCTCCCGGAAAGCCTAGTTCAACTAGAAAATCTAAAAAAAATTGATCTCAGTGGAATCAAGTTTTCTCCTGATTTTCAAGAAGATTGGTACGCGAAGCTACCACGGGTGAAAATTATTTTTGAGGAGCCGTGCAACTGTATGGAGTAAGCACTCGTTGAAGGGTATGAGATGATGTGTTATTGTAAGAATCTACAATAACTAATTTGTGAAAATAACAACGAATATTGAGTATTTTGTTATTTTTGCCTGTACAGAAAACTTATTACTACATGAAACTGCTGCTACAACTATGTCTTTTGACATGTTTCCCGATGGTGGGTACAAGTCAAGTTACCCTTGATCATTTTACGCACCAAAATCCATCAGAAAGTGCCTTATTAGCTGACGAATCTACTTTTGAGCTAGAACAAATTTCGAAGGTAGAGTTTGTACTAACAACGGAAGAGTACATCCGTTTACGTCAAATGGTTGCACTAGAGCGTCGCGATCACGAAAGTATCTATGTGCTTTACAGTCCGTACTTGAAGGTTTACATTCCGTCTCGAGAAGAGCTAAACGCAAAATAATCCCCGCATGTTTAAGAAATTTTTACTCGTTTCAACCTTCGGGTTGACATCAATATTATCGTATGCTCAGCCAGCAAATGACGACTGTGCTGGTGCAGCGGCAATTAGCCCAAACAATGGATGTGAGAACGGAACAACTGTTCTTGCGGCAGATAACTGGGTAGGTGCCGTAGGTTGTCAAGGAGGAGGAACTCACCCTGATGTTTGGTATTCATTTACCGCAACCGCTTCCGCTTTGGACTACACAGTAACTACCTCGGGAGCATGGGCAGGAGATGTTGAATTTGTTTTGGCCGCAGCTACGGGTCCATGTACTGGATTAGGAATTGCAGGTTCTGATTGTGGACCATCGGTTTTATCAGGAACAATAAATGGTTTGCAGGTAGGAACACTCTACTACATCACCATCTCCAACACGAATACTGGTACAGAAGGTGACTTCCAATTATGTATTAACAATTACGATCCACCAGTTGTTTCCGGTCAGGATTGTCCATCAGCAGCAATTCTCTGTAACGATGCTCCGTTTTCTCAAACGACATCGGCTGCCGGTTTCGGTACTCAGGAGATTACTACTTCCAACACTTGTTGGGGATCTGGTGGAGAGCGCCAATCAAAGTGGTTCCAATTTACCATTGGTTGTAGCGGAACTTTAGAGTTCAACATTAACCCAGCAAATAGTAACGATGATTACGACTGGGCGCTTTTTGATATCACAACCGCTGGATGTCCAACTACTGCTAGTGCAACGCCATCATCGGTAGCATGTAACTGGAGTGGATGTAAGGGGTCAACAGGTATTTCCACCTGTCCCGATATTGCAAACGACGAGCCTGGTGCTGTATCCAGTGGAGCAGGATGTTTTGGTGGTCCAGCTGCTTGGGAAAATGTAGTAATCAACGCAACTGCGGGGCAAACATATGCTTTGCTCGTAGATAACTTTAGCTCTTCCAATGGAGGTTTCTCTCTAACATGGGGAGGTGCTTGTGGTGGAGGAACTGCGGTGATTGGTCCCGATGCAGAATTTACGTTTACGAACCCAGCATGTGGTGTGTACGACTTTACAAAAACGTGTCAAACAACCAACTCTACCTTCCTTTGGACATTTGGAGACGGTGCGACATCTACGGCACAAAACCCATCTCACACGTACACTACGACAGGAAACTACATTGTTACTCTCGAGGTGACAGATGCACTTGGGTGTATCAAGACATCAAGTTTTAATATTACAGTGAACTTCCCAGTAGCAACTGCTACACCGAACCCGACACAGGTATGTTCAGGGAACGCAATCAACGTTGGTTTATCAAGTAATATTGGTGGTACAACGTGGGAGTGGTCAGCGACGCCGAACGGAAACGTTACCGGTGAAACGACAACTACACAAACAACAGCTACAATCAACGATGTATTGACTACCACTTCTGGAGGAACAGAAATCGTACAATATACAGTGACACCAACAGCAGCTGGATGTGTTGGACCTCCAATTACCGTAGATGTAACAGTGAGTCCTCAGCCGGACATCAACCCTTTAACGGATGTTACAGCATGTGATTCGTACATTTTACCAAACATGACTGGAGTTCTTACTGGAAACCAAGCCTATTACACAGGCCCAGGCGGAACGGGAACACAATACGGAGAAGGAGCAACAATCAACTTTGCCGACTTCCCGAGTTACCCCGTAACGATCTACGCTTACGACAGTATTATCGCTGCAAACACATGTTTCGATGAGGAAACTTTCCAGTTAACCATTGTTCAATCACCAATTTTGGATCCAATTCTAGATATTTCCAATTGTGACAGTGTTCAATTGGGAGCCATCAGTGGATCATTCCTAACAGGAAACCAAGCGTATTACACTGGACCTAATGGTACAGGTACACAATACAATCCGAACGATTGGATTTCAACAACAACGGTGCTTTACGCGTACGATGCAACGGCTACTTCGCCAGTGTGTTTTGATGAGGTGCAATTCACAGTTACTATCGCAGGAGGACCAACGCCAGCCATTACGCCAAACCCAGCAGAAGTTTGTGCCGGACTCAACTTGGCACTGAACGGAAACCCGACCGGAGGTAGCGGAACGTATACTACGCATACTTGGTCAGGAACAGGGTCGGGATCACTTTCTCCTCTGAATGCACCGGCTACGACATTTAACAATGCTACACCGGGAGCATATCAAATTATTTACACTGTGACAGACGATGCAGGATGTACAGGAGCAGACACTATCTCGGTAACCGTAAACCCGAATCCAGCGGCGACGATTTCGCCTGATCCGGCGGAAACATGTGCTGGAGTCGATTTGTTAATGAACGGTAACCCAACAGGGGGGAGTGGAGTATATACTTCCCACGCTTGGACAAACACAGGAGCGAGTTCGTTGAACGCTACCAACATTGTGAACCCAACATTCAACAATGCTACTGGAGGAACGTACGACCTTACGTATACAGTAATAGACAACAATGGATGTACCGCATCAGATAACATTACGGTTACTGTTTTCGATAGTCCAGTGATTGCATCAGACACAACAACACCTTCGGGATGTAACTTGACAGATGGAAGTATTCAAGTGACCTTGACAACCGGAGCAACGCCAAATGGAACCTTGTCTTGGACAGGAACAACAAGTGGCGGTCCTCAAGCGGTAACACTTCCAGCAGACATTACTGGTCTTGGAGCTGGTTCATACAACGTTACATTCACGGATGCCAACGGATGTATATCCAACGTAACGAGTGAAGTGCTCATCAATCCAGGAGCTCCAGTGATAAACTTTATTGCAGATACAACGACTTGTAATACAAATTATACCTTGGATTACTCAATGATCACAGGTACGAACTTAACTCCGGGAGTCGGATTCTATTACAATCCGGGTGGAGTAAGTCCAATTTTGGATGATACTGTTTTCACGGCGCCTACCAATATTACCGTTTACGCGTACGATAGTAATGGTTCATGTGATGCGGAAATTAGTTTTACGATTACCATCAATGAAAATCCAACAGTAGGAATCACACCGGACCCAGCAACGATTTGTGCCGGTCAGGATTTACAGATGAATGGAAATCCAACTGGAGGAAGTGGAATTTATACTTCACACACTTGGACGAATTCAGGCTCAGGATCGCTTTCGAATACAACTATTCCGAATCCTATTTTCAACAATACAACGGCAGGCTCATACGACCTTGACTACACTGTAGTTGATAATAATGGATGTACGGCCAGTCAAACGATTTCCGTAGCAGTAAATGCCTTACCTGCGATAAATATTAACTCAAGCAGTCCTATTTGTGCTGGAGAAACTTTAACCCTGACTGAAGATGCAGGAGATGCCACTACTTGGAGCTGGACTTCGTTGAACGGATCAGCTGTGATTACTTCCCCTACGAATGCAACAACGGATGCAACGGGAGTAGTGAACGGAGAAATTTTCCAAGTGGTTGTTGGGGATATTAATGGATGTTCAGATTCATTGACTACAACTATTACAGTAAACCCATCACCAGCGGTAGGAGCCACGAACAGCGGACCAATTTGTTCCGGTGAAACAATTACCTTAACAGAAAATGGTGGAGCAGCAGTATCATGGGACTGGACATCGTTGAATGGTTCTGCAGCAATCAACACGCCAACTGCGGGCACAACGACAGCAACCGGGGTTACGAATGGTGAAACGTTCCAAGTCGTAATCACTGACGCAAGTGGATGTACAGATTCTGTTACAACTACAGTTACCGTGAACCCAACTCCAGCAGTAGGAGCTGTTAACAATGGACCTATTTGTGCTGGAGAAACCGTTACTCTTACTGAGAATGGAGGAGTTGCTACTACATGGAACTGGACGTCCTTAAACGGATCGGCAGTGATCAACACACCAACTACTGGAACTACTACAGCCACAGGGGTTGCCAACGGAGAAATATTCCAAGTCGTGATTTCTGATGCAAGCGGATGCTCTGATTCCATTACGACGACAGTAGCGGTCAATCCAACACCTGCAGTAGGCGCCATCAACGATGGACCTATTTGTGACGGAAATTCCGTAAACCTTACGGAAAACGGTGGCGTAGCTGTTTCTTGGGATTGGACTTCATTAAACGGTAGTGCAATAATTGCAACACCAACATCGGGAACAACATCAGCGAGTGGAGTAGTGAACGGAGAAATTTTCCAAGTGGTTGTTACAGATATCAATGGATGTTCTGATTCAACTGCAACTACTGTGACGGTGAATCCAAACCCGACGGCAAGTATTTTACCAAATCCAGCTGAGATTTGTGCTGGAAACGTGCTAGCGATGGATGGAAACCCAACAGGAGGAAGTGGAACATTTACAACCCACGATTGGACCGGTGCCGGATCAGGTTCTTTGGATGCTACGAACAACCAAACACCGAACTTCAGTAATGCCACAGGAGGAACATACAACCTCATTTACACTGTTACGGACAACAGCGGATGTTCGGGAGCGGATACCATCGATGTCACTGTGTTTGATACGCCGGTGATTGATCCAATTGCTGATACGAGCGTTTGTGCTCAATTTGTCTTCCCTGCAATTACAGGAACCAACGTTACGGCAAATGCTTCCTATTGGACAGGAATGGGAGGAACCGGAACGGAATACTTGGTAGGAGCTACCTACACTACTGTGGGAACGGTTACGCTCTACGCTTATGACGGTGCAAATGGCTGTTCGAGCGAAGTGTCATTCAATTTGACCATTAATGAACTTCCAACGGTAGCAGCTATCTCGGGAGGAGCGTCTTACTGTCAGGGAGATGCGATCAACAACATTTTGGTTGATGTAACAGGACAATCGCCATGGACAGTGAACTATACCTTGGATGGAACAGCGCAACAAGCAACCGGAGCGGCATCACCAATCGACTTAGGAAATGCAGCAGGTGTGTACGTACTTCAATCCATTGAAGATGCGGCATGTAGTAATACCGCTTCGGGATCTGAGACAATTGTCGTGAACCCAATTCCAGCGGCACCGACAGCTGGAACAAGTGGAGAATATTGCTCTACCGCTACCATTGATCCATTAACGGCATCAGGTTCTGGCGGCACATTTACTTGGTACGATGATGCAACGCTAACAGGAGTGCTTGCAACAACAAATAACTATCAGCCAACGAACACGGTGGGGACTACGTCCTATTACGTAACTGAGACCTTAAATGGTTGTGAAGGACCTGCGGCTGAAGTAATTATCACGGTGAACGTTTGTGATATTATTATTCCAACGGCATTCACACCAAATGATGATAGTGCACACGACGTGTGGGAAATTGAAAACTTAACTAATGCTTACCCAAATCATGTGGTTCGAATATACAACCGATGGGGAACTCAACTTTTCGAGTGTCCAGAAGGAGGTTACGATTCACAGAAATGGGACGGAACTTACAACGGTGAATTACTGCCTGTGGGATCTTATTACTATATTATCGAATTCAATGATGAAGAAGGCGGTTCTGCACAGGGAACAGTCTCCATCATCCTCAATGATTAAAGGCCATGAAAAAGCTATTATTACTACTTATAGTCGGTGTTAGCGGGCAATCGTTTGCTCAGCAGTTACCGCAGTACAGCCAGTACAATCGGAACCAAATTATGGTGAACCCGGGAGCGGCTGGTATGTACGATTTCCTAGACATTACTTTGGGAGGTCGCATGCAGTGGGTTGGAATTGAAAACGCGCCCAATACTGCTTACGCCTACGGGTCAACTGTCTTGTCTAGAAACAAAGTACGTTACAACCCTTCACTTCGTACCAGTTACGGACCCATTCCAAGTCCGAAAGTGAACACAGGTAAAATCAAACATGCTATTGCAGGACAGGTTGTAGCCGATCAGTACGGGGCATTTCGTGATATTTCCTTCGCTGGAATATATGCGATCCACTTGCCCATTTCAAGAGATTACAACATCTCCTTCGGAACAAAACTAGGAATCTCCAACAGTACTTTCCTACAAGATAGAGCCGTGGTTTTATCGCAAATGCAAGGCTATACGGGGCCAGCAGTTCCGGATGCAACGTATGATAATTTCGTAGCCAACCAAAGCAGTCTGAACTTTATGGATATCGGCGCAGGACTTTTCTTCTACGGCGATGGAGTTTACGCCGGAGTCTCTGCAGATCAATTGACCACTGACCTCGTTCGTTTTGGTCAAGGAACGGCAAATTTCGATCCTCAAATTCATCTCAACTTCACGGGAGGTTACCGTTTCAACTTAACGGATACTTGGACCATGATGCCATCAGTATTGGTGAAATTTATGACACCAGCTCCTATGACAGTAGAAGGTTCATTGCAATTCGAATACAAAGAATGGCTTTGGTTTGCGACATCGTATCGTCATACAGATGCCATAGTAGGCATGGTTGGATGCAACTTAAGCAAGAAATTCAAGCTCGGATACTCGTACGATTTCTCTATTTCAGAGTTCAACAATTACTCGTCTGGTGGGCACGAGCTGGTATTAGGATTAATGATTGGTAGAAACGACTAAAACATTCACTTTGAAGATTATGAAAAAGAATATTATTCTCGCAACAATCGGATGTTTGGTTACTGTTGGACTTCATGCCCAATGGTGGGATCATACAGATCCATTGAAACTACCAGGTTCTGTTAATGGCATGGACTCTGAAGAGAGCATGCCAGTTTTCTCTACGGATAGTTCAACACTCTACTTCGTTCGTACTTTTGACGAGTCAAACACAGGAGGAACGAACGATCAGGATATTTGGCAAAGTATGCGCCAAGAAGACGGCAGCTACGGCGATTTGAAAAAAGTCAACAACCTAAACAATAAATTCCACAACGGGATTGTTGGTATGTCGGGAAGCGGTGATATGCTCTACTTGTTGAATACGTATGCAGGCAAGAAAGACACGCAAAAAGGAATTGCGGCATCCAAGAATAAGAATGGTTCATGGGGCAAGCCAGAAAGACTTGAGATTCCTGGATTGGACATTGAAGGTGATTTTTACGGATTCCATGTGAACCAGTCTGGAAATGCGATTATCATTTCCTACAACGGTCCAAACTCCCTAGGTGAGGAAGATTTGTACATCTCGGCAAAAAGTGGTGATACCTGGTCAACACCGCAACACATGGGAGCTAACATTAACTCTTCGGGCTTTGAAATATCTCCATTTTTAACGGCTTCATCAGACACGTTGTTCTTTTCCAGTAACGGAATGGGTGGAGAAGGTGATGCAGATATTTTCTATAGTGTTAAGCAAGGTGGATGGACGGATTGGTCCACTCCGGTAAACCTTGGGAGCCGAATCAACTCTGAGAAATTTGATGCGTACTTCAGTTACACCGGAAGTAGCGCTTACTGGTCCAGCAATCGTGAAGGAGAGCGCAGCGATATCTATATGATCGATATTCTAACGCCTCCACCGTTAACTATCTCGTGTGTCGGGACCAACGTAAGTGTTTATGGCGGAGATGACGGTTCTGTGGATCTACTCATCAATGGAGGTGCCGGACCTTATAGCTTTGATTGGTCAAATGGAGATAATTCAGAAGACATCTTCGGATTGAAAGCTGGAGATTATTCAGTAACCGTAACAGACGCCGTAGGTCAGGTGGCCACAACAATGTGTTCATTGGATGAGCCTGAGAAGGTAATCGAACCTGTGGTGGTTGCGAAGTTTGAAAACTACAACTTCAAGCACAATTTTGCTTATAACAAGAACAAATTGTCAACCAAAAGAGGTGACTTGAAAAAGTTCTTGAAATCAATCAAGAAAGATTTGGATGCAGGAAGAACGTCGATTACGATCAATATCTATTCATCGGCTTCAACAGTACCAACACAAACGTTTGGAAGCAACGAAAAACTTGCCAACAAACGAGCGGAAAATATGAAGTACGACTTATTGGATTACTTCAAAAAAGATTACGCTAGTAAGGTGAACATTGTTATTGTTTCATCAAAAGTTGATGGTCCTGCTTACGAAGAAGATGCAGGGAATACGAGCAAGTATGAACCGTATCAATTCGTTCGATTAGAGACAGAATAAATTCGGCACAATAATTTGTATTGAAAATCCGGTGAATTCATTTTACCGGATTTTTTTATACCTCTATGGATAGTTGACTCAATCTCGACAGGAGGTTCTCAGTCCAAGAGAAACTTTTGTCTTTCCTCTTTCCGTCTAATCTAATTAAACTTTATCGCCTTCACCGGGCTTATCCGGCTAATCACACGACTTGGAATCGTGAGAGCGATGACGCACACCAAGAGCGTACCAATATTTAGAAATAACCAGTGCCAAAAATTCAGTTCAATAGGAACTTGGTTAAGGTAGTACACTTTTGGGTCAAGGGGAATGATTCCGTACCATTTTTGAGCGAAGCAAATCCCTAACCCAATGACGTTTCCAATCAGCATTCCGCGACCAATCAGAAATGATGCTTGAATCAAGAAAATCTTCTGAATTTTCCAGTTGGTGGCACCTATGGACTTGAGGATACCAATAAAATTCGATCGAATTAAAATAAGTACCAACAAGGCGGACCCCATGTTGATGATGCCAATAATGATCATCAGCACTAAAATGATAACCACGTTGATGTCCAAGAAGCCCAACCACACAAAAATGTCGTTCTCGTTCTCCCTGATAGACGTCACTTTCAATTGCTCGTTGTAGGGACTCGGAATGAACGAAACCTGCTCATCAATCTCCTTGTGAAGTGCATCCAACTGATCCCAATTGTCAACATTCACCTCAAATCCTCCCACGTAATGCTCCGAACTTCTCTTCCCCGGGATAATCTCGAAAGTAAGTCGTTTATAAGGAGCCGTGACGCTAAATTTTCCGGTGCTTGGATCGTACTCTCGAATAATTTCGCCCGTTTCATCTGTAGCACAATTACACGGTGCAAAGGGTTCGCCCTCCACAGTTATTTTAATGTAGGCTGTATCAGGAAGAGCTGATGTTTCGATGGGTGCGAAATAATCCCCCAAATGATCGCTAGCAATCAAGCGAATGGTGGTGTCGTTCGTTGGACAAATGGGAATTTGTGAATACTTGTTGAAGCCACGCCCCCAATCGTAGCGGTGGTAACCATTTCCTCCCGTAACATTGGCTTGTAGGACAATCCGACTCCGTGGAATCTCGGGGAAATCCTTGTACGGATAATCCACTAAAAGTGAGTCTTTGACCTCAATTAGCGCATGAATTCCCCAATCGTTCAATACCTGCACGTAGCGTAAATCACCCAAAACAAATTTCTTGTCAAATTCCTCTAGCCCAGTTTCGTAAATTCCTGATATGATGAAATTCTGTTTGATGGGCATGTTTCGAACGAAAAACGCGCCGACTGTATCCCCCGTTTCAAAATGAAGATCATCGGCCAACTTTTTTGAAATTAAGGCTTGGTTGGATATGCTATCTCCGAACTTGGGAATTTTACCATCCACCAAATGTTTCTTAAAAAAGGTCCAATCGTAAGAGTCTTCCACCCCTTTAATTACCGTGGCAAAAACATTCTGTTGAATTTCAGAAGTGTCTTTTCCGTTGGGTAATTTGTAGGCAATTTCTTCCTTTTTCGACTGAAACAAAACGGGTTTGTATCCCACGGCATGAATGGACGAAACACCTTCCAGTCCAGCGATTTCTTCTACGAAAGCTTGCTCCTTTCTAATAGGGTCACTTTCGAAAATACTGTAGTCGCTGGCAGTCATTATGAAGATGTGCGCACCGAAGCCTTTTACTTTTTGGCGAACTTCTTGCTGGAAACCTGTTACAACAGCAAGAGTGATCAGGTTGACGATAACCGCCAATGCAATGCTGTAGATAGAGATCCGTACGATAGGTCTGGAAACTTTCTTACCTTGCACAACACTCTTGAGCGTTCTTCTTGATATGAAATATTCAAATGCCAATAAAGTGACTGGTTTTCGGCTAAAGTACGCAAAGCTTTTCTGCCTGAAAAGCATTTTTATTTTTTTGATTTTTTCCTGTAATGCGAAGTCGGGGGCATCCGAAAGCCTAGCTGATGGTCTAAAGGATGGTGAGGGTCAATTAACGGAGGTTCCTCAAACTGGAGCTTCCAAAATGAGCACTTATTTGGATTCGCTAAAAGGAAAAAATGTTGCCATCGTTGGGAACCAAACTTCCCTGGTGGAAGGTGTTCATTTGGTGGATACCTTGATCAGTCGTGGCATTAACATCACCAAAGTTTTTGCCCCTGAGCACGGCTTTCGTGGAGAAGCAAATGCCGGCGAATACGTGGCAAATGGAGTAGATCAACAAACGGGTGTCTCCGTGGTGTCATTGTATGGAAAAAATAAAAAACCGAGTGCATCGCAATTGAGCGGAGTAGACGTTGTCGTATTTGATATTCAGGATGTCGGAGTTCGATTCTACACGTATATATCAACTTTGCATTATGTTATGGAAGCTTGTGCCGAGCAAGGAATTTCGGTGATTATTTTGGATCGACCGAACCCCAACGGACATTATGTAGACGGCCCCGTATTGGAGCCACAATTCAAATCATTTGTTGGAATGCATCCCGTGCCGATTGTTCATGGAATGACCATTGGTGAGTACGGAACCATGATCAACGGTGAGAAGTGGCTGCAAGGCGGAATTCAATGCGATTTGACCGTTGTAAAGTGCGATTACTACTACCACAGTTCTGAATGGTGCATTGAAGTGCGCCCATCGCCCAACCTTCGCTCAGATTTGTCCATAGCGTTGTATCCAAGTTTGTGTTTGCTAGAAGCGACAGACGTCACAGTTGGACGTGGAACACCATATCCATTTGAACACTACGGTCATCCTAGCTTTCCTGATTCGCTGGGCTATTCATTTACACCGGAACCCGATTTTGGTGCAAAGGATCCCAAGCACAACGGGGAATTGTGCTACGGAGTAAAACCCGACCCAAAGAAGTACGTTAAAATGAACGAACTGGACCTCAGCTTTCTCCTTGATGCTTACGAAAAAATGAATCGCGACTTGTTCCGCGGTAAGAAAACACGCATGTTTTTTCTTTTGTATGGACGTGGTGATATCCTCAACTTACTCGAACAAGGAAAGTCGGAAGCAGAAATTCGTCAAACCTGGCAAGCCCAGTTGAATGCTTACAAAAAGATGCGTGAGAAGTATTTGCTGTATTATGAATAGACAAAGTAAAGATCAGTCCTCGTCGTCGCGATACGGGTTTTGAACATCTTCGTTGCTTTTCAATACACGTTGTTTCATCGTCTCAGCGTACTCATCAACTTGCGCCAAAATATGATCGTTGGATGCAGCTAGTATTCTCACTGCGAGAAGTCCAGCATTTTTCGCAGCGTTCAAAGCTACAGTGGCAACCGGAATGCCATTGGGCATTTGAAGAATAGAAAGAATACTGTCCCAACCATCGATTGAATTACTGGACTTAATAGGAACGCCAATTACCGGAAGAGAAGTCAAAGAAGCTGTCATTCCTGGAAGATGCGCCGCTCCACCCGCTCCAGCGATAATTACATTAACACCGCGCTTATGAGCGTTTTGAGCGTATTCAACCATTAATTCGGGTGTACGATGAGCTGAAACTACATTGATTTCATACTGAATTCCAAAATCCTTTAAAACCTCCGCAGCATCCTGCATGATTGGCAGATCGCTTGTACTTCCCATGATAATTCCAACTTTCGGCATATCTATTAATTCTTTTATTTGGTACAAAGAAAAGCAATTACAATCGAATTTGACTGGCATCTGATAAGTCGGCGTGATCTTCCAAATTATCTACTCCCCAATTCTCCATTTCTTCTTCAGTCCATAGTTCTGGGAAGAAAATACGTCTTTGATAACGCGGGTGCATGTATTTCTGCCATTCGCTTCCACCTGTGGCTTCTACTGCTTCTTTTCCGCTTTCCAAATATTTCCGCGCCGCGTTGAAGTGGTGCATCACCCATTTTACGTTCACCGTATGGTCGTAATGGCGCATCGAGTTGATAAGCTTTAGGTCTTTCCGGTCAGCTTCGGGAAGCGTCTTGAATTTTGTCCAAAGGTTGATGGAATTGTATTCCTTCATAAAACCGATGAAATCCTCTCTATACTTATTTTCAAAATTGGAAAGCAGTTTACTTTTCTGTCCGGTTTTGTGGTCGAGACCTGCTGCTTGCCAATAAAGATGATCAAAAGCGTGATTGTATGGTGTATTGCGGTCAATTGATTTTCTGAAACGATAGTCTATCAAATTGATGAGCTCCGTAGAGGCAAATTCAATTTTTCTGTACTGCGCACTTTGGAAGCCACTGGCCGGGGTCAACGTATCGCGAAATTTCATGTATTGATCTACGTCCATTCCTTCTCCCATTATCGTGAAAGAGTTCGAAAGCATATCGAAATAGCGACTGATACGATCCAAATGTTTGGTGAATTTCTGCGTGGAAATAGCATCGTCGTGCGAAACTTGATCCATCTCCCACAAAATCATTTTAAAGAGTAACTCATTGATTTGATGGTACATGATAAAAACCATCTCATCTTTCAGGTTCGTACGTTGAATTTGAAGCCCCAACAAGGCATCTACTTGAATGTAGTCCCAGTAAGTGATAGGTTCGGAATGAAGCAACCCAGAAAGGTAAGTATCCGGATTTTGTCCCATAGCGCCATACTTCTCATCAATGGCTTTTAACAGTTCTTCTCGTGTCATAAGTGCAGGAATTCTGTGGTCAAATGTACATAATTCTTTGCGCGGGAAACATGACAATCATCAGTTGCTTCTTGGATTTCAACAGATGTTTAAAGTCCAAGCGCGGATTTTAACACAGGGTAGGCCGTTCGACTGATAGGAACAACAGAATCGTTGGAAAGTGTCGCGCGATAGCTATTCTTCTCAAATGATTCAATTTTACTCAGCGCATCTATATTGATGATATAGGAGCGATGAATACGCATGAACAAGTGTTGGGGTAATGCTTTTTCGTAATGTCCCATGGTTTTCTTTTTCAGATGATATCCTTCCTGGGTGTGTATTTTCACATAGTCGTCATAGGCTTCAATGTAAAGCACCTCGGCAGTTGGGATAATTTTAATTTCACCGCCGTCCTTCACCACAATTCTCAAGTGTTCATCTGACCTTGAGGCTGTTAGTTGCTGAAATTTTTCTTTCTCTTCAGAAGGGTTGGATTCAAGCCATTTATTCAGAGCTTTTTCAAAACGATCCTTTGCGAAAGGTTTTAGAAGGTAGTCAATTGCAGAAGCTTCAAAGGCTTGTATGGCATATTCATCAAAGGCAGTGGTGAAAATTACTGCTGGTGGTTCGTCGATGAGTTCTAACATTTCAAACCCATTTATTTTGGGCATTTGAATATCCAGAAAAACGAGGTCAGGCTGATGCTTTTCAATCGCTTTCAATCCCTCGAATCCATTTCCGCATTGCGCCACAATTTCAACCTCCGGGAAATCGCTCAAATAGGATTCCACAACGGACCGAGCTAGCGGTTCATCATCAATGATCATTACTTTTTTCATACTTGTGGAATTTGAAGCGTTGCAGTGAATATCGAGTTTTTTGTCTGAGTTTTCAAAAGATTACCACGTTGATATAGAAGAAGTAGTTTACGTTGCACAGATCGAATTCCATAGCCAGTGCCTTTGTTTGTTTCTTGCGTTATAGCATCAAATGGGTTGGATACTTCGATGAGAAGGTACTCCTCATGCATTCGAGCGGAAATGTGAATGGTAACGTCATCCGTATTTCCATACAACCCATACTTTATCGCATTTTCAATAATGGGCTGTAGAATTAGGAAGGGTAATTTTTTCTCCAATATCTGTTCATCCAAATGATATTCAATGCTTAATCGATCGCCAAAACGAACTTTTTCAATGTCGGTATACAATTTTAAGTGACGGATTTCCTCTTTTAATGTCACCGTTTCACTTTGATTTTGCTGAATGGATCCCCGCATGAACTCTGATAGCAATTGCACCATTTTTTGCGCCTCTTCGGGGTTTGTCATAGTGAGCGCATTGATGGAATTAAGACTGTTGAACAAAAAGTGTGGTTTCAGTTGTTGCTGAATGCTATTGATTTCAATTTGAACCATATCGCGCTGTTGCTCTACCGCCAAAGCTTTCGATTTCTCTTCGTTGGCCTGTTTTTCCCGACTCCAAAATCGTAAATGCACGAACAGGAAGAGTAGCGATATCCCCATGATGCGCACGGGGAAACTAACTTCTACTTCATGCATGTAAGAAGGATTCCAACCCGAGAATACTCCGCTAAAAAAGTAATTCATCCCCGAAACAATGCCAATGCTCACAACCAGCAACGCCGAATTACTCTCATTGAATGGTTTTTTTGAATTGTAATAGCGCTGAATTACATCAATGAGACTGATAAAAACGAGCGACAGCAGAAAGATGGACAAAACATCGGGCAAAACATACCTAGGACCGTATCCCTGCCATTTCAACTGCAGCAAGAGCGCAACTGCTAGCAAGGACAATAGTACTAAGGCTTGAACCTTTATGGATTTAGTGGATCGTTGAAAGAACTCTTTCACTATGCGTAGCTCTTAATTTCAACTCCTCCGAATATGCAAGATCCTTCTAGTGTGACAATTTTATTCTCGTCCACCAAGCTCGGATCAATCATCTGTCTTTCATCTTCAACCGCCCCCAATATTGCAGTAACATTTGAATGCACTTGCCAGGTAGATGGAACGATGAGTGTCAAGCCTCCAAAAGCAGTTCGTGTATCAATCACAATGGGTTGTTGAATGTCTGCTTTCGTCAGGTTGATTTCAGTTCCACCAAAAGCCGTAGATATATCCGCGCCGCGAAAGTTTTTACTGGTAACATTTCGTTTGACTCCTCCGAAAATAGTTGTTGCCTTGATGAAATCTTCATTGGTCATGTCAATATTCTCATCGAACATTACATGGTTGCGTGCACCTTTTTTTTTTGATCCGAAGAGATTCAATGCTCTACCAATCATCACCGCGCCAAAAAGAATAACGATGATCGGTAAGATCAATTTTGGATCAATGAGTTTTGGAAAATAATCGTCGAATAGGAAAGCGGCTCCTATCGCTACCATTGCGTATCCTGAAAAATTTCGAAAGTTATGGCGGAAAAGTGTTACCACTCCGAAGGCGATGAGGAAACTCTTCCAAGAAAGTATTCCGTCCGGAATGTTTGTGCCACTTTGATGGGCGAGAAAAACGGAACCGAAGAAGATGATGAAAAGCCCCGCAACAATTTTAGAAGCTTGATTGGAAGGTGTTTGGTATTTGTGTTTTGCTTTCATTATTGGTTGTTTGATGGATCAAATGTAGGGGGTGACTGTGGTGTATACAAGGAGAAATCGGTGAAGTGTGGGTATTATTCGGCGAACGGTGGAAAAGGACTGAAAAAAAGAATTTTCAACTTTTTGTTCGCCATTTCGCGAACTTGCAAAATGCAGGAATTGAATTCGTTATATCCCCGCACTGCACACATCCGAGCAAAACAAACAAGGCCACCCTCTCGAGTAGCCTTGCGTTTCAATATTCATTTCGGTAACTTATAGAGTACCGCGTTTTTCTTGTTCTCTCTCAATAGATTCAAACAAGGCTTTGAAGTTTCCAGCTCCAAATCCGCGTGCCCCCATGCGCTGTATGATTTCAAAGAACAACGTTGGACGATCCTCAACAGGCTTCGTGAAAATTTGCAACAAATACCCTTCTTCATCGGCATCAATCATAATTCCCAATCCTTTCAAGGTTTCGATGTCCTCACGTAATTTGTGGTTGTGCGCCATCAAACGTTCCGGTACCGCCTTGTAGTACTCATCCGGTGGGGTACTCAAGAATTCAACACCGCGCTTGCGCATTTCACTCACAGTCGAAATAATGTCATTGGTTGCAACGGCAATGTGCTGCACGCCCGGACCTTCATAAAAGTCCAAGTATTCTTCAATTTGCGACTTTTTCTTTCCTTCTGCTGGCTCGTTAATTGGAAATTTGATTCGACCGTTTCCATTACTCATTACCTTACTCATCAAAGCAGAGTATTCCGTGTGAATTTGTTTGTCGTCAAACGATAGGAAATTTTCAAATCCCATTACGTCTTCGTACCATTTCACCCAAACGTTCATCTCATTCCATCCAACGTTCCCAACCATGTGGTCAATGAACTTCAAGCCTACAGGCTCAGGGTTGTAATCCGACTCCCATTCCACAAAGCCCGGCATGAACTTACCGTTGTAGTTTTTACGCTCCACAAACATGTGCACCGTTTCACCATAGGTGTAAATGCCTGCACGAACTACCTCACCATGTTCGTCTTTTTCAACCGTCGGTTCCATATAAGATTTCGCACCTCGGCTGGTAGTCTCTTCATACGCCTTGCGTGCATCCTCTACCCACAAAGCAACCACTTTTACGCCATCACCGTGCTTAACGATGTGGTCATTAATTGGCGACTTGGAACTAAGCGGTGTGGTAAGAACCAATCTGATTTTGTCTTGTTTAATCACGTAAGAAACGGAATCTTTCGCTCCAGTTTCAAGTCCTCTATATGCATACGACTGGAATCCGAAAGCTGTTTTGTAGAAGTGTGCCGCCTGCTTGGCGTTTCCTACATAAAACTCCACATAATCCGTACCTAAAAGAGGTAGGAAATCCTGCGCTCCTTCAAAGATTTTTTCCAATCCGTAATCTACGTTCTGAATGTCTTTGCTCATACTATTGTTTTTTTAGTGTAGCCATGATTGGTAGTAATCTTTCACTTCCAATTCAAGGGCTTGTTTCGTTAATTTCAAAGGTTTAAATGTATCTACCATAACGGCCAATTCTTCCGTTTCTTTTTGTCCTATGCTACGCTCATACGCTCCCGGATGAGGTCCATGAGGAATTCCAGCGGGATGCAAAGTGATTTGACCGCGCTCGATATTGTTTCTACTCATGAAATCACCATCCACATAATACAAAACTTCATCCGAATCTATGTTACTATGGTTGTACGGCGCCGGAATTGCATCCGGGTGATAATCGTACAAACGCGGAACGAAGGAACAAATGACAAAGGCATCCGTTTCAAAAGTTTGATGCACCGGAGGCGGCTGATGCACACGTCCTGTCAAGGGTTCGAAATCATGGATAGAAAAGGCATACGGATAGTTGTAGCCGTCCCAACCAACCACGTCAAATGGATGTGAAGCATAGTTGTACGAATACAGAATTCCTTCTTTTTTAGTCTTCACCAAAAAGTCGCCTTGTTCATCGTGTGTTTCTAATTCATGCGGAGGACGAATGTCGCGCTCGCAAAACGGAGAGTGCTCCAACAATTGGCCGAACCAGTTTCTATAACGCTTCGGCGTGTAAATCGGTCGCTTTGATTCAATCACAAAAAGGCGGTTGTTTTCCGAATCAAAATCAATTTGGTAAATCATACCGCGTGGAATTACCAAGTAATCACCATAAGCAAAGTCGATGTTTCCTAACTGTGTGCGTAACTTTCCGCTTCCTTCATGAATGAAAAGAACTTCGTCGCAATCCGCGTTTTTGTAAAAATAGTCACGTAATGACTTTTTCGGAGCCGACAACACCAAGGTCACGTCGCTGTTGGTTAACATTGGAACGCGGCTTTCCAAGAAGTCATCCGTAGGGTCTACTTTGTAGCCCATGAAACTTCTCATTTTTAGTTGCTTTTCAAAAGCGACCTTAGGATTTACATCCACCGCTTCAACGAAATCTTTCACGATGGTTGGCGCGTAATTGTGATACAACAAGCTGGACATTCCATCGAAACCAATGGTTCCAAAAAGTTGCTCTTGGTACAAGTCTCCGTTTTCTTTGCGGTAAACGGTATGTCGTTTTTTGGGGAACTTCCCCAGTTTATGATAAAAAGGCATAATCTTTCTTTAATAAATTGAAAATCGCTTGATCAATAACAGGGAAGGGGACTCACTCTGGGTTCCTTTTGTTCAAGTAGTTCAAATGAAGTTTTAAATCAGTCCACATAAGCTTAAAAATAGCGAACTTGGCGAAAATAGCGGCTTCTCAGCGCGGAAAAAATGATAATTGTCATAAAAGTGGGAAAACATCGTTTTTTTCCATCGCGACTAGGAAATTTGTCAAATAATAATTCTATTTGTTGGCATATTTTGGACGTATGGCAGAGAAGATTTTAATTATCGGAGCAGGAGGGCAGATAGGTACCGAACTGGTATTGAAACTACGAGAGATGAAAGGGAAGGAGAACGTGGTTGCCGCTGATATTCGAGACAATTGTCCGGATGTTATTTCCAATGGTCCCTACGTGAAAATGGACGTGATGGATCGCGACTTTGTTCGAAAATTCATCATCGATAATGAAATTAAACAAGTGTACTTGCTTGCTGCTTTATTGAGCGCAACGGCAGAGAAAAATCCCGATTTCGCCTGGAAATTGAACATGGAGGGATTGTTTACCATTTTGGATCTCGCCAAGGAAAAACACCTGAATAAAATATTTTGGCCAAGTTCAATTGCCGTATTTGGACCGACAACTCCGAAAGAAAATACACCGCAAAGAACGGTGATGGAGCCAAGCACGGTTTATGGCATTTCGAAACAAGCGGGTGAACGCTGGTGTGAGTACTACTTCAACAAATTTGGAGTGGATGTTCGAAGCATTCGTTATCCGGGCCTCATTTCGTATACAAGTCTTCCGGGAGGTGGAACAACCGATTACGCAGTAGATATTTTCTACCAAGCGAAGTTATCAAATTCATACACAAGCTTTTTGAGCGAAAATACAGCGCTGCCGATGATGTACATGGAAGATGCCATCAGAGCAACCATCGAGCTTATGGAAGCGCCCGTGGAGCAGGTCAGAGTCAGATCGTCCTACAACCTTGGAGGTATTAGTTTTACTCCGAAAGAATTGGCTGAGGCAATTCGAGTGGAAAGTCCCGGTTTTACGATCGATTACGCACCTGATTTCCGTCAACAAATTGCCGACTCGTGGCCGGGTTCTATTGACGATAGTGATGCCAAAAATGATTGGGGATGGAAAGAGGAATTCGACCTCGCAAAATTGGTAAAAATCATGTTGGAAAACGTGGACACTGCGTTAATTCAGGGTTGAATTAGTTAAAAATCAAACAATTACAGTGTTAATTTTACAATGTCATTCATCGAAGAAATTCCCCTGTTCAGCGAAAAGTGTCTTGATTTCTTTGTGTTAGGGCACTGTATTTGTATATTCGATTCTAGAACTGAATACTCCCGAACGATAAATTAACTGAGAGATGGCCAAACATGCTTTACTACTACTGAGTGTCTTTGTCGGGATGTGCGTATTTCCTAGCCTTGCAGGACACGATCAAGGGGAACCTCAAAATATTGTAGACGACCAAGGAAGGAAACAAGGGAAATGGATATACCTTGGAAAGGACAAACCTGAATTAGGGTATCCTGCCGAAGGCAAAGTGGAAGAAGGAGTTTACAAAGACAACCGAAAAGAAGGTACTTGGATCAAGTACCACAACGATGGTAAAACCCCTAAACTCAAGGGTGAGTATCACAATAATAGACCTTCAGGAGCTTACGAGAAAATCGGTGCCAATGGCGTCGTTATTGAACGTGGAACCTTCAGCCAAGGGAAGTATACGGGTAAATTGGAGCGTTTCTATGAAGATGGTTCGGTGAAATATGTGGGAAATCATAACGAAGACGGGGTAGAAGAAGGAAAGATTACCTATTACTATCCAAACGGACAAGAAGAATTCGTTTACGAAGCAGTTGATGGTAAACCAACCGGAACAGCTACACGATACTACGAAAACGGAAACGAGAAAGAAATCATTACATTCGGAGCTGATGGTACGCCTATTGACAAGGTCTATAAAGAACCGAAAGATCCAATAAAACCAGTTGCTAATCCAGATTTCGTTACGAATGAACGTCCTCCTTCTGTTGGGAACTCTCCAAGAACAAAAGGAACACCTTTCAAGCCTAACGGTTACAACAAAGTGTACAACGATAACGACGAAATTTATCAAGATGGTGATTTCAAGAATGGTCGACTGTTTGAAGGAAAGATTTATGTATACGATGAAGATGGAATTCTTCTAAAGGTAAGAGTCTTCAAAAATGGGTTCTACCATTCAGACGGACAGCTTTAACGATTAAGTAAAAAATATCTAAAGCCTCGGTGAATTTCACTGAGGCTTTTTTGTGTTCAATCCCTATATTTGTTTCGAATCAACTACCAATCCATGGCAAAGAAAAAAGGTTCTGCTACATTCTCAATTCCCGACTTCACACAGTCTCCTCGAATTGACAAAGTAGGCGTAGAGGAACGTGTTTCCAGGTTTCAAAAAAGAAGTATCAAAAAAGAAGCTAAAATGCAAGGGTTGCGTATGGCTTTAAATATGATCGACTTGACAACCCTCGAAGGGAAAGATACTCCGGGGAAAGTCAAACAAATGTGCTTCAAAGCAGCTCACCTTCACGATGTGCACCCAGGACTTCCGACAGTGGCGGCAGTCTGTGTATATCCATCCATGGTTGCAACAGCGAAAAAGGAAGTGGAGGGAACAGGAATTAAAGTGGCTTCCGTTTCAACAGCGTTTCCTTCAGGACAAGCACCATTAGAAGTGAAGTTGATGGACACTAAGTTTGCCGTGGATGCAGGTGCAGATGAAATTGACATGGTGATTTCTCGCGGTAAATTTTTGAGCGGTGAATACAATTTCGTTTTCGATGAAATCGCAGCTATTAAAGAGGCTTGTGGAAATGCTCGTTTGAAAGTGATTCTAGAAACGGGAGAGCTTGTTACTCTTGACAATGTGCGTCGTGCGAGCGATATTGCGATGTATGCAGGAGCTGACTTTATCAAAACCTCGACGGGTAAAATTCAACCAGCTGCAACGATGCAGGTGACCTACACAATGCTTGAGGCTATTCGTGATTTCAAATTAAAAACAGGAATTCAGGTTGGTATGAAGCCAGCTGGAGGAATTTCCAATTCAAAGTTGGCACTGCACAACCTAGTCATGGTGAATGAAGTCCTCGGCGGAGAGTGGCTCACCAATGAATGGTTCCGATTTGGAGCTAGTAGCCTCGCAAATGACGTTCTCATGCAAATAATGAAAACGGAAACAGGCGTTTATCAATCATCTGATTATTTCTCAATCGACTAAACATGGCAAAGAAAAACGAAAAGATAAATTGGGAGTACGCACCAGCACCGGAAAGTACTGGTCACATCAATTTAAAAGAACAATACAATCTGTTTATCGACGGGAAATGGGTGAAACCGAATTCGGGAAAGTACTTCGATAGCATCAACCCAGCGAATAAAGAGAAATTAGCTTCAGTGGCTCATGCCAATGAAAAGGATGTCGATAAAGCAGTGAAAGCCGCTCGAAAGGCGTATGATACCGTGTGGTCCAAAATGGCTCCTTCTGAAAGGGCAAAATATATTTATCGTATCGCAAGACTGATGCAAGAGCGCGCGCGCGAATTTGCCGTAATCGAGTCTTTGGACGCCGGAAAAGTGATCCGTGAATCACGAGATGTAGATGTTCCATTGGCATGTAATCACTTCTTTTATTACGCCGGATGGGCGGATAAGTTGGAATACGCGTTCCCGAATCGTAAAGTGAGTTCCCTAGGGGTTGCTGGGCAAATCATTCCATGGAATTTTCCACTATTGATGGCAGCTTGGAAAATCGCTCCGGCTTTAGCAACAGGAAATACAGTGGTATTGAAACCCGCAGAAACGACTTCCTTAACAGCATTGAAACTCGCAGAAATTATTGAGGAATCAGGATTGCCAGCAGGTGTCGTCAATATCGTTACTGGATTTGGAGACACCGGTGCGGCGATTGTTAATCATAACGACGTAGATAAAATTGCTTTCACAGGTTCTACAGCCGTTGGGAAGATTATTCAAAAAGCGATTGCAGGAACCCACAAGAAGGCAACGCTTGAGTTAGGAGGTAAGTCAGCAAACATCATTTTGGATGATGCTCCTCTTGATCAGGCAGTCGAAGGTATTGTGAATGGAATCTTCTTCAATCAAGGACACGTATGTTGTGCTGGATCGCGTTTGTTTGTGCAGGAATCTGTGGCGGATCAAGTGATTGAAAAGTTGAAGCATCGAATGAACTCATTAATTGTGGGGGATCCGATGGATAAGAATACGGATGTCGGTGCGATTAACTCGAAAGAGCAGTTGGATGTGATTAATTCCTACCTGAAAATCGGTCAAGCCGAAGGAGCAACGATGTATCAAGCCGATTGTTCCTTGCCGAAAAGTGGTTATTACTGCCGACCGACTTTATTCACTGATGTAGCGCAATCGAGTAGGATAGTACAAGAAGAAATTTTTGGACCTGTTCTGACCATTCAAACTTTTAGAACGGTAGATGAAGTCATCCAGAAAGCGAACAACACACCGTATGGATTGGCCGCAGGCGTTTGGACGGACAAAGGATCACGAATATTCAATTTAACAACGAAACTCAGAGCGGGTGTAGTTTGGGCAAATACCTACAATAAATTTGATCCAACATCACCGTTCGGTGGATACAAAGAAAGCGGATTCGGCAGAGAGGGCGGACTTCACGGACTGGAAGCTTACGTAAAACTTAATTAAGATGGCACGATTGGAAGTTTTGAAAACATATAAGATATACATAGGAGGCGCTTTCCCACGTACGGAATCAGGACGTTATTACACGCCGAAGAATGCAAAAGGCGAGGCCTTGGGGAACATTTGTTTGTCCTCAAGAAAGGATGTGAGAAACGCCGTAGTTGCCGCTCGAAAGGCGTTTGGTGGATGGTCTGAAAGGGCGGCATTCAACAGAGGGCAGATTTTGTACCGAATTGGAGAAATGCTCGAAGGTCGAAAAGCCCAGTTTGTTGAAGAATTGCAATTGCAAGGTGTTTCCAAAGCAAAAGCGGAGAAGGAAGTAGGTGTCGCGGTCGACCGGTTGGTTTACTATGCCGGATGGTGCGACAAAGTGAGTCAGGTGAGTGGTGGCGTAAATGCCGTAGCTTCCTCGCATTTTAATTTTTCTGTAAACGAACCAACAGGTGTCGTGGGAATTATTGCTGACCAATCGACCTCCTTGATTGGCTTGGTTTCTCAAATTGCGCCGGTAATTGCCGGGGGGAATTCTTGTGTTGTACTAGCCTCGGAAGAAATACCACTATGTGCCATCACGTTTGCTGAAGTTTTGAACTCGTCAGATGTACCGGGAGGTGTGGTCAATATTCTAACTGGAAGCGTAGATGAAATGCTCAAGCCACTAGCAACACACATGGATGTCAACGCGATAGTGTATGCCAGTACTGATGCTTCTAAATTGAAAGAAATTCAAGAATACGCAGTAGATAATTTAAAACGTGTTCGACATTACTCGCAAGATTGGATGGATGCCGACTCGCAAGGGTTGCATTTCATAACTGATCTCATGGAGATAAAGACAACATGGCACCCGATTGAGAATATAGGCGGCGCAACTTCGTCGTATTAGGCTTCTATTACCCTATGAATAAGACCATTTCTTGTTATACTTAAATGGTAAATTAGGCATTTATGCCTATTGAAATTGTACTAAGACTCTTTGTAATTTAGGAACGAATTTTGTAACTTAATTATTGACCTAGATAATTTCACTGAATTAAATGCGTTATAAAACCTCAGGGTTTGATAACTATCTTAGGGTGTAGCTATTTAAGGTCATAGTCTTATTAAATTTATGTTTGAATCTCACGAATTAAAAATGTACAAGCCGACAGAAATAGCAGATTTCTACCTGAGTAATCACGGTGATAGTGGTATTTCTCCAATGAAGCTTATCAAATTGGTCTACATTTCGCACGCTTGGTATCTTGGACTTAGCGGTAACGCATTAATTGATGAAAATCCAGAAGCTTGGAAGTATGGACCTGTCATTCCAACACTTTATCACAAGTATAAGAATTACGGTAATAGAAATATAGATTATATCAATGTGAAGTCTATACTGGATAAGGAGGCACCGATAGGAGCTTTTCTTGAGGCAATATGGAATCAATACGGGCATTTTTCAGCTGTAGAACTGAGTAGTAAAACGCATGAGCCTGGCTCTCCATGGTCTCAAGTTTGGGAAAGTATAACAGACGGAAATTATCATTCTCTTCAAATTCCTGACACTCTCATTAGAGACTATTACAAGGATAAGTACATTTCTCGGGTTCAGGATGTGGAAATAGAAGCTTAATTTTATGAGTATACTAGATGACTTCGTAAAGAAGGCTTTGGCGTCGAAACTAACACTTGAGTCTGCTATTCCCGAATCTACATCAAGAAAGGAGGAGGGTGAGTTTAAAAAATCCAAGCCAAATTACTATTTAAACTCTTTAAAAGTTCTACAGAATAAAAGATTTAAATGGAACACAACACTGCGGTTATACTTGTCAATTTGGGCCTCGCTAGTAGTCAGTTGTTGGTTATGGAAAGTTGGAGAAATCCTTGTTAATAATACGGCATCTTACAAACTAGATAATAGTGTACTCATAACCTTGATTAGTACAACTACAGTAAATGTTCTCGGTCTTGTATTAATCGTAATGTCAGATCTTTTCAACGGCAAGTCTGAAGTAAGAGACACTAGGGATTGAATCTGTTGAGTTCTCCGTTTAACTTACAATCATCAGAAAACATTGTAGCGTTCGGTTTGTTGGTAACTGATTAGTGTCGAAACGAGTATCAATGCGCCTTGTAGTTCATAAATCTCTGTTAAATAAAAATGAACTTTTGAACAAACAAAAAGCCGCTCCAAATGAAGCGGCTTTTTTCATAGCAACTAAGGTTGATTAGTTTAGCGTAAATACAATAGGTAATCTACATCTCGTTGGTACTTTTTTACCGCCTACTTCACCTGCTTCCCAGTTTGGCATTGAGCGTAAAATACGCTTCGCTTCACGATCCAAGTCTTCGGATACGCCACGCTCCACTTTTACTTTAGAAATTTTTCCATCCGCTTCTACAACGAACGAGAGGAAGACCTTTCCTTGCTCGTCCATGTCGATAGAGGTTTCCGGATATTCAATGTTATTTAGGATGAAACTGGTCATCGCGGCCGGTCCGCCTGGGAACTGCGCTTCCACATCAGGGAAGTCAATAATTTCCACTGGAGGTGCTGGTGGAGTTGGAGGACCTACTGGTGGTCGTGGAGGTACAATTGGAGGGTTCGGTACAGGAGGCAATACTGTATTGTCGATACTGTCAATATCAGGTTGAGGCGGCGCCATATACTCCTCTTCTTGCTGTTGCTCTTGTTCCGGCGTCTCCGGCTGTTCCTCTTCAATATAGTGCATTACTTCCGCACTTGTGGTGCTGTTGCTCTTCAGTTCCTCCTCAATGGGAGTTACATACGAGAAGGATGCGAGAATCAATCCTCCCGTAAACAACAATCCCGTGAGAGCCAATGGCATTCTCAAGGAATCGAGATTTTTTTCTTTGCTTTTTTTAGTTTCCATAACGTTCTGAATTAATGATTATACGTTGAACGATAGAAACAGTGCAAACTTTATACCAAAAAAAATCCCGATCGTGAAACCGGGATTCTATAAGTGTTTTTGATTCTTTTAGTTCAAAGTAAATACGATAGGAAGACGACAACGAGTTGCTACTTTCTTACCTCCCGCTTCACCAGGAATCCATTTTGGCATCGAGCGAACTACACGCTTTGCCTCACGGTCCAAATCTTTGGAAACGCCTCGTTCTACTTTTACCTGAGAAATTGATCCATCTGAACCTACAACAAAAGAAAGGTATACTTTCCCTTGCTCGTCCATATCAATGGAAGTTTCCGGGTACTGAATGTTGTTTACAATGTACGACTGCAAAGCTGCAGCACCTCCCGGGAAAGAAGCTTCTACGTCAGGGAAATCAATGATTTCTTGCTTTGGCGCTTTTTTCTTCGCTGGAGTAATTTTTGGCGGAGGAGCAACAACAGGAGCAGCTTTTGGCTCTTCGTCTTTGTTTTCTTCCACTTTAATTTCGTCTACTGGAGGCGGTGTCGTTTCAACCTGCTCTTGTTCTTCAGGTTTCACTTCCGGTTCTTCAATTTCTTCTTCTAGCTCAATACCAGCTTGGTTTTCACTTACCTCTGAATCTGAAAGGTCTTGTTCAACTACCACTGATTGGAATGTAAAAGAAGCCAAAAGTACTCCTGAAACAAACAATAATCCAATTAAAGCAAGCGCCCACTTTACGCGTTCGATGTCTACGGATTCGCTCTTTTTGATCTCCATAATACTGTGTTTATTCGTTGTAAATATATTAAAAAATGGTGCAAAATGCGTACCAAAAACTCAATAACATTTGTTGTACAATACACGAAACGACAAGATCCCCATTCCAGTTCCGACAAAATCAAAAATTAGGTTCCAAAGTAGCAACTCCTCGTTGGCGTTTTGAAACCAATAAATGCTTTCGGCGATGGCAATGGTGAGTAGCGCCACAGCGGGTACTATTACAAATGCCTTTTTCTTCAGTACAGCAAACCGTAGCTGTCGGTTCAATCCGGAGAGCCATAAATGTGAAAAACCAACAAAAAGGAGTCCGTGAACCAGCGATCGGGCGGGCAATCCGCCGAAAACTCGCAATATGGGATCATCTACAGGTGTTAGGAATAACAACCACATGAAGAGATACCAAACGGCACCGGGGAGAAAAAATCGAACGATCACGTTCCGGGAGATTACTGAATCAAGTCTGCGTATGCCTCAGCAGAAAGTAGTCCGTCCAATTGAGAAGCATCGGCAATTGCCACCTTGATCATCCATCCGTCACCGTAAGGATCGTTGTTCACAGTTTCAGGATTTGCCTCCAAATCTTCATTGAATTCAGTGATCTCTCCAGAAATTGGCATAAACAAGTCAGAAACTGTTTTTACTGCTTCAATAGATCCGAAAACTTCCTCGGCATCCAAAGTCTCTCCTTCGGTTTCAATTTCAACGTAAACAATATCACCCAATTCACTCTGCGCGTGATGAGTAATTCCAATGGTTGCTGTGTCGCCTTCAACGCGCACCCACTCATGATCTTTCGTGTACTTTAATTCTGCAGGGATATTCATTTTTAATACAATTTAGATGTGGCAAATGTAACCTTTTTCTGCACGAAAGAGCATTCCTTGAAGTCGAAGTTCTGCACAAACGATTGCATCTTTTTAACTAATTTTGATTCCTATGGTAAATCAGGAGCAACTGAAGGAATTTCGATCTCGAATTGATACGATTGGTGATTATTTGAAAATCAATGAAAAGCGCTTACAACTCAGTGAGGAAGAGCTGAAATCGCACGATCCTGATTTTTGGAACGATCCGAAAGCTGCGGAAATTCAAATGAAGAAAATTCGCGGTTTGAAGGCATGGGTAACAGAGTTCGATGCGCTGAATGAAATTTACGGCGACCTCGAAGTGCTTCTTGAGTTTATCAAAGAGGGAGAAGGGTCCGAGGAAGAGTTGGACACTTTGGCGAATAAATTGTCGGATAAAATTGAAGCACTGGAGTTGAAAAATATGCTTTCGAGCGAAGAGGATAGTTTGAGTTGCGTGGTTCAAATTACGGCAGGTGCAGGAGGAACTGAAAGTTGCGACTGGGCATCTATGTTGATGCGGATGTATACGATGTGGGGACAGAAAAACGGTTATTCCATAAAGGAGTTGAACTATCAGGATGGTGATGTCGCCGGAATCAAAACCGTTACGCTTGAGTTTAATGGTGAATTCGCTTTTGGTTATTTGAAAGGAGAGAACGGCGTTCATCGATTGGTGCGTATTTCCCCCTTCGATTCGAATGCAAAACGACATACGTCCTTCGTTTCAGTGTACGTATACCCGTTGGTCGATGATTCCATTGAAATTGACATCAATCCAGCAGATATTTCTTGGGAAACGTTCCGTTCAGGTGGAAAAGGTGGACAAAACGTAAACAAGGTAGAAACGGCCGTTCGATTGCGCCACGAACCATCGGGAATTATTATTGAGAACTCCGAGTCGAGATCGCAATTGGGGAATAAGGAGAAGGCCATGCAACTCTTAAAATCTCAGTTGTACGAGTTGGAATATCGTGCTCGCATGGAAAAGCGTGCGGAGATTGAAGCAGATAAGAAGAAAATAGAGTGGGGATCTCAAATTCGAAACTACGTGATGCAGCCGTATAAATTGGTGAAAGATGTGCGCACAGGACATGAAACAAGTAATGTGGATGCCGTTTTAAATGGAGATTTGGATGATTTTTTAAAAGCCTACTTGATGGCTTATGGAAACTAAGATTATGGCAGAATATACAGTATATCACAACCCAAGATGTTCGAAAAGTCGAATGGCAGTTCAATATTTGGAGGCAGAGGGAAAATCTTTTGATGTTGTAGAATATTTGAAAGAAATTCCGTCGGCAGAAGAATTGGATCAAGTGTTGAACCTTTTGGGAATGGAGCCCGAGGAACTGCTCCGAAAAAATGAGGCAGATTTCAAGGAGAATTTCAAAGGAAAGGAACTTTCTCGGTCAGAATGGATTGAAGCCATGCGGGCTTATCCAAAAATAATTGAGCGACCTATCGTTATTAAAGGAAAGAAAGCTGTAGTGGCACGTCCCACGGAGAAAATTGTAGAATTGGACTGATAATTGAGCGGCAATTGTGAAAAATTTGCGGTCACGATTGCAGAATTGCATTATATTTGCACCCGCGTTTTAAGTAAGCCTTTTACATGAATCTGCATACAATACTGACAAGAACAGAAAATGGTTTCGGACAGAGACTGGTGGAGTGGAGCTCTACTCGAGGAATTGCTGCCGAAGAGTTTGATCCTCGCTCGGAGGAATTGCCGGATGGTATGCTGCTCATTAACGCCAATCAGGACTTTGTGAAGGAAGATATCGACCTTCACGATCAATTCGACAAGAAGCACATTCCTACTCAAAAGATAGACATCAACGGAACATTGCAAGTAGCCATTTCCAACTTCAATCTTTGGTTAACGTCTAATAAATGTCAGCGTGTACTTATCGTAGGCTCCGATGATTTGCTTCAAAACGAAAACTTGGAGCGCTTCCTAGAGAAGATATAATCAATTTTCGACTGTTTCTCGGGTACTTACCTCATCGGCATGGCATCGCCTGTAGCTTCAAATTCGCTATCCACTGGCTCCCATAATTCAATTCTATTTCCTTCGGGATCTTCAATGTGGAGGAACTTGCCGTAGCTGTAAGATTCTATGGAATTAACGATGGTTACCTTAGCAGCTTCCAGTTGAGATTTCATCGCCTCCAAATCATCCACACGAAAATTTAGCATGACTTGCTGCTTCGCATCTCCAAAGTAATCGCTCGATGCTTCGAACGTTCCCAATTGACAGTAGCCTTTTTGAGGATGCGTGTCTCCGTTGAATTCAAAAAGCACACCGTAATCATTCGGTTGCATACCAAGTACGTCCTTGTACCAATTTCGCATTGCTTCGGGGCGTTGAAACTTGATGAATACACCGCCCAATCCAATTACTTTCGCCATAAGTTTCGTTTGCTTGAAATTAAGCAATTTCTACTGTAGCTTCATCAAAAATTGGCAGTTCCACTTGGTTTCGAAGCAAGTCCTCCATGGTTTCACGCTCACGAATTAAATACGTTTCATCGTTGTAGATCAATACTTCTGCTGGACGAAAACGTGAATTGTACTGATTGGCCATGCTAAAAGCGTACGCTCCTGCATTGGAAATGGCGAGAATATCTCCCTCACGAACCTCGTTTAACAGACGATCATGACCGAGTGTGTCGCTTTCACAGATGTAACCAACAATAGAGTACAATTTCTTCTCTCCACCGGTATTGCTAATATTTTCGATGTGATGGTACGCATTATAGAACATCGGTCGAATCAAATGATTTTGACCGCTGTCCACACCCGCAAATACAGTTGAGGTAGTTTGTTTTACTACGTTGGTGCGCACCAAGAATTTCCCAGCTTCACTTACAATATACTTTCCAGGTTCGAACCATAATTCCAAGTTGCGACCGTAGTTCGTGCAAAACTCTTGAAACGATTCAGCAATGCGCGTCCCGATGGTTTCAATATCTGTGACGATATCACTCTCTTTGTATCCTACTTTAAATCCACTACCGAAGTCCATGAATTCCAAATCAGGAAAGTGATTAGCAGCTTCGTAGAGAAGCGCCGCACCACGAAGGAATACATCTGCATCAATAATATCGCTCCCCGTATGCATGTGCAACCCGCGAATGTTCAGTCCGTAATGCTCCACGATACGCTCAATGTGACGCACTTGATGAATGGATATCCCAAACTTCGAATCGATATGTCCCACGGAAATATTACTGTTTCCGCCTGCCATAATATGCGGATTGATGCGGATACATACCGGAACACTTCCACCATATTCACTCCCGAATTTTTCGAGCATGTTTAAGTTATCAAGGTTGATGTGAACTCCGAGTTCAACCGCACGCCGAATTTCTTCAAATGAAACACAATTGGGTGTATACATAATAGACTCTGGAGCGAATCCTGCATGTAGTCCTAAGCGAACCTCTTGAATAGACACGGCATCCAAACCGGCACCTTCGTTTTTCAGTAGGCGCAGAATGTTGATGTTACTCAAAGCTTTCATTGCGTAGTGCAGCTTGACATCCAAAGGTTTGAAAGCAGCGTGAAGTTTACGGTATTGGTTGGTAATGCTGTTGGCATCGTAAACGTACGTCGGTGTTCCAAATTCTTCGGCAACGTCTAGAAGTGTTTGAGTATTCATAACATGTAAAAATTGGAGGGCAAAGATAGGGTAATATTTAATAATAACAAAAAGTTAAATAATTAAATAAACATGAAAATATTAAATTATTGGAGCAAAAAAATCTTTCAAATCGAACAATTTTCCTGTTATCTTTGCGTTCCTATGACGATGAAAACAAGACTTGTAGCGTTATTCGCCTGTTTTTTTCTCGGAATTGTCTCGCCGGCAAAGGCGCAATTCGCCACGAATGCATCGCGTTCCGAGCTTGGATTTATGGTAGGAGGGACCTATTATATCGGTGATATCAATCGTTTCATGCCTTACCGAAAGACGCATCTAGCCGGAGGGCTGATTTATCGTTTTAACTTGCACCCACGTGCTGCCATTCGTGCCAATTTTCTCTATGGAAAGTTAAGTGGAGAGGACAGCGATTCAAATTTGGATCAACAGGTTCAGCGCAACTTGAGCTTTAGTACTGATATTTGGGAGCTTGCCGGGGGAATTGAGTTCAACTATTTTCCCTTTCAAATAGGAAACGATCGTTACAGAGGTACGGCTTATTTGCTCGCTGAAATTGGATTGTTCCGAATGAACCCTACGGCCATTGGTGAAAATGGAAACGAAGTGGAGCTTCAGCCGCTTGGAACGGAAGGACAAGGAACGTCGTTGTCGGATAAGAATCCTTACAATTTAACGCAGTTAGTCGTGCCTCTCGGAGTAGGTGTGAAATTATCTATTGGAGAAAAGGCCAGCTTGAATTTTGAAGTAGGAGTGCGCAAAACATTTACCGATTATATCGATGACATTGGTTCGGATGCCTACGTTGATCCCGATGTTCTTGCTGCTGAGAATGGTCCATTAGCGGCAACCATGTCGAACCGTTCACTTAACAACGAGCGCTTCGGTCGTAGAGGTGATGCTTCTACGAACGATTGGTACGTATTTTCAGGAGCTATGTTGACGTTCCGACTGGGCAAGCCGAGTTCTTGTCAGTATCGTTATTAGGGGTTAGGATGAGATCCGTTAGAAGTGGTCTAGGAGAAGTGGAAACTCATGTGTTTCACGGAATAATCACGAATCACACTCGTTATTTACTCGTTTCTTGCTCAAATTCGACAATTGCCTAATTGTATAATTGTACAATTCTAGAATTCCATAATTCTAAAAATGTTAAACTTATTCTAAAGGTAAGCTGCAACCTAAACATCGCTCAATTCATCTCCTTCTAGCCCGTGCTCTTCTTCGTTGAATTCGTTTGACTTTACCATCTATCCACCACCTCCAACCAATTATTGTTTTTTGCACGCCATCCTCTACTCCCGTTACCTCTCCGTCACCGTTGACAGAACACAAAGTTCTACCTCTCAAAATGAAGGAAGAAGTCCAATTCTCTATACTCGTCTTAACTGTATCTCCATTTTGACACCAGGTTCCGAAATGATTCGTGCCTCTATCAGTGCAACCCGATGTATACCAAACGACCGTACTATCCTTGTTTAATTGAATAAAGGAAACGGACGAATTTGTTACGAGTAAATAGTTTCCTTGTGCATTTTGACCGATGCAGGGATAGATCAAAAGACAAAAACAAAGAGCTGTCAACTTCATAGAGGTTCAAACAACAAGATATGCGAGTTTGTTACAGTACATAATTTACCCCACAAAAAAAGCTGCCTCCCAAAGGAAGACAGCTTATATTATAAAACGTTTGATCATTTAGTGATTATGATCGTGTCCGTCGTGGTTATGACCATCATGATTGTGACCATCATGACTTTCTTCCGACAATTCTCCTTCTTTCACCGATAAAACATCCACTTTAAAGATCACATCTTCATAAGGTTTGATTTTAGCTCCCGGGTTTCCTCCTTTGCCATAAGCAAGGTGATAAGGAAGGTAGAAAGTACCGGAACCGCCTTGTCCCATCAACTGAAGAGCTTCTTCAAAACCGTTGACCATTCTACGACGTGGATTTTGGAATTGAAACTTCATAGATTCCGCTCCTTCATCTCTTGTATTGAAGAAAGGTTCTCCGCTATTTCTGTGCAATCCTTCGGTATGCACATCCAATGTATCTCCCGGTGTCACCATTTTTCTTCTTTTACCACGCTTGTCTAAGATGTACACTAAACCAGATTCGGTTTGTTTTAATTTTCGTGCTTTCTTTTTAGGTAGTGAAGACTTCACCATTTCGTAGAATCCAGCGTTGAAATCTTCGATAGACATCTTAGAAACAGAGTCCATGTATTGTGGCCATAGAACAAACTCTTCGTAGAAAGGCTGATACAAGGTTTGGAATGTTTCCGATGCGTTAAAGGCTTTTGCTTTTTCTCCAACGCGTAAGACAGTCACCTTGTCCATAGTATCATTTTGTTCAATGGCATCGACAACGTCCTGTCCTTGCACTACATGACCAAAAACAGTGTGTTTACCATCCAACCATGGAGTTGCTTTGTGTGTGATGAAGAACTGGCTTCCATTCGTGTTTTTTCCGCTATTCGCCATGGAAAGAATTCCCGGTTTTGAGTGCTTCAATTCAGGCACGATTTCATCAGGGAAGCGATATCCAGGACCACCACGTCCAGTTCCCGTTGGGTCTCCTCCTTGAATCATAAAGTCGTTGATTACACGATGGAACTTGATTCCGTCAAAATACGGTTCTGTAATTTTGGCTCCTGCTCCTTCGAAATTCCCTTCTATCAATCCGACAAAGTTGGCTACCGTCATTGGTGTTTTCTCGAATTCTAATTGACAGATGATTTTCCCTTTCGTAGTTTCGAAAACAGCGTACATTCCCGGTGCCATTGCCAAATCTTTTGTTTCCATTGGCTCTTCTTGTGCGAAAATGGCTCCTGAAATAAAGAAGGAGAGAAATATGATTAAGAGTTTGTTCATGATATTCTTTTTTGAATCAATAAAAATAATAGCCTCTGATGGATTATACAAAGGAAACTGCAAAAGTCCTGCCGAGGTTGGCTGTTAATTGCGTTGATCGACTCCCCACGACATTTTATTTCGAATGGTATCAAGGAAGTTATTGTCCTCAAATTTGATCACATTGATCATATAATCGCTTTTGTAAACAGTCAGTTCTTCTCCATTTTTAATAGAGTAGGAAGTTCCGTCTAAACTGACTAAATTGGATCGACTTCGGCTTTCCATGCTGAGGGTAATCGGCATGTGATCAGGGACAACCATCGGGCGAACCGTCAAATTGTGTGGTGCAATAGGCGTTAAAATGTGTACTTGACATCCGGGTGTAACAATGGGGCCGCCGCAGCTAAGGTTGTAAGCCGTTGATCCAGTGGGTGTGCTTAGAATCAATCCGTCAGCCCAATAGGAGTTCAGGAATTTATCATCTAAAGTCACATGAACGGTAATCATGGACGAAGTATCTTTTTTCTGCAAAGTCAGTTCATTGAGCGCCATATTATTGTCGCCCAGTTGAATGGCATCCGTTTCTACACGCAGAAGTGATCGTTTTTGATGAACGTACTTTTTATGGTAGACCATGTCCATTGCTTCCTCAAGGTAGGATCGAGATACATTGGCAAGAAACCCAAGTCTGCCAGTGTTGATTCCAAGTACAGGTACTCCTGAATCACGGACAAACTTTACATTCTGCATGAAGGTTCCATCGCCACCGATACTGAAACTAAGATCAATGCCCGACTGAAAATCTTGGTACGTTGAAAAATGCTCGGCTTTTGGGTCCAAACCAATTTTCTTTACGAGATTATCTTTCAATTTCTCCTCGAAAACAGGCGTCCATCCATAATCCTTGAGAATTCCCAAAAACTCAATGTAGAATTCAAGGTTGACCTTGTTGATTTTTCTTCCGTAGATGGCGACTTTCATATCCTAGAGATTGAGGTAGTTCATCAACGCATCGTAGCGGAACTTGAAGTCGTCCTCAAAGGCACTCTTTTGATAGGATGCTTTGATCAGATAGTCGTATCGCTCAAAAGTTCGGATGATTCGGTCCAGCTCCAGTTGATTCAACTTTAGCGTTACTTCAACGTTGGCAGAATCTGGGGAGGACATTATGTAGGAGCTTAGAATTTTCGCATCGTTGCTTTCTACGATTTGCGCAATTTGTGCCATGGAATAGTCGTTGTGTGCAACTTCCAAAACCAAAATTCCGCCTGATTCTTTGATGCTTCCTGTGTTTGCAATCAACGTAAGTAAGTGATGTACGCTAGTGCACCCTAGGTACTCCTCCTTTTCGTCAAGGATGGGAATCAAACTCAGTTTGAATTCGGCAATTTTGGCAAGAACCTGATAGATGTGGTCCCCTGCAAAAGCATACGGTCGAGGGAGGTGTTGGAACAAAACATCCAAGGTTTGATCCATCTCCATTTTATCCAAAATATCTGTTTCAGAAACGACCCCAACGAAATTGCCATTTTTCAAAACAGCCAAATGGGTCACTTTGAATTCGTCCATCCAACTCAGGGCGCGCTCTCCCGTATCCAAATGTGTCAACGGTGGAATTTCTTCCGTGATTAAATCCTTTGCTCTCATTGTTAGTGCTAAAGTACTATAAATCCTGAGTTAGTTCGTACTTTTGCAGGGACAAAATAGGCCTATGGAAACCAAGTTAAGCGTAAACGTAAACAAAATTGCTACCCTAAGAAATGCCCGAGGAGGCGATGTACCAAATGTGGTGCAGGTAGCTTTGGATTGCGAACGTTTTGGAGCCGATGGAATTACGGTGCATCCACGCCCGGATGAACGGCATATTACTACAAAGGATGTGTACGACTTGGCGGATAAGGTGACGACAGAATTTAATATTGAAGGATATCCTGATGATCGCTATTTGCAATTGATCTCAGATACGAAACCAGCTCAAGCAACCTTGGTTCCTGATCCGCCGCATGTACTCACCTCAAATGCCGGATGGGACACGAAAAAGAACGAATCGCTTTTGACGGATCTGGCACAACAATTCAAGTCTCAAGGGGTACGATCTTCCATTTTCGTCGATACTGATTTACAGAACATTGAGTACGCAGCCAAGTGTGGTATGGATCGAATCGAGCTCTACACGGGACCGTTTGCCGATAATTTTTCGAAAGATCCGAATGAAGCGGTAAGAAAGTATGTAACTGCCGCAAATCGAGCGGTAGAGTTAGGGTTGGAGTTAAATGCTGGACATGACTTAAATTTGGACAATCTTCGCTTTTTCAAAGAGCAAATTCCTGAACTCGTGGAGGTCTCCATTGGACATGCCCTCATTGCAGATGCCTTATATTATGGACTGGAAAATACGGTTCAGATGTACAAGCGTTTGTTGAAATAACCTTAGTTGCTAAGTAAAGCAATCGCCAAGAAAAGCGCAACGGCAAGTCCACCTACCACAATGGCAGCAATACGATTTTTCCGCTTTTTTTCCGGAGAAGTTTCTTTTTCTTCGGTCTCCTTTTTTTCGGTCTTTTTTTTCTGCACTTCTGCATGACTCAAGTCCTTCGTTTGGTATATCAAGAAAATAAGCAGTGCAATAATCAGTAAGAGTAACCCTGCACCAATAAGTCCGATAAGTTCTCCAAGCCCACCATAGATAATTAGGTATGCGAGCACAACGCCACACAGGACCAAGAAAAGAATAGAGTTGTAGAATCCTCTGGGTCTTATGGGGGCGTTGGTTTTACCATTCCGAATAGCATTTACATGAGCAATGATAATTATTGCGGCAATGGCAATTACTAATGCACCCACGGCAAATTCAAAAGCTCCAAGTGCAAATAAACCAATTGCCACGGCAAGAAAAAGCCCAAGAAATATAAACGCTCCCCCGACGGGCACTTCTCTTACATCCTGTTTTTCCTCTTCAATTTCCTGAGGTAATTCGTCTTTCTGATTGTTTTTTGTTTGGGGGTGGGAAGAGATTTCAATCGATTTTTTAGCATCTATTGCATCTGAAGTAGGCGTTGAAGGAGATGATTTCTTCCGCCGCGAAGTATGGATTTCTTGTTCAGGAAGTGACTCACTTGAAGTGGTGCTTTCAATTTCTGAAATATTCCCTTGTTGGTTAGCATCTTGAAGCGCAACGCTAGCATGTTCAGAACTGTCGTCGTTTTGGGTATTCGACGATTTGTAATTTTTATTCCAGCTAATATGCCATCCTTTTCGATGTACTCGCTTGGTTACGGTGCATGAATTCATTGCTATCGAAAACAAAATGAAAATGCTTATTACAATAAGGTTTATAGATGTGAACTTCAAAGTTTTGTGGTTGTTTAAGAGTATCAAGATAAGAAATTACAATAAGAGTAAGAGAGTTACAGCAACAACAAGAATTAACAGGAATATCATGAGTAATAGCGCTCCCGCATTTTGATTTTTATGTTCTGATTCTTTTCGATTTGTTTCTGAATTTGTAGTTGGACCTTCGCGATAGTCTTGTAAATACACCTTATACAATTGATTTCTTCTGATGAGCAGTACAATCCCGCTGATAACCATGGCAATAGGAATAAGCACCAAGTATACAATTGGCCCGCTTATTATGCCTCCGAAGAGTCCCACAAATGCGGTTATGAGGAACATAATAAAACCAATCAATAGTCCTATAATGATAAGAGCAATTCCAGCAGCTGTTATGCCCGGAAATGCCTGGGAAATGGTTAAGGGTGGCTTGTAGACGGTAATTCTCGTTTGTTCTTCAAGGTTTTCTTCTTCACTAGCGGAGGCATTTTCGAGGTCGACTGAAGAGCTTTGTTCATCTTCGAGTTCTGAAGTTTTTACATCGTTTCTTCTCTTTTGATTCTGTTTGTTCGCAATGGCAACAGCGAAACCGAAGAATAAAAAGCCTAAAATTGCTATCGGATAGATAGGACTAACGCTTGTGAAGAGTAAGAATATGGCTACAATCCAAATAGCCCCTATTAACATTGTCATAAAAAGGAGTTGCCGTCCTGGTGCAGGCGCATCATTTTTCTTTTTGTCTTCGTAAATTATGATGAGTGTGAGCAATGCGGTCAGAATAGTGAGACCGATTGGAATTAATAAAGGTATGAGTCCGGAGAACAACATAATTGCGATGAAGGCGATTATTCCAATACCAGCGAATGAAAACGGAACGGCAAAATGCCATTTTCTATAAACCCGACCGGTACTATTACTTTCATCGTTTTTTGAACTCATCGAATTTTTAGTCTCAGTATCCAGTGGTGCTCCTTTCTCGGATACTATTTCTTCCGTTTTTATGTTGTTTTTGTTCGAAACACTTTCGCTACCGGCATCGAAAACTAGTTTTTTATCCGGGTTGCTATTTTTGGCTTCAGAACTTAACTGCTCAGAAGATTTAAAGTCTGTGCTAGTATTTGTTTTATTAGCAGGAACTAGCGCATCGGCACCAGACTTATTTTTATCTCGTTGATTAAAGTTCCATTGTACGAACCAACCTTTTCGGTGTACACGTTTTTGAATTGTGCATGACGGAAAAAAAGCAATACCACCAAGAATGACTGTCAATATGATTGAGAGCCGCGCTATAGAGAGCTTTTTCTTCAGGTGATGCATGCGTTTATTTAAAACGAAAGTAGGGAAATGCCAATAATGAGCAACAGCCCAGCAATGACACCAAGGAAAATTTTATCTCTCTTATCTAAAGGCGCGCGCTCCGGTTTTTCTTTTTTCGGTTCTTCTTTTTCATACCTTGGATCGGGTGGCGCAGGTTCTGATTTTAATGGAGCTAAAGCTGTTTGAGTCGCCCAAATGAGAAATAACACCGCCGCAACGAATGTCAAAAGGATGTGCAAAGGCGCACCAATGAATGAACCGTTCGCAACGAAAAAGATGATAGCGAGCGTAATTCCCAGTGCCAATAGTGCCAATCCGATGTAGAGAAGAATCCATGCTAGTGTCGGAATTCGGGTGGGTGAGCGCAACGCTGATTGAGAAAATTGGATCGTTTTTTCATCGTATTGATCAGTATGGTCAGAAGAAGTGCTCGAAGAATCGGTGAAAGAACCTTTTTGTTTCAGTGGCGACGTTTCTACCCTATCAAGACAGTCACTTCGAGCCGACTTTGTATTCTTTGGCGTTTGATTTAATGATTTTTGAAAGCATTGAATAGTTGATGTTTTAGTGTCATGATTGGCGATTTTATTTGGAGTCAATTTCGACTTCTCTTGGGGCGTTCTTGGTTCGATACTCGAATGCTCCACGACCTTTGTTGATGGTTTGTTGTGCCATTGAATGAACCATCCCTTGCGATGAATGCGTTTTTGAACGGTACATGATTCTGACAAAATAGCCGTTGTACACAACAATAAAACCAAGAGAAAATAGCGACGAAGCACGGTTAATGCGTATTTACTCGATCCAAACGATTTGAAATGAAGATTTTTACGCGCTCCAAATTCGCTTGCTCTGCCAGTAGGTCCATTGTATGCTCATCTTCTTGGCCCGGCGTAGGAAGCTCTTTTTGAATTTCCGCAATTCGCTTCATCACCTTGGACAGCTTAAATGCGTAAGTCGATTTGGGAGCAGCAATGTTGATTTTGTCTTTTTCCGAAGGCGTAAGAATCTTGTGTTTTATTTCCCAGTTTGGACTTAATTGAATGTCTTCGAGTTCGATTTGCGTAACAAACTTTACTATTTCCTGATCTTCCATCCTTAGGAAAACGGTTGGTTTTAGGAACACATTGTCAGCCAGTGAATCGGTGATTACTTTGTGCATTCGGTTGAAGACCGGAGTATCGAAAGTCAGTTCGTCGACGTGCAATTCATGGCAAACAAATTCAGCGACACTCGTTTCAATTTTCTCCAACTCCCCTTGTTCGTTCAATTGATCCACTGTTAGTGCAAGTGGACCGTATTTCACCAAAATACGCATGAGGTCGTATTCATAATGATCGTCCTTGGTTTGAACTGCAACTTCGGCTGGAGTTTCTGTTTCAAAAGGATTGGGCTCATGAGCATACGGATCTTCCGACGGAGCTTCTGCCTGCTCTTTTTGCTGTTGTTGTTGTCGTACTTCGTTACGCTTTTTTCGAAGTGATTCCTGCTGGGTTTTCTCAAGATTGTCTTGTCGGTCCTTCGCAACCTCAGACCAAATAACGTCCTCGCTAATTTCAAAACGCTTGGCAACCTCGGGAATGAATACATTCCGGGTAATTTGATCTGGAATTAATGAAACGCTATGAGCAATATCCTTGATGAGCTGGGCACGACGAATGGGGTCATCGCCTTCGCTTGCTAACAAGATATCCGCCTTGAACGAGATAAAATCTTGCTGCTGCTCTTTGATATATTCCTCAATCTCAGTTGTGCTGTGTGCTTTGGCAAAAGAATCGGGGTCCTCACCATCGGGAAACAAAACCACTTTAACGTTCAGTCCTTCCTCAAGGATCAAGTCAATTCCGCGGAAAGAGGCTTTAATTCCTGCAGCATCGCCATCGTAAAGTATGGTAATGTTGTTGGTGTAGCGTTTCACCAGTCGGATTTGCTCGCGTGTCAAGGAGGTTCCTGAGGAAGAAACCACGTTTTGAATCCCAGCTTGATACATACTGATGACATCGGTATACCCCTCGCAGAGATAGCAATTGTCGTATTTGATGATGTCGCCTTTGGCAAAATACAATCCATAGAGAATCTGACTTTTGTTATAAATCAGACTTTCTGGTGAGTTAAAGTACTTGGCAACCTTTTTATCGTTCTTCAGTGTTCGACCACCAAAGCCCAAAACCCTTCCGGATACGCTATGAATGGGAAACATAACACGTCCACGGAAGAAGTCAAATGAGCGATCCTCCTTTGTTTTGGTTAGACCGATTTTTTCAAGATACTCTAGCTTGTAACCTTTGTCCAACGCTGCCTTGGTGAAGTCGTCGCTTTTGTTGGAGCAAAATCCCAGTTGAAATTTTTCAATGATTTCCGGACGGAACCCACGCTCGATGAAGTAGGAGAGACCTATAGTTTTCCCTTCGTCCGTATTGTGCATCGTTTCAACAAAATGCTTTTGGGCAAATTCATTGATGATGTGTAAGCTTTCTCTTTCGGAAATCGCTTCCTGTTCCTCTTGTGTGAGTGGTTTGTCTTCCGGGATCTGAACTCCGTATTTGTCCGCAAGCCAACGCAAGGCTTCAGGGTAGGAAAAGTGTTCTTTTTCCATCAGGAAGGTCACCACAGTTCCACCTTTTCCGGTAGAGAAGCACTTAAAGATTTGCTTGGCCGGTGAAACGACAAAAGAAGGTGTTTTTTCGTCAGTAAACGGGCTCAACCCCTTTAGATTGGAACCAGCACGTTTAAGGTTGACAAATTCACCAATAACCTCTTCAATACGAGAGGCTTGCATGATATCATCCACAATATGTGAAGGAATCATTGCCATTATTCTTCGTCGAAGTTTATTTCGTGAGAGAATTTTCCTTTCTCATCGTAGTATTTCCAAACGCCAATCTTCTTGCCATCTTCATATTCTCCGTGATAGTAAAAAGCGCCGTTTGGTCGTTTCACTTGAGAAAATCCGTGAAGAACTCCGTGTTTGTAATGGGAGATGCTCGATTCTTTCCCATCCTCACGATAAAAGACCCATTTGCCATGTCGTTGCTCGTTATCATCACGAGTACCTTGGAATTTGATCTTCGTTTTCGCGGCATCATAATACTCAGTATACGTGGAACCAACAACCTCCACCAAATCCTCCGGGTTGACAGCAGCTTCCGTTTGTGACGAATTTTCTGAGTCGTTGTTTTTTTTCTTTTTTCCATCCTCGGCGGAGTCAGAACATCCCCAAATCAGAAGGGAACATAACAGTATCCAAGCTAATTTCATTTTTATTTTTTTCGATTCGTAGTGTAGTCGACCAATCCCAAAATAGCCATTTTGGCGTCAGAATCTGGGATGTCTTTTAAGAGTTCCAAAGCTTTTTCTTTGTACTCAAGCATGCGTTTGTGCGCATATTCAATTCCACCGTGTTCTATAACCAAATCCACGGCGCGTTTTACCTTTTTCGGATTTTCATTATGGTTTTTAACGATGTTGATCAGTTCCTTTCGAACGGCATCCGGTGCCGAATTCAATGCATAAATGAGCGGTAAAGTCATTTTGCGTTCTCGAATATCAAGACCTGTTGGTTTACCAATATCACCGGGATCTCCATAATCGAAAATATCGTCTTTGAGCTGAAAGGCAATTCCAATGAGCTCACCAAATTCGCGCATCTTTTCCGAAACATCCTTACGATTTACGCTCAATGCGCCTGCCTCACAACAAGTAGAAATCAACGAGGCCGTTTTTTGACGAATAACCTCAAAGTATACTTCTTCTGTGATATCGAGCTTGCGCGCCTTTTCGATTTGCAGTAACTCTCCTTCAGACATTTCTCTAATGGCGCGTGCCATCACTTCTAGAAGGTCCGTATTGTTGTGTTCGATGGATAAAAGCAAGACTTTGGAGAGCATGTAGTCTCCAACGAGAACAGCGATTTTGTTTTTCCAAAGTGCATTAACACTAAAGAAGCCGCGCCTTTCGTTGGCATCGTCTACAACGTCGTCATGCACCAAAGTTGCCGTGTGCAATAACTCTACAAGCGTTCCAGCGGTATACGTTTTGTCGTTTACTTCACCGAGCATTTTTGCCGTTAGAAATATGAACAAGGGACGCATTTGCTTTCCTTTCCTACGGATGATATAGTGCGTTACTTTGTCCAAAAGCGGCGCATTGGACTTCATGTTGTCCCGAAAGCGAACTTCGAATTCGTCCATTTCCGATTGCACGGGCGCCATTATTTCCTTTACGGTCATCATTACTACAAATATAGCAGTTCCTTCTCCTTTGTAGCAGGGAAATGAATTTGAATGAGAGAAGTTTAACGATCCTTTAGTAAAACGTGTTTTATCTCAATTGAACCAATGGATTTAGGGTACAAAAAAAAGCGCTTCCGTTTCCGAAAGCGCTTTTTATCAATAGGTAGAAATAATTTCTATTATTTGTTTCGAATCAGGTGTACGAAACCGTGTCCCTCTACCACTTGGTCAGGGATTACCCCAGTTGCAGTGTATTTGTAGAAGTAAACGCCTTCTTCTGCGTCCACACCATTTTGGTTGGTTCCATCCCATGCTGGGTTTGGTCCAACACCTTCGTACATAACGTTACCCCAACGGTTTGTAATGACCAAAGTCATTTCTTCTACGTTTTGTGTATTCAAGTAGAAGAGGTTGTTATTTGGATCACCGTCTGGCGTAAATACGTTTGATGGCTCAACAACAGGATTCGGGAAGATACAGCTACCGTCGTCAATTGTCGCAAACGGGTTGTAGTTGATCGCATTTGGATCGGTACATCCACAAGGAACAACATCTACTTGAGCGTACGCCGTATCGGAACATCCTGAGGCATCAGAAGCAATTAGCATTACCGTTGATGTCTGCGTAAATGTATGCGTTGCGTCAGTTGAGTTAGCGTTCGGAGAACCATCTCCAAAATTCCATACATAGCTAACGGTATTCTGACTGGCGTTGACGAAACTTACATCAACAGGAGCACAGCCGTTCGCTGTTGCAGGCGTAAATGCTGCCACTGGCGCTTGATCTACGTCAATAAATACACTGTCCGAGACAGTACAAACTGCATCTGTAAGCGTTACGTAATACCAACCTGAAGGAACGTTAGTGATAACGCTCGCGTTCACTTGGTTTGCACCCGGTTGTCCCGGTCCTTCAAAGAACCAATTCAGACCTTGTTGCTGGTTGGTGGAGTCTCCGGAGTAGAAGGCTGAAGCTGCACCCGTTGGGTTACAGGCATTTGCATTCTGCACAAAGAACGAGTCAATAGATAGAGTTTGATTCACATCCAAGACGACACTGTCGGTGACGACAAATCCACAGCCGTCGGTGACATCTACATAGTAGGTTGTTTGCGATTGTTGGGCAGATCCAGCATTAAGCGTGGTAGTATCAGTTTGGCTTCCCGTAGTCCAAGAGTAAGTAAATGGACCAGGAGCGTTTTGCACGTTTGTAACCGCCGCTGGAACCGTTGCCCCTGGACAGTATGCAAATAAAGTATCAGGAACGTCGTATGTCATTGTGTTTTGGTAAACGCTAATGAATACTGTATCTGATGTACATGCGTAGTTTCCAAGAGAATCGTAAACGTCTGCAACGAAGAATGTATCTTGTGTAGGCGTCCAGTAGAAGTTGTTAGAATCTTGTTGAGCATCGTTGTCCCAATCCACCCAAGCACTGTTACAAGGACCTGCGGCAACTACGATATTATCAACCCCCCAGTTATCACAACAAGTACCTGATGAGTTTTGCTGAATCCACTGAAACTCTGTTCCTGTAGTTTGAGCACCTGCCGGAATTGGTACACTGAATGAGTTCCATACTGTGTATGGAGTCTGACCTGTGGCAACAGATCCGGTTGTCCCCGGGTTCTGCGGCAATTCAAATCCACCTGGGCTGTAATAAACGATTGGAATCCAAGTTACTCCACCATTTGTTGAGTACTGCAATTCAACTCCCTCGTGAGCAAGGTCTGGCCCCTCACATGGAGCACCTCCTCCTTGAACTGCGTATACCATATCGAAGGTGATGAAACCACCACAGCTCACGTCAAACGCTGGCGAGTTAATTTGAGGCGTTCCTCCACCAGACGTTGATGCCCAGTAGTACGGGGTATTGTTGATTCCCGGTCCACATGGTTGACTAAATGTAGAACCACCGGATGTTGACCATCCTGGAGGTAGTACCCCGAAATCGAAGTTAAATGATTGTCCGGAAGAAGTAATGGAGGCAATACTTGTCACCAAAACTGAGTCTCCAGGACAGATAATAGTGTCTTCCGGAGCAACCGTTACGTTACAAACCTGAGCATCACTCGCGAACGGCAACGCCAAGGCTGTCAAAATAGGTAAGATATACTTTCTCATGACTACTTAATAATTAGTTGACCCGCCTTGAGTGATTGGAATGCGCCCAAATCAGTTGTGTACGGATTGTTAATCAAAAATGTTAATTCTGGTTGTTCGAAAGAGGCATCTCCTTCAAGCGTAGATCCTGCTGGAATTGTTACAACCTTACGATATTCTTCAACGTTTCCGCATCCAACACATCCATTTTCGTATTGTAATTCAAAAAAGAACTCAACTGTAATGTCGTTAGACGTTGTGTTTTCGAAACGCAACATACCGTAAGTAAATGCATCCGGTGCACCTACATCCACTTTTTCCTTTTTCAAAGAAACATTTAGTCCTTCCAACGTTGTGTAGGAGGCCCATTTGTTTCCAATCTCATCAGCACGCATGGATTCTTGCGCGAATGTCATGTTTCCGAGGAACAGTGCGCACAAAAGCAGCATCATTCTACCGAAATTCTTTCTTTGATTCATGGTGATTTTAATTAGTTACATAAGCTAGACGTGATCAATCACGTATAGGATGCATAAAGGTCTAAAAAAATCTGGAATTTTGTGTGGTTTCTCTCTGAAATGCCCGAAAAATAACAGAATTCCTATGAGGGTTAATTTTTTAAATCGGACTATTTCAGAACGCGTTCCTCTTTTTTGATGGCGTTGTTTTTGTTTGCCAACTGACCGCATGCAGCATCTATGTCCTTGCCGCGACTACGACGGACATTTACAATCATGTTTTTACTTTCAAGATATGCTGCAAATGCATCTACTTTTTTAATGGATGCCTGTTGGAACTCTCCATCGTCGATGGGATTGTATTCAATGATGTTTACCTTACACGGGACGCACTTGGCGAACTCGGCTAGCTCCTGCGCATCCTCGATGGAATCGTTGAAGTCTTTAAAAATGATATACTCAAACGTAACGCGTGTACCCGTTTTCTCATGGAAGTAGATCAATGCTTCTTCTAGCGCAGCGAGATTATTTGTGTCATTGATTTCCATGATGTGACTACGCTTGGCATCGTTTGCTGCATGCAGAGAAAGCGCAAGGTTGAACTTTACTTCGTCATCGCCTAGCTTCTTGATCATTTTCGCAATACCAGCAGTAGATACCGTGATGCGTTTGGGGGAAATTCCAAGTCCTTTTTCCGAGGTGATTAGTTCGGTAGATCGCAACATGTGCTTGTAGTTGAGCAGGGGTTCTCCCATGCCCATGTAAACAATGTTGGTAAGTTGTGTTTTGTATCTAGAAATTGCTTGATCTCTGAGATAAACTACCTGATCGACCATTTCGCCAGCTGTAAGGTTGCGCATCAATTTTAATTTCCCAGTGGCACAGAATTTACAAGCCAAACTACATCCCACTTGAGAAGAAATACAAGCGGTCATTCGCTTTGATGTTGGAATCAATACACCTTCAACTACGCGTTTGTCTGATGTGTTAAACGCACATTTGATGGTTTTGTCCGTGCTTATCTGTTGGTCCTTAATTTCCATGTGGTCAATGGAAAAGTGTTCGGCAAGTTTCTCACGAAGTCCAAGTGATAAGCTCGACATTTCTTCGAATGAAGAAGCGTTCTTTTGCCAAAGCCATTCGAAAACTTGTTTCGCTCGAAAGGGTTTTTCTCCGAAACCGACCATTTGGTCTTTCAGTTCTTCAAGAGAAAATAGGCGTATGTTTTGTTTGGTTGTTGACACTTTGCAAAGGTAGGGAATAGGATGGGAATTATGAATTAGGAATTATGAGTTATGAATTTTGAATAAGGAATAAGGAATAAGGAATAAGGAATTGGGCGCAGTGGGCACTTGTCGGTTATTGACTTAGATTTTGGCCAACCCTTTTTTCACTTTGACGGTTTTTCCGGATAGTGAAATAGATGCACTTCCGTCTTTGTGCCATTTCTCTACTGTGACTTTGGATCCTGCTTTCAGTTGTTTCTCGGCAGAGACGTTGTTATCACCGAATTCTACTTCGTTTAAGACAATTGCCGAACGGTCACTGTGTTCGTATTGGTAAGAACTGGATGCATTGGCGATACAAATAAAAAGTGTTATTACTGAAAAAACGGTTGTTCCAACGTACCACTTTCGTTTGGTGTTTACCTGCGTGCGTTTTGCGAGTATGATGCAAATTCCTCCGAGTAATGAGAAAACGATGGCAAGCACTGACCAAAAATCGGAACCCATGGCGATGAGTGCACGCTGAAAAGTACCTGTTTCATCTTCCCAGGTTTGATTACTATCCATTTCAGCGTAACATGCCTCTATCAATTGAATAGCTTCAGAGTCTTTGGGTTGGATCTTCAAAGTTTTTTCGAATGCCCAAATCGCTTTGGGGTAGTTTTTATCTGCTTTATATGCGAGTCCTAAATTGAAAAAGACAGATGGATTGTAGGGTTGTGCCTTCGCTTCTTTTTCCAGTAGAGTAATAGCTTCGTTGAAACGTTTCTCCATGTGCGCTTGTTCGGCGCGCTCAAAACGGTTGAGTTCGTCTCCTGCCACTGCAGCCATTTGAAGCCCAAAAAATGCTATGACAACTATGATCAACTTCATTTGGTGACTTTCAAAGCAGATAATACGTTCTCCAATAATTTTAAATCTTCTTGATGCTTAATCGAATCGGAGCCGAAACTAAATTTCGCGACTTCAATGTTGGAGAACAAGGTGGCTGTATGCTCTTTCGTACTACCGCCAAGTTGCGCAGCATGCTCCATAATTTCTTGCTTGCTGGCAATTTCATCCTGCTTGTTTAAAGCAACACCATAAGCGGATCTTAGTAATTTATCCACGGCATCGTAAAAGGCTGCGGTATCATTTGACTGAGCTGCGATGTGAACGGCTTGTATTTTTGCCGACAGGGCAGAGGATTGCGCATGTTTGCGTAGTTTTTCCTCTTTGCGCTCCTCACTGGTTTTTCGTGATTTCACAAAAAGAAGGAACAAAAATGCGGAAGTTAAAGGGATGGAAACGCTACCCCAAAATAAGGTTGTTCCGAAAATGCTCCCCGGTGCAACGCTGCCGCCGTTCTCTCTTGGATTGAATTCCTGAACGACGAGCTCATTCGTCCGCTTATCTGAATTGTCATCTGAATTTTCTACAATTACTCCATCAACTGGCTTGATATCTAAACTATCTTCTGTAGACTCCGTAGTGACGTAACTTCCAGTATTCGGATCAAAATATGTTATGCTCGTAGGCGGTAAAGTCGTTTGCCCCGAAGCAACTACTTCGATGTTGTACTCATAGGTTATTTTCCCTTCTGAACCACGGACTCCAATACTGAATTCTTCCGTGATTTTTGGGTCTCCATATTGTGAGAACCCTTTGGGTAAATTGAGTTGTGGTGCGGTAATGTTGTGTAAGTTTCCGATACCGGATACCTCTACAGTCATTGTGATTACATCTCCCTGATCAAACTCTGTTTCACTAAGCGTTCTGTTAACGTCAAAGGAACCAACAGCACCGATGAAATCATTGGGCGGATTGGCAGGTAAGGGCAGAATGTTGACGGTCATGGTGCTTGATTCCACCGGGAAATTTTGATAGCCTTGGTGCAGACTCAGTTTGTAGGGTTCAATTTTAATCTTTCCTACCGTTGAGGGAAAAAGTACGTTTTTATCGTAATCGATGGCGTACAAGTTTTCTCCATGAAATTGTTCAACAACTGTTTTCAGCTGACTGTTATTACCTACCGAGTGCTTAATCAATGCACCGTTCATGTCGTAGGGCTGGTAATTGTTAATGTGTGTCGGTTTGTAGCGAGCGTAAATTTTTGCTCGAACAAGTAACGGCTCGCCTTCGTACAACGTAGTTTTGTTTACCTCGATGAGACCGAAAGCAGGATCGCGAAGTTGCCGACTGGATAGGTGTCCGCCCTGCATTTTCACTTTCTTACTAATGTTGATCATCACCTTGTTGGAGGTGTAGGTCTTATTACCTGATGTCACAGTAACGGGTCCAAAAGTGTAGTTTCCGGGCTTTTTGATAATTCCAGAAATGGTGTAATAATGCTGAACGGTCATTTTGCCGTTGGGTGCTTGGTACTGAGATGTTCCTTGCTGGATAGCGTAGTCTTGTACAAAGGCGTCAGGTAGTTCTCCAAAATCAACGTTTCCGGATTTGGTTGAGGTGACGGTAATTTCAAATGTTTCCCCTACCTCGGCTGTCCCGGGGTTGATTGTCAGGTTCACGCTGTTCTGCGCAAGAAGCGAGCACGTGGAACTGAGGGTTGCTATGAGAAATAGAAATCGCATGGTTTACCAGTCCTTTCCTGATTTTGAACGTGATCTTCCGGCTCTTCCTCCTGTCATACGGCGTTGAGTTTCGGCTTCTCGTTTCATTAAATCATCGAGCATGCGTTCGGCCGTTTTGTTGGACAATTGTCCTTTGCTATCTTTTCGTTGCGAAGGGTTGCCGCCCCCTTGTCCTTTGTTTTGCCGCTGATTTTGTTGTCCTTGCGGTTGATTTCCGTTTTGGCTCTGCTGCGAATTGTTTCCTTGCTGCTGTTGATTTCCGTTCTGACTCTGCTGCTGATTTTGGTTGCCGCTATTGCCGTTTTGATTTTGTTGTTGGTTTTGATTCTGATTCTGCTGTTGTTCTTGCTCCTGCTTTTTCATCTTGCGCATGGCCTCCGAGAGGTTGTAACGCGTTTTTTCATCCTTTGGATTTCTACGCAAGGCATCTTTGTAGGCTTCCACCGCACCTTTGTAGTTTTCTTGACGCATGCGTGAATTCCCTAGATTGTGAAAGTTATCGGCTTGTGATTTCGAAGAGGATTTGTTCGCATGATTTTGCTGATAGATTTTCTCGGCAACATCGTAGCGCTTTGCTTTGTAGGCAGATTGTCCCATTTCATCAGAAAGATCAACACCATCAGGGGCGGTGCTTTGGGCTCTTTCGTAATATCCGAGTGCTTTGTCGTAATCTTTCGCTTCATAAGCAGTACGAGCCAACTTTAATGTATCCCGCCAATCTTGTGCAGAAACATTCGAGACAACAAAGAGTACTACAAATACAGCTATCGTTTTCATTTCGACTCCAACCTTTTGTTCAAGCGGGCAGAAAGTTTTTCTGACCACAACAAATATATCAGCCACGAAATCAGTGCAAATACCAATGGAATTTGGTAACGTTCCGTGCGAATATCAAAATCAAAATTATCTATTTTCGTCCGTTTCATCCGGGTTATTTGTGTTAATAAAGCTGAAAGATCCGGAAATTCATCGGCACTCAAAGAAGCCTTTCCTCCCGCTTTTGAGGCAATGGATTCGATCATTTTTGGATTTACCTTGGAGCGAACCGTTTTTCCCGTTGCCGTCTTTTTATAGCCTAAGTCGGGACGTCTTGGGTTTACAGGGACCAATCCACCTTTTTCTGTACCGATTCCTAAAACACACAGTTGAATTTTGGATTCGCGAATTTTCTTTAGAACATCGTTCGGGTTGGATTCGTGATTTTCCCCATCCGTGACCATGATGATTCCCTTGGCTGTTCGGTCTTTTGAGAACATTTTTCGGGAGACTTCCAGTGCTGATTTAATGTTTGTTCCCTGACTTCCAACGAGATCCGTTTCTATTTCTTTGATGAATAGCTTTGCTGCCCCATAATCGCGGGTTACAGGCAACTGAACGAGTGCATCATTGGCAAAAAGACAAATTCCAATACGTTCGCCGTGCAGGTTGTTCACGAGCTCAATCATGGCACGTTTGGCGATTTCAAGTCGTGACATTTCATCACTAATGTCCTTCGTATTCATGGAGTTGGAAACATCGAGACATATCACCAGCTCCAAATTTTCTACCGTCGCTTCTGATTTTCTTTTACCAAATACTGGTTGCGCAAAGGCGATAATCATAAACACGATCACATTTCGAAACATGATCCATTTGAACAACGTGTAACCTTCCGAAACCGGTCGAATATACGCCTCACGAACGCGCTTATTCAAGGCCAATGCTCGTTTGTTGTGCTTGATGACGAAGAGCGTAAATGCGATCACAATGGGAGCAATAAGGAGCATCCATAGGAAACGTTCCGGGTGGCGGTACAACAAAATTTCATCGCCTTTCCCATCTCCGAAAAAGCCCAATGCCATAATCAGTACAAAGTACAATCCCCAAAAGATTACTTCCCAAGCCAGAAGGATCAAGAGCATGCGGTTCAATCGATATGTGTACTTGCGATCAGTCATGCGATTTGAATAGGAAGAATTGTAAACACCATACCAATGCAGCAAAGAACAGCGCAACATTCACGAAGGATTGCGGCGTTGGAGGTGGTTCTGATTTGTACTGCTCGTCTACGATACGTTTCTTTTCGAGTTTGTCGATTTCTTCGTAGATTTTCTTTAGTCCGTCTTCGTCTTTTGCTCGGAAATACCTTCCGTCGGTAACTTTTGCGATGCGTTTTAAGAGGTCCTCATCAATTTCAATTTCCATCGACGCGTAATACGGTCCAAAGGGAGATTTCACAGGAGCTTTGGCGGTTCCCGTACTTCCTACTCCAATGGTGTACACTCGAATGTCTTGACTTTTTGCCAATTCTGCGGCCATCATTGGGTCGAGTTCAACGCCTCCGTCTACACCGTCAGTGAGGAGGATAATCACCTTTGACCCCGTTTGCGTGCTATCTTTCCGCAAGCGCGTAACGGCGGTTCCCAATCCCAGTCCGATTGAAGTTCCTCCCATGATGCGATCGCCGTTCATTCGAGTGATTTGCTTTTTGAGCACTTCGTAATCCAAGGTTGGAGGACAAGCTGTGTAAGCTTCTCCGGCGTAGGCGACCAATCCAATTCGATCTCCTTTTCTGCCATCAATAAATTCTTTTGCTACTCTTTTTGAGGCTTCGAGTCTGTTCGGATCAAAGTCTTCTGCGAGCATGGAGCCGGAGACATCCATTGCGATAACGATATCGATTCCGTATTTGAAGTCTCTATCCGAATCGTCATGCAATTCCCAATGGTAGGGTTTTGCCAATGCTAGAATGAGGGCGGCTAGAGCCAGTCCGGAAAGAATAATCAACCCCTCTCTAAGTCGGGCGACCCAATTGGTTCCTAGTTTCTTTTGGTGCTCAATGCCTCCTGAAAACTTGATGTCTCCTTTTCGCTGTCGCTCGCGCTTGAACAAAACAATCCAAACGATTGGCACCAAGATGAGTAGCCACAACCAATGTGGTTCGAAGAATTCGTATTCCCAAAAACGTAAATTCCAATAGTTACTCATAGTTGTCAAATTCTAGCGGACTTGTTTCTGCAACAATTTGTCTTGCTAGCGTCGATATTTTTAAAATGGCAATTTCATCTGGCATGGATCGGGCAAACTTCACCATGTCTGAATGGGAAAGAATGCGAACGATGGTATCTACCGTGTCGTCGTTAAGTCCTTTCTGAAGCAAAAGTTGCTTCGTTTGGAACGTTGTTTTTTCAAGCAGCGCGATGTCGTAGCGAGCCGTCAAATAAGAGCGCATGATGTAGGACAACTCTATAAAATGTTCCTTCAATTTATCTTGTTCCCACAAGCGTTCGTTTTCCAGCGCGTCGATAGCTGCAAGCGTTCTTTCCTTGAGCGACATGGCCTTGGTGATCCTGATCGGTTCTTTTGGTTTTCGTTTATTAATGAACCAAAGCAAGCCAATGGCCGCGGCAATTACAATGGCTACAATCCACCAGTTTCTTTTCACCCAACCAATGAAGGCGCTTTCCTCTTCTGGGAGTTTTGCGTAGTTTTCGCGAATGTCGTAAAGGTCCACACCACTTTTCTTGGCAGAGAAGTCTACGTATACGCGGATATCGTCAAAGAAAAAAGTAGAGTCATTGATAACGATTTTAGGCCCTGGAATGATGAAAGTTCCGCTGTCCCAAATCATAACTTCGTACTCGCCTAGCCATTCTTTTCCTCCACGAATTTTGTAAGAGGAATCACTAAAATTGGTGAGTATTTCTGCTGCAAAACCATTATTCGACAGTTGTCCACCACCGTATGCTCTCATTGGAATTTCACCGTATTTCTCGTAGAAAACAATGGTGTCTTTACTGCCCGTCTTGAGTGTGTACCTGAGGGTAAGCGGCTCTCCAATTTTGGCGCTAGTTTTTGAAATCTTGGCATCCAGCTGTTGTCCGAAGGTGCTACCGAAAACAAAAAAGGTCGATATGATGAGCAGCCACTGCACTATCGGTTTTTGAAGAGTTTAATGAGCGGTTTAATAAAGTCCTCTGATGTGCTAATGGAAACGAAGTCAACTCCCGACTTTAATAAGTTATCAAGCAATTTCGCTTCTTCTTTTTCGTACAGTTCACGGTGCATTTTTCGCGCCTCGGGACTTTTCGAGTTTACCCAAGTTGTTTGTCCTGTTTCGGCGTTGAAGAATTGAATCAAGCCGATATTAGGTAATTCACGCTCAGCTTCATCTACCAATCGGATGGCGACCATGTCGTGTTTTTTGCGGGCTACCTTTAATCCTTCGATAAAATTGTTTTCATCAATAAAGTCGCTAATTACAAAGGCGATGCTACGCTTCTTCTGCGTTCTGCGGAAAAATTTGAGAGCTTCTTCAATATCGGTTCCTTGACTGGTGGGCTCCAATTCAATGAGTTCGCGTAAAATCATCAAGGCGTGTTTCTTCCCTTTGTCTGCGGCGATGTACTTTTCCACCTTGTCCGACACGAAAATGGCGCCTACTTTATCATTGTTACTGAGAGCCGAGAAAGATAAAACGGCAGCCAGTTCAAGTGCCAATTCTTTTTTTGTTTTCTCGCCTGATCCAAAATTTTCTGATCCTGAGACATCAATGATGAGCATCACCGTAAGTTCTCGTTCTTCATCAAAGACTTTTACGTAAGGATCGTTGAAACGTGCGGTAACGTTCCAGTCAATGGTGCGAACTTCGTCACCAAAATGGTAATCTCTCACTTCGCTAAACGCCATACCTCTTCCTTTAAAGGCAGAGTGATACTCTCCCGAAAAGATGTGCTTGGTCAGGCCTTTGGCCTTGATTTCCAAGCGGCGTATTTTTTTTAGAAGCTCTGAGGTTTCCATGTTGGTTGATCACTGATCAAGGTACTTCAACTTTGTTGATGATTTTGTTTACGATGTCTCCGGAGGACATATTTTCGGCTTCTGCTTCGTACGTTAATCCAATACGATGCCCCATAACGTCTTGTGCAATGGCACGGACATCTTCCGGAATGACAAAAGCACGTCCTTGCAGAAAAGCGTAGGCTTTGGCGGCCAATGCTAAATTGATACTTGCACGTGGGGAACATCCGAATCCAATAAGTGGGGCTAGATTCCCAAGTCCGTAGTCTTCTGGTTGTCGACTCGCGTACACCAAGTCAACGATGTAATGTTCTATTTTCTCGTCAATGTAAATTTGCTTCACGAAATCACGACAGCGTTCAATATCCGCAACGGAAATTACATTCTTGACAGGCGGTAATCCTTCTTTTTGAACGTTGACGCGAATAATTTGACGTTCTTCTTCTCGTGTTGGATATCCTAAATTTACCTTCAACATAAATCGGTCGACTTGTGCTTCGGGTAGCGGATATGTTCCTTCTTGTTCGATCGGGTTTTGTGTTGCCAAAACAAGGAAAGGCTTTGGCAGCGGATACGTTTCATCGCCGATGGTAATTTGTCTTTCCTGCATGGCTTCCAACAAGGCACTTTGTACTTTGGCTGGTGCACGGTTGATCTCATCCGCCAAAACGAAGTTCGCGAAGATCGGACCTTTCTTTACAGTAAACGATTCACTTTTTTGATTGTAAATCAGTGTACCTGTTACATCGGCAGGAAGAAGGTCTGGGGTGAACTGTACACGACTGAATTCTACATTGATTGCCTCCGAGAGCGTTTTAATCGCGAGTGTTTTTGCGAGTCCGGGAACGCCCTCCAAAAGAACGTGTCCGTCTGCAAGAAGTGCGATTAATAGTCGGTCCACCATGTAAGTTTGCCCAACGATTACTTTTCCTACTTCTTCGCGCAGCATTCCAATCACGGGTTTTTCTTTGGCGATATGCTCGCTTAGGATGCGCAGTGCTTCTGCAGGATTCAAGTCGTTTTGCGTATTATCAGTCATAGATGTAAGTATCGAACGATTAAAGTTCATAAAGATAGTTTCCGCCTACTTGATTTTGCTGTTAATTAATGTTAACATTGTTATTGGAAATGGCTGTAAATAAAGGGATGGAAGAACGAAAGTGTGCCGAGTGCGGAGATGCTTTGCACGGGCGCAAGGACAAGCGTTTTTGCTCCGATTATTGTCGCAATACGCACAACAATCGCTTGAACGAAGACGCTACGAAATACATGCGTCGAATTAACAATATTTTGCGAAAGAACCGTCGGATTTTATCGCAAATGAACCCGGATGGTAAGAAAACGGTAAGTGGCATCACGCTGGCCGAGGAAGGTTTTAACTTTCATTATTACACGAACATCTACGAGACGAAAAAGGGAGGCGTGTACTATTTCTGCTATGAACAAGGTTATCTAAAAATGGACAACGACACGTATATGTTGGTTCATAAGCAGGATTATGTGAAGTAAGATAAAGGACCGCTCCCTTTGATCGCTCAAAGACGCTAGACAAAAGACTTATTTATTCTTTGCTCTTAAGGTTTAGGCCCTCTTTACCGGTAAATTCTTTTGATTGGCTTTCCCTGTCCTTGAGGCATTTCGATACCAAGTATTTCAGCAATCGTAGCCGTCAGGTCGGTTTGATTGTACGCATCATTAATAACTGCGTTTTGTTTAAAATCGGGGCCAAGACCAAGCATACTGATATGTCGGCAACCTTCACAACCATCGCCATGTCCACCGTAACCGCCCGAAACGCCATTCAAGTGCCTGCCGTGATCGTTGGTAACAATGAGCGTGGTTTTGCCCTTGTACTTGGGGTCAGATTGGATGAATTGCCAAATGTGTTGTATGTACGCGTCCGTATCTCTGATTCCTTGAATGTACCCCGTTGAGTCTTGAAGGTGTCCGGAAACATCAGGTTCTTTGAAATTTACCAGCATGAGCTTTGGATGATGTGTTTCAAGCACGTCCATAACCACTTCAAACGTGGTGCTGTCGTCTCGATATCCTGAAGCGACGCCTCCTGCATTAATTCCGCAATTGGTAGCGGGTAGAAATTTATTGAACCATAAAGAATCGTCACAATTTGCCAAAGCTTCAATTTTTCCTTTGCTAGCTACTAACCAAACATCTGTGGAGTCTAGATTGTACTGCTTTCGGTACAATTGAAAAATGCTAGGAACATGAGGTAATTCTGCTCCTGAATTGACAATGTCTACGTAGTTGCCAGTAGTGATGGCACAGTGTCCATTCATCGTCCAAGTCAGTCCATCGTTTCGGAAATTTTGCAACAAAACACCTTCTTGAAGCAGGCCCGCCTGAAACGGAATATTGGGGCGATTGGGTTCATCCCAAGTTTCCGACATCCTTGGTCCATCTACAACAATGACAATCACATTTTGAGAGTGGAAAACGCGCTCTACTTTGTCGCTTTTACAAGAAGTCGAAGCAACTAATAGCAGTACTAAGTAGGACAAGAGTTTCACGGCGTAGTATCGTTGATTGACTACAATTTACAAAAATCTACATGATAATGGTCGTCGTGTAGGTCATTGATGACTTTGGTGAGGTTACGAGTGATATAAATTCCGCTGGTTTTTAGCTTTTTTCCATACTCTGATGCGTAAAGTTCATCTTTTAGGTCTGTATTAAAAATGACTTTGTGAATACGCAAGCCATTTTTACGAGCTTGTTTATCCAATTCTAGGATGTGTCGGGCTGCCATATTAAAGTCGATGGAAACATCCGTATCTTCCAAATAGCGCCCCTCTTTGTCGAACTCCATCAGGTAGTGGCTCGCACCTTTTTTGTCGTATTCGTAATAAGGTTTTCCCTCTTTCTGAAGCGGCATCATGTAGTCAACGCTCAAACCATTTTGGTGTGTTCGATGTGGAAATATTTTACCTCCTTCTTTTCGCGAAAACTCCATTACTTTGAATTTACGATCCACTCCTTGGTCGAGCAGCGCTTGATACGTATTTAGTGTGATTTCAACGACTTTATTGTGCGTGAAGGCCCGTCCACCTGTGTAGCTCGATACATCAAAGTACTCATAGTTCTCTCCTTTGAAGGGAATTAAGGTGGCATTCTCCAATTTACCGTTAGATACAGAGCCAATAGAAGAACTCTCTAGGGAGTCATTTACGTGTTTTAGGTAATACTTTTCTGCCGCGGACAGTTCTTTTTGAGTATGTCTAGATTCTTCCGCTTGAATCTCGGAATTGTCTTGCATACAAGCAACAGCGAGAAATGCAATGAGAAGGTAAGAATATTTCATGTCCGTCGGTTAGCAAAATTGATGCCGAATTAACCTCCGGCGTACGCTACCTTGTTTTTTTCGGTTTCTTGAATTACGATCTCCAGTTTAAGATGGTTTGGAAGTTTGGGTTTGATGAGATTCCAACTAACCACAGCAATGTTTTCTGCCGTTGGAATACGCTCTTTAAAAGCTTCACAATCCAAATTGAGGTTTCTATGATCAAAGCGCTCGCATACCTCTTCCTGAATAATGCCTTTGAGAATTTTTAAATCCATGAGATAGCCCGTAACTGGATCAATTGGACCTTCGAGCCATACCTCAATAACGTAGTTATGACCATGGTAATTGGGGTGGCTGCACTTACCGAAAACCGCGTAATTTTTTTCGTCTGACCATTCTTGTCGATACAATCGATGTGCTGCATTAAAGGTTTCTCTTCGGCAAATGCGGATAGTTTCGCTGGCCATTTTTAGGTAATTTTTTTCTTGATGGATATAAGGGTGATGTCGTCTGTTTGTTCGCTTGTTCCTACCCATTTATTGATGGTCTCCTCAATATTCACGCGTTGATCAGGTAATGGAAGTTCAGCGTTTTTCTCCAACATTCGAAGGACACGTCGGAAGGTAAATTTCTTGTCGTTGGTACCACCAAACTGATCCTGCAATCCATCCGAGAATAGATACACCAAATCATTGTGCGTGAATGGCGTGTAATGAGTGGAGTAGAGCTTGAAATCGTCCGGAGCACTGTCGCCAATATGTTTGTTATCACCTTTTAACATGGTGAAGGTATCTTCTGTATAAATGAGGAAGCGCGAACCTGCACAGGCATACGCCATGTTGTCATCGGATTCATTTATGGCGCAGATGGTCATTTCCATACCATCGTTCAGACTGTTTTGATTGGTGTTTCTTGGCAAGATATCAAGCAAACGTTTGTCTAGTTCATCTAGAATTTTCCCGGGATCAAGCACGTGGTTTTCTTTGACGATACTGTTCAAAAGGTTAATTCCTAATAGTGTCATGAAGGCTCCCGGCACACCGTGTCCAGTACAATCGCCAAGTGCAAAAACGGTCGTTTCACCAATGGTTTCCATCCAATAGAAATCGCCCGAAACGATGTCTTTTGGCTTGTATATAATGAAGTGTTCGCGGAAACCAGAGGCAAAGTAACGCTCATGCGGCAACAGATTGAACTGAATTCGCTTCGCATAGTTGATACTGGCTGTAATGTCATCTCTTTGATCCTGAATTAATTGCTGTTGACGGCGTACGGAGGTGATATCCCGTGCCAACGCAATGAATCCATTGATGAATGCTTTGGAGCCCGGAGCAAAAATGGTGGTTACGTGCTGACCAATCCAAAGAATTTCTTCGTCTTTGGTCATTATCGGAAACTCTTTGTAAGAGCTGGTTTTTCGCTCTAGGAAGTGATCGCGGTAAAATTGTCGCACTTCATCCTGAAAGTCATCAGGGACAATGGAGACAGAGTCGCGTCCAATTAAATCTGCTTTTGTGTATCCCAAACGATCATAAATAATGTTGTTGACGAAGATGAAGTTTCCGTCGGTATCACATCGGTAGATAAAATCTTCGGCATTTTGAACAAGCAATTCGTACGTATTCTCCAATTCCATTTTCTCGGAGATTTCCTGCCCCATCATCACCTTGGTATCTTCGCCAAACTCTTTGTATTGCCAGTCTATCCAACGAACTTTGCCATTTGAGTCCAACATAGGAACAATATAGTTGTTACCATCTTCGAAGTCTTTGAGTACATCGACGTTCTTATATTGACCTTCGTACGGTACAAATTGATTCAACGCAGAAACGTCCTGATGAATGAGTTTATCGTGGGTGATATCACAGAAATTCGAGATGTTCTCACTTGCATAAATGATCTTTCCCTTTGAATTGAATGCAATAGCCGGAAGGTTTCCTCTATTCACAATCCCTGAGATGAAGAGTAAACGCTCCAATGAGTTGGCACGTAAAAAGCTGCTAAAAATGAGTAAGATGACTAAAATGGAGTAGGCGATTCCAACATAGGGCTTCGGATATACAGGATTTTCAACGGAAATCATCAAAACTACTGCGCATACAGTTAGAGCCGAAGTGAAAATCATCATGCCTTTCACACCATGAATGAAGAAGGGAACTATCAGACACGTGAGGACAATTCCAAGCAAGTGGAACGGGTGTAAGTGTGTGACATAGGACTCATACATTTGAAATAGAATCGCGATGGAAATTGCCACGATTAACAGGCGATTCATCAAGTGCTTTTTGTCTGAATTAATGAGCGAACGAGAGAGAAAGAAAAGTCCGATGAGAATACCAATAGTTGCCAAAAGTGGAGGCAAGTTTAGTTCCAGTTGATCGTTCATTTGTGGAGCTAAAATGTGTGTTCCTCCAATGGCGAAAATTCCCAAAAGGATAATCATGGGCGCCATACGACTGTGCACGTCCATATCCTGCGTTCGAATGAGCGATCCTTGATCTAGCTGTCGATTGAAACGAACCAATAAGAAATTGAGTAAGGCAATGACCCCGATGACAATCAGGACAATCCATGCTGAGCTCCAAAAGTTTCCTGAGACAACAAGTTGTTCGCGGGCAATCGGACTGAAGTGACGACCGTCATGCGTGGCTCGCACTTCCAAAGTATAATTTCCGGAACTAAGGTTGAATAGATTCAATTCTGAAGATCTGAGTTTTTTCCATTCTTCATCACCCGAGCCTAACAAACGATATTGGTAGAAAATTTTTCCACTTTTCGGGTTATTGACATTGAACTTAAAACGGAAGGAGTTGGACTCATCAGAATCCTGAATGTTTTCAGGCGTCAAATGGTGAATCACTGGTTTGATGGGAACTTTCAGTTGGTCCAAGATGTCTGTATTCACCACGAATAATCCCTCCACCGTACCGATGTAAATACTGTTGTCGTTTTGATACTGGGAGCGCATGTGGGTTTCGTATCCGTCAAACCCTGAATCAGAATCGTACTCAGAATTACTAATAACGTAGCCGTTTTTGTCGACTTTTAAAATGCGAACACCGCGGTTCGTTCCAACAATTAGATTTCCTAGGCGATCCGCTGATAGGGTGTAATACAAATTAGAGACAAAGTAATCCGACCCTCGAATGATGCGCGTTTCCCCATTTCTCGTTACTCCGATGATACCTTTCTCAAGGGTAAACCAAACGGTACCATAGACATCTTTCGTAGAAACGCCCGAGTAACTACCAAAGTCTTCCTTTAAAACTAAGCGACGCAGGGTAGTTCCTTTTTTGTCTACATAGAATATACCATCGTTCGTTCCGAAGAACATATTCTTACCGTTTCCTGATAGTTGTCCTGTGTAGAAGTATTGAGGCGTTGCTCCCGAACTTAGCTTCACAGGCTTAGGGACCATTTCATCCTTGTGTATTTTGAAAAGACCTTTGCCTGCTACACCCGCCCAAAGATAATCGCGTTCACCAAAAACAAAGTTGATTTTCTCATTGGTGAAAAGAACATCTTCCACCAGGAGACCTTCATCGTTTCGGCGAAGCGATTTGAGACCAAGGTTGGTTCCCAAATACTCAACATTCCCTAATGAAGCGGCGGTGTTTGTTACAAATGGAAAAACCTGAAAGCCTGTATCGCTGAAATTACCAATGTGCGTGGTTCCGCTTCTTAGACCAATTATGACGTCTCTTCTTCGAGTCATGTATGGAAAAACGATTTCCGGCGACTCATACAGCGGATGCAAGCGAATTTTGGTAAATGGTTCTAACGAAACTTTGTAGAGTCCGGTCAAACTCGAGCTCACCCAATAATCGCCGTTAAGATCGATCATCACATCTTCAGGAGCTTCAATGGAGCCCGTGTAGTTGTGCGGGACGATGCGAAGTTGACACTCAACAACTTTGTATACGTCTCCTTTGTTTGTCAGCGCTATGACTTTTTGCCCACCTTCATCTAGATAATAAGCGGTTATGAATTCGTCCTTTGAAAGCACTGGGTCTTGTGAGAAGCGTTTCTGCTCTACGAGGCTTCCTTTGGATGAAATACCAATTTCCAACCATTCGGTTCCGGTCTCATTACAAAGCACCAGTTTGTTTCGAAGAACGTGCCCAAAACGGAAGATGTTTACTTCACTTTTGGGCATCCCCAAAATCTTGTAAAGTGGCTCTACTTTGCTTCCCTTTACTACAAAGTTTCCATGTGAAGTAAACAAGACAATCCAGTCTTTTACGACTTGATAGTGGTAGAGTTCAATGTCTCTTTCGAAGCTGAAAATCGCTTTGGAAGCCTTCTTTTCGAGACTCCAAATTTTACGCGCAGAGATGCCATATTTCTTTTGACCAGCATTGATTAGTGCTAAAGCATCTCCGCTACTAGATCTATCGAAGTTGAAGCTGAAATATTTGTTCGCCTTTGGAACGTATCCGTAGAAGCCTTTGTATTGAGAAGAGAAAAAGACCGTATCGTTGTAATACTCAATATCAGTAATGTGATGATCGAAATCTTGTCCTTTCGTGCGGATTTCCACGAATTCTTTACCGTCAAAACGAACGAGAGGTGTTCCTTCTGTTCCAATCCAAATATAGCCGTCGTCAGATTGATCGGTACATTTTACGGAAACGGTATGAAGTCCATCTCGGTGATTGAAGTTACGGAAAGTGTACAGCTGCGCCTGCGATTGGATCAGAAAGCCAAAAGTCAGAAACGTCAGTAGAAATCGTAGTTTTCTCATAGCGCAGCATCTGAAAATTAATCAAATTCTACGAAACAGCGCCGAAATTATTAGGCGATTACTCGAACTTTGTCCTTTATTTTTCCTGCGATGGACTTTGCCTCTTCAATCGTTGGTGCAGAAACGGTGATGTGTCCCATTTTCCGGAAGGGTTTTGTCGTTGTTTTGCCGTAAATATGTGGGTGAACACCAGGGAATTGAAGAATAGCATCCATGCCGCTGTAGATTGCTTTACCAGTATGACCTTCGCTACCGATCAAGTTTAGCATGGCTCCGGCTTGAATCATTCGTGTTGCTCCAAGTGGCATGTTCAAAACAGAGCGCATGTGCTGTTCAAACTGCGAAGTGGTGTTGCATTCAATTGTATGGTGACCGCTGTTGTGAGGTCTTGGTGCGACCTCGTTCACAAGGATGTTCCCTTCTTTGGTGAGGAAAAGTTCCACGGCCAGTATTCCCACCATTTCCAACTTGTTGATTACATCAATGGCAATTTCTGTCGCTTTTTCCTCCGTTTCTTTTGATACATCCGCTGGAGAAAACAGGTATGCCACTAGGTTAGCATCATTGAATTCGCATTCAACGGTTGGATAAACGGCTGTCTCACCACGTTCATTTCTCGCAACAATGACTGATAGTTCCTTTTCAAAAGGAATCAATTCCTCAGTTAAGCTTGGCTCGGTAAAACACTTGTCCAAATCTTCTTGCGTTCGAATAATCTGAACTCCTTTTCCGTCGTAGCCACCCGTTCTCAATTTGTGAACAAATGGAATTTTAGCAGCCAGTTCTTCCTTGTCAGGATTTTCCGGAAACAGTTCGAAATCGGATGTGGGAATGTTGTTTTTTGCGTAGAACTCCTTCTGGATTCCTTTGTCTTTGATAATTTCTAAAACACGCGGCTGAGGATATACTTTTACCCCTTGTTTTTCGAGATCGTAAAGAGCAGCGATGTTCACATTTTCAATTTCTACGGTCAGAACATCAAGGTTTTTTCCAAACGCCAAGACGTCATCGTAATTGGTAATGTCGCCCTTCGTGAAAGAAGTGGCAATTTTACTGCTTGGCGCATCCTCTTGATTTTCCATGATGTGTACATGAATATCATAACTGATTGCCTCTTGAATCAACATTCGTCCCAATTGTCCACCTCCCAGTATACCAAGTCGGTGCGAGTCTCCTATTAGCTGCTTATCCATGCCGCAAAGATACGGTCTATTCCGAAGAAAATCGTAGCTTTGTCGTTTCAAAATTGCTTTTTGTGATTCAGGTTTTAGACAAATCATTCGAAGAATTTATAACGCGAGACGAGATTGATCGTAAGATTCAATCGTTGGGAAAAACACTCAATGAAACCTATGCAGGTAAAGAGGTGGTTTTCTTAGCGGTTCTTAATGGCGCGTTTATGTTTGCTTCGGATTTGATGAAGCAAGTGGATTTGAGCTGTGAGATTTCTTTCGTTAAAATGAGTTCGTATCAAGGAACGAAAACAACGGGAAAAGTAGAGGAGTTAATCGGCTTGAATACCGACATTCGCAACAAGCACGTGATAATCATCGAGGATATCGTGGACACCGGGCATACCATCGACAAGATTCTTTCATTGTTGGATGGAAAAGATGCGGCGTCAGTGAGCGTTTGTACGTTACTTTACAAGCCCGATGCTTTTACCGGCGAGTCGAAACCGGAATTTGTCGGATTCAGTATTCCCAATGCGTTTGTAGTCGGCTATGGACTTGACTACGATGAGAAGGGGCGGAATTTGGACGCGATTTATCAAATAAGAGAAGCTAACTAACAAAAAAGAAGATGCTAAACATCGTATTATTTGGCCCTCCAGGTGCAGGGAAAGGAACGCAATCAGAAAGATTAAAAGAAAACTACGGACTGGTACATATTTCTACCGGCGATGTTTTCCGTGCTCTTGATCCTGAATCGGAATTGGGAAAATTGGCGAAAAGCTATTCTGATAAAGGAAATTTGGTGCCGGATGAGGTGACCATAGAAATTTTGGAAGCAGAAGTTTCTAAGCATCCCAATGCGAAAGGTGTGATTTACGACGGCTTTCCGAGAACAACGGCTCAAGCTGAGGCTTTGGATAAGTTCTTGAGCGCGAAAGGAACATCGGTATCTATGATGCTCTCACTAGTTGTTCCAGAAGAAGAGTTGAAATCACGTTTGATTGCTCGTGCAGAAGTCTCCGGACGTAAAGACGACGCAGATCCTGAAATTATTCAAAACCGAATCAATACTTACAACAATTCTACGGCTCCCGTTGCTGATTTCTATAAGGCGCAGGGGAAATTACACGAGATTGACGGTGTGGGTTCTATTGATACAATCACGCAGCGTTTGTTCGATGTAATTGATGCGCAATAAATCGTACAGATGGCCTCCGATAACTTTGTAGATTATGTTAAGATCCATACCAAATCGGGGAATGGAGGAGGAGGTTCTACGCATTTTCGTAGAGAAAAATACATTCCGAAAGGTGGACCAGATGGAGGAGATGGTGGTCGTGGTGGACACGTGATCTTGCGTGGAAACAAACAGTTGTGGACCCTGTTGCACCTCAAATTCAAAAAACATATTAAGGCAGGACATGGAGCTCATGGTTCCGGAAACTTAAAAACGGGTTCGCAAGGACAGGATGTTTTTATTGATGTTCCCTTGGGGACCGTTGCGCGTGATGGCGAGACGAATGAAATCTTGTTCGAGGTAACGGAAGAAGGACAGGAGGTGATCCTCGAGAAAGGAGGTCGTGGTGGACTTGGAAACAACAATTTTAAGTCGGCAACGAATCAAACGCCTCGATATGCACAGCCAGGAGAAGACGGTCGTGAGGGATGGAAAATCCTAGAACTTAAAATTTTGGCCGATGTTGGATTGGTCGGATTTCCGAATGCTGGGAAAAGCACCTTGCTTGCTTCTGTATCGGCAGCCAAACCGGAAATTGCAGATTATCCGTTTACGACTTTGCGCCCCAATTTGGGGATCGTGAGTTATCGTGACCATCGTTCTTTTGTAATGGCTGATATCCCCGGAATTATTGAGGATGCGCATCAAGGAAAAGGTCTAGGGCTTCGTTTTTTACGACATATTGAACGGAACTCTTTGTTGTTGTTCATGGTTCCGGCAGACTCGGATGATATCGCTCAGGAATATGCTATTTTGTACCGAGAATTACGTTTGTACAATCCTGAGTTGATTCACAAGGACATAATTCTAGCGATTACCAAAAGTGACATGTTGGATGATGAACTCAAAGAGGAAATCAAACCATCGCTGCCAAAAGATGTTCCTCACATTTTCATATCTTCCGTAACAAATTCAGGCATAGACGCCTTGAAGGATTTGATATGGAAAACGTTGAATGATGATTGAATGGCTCGAATCGATTGACCGATCAATCGTTTTATCTGTAAATAGCTGGAACACGCCCTTTTTGGACGAGCTTTTTTGGTTGGTTTCTGCAAAACTGACCTGGATTCCCTTCTATCTTTTTTTACTATTTCTCTTCTTTCGAAAAAGCGATTGGAAAAATTCAGGAGTGTTTCTCTTGTGCGCTATAATCGCGGTTGGACTTTCAGACTTTACCTCCTCACAAATCATTAAGGATTCGGTTATGCGCTACCGACCGTCGCACCATGCATTGTTGACGGAGCAACTTCATTTTTATTCTTTTTCGGACAGTGAGTTCTATAAAGGAGGGCAATATGGCTTTGTCTCATCGCATGCAGCCAACTTTTTCGCCGTGTGCACCTTCGCGTGGCTCGCATTGAAGAATTGGTATCCGAAAATTGGGTGGCTCGTATTCAGTATCGCAGTTTTGGTTTCTTTCAGCCGATTGTACCTTGGAGTTCATTACCTGTCTGATTTAATCGGAGGCGCACTATTGGGAACCACTTTTGCATGGTTGATTCATCGTTTCTTATTTTTACCCATCAATAAGAAGTTAAGTACCGAAGCATGACGTATCTATGGATTTTTCTTGGCGGAGGATTGGGAAGCGTTGCACGCTATGGTGTTTCTAAGGTCGCCGCGAATTATTACGCAGGAAACTTTCCTTTAGGAACTTTTCTATCCAACATGTTAGCCTGTCTGATCCTTGCTTTGGTTGTGGTGTTTATAGTGCCTAAGAATTCAGAATCGACGTGGTTGCAGCCTTTATTGCTCATTGGTTTTTGCGGTGGATTTAGCACGTTCAGCACCTTTAGTAATGAGACTACAGAATTACTTCAATCGGGACATTTGGGCGTGGCATTGCTTAACATCTGTATCTCTGTATTGGTGGGAGTTGGATTGATTTTTTGGTTGCGTTCTATTTCTTGAACAAATTAAAAATCGAACTGAGAAGACCGCAAGGTGAAGTGCGTAAGAATAGTAATCTCGACTACCTCGAGATTCTTAAATGCATATTACCGAGAAGAAAATCATTTGAACTTCACATTCTTTGAGCCCGCTCGCACTGAGATGGTCAAAGTGTGGCAGCTAGGGTTAAAGTGTTGTCGGAAGTACCTCTTCGAGTTGCTTAACGAGGTCTTGGCGCTTTTTGATGAAAGCATCCATCTTCGCTTTGTTAATAGCACCTTTCGTTTTGAAGTATTTCAAATAACGGAACCACATATACGCGGCCAAACCAAAGAGTCCGATTGCGAGGTAATAGGCAATTGCGAGCCACCAACTTGGATAAACGAAGTAGTAGAACAACCAAATAACAGGAAGGTTCACCAATCCCATCACGATTTTTCCAGCGACCAATTTTACAGATCCCCAAAACACCTTTCGTCGGAAGGATTTCTCGACGAAGCGTTTTATGAGAAAGTACCAAGGTCCGCAGTGAATTAATCCAAGAATGGCAAACGGAAACAGCACAATCATCATCAAGATTTCTTTGGTGCGCTCACCTTTGGGGTTGGTTTGCTTCCAGTAAACGTACTTGTCTTCGATACGCATGCGTTTCAAAAGTTTGAAATAGCCGGCAATATCTTCTTTCAGCTTAGATAACTTTTCGTCGTTCTCAACGTCTTGTTCGTTCAACCAGTTAGCCAAGCGTTGCGAATAGCGCCACCTTCTCTCAAGTGGAATAGACTTATCGAAAGAATCGGCATTCATCCCGCGGCGCGTCAACATCATCATTTGTTCATGAAACTCCGCTTGTGCTTTATCTTGTACGTGCGTGATTTGCTCTTGCATCATTTGCTCGATGCGTCTTGTAACAACCGTGATCGCCTTGTTTGGGTTCTCCTCGTACATCTCACGGTAATCGTTCAAGAGAAACTCTTCCGAAGTGGAAATGAGTAAATCGCTGCGCATTTTGTTTGGTTGCGAATAATTCGAACCGACCGCTGCCATGTAGATATTCTTTTTCCAGTTGAGTTTTTCTAATGCCTCGAACCCGATTTTGGCAGCTCCCTTCTTCACAGGTTTCAATCTACGAATGAATACATCGTCTGTAAATCCTTCCCCGAAAATTAACAAGGAACGGTTGTGTTTCAATACGCGAGCAGCTTGGTCAAAGGATTTGGTATTTTTTTCACGTGTATCTCCGCCATCGTGTTGCCGGTGAATGGGCAACATTTGACAAGCCCAAAGGATGGGTTTTAATGCAGGAGTGAAGATATCCGCGCGAGTCATGAAGAAGACACTTGGATATCGCAATGCAGCTACGGAAATTGGATCCATGAACGAAGCTGGGTGGTTTCCTACGTAAATAGTGCGTCTAAAGAGGGAAACAGGGCTTCCAATTACCTTTAATCTCGGGTAAAAAACGCGCAATGTGTAACGCAAGGTAATCCAAAGGATGAAGTATAAAATCCGCATTTTCCGTGTATTCGTGAAACAAAAGTAATACTATGCTGTGGAAGTCGCTTTGCGAATTGCGCAACTTTTTTGTTTTATGGTTTTTGGAGAATTTAACAACGCAATTGCTCAAAACTTTAGCATTGCAGCGAGATGCCACTTGTTTAATCTTGTACTTTCGTCGTATAACTATTGAATATGAAACAAGTAGGTATCATTTGCGGCGGTTACTCATCTGAGTTTGAGATATCTGTGAAAAGCGCGAAGACCATCTTAAACAATTTCCCGGAGGCGTATAAGCCACGATTGATCTACTTGCGAAAAAGTGGTTGGACCATCCAGTTAGAAGAGGCTGAAGTTCCGCTTCACCCCACAAAATTTACGTTTACTGAAAACGAGGAAAAGCAAAAAATTGATCTCGCTATCATTTACATCCACGGTGATCCGGGAGAGAATGGAAAAGTTCAGGCATATTTGGAGATGAATGACATCCCTTACGTGAATTCAAGTCCGCTGGCTTCTCAATTGTCTTTTGATAAATGGTATTGTAACCAATTCATTAAGGGGTTTGATGTGAAGGTGGCCGACTCCATCTTTTTGACCCATCCCGATCACTTACCACCAACGGCAGATGTAGTTGCACAATTAGGTCTCCCGATTTTCGTGAAACCATGTGATTCTGGCTCTAGTTATGGCATTGCTAGAGTGGAAAAAGAAGAAGATTTGAAAAAAGCAGTGGCAGGAGCGTTTGCCGAAGGTAAAACCATTGTGCTGGAAGCTTTCTTGGATGGAACAGAAGTAACATGCGCTGTTTATCGAACTCCGCAAGGGGTGAAAGCGCTTCCCATGACTGAAATTGTTTCAGAAAACGCTTTCTTTGATTACGAAGCAAAATACCTAGGGAAGTCTCAGGAAATTACTCCGGCGCGAATACCCGATGAGCAAAGAGATGCCTGTCAAAAAATATCCAAACAGATTTATCAATTGCTGAGCTTGAGATCTATCGCTCGAGTAGATTTCATGCTGGTTCAAGGAGTACCGTACGTGATTGAAGTCAATACTATCCCCGGTTTTACTGCAGAGAGTTTAGTGCCACAGATGATCGCAGCTGAAGGTTTGAGCATTCGCGATTTTTGGAGTGAGATTTTAGAGGCAGAGTTGGATGCTTCCTTGATCTAGTATATGGTCCTTAAAACCCTATTTACAATAAGGTAGGGCATGTATTAGTAACTTTCTGATACACGTAAAATAATCGTCTGAATTATACCACAAGGGCACGGTGAGCACAAAGTTAAGTGGCTGAAGTCACGTAAAAAGGCGCACTAGATTATGACGCTGTCATAATCCCTAGTGTACTTTACTCATTTTGGTTTTTAACAATACTAAGTGTGCCTTGTGGCTCCGTGGTGAGTTTTTGTGTATTATTGATAATAATTAGGTAATTACCACAATGAGTCAAGATATTTCTAGAATTTGATAATTCGAGAAATGTAGACCGCCGAAGGCAGCAGCGAAGTTAATTTGATCAAAATATTACTCGTTTACTTCTCATATTTTTGTCTCTTCTCATTGAGCAGCCATCGCATTCATCAAGGTCTGAAACTGCGTCTTCAAAGAACTAGAACTTCCATTGAAATTGTTGACGATAATCGCAAAAGCATAGTTTTTACCCGACTTTGTATCCACATAGCCTGCGTAACTTCGAATGCGTGTCATGGAGCCACTTTTTGCAGCAATTCTCCCATGTCCAGCAGTATTCCGACAAACGTAACGCATCGTCCCGGACTCTCCTGCAACCGGTAATGACGTTCGAAAAGCATCTTTTTGGTCGCTAGTGTTCATGGAAATAAGGAAAGAAACAAAATGTTGAGCTGAAATGGCGTTGCTTCTTGACAGTCCGCTTCCATCATTCAAGTGCAATCCGGAAGTATTAATTTTCGCGTTCCAATGCTTATCAAAAACACGAATACCTGAGGCGGTACTTCCATCACCTGTCTCCATATATCCAATCAAATTGAGCATGTGCTCTGCGAAAAGGTTGACACTTCGATGGTTGGTTTCTTTCACAATGGCATCCAAGCGCTCTCCTTCATGCGTGGCCAACAAAATACGTTTGGAGTAATCCGTTTCGGTGCTCAATATCTCCATTGATCGACAGCCTTGTGGTTCTTCACTCACTTCGATACCCCTAGATTCTAATAACTCGGTGAGTTCATAAGCGCACTGTAGCTCGGGGTCGGGCAAACTTCCCTTCACGAGAAAAGCACTCTGATTCACAGGAATTGTTCCTGTTCCAAAGCGATCGAAAGCATACGGACCGCCATACAAATAAGCATTATCGCCACTTCGATGTGATGATTCAACATAATTATGATAGATCAATCCCGGTACCTCGGGTTCAATAGACTTTACTTTTACAATGACCCCCGGAGTACTGCCCGAAGAGAAGGTGTAGCGAACAAGGTTGTCGTAAATAGTCAAACCCGACGGACCAGCACCATAATAATTCCCCATATCAACCCAGTTCCAGCCATCCGGAGCGCCTTCGTAGCCGAATTCAGAACCATCACCAATTATACCGCCACTAATGGAAGTAATACCTTTTGCTTTCAAACTATCGATCCATGGTAGCATGAAGTCTAACTCGTGTCCCTCCGAATTGAAATACTTACTTCCTAGCGATGGATCGCCACCACCACGAATCCAAACATTTCCAATCAATTTTCCATCTTCTACATAACCATCGATGTACAATCGCGTTTTCGCTCGGTAGTCTGGGCCAAGAATCTCCAGTGCTGTTGCTGTAGAAAACATTTTTGCTGTTGAAGCCGTTGGAAGCGTAATGTTTTCATTGTGAGACGCCACCATTGATTTCGAGTCCAAGTCGTAGATGGCAACACTTACAGAGGCATGTTCCATTCCCGATCCATTGGCAAAACTCGAAACAGCATTAGTGAGAGATTGCTGCGCCAATGCAAAATTTGAGAGCAGAAGCGGGATTAAAAGGAGTGAACTTACTATCTTCATCGCGATGTTTTTGATAAATCTCGTAAGATTCATCAATTAACATACCAAAGGCAAAGGAAAATTACTAACAACACGGGCGGGACAATGCCGGAACGATCCAAGGAAAAAATTCGCGTTTTACGTATCATTAATCGATTCAATATTGGTGGACCTACGTTCAATGCAACCTTTCTAACTCGATTCTTGGGGGAGGAGTACGAAACTATGTTGGTTGGTGGATTGCCCGAAGAGGACGAATCGGATTCATTGCACATTCCCAAGAGTTATGGGATCGAACCAATTTTGATCAAAGAAATGGTACGAAACCCAAGCATCAGTAGTGATCGTCTCGCGTACAAGAGGTTGAAGGAAATTATTCGAGAGTTTCAACCACACATCGTACATACGCATGCATCAAAGGCCGGTGCATTGGGACGCAAAGCGGCAGATGCGTGCAAAGTCCCGGTAATTGTTCATACGTTCCATGGACATGTTTTTCACTCGTATTTCGGTAAAATGAAAACTCGAGTTTTTAAGGAGATAGAAAGAAACTTGGCGAAGAAGTCTCATGCGATTATTGCCATCTCTGAAAGACAACGCGAAGAGCTGTGCGATGTTCACAAGGTATGTAAACGTGAGAAAACACATGTGATTCCACTCGGCTTTGATTTGCAACCTTTTCACGATAAACGAGTGAATGGGCGTGATGCCAAAAGAAAGGAACTTAACTTATCAGAAGACGATATAGCCATCGCCATCGTAGGTCGTTTTGCGCCGATAAAAAATCATGACTTATTTTTCGACGCGATGGAAAAAGTGCTGTCAAAAACAAACAAGTCCTTGAGATTATTCGTTGTTGGTGATGGGGCGGAAAGGGAGCATATTGAATCACGAGCGGCAAACGTGAACGAGAAGTATCCAAACACGGTAGTTTTAACCTCTTGGATTACAGATATTGCCTCTTTCAATGCTGGTATGGATTTAATTTGCTTAACATCACATAACGAAGGAACTCCCGTTAGTTTGATCGAAGCTCAGGCGGCATGCATTCCGGTAATTTCTACAGATGTGGGCGGTGTTCGTGATATTGTGAAAGATGGAGATACGGGGTACGTTGTTCCAGTCAATGACGTGGATTTCTTCGCAGAAAAGGTCCATGAATTGGTAGAAAATGAAAAAAAACGCCAAAAAATGTCACAAAATGGCTGGACTTTCGTAAAGGATACATTCCACTACAATACTTTGGCTGCGAATATGGATGTTCTCTACAAAGAGTTGCTAGTGAAAAATGGAGTAGATGTTTAAAAGTGTAAACGTACTTATTGCAATTATTGGCTGTTTGATTCTTACGGCATCCTGCGGTGTGAACAGTAATTTGATGCTGAAACAAGCCAAGGGTACCGAGGTGAACTCTGATGAAATTCCTTTGAGACCCACAGAAGAGTACAAGATTGCCGTAAACGATAAGATCGCTTTCCAGTTGTATGTCAACGAAGGAGCGGACTTAATTGACGGAACAACAGAAATTTCGGTAGGTTCAAATGGTGAATTCAAACAAACGGAATACGTGGTTCGAAATAATGGTGAGGTCGAACTACCAAAACTAGGTAAGGTGGAAGTTACCGGACTCACCGTAGAGGAGTTCGAAGATACCTTGGAATTATTGTATTCGGAAGAATATCGCGAACCGTTCGTTAAGGCACAAATTACCAATCAACGCGTTATCGTTTTCCCGGGAAGTGGGTCTGAAGCGACGGTGGTTCCCCTCATGAATACAAACACAACTCTCATGGAAGTTATTGCACTTGCAGGAGGAATAGCGGACCGGGGTAAGGCGAATACGGTAAAGCTTATGCGAATGGTGAATGGCGAGCGCATTGTGTATGTAATGGACTTGTCCGTTATTGAAGGGTTGAAATTCACCGATTTGGTGGTTCAAGCGAACGATTACATCTATGTGGAACCAGCCCCAGAACTAGGAAAAGAAATCTTGGAAAAGGTAGTGCCGCTTGGCTCTTTACTTGCCTCATTAGCAGTACTGGTAACTATAATTTCAAATTTATAACGCAGAAAAGAAAAGCGCGTGGCAAAGCAAAAATTATTCATAAATACATCCTATGATCCCTTGATCCTCCGAACGATCATTCGTCGTTATTGGTTTTGGGTACTTGGTTTCGTGGGCGTTTTTGTGATTCTTGCGTACTTCTACCTTCGTTATACCAAGCCGGTTTACGAGTCTTCACTAATGCTGCAAATATCCAATCAGGATAAAGCCGCTGATGTAATAGATTTTGAAAATATAAATACACAAGACGATGAGATTTCCGCCGTTGTGGAACTCTTGCGTTCTGAGCTTCTCTTTGAAAGAGCTGTAGAAAAATTGAATATGTCCGTGAGTATGTTCTCACGCGGAAAATTGCTTACGGAAGAGTTGTACCTTACTAGCAGCTTTAATATTCAGCCCTATAAACTCGTAGATTCTTCCCTCATCAATCAGGAGATTTCAATTAGTATGCAGGACAATACGGTTGAGTTATCCTATGAGAAGAAGGGGAATACCTTGCGACTAAAAGGTCCATTGAATGAACATTTGGTCAACCAAGACATGGATGTGGTGGTGAAGTCCTCCAACCCGAAGGTGTTCAAAGAAATGGCTGCCCAGAATGAACTGTACTTTCTCTTCAATAGCAGAGAAGGTTTGGTGAAACGATTACATGGTGGTTTGGATGTCATTCCGCTGGATCCAAATGCGAGAACTATACAAGTCTCGTTTAAAGGACACAACGCTCGCATGTGCCGTGACATAAGTTTGGCGATTGCTGAATCGTATCAGGAGTATGATGAAGAGATCAAACGAAAGAGTTCAGAAAATGTACTTTCTTTCATCAACAATCAATTGGACTCGCTCTATTTTGAGCTACAGTCTTCTCAAGATAGTTTAACGGACTTCCATTCTAAATCGAACGTAGTAGATCCCGAATTTAGTAGCGGCGAAATCAATGAAAAATTGAATGATCTTGAAATGCAGCTCACGGAAATCGACAAGGAGGTATCTGCATTGATTGCTATTGATAATCAACTTGAGCGCGCCCCAAACCGATTGGAGGTGTTTCGGATGATTCCGGAAATGTTGGGAAAAAGCTATGAAGCTTCGCTCGTAACACACATTAGTGATTTGCACGATTTATTGGAGCAAAAGGAAGATCTCCTGGTTTCACTTACGCCCAACAGCGAGAAGGTAGCACTGGTACAAAAAAGGGTGGATGCAAAAATCAGCACAATTCTTAGAAGTATCGCTACCATTAAGTTGCGTTTAAACTCAGAGGCTGTTCGATTACGCCAAGAAATTTCTCGAAGAAAAGCAAAGTTGTCAGGACTTCCCGAACAACGAATGGAGTACAGTAGACTGAAAAACATTCAAGAGCTGAATGAAAAGTACTTCACGCTATTGACAGAAAAGAAAGTGCTGTATTCCATCTCCGATGCAGGCTATGCCTCAGAGAACCGCATCTTGAGAATGCCTACTGTAAGTTCAGAGCCAGTGGCACCAAATGCTGGATTTGTCTACTTTGCATTTGTACTGGTGGGAATGTTTATCGGGCTCGGGATAATGCTCTTCCGTTATCTGACCTTCAATGAAATCAATTTGATTGAAGATTTGGAAAACACACTGCCGGAGCGAGCGTCCATTCTTGGAGGGGTACCCCTGCTGAAATTTTCCATGGAATACTCACAGTTGGTGGTTGCAGAGGCGCCAAAATCTATCATGGCAGAAGCCATGCGAAAGATTCGAACTAACTTAAGTTACATCCATCCTAATTACAAGACCATCGCAATTTCGTCTTCCATTTCGGGAGAAGGAAAAACATTTGTGGCACTCAACCTCGGGGGAATTATCGCCATGTCCGGAAAGAAGACTATTCTTCTCGATTTGGACCTTCGAAAACCAAAAGTTCACCTCGGATTTGACGAGGACAATACGCACGGAATGAGTTCGCTTATCGTAGGACAATCCAGCTTGGAAGAGTGTATCAAGAAATCAAGCATTCCTGAATTGGACTTCATCACAGCGGGTCCCATTCCACCGAATCCATCAGAGTTATTGCTGAGCGATCAATTCAAGGAAATTGTGGAAGGCTTGAAAGAAACGTATGATGTAATCATCATCGATAACCCTCCAGTTGGACTAGTTTCGGACGGTGTAAAAAACCTTACGGAGGCAGATATCCCGATCTATATTTTCAAGTCTCACTACTCGAAGCGAAACTTCACATATCGTATCAAGGAATTATTTGAAATGCAACAATTGAAGTCGCTCAACGTGATTTTGAATGGCGTGCAATCGAATCGAAACTCCAGCTACGGTTACGGATATGGCTACGGATATGGGTATGGATATGGCTACACCTCAGGCTACATGGAGGATGACATGGATAAGTTTACCAAGCCGTCCTTGTGGACGCGCATCAAAAGAAAAATCCGGTCTATTTTGGGTAGGTCTAAATAAGCCTTGATTCACGGAGAAGCGACCACCGTACTGTTAAATTTTCCTACATTTGTTTTTATCTAAGTTACTTTTTACAAGTGGTAAAGCTGGTACAACTTTTTGGTTTCGGAATTGGTGGGATGCTTCTCGCAATTATGTGCAATGTCATTCTACTTCGGTTTTCCAAATCATTGGGTATCCGCAACAAGAACGATGTAGTTGTTCGATGGAGTAACCAGTCCAAACCATCTCTCGGTGGAGTAAGTTTCTTCGTTGTTTTTGTTTTCGCATCCATTGCCTATTCCATTGTTTTTGGTGAGGATAAAAACGTATTTCAAAACCCTGAATTTGTTGGTCTGTTTGGCGCCGGAAGTATTGCCTTTCTGATGGGATTGGCGGATGACGCGTACAATACGCGCCCATTGATTAAGCTATCTACGCAAATTCTTTGTGGTTTCTTCTTCGTGATTACGGGATCGTCTATTCATCTCTTCCACATGGAAGGCCCCGATGCCATTGTGACAGTGATTTGGGTCATTATCGTGATGAACTCACTGAACATGCTGGACAATATGGATGGAATAACGGGTACTACGGTGTTCTTCATTTTGCTTTCTTGTCTTCTTTCTAATTGGTTGATTTATGAATTCAACACGAACATCTTTACCTTGATTAATATCAGCGTTATTGGTGCCGTGGTCGGATTTTTGACCATGAACGTGAATCCCTCGAAGCTGTTCATGGGTGATGCCGGATCTCAATTTATAGGCTTGTTCGTCGCGTTTTTCAGTATGAAGAGCCATTGGAACGTTTCCTACGAAACCGAAAGTCCTTCTTGGTTGGGCTTATGTATTGCTTTAGTGGCGTTCACTCCAGCGGCGGTAGATACGCTTACTGTGGTCATCAACAGATTGAAAAGAGGACAGTCTCCAATGGTTGGAGGAAAAGATCACACTACGCATCATTTGGTATACGCCGGACTCTCTGATAGAAAGGTGTGGTACGTGTTTGTTATCCTCGGCGCCATAGCCTGTTTGCTTTCGGTAGCCATGGTAAACCTTGTGAAATTGGATACGTATCTACCCGTAATTTTCTTCATTTCCTACTTCGTTTTCGTATTCATTTTGTTGTACCGTAACACGATAAAATACAAGGCTCCGAAGTAAAAAATCCGTACTTTTAGGCTATGCCAAAATTCAACGTATTCGTTCTGTTTGCAGGCGCAATGACCCTTATTTCAATAGGGTGCAATCAAACAGAGAAAAAGGAGATTGTCAAGGAAGTGAAAGTGGAAAAGGAGGGTCATTTTACCATGCCCGAAATTCCGAATTCCATGACTTTTTGTGAACAGGAAATTGATCTGACCGGCTTCGATGCCAAGGAGCGATTGGATAAAGAACTGCTCACGAATACGTTTTATCATAGTAGTACCTATCAATATTTCAAGCGGGCACATCGATACTTTGGGGAGCTGGAGCGCATTCTTCAAGAGGAAAACATGCCGGACGATCTCAAATACCTCAGTTTGATTGAAAGTGGTCTAACACAAGCGGTTTCGCCCTCCGGTGCAAAAGGATTTTGGCAATTCATGCCTGCAGCCGCAAAGGAATATGGACTGTTGGTAAACCGAGAAATTGACGAACGCTACCACATCGAAAAGGCAACACGAGCGGCCTGTGCGTATCTTAAAAATGCCTACGCTAAATTTGAAGATTGGCCCTTAACGGCTGCGTCCTACAATCGAGGAGTGGGAGGTATACAATCCGACCTAGAGAGCCAGCAGGTTTCCGAATACATGGATTTATACCTGAATCGTGAAACCGGGCGCTATTTCTTTCGGATGTTGGCACTTAAATTGATTTTTGAATCACCGGAAGACTACGGTTTCTATCCGGAAAAGATGTACCGATACGAACCAAGAAAAACGCGTAAGGTTAACGTGGATAAATCGATCTCAGATTTGGTGCAATGGTCCATTGATAACGGTTCTAACTACAGAGAATTGAAAGTGCTGAATCCATGGATTTTGAGCAACACATTAACAGTTTCGAATACTAAAACATACACAATAGAATTACCAGCCAAGTGAGTAAGAAAGAGTACATAGAAGTGTACGGTGCAAGGGAGCATAACCTAAAAAACATAGACCTAAAAATTCCGAGAAATGAATTGGTTGTGTTCACAGGTTTGAGTGGAAGTGGGAAATCTTCTTTGGCATTCGACACGATTTTTGCAGAAGGACAGCGAAGATATATTGAAACGTTTTCGGCGTACGCCCGTCAGTTTCTTGGCGGATTAGAGCGTCCCGATGTAGATAAAATAGAAGGGCTAAGTCCTGTTATTTCCATTGAACAGAAAACGGTATCGCGTTCACCTCGATCCACTGTGGGTACCATCACGGAGATTTACGACTTCATGCGTTTGTTGTTTGCTCGTGTGAGTACGGCGTACTCGTATGTTACTAATGAAGAAATGGTGAAGTATTCGGATGATCAAATTGTGGATTTGATTATTGAGAAATACGCCGGAAAGAAAGTCATTGTTTTAGCGCCAAAAATCAAAGGGCGAAAAGGACATTACCGCGAGTTGTTTGAGCAAATCACCAAACTTGGTTTCACGAAGGTGCGCGTGGATGGCGAACTGCAAGACATCAAAAAAGGAATGAAGCTGGATCGTTATAAGATTCACGACATTGATATCGTCATTGACCGTTTGCAGGTCGAAGAAAAGTACCGACAACGAATTTATGATGCGGTTGTAATGGCAATGAAACACGGCGGAAAATCGATGATGCTCATGGAGTTTGAGTCGGATGAAGTTCGTCACTTTTCTAGAACCTTGATGTGTCCCACAAGCGGGATCAGTTACCCCGATCCGGAACCGAACTTGTTCTCGTTCAACTCTCCTTACGGTGCATGTAAGAATTGTAGCGGACTAGGCGAAGTTTCAGAGGTAGATATTGACAAGATTATTCCGGACACGAGCAAGAGCATCAAAGCCGGAGGAATTGTTCCAATCGGTCCATCCAAGCGTACATGGATCTTCGAAAAATTAGAGCGTTTCCTAGATCAGGAAGGCTACAAACTGACAACGAAAATTGAGGATATCAATGAAGATGCGCTTCAAGTGATTCTTTACGGAAATGAAGGGATCGTTCGTTCAAACAAAAACAAATCAGTTGTTTTCGAAGGCATCATCAACTTTATTACACGACATTCAGAGGAAAGCTCAGCCCCGGTACAGCGCTGGGCGCAAAGTTTCATGAACAAGAAAGAATGTTCGGTTTGTAAAGGTACGCGCATCAAGAAAGAGGCACATTATTTCCGTATCGCTGGCAAGAATATTGGCGAGTTGGCCCAAATGGATATCGAGGAAGTTGCCAATTGGTTCAAGGATGTAGAGAAACACCTTGATGAAAAAGAAAAGCGCATCGCCGTGGAAATATTAAAGGAAATCAACGCGCGATTGGGCTTTATTGTTGAGGTTGGATTGACCTATCTTACCTTGCATCGTTCGGCAAAAACACTTTCCGGAGGAGAGGCGCAGCGAATTCGCTTGGCAACGCAAATCGGAAGCGAACTAATGAACGTGCTGTATGTTCTTGACGAGCCTTCTATTGGATTGCACCAACGCGATAACACGCGATTAATTAAGTCGCTTCAGCGATTGAGAGACACCGGAAACTCAGTGGTGGTTGTTGAGCACGACAAAGAAATGATTGAAGCGGCAGATTTCGTTGTGGATATAGGTCCAGGTGCGGGTGTGCATGGCGGAAGAATCGTGAATGCAGCACCCATTGGTGAAATGACCAATGTTGATTCATTAACGAACCAATACCTAACGGGGGCCAAAAAGATTGAGGTTCCTGAAAAACGACGCATGGGAAATGGAAAAAAACTCGTGCTAAAAGGAGCCTCGGGGCGTAACTTGGATGCTGTCAATTTATCGATTCCGCTGGGAACTTTCACTTGTGTAACGGGCGTTTCAGGAAGCGGAAAATCTTCCTTGATCAATCAAACCTTGTATCCAATTCTGCTTGCAGAGATTTATAACGGCGTGAAAAAACCACTACCATACAAGTCGATTTCTGGCATTGAACATTTGGATAAAGTCATCGAAATTGATCAAAGTCCAATAGGTAGAACACCGCGTTCCAACCCAGCAACGTATACGAAGCTTTTCGATGAGATCCGTTCTTTGTACGCAGGACTTCCGGAAGCGCAGATTCGTGGCTACAAACCGGGAAGATTCTCCTTTAATGTGAAAGGTGGACGTTGCGAAACCTGTCGCGGTGGCGGAATGAAACTCATCGAAATGAACTTCCTTCCCGACGTTTACGTGGAATGTGAGACGTGCAATGGAAAACGGTACAATCGCGAAACTTTGGAGGTGCGCTTCCGAGGGAAATCCATCAGTGACGTATTGGAAATGACTATTGCAGACGCCACTGATTTCTTTGAGAACATCCCGAAGATTCACCGCATTTTAGCGACTTTGAAATCGGTAGGGTTGGGGTATGTGAAGCTCGGTCAGCCATCCACAACTTTATCAGGAGGAGAGGCGCAACGCATCAAATTATCTTCCGAATTGTCGAAAAAAAGCACGGGAAATACCATGTACATTCTCGATGAGCCATCTACCGGACTGCACTTTGAGGACATCAAGATGCTCCTAGGTGTTTTGCAGCGATTGGTGGATGAAGGTAACACGGTTTTGGTTATTGAACACAACCTCGATATTGTCAAAGTCGCCGATCACATTGTAGACATTGGTCCCGAAGGTGGAAAAGGCGGCGGTAAAATTGTCTGTGCCGGGACGCCAGAACAGATCGTGAAGAAATCAAAGGATACTTCACACACTGCAAGGTATTTGGAGTCTGAATTGTGATGTGTGTTACCCGATTGATGCCCTAAAAGCACCATTGGTTATGGTATGCGTTATACCGCTATCGTCAACAAAAGTACCTTCGAAAGTCCCTTCAGCGTAACCATTAATAAAGCCATCCCAGTTGGTAAGGTTTACCGTAATGGAATTGGCGCCCGTTGTTAAATTGATTGGTACAGTCATTTTCATAGCAGGGAACGTAATACCACTTATTACCGGATGTATACAATTACTGTATGTATTTAATTGAACATTTGGGATGATAAAGTAAAAGATTTCGGGAAACAATTGAGCTTCAATTTTTATTGTATCACCGGGGAATAGTGGTCCTTCCGTGGTTTCAAATGCTCGGATTTGAGTTCCTTGAATGAGTTCAGAAAAGGTATAACCCAATCCATCAATTTCAAAACTAACATAATCACTGTTATAGGAGCACACCATTATATTGCCCATGTTCATTGTTGGTCCAAGTGTAACAGATTGTTCCAAACTACTTAATCCAGTAGACGGGTTTATTCCCTCGACGGTTAATGGAGCCGACGTGCAATACACAATGGATTTACTGAAGTTACCATTGTTGTCAGTGGTCGCAACATAGAAATTGAAACCATCTGCGATATACACATACCCATTTTGTATTCCTTGAGCGTTACAGTCCAACAATGTTCCGCTTATCACTCCGTTCGAACTACTGTTATTCATCAATTCAATAGTTCCCAAATCAATGCTGGAAGTTCCGTTTCCTAAACTCTGTTGATATTCTATATTACCACACCCGTTGTATACAAATAAATCTACTGGAATGCCTGCTGGAATCATACCCGAAAATTCGCCATTTTGGTCGCTATACTCTATTCCAAAGCTTGTACCATTAGACGATTTCATTTCAATTAATATGGAAGATAATGGCGTGCCGTTGTTATTGGTGATGCGACAACTGAACAATCGCCCGGGATAAGGTTTATCAACATTCCAAAAAGAGAAATGACCGACTTCCCCTATGTACTCTGACCCTGAAAGAGTCGCACTTCCTTCCTCTAACCAATTTCCATTAGTTTCATCAAAGTACCACAGTGGAATAGAAGAAGGTGCAATTGTTTGTTGGCTTGAACTAACCGGCATTTTTAAGGTCACGGATTGACCTGGACTTACATTTAGGGCTTCACCATTCGAACCGAACATTTCAACCGCGATCATGCCATACGTTTCCAAGACTACAGCTTCATCATTAGCATTTACCGCCCGCAAATCACCGGGCATAATTTCACTCAGATTAGGCGCTTGTGGATCTATGTATGCCGCGTAGACATTTACAGGGCCAGAATAGCTTCCGCCATTATCAAGAGAAATATCACCAGGTTCAAAAATTAAAGATGCTGCGCCATTGACTGATATGTTTCCACCTGAGTTGGAATTAAAAGTGCCCGTAATTGTTTTCTGAATTAAAGTAATACGCACTGTGGACATAGAATTTGGAGAAGGAATGAAGGCGGTTGAGCCAAGAAAGTACCCCGCTTTTGTTACTTTAATGTAAGCACGTTCCTCATCCACTGAGATGTCTTCAAAAATGAAAATTCCAGAGTCGTCTGTTAAAACTGAAGCGCCATTAAGCGATACGGACGCCCCGGAAATTGGGAAGCCATTTTCGTTCTTCACAACCCCGAAAATGTTCGTAGTGACTTCATTTCCCGAATATAAAGTGCCAGCACTAGGGGATGGTGCGAATGGATCTGAAGCTGGCTGTTCTTTTTTACACGAAGTCATAAAAAAGAGTGATGAAAGAACAATAATCACGAAGGCTGAAAGTCTCATTGCGAATAAATTAAGTGTAGTAAAAAATCTACAACCTAGCTAAAGATAGAAAGAATAGATTGTAAAAGACAATTATTCAATGATTTAACTGAACGTTGCGGGATAATGAACTATTAGATGTATAGTTTATCGTCTCCATATAAATTCGTAATCTCGTTTTTTGTTTCTTTACGCTGTGAGTGCAAAATTCAAAAGACAAATCACGATTTGGGATGTACTAGACATCATTAGTTGGCTCGTATTACTGACCTCATTCTACTTCACGGATTTCCAATACCACTTGTATGCAATCTCTGTGTATTTAATAGTTCGAGGTTTTCTGCGTCGTACGGAAATCAAAAAGGATTTAAAAAATGCCGTGGACTACTGCCGTGTGAAGTATTCGCTCTTTTCGATGATCAAGGATATTGTTTTGGTAGTTGTTGTTTGCACTGCCTTTGCATTTGGGTTTAAGTACATCGAACCGTACCTACCGAAAATCGAAATTTTAAACTTCGGCCATTTAATCGTTACGGGACTCATTTACAGTCTACTCATTGTTCGCTTGCAAAACTTTACCAAAGGCGTTCGTTGGTATGTCAGCGGCATAAAGCTGCCGGGTGAGCGTAGTCTGCTCATTCCGTGGCGACACGTTTCTGAAGTTAAGGCGGATGGAGGCTACATTTACATCACCGTACTTGGCAAGGAATACAAATTCGATATCCACCCGAAAGACTATCGCTCGGCATTGCACTTTCAACGCTGGTACGAGAAAAAGACGAGTTCGCTTGAAGATTAATCCAATGTAAAGATGATCGGTATTCTCAGGTGAGACCGTACTTTTCTTCCGTCCATTTCACCACTTTTCCATGGCGGCATTCCCTGCACCAGTCGAACAGCTTCGGCTTCTAAGAGTTTCATTTTAGGATCGCTATTCATGATTTTCACATTCGATGCAGAACCATCTCGTTCTACAACAAACTGCACATAGATTTTGCCTTGAATGCCCTTTTCCATGGCTTCTTTCGGATACTGAATATTGTCAGTAATCCAACGCATAAATTCTACCGTACCGCCCGGAAATTGGGCTTCCTTGTCAGGATAAGCAACCACTTCTTCATCCGAGGCTGCCTTGCCAAAGTCTTCATGACATGGGTTAATGAAGTTCTCCAAGTGCTGCACGTAAGAGCGTTCGGCTGCCTGACGCTTTCGGATTGCTTCCGTTTTCGCCTGTAATTCAGCCTGCTCTTTATCCCACTGCTCTTGTAATTTTTCAAGTTCCTCTTGACGTTTTTTGCGTTGCTCCTCCGCGCGTTTTTGTCTTTCCAAAGCCTCACGAGCACGCTTCTCCTCGTCTTTCAATGCTTTTAGCATGCGTCTTCCGCCCGGATATAGAACTTTTAGTCTTCGTTTGAATTCATCCTCAGTCACAGTTTCCCATTCGTTTAAAGTAATTGCGCTGGTAGTGTACGGATTGAAAAATTGAGCGGCGACTTTGAGTTGTCCATCTGCTCTTGTTACTCCTAGTGCGAGACTTTTCTCGAACATTTCACTTTGTGAGGTAGGGAAGTACGCATTGAAACCGTCCTCAGTACTGTTCAGAGATAGCAGGGTATTCAAGGAGTTAATGGATTGATAAATCTTCATGCCTTTTGCATCTGCCACGTGAATAGGCACTTCTTTTTTGCCTTTACTCAATTCGTGCAGATAGCTGTCAATATTCATCCATCCGGTTCCGTACCAATTGACTTTGTAGGCTGCTTGCTGTCCCACTTGTGGATTGGTATTTTGTACGCGAGGACTTGGTTGGAAATAGTTTACACTGGATAAAGAAGCTGTTCTCGGTGGACTAACACCTCTGCTTCTGTTAGTAGAATTAGTCGCATACTTTGCATAAACGTCTTGCTGATTCTGTAGAAAGTTCATGCGCAACTGTGCCATTTCGTTTTGAATGGCTTCTAATTCAGCCGCTGATTTTCTCGCATATTCTTGTTGTGCCTTTCGAACTTTCTCTTGCTGCTTTTTCGACTGCGAAGTGTAGAACTTCTTTAGTTCATCGTATTCTTGTCCGTTCGGGCGAACATTGGTCAATTTTTCAGCTGCAAATGCTTCAAAAATCGCTTTGTTGGGACCTGATAGTTTCGCGGCAACTTGCTGATCAATTTCATGCAGATTTTTCTCCAAATTGTTCAGGTACAAATCGAACAGTGGTTGTGCATTTTTGATTTTGTGAAGTGCTTGCAGTCGCTCTTGAAATTCTTTGGTTGCTAGGAAGGTTTCTTCGAACTCAGGCTGGTGAATGGCGAATACGCTGGACGGTTCAATATAGCATTTCTCACAAGATTCGGAAGAGGCGAATGATTCGTCGGCCATATCGCATTTCCAAGCAGAGCAGTCTACGTAAACAATTTTGTTTTCTTCAACAAGCACATTTCCCATGGAGAATGGATCACATCCCTCAGTCGCGAATCGAATGCTAACAGTTCCTACTAAGTCCGTTTGTAAAAGTGTCGTATCAATACTAGTTACATACGATTGTTTTCCTTTGTAGAAGGTCGCACTAATCTCCTTGTTCTTTGGTAAGTTTTGGAAGATGATACCACCTAGCCCACGTTTCATTTTAAAATCTCGTGCTCTATCTCGATTCCTAGTTCTATGACTTCCCAAGCTTAAATTGAGAACTTTTAGTCCATTTTTGTTTCCATTATTTGAATCTTTTTGAACCGGTGAGTCAACTCTTTCTGCAACCTCCTCGAATTCTTTCTCTATTCCAAGTGCGAAATACAAACTATCCTCAAGCGCTTTCGAACTTGTTCTATAATTCTTGAATGGAAGCGTCGCTGCAACCTCCTCCCGGAAACCAAACGGAAGGAAGTCGAGCGTACTCATAGCAACAGGAACGAGATAATTCTCAATCTCCTGCGGGTTTTCCCAATTCAAATTCCCATTTCCGTCGGGAACTCCTTGCCAAGCTTGCATGTTACTATCATATTCGCTTGTTGGAATTTCGATGTGTAATGACTTCCCCTCTGCCAAATTGAGATCGGTACCGTTTAGCTTCGGCTGAACATAGATCATCCCTCCGGACTTTAGTGCTTTTGCTCCGTTCATGGTTGCGAGATTGTACGCCACGATTTTATCCATGGTAAGCGCCTCAATAATTTCCAGTGTTACGGTTTCCGTTACAACGTCGCCATTTTCATCAACGAAAGCGTTTTCGGGAACAAAAATCACGGTTCCATCCTTGCATTCAATGAGTTTATTTTGGGTTGGATCGACTTCAATTTGTTGTACTTCAGGAGCTACCCACGTTTCTAGTCCACCGAATTGTCTTCTAGTGGATTGAACAGCGCGTGTCTTGCTTGGAGTATGGATGAAATTGCTCTCTGAAGGAACCTGATTGTCGGCTTCTAGACTAGCTCGAAGACCTTCATTTTTTGTAGGGTTGATGTTATTTGTAATGTTAGCATGAAGATTCTCATGTGATTCGCGTACATCTTCCTCATTTCCTTTGAAAGCGAAGAGTGTAATTAGTGCTCCAACGACCACAGATGACAGTATAATCGGCCACTTGAATTTGGATAAAATGGATCCATCCCGTGGTGGTGCCATGGTTGGTGGTGTTGCGGCAACAACATGTGCCATTAGTGCTTTTCTATTAACGGCTGTTATTAGTAAGTTTTGGGTCTCAACGGCGTCTCTTATGGCTGGGTCTTTTGCCATCTCGGCTTCGAATGCGGCAGTTTCAGAAGCACTCATCGTATTATTTACATACGAATCAATTCGGGATAATTGTTCTAGTTCTGGTCTCATGCTACTGGATTTTCAAGGTTGTGTAATTCAGACTTTGCCAATTTGTGTGCCTTTTCCATGCACTTGTACTTTTGAGTTTTAGCCGATTTTTCTGAGCTAAATCCCATAGTATTGGCGATTTCTGCCATCCGCTTGTTTTCGAAATAGAACAGGCGCAGCAGCTGCTTACATCGATCTTGGATCTTTTCCAAAATCGTATCCAGTAGTCTTAGTTTTTCTTCTTTTTCATCGTCGTATTCCACAAATGCATAGGTGTTGGCAATCTCGATATCGAGCATTACTTTTTCCTTGCTGGAAAGTTTACGACTGTGATTTCTCCAATGATTGAGACAAATTCCGGTTAGGTAGGTGGACAGTTTGCTTGTGAGTTGAAAGTCGGGCTGCTGAGTTTTTTCCAGCAACAGTACCAATCCATCGTTGATAATTTCGAGTACAAGCGTCTCAGGAGCTCCGTATTTGAACAAGGTACGGCGAATCATGGGTTCATGTTTGTACAATTCCCGCACGGCACGATCGAACTTTTTGTCCCGGATATGTTGGATTATTTCCTGATCGGTCATGATTGACGTTTACCCATTGATGTTGTCTTTCATTAAAAGGTAACCCAATTCTTTGAAAGAAAGTGTGCGTAAGAAGAAATTAAACGATGAGAAAGTTTAAATCTCAAGCTCTTTCTACAAAATACATATCAATGTTTCCTTTGTTTTTTGCTTCGATCTTTCCGCGGTATTCACAGGTAAAATCATCTTTGACCATCTCGTAGGTAGTACCTGAGATGTTAACCTTTCCTACTTCACCACTTGATTCCATTCTAGCGGCAGTATTCACAGCGTCTCCCCAAATATCATAAGCGAACTTTTTGGTTCCAACAATTCCGGCAACGACAGGCCCCGTATGCAGTCCAATTCTTATTTCGAAGGCTAGTCCGTCTTTTCGATCCACTTTGTATTGCAGCATCCAATCTCTTATGTCGATGGCGGCGTTCACGACATCAATATGATGCGTATTGTTCTCTGTGGGAAGTCCACCGGCACACATGTATGCATCACCAATTGTTTTGATTTTCTCAATGGAGTAGTTCTCTAGTATCGTATCAAAAGCTTTGAAACAGTAATCTATTTCATTTACTAATTCCTCCGCAGTCAGTTGCTCTGCAACCATTGTAAATCCTTTGAAATCAGTAAAAAGAATGGTCACACTTTTATAAGGACGGGGTTTGGAAGATCCTGTTGTTTTCAGTTCGATGGCATTTTCTTTGGGTAAGATGTTCAACAACAACTCTTCCGATTTTTGTCGCTCGGCACTAATGATTTTGGCTGACTTTCTCTTATTTCTATAAGCAATTACGGCACCAATCAGAGACAAGAAAAGAAGTCCTCCGATGGCAAAGAGCAGAACATTAAGGCGTTTTTCGTTGGCGGTTTTTGTTTGCTCTGCTTTCAACTCTTGACTATGAAGTAACGAATCTGCTAGCTGTTCTTTCTCAAAGTCGTAAGTCATCTCGAGTTGAGTGGCTTCTTTAACTTTTGATTCGTTCAGAAGACTATCTTTTAAGTCAGCGTAGCGTACGTGATATTCGTAGGCTTTTTTCATGTTACCCATATTGGCATGGGCTTGACTCAACTCATTCAACGCATTCTTGTGCCAATCGAAGTTAACGGTGTGCCCCAAGGTAGCTTCATAACCTTTTTGCGCATAATCGAGAGCTTTGGGGTAATTGTGTAACTGTCGGTAGCATGTGGCGTAATTGACATATATTCCACCGAGTATATTATTTTGCTCAAATTGTTTCGCATAGAAATAGGCGGAGTCGAGATATTCGATTGCTGTTTCGAACTTGTTTTGAGAGATGTAATCGTATGAGATTCCCATGTAGCAATCTGCCACTTCGCTACTGTCTTTTCGAAGGAGGTATTCATTTAGAGCTTTACGTTCGTATTTTATCGCCTTCTTGTGTTCGCCTTTTAAGTTGTAGCAGAGTGAAATATTATGGTAGTCATCCGCCGGATTTTTCTTTAGTTTCAGGGTGATATCAAGACTCTTTTTGTAATAGCGAAGAGCATTATCGTAATCATCTAAATAGCGGTAAGCGATGCCCACATTGTTGAGAACTCCTGCCATTCCTACACTGTCACCAACTTCTTCCTTTAACTTGAGCGAGGTAAAGTAATTCTTTAATGCTTCAGAACTCAGGTTTCGGATGAGATACGTTGTTCCTAGTATCTGATAGGCATACGATTTTCCTAATTTATCCGGACACTTTTTCGCGTTGGCGACCGCTCTCAGTGCGTAGTATTCTGCTTTATCGATATCGTCATACAGAAACTCCCAAACCAATTTACTTTGAATTGTGATTTGTTTACACGGGTCAGCCTCATGCTTAAGAAGATTTTGGAGGGAGTCTTTAATGCTAGCATACGAATTCATCGGAAGCCATGAGGTCAAAAGGACGATCATTGCGATACGCAAAAGGGAAAAGGCACGCTGCATAGTGTGAAAAGAGTTAGATGCGTAGATTTGTTTCCCTAAAGATAACAAGTTAGCGTTGAGTCGAATAGAATCAACCCACTTTCTCCATTAAAATGAAAAGAATAGAGCGGCTACTCCTCGAACTTCTTAAACAGCACAGAAGCGATATGTCCACCGAAGCCAAAAGTATTGCTCATTGCATAGGTCATTTCTTTCGTTTGAGCCTTACCCAATGGGAAGTCGTAATGATTGGCATATTCCGGTTCGATTTCCGTCGTATTGATCGTAGGTGGAACAATTCCTTCCTTTAATGCCATTACACAGGCAATTCCTTCTATCGCCCCAGCAGCACCTAGCAAATGACCCGTCATAGATTTGGTCGCTGAAATTGATAAGGATTTCCGTTTGCCGAAAACGCGCTCAGCAGCAATCAATTCTGATTTATCTCCTAATGGAGTAGAGGTGGCGTGCATGTTTACGTAGTCGATATCGGCTGCGGTAATTTCCGCTTCACGAAGTGCTTCATTCATACCCAAAACGGCGCCTTCACCCTCAGGGTGGGTTCCTGTTAAATGGTATGCATCGGCGGCCATTCCACCACCAACGATTTCGCCATAGATCGTCGCGCCGCGTTTTTTCGCATGTTCGTAATCTTCCAATACCAAGGCACCGGCACCTTCACCCATAACAAAACCGTCACGGGTAACGTCAAAAGGACGTGAAGCTGTCGCGGGATCGTCATTTCTTGTGGAAAGTGCGCGTGCAGAGGCAAATCCGCCCATGGCAGCCTCGTTAATAGCCGCTTCCGAACCTCCGGTGATAATCATATCGGCCTTGTTCCAACGAATGTAATTGAAGGCTTCAATAATGGCCGTGTTGGAAGTGGCGCAGGCGGATACAGGGCAGAAATTCACGCCTCGAAGTCCGTATTTCATCGAGATAATTCCTGCGGCGATGTCTACCAAAATTCTTGGGATAAAGAAAGGTGTGAATCGTGGCGTTCCATCTCCTTCGCAGTACTCTTTCATTTGGTCTTGGAAGGTTTGGATGCCTCCATTTCCGGATCCCCATATCACCCCAATTCGGTTTCGGTCCAAGGATTCAAAATCTATGTTTCCGTGATTTACTGCTTGATCAACGGCATACAAAGCGTATAGAGAGAAGCTATCGTACTGTCTGCGCTCTTTCACGTGAAAGTGTTCTTCCAAATGGAAGTCTTTCAATTCGCAAGCAAACTTGGCTTTGAACTTTTCAGTATCGAAATAAGTAATGGGAGCTGCGCCGCTTTTTCCGGCTTTTAGATTGCTCCAAAACGTTTCCAAATCATTTCCAATAGGCGTCAAAGCGCCAATACCTGTGATCACTACGCGTCTCATAGTATGTAAATTTTGAAGCGGCAAAACTACCATTTTTTCCTTTTGTAAAAGATAGTACGCTGAGCCAGTCGAAGTGCAGTATCTTTTAGGAAGAAGATGCACTCGAAATTGGCACATTGCCAAAGAGTATTTTAAAATTAGAGGAACCCGAGTTCTAGCTGAGCTTCTTCACTCATCATGTCTTTGTCCCAAGGAGGATCGAACACGATGTTTACTTTGCAAGAGGTGAACTCTTCAGCACCCGCAACCTTATCTTCTACTTCTTTCGGAAGTGATTCAGCAACGGGGCAATTCGGAGAGGTAAGTGTCATCTCAATATCGACGTGTCCTTCCTTTCCAATTTTTACTTCGTAAATTAACCCTAGTTCGAAAATATCTACCGGAATTTCCGGATCGTAGATCGTTTTCAGAATGTCGATTACTTTATTTTCCAGTTCCATTGAACTCATAGCTATACCTGTTTAAGTGCCTCCATTTTCATTGTTCGAATCATGCTCGCCAATCCATTGGAGCGGGTAGGAGACAAGTGTTCGTGCAGTCCAATCTCATCAATGAATCGTAAGGAGCTGCTGGCAATATTTTTAGGTGACTCGTCATTGAAAACGCGAATCAACAAGGCGATAATTCCTTTGGTGATGATGGCGTCGGAGTCTGCCGAAAACTGCATTTTTTCACCGTCAAAGTTGGTGTGCAGCCACACTCGCGACTGACACCCTTCTATCAATCGGTTGTCTGTTTTGAGTTTTTCGTCGATAAGAGGCAGTTCTTTTCCAAGTTCGATGATGTACTCGTACTTGTCCATCCAATCATCATAGATGGCAAACTCGTCAATTATGTCTTGTTCTTTTTCCTGAAGTGTCATGTAAGTATTCGTATTTTCCCTCGGCTACTTCGCCCGCCTGGCTCAGCCTCGGTCTTCAAAAACTTCGTTTTTTCTTATCCAATCATCATAGATGGCAAACTCGTCAATTATATCTTGTTCTTTTTCCTGAAGTGTCATACTACAAAGTTAGTTATCCGCAATCCTATAGCAACATGTTTACGCTTCTTTTCAGTGCGGTAATGAACACATCAATTTCTTCTTTCGTATTGTAGAAGGCGAACGATGCACGTACGGTACCGGGAATCTGAAAAATATCCATTAATGGCTGCGTACAATGGTGTCCCGTTCGAACAGCTACGCCTTGTTTGTCTAGTAGGGTTCCAATGTCGAAAGGGTGCGTTCCTTCCACCACAAATGAAACAACACTGGTTTTTTTGTCTGCTGTTCCAATCAAACGAATTCCGTTGATTTTCTTCAATTCCGATTCTGCGTATTCCAATAACTCCTGTTCGTGTGCATGTACGGCTTCCATGTCGAGATTGTTCAAATATTCAAAGGCTGTTCCAAGGCAGATACCCCCAGCAATATTTGGAGTTCCTGCCTCAAATTTGTGGGGCAGTTCGTTATACGTCGTCTTTTCGAAGGTCACTTTCGCAATCATGTCACCACCGCCTTGATACGGAGGCATGCTATCCAAAACCTCTTTCTTTCCATATAAAATTCCTACACCTGTTGGACCGAAAACTTTGTGTCCGGAGAATGCGAAGAAATCACAGTCGAGTTCTTGCATATCTACTTTGGCGTGCTGAATACTTTGCGCACCGTCGATTAAGACTTTGGCCCCGACTACATGTGCTTTTTCGATAATCTCTTTTATCGGGTTGATGGTGCCGAGGGTGTTCGAAATATGCGTTACCGAAACCAACTTTGTTTTGTCCGAAAGAAAGGATTCAAAAACATCCATTTTCAGCTCACCTTTCTCATTGATTGGAATCACTTTCAACACACAACCTTGACGTTCGCAGAGCATTTGCCACGGTACGATGTTGGAGTGATGTTCCATTTCAGAGATGATGATTTCATCTCCAGCTTTCAACAACTGCCCGTATGAATAAGCAACTAGGTTGATCCCATCGGTCGTTCCTTTGGTGAATAAAACTTGCTCAGATGTTGGCGCGTTGATGGCTTTTTGAATGATTTTTCGAGCCTCCTCGTATTGTTCTGTGGCTACTTGACTGAGATGATGAACACCTCGATGAATGTTCGCATTGTCTTTTGAATAGTACTTAGCTACGGCATCAATGACTGACTGCGGTTTTTGCGCTGTCGCACCGTTATCAAAGTAAATGAGCGGCTTCCCGTAGACCTCTTGGTGCAAGGTGGGAAATTCCGATCTTATTTTCTCTACGTCCAACTTCACGATTGTTTCATTCATAGTGCAAAGATACGGAAATAGCTTTATTTGGAACTATTCTAAACAAGAGAATTTTGGTAGTGATGAGATTTGTGTGGAAGGCTGAATTGGCTTTGTTTTTGGGGCGATTGATCAAGTTCGGACATTACTACAATTGTACAATTGTACAATTTGGTAATTAGGCATTTGTCTAATTACTTATTGCTGTTTCATGGTTATTCTTTCGAAAATTATCCCTATCTTCTTCTTCATTGCACCCTCATGCTATTTGCGTTGAATTTGATCGAGAATTAGATTCAATTGATTATTAGTAAGCGGTCCTTTGAGGGATTGACTACCCAGAAGTTTACCGTCTTGTGCATCCATTCTCTCGCCTGTCTGTGCATTGTATATTGCGGCTTCGTAAATAAGAATATCGTCATTTGAATCTATCCAATCCACTGGAATATCGTCTCTTCTGTCTAGTCCCCAGTTAGCATTTTCTTTCATGGAATGGGCTGTTCTCAAAAAGCAAGTATATACGGCATACTTTGCGCCATCGTCAGAAAGTATTCGATTGTCAATTTCATCTGAACTCAAAACTTCAATATTGTAGGGATATGCCTCTTTAATTTTTTCCATCGTTAAACGAGAACTGACTGAATTCTCAGGAATCAGAAGCGTCATTTCTTTTAGGTCTTTCATTCGATTATAGAACACTTCCTGATTTTCCCATGTAACACCACGATTGAAATCTTTATGTTGAGCAATTACCGCCTTAATGTAAAGTGTGAGTTGAGCTTCTGAGAGCACACCTGTTTCAGTCATAACAGCAGATTGAATTTCAGGCAATTCTTCCCCATTGGCATGTACATTTAATAGAAAACTTGCTGGCCTTAAGTGACTAAACAAAGGATATGCACCGGTTCCACGCATGAACAGTTCTCTTGAACTGTAAATTATTGAATGCGACTTTAAAGAAAATGTTTCTCCTTCTTTGAGTTGTTTTCTCTCCATGAGTTGAGTGTAATACTCCATGGCTCTTTTGTTTTCAGCGCCCATTAAGAATAAGATTGTGGAGTCGTCCTTCCAATTGTTTGCCAATGCTTCTTGATTTGCGTTGAATTCATTTACCTCGTCGATATGCATATTTTTCAATGAATCTCGCTCAGACTGACTTAGCTTACGGTTGCTTTTGTCATTGTCGATCCAGTTCAAGTGCAAACTGTCAACTTCGGCAGGGTACAAAATATACATGGTCTTCTGATAAGCAGGACTGTCTTCTTTGGTTTGTTGTGCCGTGGATTGTAGTAGAAAAAATGTGATAAATACTAAAGTTCCAAATCCTTTCATAAGTTGGTGTTAATTTTAAATTGTGGTTTTATTTCTTCTTCAATAACATCAAAAACTCCCGATTTCCATCACCACCCAAAATAGGCGAATCTATCGTTGCTTGCCATTCCAATTTATTCCTTGCAGCGCTTTGCTTTACGTCCTCGATCACTTTTGGGTACAATTGTTTGTCTCGTACAACGCCACCTTTGCCAATGTTTTTTTTGCCTACTTCAAATTGCGGTTTCACTAAGGCAATCATCCATGCATTGGGTTTCATAAAGGCATGGACAAAAGGGAATATTTTTTCCAGCGAGATAAACGAGACGTCAATGACGCAGCCTTCGGCGAGTTCAGGAATCAATTTGGGAGTTAGTTCACGGACATGTGTTTTTTCCAAATTCACAGTTCGATCATCTTCCTCAATCTTCGGGTGTAGCTGCTTCGATCCAACATCTACGCAATAAACTTTGGCCGCTTCGTTGTCAAGCAATACCTGTGTGAACCCTCCCGTAGAAGCACCAATGTCCAGCATAACCTTTCCTTTGATATTTGGTTGCCATTCTTTGATCCCATCGATTAGTTTAAGTGCACCGCGTGAAACCCACGGAATTTCTTCGGTAATCATTTCGATTTCACAATCATGAGGAAATTTCTTTCCCGTTTTGGTGATCAGTTTGCCGTTAACTTTTACGCCTGTCTCACGAATGATTTGCTCAGCCCGGGTTCGAGTCGAAACCAATTTTCGTTGGATCAATATTTTATCGAGTCGTTCTTCTTCCATTAATGTCGAGTAAATTCAGCGATGATTTCTTTGTGCTGTGGATACAAAGATGTTAGTTCCTCTCTTGAGGGCAAAACAAAATCACGGAAATCGAAACCCGGAGAAACAGTACAACTCACTAAAGCGAAACTATCTTCATCTACAACTTTTGCCCCAAACCAGTATGTTGCCGGGACCAGTAACTGAGGTTGCTCACCTTCAAGGATGTTGTTTCCGATAAGATGTTTGGTATGCACTCCATCTGGTGAAATCGTATGCAATTCGATGGTGTTTCCTTGATGAAAAAACCACAGTTCGTCTTGTTCAATTCGATGAAATGCAGAGAATGTATCGCTTGTCAACATGAAGTAAATTCCGGTTCCATAGCTGCGATCCCCCTTATGATTACCAGCAAGCACAGCATTTGGAATGGAATGCTCAGAACGATAGGTTTCCTTGTAAAATCCACCTTCGGGATGCGGTTGTAAGCCTAATTCTTGAATTAAATCTTCTTTGTTGTAGTTCGGTGAGTTCATTTATCTGCATATTTCCGATGGTTCAAAGCTAGGGATAATAGATCGAACATTCGACGGTAGAAAATAGAAGGCGGAAGGACGACTTACCACAATAAGTAGCATGCTGGCTTTTCCTTTCTTCATTATCCCTTCTACCTCTCCGCTAATCGTCAAACAAAAGATTCACGTTATATTTGCACAAAACATTGAAGTTGAAAACAGTTTACATTACACGTAGGGAAACCTTCAATGCCGCGCACAAACTCTATAATGAGAATTGGTCCGAAGAGAAAAACGAGGAAGTTTTCGGAAAATGCGCCAACGCAAATTGGCACGGACACAATTTCTCCATTTGGGTGACGGTCAAAGGCATTCCCCACCCAGACACAGGTTTTGTGATGAACCTGAAAGATTTGAGTGAAATCATCAAGCAGTATGTTGTTGAGCCACTCGACCATAGAAACCTCAATTTGGATGTGCCGTTTCTCAAAGGTATATTGCCATCTACTGAGAATATTGCCATTGAACTTTGGGATATTATGGCCGGTCCGATCCAAGAGAAAGGCGGCGAATTGGCAAAGATCAAATTGGTAGAAACGGAAAACAATTTCGTAGAGTACTACGGGGGAAAGGAGCCGTTTTGACATTTACTTTTTTTAACACAAGGGTAGGACAACTGTCGCTACCTTTACATAAGCAGTTAGCATGGAAGACAGCATATACGATGATGAGACAACGGAAAACCTGATGCAGCATTATCAAGATGTTTTGGTGAAAATTGGAGAAAATCCCAACCGGGAAGGACTTAAAAAAACGCCGGAACGTGTTGCTAAAGCAATGCAATATCTTACTCACGGTTACGATCAAAATCCGGATGGGTTGATCCAAGAAGCCATTTTCAACGAGGAATACTCTGAAATGGTGATTGTGAAAGATATCGAGGTGTATTCGTTGTGCGAACACCACATGTTACCCTTCTTTGGAAAAGCGCACGTTGCGTACATTCCGAATGGGAAAATAGTGGGACTGAGCAAGATTCCTCGTGTGGTAGATGCCTATTCGCGACGACTTCAGGTGCAAGAGCGATTAACGATTGAAATTCGCGATTGCATTCAAAGAACTTTGTCGCCGAAAGGAGTGGCTGTGGTTATTGAGGCCTCACACATGTGCATGCAGATGCGCGGTGTTCAGAAGCAAAACTCGGTAACTACATCTAGTGCGTTTACGGGCTTATTCCTTAGCAGCGACACAACAAGAAAAGAGTTTATTAATTTAATACAAGCAAAACTACATTAACAATGAGCAATTTAGACAGCATGTTCACCTCTGGTGGAGAGTACTCGAAGGAAATCACCAAGGATTTTTTCAAGAATGTGTACATGTACATGGGAGCCGCTTTGGCAATTTCTGGAATCATCGCTTACATGGCTGGGACCCCGGAATTTATTTTTAACCACTTCGTAGATGTTGACCCAGTAACAAACACAGGTTCTCCAAATGTTCTGTTTTGGGTTGTTTCCTTAGCGCCTGTGGGATTGGGGTTGGTGATTCAATTAGCATATCGCAGACTTTCACTCGGATTGTTGTTGCTTTTATTTCTCGGGTATTCAGTGCTGATGGGCTTCAGTTTGAGTGTGATTATGATCACTTATTCTATCGGAACCATTGCGGTGACATTTTTCTCAGCAGCGGGGGCGTTCGCGGCGATGGCGATCATTGGTTACACCACCAAAACTGATCTAACCAAGTTTGGAAGTCTTCTCTACATGGCATTCATCGGAATTTTCATCGCGAGCTTCGCAAACATATGGATCGGTTCTGAAATGATGGATTTCGTAATTGCGATTATTGGAGTATTCGTATTCACAGGATTGACAGCATACTTCATGCAGCAATTGAAAAATACTGCTGAAAATCAAATGTTGGACGGAGTGGAACGAAACAAGCTCGCCTTAGTTGGAGGATTGATCTTGTATATCCTGTTCATCAACTTATTTATGTCGCTACTTCGCTTAATGGGCGGAAACGATTAGAAAATACAATAAAGATTCAAAACAAAAGCCGCCTCTCGACTCCGCTCGAGGGACGGCTTTTGTTTTTTAGTGAGAAGAGCAAAGTGAGAAGAGAGAAGTTGATGTACTGCTCGGCGTCAACTTTCCACGTTCTATCTTCCACTTCTGACTTATCACTTTAAATCTTTACTCTCCCTCCAAATCATCCGAAAACGTATTCCCATTCGATAGAAAGGCTTGCCATTTGCGTACCAACGATTCGTTCAATACGCGAGGGAACTTGCTTTGAGAACCGATACGGTGATGAATCGCCATGAATTCGTAGAATTTGTCAATGGGCAAAGTTTTCACCTTCGGGCGCTTCAATATGAATTTACGAGAGGTATAATAATCATCATTCAGCTGCTTCAAGCGTTCGTCTAAGTACACTTCAAATTCCGATTCTGGAATGGAACGATCCACACCAATATACCATTCATGGCGGTTCGTTTTCCGGTTCGCATACGAGCAGAATTCTTGAATTTCTGCACCATAACGGCGTCCGGTATCCACAACCGCAGTAGAAATGTTCTCTTCCGATAAATGTTCTCCACAAATGTTAAGGTTGTACGATACTCTACCAATGATCTTAAACCTTCTCGAAGCAACATCGTCAAAAACAATAAGGTCGCCAATGTTGTAGCGCCACAAACCAGAACAGGTGCTGATAATCATGCAGTACGGAACGTTTTCCTGAACCTCATTCAAAGTAAGCGTTTTCACATCTTCAAATTGACCGTACCGCAACGATTCAAAAGACGCAGCCTCCACAAATTCATAGAAAACTCCATGTTTCGTAAGCAAGGTCATGTGCGGGTTATTCAATTCCTTTTGATATCCAAAGTACCCTTCACTCGCAAGGAACGTATTTTGATAGAACAGCGGCTTGCTGCACATTTTGTCAATTTTATCCTTGTAAGGCTCCAAGAAGATTCCGCCGTGAACGTACAACTGTAGGTTGGGCCAAATCTCATGAATTGAATTTAATTGATAGCGCTTAATAATACGTTCCATGAGTAGAGATATCCATGAGGGAACGCCAGCAATTACGCCTATGTTCCACTTCGGAGCCTTCTCTACAATCTTGTTCATCTTTTCCTCCCAGTCATTGATTTGAGAAATTTTCTTTCCCGGTTTCGACATAGAGGAAAATACCCACGATTTATTCTTAGCTAGGATTCCGCTGAGATCGCCAATCCGAATATCTCCTTTGACACGTAAGGACGTAGATCCACCAATAATCAACGCCTTCGACTTAATCAACGAAGCCCCCAGTTGGTTCGTACTGATTTCAGATACCTGTTGAAACGACGTTTTTTTGAACTGACGAAGCATGGACTCACTCACAGGAATAAATTTGCTTCCTCCTTTCGTTGTTCCGGAAGACAGCGCGTAATATCGAATCAATCCGGGCCAAATGAGGTCGGACTCGCCATCAATGGCTCGGTGCAGCCAGTCGTCGTGAAACTTTTCATAATTCGTAACAGGAACCGTGCTCTGAAATGAACGAACGGGATCCATTGATTTCAAAATGCCCTTGAAGTCGTGATACATTCCAAATTCCGTGTACCGCGCCTGTTGTAAAAGCTTGGTCAGTGTTTCTTGTTGAGATGATTTCTTCGGAGAGCGAATGGCAACCAAAGGAGCGATTCTTCTCGACTCTCGTTGTTCCGTTAGTGATCCAGCGTTAATTAGTTTTTCAGCTTTCATTGAATAGGTAAAAATCCACACAATAGTAATTCTCACAAACTACCTGCCTGTTAGTCAATCATTAAGAAATCAACAAACTGGACTTAGTGTTTCATTAACATTGAAGGCGATACCAATAGGCATTTTTTAGTATCTTTGGAAAAAAACTAGAAGCTATGCCGGATAATTTTTTTGAACAATCTACAGCGGCCGTAGGAACTATCATCACAATTGCTCTTTTGGGTGTGATTACTGCGATCCTTATTTGGGGGTAATTCCACAGATTTAAGGTTTAAAATTATTGTCCTGTCATACCTTGTTATGGCAGGATTTTTTTGTTTTAACTATTCACGCTATGCCGTTTAATTCCATTTTTTCTTGGCTGATTAAAAAGCGAATGCATCAAATCGACTTGTTTCGCATGCACCCAATCGAGGTGCAGTGGGAGGTTTTTGAGGAACTCCTTCAAGCTGGGAAATACACGGAATACGGGAAATCGTTTGGTTTGAATGACGTTAGAACTTATGAGCAATTCCGCCGTAATATGCCGCTGTCGGATTACGATACTATGAAGCCGTACATCGACAGAGCAATGCAGGGTGAACAGGATTTATTGTGGCCGGGAGAAACAAAATGGTTTGCAAAATCTTCAGGAACAACCTCTACCCGAAGCAAGCTAATTCCAGTGACAAAGGAATCTTTGGAAGATTGTCATTACAAAGGCGGAAAAGATCTGCTAGGCTTGTATTATCACAATCATCCCAACCGGAAATTATACAACGGCAAACACCTAATTATTGGTGGAAGCGCACAGGTTAACCCGAATCCTTTAATGCCGGATTCGTACTCAGGAGATTTGTCTGCCATCATTTTGAAGAATCTCCCATGGTGGGCAGAAATTCGCAGGACTCCTGCGAAAGAAATTGCTCTTTTGAGTGAATGGGAAACGAAAATTGAGAAGATGGCACTTTCTACCATGAAGGAAGACGTGTACATTTTGGCGGGTGTACCGAGCTGGACCATGGTTTTGTCCAATCGTATCTTGGAAATTTCGGGAGCCGATAACCTGAAAGAGGTTTGGCCCAATCTAGAGCTTTTCATGCATGGAGGTGTGAGCTTTGAGCCTTATCGAGAGCAATTCAAAAAGCTCATTCCTTACGACGGAATGAACTACGTAGAAACATACAATGCTTCCGAGGGCTTTTTCGGTATTCAAGATCAAGTAAATAGCGATGAAATGTTGTTGATGCTCGATTATGGCATCTTCTTCGAATTTATCCCTATGTCGGATTATGAAGGCATCGATTCGAAAAAAGTACTGCCAATTAGCGAGGTAGAAAAAGACGTCAATTATGCAGTCGTTATTTCCTCCAATGGCGGACTTTGGCGCTACCTTCTTGGTGATACCATTCGATTTACCTCGACTGCGCCGTATCGTTTTAAAATCACGGGCCGAACGAAGAGCTACATCAATACTTTTGGGGAGGAACTTATTGTGGAAAATGCGGAACGAGCGGTTTCCGTTGCCTGCTCCAAGACCAATGCACAAATCCGAGATTACACGGTGGCACCGGTCTACATGGAAAACAAAGAGAAGGGCGCACATGAGTGGTTAATCGGGTTTGAGCAATATCCGGACGATATGGAACGTTTTAGTCGTGTGTTGGATGAAACCCTTCGCGAACTAAACAGCGACTACGATGCAAAACGCTACAACGATTTGATTCTTGACCATCCGAAAATTCAGATGATCACACCGGATGTGTTCGATCTTTGGCTGAAGAAACAAGGCAAATTGGGCGGACAGCATAAAATACCTAGATTGATGAATAATCGCGAAATTGTGGAACAAATCTTGCAATTGTGTCAACCGGAAAACTATGTTGAGTAAAGGAATTTTGATGCTTTTCCTGATGTTGGGAGGATACCTTTCAGCACAGGATACTCTGATGCATAACGGCGACACAATCGTGTATTTATGGTCGGCTGAGCATCAATTCAAAATGAATCCCGATGATATTTGGAGCGTTGATAAATTGGAAAACGTTTATATATCGGATGGTGAATCCATTAAAAAGTACGACTCTACCGGAGTGCTGAAATTTCAACAGAGCATCAAATCTTTTGGTCAGGTAACACAACTGGCACCCGTGAATTCCATGAAGTTGATTTACTTCTCTCAAGAGCAGCAAACCTTGTGTTTTTTGGACAATACTTTAACGGCTACGGAAGATTGCATCGACTTGGCGGATTACCAAATTTACAATGCGGAATGGATTGCCACCTCTACGCGTCCTGAGCTACTTTGGGTGTACGATAATGTCAACTCCACCCTGAAATTGATTTCATTGAATACCCTCGGCGAAGTCAATTTGGAAATCGTGAATGTCATGGGAATTTTAGGATTGAACAGCATCGATAAAATTTTGGAAGCAGGGCAATACCTCTATGTTTTTGATGCATCGAAAGGAGTGTATCAACTTGACTTCTATGGCGGACTCCTAAACAAATGGGATTCGATTGGAGAAACGACCATCGCTGCAGATCAAGAGAGTCATTTGTTCCGATTGCGCAACGAGGAGGTTGTAACGCTAGGTTTATTACAAGGCGCTATCGAAGAACAGGTGATTTTTCAACTACCCAAAGAAGGAATTTCCGAGATGCAAATCATGGGAACCCACCTGTATTTCCGAACTTCCAAAACTGTTCATAAATATACCTTGCATTTCAACAATTAGTTGTTGATTCTTTGCCCAATTGTTGTAATTTAGTCAGTCCAAAAAAATAGGAACGAAAGCGTCCTAGGACTGAGGTTAAGCCAGCAAGGCAAATAAGACGAAGGATTAAAGACTGTAAGAATTATGCATATTGCAATAGCGGGAAATATAGGATCAGGGAAGACCACATTGACCAAGGAATTGGCGAAACACTTTGGATGGGACACGCATTTCGAAGACGTTGAACAGAATCCTTATCTGAATGACTTCTACGAAGATATGCAACGTTGGTCCTTCAACCTTCAAATATATTACCTCAACAGTCGTTTCACACAAATTCAGGAAATTCAAAAAGCAGAGAAAACGGTAATTCAAGATCGAACGATTTATGAAGATGCCTTTATTTTTGCACCGAATTTGCACTCCATGGGATTGATGACAACGCGCGATTTTGAAAACTACTTCTCGCTTTTCAACCTGATGGATTCCTTCGTATCCGCTCCCGATCTATTGATCTATTTGCGCGCAAGCGTTCCTACATTGGTAAATCAAATTCAGCGTCGCGGTCGTGACTATGAAGAAAGTATCCGTTTGGATTACCTAAAACGATTGAACGAACGCTACGAAGCATGGATTTCAACGTATGACAAAGGTAAATTGTTGATTATTGATGTAGACAATAACAATTTCCCAGAAAGTAAAGAGGACCTAGGAACCATCATTAACGCGATTGACGCGGAAATCAACGGATTGTTTTAAGCATGATTGTAGTTACAGGAGCCGCGGGCTTCATTGGAAGCTGCCTGGTAAGTCGACTGAATCAGGCGGGACATGAGAATATTGTCGTTGTCGATGATTTTTCGAAAACGGATAAAGACAAAAACCTAGAGGGGAAAACACTTGCCGCAAAAGTTGGTCGGAAAGATTTCATTCAATGGCTAGAGCAATTTGGTGAGGAGGTCAACTTTATTTATCACATCGGCGCAAGAACAGATACCACCGAATTCGACCGTTCTATTTTCGATAAACTGAATGTCAATTACTCAAAAGACGTTTGGAATTTGTGTGTGAAGTTCAACATCCCCCTAGTGTACGCAAGCTCTGCGGCTACCTACGGATTGGGTGAGCACGGATATAAAGACGATCACGGAATTGTCAACGATCTAACTCCCTTGAACCCGTATGGTGATTCCAAGAACGATTTTGATAAATGGGTACTTACGCAAGAAGGTACGCCTCCATTTTGGGCGGGATTGAAATTCTTCAACGTTTACGGCCCGAACGAATACCACAAAGGACGAATGGCATCTGTAATTTTCCACGCCTTCAATCAGATTGGAGAAACTGGAGGAATGAAGTTGTTCCGTTCGCACCGAGACGATTACAAAGACGGAGAGCAATTGCGTGATTTCGTATATGTCAAAGACGTGGTGGAAGTATGTCATTATTTGATGGACACGCCACCCGCTTCCGGAATTTACAACCTTGGTTCAGGAAATGCACGTTCTTTCCTCGATTTGACAAAGAACACGTTCAAAGCAATGGGGAAAGAGCCGAACATCTCGTTCATCGACACACCAGCGGACATTCGAGACAAGTATCAGTATTTCACCGAGGCAGATATGTCCAAATTGATCAATTCTGGTTACTCAAAACCGTTTCATTCCTTGGAAGAAGGAGTCGCAGATTACGTGACGAATTATCTTTCGGAGGAGAAGTATTATTGATCAGTAAAAAGTGAGAAGGGAAAGGTGAGAAGTTGGTATTTTCTTAAATGACTTCTGACTTCTGACTTCTGACTTCTGACTTCTGACTTCTGACTTCTGACTTCTGACTTCTGACTCCCCTAAAAATTAAACTCATTCGCATCCGTGCTCATGATGTCCATGGAAATAGCGAACTTAAAGTTCCTAGGCTGGTCGCCGGAAGTACTCCCGAACTGATTGCTCGATGTGCTGCCAATAATGTAGGCCCCTAACCTGAGTCGTTCTCGGAAGACTTTGAAAATGCGCTCCACGCCAATGTAGGCTTCGGTGTAGAAGTAGTTGTTGTATTCCGGTAGATATAAGAACCCGGCACCGGCTACCGATTTAATTCCCGTCTTTTTCATGAAAGGAATCTTATTGATGATAGCTCCATTGAAGTGATGGATGTAATGCGCCTGAACATACCAGTCTTCGGTTTCGTACGCCTCGTCCAAATTTTGGAAATTGTTCAACGGGTCGATAAACGCCAAGGCTAACCAACGATTTCCCTCTCCTTGACGGAAAAATTTGCGATCAATGAACGTGACACTGTCTTGGTTGACAAACGATCCCATTTTAATATTGTATCGTGACTCTCCCATGGTACGAATTTGAATCGCTTGCTCCACTTGGAAGTAGACATAATCGAAATCAACAGCAGACTGCAACGGACCTTCCCATCCTTTCTCCCACCCAATTTTAAAAGTAGGCCAAGCACTTCCAAGCACTACTTTACGCGTTGGCTCGGTACGGTATTTCTGAGCGGGAACGTAGGAAAGATAGAACAAGGTTCGAACAGCATTGAAGGCATCGAACTGAACTGGTTCGGTATTTTGGAAGGAGTCGTCAAACCACGTTACAAATCGGTAGTCCAAGTCGAATTGGTAGCGATGATCTATCCGTAAGGAATTGTACAAGTACAAACCGTTCACCAGCTCAATGTAATGCGATGCACGGAACCCATTGTTCTGATAAATATTCTGCCTGTCTAGCAAGGAAGTGATGGCATTGTTCGCGTTGATCATCCTTGCGCTTTTCGAGAAGGATATGCCGTATTGACCAATCCTTCGAGGGGCGTAATAGTGATAAAGCCTGATATTACCCCGTGGGTCCAAATTGTTCCAGCCCAAGGTGACTTTACCTCCGGTACTGATCCACTGATCGTCTTCAAATTTCTTATAAAAACTAATGCTTGGCCCCAAGCGTAAACCGCCAATTCCTATCGGTTCGATGAGGTCCACAGCAGACGGGAAATACCAGCGTGTTTTCTTATCACGATTCATGTGCCCGATACCAAGAAAAGCAGCCTTCAAAAAAGTCACTTTGTTAAATACGGAATCAATGGAATCCAAATAATGCTCGGAGGTATAAATCGCTTGAAGACTGTCTTGAACAAACTTGGTGCGTTGCTCTTCAACTGTCAGGGGAGTCGGTCGGATTTTGTCCCAATAATTACTATCGCGTTCGTATGCTTCCTTTTCGGTAACACCAATTTCGTTGGAGAAGAACTTCGGTGGAAAATTCGGGTTGATTACGTAGTTCGCGTAGATTACCTTCGTTTCTCCCATTACGGATTCCTTTCCGTATTTCGTTTTGTATTCAAAGGTTTGTGCGGATAATAACCAAAGAGAATCTTTTTGTTTAAACTCTTGAACGACGCGGAAATCATCGTAAATTTTCAAATTTCCTTTGTGCATGGAAACGTCAACCTTTGTTAGGACCCAATCGTTTTTCTTAATGTACAAATCACCTTCCATCGTAGAGTTCCCGATGGATCGCGCAGAGATTTTAACAACATAAGTGGTATCGCCATTTTCGTCTGCTTCAATATCTGTTAGCTTGTATTTGTAGGAGAGAATTCCTGAAGGGTGTAGCGGAGAAAGGATCGGTCCTTGGTGCAGGTCGGGCATATCGATTAAACTTTCGTAGAAATTGAAATCTCCTTGTAGCGTCGATTGATAATAGATCTGCTCAGGATTTCCGATTTTATCATACCCGGTTCGAATCTCTTTTACACCTCGAGGATATTGGAAATGCTTCTTCACATTCACCTCTATCATGTTTAACTTGGCGACTTCCTTTAGTTTCGCTTCTTTTTCATCTTCTTCCTCTTGGAAAACGTCTTTCGGTGCATTGTTCAAATCGTCCTCTGAAGATTTCTTAGCCTTTTTATCGAAAGTTTCCACTCCTTTAATGTAGATGTCGCAGGTGTAGCCATCCAACTGACGGATCATGTTCTTTTTGTTGTCGATGACGTTTTGTACGATCATCCAACCAATATTTTTCCTCTTGGTAGAGACTTCAATATTGTTCAGCTCTTTGACAGTTTGCTGAAGGAAGACATTTTGTACCGTGGGAGCATCAATATCATCAACAGTTACTTGTACTTCGAGATCATCGTATCCAATGGCGGTAAAAACTAAGGTATGAACGCCCAGGCCACAACCTAGGAAGTATTTCCCTTCAAAGTCGGTAATGGCTCCCGAATTAGCGGATGACCCCTCGGAGTTTCCACGATCCTTCAAATACACTTTAGCAAAAGGGATGGGGTTGTTTTCATCATCATACACGAATCCAGTAATACTTTGGCTGAACGCAGGTAGAGCACATAAGAAGAAAAGTGCTAGAACAATACCGGTCCGAAGAGTAGAAGTTATGGAATTCAATGCTATCTTTTAGTAGTAAGAATGATCTGTGGGCGAAAAGTTACAAAAGGAACGTAGAAAATGTGAGAATAGTTTCTTGTTGTTGGAAATAATTGAGGAAAATTAACAGCTATTAAGCTAGAAGATAGTGATTTGAGCTGGAAATTGCTAAGAAATTCTTTTGCCAATAGATCATACTCCAAATTCCGCTCCCAACCAAGATGCCTTCAAATCCTCGATGGTATCCACATCATTGAGCGTCTTCAAGGTTGCTGTGCTAAACCCAAGTTCTTCTAATTCTTTCTGCGTGATTTCTAAAAGAGCATCTGTGCTCCAAGGCTTGTTCTCAAAAATTTGTGGAATCATTTCGCGCATACCTATGAGGTAATACCCTCCATCTTCGGAAGGACCAAAAACGGTATCATTATTCTCTAATGCGGCAAGACCTTCTTCCATTACTTCTGCACTCAAATCGGGTAGATCTGCGCCCACACCAATAATTCTCTTGTATCCTTTCGCAAATCCTTGCTCAAAGGCATGTTTCATTCGATCACCCAAGTCATTGCCCTGTTGCACAAACTTTTCTTGATTGGGCCATTTGCTATTGATGATAACATCGGAGAAGTAAACATGAACCTCGGTATTGTTAACACGAAGCGATTCACGTTCGGTGATATCCACCAATCGGCGGTATACATTGAAGGCAAATGAATCGCCTTGTGTTTTGGCAAGACGCGTTTTTACTTTCCCTAAAACAATATTTTTCGCGAATACAATGAGGAGTTGTTGCTGCATACTAATAGACTACGGTTCCACGATAAACCCACTTCCCCCAATCTTTCGAATAGCCGTGAATCTTGGTTGTTTTATCACCGGAAGGAGCACGCATCGGGTAGGAGTTGTTCGCCCAATGAAATAACCCGCCGTAAAGATTCTTCACATTAGTATATCCCGCCTCAATCAACTTTTCGCCAACTGTTTGGCTGCGAGCACCAATGCTACAGTACACAATAATTTCAGCATCTTTTGGTAGATGAGATACGCTAGAAAGACTGAAATCATCATAACCTACGCGAATGGCGGTCTTGATATGACTTACGTCAAATTCACTCTTTTCTCTTGTATCCAAAAAGTACACATTTGACTGTCCAATTTTTGCTTTCGCATCGGCAATGGATATGGTTGGAAAGTCGGCAGAGTAGTACTTTTTCAACATAGCTCGATACTCATTCGACTGTCCGAAAGCCGTGAATGTTAGGAGTGTGATGAAAAGAAGTAAATAACGCATGCTATTGTTTTTGTCTTGGACGAAATTACATCAATAATCTTACGGCTCGCAAATCAGCGTGTCGATGTAAGGCGAGAATCCGGCCCAAACACCCAAGGCTCCATTCGAGAGGTTCGTAGGGATATTGGTGGGTGTCGCAAACGGATTTCCGGCAGTTTGAAGTTGCACGTACTTCTTTTCAAAATATTCATAGACGACGCGATCTAGTTTCGAAAGTTTGATAACAACAGTATCTCCTTGAGCATACAAGAATCGAGTAGAATCAGGCATGCCTTCGCCGAAAGCATGTGGATTTTCATAAGCGAACTCAAACTCCAATCCATCAAAGAACTCATCATCAAAAACGGGGTTGAAAGTAGGTGAGAATCCTGTTTCGGTAGTATCTCCAGCGGCATTTCCAATTACGTTAGCTTCCCAAAAGTAAGCGTCGTATTGTCCGGCAGGATCAGCCAATGTTGCCCACGAAAAGCCGTGATTAGTCAAACTTCCTTCCGGTTTCCAAAAGGTGTTTACCAATGGCGTTGGTGGTAAAAGCGTCGTCTCGGCGGTATAGGTCTGACCTTCATGTTCTACGGTGAGCGTGTATGTTTTTCCCACTTGTCCCCAAATTAATGGGTCGAGACCGACATAAGCACAAATGTCGTAGTTCTGAAGGTCCTCCGCTGGAATTCCGAGAATTTGCGCGGCGATTTCTTCCGTTCCCGGAGGAAGATTGCCTGAGCATACTTCCGTCAAAACAACCGTATTGGTTCCGTCAGATACCGTAACTATGGCACCTGTAATAAAACCGTTCAAAAAAGCATCAACGTCGGTTGGAGCATACACTTCCTTCGAAGTAGAAAGCAGCACAAACGGTGGCTGACCGGTTTCAATTCTACCGTCAATAACTATTTGTTCCTGATATCCTGGGATGTCAATTTCCACTTCTTTTGTACACGAAGCAAAAAGCAGTCCAATCAGTGCTATGAGGGGGATAATTCGCATCATAATTCAAAATTCCATGTTACACTGGGGATGATAGGGAAAAGCGTGACCTGCTGAACACTGATGTTGAACGTACCTTCGAAAAAGTCGCCGTCGTTATCAATGTAAAGAAAGTATGGGTTCGCCCTGTTATACACGTTGTATATTGAAAACGCCCAGTTGTATTTCAATTTCTTTTTTGTCTTAATGGTTTCTTGCGTCACCGGATCAACTGTTTCTTTGTACGCCTTCGAGTACCATATAGCGGATAAATCGAGTCGATGGTAGGGTGCCATTCGTGTTGAATTTCGTGCTCCGTAGGCAAAAAGCAAGTCCTGATTTTGAATGAACCATGAGGAAGGTAAAGTCAATGTATTTCCCGTAGCATAGATAAATGCCGAGCTAAATACCCATCGTTCGTTGAGCTTGTAACTGAGAACTACGGATAAATCGTGACGTCGGTCGTATTTCGCAGGGAATGGTTCTCCGTTGTTCAACTCTTCGAATACACGCTCTGTCTTACTCCATGTATACCCGATCCAGCCTGTAAATTTTCCGGTTCGTTTCTTCAGAAAGAACTCGGCACCGTAACTCCAACCATCTCCAAAAACAAGCAAATTATCCGTGTTATCATTCACGTTATCTCCTGGCAATGCGCCATCTCTGTATTCAATGAGATTGTTTAGCCCCTTGTAATACACCTCGACCGAGCTTTCGAACATGTTCTCTTTAAAGTTTCGGAAATAACCAACAGAGGCCTGGTATCCTTGAACAGGTTTGGCTTTTGAGGTAGATGGATACCAAATATCCGTAGGCAAGGAGACGGCACTCAAGGATGTTAAGTGAACGTACTGATAGTTATAGGAATAACCTGCCTTGATGGAACTTTTGTCGGGCAATAACCAACGAGCCGAGATGCGTGGTTCCAAACCGTGGTAAAACTGAATGATGTCGCCTTTTCCGTATTCAACTGTGGAATCTTGCGTGCTGATCCCATCCCCTTTAATGTAGCGTGTAAACGGTCCAACATGCTGAAACATACTGTAGCGCAAGCCAGCATTGATTTTGATATTTTCGTTGACATTGAACTCGTCTAAAAAGTACAAGGCAGATTCGTGACTGCGGAGTTTCTGAGCCAATCCTGTATCAAAAACAACATCGTCGGATTCTGCAGAAACACCAATGGGAGTAAAGGTGTGATAAACGTAGTTCGCTCCCCACTTGAGTTTGTTTCGTGTGTTCGCGTAATAAGTGAAATCCACTTTTCCACCCCAATCGCGAATTCCCGAGCGTAACTGAAAACGAAATTGGTCCTGTTCCGATTCAAAACGAAATTCGTAATCGGTAAACGTTGCACTCACATTCATGAAGAGTTTACTGTTGAACAAGTGATTCCATCGCAAAGAGCCAATGCCGTTTCCCCAAGGCATTCGAACGTTAAAATCATCTTCCTGATTGGCGAATTCAAAAGCATCTTTTCCATAGTATCCCGACAAATACAAGCGATCTTTATCACTGATTTTGTAGTTCATCTTCATGTTGAAATCGTAGAAGAAGTAGCTCGATCCGGCAAAAGGAGAATCGTCCGGAATGGCATTTTTCATAATCACGTCGATATACGTTCGTCTTCCAGAAACAATGAAAGAACCCTTATCTTTTTTTAAGGGACCTTCCGCGGTCAATCGTGAGGAAATGACACCAATTCCGCCGGTTAATCCGAAACGTTTGTTATTTCCTTCGTTCATGTTGACTTCCAAAACGGAAGACATTCGTCCACCGAAGTTGGCCGGCATTCCTCCTTTGGTCAAACTAACGCTTTTCACGGCATCCGCATTGAACACGGAAAAGAATCCGAATAAGTGGGAGGCATTGTACACAACGGCTTCATCCAACAGCACTAAATTTTGATCGGGACCGCCGCCACGAACGTAGAAGCCCTGTCCACCTTCAGCTGCAGATGAAACTCCTGGGAGCAACTGAATTGTTTTCACCAAATCCACTTCACCCATAAATGCAGGTAAAGTTTTGATCTCATCCATGTCCAGTTCGTGCTGACCCATTTGGGTGCTTTCTATGTTCTCTTTGGCCTTTCCGTTGACAACCACTGGGCCGATATCTTGCACATTTGCGCCCATTTCTACATCCAAACGAACGTCTTCTGAAGTTAAATCAACCTCTCGCTTTTCCGTTTCGATTCCCGCCATACGAAACTCGACTTCGTAAATTCCTGCAGGTACCGTTAATGAATAGAACCCATAGGTGTTGGTCAGTGCCCCTTTTTGAATTTCAGGAATGTACACTTTGGCACCAATCATTGTTTCACCATTGGTTGCATCAGTGACCACACCACTTAAAGTCCGTGTCTCTTGTGCCCAAGAAATCGCGCACGAAAAAAGTAGCAAAAACGTCGCGAGAAATCGCATGTTTTGTCTGTTTGAGTTAATCGACACAAATTTACAACGAATTACGCCCTTAAACCAAAGGAATGAGTAATAAAACCTGAGAGAAATGTTATTTTCGCAGTTCAATTTTTTGATTCAGAAAACATGAAAATTTCATACAACTGGCTCCGCGAATATGTTCAAACGGATTTAAGTCCTGAAGAGATGTCCAAAATCCTCACGGATACAGGCCTTGAAGTGGAAGGGCTTGAAAAGATTGAATCGATACAGGGCGGTTTGAAAGGTGTTGTAATTGGTGAAGTTTTGACTTGTGAAAAGCATCCCGATGCTGACCGTTTGAAAGTGACTACCGTTTCGATTGGTGGCGATCCGCTAACGATTGTTTGCGGTGCTCCTAATGTTGGTGTTGGACAAAAAGTAGTGGTGGCTACCGTTGGAACGACTTTATATCCTGAACCGGACAAAGCGTTCAAAATCAAAGAATCAAAAATTAGAGGACAGGTATCGCAGGGAATGTTGTGCGCAGAGGACGAATTGGGCTTGGGCGAAAGTCATGATGGAATCATGGTCCTGCCCGAATCAGTGGAGGTAGGAACGCCAGCCGCAAAATACTTTGAACTGGAGGATGATTATCAAATCGAAATTGGACTAACACCGAACCGTTCTGATGCTTTGGGACATATTGGAGTAGCGCGTGATTTGGTAGCGTACTTGAATACGCACACGGAAAATCAAACAGGTGTCAATTGGCCCAATATTGACGATTTCGCCGTACAGTCCAATGATTTGCCCATCACTGTATCTGTTGAGGATACAAACGCTTGTCCACGATACATGGGAACGACGATCCAAGGTGTAAAAGTGGAAGCTTCTCCATCTTGGTTGCAAAATAGACTGCGCGCTATCGGATTGGCGCCGATCAATAATGTAGTGGATGTCACAAACTTTGTAATGCACGAATTAGGGACACCGTTGCATGCCTTTGATGCGGCAAAATTGAACGGTAAAATTGTCGTGAAAACAGCGAACAACGGAGATACTTTCACAACGTTAGATGAGGTAGAACGAAAATTGGATGCAAGCAATTTGATGATCACGAATGGAAATGATCATTTGTGTATTGCTGGTGTTTTCGGCGGGATGTCATCCGGGATTTCGAACGAAACCAGAGATGTTTTCCTTGAATCGGCTTATTTTGAACCAGTTTCTGTTCGAAAAACGGCAAAGATGCACGGTTTGAATACCGATGCTTCCTTTCGATACGAGCGGGGCGTTGATCCTAATTTGACAGATTTCGCTTTGAAAAGAGCCGCGATGTTGATTCAACAAGTAGCTGGAGGAGCCATAGCGATGGACGTGGTAGACACCAATCCCAAACCGATAGAAAACAAAACAGTTGCTTTTAGCTTCGATCGATGCAACCGATTGATTGGTGAGGAATTGCCACGCGAGAAAGTAGAAAAGATTTTAACCAACCTTGATATTAAAGTCATTTCGGAAGAAAATGGAGTGGCGAACTTGGAGATTCCAGCGTACCGAGTAGACGTGACACGAGAGGCGGATGTTGTAGAAGAGGTACTTCGCATTCATGGGTACAACGCTGTTCCAGTTCCAACTAAATGGAATGCATCAATTTCTCAATTTGTAAAACCCGACCCGGAGAAAATTCAAAATACGATTTCCGAAATGTTGGTGGGAATGGGCTGTATGGAAATGATGAACAACTCACTGACCAAGTCGTCTTATGTGCGTGATTTGGGCGGGGAATTGTTGAAAGATGAACGAAGTATCGCCATGTTGAACCCATTGAGTCAAGATTTGGACGTTATGCGCCAATCCTTGATTTTCAATCTACTGGAAACCGTTGGATACAATCAAAATCGTCAGAATCCTAATGTGCAACTGTTTGAGTTTGGTAAAATCTATCAGAAGTTTGATTCTGGTTACAACGAAAACAAACGATTGATCATTGGTATTTCCGGCGACAAACAAACGGAGAATTGGAACTCCACCAACGACGCTAGAACTTTCTTCACCGTGAAGGGACTTGCACAAGCAGTACTCGAGCGATTGGGAATGAAAGATTTGATGAAAACCAAAGCCTTGAAAAACTCGTTACTTCAAGACGGACTTCAAATCTACGTGCTGAAAAACAAAGTAGGGGAGATTGGTTGGGTATCACCGCAATTCAAAAAGCAATTCGGATTGAAAAATGACGTCTTCATAGCGGATTTGGATTGGGACATGATTCTCGATTCCCTGAAATTCACGAAGATCAAATTCACAGAGTTGCCGAAAACGTTCGCCGTTCGTCGAGACTTCTCCTTGTTGCTGGATGAAAAAGTACAATTCGCGGAAATTGAAGAAGTCGCTTACGCGAGTGATCGAAAACTGCTTCAAGAAGTAGGACTTTTCGATGTCTACGAAGGAAAGAACCTTGATGCCGGGAAGAAATCCTACGCAGTGAGTTTCATTTTCCAAGACGCTGAAAAAACTTTGAAAGATCAACAGGTAGACGCGATTATGGAGAAAATTCGTCAGTCGCTAGAATCGAAATTGGGAGCACAGTTGAGGTAAGGTATTGGCACAATACAAGCAAGAGGTCCTCGAGCATTGCTTCGCTGAAGCTTCGCGAAGGCAAGCTTGTCGAGATGCCGATATTTCTGACGTGAAAGATAACCATCAATGGCAGTGCACTTCGACCGGCTCAGCGTACTGCCCTTTAACAGACCAATATGCAAAAATACATCATCACCGGAATCGGGACAGAAGTTGGGAAAACAGTAGTAAGTGCCATTGTTTCCGAAGCGTTACGCGCCAATTATTGGAAGCCAGTTCAGGCTGGTGATTTGGAATTTTCCGACTCTATGAAAGTAGCTGCTTGGACAGAAAATGTGACAGTTTTGGAAGAAACGTATCGACTGAAAACGCCTATGTCTCCGCATGCTGCTGCAGATATTGACGGGGTAACTATCGACTCTCACGATTTTCAAGTTCCGGATGTCAGTCCTTTGGTTATTGAAGGCGCCGGCGGACTCATGGTGCCATTAAACCAAAGCGGTTTGACCTATCTTGATGTATTTCAACGATGGAATTTACCCGTGATTTTAGTCTCGCGTCACTACCTTGGAAGCATCAATCATACTTTAATGTCCGTGGATGCGTTAAAACAACGTGGAGTTGAAATCAAGGGAATCATTTTTGTAGGTGATGAACATCCAACAACGGAATCCATTATTTTAAAATCTACCGGAATACCAATGATTGTACGCATTCCCATGACGGATAAAGTCGATAAAGATTTCGTTTTGGAGCAAGCAAAGCGTCCCGAGCTTCTATACTCGTTGTAAGCAACCTGAATCTTGAGGCTCTCGCTTCTGCCAGCCGTGGTGGGAAGTTTCTAATTAGCGATTGGTCTATTCAATCACAACGATTTGAATGGAAAATACGTCAGTCAATTCACCTCGGAAATATTCCTGCACCTCGATGTTTGCACTTCCCGGTTCTTTCGCCTCGAAAAGAAACGTTTTCCAAGCCGCATCGCCACCTGTCATTCCGGGTACTTGCTTTTTTTTGTATTTGATTTTGCTATCAATGAACTCAACAATGTTCTCATCAGAAGATGTCACCTCCAATTGCTCACCAACAGATCCATGAACATTGCCCGTGTAGGAGATAATTTGTCCTACTTGAACTGTATCCATCCTTGTGAATGGATTCAAAGCAACCGTATCCTGTGACTGTGCCATAACGCTTCCAGCAGCCAATAAAACAACGAATGTAGCGATGAGTTGAAGTCGTTTCATGTTTTTTGTTTCTAAAATAAGGACATAAATCGTACCAAGAATTAAATTCTCGAATGCTCCCTTCTTCATTTGGACATGCCTAGACTGGCAGGACGCCCACATTTATAGTTTACCACGAAGGACACGGAGCATAGTTTGAAACATCGGATAAGTAAAGAACACTAAGGATTATGACTTCGTCATAATCTAGTGTGCCTCTCTCAAGTAACTTTCACCGACTTTCCTTAGTGTTCCCTGCTCCTTTGCTGGAGCTCCTACGCCGCAATACTTGCTGAGAAGGAGTAGCTCCGGCGAAAGCATTGTGCCATTGTGGTGAAAAAACACAGCTCTACCTTCCTGACCGCCGGCAGGCGAGTTATTCAGGAAGTCACCGCTATAAGGGAAGGGCTTGCGTTCAATTCATCATTCACATCTCGACTCACACTTCGAGAGCCTCAGTGTCCGTTATTCATCATTCATAATTACTTTTGCACCATGTCCGATCTAATTTCCAAAGACCAACAACACGTTTGGCATCCATTTACGCAGCATCATACGGCTGGCGATCCTCTTGCGATTGTAAAAGCAGAGGGAGTTTATTTGTTTGATGAAAACGGTAGATCGTACATCGATGCGAATGCTTCTTGGTGGGTGAATACACACGGACATGGACATCCTCATATAGCGAAAGCCCTTTCTGAGCAATTTCAAACGATCGATCACATAGTTTTTGCAGGAGCTACGCATCCGAAAGCGGTGGAGCTGGCCGAGCGCATTTGTGGACATCTACCCAATCATTTTCAGAAGGTATTTTTCTCTGATAATGGCTCCACAGCGGTGGAGATAGCGCTTAAAATGGCAATTCAATACTGGCACAATAAGGGCGAGCATAAACAACGATTCTTGGCAATGCACGGTTCGTATCACGGCGATACTTTTGGGGCGATGTCGGTAGGACAGCGCGGTTATTTCAATGCGCCGTTCGAGCCTTTGTTTTTCGATACAGACTATCTGGATTTCCCTAATGGATCGAATGAAATTGTGATTTTGGAACGAGCCGAGCGTTTATTGTCTTCCGGGAATTTTGCCGGATTGATCGTAGAACCTTTGGTGCAAGGTGCAGCAGGAATGCGGATGTATTCAACGGAATTTCTGGATCAACTTACGACAATTGCACAGAAATACGATGTTCTCGTCATCTTCGACGAAGTAATGACTGGTTTTGGAAAAACAGGGAAGCTGTTCTCCATGGATCATTGCCAAAACAAACCCGACTTTGTGGCGCTCTCAAAAGGTCTCACGGCAGGAGTTATGGCACTTGGACTGACAGTTACATCGGATAAAATTTACGAAGCATTTTTGGGAGAAGAAACCACAAAAGCACTCCTGCATGGGCATTCATTCACCGCAAATCCACTGGCATGTGCTGTAGCGTGCGCTAACCTCGATCTTTTTGAGAGAGAAGAAACTTGGCACAATATCGATGCAATGGTGAAATGGAATGAAGCCTTTGCAGAAGAATTGGAACAGTTCGATTTTGTTACAAATATTCGACAGCAAGGAACCATTTTGGCTTTCGAAATTCAGGAGTCAGGCGAAGCGAGCTATTTTTCTGACCTCAAAACTCGCGCGTATGAATTTTTCTTAAAGCAAGGAGTACTTTTGCGTCCGCTCGGTAATGTGATCTTTGTGAATCCACCATTTTGTATAACCGAGGAGGAGTATGGGAAGGTGAAGAAAGCGGTACTAGAGTTTTTGAGGACAGTATGAGAAAGAAGAGCGGAGATGTGATTAAGCGAAACGTTCAACATCGAGTTGATGACTCTTTGAGTGATGTAATTAGTCATACCCTCAAGTTGACCCTGATTGCTATTTTGTTTGGTTTGTTCTTATTGGTCACCTCAATGATGGAAGGGAATGAGGTTTATTTACCTTACGCCATCTATACCATAGTGCAGTTTAGCATAATTTACGTCTGTGCGTATAGATTTCAAACGGTGCGAAAGTATCGATTATTGTTGCTCGCGTTGGTATTATTCGTAGCTACATTTTTACTGGAAAGGTATCATATGGGAGCACTTTTTGAACCCATGAAAGATAAATTACCTAGCGTTGTTGGAACGGGTTATCGAAGAAGTGTCGGATTGGTAAAATCGTTGGCCATAATGGCACCAACACTTTATTTTTGGGCAAAAATACTTCTTGGAACGATATGGTTTATTTTGCTGGCAAAAGCTATGAGCTTGAAGAAGATTGATTTTTAAGAGACAAAGTGATTCACTTCTTACAGTGCTTCCGTTTCAACTTCTCCACTTCATCGCCGTATTGCTGTGTAAAGTTCAATTGAACTGCTTTTGTAAATGCTTCACAAGCTTGATCTTTTTCCTACGTTTCAAGTAAATCATTCTCAAAAATATCAATCATGAATCGGACTGAAGTGTTCTAACTATCCAAACAGCATAGATTTAGGTACTTATGCCTATTGCGATTAAATAGTAGTATGATTTACTTTAACGAAAAGTGTTTTATGAAATTTACGCTACTATTTCTCTTGGTTATAGTTTTACTTAATCAAAGTTGTATTGATTCGAGTTCTTTAAAAGAAGACCGACAAAACGCACTATTCAAACAGAAAGAGAAGGAGGAAGCGGAAAGAAAAGAGAAAATAAATCACTTGATAACTTTATCAGATTCTTTACATGCCAAAAAAAGTATTAATGAGTCAATATCGTTTTTGGATTCGGCGCTGGTTTATGCCAAGATAGAGAAAGGCAGCATATACTTTAAAAAGGGTAGTTATTTACAAGAGAGTAGAAGTTACGAGGATGCAGGAATTGCATTTGTAGAAAGTGCCGAAGGTGGATTTAAAAAGGACACTTCTTATTACCAAGCTGCGTTATGCTATGAAAAAGTACGCAAAAGACAGGAAGCAGTCGATAACTTAAAAAAAGCCATTTCATTTGGGCATCAGGAAGCAAGTGTTCTACATGACAGAATAAACCCAGAAAGGAAGAGAGTATCGGGCTATGTTATTCGTTGTTGTGATGGAACTACTTCATATTCAAAAAGTCGTCGAGGAACATGCTCACACCATGGAGGAGTTTGCAATTGGAATGAACCTGTTTATGAGACTTATCGGAAGTATTAGTCTTTCATCTTTAACCCGACGCCGTGCCTAGTGTCTAGCTGTCTAGAATCTAGAATCTAGAGCCTCACTCCTTCGTCTCCCCAATCGCTTCACTAATAATCCGCGCCGCTTCCCGAATCTCTTCCTCCGAAATATTCAAAGGTGGCGAAAGACGAAAACTGTAAGGATGCGACAAAAACCAAAAGCTAATCAAGCCTTTTTTGAGGCATTTCTTTACGACTTTTTCGACGCGCTCAAAGGATTCCATATCAAAGGCGAACATCATTCCAATGCGGCGAATTTCTTTGATTTCGGGTTCGTTTTCTAGCAAAGATTCTAGTAAGGCTCCCAAGCGCTCCACTTCTTTGAAGTCAATTTCGGCATCCATTACTTCCAAACAAGCATGTCCTGCCGCGCAAACTACCGGATGCCCACCAAATGTGGTGATGTGGCCCAGCATCGGATTGAAAGTGAATTGATGCAAGTTTTCCCGTGAGGAAACCAATGCGCCAATCGGCATACCACCACCAAGTGCTTTTCCAAGGGTTAGAATGTCAGGAACAACACCGAAATGCTCAAAAGCAAAGAGTTTTCCCGTACGTCCCATCCCGCATTGAATTTCATCAAAAATGAGTTGTGCTCCAACTTCTGAGCAGCGCTTGCGTAAGGCTAGCAAAAAATCTTTGGACGGAATACGAACTCCGGCATCTCCTTGAACCGTTTCAATGATGACGCCCGCTGTTTTCTCTGTGATTTGATCAAGCTGGTCAACAGCGTTAAAAGTCAAAAAACGAACATCGGGCAATAGTGGTCGGAAGGCTTCCTTCTTTGTTTCGTTTCCGGAAACACTCAACGATCCATGCGTAGATCCATGATAACTTCCGCGAAAGGAGACTAATTCTGTTCTTCGCGTAACACGCTTGGCTAATTTTAATGCTGCTTCGTTGGCTTCTGTACCGGAATTCACTGTGTACACGGCGTTCAATGAATCGGGCAGAAGTGAGGTCAATTTTTTGGCAAAATTCAATTGGGCATCTTGCACAAATTCTCCGTACACCATCACGTGCATGTGGCGATCTACTTGCGACTTCACAGCCTCTACTACCTTAGGGTGGTTGTGACCGATATTGTTTACTGCAACGCCGGCAATCATGTCCAAATAACGCTTACCTGAAGTGTCGATGATCCAACTTCCTTCCGCGCGGTCGACATCAATAAGATAGGGGAAAGGGTTCGTCTGTCCCTGTAATTTTAAGAAGTCGTTTTGCTTATTATTCGGTCGATTCACTATTGCTATCGTTCGCCAAACGCTTCACGAGTTCGCGTTTGAATTGGGCTTCCAAACTTACGACTTTTGCCGCTTTCTTGAATCCAATGGTGTCGCCAATTTTCTCGAGGTACTCTTTTTCTATTTCGGCTTCTCGAATTCGAGCGTCCAAAACCTCCTTCATTTTCGACTCAATTTCTTTATCGCTCATGGTATCGAATCCATTTTTGATGGCCATGGTCGCAGTGTTTTTCTTCTTTTTCTCCTCGCGTACTTTCTCTTCCATCTCATTGTAAATGGGCCAAAATTTTTCGGCTTCTTCTTCCGATAGATCCAATTCTTCGGTGAAAAACGCAATTTTCAATTGTTTTACGCGCTCTTTCTTCTGTCCGGGTTTGCGTCCACGCGGCGGCTGACTGTAGGCATCAAAACTGAAAGTGATCAGTAAGAGAACCAATAGTGGGGTAAAGTATCGTGTATTCATAATTCCTTGTTTTAAAGTAGGATGAAATCGTCATCTTCTTCGAGTGCACCTTCTGATTCAAGGTACTCGAGGATTTCTTCATCGGAGATGTTTTGCAACGATTCTTGTAATTCTTTTGTTTCTGTTTTAATCATGGTTTCGAGTGGCTCGGCATCTTCCTCGACTTCTTGTGACGTCGAAGTTGCAGCATCTAAGTTTTTCATAGCAATGTACTCTACCAACAACTCTTCATCAAAGTCATCTATATTGTCATTCACATACGCCAAAACTTCTGCTTTTGAGGGCTCAAGAGATGAGGTGGGAATTACTTCGGTTCGCGGATTAGAAGAATCAGGAATGAGTAAAACGGCTACCAAAACAGCGGCTGCAACGCCTGAAATCCATACTATAGGTTTTCGGTACAATGGAACGATCTTCGATTTTTGATGATTGGTCGCTGAGTTTATCTGATCCGACTCTGAGGGCATCGATCGGAGTCGAGATGCCGAAGCGTCCGTAATTACCTTGTCCGCTAAATCTTTGAAATAGCTGGAATCCGGCGTCTCAATTGGGCGCTTTTCGATGAAATCAAATATGTCTTTTTTCTCTTCCATTTCTTGTTAGATAGTTAACTGTCTCAATGGTTTAATTGTAGCAGAATAAATTCTTGAATTTTTTTCTTCGCATGAAAAAAGCTGGCTTTCAAGGCTCCTTCACTGGTGCCCAATCTTTTGGATATTTCGTGGTAGGGCAAATCTTCGAAGTACTTCATTTGAAATACAGCTGCTTGTTTGTCTGGAAGCGTATCGATGGCATCTTGAAGCAATTGCGAAATTTCCTCTCCGCTAATTTGATCGAGTGCCGCATGTCCCGCTTTGATTTCCAAAATGGGTTCGTCTACATCCACGCCGGAGCGGCGTTGTTCTTTTTGAAGAAAATTGATGGTTTCGTTGCGTGCGATACGGAACATCCAGGTGTACAAGGCAGAATCTCCTTTAAACGCCGATAAGTTTTGGTACACTTTTACGAAAACGTCTTGAAGAATATCGTTGGTGAGTTCATGCGATTTAGCCATCCCACGAATTTGACGATACAATGCAGGTCCATGCTGATCTACCAGCGAACGAAACGCCAGTTCAGCCGATTGTCCCCCCTGTGAAAATTGCTGCAGGATTTCAGAATCATCAAGGGGTTTTCCCATAAATTACTTTCGTTGAATAACGCGCTCTGCTGCTGCAATCACATCTCGAGTATCGATGCCGTATTTGGTCATCAACTCTGCCGGAGTTCCACTTTCACCGAAGGTGTCATTTACTCCTACGTACTCTTGTGGCGCTGGGTTATTACGCGTTAAAACTTGCGCAATGGAATCTCCCAACCCTCCGTTGATCATATGTTCTTCTGCAGTAACAACGCATTTTGTTTTTGCTACTGACTGTAGGACAGCTTGCTCATCCAAAGGTTTAATCGTGTGCATATTTATTACCTCGGCTGAAATTCCTTTCTTGGCTAATTCTTGCGCTGCCTCAATAGATTTCCAAACCAAATGACCACATGCAATGATGGTAACGTCGCTTCCTTCGATTAATACATCTGCTTTTCCAATTTGGAAATTGGCATCGGGCTTCACAAAAATAGGAACGGATGGACGTCCAAATCGTAAATAAACAGGACCTTCGTGCGCGGCTATAGCCATTGTAGCTTGCTTGGTTTGATTGAAGTCTGCTGGAACAATCACCGTCATATTTGGAAGCATCTTCATCATGCCGATGTCTTCTAGAATTTGGTGCGTGGCTCCATCTTCACCAAGAGTTAGTCCTGCGTGAGAAGCACAAATCTTAACGTTTTTCTTCGAGTACGCAATCGACTGACGAATTTGATCGTACACGCGCCCAGTTGAAAAGTTGGCAAAGGTTCCGGTGAATGGAATTTTACCTCCAATAGTCATTCCGGCTGCCATTCCCATCATGTTTGCCTCGGCAATTCCTGCTTGGAAGAAACGCTCCGGAAACTCATTTTGAAAGGCGTTCATTTTCAATGATCCAGTAAGGTCGGCGCACAACGCAACCACATCCTTGTTTTGTTTCCCAATTTCGAGTAATCCTTCGCCAAATCCTGAGCGGGTATCTTTCTTTCCTAGTACTTCAAATTCCATTGTTTCCATCATAATTTCAGAGTAGTCGTGCTGTTTGAATTAATTCTAAATTCTTTTTCTAAGGTATATTCAGACTTGTAGGTCTGTTTTACTCGATAAATAATTTTGTAACCGCCCGGTTGTAGTGTGAAGCGACCTTTAAGACTTCCGTCATCAAGGTTACAGACCCAGTCCCAGGTTCCGTTGTCATTTTTTATGAAAATCTGTCCCACAATAGCGCTTCCAGCAGTGTAATTGACAAATCCAGGGGCTTTGATGCTGATAGTTTCGAGTCCACTTTGTGTAACTTTCACCGCCACGTAAATTCGAGGTAAGGTCAATATTTCTACATCGTACCATCCCACCAAATACTTGTCCGTTTCACCAATCTTTTGTGTGTTCAGAGTTTGTGGTTTCCCCTGTTGGGAAATTCGAGCATCAATTTGGTACGGCTTGTTGGCATTCGTGAATCGGAATTGAATTTCGCCTTGACCTGCTTCTACGTTGATAGTATTGTGCTTGAATTTTTCAATAGTGATGTCCTTCAGTTCCACACGAGGCGTAGTATTTACTACCAAGTCATACTTTAACTCAGGATCCAAAATTAAGGTGTCAGGATTTCCTTTTCGGTTTAATGTATGTGTGTAGGTGTACTTCAAATCAGTGGTACCGGCTTCGTACAGGAACATATCCACATTGGTTTCAAGCGGCTTTCCGTCTACCGTATTTAGGTTGATTTGAACCGTTGTATTAAGCACGGCTTTTGCAATCACACTTTCCAGTACTTTCTCAAAAGCATCTTTGGTTTCCGCTTCTGCGTAATTCCCGATACAATTGAATTTTTCCAAGTAGGAAAGATCAAGTCCCAGACCGATAACGAAAGGTGTAACGTTGACTTCTTTGTCTTTCAATTTTTTGGCAATCACACAAGGATCATTATCGCAGGCTTCAATTCCATCGGTGATGAGAATGATAATATTGCGTCCAGTGTTATCTGGGAAATCTGATGCAGCGGCTTCTAATGAGCGTGCAATAGGCGTGGTCCCTTTGGCTTGAATGCCCTGAATTCGACTTTTGATAGCGGCGCTATTGCCCGATGCGATGGGAACCTCTAGTTTGGTGTCGTTACAGTCCTCGAAAGTGGGCGTAATTGCAGATTGATGCCCATAAACGCGCAAACCAACTTCCAAGTTGGGTATATCATCTAACTCATCGACTGTTTTGCTGAGTAATGTTTTTGCTGTTTGAATGCGCGTTTCTCCATCCCACTTGGCGTTCATACTATTGGATGCGTCGAGAATGAAGAGAATCCGAGTTTTCTCCTCTTGGGCATTTGCGAAAAATGCTCCAGCAACAAATAATATGACGAGTAGTTGTTTAATAGTCTCCTAAAGTTTCTTCCAATTGGTTCAAAGCGTCGGCCAATTGCTCATCGTTTGGAGCAACTCCGTGCCACTTATGTGTGCCCATCATGTAGTCAACACCTTGTCCCATTTCTGTACTCATAACGATCACTATAGGCTTTTCGTTACCAATTAACGATTTCGCTTTTGCAAAAGTCGTACGCATATCTACGAAATCGTGTCCGTTCATTTCGAGTACTTCCCATCCAAAAGCTTGCCACTTTTTAGAAAGATCACCCAAAGTTAGAACGTCGTCCACGTCTCCGTCAATTTGTCGCCCGTTGTAATCTATTGTAGCGATGAGGTTGTCTACTTTGTTGGCTGCCGCATACATGGCTGCTTCCCAAATCTGTCCTTCTTGTAATTCGCCATCACCATGAAGTGTGTACACCAAAGTATCGTCTTGGTTCAATTTTTTTGTCAACGCAGCACCGATTCCAACAGACAGTCCTTGTCCTAAAGATCCTGATGCCATGCGAACACCAGGAACGTTTTTATCCGTTGATGGGTGTCCTTGTAGTCGCGATGAAATTTTCCGGAAAGTTGCCAATTCTTCCGTAGAGAAGTATCCAGCACGTGCCAAAACACTGTACCAAACGGGAGAAATATGTCCATTCGAAAGGAAAAATAAGTCTTCGCCCTCACCATCCATGCTAAATGCATTTGGGTTGTGCTTCATTTGGTCGAAATAGAGCATTGTCAGAAAGTCTGCACATCCAAGAGATCCTCCAGGGTGACCTGAACTTACTGCCGATACCATCCGTACAATATCTCGTCTTACTTGTGAAGCAATGCGCGCTAACTCGTTGTTTTCCATGTTTTGGTGATTTTTACAAAAAATTCTGCTTGCAAAACTACATTTTTAGCCTTCTACCCATTCGAAGTTGAGGCGAAACTTTTACCCAATTTTGAACTATTTATAAACAATTTTTAGCGAGAGCGAAACCGATTTAGGATCGCAATTCTTCTTCGTTTCTTGCGTGGATTGTCAACGATAATTGTTAATTTAGTGTGTGATCTGTCGGTAAAAAGTAGTTTATTTTAACACATTTCGTTAAGATTTACCTTTTTATACTGTTTAGATGGATGCAAAATTAAACTACAAACGCTATGAAAGTATTGCTATTGCTGGGGATTCTGTCGTTACCCGCAGGATTACTAGCACAAAATTATGACCAACGCTTGCTGTCAAGTTATGATGCAAGTTCCCTTGAAAATTTAGAGGCAAACGATCCACAAAAACTGGAATTGTTGACTTACGCCTTAGAAAATGGGATGTATTTCACCGATCAAATTGGGTCAAAAGGAATTCAGTTAAGTGAAATTGATGTTCCTGAGAATGCAACTTCATTCGTTGATATGGGCTTAAAAATTACAGAACAAAACCAATATTTTAAGGTAAAAGGAGAAGATCGAATGTTGGTTGTTAAGTCCTTTTGGGTATTGAATCACGAATTAAAAAACAAGTAAGATGAAAGGAACGTTAAAAATAGCTGCGCTTTTCGTTGGACTTGTTGTATCAGTTTCATTATCAGCGCAATCAGTATTGATGGGGGATACAGGGTATCCTGAAAATTCTCCGGCAGACTGTAGTACATTTGGTACATCGGGAAATAACTTCTTTGATGATCAGGGAGCGGCAAACTACTCTGCGAACTTCAACGACACAACGGTTTTCTGTCCGGACCTTACGCAAGGAACAAAAATGACATTGACTTGGGCCATTAATGCCGGGTTTGAGTTTGATGTAGATGGATCAGATTCCATCTACGTTTATGACGGTCCGAACACGAATTCACCGTTGCTTGGAGTGCACAACTCTGATACGGATCCCAACGGTTTTGCGTACACTGCTAGTTGGAACAACCCTAGTGGATGTTTGACAGTTGTGTTTATTTCTGATGGAGCCAACGAAGGAACTGGATGGGTTGCGAATGCGCAATGTGGTAACCAAGCGCAGCCGTTTATGCCACACATCGAAGCGTATGTGAATGGACAAGGACCCAATGCGCTGAATCCATTAGATACAGGATTCGTGGACGTTTGTTTTGGAGATAGTATTTTATTCGTGGCAACGCCCGATTTTCCTTACTCTTTCGAGTCAACAGGATATGGATACTCGCAAGATGTGAATACCAACATCGATTTCGATTGGAACATTTCAGACGGTGGTACCTATCCAAATAATGATTCAATTTGGTTCACGCCTCCAACACGTAACGGGTTTATTGTAGATCTTGGAATTACAGACCAGTTCCCTCAAATTGATCGTATTTTATGTAAAGTGCGCGTTTCTCAATTGCCTGATTTTACGGGGACAGGACCGTTAGAAGACACGGTTTGTTTGGGCGAAAACACCACGTTAATTGGAGGAGTGACGCAAACAGATACCGTTGGAGTAGACATTCCACCGGGTACTTTCCAATTGGGAGGTTCTTTTGCAGGTTTGACGTATTTGCCCGACGGTTCGGGAGCTCAATACCAAGCGCCAATTGATATTTCGGGATTCCCGCAAAGTGCAACAATTCAGAACTCACAAGACTTAAACCAAGTGTGTATCACGATGGAGCATTCGTACTTAGGAGATTTGGAAATCGCTTTGCAATGTCCGAATGGAACGCAAGTAACTTTATTGAACTCGTACAGCCCAGGCTTTATTCCTGGAGGTGTTTCCGGAGGAGGAACTTACATGGGGGATCCCATTGATGATACTGGAGGCGGTGGTCCAGGCGAAGGCTGGGAGTACTGTTTTAGTTCTGTATTCAACACTTGGGGCGATTATCCAACAGAAATTGGAAACAACAACACGATCCCAGCGCCGAACTTTGGAAACGGAAACCCGTCTTTGAATCCGAATGGGGTGTTCCTTCCAGAAGATGATTTCTCCTCGTTTGCTGGTTGTCCAGTAAATGGACAGTGGACGATTATTGTTCAAGATAACCTTGGAATTGACGACGGTTATATCTTCGAATGGGGCTTGTTCTTCGATCAGTCTTTGTTCCCGGGATCGGCGTCGTACCAAAATTATATTGTTAGTGAAGAGTGGACGGATGACCCAACTATTATTGATGGTCAGAACGATACCTTACTGACAGTTCAACCAAACACTCCGGGGAATTACGGATACACGTTCAATGTAGTGGACGACTTTGGTTGTGCTTACGATACCACTGTATTCTTGTATGTTCTTCCGCAGCCAACGATTCAAAACGACACACTAGGATGTTATTATGGTGTTCAATTGGAAGGAACGAATTCTTATGGGGGAGGTTCTTGGGTTGCATCTGACACGGCAATTACTTTCACGCCGGGCAATACAGCAGAGAATCCATTTGTCACGACATCCACACCGGGTACGTACACATTAACCTACACGGATGACGCTTGTAACAGCTCCGTCGACATGGTCGTCGAGTTCCCATCCTATGTTTGGGCATCGCTTCAAGATACCGTCCTCTGTCAAGGTGTTCAATATCCGTTGTCGGTGGTGAATGAAGAGTCGGTTACGAATTGGAGTTGGTCAACCGGTGCCTCGACACAGTCAATTACCGTCACCGAACCAGGCATTTACGAGGTGGAAGTCTCCAACGAGTGCCACAGTGCAAGTGCTCAAGCGGTTGTTGACTACAAGCTCTGTGATATTGTCGCGCCGAACGTAATTTCACTCACTTCAATGGCAGGAAATGATATTTGGAGCGTTGAGGCAGATGGACTTGAGACCTTTAATTGTCGTATCACAAATCGCTGGGGGAACTTGATCTATGAATTCTCTGATCCGAACGGTGGTTGGGACGGAACTTCCAACGGTCAACCAGTAAGCGAAGGAACGTACTTCTACATCATCGATGCAACGATTGAAGGAGGAGAACAATTGCAAAAACACGGGTTTATTGAGGTACTTCAATGATCCACAAACGATAACGAAAAGGCGACTCTTTTGGGTCGCCTTTTTTTTGCTCCAGCATACGGAATTGCCGAATGAGATCGTTACATTTATATAAAAGCAAGGAAAATGAAGAAAGTCGGAATTAATGGATTCGGCCGCATTGGTCGCTACTTTTTACGTGCCGCCATCAACCATGAACAGGTAGAGGTCGTTGCCGTAAATGATCTAGCTCCGATTGAAACCCTTGCACATCTTCTTAAATACGACAGCGTCCACCGACGTTTCCCAATGGAATTTTCCGTTGAGGGAAATGCCCTTGTGTTTGAAAACGGTCGGAAGGTAGTTTTCACGCAGATTTCAGATCCTGTCGAAATTCCTTGGTCCGATCTAGGTGCGGAATATGTATTGGAATCTACCGGACTGTTCCGAACGCGTGAATCGGCATCAAAGCACTTCGAGGGAGGAGCCAAGAAAATTGTTCTCTCTGCACCGCCGCATTCTGCAGATGTGAAAACAGTAGTTCTTGGTGTCAATGATCACATTCTTTCAAGCGAAGACACATTGATATCAAACGCATCCTGTACGACGAATTCTGCAGCGCCAATGGTCAAAGTAATGAAGGAACTCTGTACAATTCAAAGTGCTTTTATTACTACGGTGCATTCCTATACGTCGGACCAGCGTTTGCATGATGCACCTCACAAAGATTTGCGTCGAGCACGAGCTGCTGCGGAGTCTATCGTGCCTACCACAACAGGAGCTGCAAAGGCACTGGCGAAGATTTTTCCAGAACTTGAAGGGCATATCGGTGGTTGTGGAATGCGAGTTCCGGTGCCAGATGGTTCATTGACGGATTTAACCCTTGTGGTAGAAAATCCACCGACGGAGGATGAAATCAAAGCAGCAATGAAAACGGCTGCTGAAGGAGAATTGAAGAACATACTTGCCTATACAGAGGACCCATTGGTTTCTGTGGATATTTTAGGAAACCCCAACAGTTGTTTGTTTGATGCGCAATTGACAAGTGTCATTGGGAACATGGTGAAAATTGTGGGCTGGTATGATAACGAAGCCGGATACTCAAATAGATTGGTAGATCTCTTCCAGCGATTATAATACGTATTGATTAAACAGTTAATTACATATAGTTTTTTACTGTGTGGACTGATGGGGTACGCCCAAAATAACTTCGGTTCGCTGCACAGCAATTACATGCCCACGAATAGTGTGTTTGTGAACCCGTCTTCCATCTTGGACGCGAAGGTTTGGTTGGATATCAACGTTGTTGGAGCAGGATCTTATGTAAACAATGATTTGGTGTATTTGGAGGATCAAAACTGGATGGGACTCGCTCGGGATGCGCGGAGAGGAACGCTGAATATTGACGAAAACGACCTTCAGTATAATCAGTCTAGAAACAAGTATCACGCGTACAATCGAAACTTTGTTCATACGCTTGCAGCGGTTTGGAGCCAGGGAGATTTTGCTGCTGGACTTTCAACCGGTGTTCGGAGTTACACAGATGTGCGCGGTGTTCCCGATTATGTAGCGCAATTTATTGAAAATGGTGTGGCAGATTATGTGGTGCAGCATGACGTTAATTATCAAATGGAACGACTTCGAGTAGCCTCTTCGCAATTTGGAGAAATCAAGGGAACTTTTGCGTATACCTTCAGAAAGAACCGGCAGGATATGTTCATGGCGGGAATCTCCATTTCAAAATTCTTTCCGATAGCTGGAGGTGGAGCGAATATTTATGATGTCGATTTCCTGGTTGATAATGATTCACTAATTAGCTACAATGATTTTGTTGTGGATGCGATGTATACACCCGAACCTCAATTCAACACGGGAAATGGTTGGGGTTTTGATCTTGGTTTTACCTACCAACGAATGATGGGAGAAGCATCGACGTATTATCCAAATTCAGCGCGATTCGGTTGTCGAGACAATTCATACAAATACAAAATAGGCGTTTCGCTTATGGATCTTGGTTCGATTAAGTTTCCCGAAGATCAAGTGTTGTATGCGGGCTATAATTTCAGCAATTTCGATTGGGAGCAATATCAAGATGCAGAGCCAAATGAGGATAATGCCGTGGATTTGTATGCACAACAAGAAAATAACATTCAGCAGGGAGAAGTACGACAGCCGAACAAGATGAGCTTGCCCACATTTTTTTCTGCCCAGTTCGATTACAATGCTTGGGCATCTAGAATTTACATCAATGCTACTTGGATTCAGGGAATTCCGGCAGGAAGAAGAACATTCGGCGTACGACATGCCAATAGTTTGTCTGTAACGCCGCGTTATGAATCGCCATGGATTGGTTTTTCGATTCCACTTAGCTTGTACGAGTATCGCTACCCACAAATGGGGGCGGCATTACGCTTGGGCCCCTTAACTCTAGGTACGGACAAATTGTGGAGCTGGATCACCAATGCGAACTTGTACGGCGCGGATGTATATGTTCATTTGAAAATTCCTATTCTCTACAACCCAAAATGCAAAGGAAGATTCCAACCGAGCCATGGATTGAATCGTGGTCCTGGCAAAAAGTGGAAAAACTGCGAAGCTTATGATTGATAGTTCGAAAAAGTGTGTCTCATTCCTCTAGTGTAAACCGCAGAGCAGGGAGTATTTAGTCTTTCGTTTTAGAACGAAGCCTAGCCTTCGGCAGGCGTAGCGATCAAGTGTCTTAGCTTACTTCCAATATAACACCCATCCTTTCGGAGCAGCATCTGCAACAGAGGAGAGTGCCGCTTGGGCTTCAGCAGCTGTAGCGTACGACTGAACGCTCACGACTGTTTGTGCTCCGCGCTGGAAAGTTTTTGCCGGATATCCCATTCCTTGGATTTTAGCGGCTAAACGTTCTGCGTTGGCTGCTTCGCTGAATACACCAGCAACGATGTGGTATGCCTGATTGTTGCTTCCGGAGCTGGTTGTTGTTGGTGTTGGCTCTGTTTTCACCTCAGGCGTTTCCTCTACAACCGTGTCTTCTTCCTCGGTAGCGTTTTCCTCAGACGATTCGGTATTTTCTGTATCGCCTGTTTCATCTTCACTTGTGGTCTCAGAGTCGCTGGTCTCTGAATTTTCCGTTGGCTCTTCCTGGGGCTCAGAAAGCATATCATTCTCGTCATCCTCGGAAGGTTCGGCTGCCGTGCTTTCAGCCAAGAATGGTAAATATTCCTTTGCTTGCTCATAGTTGATAGCGACAAAAGTACCGCCAGCGACAATGATGAAAATGAGTACTAACAAAATGTAGAAGCCTGGTCCACGCTTACGTTTTTTCTTTGGGGCTTCTTTATCTTTTTTGAGTTTGTCTAACTTCTTTTGGTTAGAGGCAATTTCTTCTTTTTCGAGGATGTTCTTCTGTTTTGCCTGCTTGGATGCAATAGAAGACGATCCGGTAGTTGCTACCTTCTTATCATTGCTGGTTTCCTCCTTTTTTGAATCCAAATCCGGAATAACTTGGCTGACAGTTGCGGCTTTCGCAGCCGATTCTTTCGGCTTTTCAGTTTTCGGAGGAGTGGCTTTTGTTTCCTCTTCTGAGGTTACTGGGCTTGCTTGTCCTGAGCCTTTCGAAGGGGTCGAAGTATTCTTCTTGTCTGCTGCTTCTTTTTTGGTTGCTGAGCTTGCTTGCCCTGAGCTTGTCGAAGCGGCCGAAGCATGAGCTTTGGTTTCTTCGTCTGCTTTCTTTTTATCAGCAGCTTCTTTTTCTTTTTTGGCTTTGGCTTCTTCGTCTGCTTTCTTTTTATCAGCAGCTTCTTTTTCTTTTTTGGCTTTGGCTTCTTCGTCAGCTTTCTTTTTATCAACAGCTTCTTTTTCTTTTTTAGCCTTGGCTTCCTCCTCAGCCTTTTTCTTAGCAGCCGCTTCCTCTTCAGCTTTTTTGTTTTCTAATTCCGGAGCTGATTCATTTTCCGAATTTTCAAACGTCATGTCTCCATCTGCGTCCTTGCTAAAACTTCCATAGTTACCAAAGGGTACAGATTTTCCACTTTCGATTTCATTGAGCATTTTATTTACTTCATCAGAAACCAATTTCTTTGCATCCTCAGCAGACATTTCTCCTTCTTTGGCAATGAATCCAGCCAACACACCATCGTCATGCTTTAGATAAGGCATGAACATCATTTCCTTCGTGTCAGGATTGGTAATGGTCAAGGCGCCTAGGCCCGGCAAGATGATTGTCTTGGTTTCTTGAAATAGTTTCTCAACGTATTGAATCATGGTAGCGTTTTTGGAGTAGGTAAATTACAAAAAATCAGAATATTTCGTTGAAGTTGAATGTTTGATCGAGACGAATTCCTTTCTCGGTATTCTTGAGCGTTGCCAATTCATTGACGTGATCGTGTTCTAGGAACAAAATGTAGTCTTCTTGTTCCGCTTTTTTCAAGAAATAATCTTTTTCCTTTAATGTTTGAAGAGGACGGGTATCATATCCCATCACATAGGGTAGCGGAATGTGTCCGACACTTGGAAGCAAATCTGCCATAAACACAAGTGTTTTTCCTTTGTATCGAATGTGAGGGATCATCATGCTATCGGTGTGTCCATCGACAAAAAATACATCGAAGTTATTGAAGACGTTCTCAGTATAATCGCCTTTTCGATCAACAAATTTCAATTGACCCGATTCTTCAATCGGCATGATGTTTTCTTTCAAAAAGGATGCTTTCTCACGAGGATTTGGTTCCGTGGCCCATTTCCAATGGTTTTCGGTGCTCCAATATGTGGCGTTCTTGAACACGGGTTCGAATCCTGTTCTATCCTTGTTCCATTGAATCGCCCCGCCGCAATGATCGAAGTGCAAATGCGTCAAGAATACATCGGTGATGTCATCCAGTCCAAATCCCAACCGTTTTAAGTTGGGCTCCAAGCTATTTTGGTCGGATAAATAATAGTGCGAAAAGAATTTTTCCGATTGCTTATCACCAATTCCTGTATCAATTAATATCAATCGGTCGCCGTCTTCAATGAGCAAGGAGCGCATCGTCCAGTCGCACATATTATTATCATCTGCGGGATTGGTTCGCGACCAAAGACTTTTCGGAACCACACCAAACATGGCGCCTCCGTCCAACTTAAAGTTTCCTGTATTTAATGGGTAAAGTTTCATATTAAGGTCTGTTTGAAAGATATAAGAGCGTAATCGCTACGATGGCGGATATCAAGCCCATGACTTTTCGAATTCCGGCCTTTTCTCGGAATGCTAAAAAACCGATTAAAGCAGAGGTCACCACGACCGAAACGTTCGTTATGGAAAGTACGGTGATTTCGCTCCACCCGGTCGACTTGTATGAAACCAAAAGGAGATAAATCGAGAAGTAGTTGGGGATGCCTAAGACAAAACCTCCGACTACGTTTTTCCATTGAAATTTTCGTTTTCCTGAAATCCACTGAGCCGATAATATAAGCATTCCAAAAATTCCTGCGGTTCCTAATCCTACTGCGGTGAAAATTGAGTCGGGAAGTTCTTTCAAAACGGTGTCCTGAACGAAGTAAAGCAGGAAGTCGAGCATGCCGCTGCCCAAGAACAAGACAATCAGCATCCAAGAGGAATTTACTTTCGCCGATTTGGAATAAGAAACTAGAAAAACTCCCAAGATTGCGAGCAAAATTCCCGATCCGTTTAGGAAATCGAGCGGTGCGCCCAGCAATACAATCATTGCAAGCAAGGAGGCAGCCATGCTCATTTTTACTGCCACAGATGTCGACGCCACGCCGTTTAACTGGGAGCTTTTTCCCATGAGGAAGAACAGGCAAATGAATAGAATTCCTGCGGTTAGAGCAGCTAACATCCAGTTTGAATCGTCCAAGTATGCATCGTTCCATTGATCGCCATAGAGAAACATGCCTATGGAAAATGCCGTCACGTAGTTGAAAACGATGGCTTGAAAGGTGTCTATGTTGAAGTGACGAAACAGTTTGAAAATAACAAAGATCAAACTGGAACTAGCAACCGATAGGATTAACGGAATCATGGTCGGTACTTGTTTAAAATGTCTCCAAGTAATTCTTGTCGCGCTGTTAATGTACCGCGAATAACTGGAGCGTAAGTTCCATCTTCAATGGTTCCCTGCCCAATTATTTGAATGGCTTCGTCCCACAAGTTGGCATCGATAAACGATTGTAAAGTTGCTGCACCTCCTTCGATTAAGACAGAGGAAATGTTCAATTGGTGCAGGGCTTTTAAAATCGTAGCAGGTTGCATATCTTCAATTTGAACATAGCGGATCGGTTCGTCAACGGCTGTTTTCTCAAGATTCAATACAACAGTAGCACCGCCGTCGGTGAAAACCGCCCGATCTTTCGTCAAGGAGCAATGACTGTCCAGTACGACGCGCAAAGGGTTTGGGCCGCTTACACGTCTAACTGTCAAGCTTGGATTGTCCTTTTCGATGGTATTTTTTCCTACCATGATCGCGGCCATTTCACTCCGTAGTTGATGCACAAAAGGCTGAACTTCCGGTCGTGAAATCCACGTAACGGTATCTTTTTCTTCATCTTTTGCATCGATACGTCCATTCCTTGATTCCGCCCACTTCAGCATTACATACGGTCGACCTTTTTCCTGAACAGTAAAAAAGTGCTCGTTCAATGCTCTTGCTTCTTCCTCCAAAACAAAAGTGGTGACTTCAATTCCCGCTGATGTAAGCCGCTGTATTCCTTTTCCATCGACTTCAGAGAAAGAATCACCGCATCCAATTACTACGCGCTTCAATTGTTTCTCAACGATTAAGTCAGCACAAGGAGGCGTTTTCCCTTGATGGGCGCATGGTTCAAGAGATACATAGATGGTACACTCGGATAGAATTTCTTGGTTTTGGACAGCATTAATTGCGTTGACTTCAGCGTGTGCTTCACCATATTTTTCATGATAACCTTCTCCAACAATACGGTCCTCGTGAACGACGACTGCACCAACCATGGGATTTGGCGCTACGTGTCCTGCTCCCAAGGAAGCAAGCTCCAGCGCTCGGCGCATATATCTCTCGTCAGCATTCACATCGTAAAGCTACTAAGGATAAATGAATTTTTTCCACTCCCTTTCGATTCATTGACAAGAAGTAAATTCATTGAAAAGAGTGTTCGGTTCTCATTCAGCTCATTTGGAAGACAATCCCTACTTTTACCCAAGAAGCTAACTACGAATGAAATTTTTTCGACTCATAGAAAAGGCCTTTCGTGCTTTATTGCCAAGTCCTTTATCCATAGCCATTCTGTTGACGGTGGTCACGTTTGTCATTGCTTTTTTTACGATGCAAAGCGATGTTACGGGAATGGATCGTGCGTGGAACTTGGTAACTTCATGGGAGCAAGGACTGTGGGGTGAACCATGGTTGAAGTTTGCGTTTCAGATGATGCTGATGCTGGTTTTAGGACACGTTTTAGCATTAACCAAGCCCGTGGATTTCCTCGTGAGTCGAGTAACGCAATACTGCAATTCTACGGCAACTTCAGCAGCTATTGTAACGGTACTAACCGTGGCCGTAGCACTTTTCAATTGGGGGCTCGGACTCATCTTTGGAGCTATTTTAGCACGAAAAGTTGGAGAGCATGCCGTTCGGAATAACATTCCATTGAACTACCCAATTATTGGTGCGGCGGGTTACAGTGGACTTATGGTTTGGCACGGTGGGATTTCAGGATCAGCCCCGATAAAAGCAGCCGAACCTGGACATATTAAAGAGTTTATGTCGGGGATCTACACTCCGGAGCAAATAGCCGAATTACCGAATCGTTACTCGTTTTCCGAAACCATTTTCGGTGGAATGAACCTCACGGCAATCGTTCTCCTGTTGGTGCTACTTCCACTGTTCATGTATTGGATGGGCAAGCGATCGGAAAAGGCGGTTTCATTACCAAGAATTCGATCAAAAGAAGATGCAGTTTCTTCGGATTTTGGGCAAGAATCTTCTGAGAATTCGGAAGGAGCTGAAAGGATTGATGCTTCTAAGTGGTTTGCCATGGGGATAGGTCTTCTAATCGTTTGGTACCTTGTATTTCGGATGATTGAGGCAATTCCAATAGTTGGTTTTGGGTTCATTACTCCGGACTTTATCAATTTGTTTCTTCTCGGTTTAGGATTGCTATTGCACCGATCCATTCGATCATTTTTGAAGGCTGTGAATGACGCTATTGGCGGTGCATCCGGAATTTTAATTCAATTTCCGTTGTATTTCGGAATTCTCGGGATCATGAAGTACTCGGGGTTAATTGGACAAATTTCCGATTTCTTCTCCACCCATTCTAGCCAGACAACATTTCCCATTTATACGTTTCTATCGTCTGGGTTGGTCAATATTTTCGTGCCAAGTGGTGGTGGTCAGTGGACGATTCAGGGACCAATAATTATTGAGGCTGCCGCAAATATTGGAGTTAGTGCACCCAAGGCAATTATGGCGCTGGCGTATGGAGATCAAGTGACAAATATGCTTCAGCCGTTTTGGGCGCTGCCATTGCTTGGTATTACAGGATTGAAAGCTCGAGACATACTTCCTTACACGTTTGCGCTGATGTTGGTTGGGTCCATCATTTTTCTCACTGTTTTAATGATTTTCTAAATGGATAAACAAAGGATTTCCAACTTACTCAAAACTTTAGGGCCGGGTATCTTATTTGCCAGTACGTGTATTGGAGTGTCCCATTTGGTTCAAAGTACGCGCGCTGGAGCGGCTTTCGGGTTTGCTTTGGTGCCGTTCGTTATTGCCGCCAACGTGTTCAAATATCCTTTCTTTGAATTCGGTAGTCGTTACGCAAACGCCACGGGTGAAAGTATCATTGATGGCTACAAACGTTTGGGCAAATGGATGTTGTGGTCTTATTTTCTCCTAACGATTGGAAGCATGTTTTTTGTGAGCGCAGCGGTGGGCGCTGTCACTTCCGGTTTTATGCAAAACCTGTTCGGGTTAACAGAGTACGGAATGACCGTAACCATCGTTTTGTTTTTGGGGTGTGCCGTCATTCTCATGCTCGGAAAATATGGGATTCTAGATTCGTTAGTGAAAGTCATCGGTGCTGTTTTGCTCCTGTCTACTATGCTGGCCTTCGTTCTTGCATTAATTCAAGGTCCCGAAGCAAAAGTAGTCGCACAAGAGGTGGAAATTTGGTCCGATAGTACCATTCCTTTTATCATCGCCTTAATGGGTTGGATGCCAACCGCAGTTGACCTCAGTGCGTGGAACAGTTTGTGGACGGTTGAGCGTATGGAGCAAACAGGCTACAAACCAACGTTGAAAGAAACCTTACTTGATTTTAATTTTGGCTACATCGTTTCGGCGGTACTTTCTCTTTGCTTCTTGACTTTAGGAGCTTATATGCTTTATGGCACCGGAGACAAGCTTCCGGAAGGCACTGCTCCATTCGCCAGCGCAGTAATCGGGATGTTTACCAATTTCATCGGACAGTGGAGCTATATAATTATCGCAGCCGCGTCGTTCTCCATTATGTTCGGAACTGCGATAGCCGTATTTGATGGTTATGGAAGAAGTCTCTCACGCACATGGGCACTTCTGAAAAGTGAAAAGGTAGGGAAGGAAGTACAATCGAGTAGTTCGATTTATAGTTGGGGGGTGGCTATTGTAGTACTAGGCTCCTTCGGAATTGTTTTCTTTTTGAGTAAAAACCTCAAAGATTTGGTTGATATCGCAACCACTTTGAGCTTTATTATTGCACCGTTAATTGCCATCGTAAACTACAAATTGGTCACTGGATCGTTGGTTCCAAGGTCCTATCATCCCAAAAAAGGACTTAAATATCTGAGCTGGTTGGGTATTATTTTCCTTACAGGATTCGCTCTTTATTACCTTTGGTTGCTCGTCACCACTTAGTCTTAGCGGTTTCCATAAATATTATTTACTATTTATATTAGTAGTATTAATCTCATAAAGAATATTAAAACTTGCTTAGTTGATAGTAATACTATTATGTTTGCTACTCTTAATATTTGAATGGAATGCAAGACTTTCAGAATAAAATATCGTTTCGCATCAATGAGAATGTATACTTAAAGGATCCGCTTTCCAGTGATTTGGGGAAAAAGCTGATCCGTGCATCCATCGATTTGATTGAAGAAATAGGCTTTGACGACTTTACGTTTAAAAAGCTGGCGTTGGAAATTTCATCGACTGAGGCTTCCATATATCGCTACTTTGAAAACAAACACAATTTGTTGGCATACCTTGTCATGTGGTACTGGCGCTGGGTAGAGTACCGATTAATTATGGCGACCTTGAACATTGAAGACCCCAAAAAACGCCTTGACAACTGTATTCAAGTGCTTACGGATCATGTTTCAGAGGACCACAAAGTTTCTCAAGTAAACGAAGTAAAGTTGCAGTCCATCGTCATTGAAGAGTCTTCAAAAGTATATTTGAACAAGAAAGT